>NZ_CP128540.1:3117500-4317500 GCF_021283545.2 Pseudomonas alloputida | reverse complement strand
CCCGGACCGCATCACCAAACCGATGATCCGCAAGCGCCTGGAAGACCCGTGGCAGGAAGTCAGCTGGGACGAGGCCGTGACCTATGCCGCCAGCGAGTTCCGCCGCATCCAGCTCAAATACGGGCGCGACTCCATCGGCGGTATCACCTCCAGCCGCTGTACCAACGAAGAAGCCTATCTGGTGCAGAAACTGGTGCGCACGGCCTTCGGTAACAACAACGTCGACACCTGCGCACGGGTATGCCATTCGCCCACCGGTTATGGCCTGAAGCAGACCCTGGGTGAGTCGGCCGGCACGCAAAGCTTCGACTCGGTGATGCAGGCCGACGTTGTGCTGGTGATTGGCGCCAACCCCACCGATGCGCACCCGGTGTTCGGCTCGCAACTCAAGCGCCGCCTGCGCCAAGGGGCGCGGCTGATCGTGATCGACCCACGGCGTATCGACCTGGTCGACTCGCCGCACGCCCGCGCCGACCTGCACCTGCAACTGCGCCCGGGCACCAACGTGGCCATGCTCAACGCCCTGGCCCACGTGATCGTCACCGAGGGCCTGCTGGCCCAAAGCTTCATCGATGCCCGCTGCGAAACCGGAGACTTCGCCCGTTGGCGCGACTTCGTCAGCCTGCCAGACAACGCCCCCGAGGTGCTCGGCCCGGTTTGTGGCGTGCCCGCCGAGCAGATCCGCGCTGCGGCCCGGCTGTATGCCACCGGCGGCAACGCGGCCATCTACTACGGCCTGGGGGTGACCGAGCACAGCCAAGGCAGTACCGCAGTGATGGGCATCGCCAACCTGGCCATGGCCACTGGCAACATCGGCCGTGAAGGGGTAGGGGTGAACCCGCTGCGCGGGCAGAACAACGTGCAGGGCTCGTGCGACATGGGCTCGTTCCCCCACGAGCTGCCCGGCTACCGGCATGTCTCCAACGAGGGCGTGCGCGCCGAGTTCGAACAGGCGTGGGGCGTGACCTTGCAGCCCGACCCGGGTCTGCGCATTCCCAACATGTTCGAGGCGGCGCTGGATGGCAGCTTCAAGGCGCTGTACTGCCAGGGTGAGGACATCGCCCAGAGCGACCCCAACACCCAGCACGTCACCGCGGCCTTGCTGGCCATGGAGTGCGTGGTGGTGCAGGACATCTTCCTCAACGAAACTGCCAAGTTCGCCCATGTGTTCCTGCCGGGCAGTTCGTTCCTGGAAAAGGACGGCACCTTCACCAACGCCGAGCGGCGTATTTCGCGGGTGCGCAAGGTCATGGAGCCGCTGGCCGGCAAGGCCGACTGGGAAGCTACCGTGGCCCTGGCCAACGCCCTGGGCTACCCGATGAACTACCGCCATCCTTCCGAGATCATGGACGAGATCGCCCGCCTGACGCCGACCTTCCGTCGTATCAGCTACGCGGAACTCGACCGCCATGGCAGCCTGCAGTGGCCGTGCAACGACGCTGCCCCAGACGGCACGCCGACCATGCACATCGACCAGTTCGTGCGTGGCAAGGGGCGCTTCATGCTCACCGGCTACGTGCCCACCGACGAAAAGGTCAACAACCGCTACCCGTTGCTGCTGACCACCGGGCGCATTCTCAGCCAGTACAACGTCGGCGCCCAGACCCGGCGTACCGGCAACGTCGCCTGGCATGACGCCGACCGCCTGGAGATCCACCCGACCGACGCTGAAAGCCGTGGCATCCAAGACGGTGACTGGGTCGGCATCGGCAGCCGCGCCGGGCAGACTGTGCTGCGTGCCAAGGTCAGTACGCGGGTGGCGCCGGGAGTGGTGTACACCACCTTCCACTTCCCAGAGTCGGGGGCCAACGTGATCACCACCGACAACTCCGACTGGGCCACCAACTGCCCCGAGTACAAGGTGACGGCAGTGGAAGTGGTGAAAGTGTTCCAGCCATCGCAATGGCAGAAGCGCTATCAGGACTTCAGTGATGAACAGCAGCGGCTACTGAAAGAGCGCCGCACTGCGGAGAAAGCCGAGGTTCGCCGATGAGCAGTGAAAACCTGGTCAAGATGGCCAACCAGATTGCCCATTACTTCGACAGCGAGCCCGACCGGGCGCTGGCGGTGCAAGGGGTGCGGCAGCATTTGCAGAGCTTCTGGACGCCGGCGATGCGCCGGCAGCTGGCGGAATGGAGCGAGGCCCATGCGGGGGAGGGGCTTGATCCGAAGGTGCGGGAGGCGTTGGTCTAGACTCCCGGGCGGCAACGGAACCTTGGGGCGGGTTTGCCGGCGAATGTGGCGTTGAAATCAATGACGCATTCGCGGGTGAACCCGCTCCTACAAGGGGCCTGCATATTGCCTACTCAGCCGCGGGCCAGCTCCGCCAGGTGGGCGATGGCTTCCTCACTCTTGAGCACCAGCACATCACCCTGCAGCGCATCCAGTACCACTTCCGAGGTATTACCAATCAACGCCCCGGAAATGCCCGTGCGGCACACCGTGCCCATCACCGTCACCACGGCATCGAGCTTCTGTTCGGTATGTGGAATCAACACATCCGCTGGCCCTTCGGCCACATGCAGGCATTCTTCCCTGATGCCGTATTCAGCCTGGAACGCGCTGCACGCTTCACGGTAGCGCTTTTCGATCGTATCGCTCAGCTGGAACGCCGGGTCCGACGCTGACAGCATCGGCGACGGGTGGGCACTGATGACGTGCAGTTCTCCCTTGGCCAGTTTGGCAATCTCGAAGCCGTGGTCGATGATGCTGGCATGCAGGCGGCGGTGGTCTTCGTCCTGGTTGCCCACGTCCACCGCCGCCAGGATCTTGCCCCCGGTCCATGGCCGCTCGCTCTTGACCATCAGCACCGCACACGGACATTGGCGCAGCAGCTTCCAGTCGCTGGGGGTGAGCAGGGCCTTTTTCAGCGGATTGTCCGGGCGGTGGTCCTTGATCACCAGTTCGCAGCCTTCGGCCTGCTGTACATGGATGATGGTGTCGTGCAGGTTGTCGCGCCAGCCCTCTTCATGGGTGACATTGTCGAAGCCGTCATCATGCAACTGGCTGCTCAGCAGGCTCAGCAGCGCACTGTGATCATGCCGTTTGTCGCACATCAGCAGGTGCAGGCGCGCGCCGGTGATGCCGGCAATCAGCTTGGCCCGAGTAAGCGCCCGGCTGTGGGCGTGCGCGGGGTCGAGGACGACGAGGATGCTGCGGACGGCTTGCATGGGCGTAAACTCCCTTCGATGATGGCGACCAGTGCCTGACTATAGTCGGCGCTTTCACCTCCAGCGCTTGATGTACATCAAGCATAGTCACTGGCGTCGCCAGCCGCCGCCGGTATAATCGCCGACCCTGCCTGTTCTGTGTGGTTGCACGCTTATGTCCCTGATCCCCGAAATCGACGCCTTTCTTGGCTGCCCGACGCCAGATGCCTGGATCGAAGCGGCGCTCGCCGACCAGGAAACCCTGCTGATCGACCACAAGAACTGCGAGTTCAAGGCCGCCAGCACGGCCTTGAGCCTGATCGCCAAGTACAACACTCACCTGGATCTGATCAACATGATGTCGCGCCTGGCCCGCGAGGAGCTGGTGCACCACGAACAGGTGTTACGCCTCATGAAACGCCGCGGTGTGCCGTTGCGTCCGGTGTCGGCAGGGCGTTATGCGTCGGGGTTGCGCCGGCTGGTGCGCGCCCACGAGCCGGTCAAGTTGGTGGATACGCTGGTGGTGGGGGCGTTCATCGAGGCGCGCAGTTGCGAACGTTTTGCCGCGCTGGTGCCGCATCTGGATGAAGAGCTGGGCCGCTTCTACCACGGGCTGCTGAAAAGCGAAGCGCGCCACTACCAGGGCTACCTGAAACTGGCGCACAACTACGGTGATGAAGCGGACATCGCTCGCTGCGTCGAGCTGGTACGCGCGGCGGAAATGGAGCTGATCCAGTCACCAGACCAGGAGCTGCGCTTCCACAGCGGCATCCCGCAGGCTTTGGCCGCCTGATGGGCACCAGGCGGCGCAGGCCTTAACTGCGCCGGCCCAGTAGCAGGCCTACCGCCAGCCCGAGGCCGGCAGAAATAGCAACAGTCTGCCAGGGGTGGCCGCCGATGTAGTCCTGGGTGGCGTCCACCACCGGTTGCGCCTTGCTGCGCACGTTGCTGGCCGCCTGGCGAGCCTGACGAAGTTTCAGGCTTACCTGGGCGCGCAGGGTCTCGGCTTCTTCGCCCACCAGGGCGGCACTGTCGTTCAGCAGTTTTTCCGATTCTTCTATCAGCGATTGCAGTTCGCTGAATACCTGGTCCTTGATCTGATCGCTGTCAGCCAGCGTGGCGTTTTTCCGGGCCATGAACTCGTCCTCGTCAATGGGGGTGTGAACAATGGATGCCGCCACGTCGGGAAAGTTGCGGCGGCTTTCCGATGATGGGTTGCCTGGGTGTAAGATAGCGGCCATTTTCAAACCTGCAGGTAACTTCATGAGTTTCAATCTGGCCAACATGAGCTTCGAGGAACGGGCGCAGATCGAGGCAGAGAAGGCTCGGCTGTTCGAGATGTGGCAGAACAACCTGGGCAAAGCCAAGGGCGAAGCCGCCCGGCTGATTGCCGAAAAGCCACGGCGCAAGGGCAAATGGGCCGAGTGGGTGCGCGCCGAACTGGACGGCATGACGCCGCCTGAATACGCCAGCATGGTGCGCAGCGAAGTCAACAAGCTGATGGCCGCAGCCAGCGCCAACCGCTGAGCACACCCGCCCGGCGCTTGTCAGTAGGTGCCCTTGGGCAGGTCCAGCTTGCCTTCATCGGTAAAGCGCACGGTCCCCAGCGGCCCGCCGGCCAGTTTGCCGCGCAGCTTGTAGGGTAGACCCTGCAGCGAATCCAGCTTGCCCAGCCCATAGGCCTGGCGCAGGAAGGAAAACGCCGTGATGCTTACCGGCACCACGATCACCGCTTCGTCGTAGCGGCCAATATGCCCCTGCTGGTCACTGACCCCAGTGGCCAGCGGCTGGCCGTTCACTTCCAGGTTCAAGGCGATACCGTTGTAATCGATCGGCGCCTCATTGGGGTTTTGCACCCGCATTTTCACCGCCATGCGCAGTTCCAGCTCCTGACCGGGCAGTGGTTCGATGCCGATCACGCTGATGTTCACCGGGTCGCGTGGCTGGAACAGCGCACAGGCCCCCAGGCCACAGGCCAGCAGCAGGACCAGGAACAGGCGGGTGTAGCGGTATAGACGGGCAGTCATGGGCTGTGACCTTGCCGGAGTGGAGCTGGCAGTGTGGCAAATGCGCGTCGGCGTTGAAAGTATCGGTTCATATGAAAGATACTGTTTCTCATTAACGCTCGATAACCTCTCTTACTGGCTGTTCCCCAATCATGCTGACTTCACCCATGTCGGGCCTGCTGGCAAGTTTCCAGGAGCACTACGACGACCTGCTGCAGTTTCTGACACGGCGCATGAGTGACCGCCAGCGCGCGGCCGATGTGGCGCAGGAAACCTACCTGAAGCTGGTGAACATCGACGAGCAGGCGGTGCCGGTGTTGCACGCGCGCAGTTTCATCTTCCGCGTCGCCGGCAACCTGGCGATTGACGCTTTGCGCCGTGAGCAACGCATCGCCGCCAGCCACGACGACAGCGACGGAGCCTGTGAGGTGGCCTGCCCGGCGCCTGCACCCGAGGCGGCGTTGCTGGCCCGCGAGCGTTTGCAGATTCTTGACCAGGCGCTGCTGCAGTTGCCCGACAATGCCCGCCAGGCGCTGTTGCTCAACCGTGTCGAGGGCCTGACCCAGAAGCAGGTCGCTCAACGCCTGGGGGTTTCCGAGAGCATGGTGGCAAAGTATATCGGCCAGGCCTTGCGCCATTGCCGCGGCCGGCTGAAGCAGGCGGGTGTGGCGGCTTCGGTGGTGTTGCTGGTCGCCGCTGTGGCGGGTTGGCAGCAAGCCCCGATACTGCTGGCCGATTACCACACCGCCGTGGGCGAGCGGCAGGTCATTACCCTGACAGATGGCACACGGGTGACGCTGAACAGCGCCAGTGCCTTGAGCGTGGCGTTCAGCGAGCATGAACGGCGTGTGGTACTCGATGCGGGTGAGGCGTTGTTCGAGACCGCCGATGATTCACGTCCGTTTGTGGTCGAAACGGCCGGTGCGCGGGTGCAGGGCAATGCTGCCACCTTCAGCGTGCAGCGCGATGGCCACGTCGTGTTGGCTCGCGGTGAAGCCAAGGTGGGTGAACATGAACTGGCAGTGGCGGCCGATGCCGGCACGCAGATGGCCTGGCAGCGTGGCAAGCTGATCTTCAACGGCAAGCCGCTGGGGCAGGTGCTGACCGAGCTTGAGCGATACCGGCAT
Source organism: Pseudomonas alloputida (assembly GCF_021283545.2). NCBI lineage: Bacteria > Pseudomonadati > Pseudomonadota > Gammaproteobacteria > Pseudomonadales > Pseudomonadaceae > Pseudomonas > Pseudomonas alloputida. Next base: position 4,311,218 of record NZ_CP128540.1, on the reverse strand, counting down.
GGGCGCATTGTGTTGTCCGACAGCAAGCTGGCTGCGATGGAAGTGAGCGGGGTGTTTGACCTGGATGAACCTGAGGCCCTGTTGCGGACGTTGGAGCAGCGGTATGGCCTGAAGGTGACTTACCTGCCGTGGTTGGCCGTGGTGCATTGATCAGCCTGTTCCGGCCTCTTAGCGGCAAGCCCGTTCCTGCACAGATCGCACAATCTTCAGGCGGGCGCAGTCGTTGTAGGAGCGGGCTTGCCCGCGAAGAGGCCGGACAGAAATAAAAATATTTTCCATTTGGCACTGCAAGTTCCTGCAAGCCAGATCGTCGTAGTGAGACTGATCAGCAACCCATTCTCATTTACGACTTGTCAGGAAGCTCATTCGTGCCTCTGATGCTCAAGCCCTTGCACCGCCGTCGCGGTTCTTTTCACCATGCCTTGATGTCTTGCAGTGCCGTGGCCCTGTTGCTCGGCCCCCTGCACGCAGGGGCCGCGACGGCTGCCGAACAGACCCAGATGCAGGCCCGCCAGGTCCAGCTCGACCTGCCAGCCCAACCGCTGGACCAGGCGCTGACCACTTTCGCCGACCAGGCCGGCCTGCACCTGCTGTACACCACAGGCGATGTCGCCGGCCAGGTCAGCCCGGCGTTGCAGGGCAACTACAGTGTCGAGCAGGCCCTGCAGCAGTTGCTGGCCGGCAGCGGCATGAGCTGGCAGTTCAGCGAGGCTCGCACCGTCACCCTGCGCAAGGCCGAGGCCGCGCCGCAGGCGGTCAACCTCAAGCCGATCGAAGTCAGCGTAGCCTCGCGCACCAGCACCGCCATCAGCGAAATCCCCGGGACCGTCTGGGTAGTGGACCAGCAGCAATTGCGCGAGCAGATCGACAGCGGCGTCAGCCTGAAGGAAGCCATCGGCAAGCTGGTGCCGGGCCTTGACCTGGCGCCGGAAGGGCGCACCAATTACGGCCAGAACATGCGTGGGCGCAACGTGCTGGTGATGATCGACGGGGTCAGCCAGAACAGCTCCCGCGGCCTGTCGCGCCAGTTCGACAGCATTTCGCCGTTCAACGTCGAGCGCGTCGAAGTGCTGTCTGGCGCCAGCGCCATCTACGGCGGTGGCGCCACCGGCGGCATCATCAACATCGTGACCAAGAAGGGCGAGCCTGGCCCGGCGCGCTTCGAAACCCAGTTGGGGGCCAGCAGCGGTTTCAACAACAGCGACGACCTGGCCACCCGCTTCGCCCAGTCCGTCAGCGGTGGTAACGAGCGGGTCAATGCCCGGTTGGGTATTTCCGGTGAGCAGAACGAAGCCTTCTACGATGGTGCTGGCGACCAGATCTTCATCGACAACACCCAGACCGACCTGCAGTACAATCGCACCATCGACGTACTCGGTACCTTGGGCCTGCAACTGAACGACCAGCAGAGCCTCGACCTGTTGGCCCAGTACTACGACTCGGGCAACCACGGCAGCACGGGTATCTACTTCCCCAACCTGAACTACAACGCGCCATCCGACCTGGAAGACGCCGAGCTGCGCAGCGGTTATTCATCGGACCTGGAGCCGCGTACGCGGCGCTTGCTGCTCAACGCCAATTACCACCACACCGACGTGCTGGGCCAGGACTTCTACTTGCAGGCTTCGTACCGCAAGGAAGACGACAACTTCTACCCGTTCCCGTACTACAACCGTGCCACGCCCACCGGCTCGCGCGGGGTGTACTTTGCCGCCTCGCAGCAGAACTTCGAAGTCACCAGCCTCAAGGGCCTGTTTGCCAAACAGTGGGATACGCTGAAGCTGACCTACGGCGTTGACCTGGACCGCGAGCGCTTCAACGCCGAGCAGACCACCTTCAACGCCCAGACCTCGTCCGAGTCGGGTGGCCTGGAGCTGGAAAAAGACAGCAAGGCCGACCGCTACCCCAGCTACCGGGTGGATGGTGTGTCGGTGTATGCCCAGCTGGACTGGCATGCCACCGACAACCTGACATTGTCCGGTGGTGCCCGGCGGCAGCAGATGGACGTTGATGTCAGCGACTTCAAGGGTGTGCCAGGTGGCAGTAACGACTATCAGGTCAACCTGTTCAACGTCGGTGCCATCTACGACTTCAAGAACGGCCACCAGGTGTGGAGCAACTATGGCGAAGGCTTCGACCTGCCTGACCCGGCCAAGTACTACGGCAAGCCGGGCCTGAGCGTGGCCGATAACCCGTTGGCCGGTATCAAGAGCCGCCAGGTGGAATTGGGCTGGCGCTATGCCGACCTGGATTGGGATGCGCAGGCAGCGCTGTACTACATCTGGTCGGACAAGATCATCAACGTCGATTCGCAAACGCTGACCATCGACGTGGAAGAGCAGAAAAGCCGCGACTTCGGCTTTGAAGGTGCACTGACCCGGCACTTCCAGACCGGCTGGGAAGCTGGCGGCACATTGCACATGACACGCTCCGAGGAAGAGGCCGAGGACGGCGGCTGGATCAAGCGCGATGCCCGTTATGCCTCTTTGTCCAAGGCCACTGCGTTCGTCGGCTGGAAGGGCGATGGCCGCAGTGCACGCTTGCAGGCCAACCATGCCTTCAGCCTGAAGGACGATGCCGATCACGAGATTGACGGCTACACCACCTTCGACCTGCTGGGCAGCCAGGACACCGGTTTCGGCACCTTCAGTGCCGGTATCCAGAACCTGCTGGACAAGCAGTACAGCACGGTATGGGGACAGCGTGCGACGTTGTTCTATTCGCCGACCTACGGGCCGGCGTATCTGTATGACTACCAGGGGCGTGGGCGGACCTATACGCTGAGCTGGAGCATGGCTTACTGATTGTGGTGGCCTGAACGGGCCTGTTCAGGCAAACGCCGCCAGCAAATCCTGCGCAAATACATGGGCTGCCTCGCCAACCCCCTGTGCCCGGTGCCGGGCCAGGGTGAACGGCACCGCAAAATCAAGCTCAGGGTCCAGCGCCCATAACAGCCCCTCGGCCTCCCAGGCCTGTGCACAATGGCATGGCAAGTAGCCAATATGCTGCCCAGACAGAATGAACGTCAGCACGCTTTCGATCTGCTCCGCCACTGCCGTGCTGCGTCTGCTCTGGAACGGTTCGCCCCCTTTGAGAAAACGGTACGGATGGCGCACCTGGTCCATGTCCAGCAACCGCTCAAGCCCAACATCCGTTTCGCCGTACAGCACATGCCCCCTGCCGCAATACAGCCGCTGTCGTTCCGCGAACAAGGGCTGGTAATCAAAGGCCGCCTGGTTGCCGGAAAAATAGCTGATGGCATAGTCCAGCCGCTGTTCCAGCAACAGCCGTTCCAGCTCCGCCGGCGGTGCACTGACAAGCTCCAGTTGCACCGATTCCTCTCGCCTGCGAAATGCCGCAATGGCCGCCGCCAGTTTCAGGCTCACCGCCTTGTCCTGATTTTCCGCCATGCCTATGCGCACAGTCCCCAGCAGCCGCCCGGCAACGCCGTTGGCCTGCTGGCGAAACTGCTCGATGTTCAGCAGTAGCCCACGCGCCGCCTCCAATAGCAATTCACCTTTTTCCGTCAGGCGAAAACCACCCTTGCCGCGGCTGCACAGGCGGTAACCCAAGCGTGCCTCCAGTTGCGCCATGCGCTGGCTGATGGTGGGCTGGCTCAGGCCCAGCACGCCTTGAGCGGCGCTGAAGCCACCTGCCTCGACTACAGTGACGAACAGCCGCAGCAGGTGCAGGTCGGGATCGTGCACTTGTCCGAGCATTACATTGCTCCTGATGAATGTCAGCTTTGCAAACTTGCCATTGGTGCAATGTAACCCGGCTGGCATGCTCGCGGCATCCACCCATTTACCGAGGTGTCCGCCATGCGTCGATCGTTGTGCCTTTTGTCTCTGGTTCTGGCCCTGCCGCTGCAGGCCGAAGAAAAGGTCGTCAACCTCTACAGCTGGGCCGATTACGTCGCCCCGCAAACCCTGCAGCGCTTCGAACAGGAAACGGGCTACAAGGTGCGGTACGACACCTTTGACACCCCCGAAGTGCTGGAAACCAAGCTGTTGACCGGTGGTAGCGGCTACGACGTGGTGGTGCCGTCATCCACCGTGCTGGCCCGAGCGCTCAAGGCCCATGCCCTGCAACCGCTGGACGCTCAGGCCATGCCTGGTTATGGCAACCTCGACAAGGACCTGCTGGGCAAACTGGCCGAGGTTGACCCCGGCAACCGCCATGCTGTGCCGTACACCTGGGGCACGCTGGGCCTGGGGGTAAATGTGGAGGCAGTACGCCAGCGCCTTGGCGATGTACCGCTGGACAGCCTCGACCTGTTGTTCAAGCCCGAGTACGCCACCCGCCTGAAGGGTTGCGGCATCGCTTTGCCTGACTCGCCCCAGGAGGTGATCGGCGTAGCCCTGAACTACCTGGGCAAGGACCCTTACAGCCAGAACAAGGATGACCTGGCTGCCGCGCAGAACCTGCTCAGCCAGCTGCAGCCGTCGATCAGCTACGTTGCCAACGGCCGGCAGATCAACGACCTGGCCAATGGCAGCGTGTGCCTGGCATTGACCTACAACGGTGATGCCGCGATGGCCGCCGACCAGGCCCGGCGTGCCGGCAAGCCGTTCGAGGTGATCTACCGCATCCCCCGCGAAGGCACGCTGGTATGGCAGGACAACCTGGTCATCCCCAAGGACGCCCCGCACCCCGAGGCCGCATGGGCGTTCATCGCCTTCATGCTCAAGCCAGAGTCGGTGGCAGCGCTGACCAATACGCTGTTCTTCGCCAATGCCAACCAGGCTGCCACGCCGCTGGTGGACGAAGCGGTGCGCAACGACCCGGATATCTATCCGTCGGCCGAGGTGCGTCAGCGTCTGTATGCCGACCGCAGCATGGCCTTGGCCGACCTGCGCCAACGCAACCGTCTGTGGACCGCCTTCCGCAGCCGGCAGTAGCCCATGACAATCAAGGAGCCCGACCGTGGACCAAGCCGCAAGCAATGACCAGGCCATGACCCGCGATAGCCTGTATGGTACCGCCGCAGAAAGCACCTACGCTGGTGTTGTCAGTTTCTCCCGCCGCCGCTACAGCCGCGACTTGCGCGGTGTGGATGTGGTGGTCAGCGGTGTGCCGTTCGACACGGCCACCAGTAACCGCCCCGGCGCGCGCTTCGGCCCGCGGGCGATCCGTGCTGCCTCGGTCCAGCAGGCCTGGGCCCGCCACTGGCCGTGGGCGTTCGACCCGTTCGACCACCTGGCGGTCATCGACTATGGCGACTGTCCCTTCGACAGCGGCACGCCGCAGTCGGTACCGGACAGCATCGAGGCCCATGCCGAGCACATTCTGCAGGCGGGTTGCGCCATGCTGACCCTTGGTGGCGACCACTTCATCAGCTACCCGCTGCTCAAGGCTCACGCCCGCCGCCATGGCCCGCTGGCGCTGATCCATTTCGATGCGCACAGTGACACCTGGCCGGACGAGGCGGGCAAGCGCATCGACCACGGCACCATGTTCTGGCATGCCGCCCGCGAAGGCCTGGTTGACCCCGCCCACTCGGTGCAGATTGGCCTGCGCACGACCAATGACGACAGCCAGGGCTTTGCCATTCTCGACGCCAGGCAAGTGCACCGCCAGGGCACAGAGGCGGTGATTGCAGCGATTCGCCAGCGGGTGGGCGAGCGGCCGGTGTACTTGACCTTCGACATCGACTGCCTCGATCCGGCCTACGCGCCCGGTACCGGAACGCCGGTGTGTGGCGGGCTGAGCACGGTGCAGGCGCTGGAGATTCTGGGTGGGCTGCGTGGCATCAACCTGGTAGGCATGGACTTGGTGGAAGTGGCGCCAGCCTATGACCATGCCGATATCACCGCGTTGGCCGGGGCAACCCTGGCCATGGAGATGCTGTGCCTGTATGCGGCGCGGCACAAGGTGGACAACGGCCAGTAGATTTTGCGGCCATTCGCGGGCAAGCCCGCTCCCACACGTGTCTCACAGGGCCAGAAATCTGTGGGTGACCGTGGAGCGGGCGCGCCCGCGAATGGCTGCAAAGCAGCCCTCCGAGGCCCATACTGAAACATCAGGAATCATCTCCACCCGCATTCACACTTTTGCCGCGAACCCCTCGCGCCTTAGGCTATCAAACCCACCAGGCGCGGCATTTTCGTACAGGAGGTGAAGCATGACCCCGACATTGCCCATCCTGGCCCTCGGCCTGGCCTTGTGCCTGCCCGCGCACGCGGCTGCGCAGCAGCCCGTGCAACGTGCTGCCGGCAACAACAACCCTTACAACAGCCCGATCCAGCGGGCCAACCCCAACAGCCGTCAAGGCAGCATGCCGGCTGCGCCACCGGTACGTGGCCCGTCCACCGACCCGTACCAGCGCCCACCCACCCTGGACAACCGCGGCATCGGTAACGGCGACAACCTGCGTCGTCAGCAGCAAACACCGAACCTGGAACCCACCCGGCCACCGCGCGACAACCCACGTGCGCCTTAAGCCCACTTGAAAGGAATCCGGCATGCTTCGAGCACACTGGCTAGCCACCCTGACCGCCGCTGCGCTACTGCCACTGTGGGCGCATGCAGCGGCCGAACAGCGGTTCCCCAGCGAAGAAGGCACCTTGATCGTCGACACGCTTGCCGATGGCCTGCGCAACCCCTGGGCCCTGGCCTTCCTGCCCGGTGGCAAGGACATGCTGGTGACCGAGCGCGCCGGCAACCTGCGGCTGGTCAATGCCGAAGGCAAGGTTGGCCCGTCGATCAGCGGTGTACCCAAGGTCTGGGCCGAAGGCCAGGGCGGCTTGCTGGATGTGGCGCTGTCACCGGAGTTCGGCAAGGACCGCACCGTCTACCTGTCCTACGCCGAGGAGGGCAGTGACGGCAAGGCCGGTACTGCAGTCGGCCGCGGGCAGCTGTCCGAAGACCGCGCCCGGCTGGAGAATTTCACCGTGATCTTCCGCCAGCAGCCCAAGCTGTCGGTGGGTAACCACTTCGGCTCGCGGCTGGTGTTCGACCGCGACGGCTACCTGTTCATCGCCCTGGGCGAGAACAACCAACGTCCCACTGCCCAGGACCTGGACAAGTTGCAAGGCAAGGTCGTGCGTATTCTGCCGGACGGCGAAGTGCCCAAAGACAACCCCTTCGTCGGCAAGGACAACGTGCGCCCGGAGATCTGGTCGTACGGCCACCGTAATCAGCAAGGCGCCGCGCTCAACCCCTGGACCGGCCAACTATGGACCCACGAACACGGCCCGCGCGGAGGGGATGAAATCAACATCCCAAAGCCTGGCAAGAATTATGGTTGGCCGATTGCGACCCACGGCATCAACTACTCGTTGCTGCCCATCCCCGAGGCCAAGGGCGAGCATGTGGACGGCATGGTCGACCCGCACCATGTATGGGAAAAGTCACCGGGTATCAGCGGTATGGCTTTCTACGACAGCCCAACGTTCAAGGCCTGGGACCACAATCTGTTCATAGGGGCGCTGGCCACGCAGGAATTGATCCGCTTGCAACTGGATGGCGACAAGGTGGTGCACGAAGAGCGGTTGCTCGGTGACCTGAAGGCGCGTATCCGTGATGTGCGGGTGGGGCCAGATGGTTACCTGTATGTACTGACCGATGACAAGGATGGCGCGCTACTCAAGGTCGGCCTGGCCGACTGACGCGCGCCTGCACCGAGGGTGACAGTCGGGTAGAATGCGGCATGGCCCTCGACCCCCAAACCCTCTACCAGCAAGCCCTGAGCACTCGGGGCTACGTTGCTGACCCTGCCCAGGCCCGCGTCGTCGAGGCCTTGCAAGCCTGCTTCCAGTCCCTTGAGCAGGGCCGCCCCACCCAGGGCCTCTACCTCTGGGGCCCGGTCGGGCGCGGCAAGACCTGGCTGATGGACCAGTTCCACCAGTGTCTGCGCATACCGAGCCGGCGCCAGCACTTTCATCACTTCATGGCCTGGGTGCATCAACGCCTGTTTCAGCTCAACGGCACCGCCGACCCGCTGCTCGCCCTGGCGGGGGAGCTGGCGCGGCAGATCCGCGTGCTGTGCTTCGATGAATTGTTCGTCAGCGACATCGGTGATGCGATCATCCTCGGCCGCTTGTTCCAGGTATTGTTCGATCAGGGCGTGGTGATCGTCGCCACCTCCAACCAGCCACCCGAGCAGCTCTACCGCGATGGCTTCAACCGCGAGCGGTTCCTGCCAGCCATCGCCGCCATTGGTCGTCACATGCAGGTATTGCCGGTAGCAGGCGAGCAGGATCACCGCCTGCACCCCGGTGAGGCGCGGCAGCGCTATTGGGTAGCCGAGGCGGGGCAGGCCAGCCAGTTGGGCGAGGTGTTTCGCCAGCTCAGCCCGGAAGATGCCGGCACTGATCAGCCCTTGGGTATTGGCTCAAGGCACATTCACGTCGTGCGGCGCAGTGAGCAGGCTATCTGGTGCCGTTTCACCGATCTGTGCGATCAACCCTTGGCGGCCATGGAGTTCATGGCCTTGTGCGACCGTTTTCCCTCGATTCTGGTATCCGGCATTCCGGCGCTGGGCGGGGAGCAGCGGGCGGGGCGTATTGCCCGTGGCACCGAAGATGGCGCGGCGAGGGTAGTGGCGGGCGACCGTGAACTGCCTGCGCTGTCGCCCAAGGACGATGCGGTTCGCCGCTTCATTGCCCTGGTCGACGAATGCTATGACCGCCGGGTGGCGTTGTACCTGGAGGCACAGGTGCCGCTCGATGCCCTCTACACTCAAGGGTATCTGGCGTTCCCGTACCAGCGCACCCTGAGCCGGCTACGGGAGATGCAACTGCAACGCTTCGCCTGAAAAGGAGCCGACCATGCAGCCGTTATCGCATTATCTGCTGACCCAGGCCTATAACAATGGCTGGGCCAATCACCGCCTGTACAAGGCCTGCCTGCAACTGACCCAGGACGAGTTCGTCGCCCCGCGTTGCAGCTTCTTCCCGTCGATCAAGGCCACCCTCAACCATTTGCTGACGGTGGATTGGTTCTACCTGCATATGCTCGAGTGCGAGCAGCGCGGCGAGCAGCCCGATGCCGACGGCGAACGCTTTTTCGACCCGGAACAGCCGTTTGCCACCTGCACCGACCTGCATGCCGAGCAGGCCCAGGCTGACCACCGTTTGATCGCCTACTGCCGGGGGCTGAGTGATGGCGACCTTGGCCGCTATGTGAGCGTCGTTCGGCCCGATCGGGTGCAGCGCGAGCAGCGGCTGCGTTTGCTGGCGCATCTGTTCGAACATCAGGTGCATCACCGTGGGCAGGTGCACGCGATGCTCAGTGATACAGCGGTCAGGCCACCACAGCTGGATGAGTTTTTCTGCGAGGAAGAGGCCGAGTTGCGGGCGGGCGACTTTGCCGAGCTGGGCTGGACAGAAGAGCAGGTCTGGAAAGTGTAATGGCACCCTGTGGCAGCAGCGGTCTTGTGCAGAGTACAAAAGCGTACGCTGCCACAGAGGCCGATCATTGGCTCACTTGCCCAGCCATTCGACCAGGGTGCGATTGAACCGCACCGGTTCCTCGATTTGCGGCGCGTGCCCCATGCCTTCGAACGTGATCAGCTCACCTTTGGGTATCAGCCTGGCCACCTGCGGCCCCAGCTCTGCATAGTTGCCCAGCCTGGCCTTTACCTCCGGCGGCGCGATATCGCTGCCGATGGCCGTGGTGTCCTTGTCGCCGATCAGCAGCAGGGTCGGCATCTGCAGGTGCTTGAACTCGTGGTACACCGGCTGGGTGAAGATCATGTCGTAGATCAGCGCCGAGTTCCACGCCACCGCTTCATGCCCCGGCCCTTTGTTCAAGCCCACCAGCATCTGCACCCAGCGTTCGTACTCAGGCTTCCAGCGCCCGGCGTAATAGGTTTTGCGTTCATATGCACGTACGCCTTCGGCATCCAGTTTGAGTTCGCGGGCATACCACTGGTCCACGGTGCGGTAGGGCACCCCCAGGGCTTTCCAGTCTTCCAGACCGATCGGGTTGACCATTGCCAGGCGTTCCACCTGCTGGGGGTACATCAGCGCATAGCGGGTGGCGAGCATGCCGCCGGTGGAGTGGCCGAGCACAATGGTTTGCTTCACACCCAGCTGTTCGAGCAGGGCATGGGTGTTGTCGGCCAGTTGTTGAAAGCTGTACTGGTAATGCGCCGGTTTGCTCGACGTGCAGAAGCCGACCTGGTCGGGCGCGATGACCCGGTAGCCGGCCTTGCTCAGGGCGTCGATGGTGGTTTCCCAGGTGGCGGCGCAGAAGTTCTTGCCGTGCATCAGCACCACGTTGTGGCCGTTGGCCTGGCCTTGGGCGGGCACGTCCATGTAGCCCATCTGCAGGGCCTGGCCCTGGGACTTGAAGTCGAAATGCTTGAGGGGGTGCGGGTAGCTGAAGCCTTCGAGCTGGGGGCCGTAGGTAGGCGACTCGGCAGCGATGGCCGAACTGCTGGCAAGGCAGGCCAGGGCAAGGGCGGTTGCGCGCAGCATGGGGGCACTCCGTGTAGGGCCGGGTTGAATGGGGCGACTGTAACAGGCAGTGGACCACGCGAAACCTGAAAGGTGTTACCAGGCGTGAAACCAGCCCAGGGTAATCATCGCAAGCACCGCATAGCGGCCAGCCTTGGCCAGGGTCACCAGCAACAGGAAGCGCCAGAATGGCTCACGCATTATCCCGGCGATCAGCGTAAGCGGGTCGCCGATCACCGGCATCCAGCTGAGCAGCAGCGACCATTGCCCCCAGCGTTGGTAGCGCTGCTGCGCACGCGCCAGTTGGGCAGCGCTGAAAGGGAACCAGCGCTTGTCGCGCAGGTGCTCGATGGCCCGGCCCAGCAGCCAGTTGACCACCGAGCCGAGCACGTTGCCCAGGGTGGCTACCAACAGCAGGGTCGCCCAGGCCTCGGGCTGGCGCAGCAACAGGCCGACCAGCACAGCCTCCGATTGCAGCGGTAGCAGGGTGGCGGCACCAAAGGCGCTGAGAAACAGCGCCCCTAGGCTGAGCATCAGTAGTTGGCGACCACGGTGTCCTGGCCATCCTGGGTCACCCCGATGACCTGGTAGGCATCCTTGTGGTCACCCATCTCCATGCCGGGCGAGCCCATGGGCATGCCCGGCACCGCCAGGCCCTTGAGGTCGTTGCGTTTGGCCAGCAGGCGCACCTGCTCGGCCGGCACGTGGCCTTCGACGAACTTGCCGCCGATCACCCCGGTGTGGCACGACGCAAGGCGTGGCGCCACGCCGAGGCGTTGCTTGACGGCGCTCATGTTTGGCTCGACGTGGTCGTTGACGGTAAAACCATTGTCACGCAGGTGGCTGATCCAGGCCTTGCAGCAGCCGCAGTTGGGGTCGCGGTAGACGTCGATGGTCTCGGCGGCCTGGGCCAGGCCGGTGACGGCCAGCAGGCTCAGGGTCAGCAGGTGTTTGCGCAGCATGGTGAAGCACTCCTTTAAAAACGCAGGCGGATACCGGCGACCAGGCGGGTCTGGCCCAGATCTTCGCCGTCTTCTCGGGCCTGGTTGGCACGCGAGCCGTGCAGGCGGTTGAAACTGAGCCCGACGTAGGGGGCGAAGCCGCGCGTGATTTCGTAGCGCAGGCGCAGGCCCACCTCGCTGTCGGCCAGCCCCGCACCTTGTTCGCGCCCGGCGTCGTTGCGCCCGTAGAGGTTGGCCTCCAGGGTCGGCTCCAGTATCCAGCGGTTGGTCAGCAGCATAGCGTAAGCGGCTTCCAGGCGCAGCGCCGTCTGTTGCCGCTCGCCTGCATAGGCGGTGGCTTGCAGCTCCAGGCCGTACAGCGGTGTGCCCTGGATGCCGAAGGCGGCCCAGGTTTGGCCACTGGCAGGCTTGAAGTCCTGGCGTGCACCGGCCACCAGTTCCCACCACGGGCTCACGGCATGGCCCCACAGCGCCTGTAGCTCGGCCTTGTGGGTCTTGCCCTGTTCGCGTTCGCCTTCGGTGCGCAGCCACAAGCGGTCGATATCACCACCGACCCAAGCGGTGGCGTTCCAGTTCAGGGCACTGCTGCTCTCGAAGTTCTGGTATTCGAGCTTGTCCACGATCACTGCCCAGTTCAGCGCCCGGTCATGCGCCTGGTGCCCTGGCAATGGCGGGAAGGCGGCGCGGCGGTCGGCGTCGGTGATGACAGGCAGGGGCGTGCGAGGTTGGCTGGGGGAAGGCTGGTCGTGGCCCATGCTTTCATGGTTAATGGGCATGGCCTGATGGCCCATCTGGCCGTGGTTCGTGTGTTCGGAACCAGCGGCCATCGCCCGTTCACTGGCGAGCAAGGTCAGCAGCGCCACGCCTGCCACGAAGCTGCGGTTGCGGGTGTCATTCATCGACGCGTACCTCGCGGAGCATGCCGGTCTCCATGTGGTAGAGCAAGTGGCAGTGGTAGGCCCAGCGGCCCAGCGCGTCGGCGGTCACCCGGTAGGTGCGTCGGCTGCCGGGCGGGATATCGACGGTGTGCTTGCGCACCAGGAACTGGCCATGCTCGTCTTCCAGGTCGCTCCACATGCCGTGCAGGTGGATGGGGTGGGTCATCATGGTGTCGTTGACCAGGGTGATGCGCACGCGCTCACCGTAGGTCAGCCGCAGCGGTTCGGCGTCGCTGAACTTGATGCCGTCGAACGACCAGGCGAAGCGCTCCATATGGCCGGTCAGGTGCAGCTCGATGTCACGCGATGGCGGGCGACCGTCCGGGTCGGGGTAGGGGCTGCGCAGGTCGGCGTAGGTCAGCACGCGGCGACCATTGTCACGCAGGCCTATGCCAGGATCGGCCAGGTTGGGGCGCGGTGCCATGGTCTGCATGTCCACCAGCGGGTTGTCGGTTTCACTGATCGGGTGTTGCTGCATGGCCGACATGGCGGCGTGGTCCATACCGGCCATGCTGCCGTGGTTCATGCCCTGCGGATTTCTGTGGTCCATGCCCGCCATGGCATCCATGCCGCCGTGGCCCATGTCTTCCATGCTCAGCACCGGGCGCGGGTCGGGGGCAGGCACCGGCGCCTGCAGCCCGGCCGCACGGGCCAGGGTACCGCGGGCAAAGCCGGTGCGGTCCATGCTCTGGGCGAACAGGGTGTAGGCGGGTTGGTCACCCACGGTCACCAGCACGTCGTAGGTCTCTGCCACGGCAATGCGCAGTTCATCCACGCTCACAGGGGTTACCGGCAAGCCGTCGGCGGCGATCACCGTCAGCTTCAGCCCGGGGATGCGGAAGTCGAAGTAGGTCATGGCTGAGGCATTGATCAGCCGCAGGCGCACGGTTTCGCCTGGCTGGAACAGGCAGGTGAAGTTGCCTTGTGGTGGTTGGCCGTTGAGCAGGTAGGTGTAGGTGGCGGCGCTGATATCGGCGAGGTCGGTTGGGCTCATGCGCATGCGCGCCCAGGCCGTGCGTTCGGCGACGGTGGCGCTCCAGCCGTTTTCGGCCACGTCATCGATGAAGTCGCCAACCGTGCGCTTGTGGAAGTTGTACGCGTCGGACTGCGTCTTCAGCGTCGCCATCAGGTGTTCCGGTGCCTGGTCTGACCAGTCGCTGAACAGCAGCACATGGTCGCGCTGGTAGCGGTGCGTTTCGGGCTCGCGTGGCTCGATCACGATCGCCCCGTATACCCCGGCTTGCTCCTGTAGCCCCGAATGGCTGTGGTACCAGTAGGTGCCGCTCTGGCGCAGGGTGAACTGGTACAGGTAGTCGCCGCCGGGCTCGATGCCAGCGAAGCTCAGGCCAGGCACGCCGTCCATGTTGGCCGGCAGGATGATGCCGTGCCAGTGGATCGAGGTGTCCTGCGCCAGTCGGTTGCGCACGCGCAACGTCACGGTGTCACCTTCGCGCCAGCGCAGCAGTGGGCCGGGCAGGCTGTTGTTGACGGTCAGTGCGGTACGCGGTCGGCCTGTGATGTTGACCGGAGTCTGGCCAATGAACAGCTCGAAATGCTGGCCGGCCAGGTCTCGGCCTTCAGCGGCCTGGACCAGCGGGCGCCACAGACCCAGGCCCGCCAGCGTGCTGGCGGCGCCCAGGCCTTTGACAAACGTACGGCGGGAGGGGTTGCGCAACATGGCGAGGCCTCATGCGGAATAGCCACGATGTTCGCTGCCGCCTGCTGTCAGGTAGCTGAGGTGCACATTACAGTGTTGTCAGCTTGCTGCTTCGTCGATGCGCAGGTCGCGCATCAGCAGGCCGTAGTCGAGGGCAACCTGTTCCGGGATCGGCAGATACACCACATGGCCATCGCCCGGTGCGACCTCGATGGCGTGCTGCTGGCGGTTGCACAGGCGGTGCAGGTCGAAGTGGTAGTTGCCGCGCGGGGTCATCAGTTCCAAATGGTCGCCCACGGCGAAGCGGTTCTTCACCTTGACCTCGGCCAGGCCGTCGACGCGCACGCCAGTCAGTTCGCCTACGAATTGCTGGCGCTCGGACACCGAGTTGCCGCGCTGGTAGTTCTGGTACTCGTCGTGAACGTGGCGGCGCAGGAAACCTTCGGTGTAACCGCGTTGCGCCAGGGATTCGAGGTTGCCCATCAGGGCGCGGTCGAATGGTCGCCCGGCCACCGCGTCGTCGATCGCCTGGCGATACGACTGTACCGCGCGGGCACAGTAGAAGTGCGATTTGGTGCGGCCCTCGATCTTCAGCGAATGCACGCCCATCAAGGCCAGGCGCTCGACGTGCTGGATGGCGCGCAGGTCCTTGGCGTTCATGATGTAGGTGCCGTGTTCATCCTCGAACGCCGGCATTTCAGTGCCGGGGCGGTTGCTTTCCTGCAGCAGGAACACTTGGTCGGTGGGTGCGCCCAGGCCCAGGGTGGGTTGCACTTGGCGCACGATGTCACCGGTGGCGTTTTCGGTGGCCGGCGTGGCGTCGTACTTCCAGCGGCAGGCATTGGTGCAGGTGCCCTGGTTGGCGTCACGCTTGTTGAGGTAGCCCGACAGCAGGCAACGGCCGGAATAGGCCATGCACAGGGCGCCGTGCACGAACACTTCCAGTTCCATGCCCGGCACCTGCTGGCGGATTTCCTCGATTTCGTCCAGCGACAGCTCCCGCGACAGGATCACCCGGCTCAGGCCAAGTTGCTGCCAGAACTGCACGCTGGCCCAGTTGACGGTGTTGGCCTGCACCGACAGGTGCACCGGCATCTGTGGGAAGTGCTGGCGCACCAGCATGATCAGGCCGGGGTCGGACATGATCAGCGCGTCCGGCGCCATCTCGATCACGGGTGCCAGGTCCTTGAGGAAGGTCTTGAGCTTGGCATTGTGCGGGGCGATGTTGACCACCACGTAGAAGCGCTTGCCCAAGGCGTGCGCCTCCTCGATCCCCAATGCCAGGTTGGCGTGATCGAACTCGTTGTTGCGCACCCGCAAGCTGTAACGCGGCTGGCCGGCGTAGACCGCATCGGCGCCGTAGGCAAACGCGTAGCGCATGGTCTTGAGGGTGCCGGCGGGGGCCAGCAGTTCGGGCTTGGCAGTAGGGTTCATGTGCGCACCGGGGCAAAAGGCGGGGATGCTAGGGTCGATGGACAAGGTGCGTATTGATTTGCGTCAAGTGAGCACGGCACTTTTTTCCAGGCGCGGTGCACTAATCACTCATAAGCCATTTGAGGAACTGCGATGAACGAAACCGCGCTACAGAACAAGGCCCTGGCAGTACTCTTGGCGTTGGTGACCATTGCCTTCTTCTGGATTCTTCTGCCGTACTACGGCGCAATCTTCTGGGCGGTGATCCTCGGCATCCTGTTCGCCCCGCTGCAGCGTCACTTGCTGATCCGCTGCGGGCGGCGGCGTAACCTTGCCGCGGCCACGTCCACGCTGGTGTGCCTGCTTGTGGCGATCCTGCCGGTGATCATCATCAGCGCCCTGCTGGTGCAAGAGGGCGCCACGCTGTACCAGCGCATCGAAAGCGGGCAGCTGGACATTGCCGGTTACGTCGAGCGCGGCAAGGACATGCTCCCGGCATTCGCCCAGCGTGGGCTGGACAACATGGGCATGGGTAACCTTGACGGGTTGCGTGACAAGATCACCAAGTGGGCAACCCAGGGTAGCCAGGTATTGGCCAGCCAGGCGTTCAGCTTTGGCCAGGGCACATTCGAGTTTCTGATCAGTTTCGGCATCATGATGTACCTGCTGTTCTTTTTCCTGCGTGATGGCCCGGAAGTTGCGCGCCGGGTGCGGATGGCCGTCCCGCTGCCCGAGCACCAGAAGCGTCGTTTGCAGTTGAAGTTCAATCGTGTGGTGAGGGCGACGGTGAAAGGCAACGTGCTGGTGGCCATTACCCAAGGTGCGTTGGGAGGTTTTATTTTCTGGGTGCTGGATATCCCGAGTGCGTTGGTGTGGGCGGTGCTGATGGCGTTTCTGTCGCTGCTGCCGGCGGTGGGCGCGGGCATCATCTGGGCGCCGGTGGCGGCGTATTTCCTGCTGACCGGGGCGATACTGCAAGGGGTGGTGCTTACCGCGTTCGGGGTGCTGGTGATCGGCCTGGTGGATAATGTGTTGCGGCCAATCCTGGTGGGCAAGGATACGCGCATGCCGGATTACCTGATCCTGGTGTCGACCCTTGGCGGGCTGGCGGTGTTCGGCCTCAACGGCTTCGTGATCGGCCCATTGATCGCGGCGCTGTTCGTCTCCAGCTGGGCGATCTTTGCCGCGACCAAACCGCGGGTGCAATTGCCACAATAGCGTTCTTGCTCAGTTTTGTCGGCCGTAGGAGCGGGGGTGGACACAGGTCGGTGGTTGGGCACAGGCCGCGTGTAGGAGCGGGTTCACCCGCGAAAGGGCCGGGCCTGCTGGCCAATTTCCACCCGCCGTTCACCGTTGCTGCCGCCACCGTATTCGCGGGTAAACCCGCTCCTACACAGATTGGTGGCGGACACACACATACAGCGAAACCGCAGGGGTCAGAAGGCTTGCGGCATCTCGCCCTTGGCCAGGCGCCGGTTGATGTCGGCAATCACTTCGGGCAGGTCGTTGATGGTGTCGATCAGGTAGTGCGGGCGGGAGCCGGCAAACAGTGCATGGATGCGCTGGCGCTCGCTTTCCAGTTTCTCGGCACTCAACGCCCGGAAGCCTTCCCAGGTCAGGCCCAGAGCATTACCCGAGCAGACCAGCGCCACGGTCCACATGCCGGCACGGCGGCCTTCAAGAATGCCAGGCACGGTGTCGTCCACCTTCACGCAGGCCGCTACATCGTCAATCCCCAGCGCAATCACGTTGGCCAAGGCCTGGGCCGGCCATGGGCGGCCGTTCGGGGTTTCATCGGTGGCCACTACATGGTCGGCCACGTAGCCGTTCTGCGCAGCCAGTTCCACCACCTTGTCCATCACCACTTTCGGGTAGCCCGAGCACGAGCCGATCTTCAGGCCGTCCTGGCGTAGACCGGTGAGGGTGTCGAGCGCACCGGGGATCAGTGCCGAGTGCACGGCGATCTTCTCGATCTGCAGCGGCATGAAGCGGTTGTAGATGGCGGTGACGTCATCATCGGTCGGGGTACGGCCGAACACCTTGCGGTAGCGCTCGGCAATTTCCGGTACGTCGCACAGGGTGCGGATATGGTCCCATTTGCCCATGCCCATCGGGCCTCGGGCTTCCTCGATCGACACCTGCACATCGAACTCGGCAAAGGCCTCGACAAAGATCTGGGTGGGAGCGAATGAGCCGAAATCGACCACGGTGCCAGCCCAGTCGAGGATGGCGGCTTGCAGTTGGGTGGGGTTGTTGTAGTTCATGTGCGCTAACTCCTGAATTCGGGTGGGCAAAGCGTCAGATATCCAGCACTTCCATTTCCCGCAGCACCTCGGCCACGGCATTCACGGCGGCCTGCATGCCGTCCGCCCCGACCACGCCGATGCAGCCGACGCGGAAGGTTTCGACCTGGGTCAACTTGCCCGGGTAGAGAATGAAACCCTTGGCCTTGACCCGCTCGTAGAAGTCCTTGAACTGGTAGCGGGCATCGGTGGGGGCGTGGAAGGTGACGATGATCGGCGCCTGGATCTCGGCAGGCAGGAAACTGCGCAGGCCGATGGCTGCCATGCCGTCGAGCAGCGTCTTGCAGTTGTCTGCGTAGCGCTGGTGGCGGGCCGGAAGGCCACCTTCCTCGTTGTATTGCTGCAGTGCTTCGTGCAGGGCCGCGACCACGTGGGTAGGCGGGGTGAAGCGCCATTGCCCGGTCTTGGCCATGTAGGCGTGCTGGTCGTGCAGGTCCATGGCCAGCGAGTGGGCATTGCCTTCGGCGGCCGCCAGGGCGCTTTTTTCGGCGAAGACGAAGCCCATGCCGGGTACGCCTTCCAGGCACTTTCCGGAGGCCGCGATCAGTGCTTCGAAGGGGATTTCGCGGGCATCGATCGGCAATGCTCCGAACGAGCTCATGGCATCGATGATCAGGCGCTTGCCATGGCGTTTGATCACCTGGGCGATCTCGGGCAGTGGGTTGAGGATGCCGGTGCTGGTTTCGCAGTGGATCAGCGCCACATGGGTGATGGCCGGGTCTTCGGCCAGCAGCCGGTCGACGTCGGCGGCGGTGGTCGGCTGGTCTTCGGCCGTTTCGAAGGTGCTGTAGGTGCGACCCAGCACTTTGCAGATCTTCGCCAGGCGCTGGCCGTACGCGCCGTTGATCAGTACCAGAACCTTGCCATCGCGTGGCACCAAGGTGCCGATGGCCGCTTCCACGGCGAAGGTGCCGCTGCCTTGCAGGGGCACGCAGTGGTGGCTGCTGGCGCCGTCGATGATGGCCAGCAGTTGTTCGCAGACGCTGGCAGTCAATTGGTTGAAGTCACGGTCCCAGGAGCCCCAGTCCACCAGCATGGCTTGGCGGGTGCGGATTGATGTGGTCAGGGGACCTGGGGTCAGCAGAATCGGGGCGTTGCTCATTCCGTTATTCCTCACAAGCGGTGGGCTGAAACTACGGGGCCTAGGTTGCAATTCGCGCTGCCATCAATCAAATTGTTTGTTGTTATCCCAGCTATAAGTCAGGCCGATAAATATGAACCTGTTCCAGCTACGCGCCTTCGACGCCGTGGCCCGTGAGGGCAGCTTTACCCGTGCTGCCGAGCGCCTGTTCATCAGCCAGCCGGCGGTGACCGGGCACGTCAAGGCCCTGGAGGAGCACTACCAGATCACCTTGTTGCGGCGTACTGCACGGCGCGTGGAGCTGACCGAGGAGGGCACGCGCCTGGCGGCCATCACGCGCGCCATGTTCGGCCTGGCCGAAGAAGCGCAGGCCATGCTTGAGGCCAACCGCCAGTTGCTGACCGGGCGCCTGGAGGTAGCCGCCGACGGCCCGCATCGGGTCATGCCGATGCTGGCGCTGCTGCGTGAGCGGTACCCTGGTGTCACCGTCAACTTGCGCCTGGGCAATGCTCAGGAGACCTTGGCTGCGCTGCTCGGCGAGCATGCCGACGTGGCGGTGCTGACCGAAATCGAGCCGCGCAAGGGGCTGCATCTGCAAAATCTCTGTGAGTCGCGCCTGTGTGCGCTGTTACCGGTGGGGCACGCCTGGGCCAGCGCGCGGGAGGACTTGCCGTTGGCCGCGCTGCACCAGCAGATCATGGTGCTGCGCGAACCCAGCTCCACCACCCGGCGCACCTTCGACAAGGCCTGCATCAAGGCGGGCGTGCAACCGCGTGTATTGCTGGAGCTGGACAGCCGGGAGGCGGTAACCGAGGCTGTGGCCTCGCAGCTGGGGATTGGCGTTGTTTCTTCCACTGAAGTGGCCAATGATCCCCGTGTGGTGGCACGACCATTGGCCGGCGAGGGCCTTGTCAACCAACACGTGATCGGCTGCCTGGAGCGTCGTCGCGAACTGCGCCTGATTCAGGCATTCCTGAGCCTGGCAGCAGGGCTATGATGGCTGTTTGCTACGGGGCACCCTCGGCTTTTCATACAGACCCTAATATGGCCGGCAATCAGCCGACAGGACCGTCGATGAGCGACAAAGACACCATTTCCATGCAGCTGGTGCGCGAAGCGCTGTTGCAGACCTGCCCTGCCGGTGAGCCTGACAGTGGCTTGCTGGCCAGGGCGGGCATCGCCGTTGAACAACTGCACCTGCCAGAGGCAAGGGTCAGTGCCGAGTCCTATGCCCGCCTGTGGCGCTTGCTGGCCCGGCGCTGCAACGACGAATTCTTCGCGATGGACACGCGCGGTCTGTGCAGTGGCAGCCTGGCGTTCATGTGCCGTGCCAGCATGGGCCAGCCGACACTGGGCGCAGGCCTGGAAACCTCGCTGGCCTTTCTGTCGCTGATGCTTCAAGACATGCAGCCCAGCCTGGTGCGCCAGCAAGGCCTGGCCGAAATTGTCATTAATGAGCCGCGTGACGAACCGCGCCGCGCGTTCACCTATTTCACCTTCTGGATGATCGTGCATGGGGTGACCTGCTGGCTGGCCGGGCGGCGCATCCCGATTCTGAGCATTGATCTGCGTTGTGCCGAACCACCCTTTTGCGACGACTATCGGGTCATGTTTTCGGAGAACCTGCATTTTGAGCGTCCACGCACACGCATGATCATTGCTTCGCAATACCTCGACTTGCCCCTGCGGCGCAGCGAGGAGGAGCTGCAGCGTTTTCTGGCCGAAGCGCCGGGCAATATCCTGGTCAAGTACCGTGACCCGGCCAGCCTCGGGCGGCGTATCCGCACCGACCTGTTGCGCCTGGCCCCTGAGCAATGGCCCGATGCTGACCGCCTGGCTCGGCAGCTGTGCCTGTCGCCATCGACCCTGCGTCGGCGCCTGGCAGAAGAGGGGCAGAACTACCAGGGCTTGAAGGACAGCGTACGACGGGAGCTGGCGATCGCCTGGCTCAGCCAGGAAGACGTGGCCATGGGCGAGCTTGCCGAGCGTTTGGGGTTCGCCGACAGCAGCTCGTTCTATAAGGCATTTCGCAAGTGGTTCGGCTGCAACCCGGGACATTATCGGGCATTGATCCAGGCGCGAGGGGCAGGGCACTGAAGGGCGAACGCTTCCTGCAGTAGTGCATTACCGCGCGGGCCCAGAAGGCTTACCGAGCAGGCGCTGATCGAACCCGTTCCCTCTGCATCCTGGGCCGACATTTGAACAACATGGTTGGCTTCGTCATATAGCTAGGGGAACCCACCATGATCATCAACGCGACGGGCCATGACCGATTCATCGGTGCCCGATTACCTGAGTGGCTCAAACGCGCGTCAAGGGGCCAGATCAACACCCTGCGCACCAGTCTGAACGCGCACCATGCCAGCCAGGCACGCTTGAGTGGCCTGACGCTTGAGTTACTGCCGCTCCAGCAGTTTGCCGAGAAGCACCTGGCGGCGTTGCTGGATGCACCGTTGCCGGACGGGCAGGTATTTGCCCAGCTCGAGTGGCTGCGGGTGGCGCCACGCTTCGGCACACTGCCAGGTACCTTGCAACAGACATACGGGTACAGCCAGACGCGTGAGAACGGGTTACTGCGGCTTATGCGCAACTTTGCTGCGAATACCCGCTACTACGAGGGCACGGGGCTGGTTTTGTCAGGCAGCGATAAACCATTGAATGCATCGCTGGAAGCATTGATTACGGCCTGTCGCAATCTGGACGTTGGTCAGCGTTATCAGGACGCGTTGCAAAGGATCTTCCCGCCAGCTACCCAGGCGGTGCTGGCTGAAGACAAACGTTCGGGGTTGAAGCTGGCGACCGAGCTTGCGGCATTGCAGGGAAACATAAGCGTCGATGTGCAGCTCGCCTTGCGTGAGGTGGTGGACCCCGCTCAGGAGGGGCGACAAAAAGGCCTCGAAGGCAAACCCATGCTGTTGAGGGCAATAGGGAGACCTGTGGTCGATGGCTTGCTGATTCACTTGCAAGACAAGGCGGGAAATGAACGGGGCATCGTGCTTTACCTGCCTGGTGATCCCCGGCAGGCATTGCGGTTCTTCGACAATGTCGCCTCCATGAACAGTACCGTGGCAATGTTGTTGCAAGATCCGGGTTACTGGCAGTTCTTCACACAGCTCATCAGCCTTGAGCACCGTGCAGGTTTTGTCAGTACCCTCGGCAAGCGCCTGAAAGACAAGCTGCCGGACCTGGAGCTTGAGGGTGAAACACCTGGGGGAGGGGTTTTCACGCAACTGGCGACTCGGCAAGTGCAACGGGTCAAGGAAGATGCCCGGTTGCTGCTGGTACCGACCGCTGACGCTGATAGCCGGGCGGTTAGCGCCAGACACGCTGAGTGGAAGGCGGCAGGTCTGGACCTGGTAAACCTCGCCGGCCTTTTCATCCCGGCTGTGGGGGGCGTGCTGCTGGGGCAGGTGGTTGCTCAGACGTGCGCTGAAGTGTTCGAAGGGATGAGGGATTGGTCGAAGGGGCACCAACACGAAGCGCTGCAGCATCTGCTGGGGGTCGCCGAAACCTTGGCGGCTACCGCAGCGACGGTGGCGGGTGTCAGTTTTGTGCGCAGTGCGTTTGTCGCGGGCCTGGAGCCGGTAAGCCTTGGGAATGGGCGCAGTCGCCTGTGGCAGTTCAACGCCAGAAATTATCGATCATTGCCGGGCCCTGTCGATCTGCTCGAGGAGGAGCGCGGTGGCGAGGCGGGCCGCCGCTGGGTCCGTATCGATGGACGTTACCTCGAAGTGCATCAGCCCGTCGTCGATGGCCCCTATCGCCTGCGCCATGCAGCGAGTGAGGGTGGCTACGGGCCGGTCGTGTTGCACAACGGTGAGCGTGGCTGGCAGCTGATGCGTGAACAACCCTTAAGCTGGCAGGCGCCTGCCCGCATGCTGGATGCATTATGGCCACAGCTTTCCCCTGTGGACGCGCATCAGGCCGAGCAGATAATGCGGGTGGCAGGTATCGATGCAGACTTGTTGCGCGGCGTTCTCGTGGAGAATCGCCCGGCGCCGGTGAGCCTTGGCCAAACCTTGCGCGCCTTCCAGGCGCATGCACGCATTGAAAGGTTTTTCCAGCGTGTTCGGCTGAAGGCGTTGATGCCATCGGACAGGGAGCTGCTGGCCTGGTGTGAAGCAAGGCCAGGCGTGGGCGCCGGACTGGAGCAGATGCAGGTGCATGAGGCTGGGTTGCGGCCGCAATTGTTTGCTCGCCTGACAGAACAGTCACTGGCAGCAGACCCGCTGAGCATGTTGGTAAAACGGGACTTCCCGGGTTTGCCTTCGGCCTACATAAATGAAGTAACCGGTCAGGCGCATGAGCTTGAGCACCAAATGGCGCGTGTCGAGCGGCGGCTGCCATTGCCGTGCGCGAAGAGCGCCCGTTCGCTCTTGCGTCTGGCTCGCCTGAGCCGGGGGCTGGCGGGGTTGTATCTGAGCACGGCGTACAGTGATGTCACCGGCGAACTGGCCCTTGCGTTGCTGGATAGCTTCGAACTCGAGCAACTTGACCTCGACTTGCGCGACCGCGGGCTGGATGGGCGGTCTATCAGGCGCCTCGGTAGCGGCGGGCGAACCGAGGCAAGAAGAATAGTGGTCAGGCATGAAGGCAGGTTTCTGATCTACAACGGGTCAGGTTTGCCACACGTGTTTATCGCTGACGAGCCGGGATGTATCTTCGAGGCGCTTTCTGCCGCACTGACATCAGAGCAGCGGGCAGCGATGCAACTGGTGGGCAGTGCGGCGGCGAGGCAACTGCGTGAGAAGCTTCTGGCGCGGTTACCCGCTACCCATTGGGATATCGCGCGCATGCTCGGCTGGCCAGAGGAGCAGGCCTGGCTCAATCCAGGGCGTCGCATGGACGATGGGCGCGTGGGATACCCGCTCAGTGGCCGCCCTGGCGCTGCTCCCAGGGATGAGCGAGCGATCATTCGCGATCAGCTACGATCGCTTTATCCTGGCCTGGACGAGGCCGCGCTCGATGTGGAGCTGGCGCGCGTGCAACAAGGCCCGCAGCCAGTCTTCGAGCGCCTGGTAGAACTGCAGGAAGCGCATGACCAGCTAGTGCTGTACCTCAACCGCTGGGTCGGTGCCGAGTTGCAGGAGGGGCGACGCGCCGCCCGCAGGTTGACGGCCGACAGCATCCTGCGAGCCTGGCGACTGCAGGGCGAGCCTGTTTCGGCCGGCGAGGGGCAAACACAGGGGCAGCGCTTGTCGATGAGCGGTTTGAGTTTGCGCACACTGCCAGCACTACCGCCGCATATCGATTTCCATCGCATTACCCTGCTGAGCGTGAACGACACCCTGATTACTGACATTCCGGCCGACTTCCTTCGCCCGTTCACTGCCTTGACGCACCTGAACCTCAACAACAACGCGTTGATGCGTCTACCAACAGGCATTGCCCATTTACCGAATCTTCAATCGCTTCGGTTGGCGCATAACGAGATACGCCTCGACGCCCAGGCGATCAGCGTTCTGCATGGTTTGTCCAACCTTGTGCATCTTGATCTCAGTCATAACCGGCTGGAAGCGCTGGACATGAGCTTCCACCAACTTTCTCGGCTGACCAGCCTGAACCTGCGTCATTGTCGGCTGGGCAGCTGGCCGCGTCGCCTGGAGCTCTGTGGTCTACTTGAACGTGCTGACTTGCGCAACAACCAACTCCGCGAAGTGCCCACCGAGATCCAGCTGATGCCTTATGCATTTCGACAGGCCATTCTGATGGAGGACAACCCCTTGTCGGTCATGCAGCAACGAAGGTTGTATGCCCTCGATGTGATCGAAGAACACCGGCACTCACCTGAGCAGTTGGGGTCAGTTGACCTGGCCAGGGCCCGTACGCGTTGGGTAGGCCATACGGATGCGACGGTTCAGGCCGAGCGTGAGGCCGTGTGGCTGCGGTTGCTGGAGCAAGCGGGTAGCAGCGGGTTGTTCAGGTTGTTGGCTCGCCTGGAGATGACTGCGGACTACAGCCAAGCGGGTGAAGGGCGGGATGCGCTGGTTGACGGCGTATGGACACTGCTGGCTACGCTGGACGGCGACCCGGTGCTGTGCCGGCGGATTTTTGAGCGGGCCGGCCTGCCGCTGTCATGTTCGGACGCCGTTGCCAGCCATTTCAGTGCATTGCAGGTATTGGTGAGGCAGGCGCAGGCCGAAGCCGCCGCAGTCAACCCTGAACGCAGGGGCGAGTTGCTTGAACTGGGCAGGCAACTGTTCCGGCTGGATCAACTGGAAGGGATTGCCTACCAGGATGGCCGGCAGCGTCTGGCTGCCAGTGAACATGTCGACCAGTTGGCATTGGGGCTGGCTTACAGGGTGCAACTTCGTAGCCGTTTGCGGTTGCCCAACCAGCCGTATGCCATGCGCTATCCCGATGCTGTCGCGCTGACACAGGCCCAGGTAGAGGATGCATTTCTGCGGGTTACGCGCGCGCAGACCATCGAGGGCCTGACCGATAGCCTGAGCCAGCGCGCGTTCTGGCGCCGTTACCTGCGCCAGCAACATGACCAAATGTTCGATGCCCTCAGTGCGGATTACACTCGGCGCACGCTTGAGCTGCAGGCTCAACGTCCTGTCTTGGCGCCGGCGGCCTTCGAGCAGCAACTACGCCGGCTACAGGAACAGCAGGACCTCGATATCGAGCGCCTGGTCGCAGGGCTCACCCAGTCCTACCTGCGTGCAGCCGAGCGCGCAGAGGGGTGATTAGCGGCGGCCAAACCAGTCATCCAGATTGACAGCTTTGGCCATTGCCGCCGCGCATGAGCGGCGCGAACATCGTCGGACCGATGCTTCAACTCCAAAAACAAGAAACCAGGAGTCCGATGATGCGCGATTACGCCGAGGCCGCTCGTACGTTCGACCATGACCAGGCCGTTGTGACGGCATTGCACGGCAACCTTGAAGCCCTTAATGCCTGTGTCGAATGCTGTGACCGGCATGCCGGTGACGGCAAGCTGGCACTGATTCATGAGGACCGCGATGGTAACAGCGCGTGCTATAGCTTCGATCAGCTTCAGGTGCAGGCTGCTCGGTTCGCCAATGTGTTAAAGGCGCAGGGGGTAGGCGCCGGAGACCGGGTTGCCGGCTTGATGCCGCGTACCCCTGAACTGCTGGTGACCATCCTCGCTACCTGGCGCCTCGGGGCGGTTTACCAGCCCTTGTTCACCGCGTTCGGCCCCAAGGCCATCGAGCACCGGCTTGAGCAATCCCATGCCCGAGTGGTGGTCACCGATAGCCACAACCGCGCCAAGCTGGACGATGTGCACGCCTGCCCGACCATCATCACTGTCAAGGCCCGCAGTGGTGAGCTGGACTTCCAGCAATGCCTGGAACGCGCAGCGGACGTATGTGAGCCGGTGATGCGCTCAGGCAACGATCCATTCCTGCTGATGTTCACTTCCGGAACCACTGGCCCGGCAAAACCCCTGGAAGTGCCACTGCGTGCGATCGTCGCGTTTCAGGGCTACATGCGTGATGCCATCGAGCTGCTGCCCGAGGACAACTTCTGGAACCTGGCCGACCCGGGTTGGGCTTACGGCTTGTATTACGCCGTTACCGGTCCGTTGTCGCTGGGGCACGCCACCACGTTCTACGATGGCCCGTTCAGTGTCGAGAGCTGCGCCCGGGTGATCGACAAGCTGGGTATCACCAACCTGGCCGGCTCGCCCACCGCGTATCGCTTGCTGATTGCGGCGGGCAAAGATTTCTCGGCACCGATCAAGGGCCGCCTGCGGGTGGTCAGCAGTGCCGGCGAACCGCTGAACCCCGAAGTGATCCGCTGGTTCGCCGACGAGCTGGGCGTGACCATTCACGATCACTACGGCCAGACCGAACTGGGCATGGTGCTGTGCAACCACCATGGCCTGCAGCATCCGGTGCACCTGGGTTCTGCCGGCTATGCCATCCCCGGCCACCGCATCGTGGTGGTGGACGAGCAAGGTAACGAACTGCCAGCCGGCCAGCCAGGCATCCTCGCCGTTGACCGTGAGCAGTCGCCGCTGTGCTGGTTCGGCGGTTACCACGGCCTGCCGACCAAAGCCTTCGTCGGCAAGTACTACCTCAGCGGCGACACTGTCGAGCTGAACCCGGATGGCAGCATCAGCTTCGTTGGCCGTAGCGACGACGTGATCACCACCTCCGGTTACCGTGTGGGGCCATTCGATGTGGAAAGCGCGTTGATCGAGCACCCGGCGGTGATCGAGGCAGCGGTGATCGGCAAGCCCGACCCGGAGCGTACCGAGCTGATCAAGGCGTTCGTGGTATTGGCCAGCGGCTACGCCGGCAGCGTCGAGCTGGAAGAAACCTTGCGCCAGCATGTGCGCCAGCGCCTCTACGCGCATGCCTACCCCAGGGAAATCGAATTCGTCAGCGAGCTGCCCAAGACCCCGAGCGGCAAGCTGCAACGCTTCATCCTGCGCAACCAGGAAGTCGCCAAACAACAAGCGCAACAGGCCACCCCTGCCAGCGTCTGAAAGGAAAGTACTCATGCACATAGCCAATAAACATTTCATCGTCAGCGGCGCCGCTTCCGGGCTGGGTGCCGCGACTGCACAGATGCTGGTCGAGGCTGGCGCCAAGGTCATGCTGGTCGACCTCAATGCCCAGGCTGTCGAAGCCAAGGCCCGCGAACTGGGCGACAATGCCCGTTTCGCCGTGGCTGATATCAGTGACGAGCAGGCGGCCCAGTCGGCTGTCGATGCAGCTGTCAGCGCCTTTGGCAGCTTGCATGGGTTGGTCAATTGTGCCGGCATCGTCGGTGCCGAGAAGGTGCTGGGCAAGCAGGGCCCGCATGGCCTGGCCAGCTTCGCCAAGGTCATCAACGTCAACCTGATCGGCAGCTTCAACCTGTTGCGTCTGGCTGCGGCGGCCATGGCCGAAGGGGCTGCCGATGAGAGCGGCGAGCGTGGGGTCATCATCAACACGGCCTCCATTGCCGCCTATGACGGCCAGATTGGCCAGGCCGCCTACGCCGCCTCCAAGGGTGCCATTGCCAGCCTGACCTTGCCGGCCGCGCGCGAACTGGCACGCTTCGGCATCCGTGTGATGACCATCGCTCCGGGTATCTTTGAAACCCCTATGATGGCCGGCATGAGCGATGAGGTACGTGCTTCGCTGGCTGCCGGCGTGCCGTTCCCGCCCCGCTTGGGCCGCCCGCAGGAATACGCCGCGCTGGCCCGCCACATCATCGAGAACAGCATGCTCAACGGTGAGGTCATCCGCCTCGACGGTGCGCTGCGCATGGCTGCCAAGTAAGGAGAGCGAACATGACCCTCGCCAATGACCCCATCGTTATCGTCAGCGCCGTGCGCACGCCCATGGGCGGGTTGCAGGGCGACCTCAAGAGCCTGACTGCGCCGCAACTGGGCAGCGCCGCCATTCGTGCTGCCGTGGAACGGGCCGGCATCGATGCCGCCGGTGTCGAGCAGGTACTGTTCGGCTGCGTGCTGCCGGCCGGCCAGGGCCAGGCACCGGCACGCCAGGCCGCGCTGGGCGCCGGGCTGGACAAGCACACCACCTGCACCACCCTGAACAAGATGTGCGGCTCGGGTATGCAAGCCGCGATCATGGCCCATGACCTGCTGCTGGCCGGCACCGCAGACGTGGTAGTGGCGGGTGGCATGGAAAGCATGACCAACGCGCCGTACCTGCTGGACAAAGCCCGTGGCGGCTACCGCATGGGCCACGGCAAGATCATCGACCACATGTTCATGGACGGTCTCGAAGACGCCTACGACAAAGGCCGCCTGATGGGTACCTTTGCCGAGGACTGTGCCCAGGCCAATGCCTTCAGCCGCGAGGCCCAGGACCAGTTCGCCATCGCCTCGCTGACCCGAGCGCAGGAAGCCATCAGCAGCGGCCGTTTTGCCGCCGAGATCGTGCCGGTGGAAGTCACCGAGGGCAAGGAAAAGCGCGTCATCAAGGATGACGAGCAGCCGCCCAAGGCGCGTCTGGACAAGATTGCGCAGCTCAAACCGGCGTTTCGTGAAGGCGGCACCGTGACGGCGGCCAACGCCAGTTCGATTTCCGACGGCGCTGCGGCGCTGGTACTGATGCGCCGCTCCGAGGCCGACAAACGTGGCCTCAAGCCATTGGCCGTCATCCACGGCCACGCCGCCTTTGCCGACACCCCGGCGCTGTTCCCGACCGCCCCGATCGGCGCGATCGACAAACTGATGAAACGCACCGGCTGGAACCTGGCCGAAGTCGACCTGTTCGAGATCAACGAGGCCTTCGCCGTGGTCACCCTGGCGGCCATGAAACACCTCGACCTGCCACACGACAAGGTCAATATCCACGGCGGCGCCTGCGCCCTCGGTCACCCGATCGGCGCTTCTGGCGCACGTATTCTGGTCACCCTGTTGTCGGCCTTGCGCCAGAACAATCTGCGTCGGGGTGTGGCGGCCATCTGCATCGGCGGTGGCGAGGCCACGGCCATGGCTGTTGAATGCCTGTACTGAGGTGAACCATGCTGGTAAATGACGAGCAACAACAGATCGCCGACGCGGTACGTGCGTTCGCCCAGGAACGCCTGAAGCCGTTTGCCGAGCAATGGGACAAGGACCATCGCTTCCCGAAAGAGGCCATCGACGAGATGGCCGAACTGGGCCTGTTCGGCATGCTGGTGCCGGAGCAGTGGGGCGGTAGCGACACCGGTTATGTGGCCTATGCCATGGCCTTGGAGGAAATCGCTGCGGGCGATGGCGCCTGCTCGACCATCATGAGCGTGCACAACTCGGTGGGTTGCGTGCCGATCCTGCGCTTCGGCAACGAGCAGCAGAAAGAGCAGTTCCTCACCCCGCTGGCGACAGGTGCGATGCTCGGTGCTTTCGCCCTGACCGAGCCGCAGGCTGGCTCCGATGCCAGCAGCCTGAAGACCCGCGCACGCCTGGAAGGCGACCATTACGTGCTCAATGGCAGCAAGCAGTTCATTACCTCGGGGCAGAACGCCGGCGTAGTGATCGTGTTTGCGGTCACCGACCCGGAGGCCGGCAAGCGTGGCATCAGCGCCTTCATCGTGCCGACCGATTCGCCGGGCTACCAGGTAGCGCGGGTGGAGGACAAACTCGGCCAGCACGCCTCCGACACCTGCCAGATCGTTTTCGACAATGTGCAAGTGCCAGTGGCCAACCGGCTGGGGGCGGAGGGTGAAGGCTACAAGATCGCCCTGGCCAACCTTGAAGGCGGCCGTATCGGCATCGCCTCGCAAGCGGTGGGTATGGCCCGCGCGGCGTTCGAAGTGGCGCGGGACTATGCCAACGAGCGCCAGAGCTTTGGCAAACCGCTGATCGAGCACCAGGCCGTGGCGTTTCGCCTGGCCGACATGGCAACGAAAATTTCCGTTGCCCGGCAGATGGTATTGCACGCCGCTGCCCTTCGTGATGCGGGGCGCCCGGCGCTGGTGGAAGCGTCGATGGCCAAGCTGTTCGCCTCGGAAATGGCCGAAAAGGTCTGTTCGGACGCCTTGCAGACCCTGGGCGGTTATGGCTATCTGAGTGACTTCCCGCTGGAGCGGATCTACCGCGACGTTCGGGTTTGCCAGATCTACGAAGGCACCAGCGACATTCAGCGCATGGTCATTGCGCGCAATCTTTGAAGGAGCAGACTGCATGGCATTCGAAACCATCCTGTTGGACATCCACGGCAAGGTTGGCCTGATCACCCTCAACCGGCCGCAGGCGCTCAATGCGCTGAACGCGCAGATTGTCGGCGAGATCAACCAGGCTCTGGACCAGCTCGAGCGCGACCCGAACATCGGCTGCGTGGTGCTGACAGGCTCGGCCAAAGCCTTTGCCGCTGGCGCCGACATCAAGGAAATGGCCGAGCTGCAATACCCGCAGATCTACGTCGACGACCTGTTCAGCGACGCTGACCGCATCGCCAATCGCCGTAAGCCGATCATTGCTGCTGTGTCTGGATTTGCCTTGGGCGGCGGCTGTGAGCTGGCGATGATGTGCGACTTTATCCTCGCTGCGGACAATGCCAAATTTGGTCAACCGGAAATCAACCTGGGCGTGCTGCCGGGCATGGGCGGCACCCAGCGCCTGACGCGTGCGGTGGGCAAGGCCAAGGCCATGGAGCTTTGCCTGACCGGCCGCCTGATGGGCGCGGAAGAAGCCGAGCGTGCAGGCCTGGTGGCGCGGATCGTGCCGCAGGCAGAGCTGGTGGAAGAGGCGCTGAAGGTGGCGGCGACCATTGCCAGCAAGTCGATTCCGGTGAGCATGATGGTCAAGGAGAGCGTCAACCGGGCATTTGAAGTCACCCTCAGCGAGGGGGTTCGCTTTGAGCGTCGGGTCTTCCATGCGGCTTTCTCCACCGAAGACCAGAAAGAAGGCATGGCCGCATTCATCGCCAAGCGTGAGGCACAGTTCAAGGACCGTTGATCAGACTCGGTTCGTTGCCGTTGCCGTTGCCGTGGCTTTTGCTTCTAAGTGCGCGATAGTTCAGGCGACGCAGATTGCGACTTCAGGAGGCCGAGCGTAGGGCTTGCGGAGGGAGGTGACGGGCATGGATGCCCGTCAAGCGCTGAGGCCCCATGGATGGGGCCTGCAGCGCGTACTCCCGGGAGCAAGACCGTAGCGAGGGAACCCCGGAGCGTAGCGCAGGGGCCGGATGATGGGAGCCAGCGTTTTTTGGTTACTTTTTGTCGCGTTTGACAAAAAGTGACCCGCCGTAAGGGCCATCCCTTTCAAGGTCTTCGGTAGAATTCGCTGAAATCCAGTCAGGAAGACCCGAGCGATGTGGGCTGATGTACTAGCGCGATTCGAGAAAAAAGCACCCGCCAGCGTAATGGCCAAACTTGCCTTGGAGCAGGCCATTGCGCCGGAGTGGGTCGATCAGGTTTTCGAGGAGCACCGCCAACGGCAGTATTCTCGCGAGCTGCTGTTCTCGACCATTATCAAGTTGATGTCGCTTGTTTCATTGGGCTTGAAGCCATCGCTGCATGCTGCGGCAAGACAACTGGACGACCTTCCCGTCAGCCTGGCAGCTCTGTACGACAAGATCAGTCGAACCGAACCTGCCCTGTTGCGTGCTCTGGTGACAGGCTGCGCGCAGCGCTTGGCGCCGACAATCCATGAGTTGGGCTGCTCAGCCATGCTTCCTGATTGGCAAGTTCGGGTGGTCGATGGCAGCCACTTGGCCTCTACCGAAAAGCGTCTTGGCGCGTTGCGCCAAGAGCGCGGAGCGGCTCGCCCCGGGTTTTCGGTGGTGGTTTACGACCCCGACCTGGATCAGGTAATTGACCTCCAGCCGTGCGAGGACGCCTACGCAAGCGAACGAGTTTGTGTTTTGCCGTTGCTGGCTGAAGCAAAGACCAATCAGGTTTGGATCGCTGACCGTCTCTACTGCACGCTGCCTGTAATGGAGGCGTGCGAACAGGTGAAGACATCATTTGTCATTCGCCAGCAGGCCAAGCATCCACGCTTGATCCAGGAAGGTGAGTGGCAAGCACCGATGCCCGTCGCCACAGGCACTGTGCGCGAGCAATCCATCGAAGTAAAAGGCGGGCACCGCTGGCGACGTGTCGAGTTAACGCTTCATTCACCAAACGACTCAGGTGATAACAGCTTGATGTTCTGGAGCAACCTGCCCGAGAGCATCAGTGCGCAACAGATCGCAGACTTCTATCGGCGCCGCTGGAGCATTGAAGGGATGTTCCAGCGGTTGGAAGCAATTCTGGAAAGTGAAATTGAAACCCTCGGCAGTCCGCGAGCCGCCTTGCTTGGATTCACCACTGCCGTGCTGGCATACAACGTTCTGGCCTTGCTCAAGCGAAGTGTTGAACAGGCTCACCGCGATGCCTTGCCCGAGAATTGGGAAGCCTCGATCTATCACTTGGCGGTGCAGATCAGAGGGGGTTACGAAGGCATGCAGATTGCCCTGCCATCCGAGTACATGCCCGTTGTTCCGATGGAAAACCTGGCTCAGCGCCTGCTGGAGCTGGCCAGAAACATCCAGCCCAGACAGGTTGCGAAAAGCCCACGAGGCCCCAAGGTGCTCAAAGCGAAGGCCTGGGTGCAAGGGACGGCTGTACATGCTCATGTTTCGACGGATCGGGTCATCAAAGCCGCCAAAACCAAAAGACCTTGAAAGGGATGGCCGTAAGGGCGGAAAGGTGACTATGCGCCACCTGCGTGAATGAATACCTACTCGATGTGAATGCCCACATCCAAGAAGCAAGAAGCAAGAAGCAAGAAGCGAACTCGTCTGTTTTGACTCAGCGAACCGTCCATTTGCGATGGCGACGCTGACTCACCTTTTCGCCCATACGGCGAGTCACTTTTTGTCAAACGCGACAAAAAGTAACCAAAAAACGCTGCGCTCCCATCATCCGGCCCCTGCGCTGCGCTCCGGGGTCCCCTCACTCCGGCCTTGCTCCCGGCAGGACCGCGCCGAAGGCCCCATCCTGGGGCCTCAGCGCTTGACGGGCATCCATGCCCGTCACCTGCCTCCGCAAGGCCTGCGTTCGGCCTCCTGAAGTCGCGAAGATCAAGATCAAGATCAAGATCAAGATCAAGATCAAGATCAAGATCAAGATCAAGATCAAGATCAAGATCAACGGCAACGGCAACGGCAACGGCAACGGCAACAGCAGGTGGATGGGCACAGAATCTCAGTTTACTACTGGCACAGCAGCTGAGCTGGGGTGCCGACCGGCGGATTGTGAGCAGTGGAAGCAAATTCGCACCCATTTGCAGTTGCTCCACGCGGCGTGGCGCCTTAGACTGCCGCCCCCTGTAAAAGAGTGCCGGTTGGCGCTTGAAGAATTCCGCTGGCGATGCATAGGCATCGACGGCACATGAATCGCCCAAATGCACATTTTTTCATAGAGAAATCGATGACCAAGGAACAGTTGCTGGCCATGTCGGCCGATGACTACATGAACGCCGACCAGCTTGCCTTCTTTACTGAGCTGCTGCAGGCGATGAAAGTCGAAACCCATGAACGCATCGAACTCAGCCGCACCACCATCGAAGGCCTGGACACTCCGTCAGACCCTGCCGACGTGGCTTCGGTCGAAGAAGAACGTAGCTGGCTGGTAATTGCCATCGACCGCGACCAGCGCCTGCTGCCACAGCTTGAAATGGCCCTGGACCGTATTGCCGACGAAAGCTTCGGCTGGTGCGATGACAGTGGTGAGCCCATCGGCCTGAAGCGTTTGCTGATCAGCCCGACCACCAAGTACTGCATCGAAGCTCAGGAGCGCCACGAGCAGCTCGACCGCCACCAGCGCCAGGTATAAAACCGCGCGTGGTGCCAAGCCCCTCGGAGCTATCCCTGGGGCTTTTTGCGTTTCTCGACGAGACCGTTTTTGTTGCGCCTTACGAAACACTGCTGTACCGCAATGCGCTGTTTCCGCACCACTGTCAGGCGTATCATGGCTTTATCGTTAGGGTGCTAATTAAATTCCGGAGGGGATGATGAATAGCCGAGTCGATGTGGCTGTGATGATAGGGTCGGGTGTGCCGGCCACCTTGCAGGCGCTGGGCAAGCGTATTTGCTGGGTAGTGCTGGTCAATGGCGAGCGTCGCGGCACCGCCTTCGCCACGCGCGAAGAAGCGCTTGAGTGCCAGGCTGCCTGGCAGCAGCAGCTGAAGAAAGGGCTGGCTGCCTGAAAATGTTTATTGCCTCTCGACGGGTTTCGGTGTTTTCGGGCATATTTGTCCTACAGTAATGCGCACATGGATGCCAGGGCTTGTCTTCTAGCAGGCTCACGCCATTGGTTGCGTTTTCTGGCGAGTGATTTCAGGCATCACGCTTCCCAAGCCGGGAATGAGCCAAACGCCTTCGGTTGAAGGCGATTCTGGCAAACCAGAGTAAAGATTCCTGCGCGCTGCATCGTCAGCGAGCACAGACATTTCGCATATCGCTTTATTACTCTTTTTGCCTATCGATAAGAAATGGCCGTGCCTCCCCGAGCTTGGGTGAGGGCGGGTTGTAACCGGTTGAGGATTACTTCATTGGCAGTCAGCACACTTGATACACATGCGTTGTTCGCCCTGGGCGACTTGCGCGGTAAATTGGCCCAACTGTTTCAGGGCCGCTTCATCTATGTCACCGAACAGAGTCCCGAAGGCCTGTACATGGCCGAAATCGACACCGAGAGTGCACTGGTAGTCGATGACAAGCAGCGCCTTGAACTGAAAGTCGGCGACCACTTTCGTGCTGCCGTATTGCCCAGCCGCGAAGGTGGCAAGCTGGAAATGCGCTTTCGCGACATCAAGTTGAATGTGTATGGCGTAGGTGATTACGCCTTCGTTTCTGTGCCGGAAGGCGAGGGCATCGTATTTCGTGAAGGCCATGGCGTGATGCTGGTATTCGCCGCGCAGCAGCAAGTGCAGGAAGGCCTGGGCAAGTTGCTTAAAGCAGTGACTGGCAAAGTCGCCAAATGGCGCAAGGGTGAACTGACCACCTTCAAGGCCAGTGAATGACCGACAGTCACGACTCACCAGCCTCGCGGGCCGAGTTTCATCGGCAGCACCAGGCAGATGCCGTGGCTGAGGCAGAACGTTTGCTGGCCGGGCGTGAGAAGCTGCAAGGCGCCTGGTTGACTTGGGTAGCGGCTGAGCTCTATCGCCTCAGCCCGCCACCGTATGCCGCCATGGTCCGGCGCGAGTTGCAGCGCCTCAGCCAAGGTTGAGACGGCAAACCTTCAATTGCCACGGTCTCGGCCGCTGCTGACCTCTTCAGGCACCGGCTCTTTCGACATGCGCTTGCGAAATAGCGCCGCCCGCGCCAGCAACAGCGTGGTTATCGGCACGGTAATCGACAGCAGGATCGGAATCAGCCAAGCGTGCAGCACAGGGGTGCCCTTGAGCCACGAAAAGTAGATGATCGAGGCCAGTGCAACGCACCAGGCACCAAGGGTCGAGGCCAGCGCTGGCGGGTGCATGCGCTGGAAGTAGTCTTTCAAGCGTACCAGGCCTATAGCACCGACCAGGGCGAACAGGCTGCCGGTGAGCAATAGCGCGGCGGTGACCAGCTCCAGCCAGAACGGCAGTACCAGGGCTTCAGTCATTCGATCACCTCACCGCGCAGCAGAAACTTGGCCAAGGCAAACGAGCCGACGAAACCAAACAGTGCAATCAGCAGGGCACCTTCGAAGTAGGTGTCACTGGCATAACGGATACCCAGCACCAGCATGGTGAGCATGGCCAGGATGTACAGGTAGTCCAGGGCCAGCACGCGGTCTTGGGCGGACGGGCCACGGAACAGCCGGATCAGCGCCAGGCTCATGGCCAGGGCGAAGATGAACAGGCTGGCGAGGACGGCATTGGCGAGCAGGCCTGTCATTGGAAAATCTCCATAAGCGGGCGTTCGTAAGTGTCCTTGAAGTGCTGTATGAAGGCCGCTTCATCGTCCAGCTCAAACACATGCAGCAACAGCACACTGCGGTCCAGTGCCAGTTCGGACCAGACTGTGCCAGGCACCACGGTGGTGATCATCGACAGCGCTGCCAGGCCGTGGGGGTCACGCAATGCCAATGGTATGTGAACGAACGCAGAGCGTGGCGGCTGCTTGTCGGCCCGCAGCACACCACGGGCCACCAGCAGGTTGGAGGTGATCACATCGATGCCGACCCGGCAGATGAGGCGGGCGATGGCGAGGGGGCGCCGTACGTGTGCATGCTGCGGGCGCAGGGGCGCCATCAACAGTGGCGCCAGTATGCCAAGTGCGGCGCCCAGCAGCAGGTTGCCGGGGCTGACCGAGAGGTTCAGCAGCAGCCACAGGCCAAACAGCGAGACCGATAACAGTGGAGCGGGGAACAGTCGGTTCATGGCTGCACCTGTACGTCGCGCGAGGTGGGGCCAGGAATCGGCTGGGCGGCCATCACGGCTTTGATATAGGCATCTGGGGCCTGCAGGCTGGCGGCAGTGTCCTGGGTGTAGCGCAGCAACGGCTCGGCCTTGAAGCTGAGGATGAGGCACAAGCCGAGCAGGATGACGATGGGCAGGCATTCATAGCGCCGCAGCACCGGTGACGGGCGCTCTTCGGGCTTCCAGAAACGCTGGATGCCGACGCGGCCGAAGGCGATCAGCGAGGCCAAGCCGGACAGGATCAGCAACGCCACCAGGCCCCAGCCGGCGGCACTCAGGGGCTGCTCGGCCGGTACGCCGAGGCCCAGTGGATTGAACAGCGCGCTGATCAGGTTGAGCTTGCCGACAAAGCCCGACAGCGGCGGCATACCGATGATCAGTAGTGCGCAGGCGATGAAGCTGAGGCCGAGGAAGGCCATGGTCCACGGGATGATCTGGCCGATTACCACCTGCTGTTCATCGTCGAGGTTGATGCCCTTGGGCGGGTGCAGCGATTCCAGTGGCGGCGGCATGGCGTCTTCTTCTTCGTCCAGCGGCGCTTCATTGGCCGAGCGTGAGCGTTCGACCAGTTCGGCGAGCAGGAACAGTGCGCACAGTGCAAGGGTCGAGTTGACCAGGTAGAACAGCGCAGCGCCGGTCAGGGCCGCCTGGGCAAAACCCACCGCACCCAGCAGCGTGCCGGCCGAAACCAGGATACTGAGTGCCGCCATACGCTCCAGGCGCTGAGCTGCCAGGATCGATACCGCTGCCACCGCCAGGGTGACCAGGCCGCCGTAAACCAGCCATTCGCCGCCGAAATGCGCCGAGGCCCCGGCCTGCCCGGAGAACAGCAGCGTCCACAGGCGCAGCACGGCGTACAGGCCGACTTTGGTCATGATGGCGAACAGTGCAGCCACCGGCGCGCTGGCTGACGCGTAAGCTGGCACCAGCCAGAAGTTCAGCGGCCAGATACCGGCCTTGACCAGAAAGGCCATGGCCAGGATTGCCGCGCCGGCATGCAGCAGGCCACGGTCGGCCTCCGGTACCAGTGGAATCTTCAGCGCCAGGTCCGCCATGTTCAGGGTGCCGGTCACGCCATACAGCATCGCTGCGCCGATCAGGAACAGCGACGAGGCGAACAGGTTGATAGCGATGTAGTGCAGGCCGGCGCGCACCCGCGCACGCCCCGAACCATGCAGCAGCAGGCCATAGGAGGCGGCCAGCAGCACTTCGAAGAAGACGAACAGGTTGAACAGGTCGGCGGTGAGGAAGGCGCCGTACAGCCCCATCAGCTGGATCTGGAACAGCGCATGGAAGCTGGCCCCTGCACCGTCCCAGCGGGCACGGGCAAATAGCAGCGCGCTGAAACCGATGACCCCGGTCAGGGTCAGCAAGAGCGCGGACAGGTGGTCCACCACCAGCACGATGCCGAATGGCGCCGGCCAGTTGCCCGGCAGGTACACGCCGATCGACGCTGCCTGGCCCTGGGTGCGCACCCACAGCAGCAGACAGGCCGCGATTGCCAGGCCGGAGAAGGTAGACAGCAGGTTCAGCCTGGCCTTGATGTGCCTGTGCTTTTCACCCAGCAGCAACATTATCGCCGCCGTAATCAGCGGCAGCAGGATGGGGGCGACAATCAGTTGACTCAGATCACTCATTCGTCACGCTCCCGGCCATCCACGTGGTCGGTACCGGTCAGGCCGCGCGAGGCCAGCAGCACCACCAGGAACAGCGCGGTCATGGCGAAACTGATGACGATGGCGGTGAGCACCAGTGCCTGTGGCAGCGGGTCGGTGTAATGCAGCAGGTCCTGGGTAACGCCATCCTTGATGATTGGCTCCTTGCCGATGAACAGGCTGCCCATGCTGAAGATGAACAGGTTGACCCCGTACGAAAGCAGACACAGGCCCATGATCACCTGGTAGGTACGCGGGCGCAGGATCAGCCACACCCCGGAGGCAGCCAGCACGCCGATGGCGACTGCAATCACTTCTTCCATCAGGCGGCTCCTGCTTGGCTGGTTTTTGCCGGGTTGCCCGGGCGATAGGCGCGCACCGACTGGTGCGCCAGGGCTGTGAGGATCAGCAACGTCGAGCCGACCACGACGGTGTATACGCCGATGTCGAAGAACAGCGCGCTGGCCACGTGCACATCACCCAGCAACGGCAGGTGCAAGTGGGCGGTATGGGTGGTGAGGAACGGGTAACCCAGCAGCATGGCACCGACCCCGGTCAGGGTCGCGCACAGCAGCCCGGTACCCATCCAGCGCAGCGGCCGCAGGCTCATCTGTGCCTCGACCCACTGGGTGCCGGCCACCATGTACTGGAGGATGAACGCCACCGACATGACCAAGCCAGCGACAAACCCGCCACCGGGCTGGTTGTGCCCGCGCATGAACAGGTACATCGACACCAGCAAGGCGATCGGCAGCAGCAGGCGCACCAACGCTGCAGGCACCATCATGAAGCCCAGCGCGGTATCAGTGGCATGCCGCGGGTTGATCAGGTCGGTGACCACGTCTGGCGCCAACTGGCGTTGTTGCGCCGGCAACTGCATGCTCTCTTTCGGAGGGCGGAAGCGCCGTAGCAGGGCGAACACGGTCAATGCCACAGCCACCAATACGGTGATTTCACCGAGGGTATCGAAGCCGCGGAAGTCGACCAGCATGACATTGACCACATTGGTGCCGCCGCCCTGAGGCAATGCGCGGCTCAAATAGAACGAGGAAATGTCGTTGGGCGTCGGTCGGGTCAGCATGGCGTACGACAGCACCGCCATGCCGCCACCCACCAGCACGGCCAGCAGCAAGTCGCGCAGGCGGCGCAGGCGCGCGCGTTCCAGGCTACCCGGCAGCGGCGACACGCCTTCGATACGCCGTGGCAGCCAGCGCAGGCCGAGCAGGATCAGTACGGTGGTGACCACTTCCACCACCAACTGGGTCAGTGCCAGGTCGGGCGCAGAGAACCAGACGAAAGTGATGCAGGTCATCAGGCCGCAGACGCTGACCATGATCAGTGCCGCCAGGCGGTGGTACTTGGCCTGATAGGCGGCGCCGATGGCGCAGGCAATGGCGATCAGCCACAGGGCGACGAACACGCCCGAACCGGGAATCTTCGGGCGATCACCCCAGCTCAGGCCGCTATACAGCATAGGCGTGAGGCCCGCGAGGAACGCGGCGAATACCAGCATGAACAGCTGCGACTGCAGTCGGCGGGTGGTGAGCACGCGCTCGATGCGACGCGCCAGCAGCATCAGGTGAACCTGGCCGTGTTCGAACAGTCGCTTGCCATTGAAGCGCTCGATCACGGGCGGGTAGGGGAAGCGGCCCAGGCGCAGTTGCTTGCGCAGCAACAGGTACAGGACGATGCCGCCGCTCATGGCGACCAGGCTCATGATCATCGGCGCGTTCCAGCCATGCCAGATGGCCAGGCTGTATTCCGGCAGGGTACCGCCAACCACCGGCAGGGCCGCAGCGGCCAACAGGGGGCCGACCGACTGGGTGGGGAAGATGCCCACTACCAGGCACGTGAGCACCAGCAGCTCCACCGGAGCACGCATCCAGCGTGGCGGCTCGTGCGGGGTATGGGGCAGGTCCTGGGCTGTCGGCCCGAAGAACACATCGACGGTAAAACGCAGGGCATACGCCACGCTGAAGGTGCCGGCCAGGGTGGCGATTACCGGCAGCGTGGCCTCGACCCAGGCGGTGGAACTGATGAATACCGTTTCGGCGAAGAACATTTCCTTCGACAGGAAGCCGTTCATCAGCGGCACGCCGGCCATCGACGCGCTGGCGACCATGGCCAGGGTCGCGGTGTAGGGCACCAGGCGGATCAGGCCGCTGAGGCGGCGAATGTCACGGGTGCCGCTCTCGTGGTCGATGATGCCGGCGGCCATGAACAGCGAGGCCTTGAAGGTGGCATGGTTGAGAATGTGGAATACCGCGGCGACGGCAGCCAGCGGGCTGTTAAGGCCCAGCAGCAGGGTAATCAGGCCCAGGTGGCTGATGGTCGAATAGGCCAGCAGGCCCTTGAGGTCATTCTGGAACATGGCGGCGAAAGCGCCGAGCAGCAGGGTGAGGGCGCCGGCACCGCCGACGATCCAGAACCACTCCTCGCTACCGGAAAGTACCGGCCACAGGCGTGCCAGCAGGAACACCCCGGCCTTGACCATGGTTGCAGAGTGCAAATAGGCCGACACCGGTGTGGGCGCTGCCATGGCGTGGGGCAGCCAGAACTGGAAGGGAAACTGTGCGCTCTTGGTCAGGGCGCCGATGAGTATCAGGGGCAGCAGCACCGGGTAAAGCGCATGCTGGCGGATGATATGCCCGGCAGCCAGGACCTTGTCCAGGTCATAGCTGCCGACCACATGGCCGAGCAGCAGGGCCCCTACCAACAGGCACAAGCCGCCTGCACCGGTTACCATCAGCGCCATATAGGCGCCGCGACGGGCGTCGGCGCGGTGGTGCCAGTAGCCGATCAGCAGGAAGGAGAACAGGCTGGTCAGTTCCCAGAAGAACACCAGTTGGATCAGGTTGCCGGAGATGACCAGGCCGAGCATGGCGCCCATGAAGGCCAGGAAGAACGCGAAGAAGCGTGGTACCGGATCTTGCGGTGACATGTAGTAGCGGGCATACAGCGATACCAGTGCGCCAATGCCCAGTACCAGCAACGAGAACAGCCAGGCAAAGCCGTCCATGCGCAACACCAGGTTCATTCCCAGGCTGGGCAGCCACAGGAACTCTTCGCGAATGACGCCACCATGGGCAACCTGAGGGTACAGAAGTGCTACCTGGACGGTGCCGACCAGGGCTACGAGCCCGGCAAGAATGGACTCGGCGTTACGTGCGTTGTGCGGCAGCACAGCTGCCAGGCAACTGCCCACGAACGGCAGAAGCAATAGCACTATCAAGGACATAGCGGCCTATTCTGGAGAAGTTTGCAAAGAATCATACGTGCCGAGGTGTTTATCACCAACACGCAAGCTGTCGCAGGATCCTACAAACCGGCTGTGACAAGCGGTTTTTTTATAACAGTTTTTTACAAAGAATAGCCGCTGTTGACCGTTTTACAGCCCCGCCTGGCGTTCGCCCGGGTTCTGCACATCGCGTGTTTCGACAGTTTCGCGAGGGCGCCGCACCTTGAGTTCACTGACCACCACGGCGACCACGATCAGCAGGCCGCCGAGCAGCGCCACGCCAGGCAGGCGCTCGCCAGCCAGACGCCCGACGATGCCGGCCCACACCGGTTCACCGGCATAAATGAGTGTGGCGCGGGTAGGCGAGACCGACTTCTGTGCCCAGTTCATTGCCACCTGGATCACTGCACTCATTGCGCCCAGGCCCACTGCACTGGCCAGCAACAGCCAGGAGAAGTCGGGGATGCGCTCCTGGGTCGGCACGATCATCAGGAACGCCAGCAGCGATGCAGTCGCCAGTTGCACCACAGTAACCCGGCGCACATCGACCTGACCGGCGTAGCGGCTGATCAGAATGATTTCACCGGCGATGGCCACGGCGCTGATCAGGGTGACCAGTTCGCCCTCGCTGAAACGCAGGCTGCCGCCTTCCGGCCCGGCCAGCAGCATCAGGCCGATGAATGCCAGGCAGATACCCATGCTGGGCATCAGGCCAGGCCGCCGCCCCAGCACCAGCCACTGCAGCAGCGGCACGAACGGGACGTACAGCGCAGTGATGAACGCTGACTGGCTGCTGCTGATGGTTTGCAGGCCCATGGTCTGCAGGCCATAGCCGAGCATGATCGACACGCCGATCAGCATGCCGGCCTTCAGTTCGGTGAAGGTCAGGCCGGGCAGCGCTCGCGCCGAGACCACACCAACGAACAGCGCGGCTGCCGCAAAACGCAGGCCGACGAAGAACATCGGGCCGCTGACGGTCATCACGTTATGCACCAACAGGAAAGTGCCGCCCCACAACATGGTGATGAATACCAGCACCAGTTCGGCCTTGCTCAGGCGGAAGGTGACGGCAGGGGTAGGCTTGCTGCTGGGCTGGTTCATGGTCTTGCACACTCGGAAAGGGCGGCGCACAATCGCCGCAAAAGTGGGCAGTATACTGCGCAATCTTGACCAGTGAGCAATATAGTGCACAAGGATTCTTCGCACCGGGCATCGGTGCTGCAACATGTCAGCCTCAATGTGCGCAGTCTGCGCAACGCCGCCGGCTTGAGTCAGGCGGCGCTGGCCGAGCGTTCAGGGGTCAGCCGGCGCATGCTGGTCGCGATCGAGGCGGGCGAGAAGAATGTCAGCCTGACCACATTGGACCTGATTGCCGAAGCCTTGGGCGTGGCTTTCAGCACCCTGATCCAGGCGCCAGACCTGCGCGACCCCGGGCGCATTGAAGAGCTGGCGTGGGCTGGCGAACACCCGCAGAGCCGAGCGGTGTTGCTGGGCACCAGCCCGGCAAGGCGCGAGGTGGAACTTTGGGAATGGACCCTGGCACCGGGGGAGTGCTATCACAGTGAGGCCGACGCCGAAGGCTGGAGCGAGCAGATTTATGTGATCGATGGGCAGCTGACGCTGATCATCGAAGAGGTCGAGCATCGCTTGCAGGTGGGGCAGTTCCATGTGTTCCCCAGTAACTGCCGGTATGCCTACCGTAACGATGGCGTGGTGGCTGTTCGGTTTGTGCGCAATGTGGCGATTTGAGCCTGCAGACTTTGGGGCTGCTGTGCAGCCCCAAAGGTCTCAAGCCGATCAGCTTTTCAGCAGCTCGTCGGTCTTCACCACATTGGCATAGGCAAACGCCAACGCCGCCATCGCCGAATCATGCACATGAGCCGCCGGCACCTGCTTGCCGTCGAACGCCAGTGGCAGGGTCGCGCAGGCATCGTGCGCCACAGTCACTTGATAGCCCAGATCGGCTGCAGCCCGGGTGGCGGCGTCAATGCACATGTGGCTCATGCTGCCGACGATGGTCAGCGCCTCGACGCCATGCCGGTCCAGCGTGTGCTCAAGATCGGTACCGAGAAAGGCGTTGACCTTGTGCTTGAGCACCACCGGCTCGCCCGGCAATGGCTCGACCTTGGCGTGGATGGCCGCACCCTGCGAACCGGGGGCAAAGAAGGGGGCATCGGCAGTGTCGAACTCATGCCGCACATGCACCACCAGGTCGCCGCGCTGGCGTGCTGCTGCCAGCAGGCGGGCGGCGTTGTCGGCTGCCTGGTCGACGCCATCGAGGGGCCACTTGCCGCCGGGGAAGTAGTCGTTCTGGATGTCGATGATGATCAGTGCCTGCTTGCTCATGCTGCCTCCTGTGGCAGTAGTCGTCGAGAGACGTTAGTTATAGGCTGTGTTCACTCACCTGAGGATTGGCGCGAACGACACTATGCGGGCAAAAACTGACACCGGCGCTAACCTGGATATCGGCTTGCTGTTGTACCCCGGCGTGCAGCGCGCCGCTGTGCATGGCCTGGCCGACCTGTTCCTGGTGGCCAACCGGGTGGCGGCCGAACTGGGGGCCGTCGAGCTGCCGCACATTCGCGTCAGTTGCTGGCAGGCAGACGAGACAGGGCAGTTGTTGCCTGCGTCGGATAACTCAGCTGTCACCGTACCAGGCCTGCGGGTCCTGATCATACCGCCAAGCCTGGAGTCAGCTCCGCAAGCCGAGTTGCTCGAACGTCATCGCGCGCCGCTGTGCCTGCTGCACGGGCGTGGTACGGTGCTGGCGTCGGTATGCATCGGTGTATTTTTCATTGCCGCCAGCGGTTTGCTCGACGGGCGCCCGGCCTGCACGCACTGGAATTATGTGCATGCGCTTGCCCAGCGCTTCCCCAGGGTGCGGGTAGAGGCTCAGCAGCCGTTGCTGGATGACGGCGACATCGTGACCTCGGCAGGGTTGATGGCCTGGACGGACCTCGGCTTGCGCCTGCTGGAGCGCTTTTTGGGGACGACGGTGGCTCAGGAGACCGCTCGCT
The DNA here is from genome assembly GCF_021283545.2 of Pseudomonas alloputida. Lineage (NCBI taxonomy): Bacteria > Pseudomonadati > Pseudomonadota > Gammaproteobacteria > Pseudomonadales > Pseudomonadaceae > Pseudomonas > Pseudomonas alloputida. Next base: position 4,266,748 of record NZ_CP128540.1, on the reverse strand, counting down.
ATCTGGCCGTCGATCCGGTCGCGGCGCCGCTGCCCGGCGCTGTGTTCAACCCGCGCCTGGACCACGGCGACGAGGCCGTGTTGAAGGTGCAGCACTGGTTGCAGGGCAATGGCGGGCAGGATGCCGACCTGGCCACGATGGCGGCCTGCGCGGGGCTGGAGGCGCGCACTTTCTTGCGGCGCTTTCGTGCCGCTACCGGGCTGCGCCCGACCGAGTATTGCCAGCAGGTGAGGGTGGGGCGGGCGTGCCGCTTGCTGGAGTTTACCCGGCGCACCGTCGAACAGATCGCGTGGGGTGTCGGTTACCAGGATCCGGGCGCGTTTCGCAAGGTGTTCCAGCGTGTCATCGGCCTTACTCCGAGTGACTATCGGCGGCGGTTTGCGGTATCCGGCCAGGGTCTGTAGAAACCACTTGACCTTGACTTTACTTGAGGTCTTACCCTGCTCGGCATCGCGCTGCATGCGTACGTAGCCAGGAGACTGTCGATGTTGGCAACACCTCATGCCTTGTGGTTCACCCAGATGATCGAATACGAAGTACCCAGTATGTACCAGCAAGCATTGGCTCAGGCCCTGGTGGAGCGTAGTGAAGCATTGGCTGCTCGTTGCGAAGGGCTGCAGGGTGTGAGCATCCAGGCCAGCGACGATGGCTGCCGGGTGTTGCAGTACCTGCAATGGCAGTCACGCCAGGCCTGGGCTGCGGCGGCCGTGCACTTCGTCGAGGAATCGTTTCTTGACCTGCTGGGCCAGCATCAGGCACGCGGTGTCAACTTCGCCGCCTACCAGGCCCTGCGCAGCCTGGTGCGCGGGGACGATGGCGTGCTGCATTGCCAGATGGGCGGTCCTCAGGCATACCAAGGTGCGTAGTGCGGGTAGCGATCCAGGCGGGCACCGATGACCATTTCGCTGATCCATGCCGCCAGGAGCGAGCTATACGCTTTCTGGCTCTGTTCGCTGGACAGCGCGTGGTCGGCGCCGTCGACGATGCGATGGGTGAGCGAGTGGGCGTTGACGAACGCCGAGCGGTAGTTCATCAAGGTACTGTGCGGCACGTAGTCATCCTGCTCGGACTCCACCAGCAATACATCCCCGCCGAATTCGGCGCACGCGGCCAGCGCGCGGTTGTCGGTCGGGCCCAGGGGGCGCTGGCGATAGGCATTCAGGCGTTGACGGTCAAGGGTTTGCTTCGGGCTGCCCCATTCGTCATCCCAGTACATGGCAGGTACCCGCAGGGCCAGCCACCTGACCGGCCGTTCGCGGGTCAGCAGAGTCGCCAGGTAACCGCCATAGCTGCTGCCGATAATGGCGATGGCGCTGCTGTCGACTGCCGGGTGGCTGACCAGTCGATCGTAAGCCACCAGCAAGTCCTGCAGGTTTTGTTCACGGGTGACCGTGAGGCGCTGGCTTTCAGTTTTTTCGTGACCGCGCAGGTCGAAGGTCATGCACACGCATCCCAGTCCGGTGATATGCCGGGCGCGGGCCAGGTCACGTTGCTGGCTGCCGCCCCAGCCGTGGACGAAGAGAATGCCCGGCATTTTGGTGCCCGGGCTGACCAAGGTGCCGGCGATGCGGTCATTCTCGACCTGCAGTTCAACGGTTTCACTCTGAATGGCCATGGTCGCGAATCCGCGCAAATTTGCTGAGTTGTCCGAGTTCACTGTCGTTTCCTTGGTAAAAGAGGATGGCATCAGCGGGCAGGTCGGGGTTGCCGAATACTTCGTGGGTGGAAGCCCGCACCCGTTGCAATGCGGGGTCATCGGCAAAGGCCTGCAGGGCCAACAGTTCGGCACTGCTGGCACCACCCAGGCGCCAGGATTGTTCGAGCACCCCGCTGCACAGATGGCCCGAAGGGCTGATGCCGCGGGCGATGTCATAGTTGCGACGTGAGGCGACAAAGCCCGGGAAGTGCTGCTCGGCGGCTTGTTCGTAAACCATGGCCTGGTTGATGGCAAGGCGCAGGTGGTCGTCCAGTGGGAGCTGTAGCAACGCCTGATAGTCGCCACGTACCACCACCAGTTCAGAACCGCCGTAGACCTCGGTACCCTGATGGTCACGTGTCAGTTGCTGGGCGCCGTGGTAGCTGCAGGTCAAGCCGGCGACGCGCACCTGGCCGACGCTGAAGGTTTGCACCTCGCTCAGGTCTTCTTCGAGCACCAGGCCCCACTGCGCCAACGTGTGGTCATCCATATCGGCCAGCAGAGGCTCCAGGGCATCTGCAGTGGTGATGACCTGTTGCCCGCGTCCCGCACAAGCCAGTACCGGTTTGACCCTCAGCGGGCCGTCGAGCAGCAGCAACTGTGCGGCAGTGCGAGCGTCGGCTTTGCTGAACACGGTGTAGCCGCGCAGCAGGGCATCGCTGGCCTGTCGGGCGAAGTCGTCGGTCCAGCCTGGCGGGAAGCTGGCCCCGGCGGGTAACGGGTGAGAGATCGCCTTGGTCGCCATGTAGGGGTACGGCACCATGCCGCCAAACAGGTCCTGTTCGCTGCAAATACCCAAGCCGGCATATCGTCTGGGGTCGATCAGGGTCTCGGTTGGCAGATAATAGTAGGCATCGGCTGCATCTGGCGGCCGCATGGGCTGTATAAATGGGCAGCCCAGCAAACGTGCCAGGCCTTCGGCAAGCTTGAGATGAACGCCGTGCTCGTGTTCGGGCGTGTGGTCGCGGGTGTCAAGCAACACCACGCCGGCTTTCGGTTCGATGCCACTGGGCATGGTCATTTGCCTGTGTGCAATGAATGTACTGTGTGTGAAGCCGGTGTCCTGGGGAAGTTCAGGGAAACTTGATCGGTGGTCCTGGTCCTGTTGTAGGAAGTGTCCTATTGGCACAGGGCGTCGTGGGCAAGGCATGCCGTATCTTGGTCGTCACGATTGCAGCGCCCTGGCGGCTGTTCCATTATCGGTCTATTGGATCAACCGTTATGAAGCCGCAGGAGAGCGCATGAACGTCCAGACCACCCTTGAGCAAAGCGTGCCGCAGCGACTGGTGCACGTGCGCCAAGCCATGGCGGCAGGGGGCATCGATGCCTTGCTGGTCCCCTCGGCCGACCCCCACCTTTCCGAATACCTGCCCGGTTACTGGCAGGGGCGCCAGTGGCTTTCGGGGTTCCATGGTTCGGTCGGTACGCTGGTGGTCACCCCCGGCTTTGCCGGGCTGTGGGTCGACAGCCGCTACTGGGAGCAGGCAGCTCAGGAGCTGAAGGGCAGCGGCATCGAACTGATGAAACTGTTGCCGGGCAAACCCGGGGCGTTGGAATGGTTGGGCGAAAATGTCGAGCCCAACGGTCGCGTGGCAGTGGATGGTGCGGTCATGGCCCTGGCTTCGGCGCGCCAGCTGGCTGAGCGGCTGAAGGCGCGTGGAGCGCAGCTGGTAACAGACATTGACCTGCTGGGTCAGGTCTGGGACGGGCGCCCGGCGCTGCCCGGTAACCCGGTGTACCAGCACCTGCCGCCCCACGCCACGGTGAGCCGGGCGGAAAAGCTCGCGCAACTGCGCCAGGGCATCCAGGCCAAGGGGGCCGACTGGCACTTCATCGCTACCCTGGATGACATTGCCTGGCTGTTCAACCTGCGCGGCAGCGATGTCTCCTACAATCCGGTTTTCCTGGCCTTTGCCCTGATCAATCAGCAGCAGGCCATCCTGTTCGTGGGCCAGGACAAGGTGGACGAGCACCTGCGTCATGTGCTGGAGGTCGACGGCATCGAGGTGCGCGACTACAGCGAAGCAGGCAAGGCGCTAGGCACCGTTCCTGCGGGGGCGCGGCTGCTGGTGGACCCGACCCGGGTCACCTGCGGCCTGCTGGACAACCTGGCGGCAGAGGTGGTTCTTGTCGAGGGGCTAAACCCCACCACGCTGAGCAAGTCCTGCAAGGGTGACGACGACCTGGTGCATATTCGCCAGGTCATGGAGCAGGACGGCGCAGCCTTGTGCGAGTTTTTCGCCTGGTTCGAGGCGAACCTCGGCCGGGAGGTCATCACCGAGCTGACGGTTGACGAGCAATTGAGTGCCGCGCGTGCTCGACGGCCGAATTTCGTGTCACTGAGCTTTTCTACCATTGCCGCCTTCAATGGCAATGGCGCGATGCCACACTACCGGGCCACCGAGCAGTCGCATGCGCTCATCGAGGGTAATGGCTTGCTGCTGATCGACTCGGGCGGTCAATACCTGGGCGGCACTACCGACATCACCCGCATGGTGCCGGTCGGTAACCCCAGCCAGGCTCAGAAGCAGGACTGCACCCGTGTACTCAAGGGCATGATTGCCTTGTCGCGTGCCACGTTCCCGCGAGGGGTACTGTCGCCGTTGCTCGACGCCATTGCCCGGGCGCCGATCTGGGCTGACCAGGTCGACTATGGCCATGGTACCGGCCACGGCGTGGGCTACTTCATGAACGTGCATGAGGGGCCTCAAGTGATCGCCTACCAGGCGGCACCTGCACCGCAGACGGCGATGCAAGTGGGCATGATCAGCTCGATCGAGCCGGGTACGTACCGCCCGGGGCTGTGGGGCGTTCGCATCGAGAACCTGGTGGTCAACCGAGAAGCGGGGAAGAGTGCCTTTGGTGACTTCCTGCAGTTCGAAACCTTGACGCTGTGCCCTATCGACACCCGCTGTCTGTTGCCCGAGTTGCTGACCAAGGAGGAGGTGGAGTGGCTGAACGGCTACCACGCCTGCGTACATGAGCGCCTGGCGCCCTTGCTCCAAGGGGATGCGCTAGCCTGGCTGGAGATGCGTACTGCACCGCTGTAACGCAGCGGAAAAAGGGCAGTTTGCGAACTGCCCTTTTCTCTATTTACAGATGATGATCATGCTCCGGCTGGTGTAGCCCGCCGGGTTGATGCCGAACAAATAGTCACCGGCCTCTTCATCGCTATCGCCCGAGCGCGCAATGACCCGGTAGCCGCGCGTGCTGCAGGCGCTTGCGGCCTTGCTGTAGCAATTGTCCCATGAGGAAGAAAGACCGGAGCAATTGATATGCAGGCCCTTCTTGCCCCTTTTGACCTCGGTCTTGGCTGTGGCGGCACATCCAGCAATGGCCAAGATGGCCAGGATGAGAAAAATTCGTTTCATTCCTGTCCTTAAATGCAGGGCAAATCAGTTGTCACGACCCTGTCGTTGTCGCTTCGGTTCTTCCTGAACCTTCCCCAGCGTCCGTGTTCGGCCCAGTAGATAGCGTAAAGATGATGATTCTGTGACAGCTTAATCAGCGAGACAGGCTGCTACAATCATTAATCCTTTCTCAAATGAAAATATTTCTCATATCAGTCTGCTGCGATGGCCGGGCTGGGCGCCTTGCGCATGGACAGGGTGGTGCCGACCGAGGCGGTAATGATTGCCAGAATCGCCAGCCATTGAGTGAGCGTCAGCACCTCGCCGAGGAAAAGCAGGCCGGACAATGCGCCAAATGCCGGTTCGATGCTCATCAGGGTGCCGAACGTGCGCGCCGGAATCCGCGTGAGGGCAACCATTTCCAGGCTGTATGGCAGGGCGGTGGACAGTATTGCAACGGCAAACGCCATGGGGATCACGGCAGGTGTGAGCAGAGCGCTACCGGCGTGGGCGATACCGATGGGGGCGACGAACAGGGCCGCTACCACCACCCCCAGGGCCGCGCTCTGGATGCCGTGCTCGGCCCCTGCACGTTGCCCGAACAGGATGTACAGCGCCCAGCACACACCCGCCCCCAGCGCATAGGCGGCGCCCACTGGGTCGAGTGCCTGGCCGCTGTGACCTGCCGGCAGCAACAGCAGCAGGCCTGCGATGGCCAGGGCAATCCACAGGAAATCGATCGCTCGGCGCGAGGAGAAGATCGCCACGGCCAACGGGCCGGTGAATTCCAGGGCGACGGCGATACCGATTGGTACCGTTTGCAGGGCCATATAGAAGAGGAAGTTCATGCCGCCCAGTGCCATGCCGTAGATGACCACATTGCGCAACGTGTTGGCGGTCATGCGTACCCGCCACGGGCGCAATATAAGCAGCATGATGATGCTGGCGAAGATCAGGCGCAGGGTGGTAGTGCCTTGTGCGCCGACGATCGGGAACATGCTTTTGGCCAGGGAGGCGCCGGACTGAATCGATGCCATGGCGATAAGCAGTAGGCCGATCGGGAAGAGGGTGGCGGCCAGGCTGCGGGGTTGGGTGTTCATTTAAGTGCGGAAATCCTTGGGCGGGGGAGATGGTGAGCAATATAGTGCGCAATTGGTGGGGGAGGTGGTAGCCCTCAAGCGGCTTCACCAGCAATATTTCAAATCATTGAAATTAAAGGTTGACCTTCTCGATGGCCTCCCTATAATGCGCACCACTCCAACGCGGTAGCGAAGCAAAGCTAGCCACTGTGTTGAGTCAAGTATTTGAAGTTAAACGAGTTTCTCGCAAAAACTTCAAAATAAACGCTTGACAGGCTCTGAGGAAAGCGTAGAATGCGCGCCTCGGTTGAGACGAAAAGCTCTTAACCAAACGCTCTTTAACAAATCGAATCAAGCAATTCGTGTGGGTGCTTGTGAGTACGGACTGATAGTCAAAAAGATTATCAGCATCACAAGTGACCATGCGAGAAATCACATAGTCATTTGAGATTGCTGAGCCAAGTTTAGGGTTTCTTAAAAACCCAAGCAGTATTGAACTGAAGAGTTTGATCATGGCTCAGATTGAACGCTGGCGGCAGGCCTAACACATGCAAGTCGAGCGGATGACGGGAGCTTGCTCCTTGATTCAGCGGCGGACGGGTGAGTAATGCCTAGGAATCTGCCTGGTAGTGGGGGACAACGTTTCGAAAGGAACGCTAATACCGCATACGTCCTACGGGAGAAAGCAGGGGACCTTCGGGCCTTGCGCTATCAGATGAGCCTAGGTCGGATTAGCTAGTTGGTGGGGTAATGGCTCACCAAGGCGACGATCCGTAACTGGTCTGAGAGGATGATCAGTCACACTGGAACTGAGACACGGTCCAGACTCCTACGGGAGGCAGCAGTGGGGAATATTGGACAATGGGCGAAAGCCTGATCCAGCCATGCCGCGTGTGTGAAGAAGGTCTTCGGATTGTAAAGCACTTTAAGTTGGGAGGAAGGGCAGTAAGTTAATACCTTGCTGTTTTGACGTTACCGACAGAATAAGCACCGGCTAACTCTGTGCCAGCAGCCGCGGTAATACAGAGGGTGCAAGCGTTAATCGGAATTACTGGGCGTAAAGCGCGCGTAGGTGGTTTGTTAAGTTGGATGTGAAAGCCCCGGGCTCAACCTGGGAACTGCATCCAAAACTGGCAAGCTAGAGTACGGTAGAGGGTGGTGGAATTTCCTGTGTAGCGGTGAAATGCGTAGATATAGGAAGGAACACCAGTGGCGAAGGCGACCACCTGGACTGATACTGACACTGAGGTGCGAAAGCGTGGGGAGCAAACAGGATTAGATACCCTGGTAGTCCACGCCGTAAACGATGTCAACTAGCCGTTGGAATCCTTGAGATTTTAGTGGCGCAGCTAACGCATTAAGTTGACCGCCTGGGGAGTACGGCCGCAAGGTTAAAACTCAAATGAATTGACGGGGGCCCGCACAAGCGGTGGAGCATGTGGTTTAATTCGAAGCAACGCGAAGAACCTTACCAGGCCTTGACATGCAGAGAACTTTCCAGAGATGGATTGGTGCCTTCGGGAACTCTGACACAGGTGCTGCATGGCTGTCGTCAGCTCGTGTCGTGAGATGTTGGGTTAAGTCCCGTAACGAGCGCAACCCTTGTCCTTAGTTACCAGCACGTTATGGTGGGCACTCTAAGGAGACTGCCGGTGACAAACCGGAGGAAGGTGGGGATGACGTCAAGTCATCATGGCCCTTACGGCCTGGGCTACACACGTGCTACAATGGTCGGTACAGAGGGTTGCCAAGCCGCGAGGTGGAGCTAATCTCACAAAACCGATCGTAGTCCGGATCGCAGTCTGCAACTCGACTGCGTGAAGTCGGAATCGCTAGTAATCGCGAATCAGAATGTCGCGGTGAATACGTTCCCGGGCCTTGTACACACCGCCCGTCACACCATGGGAGTGGGTTGCACCAGAAGTAGCTAGTCTAACCTTCGGGGGGACGGTTACCACGGTGTGATTCATGACTGGGGTGAAGTCGTAACAAGGTAGCCGTAGGGGAACCTGCGGCTGGATCACCTCCTTAATCGACGACATCAGCCTGCTGATGAGCTCCCACACGAATTGCTTGATTCATTGTAAAAGACGATGCTGTAACGCGACCCTGTTATAGGTCTGTAGCTCAGTTGGTTAGAGCGCACCCCTGATAAGGGTGAGGTCGGCAGTTCAAATCTGCCCAGACCTACCATTACATGGTTCAGCCGTAGAATACGGGGCCATAGCTCAGCTGGGAGAGCGCCTGCCTTGCACGCAGGAGGTCAGCGGTTCGATCCCGCTTGGCTCCACCACTTTCGCCGTACGCAGTCACTTGTCAGAACTTAGAAATGAACATTCAGTTCGAATGTTGATTTCTGACTTTTGTCAGATCGTTCTTTAAAAATTCGGATATGTGATAGATATAGACTGAACACCAGTTTCACTGCTGGTGGATCAGGCTAAGGTAAAATTTGTGAGTTCTGCTCGAAAGAGCAACGTACGAATTTTCGGCGAATGTCGTCTTCACAGTATAACCAGATTGCTTGGGGTTATATGGTCAAGTGAAGAAGCGCATACGGTGGATGCCTTGGCAGTCAGAGGCGATGAAAGACGTGGTAGCCTGCGATAAGCTTTGGGGAGTCGGCAAACAGACTGTGATCCAGAGATCTCTGAATGGGGGAACCCAGCCAGCATAAGCTGGTTATCTTGTACTGAATACATAGGTGCAAGAGGCGAACCAGGGGAACTGAAACATCTAAGTACCCTGAGGAAAAGAAATCAACCGAGATTCCCTTAGTAGTGGCGAGCGAACGGGGACCAGCCCTTAAGTTGATTTGAGATTAGTGGAACGCTCTGGAAAGTGCGGCCATAGTGGGTGATAGCCCCGTACACGAAAATCTCTTGTCAATGAAATCGAGTAGGACGGAGCACGAGAAACTTTGTCTGAATATGGGGGGACCATCCTCCAAGGCTAAATACTACTGACTGACCGATAGTGAACCAGTACCGTGAGGGAAAGGCGAAAAGAACCCCGGAGAGGGGAGTGAAATAGAACCTGAAACCGTATGCGTACAAGCAGTGGGAGCCTACTTTGTTAGGTGACTGCGTACCTTTTGTATAATGGGTCAGCGACTTATATTCAGTGGCGAGCTTAACCGAATAGGGGAGGCGTAGCGAAAGCGAGTCTTAATAGGGCGTTTAGTCGCTGGGTATAGACCCGAAACCGGGCGATCTATCCATGGGCAGGTTGAAGGTTAGGTAACACTGACTGGAGGACCGAACCGACTACCGTTGAAAAGTTAGCGGATGACCTGTGGATCGGAGTGAAAGGCTAATCAAGCTCGGAGATAGCTGGTTCTCCTCGAAAGCTATTTAGGTAGCGCCTCATGTATCACTGTAGGGGGTAGAGCACTGTTTCGGCTAGGGGGTCATCCCGACTTACCAAACCGATGCAAACTCCGAATACCTACAAGTGCCGAGCATGGGAGACACACGGCGGGTGCTAACGTCCGTCGTGAAAAGGGAAACAACCCAGACCGTCAGCTAAGGTCCCAAAGTCATGGTTAAGTGGGAAACGATGTGGGAAGGCTTAGACAGCTAGGAGGTTGGCTTAGAAGCAGCCACCCTTTAAAGAAAGCGTAATAGCTCACTAGTCGAGTCGGCCTGCGCGGAAGATGTAACGGGGCTCAAACCATGCACCGAAGCTACGGGTATCATCTTATGATGATGCGGTAGAGGAGCGTTCTGTAAGCCTGTGAAGGTGAGTTGAGAAGCTTGCTGGAGGTATCAGAAGTGCGAATGCTGACATGAGTAACGACAATGCGAGTGAAAAACTCGCACGCCGAAAGACCAAGGTTTCCTGCGCAACGTTAATCGACGCAGGGTTAGTCGGTCCCTAAGGCGAGGCTGAAAAGCGTAGTCGATGGAAAACAGGTTAATATTCCTGTACTTCCAGTTATTGCGATGGAGGGACGGAGAAGGTTAGGCCAGCCTGGCGTTGGTTGTCCAGGTTTAAGGTGGTAGGCTGAAATCTTAGGCAAATCCGGGATTTCAAGGCCGAGAGCTGATGACGAGTTGCCTTCAGGCGACGAAGTGGTTGATACCATGCTTCCAAGAAAAGCTCCTAAGCTTCAGATAACTGGGAACCGTACCCCAAACCGACACAGGTGGTTAGGTAGAGAATACCAAGGCGCTTGAGAGAACTCGGGTGAAGGAACTAGGCAAAATGGCACCGTAACTTCGGGAGAAGGTGCGCCGGCGAGGGTGAAGGACTTGCTCCGTAAGCCCATGCCGGTCGAAGATACCAGGCCGCTGCGACTGTTTATTAAAAACACAGCACTCTGCAAACACGAAAGTGGACGTATAGGGTGTGACGCCTGCCCGGTGCCGGAAGGTTAATTGATGGGGTTAGCGCAAGCGAAGCTCTTGATCGAAGCCCCGGTAAACGGCGGCCGTAACTATAACGGTCCTAAGGTAGCGAAATTCCTTGTCGGGTAAGTTCCGACCTGCACGAATGGCGTAACGATGGCGGCGCTGTCTCCACCCGAGACTCAGTGAAATTGAAATCGCTGTGAAGATGCAGTGTATCCGCGGCTAGACGGAAAGACCCCGTGAACCTTTACTATAGCTTTGCACTGGACTTTGAATTTGCTTGTGTAGGATAGGTGGGAGGCTTTGAAGTGGGGACGCCAGTTCTCATGGAGCCATCCTTGAAATACCACCCTGGCAACTTTGAGGTTCTAACTCAGGTCCGTTATCCGGATCGAGGACAGTGTATGGTGGGTAGTTTGACTGGGGCGGTCTCCTCCCAAAGAGTAACGGAGGAGTACGAAGGTGCGCTCAGACCGGTCGGAAATCGGTCGTAGAGTATAAAGGCAAAAGCGCGCTTGACTGCGAGACAAACACGTCGAGCAGGTACGAAAGTAGGTCTTAGTGATCCGGTGGTTCTGTATGGAAGGGCCATCGCTCAACGGATAAAAGGTACTCCGGGGATAACAGGCTGATACCGCCCAAGAGTTCATATCGACGGCGGTGTTTGGCACCTCGATGTCGGCTCATCACATCCTGGGGCTGAAGCCGGTCCCAAGGGTATGGCTGTTCGCCATTTAAAGTGGTACGCGAGCTGGGTTTAGAACGTCGTGAGACAGTTCGGTCCCTATCTGCCGTGGACGTTTGAGATTTGAGAGGGGCTGCTCCTAGTACGAGAGGACCGGAGTGGACGAACCTCTGGTGTTCCGGTTGTCACGCCAGTGGCATTGCCGGGTAGCTATGTTCGGAAGAGATAACCGCTGAAAGCATCTAAGCGGGAAACTTGCCTCAAGATGAGATCTCACTGGGATCTTGAATCCCCTAAAGGGCCGTCGAAGACTACGACGTTGATAGGTTGGGTGTGTAAGCGCTGTGAGGCGTTGAGCTAACCAATACTAATTGCCCGTGAGGCTTGACCATATAACACCCAAGCAATCTGCTACGCAGATTGTGGTGGTGAAGACGAAAGACCCGAAAATTCGTGCTTTACACAAGAGCTTCGCAAATATCGCATATCCGAATTCGCTGGGCTGTCCATCTGGACATTCTGGCAACAGAATTTCTTGACGACCATAGAGCATTGGAACCACCTGATCCCATCCCGAACTCAGTAGTGAAACGATGCATCGCCGATGGTAGTGTGGGGTTTCCCCATGTGAGAGTAGGTCATCGTCAAGATTCATTTCGCAAAACCCCTATCTGCGCATGCAGGTAGGGGTTTTGTCTTTGGTGGGCAAAAAAACTGGAACTGCTCGAATCACTGCGGGAGCGGAGATGGCACCGGCGTTGCCGGTGTTCGCGGGTAAACCCGCTCCTACAAATCATGAAATGTGCGTCATTTATACCTGACGAATGACAGCGTAATGCTACGCTCGCGGAAATACTCAGCACGGATACTTACCATGGAAATGAACTGGCATCAGGCCCTGCAAGAGAGCCTAAGCTGGCTGGCAATCGCCTCGTTCATCACCCTTGTCAGCTTCACTGCAGCCGCAACTCTGGCCGTGCGTTTTACACGCTGGGGCAGCCAGTTCTGGCAGCTTGCCGGGCCCTATTTCAGTTTCAGGCGCAGTTGGCGGCCGTTGCTGGTGTTTGCCCTGCTGCTGGTCCTGACGCTGTTTTCGGTTCGCCTGAACGTGCTGTTTTCGTTTTGGTACAACGGCTTCTACAGCGCCTTGCAGGGCCTTGACCAGGCGGCGTTCTGGTACCTGCTCGGCGTCTTCGCGGTACTGGCCACCATCCATGTGCTGCGCTCGCTGTTCACCTTCTATGTCAGCCAGGCATTCAGTATCAAGTGGCGGGTCTGGCTGACCGAGCGCCTGACCCACGACTGGATGCAGGGCGATGCCTATTACCGTGGCCAGTTCCTTGCCGAGCCAGTGGACAACCCTGACCAGCGTATCGAACTGGACGTTAACGCTTTCGTCACCAACTCAGTCAGCCTTGCCCTGGGCGCAGTCAGTGCGCTGGTTTCACTGGTGGCGTTCACCGGCATCCTCTGGGGGCTGTCAGCACCGTTGACGGTGGCCGGCGTGGAGATCCCTCGGGCGATGGTATTTGCCGTTTACCTGTATGTCATCATCGCCACCTGGGTCGCCTTCCGCCTCGGGCGCCCACTGATCCGGCTTAACTTCCTCAACGAGAAACTCACCGCCAACTTCCGTTACGCGTTGATGCGCCTGCGTGAGAACGCTGAGAACATCGCCTTCTACCAAGGTGCGCAAGTCGAGCGGGGCACGTTGCTCGGCCGTTTTGCTGCCTTGATCGTGAATGTCTGGGCATTGGTGTACCGGAACCTGAAGTTCAGTGGCTTCAACTTGGGTGTCAGTCAGGTTGCTGTTGTGTTTCCGTTCATTCTTCAGGCGCCGCGCTTCTTCAGTGGGGCGATCAAGCTGGGCGACGTCATGCAAACTTCCCAGGCCTTTGGGCAGGTGCAGGATTCTCTGTCGTTCTTCCGTGAGTCGTACGATGCGTTCGCGCAGTACCGCGCGACCCTTGACCGTCTCACCGGCTTTCTCGATGCCAACCAGCAGGCAAGTGCGTTGCCGCGCGTCACCACCGAAGACCAGGCGCATGCGCTGCAGATCACGGGATTGCAGGTGCTGCGCCCGGACGGACATGCCCTTATCGCCGACCTGGACCTGAGCCTGCATGCCGGCCAGGCGTTGTTGATCAAAGGGCCATCGGGCAGTGGTAAAACCACGCTGCTGCGTGCCCTGGCGGGCCTTTGGCCGTATGCCGAAGGCAAGGTCAGGCGGCCAACGGGCCATCAGGCACTGTTCCTGTCGCAACGCCCGTACCTGCCGCTAGGTGACTTGCGTACCGTCATTGCCTACCCGGCAGCCAGCAACCCCAAGGATGAACTGCTCATGCAGCAGGCGTTGCGCCAGGTCAACCTGGCCCATCTCGCCGAGCGTCTGGACGTCAGCTGTGACTGGTCACACATCCTCTCGGTGGGCGAGCAGCAGCGCCTGGCGTTCGCCCGGGTGCTGTTCAACCGGCCACAGGTGGTGTTCCTCGACGAGTCCACCTCGGCAATGGATGAAGGGCTCGAGCATGCCCTGTATGCGTTGTTGCGTTCGGAGATGCCGAGTGCATTGCTGGTCAGTGTCGGCCACCGCAGCACACTGGCAGCGTTCCACACCCACCGGCTTGAGGTGGATGGGCATGGCGGTTGGTCGTTACTGGAGCAGGAGGCTGTGCTGGCCTAGTTCGGCTTGGGGGTGAGATCGCCATCCGGCATCGCGATTAGCTTGGCCCCTTCACTGCGTGCATTGCCGACATCCTTACTCGAACGCCTTCACCGGCAGGCGGCGCTCCCTGTCCAGACGTTCGGCCTCTGCGGCGGGGGCGTCCGGGTTACAGGATGGAACTGTTCAACCTGCATACGCGGCAGTCGCGAACCGCCAGGTTAGCCAGGTTCAGCGCAGCAGCGTCAGTCCTGCAAGGGTGGTGACGGCAAAACCCGCACCCACCAGGAAGGTGGCCTGGAACCCTGCACGCTCCCACAGCAATCCGGCTACCACGCTGGCTATCAGCAGCGCCGCACCGGTCAGCAGGTTGAACAGGCCGAAGGCGGTACCGCGCAAGTTGGCGGGGGCGCTGTCGGCGATCATGGCAGAGAAGATGCCCTGGCTGAAGCCCAGGTGCAGGCCCCAGGCCGTTACCCCAAAGGCAAGCCCGACCCATCCTGGCAAAAGGGCCAGCAGCAGGTCGGCAGTGATCAGCAGGCCTAGCCCGCCCATCAGCACGTCACGGCGCCCCACTCGGTCCGACAACACGCCGGCAGGGTAGGCCGACAGTGAGTAGGCCATCGCCATCAATACCAGTACCGCCGGCGCCCACAGCGGTGTCAGGCCTATGTTCTGAGCCCGCAGCAGCAAGAACGCCTCGCTGAAACGGGCGAGGGTGAACAACGTGGCCAGACCGATCAGGCGCCAATAGACCGGCCCGAGGCGCCGCAGCTCGTGCAGTGCCAACGGTGAGCGCACCGGATGCCCCATCGCTGGGGCCGCAGGTTCGTGAACGAAGGCAATCAGGATATACACCGCCACGAACGCCGGGATAACAGCTACCCAGAACACGGTCTGGAAATGGCTCGCTGTCAACCACATCAATACGATCGCCAGCAATGGCCCGAGGATAGCGCCTACGGTATCGAGCGCCTGACGCAGGCCGAACGCCGCGCCGCGCAGCTCGACCGGCGTAACATCGGCCACCAGCGCATCGCGTGGGCCCCCCCGAATACCCTTGCCGACGCGGTCGACGAAGCGTGCCGCAGTCAGCCACTCAAGTCCGGAAGCCATGGGAAATACCGGCTTCATCAGCGCACTGAGGCCGTAGCCGAGGACTGTCAGCAGCTTGCGTTTACCCAGTCGGTCGCTGAGGGCACCAGAGAACACCTTGGTGAACGATGCGGTCGACTCGGCGATTCCTTCGACAAGCCCCACCGCTATCACCGAAGCGCCGAGCACACTGACCATGTACAGGGGCAGTAGGGCGTGGATCATCTCCGAGGAAATGTCCATCAACATCGACACGAAGCCCAGCGCCCAGATACTGCGGGGCATCTTCGGCGGGCTTTTGGCAGTGTTCGCGCAGCTGTTGTCATCGCCACGCATCTGGTCTCTCCGCAGCGTTGTACGTCGAAACTGTAGATGCCTGCACACAGGATGCAAACTGGATAGGTGGATAGCAGCAACAGCCTGTGGAGATGACGAAACTTTCCATAAATGCAGGGGTGGTTATTCCGTCAGAGAGTGTCTTCGCCCGTTTCGCGGGTAAACCCGCTCCTACAGGCGACCGCGAAGGCTTATCAAATTTAGGGGGCAGTCCGGCGTGGCTCACAAGCTTCGCTGTGTGAGGAGGTGTTCTGTTTGGCACTAAGAGAAAACAGGCGGGAAGAAGCGGGAAGAAAGCGGAAAAGCCTGGATTCATTGGGCGAGAAGAAAAGAAGCGAGGCCAAAACGGGGCCAAATAGCCGCTAAATGAAAATGATCAGAAAATAGACAAATCGCTGAGCTCTGGCGATTTCGAGCGCGGTCTTTGGCACCAGCCTGGGAGGGGCGGTAAAGCTCCAAGGCCCGATCTTCCTAGGAGGCACCATCCGTAGCGGGTTCGTTTCGCCTCAAGAGAAAACGAAACTCTACAAAGGTACGTTTCGTTTCCCCTACAAGCCTTGATCTATAAGGCTTTCAGGCACTTTTGAAGTGGTGATCGATTGCCTTGGAAAAGAAACCAACACTCCGCTTTAGATCATCCAGCCCCCTGCCCAGACCACCCGGCCGATAACCTGAAGCGAGCTGAGTTGGCTCTGTGGAACGGTGATGACGCGATAAGCTGGATTCGCGCTGATGACTAGGATGCTGCCATCAATCTCGCGCTGTAAACGCTTCGCGTAAAGCAGGTCATCAATACGGATTACGTAAAACGCCTCCCCTTGAAGCACGTTCCGGCTCAAATCCACCATAACGGTGTCGCCATCGCACAAGATGGGCTCGTTTGAGTCTCCGTCAACGCGCACAGCAGCCAGCTTTGCTGGGTCTAAGCCCTTTTTGCGCAGGCTGTAGCGAGTGAACGCAAGCTTTGTGAGTACCTTGAGCCCATCATTCCAGGCGCCGTGCCCCTGGCTCACTCGGGCGTCGTACAAAGGTATGTACGCATAGATGTCATCGTCAATCTGGGGCTGTGCGCCTTCCGATTCATCACCAGTCATCAGCCAATTGAGGCTGACGCCCCCGGCCTTGGCCAAGCTGATCAGATTTGGCCGAGTAGGCTCCCCACCCTTCATGTAGCGCTGCAGCCCTCCCTGGGAAAGCCCGGATGCACGCGCTAAAGCATTAACGCTCCCCACCTTTGCGGCGATATGGCGCAGCCTTTCGATGAATGCTGGATCACTTTCAGCTTTCCCTGGGGAGGCTGAAAGCTGATTTTCGGGCAAATCGTCTTTTTTCATCTTCTGTAAGTCATTGAATTCATTGAGTTTTTCTCTTTAGCACTAACAAATAGCGCTAAGAGAAGCTGAAAATGCTTCTATAGGGGTTGCCTTTCAACTTCTATGGCACTAGCCTATGACGTACATCACGTTAGCTTTCAAAAAAAACGACCCAAAGGCCGTCAGATGAAAACCAAAACTCCGCCCCCTGAAATACCAAGCGATCCCGAGCTCCGGTGGGAATGGATCAAATTCCAGTTGCGCGCTAAGGGTACGTCCTTGGCGAAGGTCGCCCGGAAGATGAACGTATCTATCTCGGCGGTTCTGAACGTTAAGCGCTTGCCTTATCCACGCATGGAAAGGGCTATCGCTAAAGCACTAGGGCTTGAGCCTAACGAACTCTGGCCTGATCGCTGGAATGCCAACGGCACACCGCAGCGGCAACGCCCGAAACGACCTGAGAGTTCGACAAACCCTGAGTCTAACGTTTTATGAGCAAGCACACACCCGATATGACCAGCCCCAAGCTTACCGGCTGGTACACCGCACAGGAGTTGAGCGGACTGCCCGGGCTTCCTGGGACTGTCCAGGGAGTTAACTATCGAGCCCGCCAAGAGGGCTGGTCTTGGCAACCTCGGAAAGCGCAGGGTGGTGGTCGCGAGTTCCTGTTTTCCTGCCTTCCATCAGAAACCCAAGCCGCATTACTAACCCGACTTTCAAGCGAAGGGAATCAGTTGACGGTTCAATCTGATGTCCAGGTCAGTATCAGCACTGCGGCGCTGAATGATAGGCAGCGGACAGTCATGAGTGCTCGTTTAGCGTTTTGCCGTGAGATCGAGCGCATGATGCAGCTCGTCTCTCAAAAGGCGGCAATCGATGCTCTAGTGAAGCATGCTCAGGCCGGAACCCTATCGCCCTACTTGCAAGATCGGGTGGAAATCGCGAATGACCGCAAGACGGCAGATAGGGGCTTATCTGAGCGGACTTTGAAGCGTTGGTTGGCAACCTGGCGGGCGGCTGATCGGAACGAAGCGTCGTTGGCGCCACTTCGTCAGAGAGCAAACCTAGGAATGCCGGAGTGGGCTCCTGCCTTTCTTCGCTGCTACCAGCGCCCGACTAAGCCGAGCGTTGCTGCAAGCTATGCGGAATTCTCGTCAAACTGGACTGGCGACCTGCCCAGTATTCATGCGGTGCAACGCTTCCTGAAAAAGCTTTCACCCGACGTGCTCAATCGGGGTCGTATGAGTCCCCAGGAGCTGAAGGCTCTACAGCCTTTCCGTCGACGTTCGACCAAGAATCTATTGCCTGGTGATGTTTATACAGCGGACGGTCACAAGTTTGATGCGGAAGTAATCAACCCGCTGACCGGAAAACCCTATCGGCCAGAGATCACCACGGTTCTGGATGTGGCAAGTCGGCGAGTAGTAGGGATATCCGTAGGTGAGGCCGAGTCGGCAATCGGGGTTCTGGATGCGCTACGTGGTGCGATCCAGGAATGCATGTTCTCGATTTTCTATGTCGATAACGGTTCGGGCTTCGCGAATGACACTGTTCGCGAGGTGGTGGATCGGCTTGGCGGCACCATGACGCATTCCTTGCCATATAACAGCCAAGCGCGTGGCCTATCCGAACGGGGGCATCAGACGATTTGGGTTCGTGCTGCGAAGAAGCTCACGTCTTATATCGGGGCTGATATGGATAAGCACGCTGGGACCAAAGTGCATCGCCTCGGCCGGAAAGAATTGAGAGAACTCGGAAAGTCTCGCGTGATTCCAGAGTTTGGTGTGTTTATGGCCGGCGTAGAGCATGAAATCGCCAACTACAACAGCACTCCACACCGGGGCCTAGACAAGATCCGCGACCCTGAAACAGGGAAGCTCAGAAACATGAGTCCTGATGAGGCGTGGCAGGCAGCCATCGAAGCGGGATGGGAGCCGATGATTGCTCCAGGGGCGCTAGTGGAGTCCCTGATACGGCCGCAAGTAACGCGAACAACGCGTCGTGGCGAGATTGCTTGGGGCGGCAACAACTATTTCATGGAAGATCTAACGGCCTTACATGGGCAGGAAATACGCGTTGCTTATGACGTTAGAGATGCTAGCCAGGTCTGGGCGTACACGTTAGAAGGCGAATTGATCGGTGCCGCTCAGCTCGACGGAAATAGCACGGATTATATGCCGCGCTCGATGGTTGAAATGGCGCGGGAAAAGCGGCAGCAAGGGCAATTCAGCAGGGCTGTAAACAAGCTGGAAACGCTGACAGGTCATCGAGTGGAAATGATCGCGCCCAGCATTGCGCAGTCTGCGAATTTGTCAACTGAGGCTCTGGAAGAGGCGCGAGAGTACGCGAAAGCGCTTGAATTGCAACAGCCCCAGTTTGTAGTACCAGGCGACGATGTTGCGAGGTATCGGCTGTGGGTTCGGCTGGATCAGCGCAAGAACGCTGGAGAAGGGCTCACCGCAGACGAAGCCAGGTGGCATGAGCGTTATCCAAACCACCCAGACTTCGTTGCGATGAAACAGGTATTTCAACAGCAAGCGGGCTAAGAACGGCCCGTTTTAGGAAGCAGTCGGCGTGCTGCAACACGCCAGACCAACAGGAGAAACACAGTGAGTGTAACCAAAATCGTTCCGTTGACAAATGTCGGTTTGCTGTCAGGTGCAATGAGCCGGGCTCAGGCACGCCCTGCTGGCCTGCCTGGTTTGGTGGCCATGTATGGCCCGAGTGGGTACGGCAAAAGCGCTGCCGCTGCTTTCGCAGCGAATCAGCATCGCTGCTATTACACAGAGTGCCGTGACACTTGGAGCAAAAAAGCCTTCCTCACGGCCATTCTGCGCGACATGAGTATTTTGCCCGAGCGCACTCTCTCAGACATGGTAGACCAAATTGCAGTTCAGCTGTCGACTTCGCGCCGTCCCCTGATTGTTGATGATGTGCAGTATCTCCTTGAGAAGGCCACGGCCAACGTATTGACCGACATCTACAACGCCAGTGAAGGGACTATTGTTCTGATCGGTGAAGAGCGTGTGCCTTCTTCATTGCAGCGCCTTGAACGCTTGCACAACCGTGTTCTGGAGTGGGTGCCCGCCCAGCCAGCCACTATCGAGGATGTGCGCCAGCTCGCAATTGAGAGCTATCCGGAACTTAAGTTCGGCGAGGATCTTCTGGAAGACCTTGTGCGTGTAACAAAAGGGTGTCTGCGCCGAATCGCAGTAAACCTATACAAGGTTCGGTCTGAGGCCGCTGCGATGATGCTAGATCACGTCGGTATGGCTGAATGGGGTAAGCGTTCCTGGTTCACCGGTGAAGCTCCAACCCGGAGGGCTTCCTAATGTCTAAGGTTTCGACTCTCATCGTCACTGGAAAAAAAGAGCCGCGTCAGAAAATGTGGGAAGCCATGCGCCTTCTACGCCCAGGCTTTACAGTGAATGATATTGTTCGGCGGACGGCTGGGCGTTCCGCCGATGTCAGCCGATACATCCAGGCGCTGACAAAGGCTGGTGTTGTCAAATTAGTGGAGACTCCCGAAGGTGAGACCACAAGCCGAGGTAAAGTCTTCGCGCTAATTCGGGACGAAGGCGCAGATCATCCGCGCTTGAACAAAAACGGCGAGCGTACTTTTGAGCATCTGGCCACTGAGAATATCTGGCGGACATTGCGCATCCTCGGCGGTCACTTGACTGTTCAAGATATAGCGAAGACTGCTTCGGCAGGTGGTGTATCCGTCTCAGTGGTAAAAACGCGGCAGTATCTCAACGCCCTCGCTGACGCCGGTTATGTGGAGAAGATCGAGAACGCACCTCAAAATTTTGAAACCTTCTGCTTGGTTGGCAGCAAATACTCCGGGCCGCGTCCACCTGAGATCCGGAAGTTGGATAACCTCCAGGTCTATGACCCCAATTTGAACAAGTTGGTATTTACCAAAACAATCGGTTCGTTTGGTGCTGATCGCAGCTTGGTAGAGCCTGGAGTCGCGCTGTTGCGAACTCGGGACTTGCTTAGTGAGTGGCTAGATCTGGCTCGAGGCGGAAAAACAGTCCAGCCGTCGACTGATCTTGTGCAGCGAACCCAGCTGGAACTTGCTTCCACTGGGGAGTCCGGAGGTCTGCAATGAAACGGGCGGTGAACTTATCGAACTGGGGAGCCGAGCCGCCGCTGTTCGTGCGGCTCCTGGCCAAAGAGGTAGCGGCCACTAGCCGTGCGCAAGCTGCGATCCGTATCAACATGAGTCGAACGGCGGTAAGTCTGGTGCTTGATAACAAGTATCCAAGCCCTACTACCGCAGGTGTTGAGCGCCGAGTGATGGATGTTCTTGGTCGTATTGAGTGCATTGCCATCGGCGACACGCTGACTGTTGAACAGTGCCAGGGGTTCTATCAGCGCCCAGCACCGACTCACAACCCGCAAGCAATGCAGCACTGGCGTGTGTGCCAGCAATGCCACTTCAACCCGAACTGCTCTGGAGGTCGAAATGTCTCTGTGCATTAAAGATAACCAGGTGGAAATCCGCGCCCCGGCTAAAGGGATGGTGCGGCTGTATTGCGAAGGTAAATGCGTTGGTTTCGCTGCGACCCTTGCACGGGCGGTGACGAAGGCTGGCGATCTGCGGGCTCTTTTTAAGCTTCGTGAAAGTTCGGGCGAAAAATTGGCAGTGGAGCAGATTACCAAAGCGACCGCTTATTCCGTAGTGGATGAATCCCCAGTGGTGGCGTCTAGCCCGCAGGTAACGGCATGGGTGATCGACGCATATTGCTGGAATGGGACCAAGTACGCCCCGGTCACAGTAGCGGCCAAGTTTGGTGAGGAAGGCATCAAAGCATTGTTGCTGGGGCTGGAGACATACCACCAGTACAAACCCGAGATCACCAAGCCTGACGAGCTGATGAACTGGCGCGACAAGCATCCACTCGGGGGCAAAGCAGTGCACGCGAAGTACTTCCGTGCTCGGGAAATCCCAATCCTTTCGGGGGTGCACTGATGCGCACACGTTGCCCTAACTGCGGCACCACGCTTTCGCTGGACGCGCTGATCGCACACGACGGCGCATCGCTATGGACGCAAGCATAAACCCCACCACAGGCGACTTGACTGGCCAGCGCATTACGACGCTGGCCAACGCCGTCTACCTCCGTTTGATGACTCCCCTTGGCAGCTACTGGGCCGATCCTGAGTTGGGCTCCCGTCTGCATGAGCTGAAACGAGAGAAGGACAAGGCCCGAGTCAGCACGCTAGCCATTCAGTACGCGCAACAAGCCCTGAAGGGGCTGATTGACGACGGCCGTGCAACTTCGGTGGATGTGACTGCTGAGCAACCTCACAACGGCTGGTTGAGGCTCCTGATCGAGGTCTATGCCCCGGCCGGCCGCCAGACTTTCGAGCACCTGGTGAGCGTGATCTGATGCCATACCAAGCCCCCCCATTTGATGCAATCCGTTCGCGGATGCTGCGTGACATTCGTTCCCAGTTGCCAGACGCTGACATCACCTCTGACAGCGATAACCATGTCCGGGCCAGCTCGGTGTCCGCCATAGCCGAGGGCATCCACCAGCAGGCCGCCTGGACGGCTCGCCAGATCTTCCCCGACAGCGCGGATTTCGAAGAACTCAAGCGGGATGCCGCTACCCGCGATGTTTATCCCAAGCTGGCCACCTCTTCTGGTAGCGGTTTAACCGTAACCGGCAAAGCGGGTGCTGAAGTTCTGGCGGGTTTGCAGGTCAGGCATACATCCACGGGTCGGTTGTTCAGCACTTCCTCGACAGTGATCATTCCCCACGCGGGGGAAATCAGCATTCCCGTAGCATCTGTAGAAGCGGGATCGGCCCTTAATGGCCTAGAGGGCGCCTGTACGTTCATCACTCCGCCGCTTGATGTCGACAGCGCTTGCGTGCTGGCCGAAACAGTTGGCGGCACCGATGACGAAAGCCCCGAGAGCCTTCTTGCTCGCCTCCTGGACGTTATGCGCAACCCACCAAGCGGGGGGAATATTGCCGACTAGGCGCCAAGATCTTTAGATCGATTACGCCGCCTAGGGCGCTGATCGCAGCAGTCAGTCGAATCAGGTAAAGCGTTTCCAGCGGAACGACTGGAGCGATAACTTGCCTGCAAGCGCCCTCCACGGGCTCCTGTAGAGTCTCCAGCGTGTAGCCAGGTGCTGGCTTGACCTTGGCGCTAATGTCCACCGCAACGATCTCGGGCGTAAACACCCAGATGTCGGCACCGGCCGGTGCCACACCTTCGATAAAGCTCTGGCATGCTGCAATAACCGCCGCAGACGACGGTCCGCCTGACGAAGTGATCACCACATCTACAGAGTTTCCGCCACGCCGTTTCGGGATGATCAGAGCCGTTGAAACACCGTTGACCGACATTGCCCAGCGACGATACGGGCAACGTCGTGACAGGCGCAGATCCATCAATAGTTAAATGGGCGCGCTTAGGGTCGGTCCAGCTCCAGTTGCTGGAGGATCAAGCGTGAGCCCCAACTTGTTCGAGCAGTTGCAATCACTGCTTCCACCAGTCTCCTATGACCCATCCGGCACCGTGCTGTCTGCGCAGATGACTGCTGAGGCTAATGCTCTTCAGGCGGCATTGACGCAACTAGAAGGTGTTGAAGCCGCGATTTTTCCCGAGTCTGCTGGCACTTACATATCTGATTGGGAGCGGGTCTATGCCATAACGCCCGCTCCTGGTGCAACTCAGGATCAAAGAGTCCAGGTCGTTTTGGCGGCCATGGCGGATATGGGCGGCCAGTCGATTCCTTACTTTATCGCTTTAGCCAGGCGTCTTGGGATTACAGCAACTGTTGACGTAAACCGCCCGGCGCTTACCCAGATTGCTTCTGTTGGTGATCCAGTTCCGGATGGCGACAAATTAACGGAGTGGCGGGTAAACGCGCCCCTGTCTGCTTATCGCACCGCCTCGCTTGAATCCCTGATTCAGATCCGCCGCCCAGCTAATACCGAAGTAACCGTCGGCTATGGAAAGGCAGTCGCCGTCCGTTTAGCCACTACTGCTGATCGGCTTTTTAACTCAGCTCAATATGTGATACCGGAGTCTATCAATGGCTGAAATTCCAGTCTCGGCCTTAGAGGCGTATGCAGAACTGCTAGAAGCTGCTTCGCGCCGTTCAGACCTAGCGTCAATCCTGCTGCATCTATATGTGAATGGCGGAATTGATACTGACGTAAATACCGAGTCCGGGCCTGTAGCGTCTATTGCCAAACAGGCTCATCTTTATCACCAGGTACTGCCGAACGCTGCCGCCGATCTGAGCAAGCTTGTTGCCAATGGGCGAGTATACGAAACAGTAGCCGAAGCGCTAGCCGACCCTTCTATTATTGATGGCCGTCAGTTTTGGGCGCGGCAGGTCGCCCCAAAGACGGGACAAGATCTATATCGCCGAGCGGGAAGTGTGGCTGTGTACCAGGGCGTCAGTATTGCCGGTACCGCCGAAGTGGATGCTGCGGTACAGCGCCTGACCAGTACGGGCATTACGCAGGTTCCGATGGGGCCTCGTGGAGACCGTTGGGGGTTGCAAATGGGATCGAGTGTTCCATTCCGTGTTGATGGTAAGGGGATTAGCCAGTTGCGACTCGGCGTAGATGAAATGCAGCGAAAAGTACCGTTATCGCCAAAATCCGCGTATGGACAAGCGGAGCTAGGGTTGGCGATGGGAAACATCTTACTCGCCAACCCGGCGCATATTGCTCGTTCAATTAACCGTCCTTTAGGTCCGCGCCTTAAAGAGCCCCTGTTGATGGTTGTTGGCGATGACGTAATTTCACGGATTGACCCGGAGGCCGATGCGAGCCGTGAGGATGCCGCTGCTACTACGTCAACCCAGGTTCAAATTGCCAATAAAGAGTTGCGCGCTTGGGACGAGGTTTCGTGGATCACCAGGGAGACATTGGCGGGCGGAAAAAGTCGCGTTGAAGTGCATGATGGCTTGGTGTGGCGCGCATTGTTCCCTATTACTGACGACTTTACCGATACCGCCCCGCAGGCTACTGGTAGCACCGTTCGATTCCTCAGCGACCGTACCAGTGGAGTTGGCGGTGCATTGACTCCGCATGCCAAACTTAAAACCGGCGAACTGATTGCTGAAGCCCCGGTACTGTGGCACCGCCAAGGTACGGGCCAGTCGCTTTCTTTAGGTAGTCGAGGTTTCGTTATTGGCGCAGATGGCATGCCGCGCTTTGTTGAAGGCGTCTATGGTGAAGTATTCAGCAAGACGCCGTCGCCATTCAAGAACCGTTGCTTGGCATTCAAAGGTTTCGGTGCCCGTGGCTATTACGGTGTTGGCGGCGCAGTCCCGGCCTCGGCCTATACCGACTTTGAACCACTTCAAGAGCGGTATGAGGGTGATGTGCTGGGTGAAACCAACATGTCAGGCTTCGCCAATGGCATGAACCGCTACTTGAATGAGCGCGGGACTGGCATTCGTTACTTGTGCTCGATCTCTGGTGTTGGCGGGCGAGCCTATTCGGGTTTGAAAAAAGGGACTGCCGCATTCACCACGTTGGTGAACATGATGACCGCCGCCCGGCAATTGGCTCAGTCGCAAGGTATGCTTTATCGCGTAGCCCCTTTGAGTATTACGCACGGGGAGTCCGAACCAGCAGGTACATCCCAAGCGACGTATGCCGGCTACCTACGGGAATGGTTGGATGACTATCAAGCGGCGGTGAAGGCGCTTGATTCAACACTGCCCATGCCTTGGGCGTATTTGTCCCAGATGAATCGGGGCGGTGCGGATCTGAACTTTGTTTCCTTGGCTCAATTGCAACTACATGAAAGCGATCCGCAGTTTGTATTGGTCGCGCCTAAGTACACGTACCGCTACCATGATGCTTGGCATCCTTATGCGGAGGCCTATTTTAAAGTTGGCGAATACGAGATGCGTGCGGAGCGCTTCCGTCTTCGCGGCCAGAAGCTGGATTGCTTGCGTCCGCTGTCTGTAACCAGCACTGGCACCACTGTGACCGTCAGTTTCAGCAATACACCATATGGTGATGAGCTGACTCCTGGTCCTGTCGGCAAGCTTCAGGTTAATCCGCTGGCCGCTGATCCTGGTCATTACGGCTTCGCGCTGACCGATTCGGCTGTGTCGATCACCTCCGTAGTGCTTCTGGGCAGCGGTAATCAAATCCAACTCAATCTGAGCGGTATCCCTGCTGCTGGCTCAGCTTTGAATTATGCGTTGGCGAACACTTCGGCTAGCCGGGGCTGCATCAGTGACACCGATATTCGCGATATCTCGGCGTTTGATGGACAACCGCTTCATAACTGGCTTGTTGCGTTCAGCAAGCCAATCACTTTCGTCTAAGGAAAAACCATGGCAACTAATCAGATCATCCAACTGGCCGGCACACTCGATATCCCTGGTATGACCAAGCTTGATGTCACCCCAGACGAAATTGTAATCGCCAACCTGGCATCATTGAAGTTGTGGGCGGCCACAGCTCCATGGGGTGTCCATAGCGACGGTCTCGGCTTTGTTCACCGCGTAACCCGTGAAAAGATCCCGCTCAACGGTGCATCGGTCGCCAGTCGACTTGCGAACGCCTTTGATGGCCAGCCTGCACTGTCGCTGGGTACTTCATCTTCGGTAATCAAGGACTCGACTTTCAACACATCGGGTTCCTTTACAGTGGCTTTCACTCTCTGCCCGCTAAATGATGACCTGGCAGCCGTGGGCGCGAGTAGCGCAGAGTTGGCGGGTGCCGGCCAAAGCTATTGGTTCATTGCATCGAGCGGCGGTAAGTTCCGTATCGGCACCAGCAGCTTGTCCACACAGTTCGCAGACTATGTTGGTCCGGTGCTTAGTAAAACCGCGTGGTTGCGTTTGATCCTCCGCTTTGACCGTGCTACTGGGACCATGACGCTCTATGTAAACGGTGTGCAACAAGCCAAGATCACTAACGATGCTATTAAGACGCTGAATCTTGCGCCTGGCGTGGTATTCGGCGGGTTGGTCACCGGGTCGAGTACACCTGCATCCGCGCCATGCCTGATGCGTTCGCCGATGGCATTTAATGCTGCCATTTCGGACACCGAGCTGGCTCTGGTCGATAAGTACCTTTCGGCCACGTACTACTAGGGGGCGCCTATGGACCGCGTGTCTGCATGGACTAGCTTGTGCACTCCTGACGGTCTTTTCCGTCAGGGTGCGCAGGCGGGAGGGGTGCCAGCCACCCCGCTTACTGCTGGTTGGCTGAACATGCTGCAGGAAGAGCTGGTCGCCGTTGTGCTTGCCTACCAGGGAGAGCTAGACCCGGAGGACTCCCGGCAACTGCTGAAGTCCTTGCAAGCGATGATTGCCAACTTCGCGGTCAAGGCTACTAGCCTGTCTGGCTACGGGATTCTTGACGCGTACACCAAAATTCAAGTCGATGAAATGCTTCGGCAGATCAACGAAGCCTTGGGCACAAAGGTCCCGACAGCCAACTCTTTGGCGGGGTATGGGATTCTAGATGCCTATACCAAAACCCAAGTTGACCAACTGTTCATCACCGCGAGGGAGGAAATTGAGGTTGACCTGGTACAGCGCCTTGCCCTCAAGCAAGACAAGAACACTGCCGCGTTCGGTAGCACGGCGTCCTGGGTTCGAGACGGCGCTACCGGCGCAATTGAGCAGTACGGCTTGTTCTCTTTGAATTCTGGTCCCAGCGAGCAAACCATCACGTTCCCTACTGCTTTCCCCACCGCTTGCAGATCAGTGGTGCTGACCAACTTTGAAGATGCAGCAGCCGAAGGCAACATCGTTCGGGTCCTTCGATGGGACAACAACGGCGTCACCATCCTGAACTCAGGTGGTAATACCTTCACATCCTACAGCTGGGTCGCCAAGGGGAACTGAGCATGCCTTACCTTTTTAGCCCATCGGAGTTGGCGTTTTACCATACCGGCATTCCGTACCCGACGCTGCCAGAGGACGTCAGAGAGATTGCTGATGAAGAGCATGAGGCGATCATGGAGGGCTTGCTGCGTCACGGCAAAGTCCTCCGTGCAAGCCATCAGGGGGCGCCAATGGCGGTTGAGCGCGATGTGGTTGGCAGTGATCAGATCGCGGTGCCAAATACAGCGCAACATGAACACGGCTAGCGAGTGCCAAATCCGGCGCTTCGCGGTGCCAAATCCGGCGCGCGCCTACAAGATCACGGTTCAGCAAAGTTCAGTAACAAACATGTAAACTTCGTAAATAAGATTTACTCGCATTTGCGATTCTCTATATTTACCACCCCTGTTGGCCGCCAAACTGAGTGCGGGGCCGGTGGGCGAGGGCTCCCGGTTTCCGACAAGGATGTGCCTTTTCGCTCATGAATCGCAGGAGATGTACCCATGCAGTGCAGAACTTCACCCAACAGCCTGGCCCTGGCGTTCGTTGCGCTGGCGTCGCCGTCCATGCTGGCGACCGCGGCAGAGTCCGAGGAGCGGCGTGCGGGTGAGGTCCTGGAAGTGCCCGTCGCCGACAACGCTCTGGTGATCCAGGACACCCTGATCACCGCCGAGCGCGAGGCGCGACAGGCCCTGGGCACGTCGATCATCACGGCCGAAGACATCAAGCGCCACCCGCCGGCCAATGACCTGTCCGACATCATCCGCCGCGAGCCCGGGGTTAACCTGACCGGCAACAGTGCCAGTGGGGCACGCGGAAACAACCGGCAGATCGACCTGCGCGGCATGGGCCCGGAAAACACCTTGATCCTCATCGACGGCAAGCCATCCAGCGCGCGCAACGCCGTACGCTATGGCTGGAACGGTGACCGTGATACTCGGGGTGAAACCAACTGGGTGCCGGCCGAAGCGGTCGAGCGCATCGAAATCCTGCGTGGCCCGGCCGCCGCACGCTATGGCTCTGGCGCCATGGGCGGGGTGGTCAACATCATCACCAAGCGCCCTTCCGACGAGCTGAAAGGCAGCGTCAGCCTGTACACGCAGCTGCCGGAAGACAGCGCAGAGGGCGCCAGCCGCCGAGCCAACTTCAACCTCGGTGGCGGCCTGACCGATAACCTGGGTTTCCGCCTGTACGGCGGCCTGGCCAAGACTGACGCCGACGATCTGGACATCAACGCCGGGCATGCCACCAGCGCCCTGGTAGCGGGGCGGGAAGGCGTTCGCAACAAGGACATCAACGGCCTGCTGAGCTGGAAACTGAACGACGAGCACCGCCTCGAAGCCAGTGCCGGCTACAGCCGTCAGGGCAACATTTTTGCCGGCGACACCATGAACAGCAACGGCGGCGGAGATGTCGACTTCGTCTCCAGCCTCTACGGCCACGAAACCAACGTGATGCAGCGCAGTACTTATGACCTGACCCACCTCGGTGATTTCACCTGGGGTACCAGCAAGACCACGCTGGCCTACGAATACGTACGCAACTGGCGGCTTAACGAGGGCTTGGCTGGCCGCACCGAAGGTGCCCCAAGCAACGAAGGGGGAGCCATGTCACGTTTACGCAACACACGCCTGAGCAGTGAGGTGAACCTGCCGTTCGCCATGGGCAGCACAGACCATGTGCTTACCTTGGGCGGCGAGTACCTGTACGAAACCCTCAACGACCAAGGTTCGTTGCGCCCGCAAAGCTCCGACCCCACCAACAATGACGGTCTTGTCGGCTTCGATCGCAGCAGCTCGAAGATGACCGCACGCAGCTATGCGCTGTTTGTCGAAGACAACATCATCGTTGGCGACACCACCCTTACGCCGGGCCTGCGTTTCGACCACCACGAAACCTTCGGCGACAACTTCAGCCCCAGCCTGAACCTGTCGCACAAGCTCACCGAAGCACTGTCGGTAAAAGGCGGCATCGCCCGTGCCTACAAGGTTCCGAACCTGTACCAGTCCAACCCCAACTACCTGCTGTACAGCCGCGGTAATGGCTGCAGCGTGCAACAGACCAACAATGGTGGCTGTTACCTGCAGGGCAACGCCGACCTCAAGCCCGAGATCAGCGTCAACAAGGAAATCGGCCTGCTGTACGACCGTGGTACCTGGCGCACCAGTGCCACCTACTTCCGCAACGACTACAAGAACAAGAT
The DNA here is from genome assembly GCF_021283545.2 of Pseudomonas alloputida. Classification (NCBI taxonomy): domain Bacteria; kingdom Pseudomonadati; phylum Pseudomonadota; class Gammaproteobacteria; order Pseudomonadales; family Pseudomonadaceae; genus Pseudomonas; species Pseudomonas alloputida. The sequence goes on along the minus strand of NZ_CP128540.1, from coordinate 4,237,140 downwards.
CATCGGTGATACCGATGTGCTTTACACCATTGGTACCGGCAGCCGCGTGACGCAGTGGGACAACGCCGGCAAGGCGCGGGTGGAAGGTGTCGAAGGCAACTTCTTCATCGAGTTGGCCCCGAACCTGGACTGGAACACCAACCTGACCTGGATGCTCGATAACGATAATCGCGAAACGGGCGAGCCGCTGTCGGTGATCCCGGAATACACCGTCAACACCAGCCTCGACTGGCGCGCCACCGAGCAACTGTCATTCCAGCTGGCGGGTACATACTTCGGCAAGCAGAAATCGCCGACCTACGACTACCGCACCCAGCAGGACTACGACAAGACCGCCCAGCAGGACGTCGAGGCCTATGGCCTGGTGGACGTGAGTGCCGGGTACAAGTTCAATGCCAACTACGACGTGCGGGTAGGCGTGAACAACGTCTTCGACAAGCAGATCCTGCGCGGCGGCAACGCCAGCAGCTCGGGGGCAAACACGTATAACCAGCCGGGCAGGGCGGTGTTTGCTGCGCTGAATATCAACTTCTGATCCCAAGGGCCGCCCTGCGGCCCAATCGCGGTTCAATCGGGTCGCGAATGGCCGACGACATTCTTGCAGCCAAACGTCTCGCAGCGTGCTAAACCATGCACCCCAGCCCGCTGCGAGAAATGCCTGGTGAAAGCCATCCGCCTGACCCTGATCTGCCATGCCCTGACCCAGGCCCAGAAGAACGGGCGCCTGCACCATACGGATGACGGCATCCTGCCGCTAGCCCATCAGTCAGACGCCGACCGTTCAGGCGTGCAACTGCTGAGTGCGCCAGAGCGGCGGGCTTGCGAGACGGCAGCGTGGTTAACGGGGGCAGTACAGATCGAGCCAGGTTTGGCCGATTGCGACCTTGGGCGTTGGCAAGGTGTGTCGTTGAAGCAACTACAAGCCGAGCAACCGCAGGCGTTGGCCGAATGGCTGCAGGATCCGGCCAGTGCCGTGCATGGTGGTGAGTCGTTCGCTGCGCTATGCCAGCGCCAGGCCGCCTGGCTGGCGGCCTTCGACAGGCCGGGTGACTGGCTGGCGGTGACCCACCCGATGGTCATGCGCGCCATGCTGGTACAGGTGCTTGGGTGTCCGATGAGTGCCGGGCAGTGTATCGACGTGCTGCCGCTGTCACGTCTGCAATTGAGCTTTACCGGGCAGTGGCGGTTGCGCCTGGGCTAAGGCTCAGAACGCCAGCTTGTAACCGATCAGCAGCAGCATCGTTGCCAGGCAAGGGCGCAGCACGCGGTCGGAGATCCGCCCGGTGAGGTGGCTACCCAGGTAGATGCCTGGCAGCGAGCCCAGCAGCAGGTAGCCCAGCAGCGACCAATCCATGTTGCCCATGCCCGCGTGGCCGAGGCCCGCTACCAAGGTCAGTGGCACGGCGTGGGCAATTTCGGTACCGACCAGGCGACGGGTGACCAGGAACGGGTACAGCAGGAACAGCGCCACCGTACCCAGGGCGCCAGCACCGATGGAGGTGAGGGTGACCATTATTCCAAGCACCACGCCGGTCAGCACTGTGAGGATGTTCAGGCTGCGGTCGCTGAGGTGATAGTGATCACCGGCATGGCGGCTGGCGAAGGCCTGCAGGCGCGATTTGAACAGGATGGCCAGGGCGGTCAGGATCAGCACCACCGCCAGGCCTTGCTTGATGATGGCGTTGAGCGCCGAGGTATCGGTGTGCAGGGTGCTGAGGAACCACAGGGTCAGCGCCGCTGCGGGCACGCTGCCCAGGCTGAGCAGGCCGGTGATCTTCCAGTCGATGTTCTTGTTGCGCGCATGCACCCAGACGCCACTGGCCTTGGTGATCGCTGCATACAGCAGGTCGGTGCCGACAGCGGTCGCCGGGTGGATGCCAAACCACAAAAGGATCGGGGTCATCAGCGAGCCGCCACCGACGCCGGTCATACCGACGATGAAGCCCACGACCAGGCCAGCAATGGTGAAACCGAAAGAACCTACATCCATACGCTACTCGACTGCCCAACTTTGCCCGTTATCGGATGCCAGTCAGCATATAGATTTTTTTATAGCCAAATAGACTTGTTCGTTATTAGGTTATAACCAGGCTTGCCTCGGCAGGCGCAGCGGATCAACGATCGGTCATCACTACCATGACATGGGCATCACCACCGTCATCGCTTTCCGACAGGTAGATGTGCCCCACCTGGCTGTCGAAATACGCAGTCTCCTGCGGCCCGATGCTGACCGCTTCTCCGGTCTCGAACTCGATGCGCACGCGCCCGCTCAGCACCAGCGCGAACTCTTGCCCGGGGTGGCGGATAAAATCGTCGAACTGGCCGCGTTCCCGGGCAATGATGCGGGCATAGGCCGGTGTCATGCGTCGTGCGGGGAAATCCCCGGCAATCGGATAATAGTCGTAGGTGCCGGTCGAATAACCCGCCGCTGCGGGCAGTGAGTCGACCACCACGGTCACCGGCACCGGGGCACTGACCGTGCCGCTGGCGCGGAACAGCTGGGCAATATCGACATTCAGCGCCCGCGCAGCAGCGGCCAGTTTTTCATAGCTGACCGACACCTGTGCCAGTTCCATCTTCGACAACGTGGACAGCGGCACGCCACTGGCTTCGGACAATTGCTTGAGGGTCATCTGGCGCGCCTTGCGCACCTGGCGCAGGCGCTGGCCGACGACGGCACGGTCAAGCTGGGGAAGAGCTGCGGGCATTCAGGGATCTCGGCATGCGGCGGTGGTCGGGCATCTTACCTTGGACCCTTGCGCATTTCTAAATTCTCATATATTAGAATTCTCATAAATGATAATTGCCTGGCAGGAGCGTGCATGACCCCGACCTACGACACCCTGATCATCGGTGCTGGCATCGCCGGCGCCTCGCTGGGCTACCGCCTGGCCGGCCAGCAGCGTGTGCTGCTGGTCGAGCGTGAATCGCAGCCTGGCTACCATTCCACCGGGCGTTCGGCGGCCATGTTCATGGAGGCTTACGGCACCCCACAGATCCAGGCACTGACCCGCGCCAGCCGGGCCTTCTACGAAGCGCCACCGCAGGGCTTCTGCGAGCACCCGCTGCTGGAGCCGCGAGGCTGTCTGTATGTGGCCAGCCTGGAGCAGCGGGAACTGCTTGAGCAAACTTTCGCGCAGAACCTGGCCAATGGCACAGAAGTCACCCTGCTGGACCGGGACGCGGCCTTGGCACTGATACCCAGCCTGCGTGGCGAAACCCTGGCCGGCGCGGTGCTTGAGCCAGGTGCGATGGACCTTGACGTACATGCCTTGCACCAAGGCTTCTTGCGTGGTTATCGCACTGCCGGCGGTGAACTGCGCTGCAACGCCGAGCTGATCCAGGCCTGCTACCTGGACGACGTGTGGCAGGTGGAGTTGGCTGATGGCAGCCGCCTGCAGGCCCGATGTCTGGTCAATGCTGCAGGTGCCTGGGCGGACCGTGTGGCCGAGCAGTGCGGGGTGGCGCGCATCGGTTTGCAACCGTGCCGTCGTAGCGCCTTCACCTTCCCTGGTCCGGCAGAGCAGGACTTTACTCGCTGGCCTGCGGTGATTGGTGTCGATGAAAGCTTCTACTTCAAGCCTGATGCCGGCCAACTGTTGGGGTCGCCAGCCAATGCCGACCCGGTTGAGCCCCAGGATGCCGCGCCCGAGGAGTTCGACGTGGCCTTGGGTATTTACAACATTGAAGCCATGACCACCCTGGCGATCCGCCGCCCGAGCCACACCTGGGCCGGGTTGCGTTCGTTCGTTGCCGACGGCGACCTGGTGATCGGTTTCGATGCGCATGCCCCCGCGTTTTTCTGGCTGGCGGCCCAGGGGGGCTATGGCATCCAGTCGGCAGCGGGCGCCTCGCGCCTGGCCGCCGACCTGCTACTGGGCCAGCCGTTGTGTGCCAGCCTTGTCAGCCAGGGCGTGGCGCCCGAGCGCCTGTCCCCGGCCCGTTTCCAGCAACCCTGAAAGGAGCATCCCATGAGCAATGACATTCAGCGTTTCCCCAGCAGCCTGCCGTTCCCGTTTTCCCGCGCGGTAAAGGCCGGTGGCTTTCTGTTCCTCTCCGGGCAGGTGCCGATGAGCGCCGGCGGCGAAGTGGTGCGCGGTGATATCCAGACCCAGACCCGTGCTGCCTGCGAGCGTATCGCCGAAAGCCTGGCGGCCTGTGGCGCGCGTTTCGACCAGGTGGTGAAGGTCACGGTCTGGCTGTCGGACATGCGCCATTTCGCCGGCTTCAACGAGGTGTACAAGGCGTTCTTCGGCGCGGCGCTACCGGTGCGTTCCACCGTGGCCTCGGCGTTGGCCCTGGGCGTGGATGTGGAGATCGAAGTGCAGGCGTTCGTCGGCGACGCCTGACCGGGCAAAGAGCCCGTGTAGAGGCGACCTTGTGTCGCGATGGGCTGCAAGGCCGCCCCTACGACCGGTATGCGACGGCGATGACAAAACAACAATAAATCCAGAGGTTCACATGCAAGAGCAGCTGAAGATCGCCGGCGCATTTGTCGGCGTGATCGTGGGGGCGGGGTTCGCTTCAGGGCGGGAACTGTTGTTGTTCTTTGTCGATTTCGGTGTGTGGGGCTTGGCTGGCGCGCTGGTCAGCGCCGCCTTGTTCACCTTTCTCGGCATGGCGCTGGCGGGGCTGGGCAATCGTCAGCAGGCCACCTCGCACAAGGATGTGATTTTGGCCATCTGCGGCCGTCACCTGGGCATGTTCGTCGACTGGTTGATCACCTTTTTCATGTTCGCCGTCACCGTGGTCATGCTGGCTGGCGGTGGAGCATTGCTGGAGCAGCAGTTCGGCATCCCGGCCTTGACCGGCAGCGTGCTGGTGACGCTGGTGGTGGTCGGTATCGTGTGCCTGGACGTGCGCAAGATGATGCTTGCAATTGGCGCCATCACACCCTTGCTGATCCTGGTGGCTTCGGCGATAGCGCTGTATGCCGTGATCACCCGCGAGCAGAGCTTTGCTGCGCTCGATCAGGTGGCCAGCCAGCAACAGGCCGGCACCCGCCATTGGCTGCTGGGTGCGTTCTTGTATGTGTCGTATAACATCGTCGCGGGTGCGCCGATCCTGGCTATTCTGGGCGGTTCGGCCAAGGGTGAGAAAGCCGCGGTGTGGGGAGGCCTGCTCGGTGGCGCTGCGCTAGGCGGCCTGATGCTGGTGATGAGTGCCGGGCTGCTGTCGCGCCTGGACAGTGTGGCCGACCAGCCGATGCCGATGCTGTCGATTGCCAACGAAGTGTCACCACTGCTGGGGCTGGTGATGTGCCTGATCATCTTCGGCATGATCGTCAACACCGCGGTGGGCACGCTGTTTTCCTTCCTCTCGCGGCTGTTGCCGGCGGGCACGACGAAGTTCCGCTGGGGCTCGGTGGTGACCGGGGTGGTGGCGCTCGGCTGTAGCCTGGTGGGGTTCATCAGCCTGGTGGGTGAGGTGTACCCGTTCTTCGGTTACCTGGGCTTTGTGCTGATGACGGCGGTATTGCTGGCCTGGGTACGGCGGGGCAGGGCTGCGAAGGCGGTGGCGGCATAAGGGGCTGGTACAGGCGACAACAGGCATAGGCCGTTGCCGCCTGAACCCGGCGTTTAAATCCTGAAGCTGCCCACCAACTGCTTCAAACGCCCAGCCTGCTGGGCCAGCTGGTCGCAATGGCGCAGGGTCTCGTTGAGGTTCTCCACCCCCTGCTGGTTCAGGGCGTTGATCTGGGTGATGTCCAGGTTGAGGCTCTCGACCACGGCGGTCTGTTCTTCGGTCGCTGTCGCCACCGACTGGTTCATGCCATCGATTTCGCCAATGCGCTGGGTCACGCTGGCCAGGCGTTCGCCGGCCTGGTTGGCCACCTGCACGGTCTGTTCGCTGGAAACCTGGCTGGTGTTCATGGTATGCACCGCTTCGCGCGAGCCCACCTGCAGGCTGGTGATCATGCGGTGGATTTCTTCCGCCGACTCCTGGGTACGGTGCGCCAGGTTGCGCACCTCGTCGGCCACCACGGCAAAGCCACGGCCGGCTTCACCGGCACGGGCCGCTTCGATGGCGGCGTTCAGTGCCAGCAGGTTGGTCTGCTGAGAAATGCCCTTGATCACGTCGAGGATCTTGCCGATTTCGTCGGTGCTGGCGTTGAGCGTTTCGATCTGCGCGCACGACTCGCTGATCCGTTGCGACAGGGCAGTCATGGCGCTGATGGCTTCTTCAACCACTTCACGGCCACCGTGCGCCTGTTCGCTGGCACCGCTGGCATGTTGTGAAGCATCTGCGGCGTTGCGGGCGATTTCCTGGGTGGCGGCGCCCAGTTCGTTGATGGCCGCAGCGACGCTGTTGGTGCGCATGCTCTGTTCTTCAGACCCGATGATCGACGCATTGGACGCGCTGACCACTTTCTCCGAAAGGTCATGCACCAGGCGGGTGGCCGAGGACACTTCGCTGATCGAGGCATGGATACGTTCGACAAAACGGTTGAACGAGGTAGCCAGTTCGCCGAACTCGTCCTTGTTCTGCACGGCCAGGCGGCGGGTAAGGTCACCTTCACCCTCGGCGATGTCGCGCATGGCGCGGCCCATGGTGGTCAGCGGGCTCATCAGCACCGGAATCAGCAGGCCGAGCAGGCCGGCGATGGCGGCCACGGCAATCAGCATGGCAATGATCGCCGAGGTGCGGAACTGGCTGAGCGCGGCATAGGCCTTGTCCCTGTCGATCGACAGCCCGATGTACCACTGCGCCGAAGGCAGGCCGGCCACCGGGGCGAACGAGATGATGCGGTCCTGGCCGTCGAGGGTGACATCCTGCATGCCGGCGGCCACCCGCAGGTTGCTGCCTGGGTAGATGTCCTTGAGGTTCTTCATCACCTGGTCTTTATTGGGGCTGACGATCACCTGGCCATTGGCGTCGGCCAGGAAGGCGTGACCGATGCCGCCGAAGTCGACCGAGTTGATGATCTCGACGAGGGTGTCGAGGGTCACGTCACCGCCGACTACACCGATCAGTTCGCCATTGCGCTTGCTCTTCACCGGCGTGGCGATGGTCACCATCAGGCCACCGACTGCACCCTGGTACGGGGCGGTCAGCACGGTCTGCCCGGCGTTGGCGGCGGCGCCATACCAAGGGCGCTGGCGCGGGTCGTAACCGGCGGGCATCTGGGCATCCGGGCGCTGGGTGAATTCGCCGTTGGCCTGGCCCAGGTAGGTGAACAGGAAATTACGCGTGTAGGACGGCTGCTCGATCAGCCCTGCCAGGGTGTCGCCGGCGCCTTGCTGGCCGATGTCCTGGGCCAGGTTCTCCAGCACCAGAATGCGCCCGCTCATCCAGTTCTGCACACTGCTGGCGGTCAGTGCACCGGACTGCTGCACCGAGGCTTCGATATTCTGGCGGATGGTATTGCGTTGCAGGTAGTCGTTGTAGAGCGTGAACAGGGCAAATGCCAAAACCACGACGCCGCAGGCGCTGAGCAGGATCTTGTGGCGAAATTTCAGGTTCATGTTTCGAGACCTTGAGCCAATGAGGGGAGGGCGCAGCGCGCTCATGACGCGGTGCGGGGCCTATCGACCGAGATATCGGCTTGAGGGGTAAAAGATTGAAGTGCTTAGGGAAAATTCTTACAGACGTTTCGACGGACGGCAGTCACGGATCAGCCAGCTGCTCGATCAGCAGACGTGCAGCCTGCTGCAGCGGCTGTTGTTTGCGCCACAGGATATGCACGGGCAGTTGCAATTCGTTGCGTGTATTACGGAATTCCAGGCGCACCAGACGCCCGCTGGCCAGCAGCGGGGCGACCCGCGACAACGGCAGATCTCCCCAGCCCAAGCCAGCTTCAACCATCTGCAGCGCCAGGTCGAAGCTGTCGGTGGACCAGTGTGTGGCGCCGATCAGTGGGCGAGGGTCAGCCAGAGGCAGATCGCGGCTGCGCACCAGAATCTGACGCACCTGGGTCAGGTCCTCAAGGTCGTGGATACGCCCCTCACGCAGGGCCGGGTGGGCCGGCGACAGGGTGGCTACCAGCGACTCCATGCCGATGTGCTGGAAGCCGCGGCGGGCATCGACCTGCAGGCCGGCAAAGGCTACGCAGAGGTCGGCACGGCCGCTGTCCAGCAAGTGCAGGGCTTCTTCCTGCGGGGCGCTGAGCAGGGCAATATCCAGCAATGGGTGGCGCTTACCTAGGTTGGCGATGGCCGCCAGCAGCGGGCGGTGATCGATGTCGGGTGCCACTGCCAGGGTCAGGCTGCTCTCCAGCCCTTGGGACAGCTCCAGAGCATGAACCTGCAGCAGCCCCAGTTGTTCGGCAATCAGCCTGGCGTGTGGCTCCAGGGCCAAGGCCTGTGCGGTTGGGCGAACTTCACGCGGGCCACGTTCGAACAGGCTGTAGCCAAGTTCTGCTTCAAGGTTGCCAATGGCCATGCTCACGGCTGAAGGCACGCGCTTGAGGGCGCGCGCTGCGGCGGAAAACGAACCGTGGTCGAGCACGGCCAGAAACAGCTGGATGTTGTCGCTGGAAAAGTTCATGGCAGCCTCCTGTCAGTTGATCTGACAGCTGCTGACTTTTGCTGTCAAGTGCGTTGAAGCATGATCGCCCCCATCGCTTTTTGTCTTTGGAGGTAACCCCGGGTGCAGGGATTGAAACGCAAGTTGGTCTACGTGACGTTCTATGAACTGATCGGGCTGTGCATGTCGACCCTCGGGCTGGCCTACCTGTCAGATACGCAGGCGTCGCATACCGGGCCGCTGGCGGTGATGATCACCACCATCGCCATGCTCTGGAACCTGATCTACAACACCCTGTTCGAGTACTGGGAGAGCGGCCAGGCCAAGCGTGGGCGCAGCGTGGCGCGGCGGGTGGTGCATGCCATCGGCTTCCAGTTGACCCTGGTGGTGTACCTGATTCCGCTGATTGCCTGGTGGCTGGACATGACATTGCTGGAAGCGCTGCTGGTGGATATGGCGTTCATCATCCTGGTGCCGTGCTACACCTTTGCCTACAACTGGGCGTTTGATCGTGTGTTTGGCTTGCCAAGCTCTGCCCTTGCCACAGCTTGATACAGCCTTGCGCTGCGAAAACGCCGGCACAGGCCGCCACTAAGGTGGCAGGCGAATGATCAAAGGCGCCTGCTGCTGCTCGACCTGCTGCTCCACCGGCCGCGGCGCACTGGCCAGCAAGCTGTCCTCAACCTGCCCCGACAGGTAATAGACCCCCGCCATGGCCCCGCTCTGGCGGTTCTCCATCAACTCCTGCCATTCCTGGTTCAACGCCACGTTCAGGATCACCCGCAGTTGTTCGACCATCTGCGGGTGGTCACGGTCATGGGTCATCACCCCGTAACCGGCTGCGGCAATCGAAATCATCGCCCCTGCCACCTTGCCCACTGCCGATGCCACGGCACTGGCGATCCCGCGTGGGGCCAGGGTGGCGCCAAGCTTTTCGCTGGCCTGGGTGGCCACCGAGTTGAGCCCGACATCGGTCCGGCCAGGGCCTTTGCTGGCCTGCTGATGCAAGTGCTGGCGCATGGCTTGCCAGGCCGGCTGCTGGTCCAGTGACTTGGCCCGCAGCAGCTGATACAGGCTGGCATTGCGCGCATCCGGTGGCCCCAGGGCGATGGCGGGGATACGGTTGAGGCGCTGGCTGAACTGCTCGGGCGGCGCGTTGTACCGGCTGATGATCGCCGGCAGTTGCTGGACGAGCAGTTGCAGGTACAGTTCGCAGGCGCGGTCGCGGATGCCCTCGGGGTTGATCTGCTCGGCCACCGGCTCGATCACCCGCGCGCGATACTGCTCCTGCAGGTACAGGGCCAGGCGTTTTTCTGCCGGTTCCCGCCCCTCGCCGCTGTCGAGCTTGTACCAGGCCACCTTGAGGGTGAGCCATTGCTGGGTCCAGTAACCCGTGAACCAGGGGATGAAGTCGCGCTCGGTGCGTTGTTGCACCTGCTCCTTCCACACCCGCATGGAGCGCCGGGCATAGTCGTTGGCCGAGCCGGCGGCACCGACCGAGGCATCGATCAGTTCCTGGTCGATGCGTTGCCAGGCCGCGGGGGTGAGTATTGTGGGCGGCGGCGGGGCAGGGGGGCGCTTGCTCGCACAACCGCCGAGGGCCAGCAGAAGGCAGAGCAACAGGAGGACTCGAGAACTCACGCGACCGCCTCCCTGGTAGAGGCTGGGGGGGTTCTCGAAGTATAGGGTGGGGCTGTTGGGGCTGCTGTGCAGCCCATCGCCCGCTCAGCAGCGCTGCAAATGGTTGCGTGAGCGCGGCCTGCGTCAGAGCGATCGCGTCAGCCTGGTCGGGTTATTCCAGGTCCAGCTTTTCTTCCAGGCGGTCAAGGTGCCTGTGCATCAACTCCAGGGCCGCTTCGGCATCACCTTGCTCCACGGCATCGATGATTGCCGCATGCTCTTCCCACGCGCAGTGATCGCAGCAAGGCGATTCGTAGCGAGCGATGATCAGCGAGGTCATCGGCACCAGTCCATTGAGAAATCGCGCCAGTGGCGCATTGGCCGCCACCTGCGCCAGTTTCAGATGGAACTCGCCGCCCAGGCGGATCGCCGCGCAGCGTTCGCCACGCTCATGGTGCTGGCGCTCGCGCTCTACCAGTTGCCGTAACTGGCGTACCTGCGCCGGCCGGGCGCGTTGCGCGGCCAGGGTGATCAGCGTGGTTTCGGCCAGACGCCGGGCACTGAGCACCTGACGTGCCTGGTCCGGGTCAGGCGCAGCCAGATGCGCGGTGTGGCTGGGGCGCTGTACCACCACCTGCTGGTCGGACAGGCGCCCGAGCACACGGCGGATCACCGTGCGGCTGACACCAAAGGCATGGCCCAGCGCCTGTTCGGGCAACAGACTGCCCGGTGGCAGGCGCTGTTCGAGAATGGCGTCGAACAGCCTTGGATAAATCTGCTCGGCCGACAGGCGGGTTTCGCCGGCCGCGAGCAGGGTAGGCAAGTGGGGGACGGCGTTCATGGGCACTCTCCTGAGGTCATGGATGCGGATGTTCGTCCGGGATATTCAGCGCGATACCCATGCGCAGCCCTTCGGCCACGATGTGCTGACGCATCTGGGCACTGGCCTGGGCGCTGCTGCGTTCGCGAATGGCGCGCACCACCGCTTCGTTTTCCTTCAGCCGCGCGGCCAGGTGCTCGGGCGAGTTGCGCAGCATGTCGGCGCTTTGCTTCAGGGCATTGCCGGTCTGCTGCACCACGCTCTGGAAAATCGGGTTGGTGGTCAGGGCGAACAGCGCCTCATGGAAGGCAATGTAGGCTTTGACCCCGGCCTCGCTGTCATCGGCCTCCAGCGCTTCGCGCATGTCCATCAGGGTCAGGCGCAACTGGCCGATGTCCTGGCTGTTGGCCGACTGCGCCACCAGGCCGACGATGAACGGTTCGAGTGTGTAGCGCAGTTCCAGCACGTCGGCCAGGCTGGCCGCAGCACTGGTTTCCACGCCCGACGGCTGGGCATCGGCATCGAGCACCAACACGCCCTTGCCGGGTAACGAGCGCACCAGGCCCAGTGTTTCCAGCACGGTTACCGCTTCGCGCAGGCTGGGGCGGCTGATGCCCAGTTGTTCGGCCAGTTCGCGCTGGCCTGGCAGCATGTCGCCGGTGCGCCATTGGCCGCGGGCCAGGGCCTGGCGGAGTTTTTCCACCACTGAGTTGACGACGGTTGATGAGCTGATCACGGTTCGCTCCTGGAAGGGCCGGCGTCATGCCGGCCACGTTCGCTCAGAATTCCTGTTGATGGGCGCTGGGTTGCTTGCGTGGCGTGGGGGCAAAGCCAGGCTTGCCGTCGAGCACGTTCTGCGCACGTTCCAGGTCAATGTCCTTCTCCCAACGGGCAATGGCCACGGTGGCCACGCAGTTGCCGATCAGGTTGGTCAACGCCCGGCCGATACCCATGAACCAGTCCACCGCCAGCACCAGTACCAGGCCAACCACAGGGATCGCCGGTACCGCAGTCAGGGTGGCGGCAAGAATCACCAGTGCCGAGCCTGGGATGCCGTGAGCCCCCTTGGAAGTCACCAGCGACACCAGCAGGATGGTCAGCAGGTCGGTCATTTCCAGTGGCGTGCCGGTGGCGTTGGCGATGAACACGATCGCCAGGGTGAGGTAGATGGAAAAACCATCGAGGTTGAACGAGTAGCCGGTAGGGATCACCAGGCCGACCGTGGAACTGCCGATGCCCAGGTGCTCAAGCTTGCGCATGATCTGTGGCAGCACGGCGTCGGAAGAGGCGGTGCCCAGGACGATGGTCAGCTCTTCGCGCAGGTACTTGATCAACGGCAGCAGTTTCAAGCCCGACAGGCGCATGACGGTGCCCAGCACGATCAGCACGAAGCCGGCACAGGTGAGGTAGAACAGCGCCACCAGCCCGCCCAGGTGCTGCAGCGACGCCAGGCCGTACTTGCTGGTGGTGAAGGCGATGGCACCGAACACGCCGATCGGCGCCAGGCGCACGATCATGCCCATGATGCGGAAGATCACATGGCTCAGTTCGTTGATCAGTCGCGAAATGCCGGCGGCCGAGTCACCCACCAGGTTCAGGGCGCTGCCGAACAGCACCGAGAACAGCAGCACCTGAAGAATGTTGTTGTCGGCGAAGGCACCGATCACCGAGGTGGGGATCAGGTCCATGAAGAACGCCGTGGCGCCATGGATGTGCTGGCCGCGCTCGGCCAAGCCGTTGGCATCGGCGGCGGACAGTTGATCCAGGTGAATATTGGCACCGCTGCCAATGCCACTGGTGAAGGCGAACACCAGGCCGATCACCAGCGCCAGGGTAGTCAGCACTTCGAAGTAGATCACCGACTTCAGGCCGATACGCCCGACCTTTTTCAGGTCGCCCGCACCCGAAATGCCGCTGACCACCACGCAGAACACGATCAGGCCGATGAGCATCTTGATCAGCTTGATGAAGCCGTCGCCGAGGGGTTTGAGTTGCAGGGAGAGGTCGGGGAAGCTCAGACCGCAGGCGATGCCGAGGGCAAGGCCGAGTACGACTTGCAGGAAAATCGAACGCGAGCACCATTTGAGCATGGGAGGAGTCTCTGATCGGTGTCCTTGCTTCGGTAGCCGCACGGGGCGAAAGAGCGCAGGACTTAATTATTGTGGTCTTACCGGTTTGTTCAGCGCGAGGCCATAAAAGCGCGAAAAATCCCTGATTGCAAGGATTTTTGGCCTTACCGGTCTGACCAGTTGTGGGGCAATCCGGCCTGCCATGCTCTAGTTCGGTGCGTGCCGTGAAAGCTGGCGCGTGAAATAGCTCAGGGCTTGGCCAGTGCCTGGTCCACTGCTGCAATCAGCTTGCCAAGATCTTTGGGTGGGGCGTTGTGGATGACGCCGAACAGGTAGGCGCGCTGCTCCTCTTCGTCGTCCGGTTCAGCGAAGAAGTCCTTGGTCTTGACGCCCAGCACCTGGGCAAACGCCATGATTGCATCGATGCTGGGGGTGTAGGTGCTGGTTTCGAAACGGCTGATGGTCTTGGGGTCGAAGCCGGTCCGTTCGGCCAGTTGTGCCTGGGTCAGGCCCGCCAGCTTGCGGTAGCGGCGCAGGGCGATACCCAAAGCTGATCTCGTCATCGCTTAATTCCCATTTAGAATCAAGAACTTAACGATATCTATCAATGTGGCGCAACGCCATGATCGATCACCTTTGTTTTATTTATGTGATGAATTTCGTAGAATTCATGGCTTGACCGGTCAGTCATCGTCACCTTCCTTGTACCGTTCGGCCTCGTGCCGCAACGGCAGGAAGCGCTTTTGCCCATTGGAACGGATCCTCATGATTCGGTTCCGATGGCCGTCGATGAACTGGGTGCCGGCTTGTCATTGAATGGAGTCTCATCGTGCGCCTCAACTTGCCGGTAACCCCGGTCGAGCAACGTTTTCCCCCCCATCAGCGGCTGATTTCTGCTACCGATACCGCCAGCCTGATCACCTACTGCAACCCAGAGTTTGCCGCCATCAGTGGCTACAGCGAGGCCGAACTGATCGGCAGCCCGCACAACCTGGTGCGCCACCCGGACATGCCGCCGGCGGTGTACGAGTTGATGTGGCGCTACCTGAAAGCCGGCAAGAGCTGGATGGGTATCGTCAAGAACCGCTGCCGTAACGGCGACTACTACTGGGTCAATGCCTACGTCACGCCCATCCTCGAAGGTGGGCGGGTAGTGGGTTACGAGTCGGTGCGCGTATGCCCTACGCGCGAGCAAGTAGCCCGTGCCGAAGCCCTGTATGCGCGGCTGCGCAACGGCCAGGCGGCATTGTCGGCGCCGCGCCGGCTGAGCTTGCTGGCGCAGGCCTTGGCCTTGCCACTGGCCGGTGGGCTGCTGGCGGTGGGGGCCAACCATCTGTGGCCTGGCCTGGTGGGGCAGGGGCTGACCCTGGGGCTGTTCGTGGCCTGCGGCCTGTGGGTGCGCAATGCCCTCGGGCGGCAGCTGCAGCAGATTGTGCAGGGTGCCGAAGGTGCCTTCGCCGACCCGATTGCAGCCTTGACCTACAGCGACCTGTCGGGTGCTGCCGGGCAGTTGCAACTGATGCTGATCAGCGAAGAGGCACGCCTGAAAACCGCCTTGACGCGGCTAAGCGACCTGGCCGGGCAAATGGCCGTGGCCGCTCGCGATGCCGGGCAGTTGTCGCGCAGCACCGAGGCGGCATTGCTGGAGCAGCGTGCCGAAACCGATCTGAGCGCCACTGCAATGAACCAGATGGCCGCCTCCATTGGCGAAGTGGCCAACCACGTGCAGTTGACCGCCGCCGAGGCACACACGGCGCACTTGCTGGCCGAGCAAGGTAGCCAGGTGGCCGATGCCAGCGGTGCGGCCATTCGTAACCTGGCCAGCACCGTGACGCAGATCAACCAGGCGGTCAGCCACCTGGCGGGTCAGACCGGCGCCATCGCCGAGGCCGCCGGGATGATCCGCGGCATTGCCGAGCAAACCAACCTGCTGGCCCTCAACGCCGCCATCGAGGCTGCCCGTGCGGGCGAGCAGGGCCGGGGCTTTGCCGTGGTCGCCGACGAGGTGCGGGCACTGGCCGACAAGACCCGCCAGTCCACCCTGCACATCCAGGCCATCATCGATGCCCTGCGCAGTGGCGCCGAGGAAGCCGTGGCGATCGCCAGCCGAGGCATCGACGGTGCCGAGCAGGGCGTTGCCCAGGTGCAGGAAGCTCGGCAGGCGCTGCATGGCATTCGTGACGCGGTACAGCGCATCAGCGATATGAGCCAGCAGATGGCCACCGCCTCGCAGCAGCAGTCGGCGGTGGCAGAAGACGTTTCGCGGCAGATCAACGGCGTAGCCGGTATTGCCCAGCACAGCGCCCATAGCGCCAACGCCGCCGCCTCGCGCGGTACCGAACTGGAACACGTGTGCGCCGGATTGCGCGCCCTGGTGGAGCGCTTCAACCGCTAAGGCAGGATGCTTTATGGATGATAACTATCGCGCGGCCGTGGACGCGGCCGCGATCTTTTCGGAAACCGACCTGCGTGGGAACATCACCTACGTCAATCAGCAGTTCTGCAGCATCTCGGGCTACAGCCGTGAGGAACTGCTGGGGGCCAACCACCGCATCCTCAATTCCGGGCTGCATGAACCGACGTTTTTTGTCGGCATGTGGCGGGCTTTGGTCGCCGGGCGGGTGTGGAAGGGCGAAATCTGCAACCGGTCCAAGGACGGTTCGTTGTACTGGGTCGACAGCACCATGGTGCCACTGGTCGATCCGCTGACAGGCCAGGTGCGCAAGTATGTGTCGATCCGCTTTGACGTCACGGAGAAGCGCCAGCTGCTGCATACCTTGCAGTGGCGGGTGGGCCACGATGTGCTCACCGGCCTGCCTAACCGCGCCTACCTGTCCGACCTGCTGAACCAGGCCCTGGCCTACTCGCGCTGCGAAGGCATCTCGCTGGCGGTGTGCATGCTCGACCTGGATGGTTTCAAGGCGGTCAACGACGGCTACGGGCATGCCGTGGGTGACCTGCTGCTGGTGGAAGTGGCGCAGCGCTTGAAGAGCATCCTGCGCGGTGGTGATGCCGTGGCCCGGCTGTCGGGCGACGAATTCGTGCTGATCCTGCGCGACGTCGACGATGAGCACCAGCTGCATGCAGCCCTGCAGCGGGTATTGCGTGCCTTGGCAGCGCCCTGTGTAGTGCGTGAGCATACGCTGTCGCTCAGCGCCAGTATCGGCGTGACCCTGTACCCGCAGGATGACGAAGATGCCGACACCCTGGTGCGCCACGCCGACCAGGCCATGTATGTGGCCAAGCAGCGCGGGCGCAACCGTTACCACCTGTTCGACGTGTCGCAGGAACAGGAACTCAAGGCCACCCACCAGACCGTGGCGCGCGTGCGCCGGGCGCTGCGCAACGGTGAGCTGTGCCTTTACTACCAGCCCAAGGTCAACCTGCGCACTGGCAAGGTACTGGGCTTCGAGGGCTTATTGCGCTGGCAGCGGCCAGGCCGTGGTGTGGTGCCGCCAGGCGATTTCCTGCCCTGGGTAGAGCAGACCGACCTGATCGTCGAAATCGGCGAGTGGGTGATCGGGCAGGCGTTGAGCCAGTTGCAGGCCTGGCAGCGCCAAGGGCAGCCCTGGTCGCTGAGCGTGAATATTGCCGCGCGGCATTTGCAGCGCAGTGACTTTGCCGAGCGCCTGCAGCAGCTGCTGGCAGCGTACCCGGCGGTGGACCCGGCGCTGCTGGACCTGGAAATCGTCGAGTCGGTGGCCATCGACAACCTGCAGCATGTCAGCCGCTGCCTGGATGCCTGCCGTGCGCTGGGTGTGCGTTTCTCGCTGGACGATTTCGGCACCGGTTATTCGTCCTTGAGTTACCTGAAACGCTTGCCGACCCAGACGATCAAGATCGACCAGTCGTTCGTGCGTGACATCCTTCATGACCAGGACGACCTGGCGCTGACGGAGGCAGTGATCGGCCTGGCGCGAGCGTTTGGCCGCGAGGTGATTGCCGAGGGGCTGGAGAGTGTCGAGCACGGTCGGGTACTGATGGGCCTGGGCTGCGAGCTGGCGCAGGGTTACTGCATCGCCCGGCCGATGCCCGCCAGTGACGTGCAAGCCTGGGCACAGGCCTACCAGCAGCCAGTGCAGTGGCGTGACCCTTGAAGGTCATCAGCGGGCCGTGGTCTTGACCTGCACGGGGGGCGCCACCTGCTTGTCGATCAGGGGTGGCTTCGAAAACCTGCTGTGCGGCGCTTCAGGGCCAATCGATTCATCGCCCACGCAACCGCTTGTACAGTGTGGTGCGGCTGATACCAAGTCGGCGGGCCACCGCCGACAGGTTGCCATTGGCTTGCTCGACCAGGCTCTGCAGGTCCGTCTCTTCAGTCGCTATCGGCACCGGTGTTTTCGACTCGGCCAGAAAGCCCGCTGGAAGGTGCTCGACGCCGACCGGCCCGTTGGCCGCCAGGGCCAACGCGACCTGTAGCACGCTCACCAGTTCGCGCAGGTTGCCCGGCCAGGGGTGTTGATCGAACAGGTCGATAATGGCCGGCGGCAGCCGCGCAGGTTGCCCGGGCTCGCGGTAGCGGGCATGCACCTGCTCAATCAGCTGGCGCCGGTCAGCGCGTTCGCGCAGGGGAGGCAGCACCAGCGTCAGGCCGGCGATGCGGTAGTACAGGTCCTGGCGAAAGCGCCCGGCGCGCACTTCGTCGGCCAGGTTGCGATTGCTCGCCGACACCACGCGGATATCCACCGGCACCGGTTCGCCACTGCCCAGCGGCTGGATGCTGCGCGACTGCAGTACGCGCAGCAGGCGGGCCTGGGTGGGCAGTGGCATGTCGCCAATCTCATCCAGAAACAGGATGCCGTGGTCGGCCTTGCGGATCAGTCCCGGGTTGCCCTTGTGGTGGGCGCCGGTGAACGCGCCTTTGTCATAGCCGAACAGTTCCGACTCCACCAGTTCGGCCGGGATCGCCGCACAGTTTACGGCGACCAGCGGCTGCCTGGCGCGGCTGCTGGCCCGGTGCAGGGCGTCGACGAACACTTCTTTGCCTACGCCTGTTTCGCCCTCGACCAACACCGGGATGTCCTTTTCCAATAGCAGGCCGGCTTGTATCAAGGCTTTTTCCAGGCGCGGCTCGGCACTGCCGGCTTCGGGGCGGCGAGTGGTTTCGCGTGGGGGGTGCCACTGGCAGTGAAAGCGGTTGCGCCCGGTGGCCTGCAGAGCGAAGGGCTGTTGTCGGGGATGGCTGAGCAGCTGTTGCAGGGGTAACTGGAACAGTTGCTCGATGTTTTGCTGCAGCGGGTTTACGCCAAGCAGGCTATCGGCCCGGTGGTTGGCGGCCAAAACCTGCCCGCGTTCATCGAACACCAGCAAGCCGGCCCAAGGGCTGTCGAGGTTGTCGGAGGCGCTGTTGAAGATCAGTTGTGCATGCTGGTCAGCATGTTCGGCGAGGATCAGGCGGTTTTCCAGGCTCTGGCCCATCATGCGCACCAGCCCAAGCGTCTGGCTGGCCGGCAGGTAGCCGTCGCTGGCTACGTCGAGCGCCCCGACCAGCTGCCGTGCGGCGTCGAACAGGGGGGCGGCGGCGCTGGACATGTAGCGGTTCTGGCGCAGGAAGTGTTCGTCCTGGCCGACGTGAACCGCTTCGGCGCAAATCAGTGTGGTGCCCAGGGCATTGGTGCCGACGCCACGTTCGTGCCAATGGGCGCCGGCGCTGAAACCATGGTGCTGGCGCGGTTCGATGAAACGCCGCGAGCCCCAGCTGTCGAGCAGGCAGCCGCTGGCATCGGCCAGCATTACCAGGTAGCTGGCGTTACCCAAGAGGTGCGCATAGTGCGGTAGCACTTCCTCGCGGGTCAGGCGCAGCAGGTTTTGGCGCCGCTCCAGCAGGGCACTGAGCTCGGCGCGGGACAGGCAGTCAAAGTCTGGCGCATGCTGCGGCTGCAGGCCGTGGGCGCGGCAGCGGTCCCAGGACGCCTGGATCAGTTGGGTGTGGGTCGAAGCGGATGCGGCCATGGGCCTGTCCTGTGTGATTGTTGTCATGGGTCGACCGCCGTTCAGTGTTGTTCACGGCTGTTCATTGTCAAACTGGCCAGTGTCCAGTTGTGCAGTGATTGTGTTCACGTGCGAGCCCGCGATTTGCCAGCGCTGCCACCCAGGCCCCGAACCAGAGCATCGGGCAAGGACTGGCACGGAACTGGCTGTACCCGGCAGACAACAATCACAAAAAGGCCACGCCATGTCCCTGGTGCTGGAGCAGGTCAGCCGTAGCGTCGACAACCAGCCGTGGATCGTCGATGCGTCACTGCGTTTCGAGCCCGGCTCGTTCAATGTGCTGCTGGGGCGCACCCTGGCCGGCAAGACCAGCCTGATGCGCCTGATGGCCGGGCTGGACCGTCCGGACCGAGGGCGGGTGCTGATGGATGGCCAGGACGTCACCGGTGTGCCGGTGCGCCAGCGCAATGTGTCGATGGTGTATCAGCAATTCATCAATTACCCGACCTTGAGCGTGTACGAAAACATCGCCTCGCCGCTGCGCCAGGCGCGCATGGCCGAGGACCAGATCCGGCGGCGGGTGCAGGAAACTGCCGAGATGCTGCGCATCGAAACCTACCTGCAACGCCTGCCACTGGAGCTCTCCGGTGGCCAGCAGCAACGCACGGCGATGGCCAGGGCACTGGTCAAGGATGCCTCGTTGATCCTCTTCGACGAGCCATTGGTCAACCTCGACTACAAGTTGCGCGAAGGCCTGCGCCAGGAGCTGCGCGAGCTGTTCGCGGCGCGCCATTGCATTGCTGTGTACGCCACCACCGAGCCCAACGAGGCGCTGGCGCTGGGCGGCACCACCACCCTTGTGCACGAAGGCCGTATCGTGCAGAGCGGGCCCACCGCCGAGGTCTATCAGCGACCCAGCAGCGTGCTGGCTGCCGAGCTGTTTTCCGAGCCGCCGATCAACCTGGTGTCTGGCCGTATCACGGGTAACGAGGTAAGCCTGGCCCAGACCGTGCACTTTGCCCGCAATGCCGACCTGGAGCCGCTGGCCGAGGGTGACTACCGCTTCGGCGTGCGCCCCAGCCATATCGCGCTGGTGCCTGCCCACGACGATGACCTGGAGCTGGCGGTACTGGTGGAGTTGGCCGAGATCAGTGGGTCAGAAACATTTCTGCATGTGCGCAACGAATACTGGCGCATGGTGCTGCACCTTCCCGGGGTTCACGAGTACCAGGTGGACACGCCGATACGCGTGTTCATCCCCACGCACAAGCTGTTCGTTTTCGACAGCGCCGGGCTGTTGGTGCAGGCCCCGGGGCTGCGCCAGGCGAGGAGAGGGTGATGGCCGAAATCCGCCTGCGCCAGCTGGCGCACAGTTACAGCCGCCAGCCCGCCAGCGAGGCAGACTATGCCCTGCACGCACTCGAACATGTGTGGGAACAGGGCGGTGCCTATGCGTTGCTCGGGCCGTCGGGCTGCGGCAAGTCGACCTTGCTCAATATCATTTCCGGGCTGCTGACGCCGTCTCATGGCGAGGTGCTGTTCGACGGCAAGCCGGTCAACCAGCTGTCCCCGCAGGCGCGCAATATCGCCCAGGTGTTTCAGTTCCCGGTGGTGTACGACACCATGACGGTGTTCGACAACCTGGCCTTCCCCTTGCGCAACCAGGGGCTCGATGAAGCCCGGGTGCGTGCCCGGGTGGAAGAAATTGCCGAAGTGCTCGAACTGACTGCCGTGTTGCGCAAGAAGGCACGCAACCTCACCGCCGATGAAAAGCAGAAAGTCTCCATGGGGCGTGGCCTGGTGCGCGATGACGTGTCGGCGATCCTGTTCGACGAGCCGCTGACGGTGATCGACCCGCATCTGAAGTGGAAGCTGCGGCGCAAGCTGAAGCAGATCCATGAGCAGTTCAACATCACCATGATCTACGTCACCCACGACCAGTTGGAGGCCTCGACCTTCGCCGACAAGATCGCGGTGATGCACGGCGGACGCATCGTCCAGTTCGGCACACCGCGCGAGCTGTTCGAGCGACCGCGGCATACGTTCGTTGGTTATTTCATCGGTAGCCCGGGCATGAACTTGATCGACGTGCGTGCCGAGGCGGGCGCAGTGGTGTTCGGCGATGTCCAGCTGGTGCTGCCCGATGGCCTGTGCGAGCGCCTGGCCTCACTGGCGGGCGGGCGGCTGCAGGTGGGCATTCGCCCGGAGTTCGTGCAGCTATGGGACAGCCCGTTCGAGGGGGCCTACCCGGCGCGGGTGCTGGACGTCGAAGACCTGGGTACCTATCGCATCGTCACCCTCGAACTGGGCGGTGTCGCGCTCAAGGCGCGGCTGGGCGAGGACCGCCCGTTGCCTGTGGACCAGACCTGGGTCAGCCTGCCGGCGCAGTGGCTGATGCTGTATGTCGACGATGTGCTGCTGGAGACCGGGCCATGAACAACAAGGTGTCGAACAACAAGGCCTGGTGGCTGGTGCTGCCGGTGTTCCTGCTGGTCGCGTTCAGCGCGGTGGTGCCGATGATGACGGTGGTCAACTACTCGGTGCAGGACATCTTCGACCAGTCCAGCCGCTACTTCGTCGGTGCCGACTGGTACCGCCAGGTGCTGCGCGACCCGGCGCTGCACGACGCATTGCTGCGCCAGTTCATTTACTCGGCCTGCGTCCTGCTGATCGAAATTCCATTGGGTATAGGCATCGCTCTGGCCATGCCAACCAAAGGCCGCATGGCCTCGGTGTGCCTGATCGTCATGGCTATCCCGTTGCTGATCCCGTGGAACGTGGTCGGCACTATCTGGCAGATTTTCGGCCGTGCCGATATCGGCCTGCTCGGCGCTTCCCTGGCCAAGCTCGGGGTCAGCTACAACTACGCCGGTGACCCGTTCGACGCCTGGCTCACCGTGCTGGTGATGGATGTGTGGCACTGGACTTCGTTGGTGGCTTTGCTGTGCTATTCGGGGCTGCGTGCGATCCCCGACGTGTACTACCAGGCCGCGCGCATCGATCGGGCCTCGGGCTGGGCGGTGTTTCGCCATATCCAGCTGCCCAAGCTCAAGAACGTGCTGGTGATCGCGTTGATGCTGCGCTTCATGGACAGTTTCATGATCTACACCGAACCGTTCGTGCTGACCGGCGGCGGGCCAGGCAATGCGACCACGTTCCTCAGCCAGACCCTCACGCGTATGGCTGTAGGGCAGTTCGACCTGGGGCCGGCGGCAGCGTTTTCACTGGTGTACTTCCTGATCATCCTGCTGGTGTCGTGGCTGTTCTACACAGCCATGACCCATGCCGACAAGGACTAGGCCATGAGCACACGCAAATCAATGGCCCTGCTGCTGTACTTCTTCTTCCTGCTGGTGCCGATCTACTGGTTGCTGAACATGTCGTTCAAGAGCAACGCCGAGATCCTTGGCGGCCTGACCCTGTGGCCGCAGGCGTTCACGCTCGACAACTACCGAGTGATCTT
This sequence comes from Pseudomonas alloputida, assembly GCF_021283545.2. Classification (NCBI taxonomy): domain Bacteria; kingdom Pseudomonadati; phylum Pseudomonadota; class Gammaproteobacteria; order Pseudomonadales; family Pseudomonadaceae; genus Pseudomonas; species Pseudomonas alloputida. The sequence continues at coordinate 4,214,771 of NZ_CP128540.1, read as the reverse complement.
CACCGACGCCAGCTGGTACAGCGGCTACATCAACTCGCTGTACTATGTGTGCCTGAACACGCTGATTTCACTGCTCGTGGCGTTGCCCGCGGCCTATGCGTTCTCGCGCTACCGCTTTCTCGGCGACCGCCACCTGTTCTTCTGGCTGCTGACCAACCGCATGGCGCCACCGGCGGTGTTCCTGCTGCCGTTCTTCCAGTTGTACTCGTCGATCGGGCTGTTCGATACCCACATTGCCGTGGCGCTGGCCCATTGCCTGTTCAACGTACCGCTGGCGGTGTGGATCCTGGAGGGTTTCATGTCGGGCGTGCCAAGGGAAATCGACGAAACCGCCTACATCGACGGCTACAGTTTTCCGCGCTTCTTCGTGAAGATCTTCATACCGCTGATTGGCTCCGGCATCGGCGTCACGGCGTTTTTCTGTTTCATGTTCTCCTGGGTCGAACTGCTGCTGGCGCGCACCCTGACCTCGGTGAATGCCAAGCCGATTGCCGCGGTGATGACCCGCACGGTGTCGGCATCGGGCATCGACTGGGGTGTGCTGGCGGCGGCGGGGGTGCTGACCATCTTGCCGGGCATGCTGGTGATCTGGTTCGTGCGCAATCATGTGGCCAAGGGCTTCGCCCTGGGCCGGGTGTGAGGAGGGCAGCGCATGGAGTGGATGGCCTGGACCCTGCCGACAGCGCTGTTCTTCGCCGCTGTGGGCCTGTTGCTGCTGGGCATGACCCTGCTTGAACTGCGTCGCCCCTGCGTAGAGCGACGGGGCTTTTTGCCGCTGGTCACCAGCCGTGGTGACCGTTTGTTTATCGGCCTGCTGGCCAGCGCCTACCTGCACCTGCTGGTGGTCGGTGTCAGCGACTGGCCATTGTGGGTGGCCTCGCTGCTGTCGCTGGCGTGGCTGGCGGTGGTGTTGCGCTGGGGCTGAGCGAGCGGCCCTGTGGGATAACTGAAACGGGAGATCACAATGTTCGACAACAAACACAACAGGCGACATTTGACCCTGGCCGCGTTGCTGGTACTGGCCAGCGTGCAAGGCACAGCCTGGGCCGACCAGTACGAAGAGGCGGCAAAGAAATGGATCGGCAGCGAGTTCAAGCCTTCGACCCTTACCCCCGAACAGCAGTTGGCCGAATTGCAGTGGTTCATCAAGGCAGCCGAGCCGTTTCGCGGGATGAAGATCAATGTTGTGTCGGAAACCATCACCACCCATGAATACGAATCCAAGGTGCTGGCCAAGGCTTTCAGTGAGATCACCGGCATCCAGCTGACCCACGACCTGCTGCAGGAAGGCGACGTGGTGGAAAAACTGCAGACGCAGATGCAGTCGGACAAGAACATCTATGACGGCTGGGTCAACGACTCCGACCTGATCGGTACGCACTTTCGCTACGGCAAAGTGGAATCGATCACCGACCTGATGGCCAACGAGGGCAAAGCCTATACTTCGCCGACCCTCGACCTGAAGGACTTCATCGGTATTTCCTTCACCACCGCGCCTGATGGCAAGGTCTACCAACTGCCCGACCAGCAGTTCGCCAACCTGTACTGGTTCCGCGCCGACTGGTTCGAGCGGCCGGAGTTGAAGGCCAGGTTCAAAGAGAAGTACGGCTATGAACTGGGGGTGCCAGTGAACTGGTCGGCGTACGAGGACATTGCCAAGTTCTTCACCGAAGACGTCAAGGAGATCGACGGCAAGCGCGTCTACGGGCACATGGACTACGGAAAGAAAGACCCGTCACTGGGCTGGCGCTTCACCGATGCCTGGTTCTCGATGGCCGGCGGCGGCGACAAGGGCCTGCCCAATGGTTTGCCGGTCGATGAATGGGGCATTCGCGTGGAGGACTGCCATCCGGTGGGTTCCAGCGTGACCCGCGGCGGCGATACCAATGGGCCGGCCGCCGTCTATGCCACGCAGAAGTACGTGGACTGGATGCGTGCTTACGCGCCCAAGGAAGCGCAGGGCATGACATTCTCCGAAGCCGGCCCTGTGCCGGCGCAAGGCAACATTGCCCAGCAGATATTCTGGTACACCGCATTCACCGCCGACATGACAAAGCCCGGCTTGCCGGTCGTGAATGCCGACGGCACGCCGAAGTGGCGCATGGCGCCTTCACCGAAGGGGCCTTACTGGGAAGAGGGGATGAAACTCGGCTACCAGGACACTGGCTCGTGGACCTTCTTCAAGTCCACCCCCGAGAAGCAACGCTTGGCGGCGTGGCTGTACGCCCAGTTCGTCACCTCAAAGACCGTATCGCTGAAAAAGACCATCGTCGGCCTGACGCCGATTCGTGAGTCGGACATCAACTCCCAGGCCATGACCGAGTTGGCGCCCAAGCTCGGTGGGCTGGTGGAGTTCTATCGCAGCCCTGCACGGGTGCAGTGGACGCCGACCGGCACCAACGTGCCGGACTACCCGCGGCTGGCGCAGCTGTGGTGGAGCCATATCGCCGAAGTCGCCAGTGGCGAAAAGACCCCGCAGGAAGCCCTGGATGGGCTGGCCCGCGACCAGGACCGCATGATGGAGCGCCTGCAACGCTCCAATGCCCAGGCGACGTGTGCACCCAAGTTGAATCCGGAGAAGGACGCCCAGTACTGGTTCGACCAGCCGGGTGCGCCGAAAGCCAAGCTGGCCAACGAAAAGCCCATGGGCGAGACAGTCAGCTACAACGAACTGCTGAAGTCCTGGGAGGCGGCCAGGAAGTGATCGGCTGAACGCCGGGGTGGTTTCACCGACCGCGGGGGCCGTGCAACCGCTCGCTCGCGAAGTGGCCACTAGTCACGGGCAAAAAAAACGGCACCTGCAAAGGTGCCGTTTTCGCATCACGCAGTATTACTTGTGCAGCTCTTCTGCCGCATACAGCGTGTTCTCCAGCAGGCACGCCCGGGTCATCGGCCCGACGCCGCCCGGCACCGGTGTGATCCAGCCGGCGCGGGGCAGGGCAGTCTCGTAGACCACGTCGCCGACCAGCTTGCCGTCTTCCTGGCGGTTGATGCCCACGTCGATGACGATGGCGCCTTCCTTGACCCACTCACCCTTGACCAGGCCCGGCTTGCCGGCAGCCACGACCACCAGGTCGGCACGCCCGACGTGGCCGGCCAGGTCCTTGGTGAAGCGGTGGCAGACGGTCACGGTGCAGCCGGCCAGCAGCAGTTCCATGGCCATCGGGCGGCCAACGATGTTGGACGCGCCGACGATCACCGCGTTCATGCCGTACAGGTCCTGGCCGGTGCTTTCCAGCAGGGTCATGATGCCTTTCGGTGTGCACGGGCGCAGCAGTGGAATACGCTGGGCCAGGCGGCCGATGTTGTACGGGTGGAAGCCGTCCACATCCTTGTCCGGGCGAATGCGCTCGAGCAGCAACGAGGCGTCCAGGTGTGCCGGCAGCGGCAGTTGCAACAGGATGCCGTCGACGGCCGGGTCGTCATTGAGACGGTCGATCAGCTCGGTCAGGGCTTGTTGCGTGGTCTCGCTGGGCAGGTCGAAAGCCTGCGAAATGAAGCCGACCTCTTCGCAGTCCTTGCGCTTGTGCGAGACATAGACTTGGGAGGCGGGGTCGGTGCCGACCAGGATCACTGCCAGGCCCGGCGTACGCAGGCCTTGCTGGCGACGCTCCACGACACGTTGAGCGATCTGCTGGCGCAGGCTGGCGGCGATAGCCTTGCCATCGATTAGGTGTGCAGTCATAGACGCGTGATTAACCATCGAGAAGGAACAATAAAGAACGTGCATTCTCGCACGACATGGGCCAAGGGCAAAGGCGGGTGGTCGGGCAAATCCTCTAACCCCTTAAATAATTTAAATTTTTTCGAAAAAGGTGTTGACGACTTTCGGGGTCGACTATAAGATTCGCCGCACTTGTCGGGCACAGCCTAGCACTGGTTGGCTAAGTCGGGCAGAATGAGTGGTTTAACAGTTTCTTGTTAGCGTCTCGTTCGGTTAGGCTTCAAGCTTAAGCGCCCGTAGCTCAGCTGGATAGAGCATCCGCCTTCTAAGCGGATGGTCGCAGGTTCGAGTCCTGCCGGGTGCGCCATTAGGCAGCTTTGGCAAGCAAGTAGGCTGTAATGCAATATGGTGGGCGTAGCTCAGTTGGTAGAGCGCTGGATTGTGATTCCAGTTGTCATGGGTTCGATTCCCATCGTCCACCCCATATTTTTCAAGGGCGCCTCGATAGCATCTGGCGCCTTTGTTTTAAGCGTTACGCGGACGTGGTGAAATTGGTAGACACACTGGATTTAGGTTCCAGCGGCGCAAGCTGTAAGAGTTCGAGTCTCTTCGTCCGCACCATGCTTCTGTAAGGTTGTACCGCAAGACCGCAATATGGTGGGCGTAGCTCAGTTGGTAGAGCGCTGGATTGTGATTCCAGTTGTCGTGGGTTCGATTCCCATCGTCCACCCCATATTCCTGAAAGGCGCCTTGATCGTGAGATCGGGCGCCTTTTTGTTTTGGGTCTGCGTAGCGGTGATGAGCCGCGCCCCAGCCAAAACACCTCCTGCCCCTTGTAATCCACTGGTGGCACCCCAATAAAAGCTGTTAGATTTCAGCCGGTTGAAACACCGGCCCGTTTGGCCGGCAAAGGACACCACGATGATTGCAAAAGAAGCCCGTCAGGCCCTGGCGCTGCAGCGCTTTGCCGAAGCCAATCCGCAGTTGCTCGAGGAGATCCGCGAGCTGGATGCGCGTGAGCAGGCCCAGCAAATCGAGTGGGCGTTCGAGGATGCCGCCGAGGAACAGGGTATTGAGCCTTGGGAGCTGGCGCTGCAATTGATTGCCGAATCCCCGGAGCAGCTGCAGGCCATGCGCCTGGAAACGCACCGTGAAGTGGCCGAGGCGCTGGGGCTGGAATGGGAGGAGTACTGCCAGTTCAACGACATTGATCCTGAATAAAGGAAGCGAATGCGTTGCGGGTAGTTGTTTGACAAAGTATTTCGGCTGCAGGCCGCCCCCGGCGCCGCGCAGCCCCTGTTGGAAGCAGGCCTGGCGCTGTGCCGTGCGGGCCTTGAAAGTTAATCGACCGGCGTTGTTTTCAGTCGTCCCGTGTGGGGTGACTTCTGCTGCGTGACTCACTAGAATGTTTGCCCTTGATTCTGGAGTCGGGCTAACGCCGGCTAACGTCTGTGCAACGAGGAATATCCATGCAAGTTTCTGTTGAAAACACTTCCGCTCTCGAGCGCCGCATGACCATCGCCGTTCCGGCCGAGCGCGTCGAGAACGAAGTCAACAAGCGTCTGCAGCAGACTGCCAAGCGCGCCAAGATTGCGGGCTTCCGTCCTGGTAAAGTACCGATGACCGTGATCCGTCAGCGTTTCGAGGCGGACGCCCGTCAAGAGGCTTTCGGTGACCTGGTCCAGGCCTCCTTCTACGAAGCCATCGTCGAGCAGAAGCTGAACCCGGCTGGCGCCCCGGCTGTAGAGCCCAAGTCCTTCGAAAAGGGCAAGGATCTGGAATTCGTCGCCATCTTCGAAGTGTTCCCTGAGTTCACTGTTGCGGGCCTCGAGTCGATCAAGGTCGAGCGCCTGAGCGCCGAAGTGGCTGACAGTGACCTGGACAACATGCTGGAAGTGCTGCGCAAGCAGAACACCCGCTTCGAGGCCGTCGAGCGCGCTGCGCAGAACGACGACCAGGTCAACATCGACTTCGTCGGCAAGGTCGACGGTGAAGCGTTTGCCGGTGGTTCGGCCAAGGGCACCCTGCTGGTGCTGGGTTCCGGCCGCATGATCCCAGGCTTCGAAGAAGGTCTGGTAGGCGCCAAGGCTGGCGAAGAGCGCGTGGTCAACGTGACCTTCCCAGAGGACTACCAGAACCTGGACCTGGCTGGCAAAGCCGCTGAGTTCACCATCACCGTCAACAGCGTTTCGGCACCTGTACTGCCAGAACTGAACGAAGAGTTCTTCGCCCAGTTCGGCATCAAGGAATCGACGCTGGAAGGCTTCCGCGCCGAAGTTCGCAAGAACATGGAGCGTGAGCTGCGTCAGGCGATCAAGACCAAGGTCAAGAACCAGGTCATGGACGGTCTGCTGGCCGCCAACCCAATCGAAGTGCCAAAAGCCCTGCTGGAAAACGAAGTCAACCGTCTGCGCGTGCAGGCTGTTCAGCAGTTTGGTGGCAACATCAAGCCTGAGCAACTGCCAGTCGAGCTGTTCGAAGAGCAAGCCAAGCGCCGCGTCGTGCTGGGCCTGATCGTGGCCGAAGTGGTCAAGCAGTTCGAGCTGAAGCCGGACGACGCCAAGGTTCGCGAGATGATCGAAGAAATGGCTTCGGCTTACCAGGAGCCTGAGCAGGTCATCGCTTGGTACTACAAGAACGACCAGCAACTGAACGAAGTGCGTTCGGTTGTGCTGGAAGAACAAGTTGTAGATACTGTTCTGCAGAAAGCGACTGTGACCGACAAGTCGGTCTCGTACGAAGAAGCCGTTAAACCAGCCGAGGCGCCTGCCGCTGCTGAGTAACGGTCTTCTCTCGTAGGAAACCTCCACAAGCCAGCCTTCGAGCTGGCTTGTGCGTATTCAAGCCATGACTATTTGGGAGTGAGCGCAGGACATGTCCCGCAATTCTTATATTCAGCAGAGCTCTGACATCCAGGCCGCAGGCGGCCTGGTCCCGATGGTTATCGAGCAGTCCGCCCGTGGCGAACGCGCTTACGACATCTACTCGCGCCTGTTGAAGGAGCGTGTGATCTTCCTGGTTGGCCCGGTAGAGGACTACATGGCCAACCTCGTCGTTGCGCAACTGCTGTTCCTTGAGGCGGAAAACCCGGACAAGGATATCCATCTGTACATCAACTCGCCGGGCGGTTCCGTCACCGCCGGCATGTCGATCTACGACACCATGCAGTTCATCAAGCCGGACGTTTCGACCATCTGCATCGGCCAGGCCTGCAGCATGGGCGCCTTCCTGCTGGCGGCAGGTGCCAAGGGCAAGCGTCATTGCCTGCCTAACTCGCGCGTGATGATCCACCAGCCGCTGGGCGGCTTCCAGGGTCAGGCCACCGATATCGAGATCCACGCCCAGGAAATTCTCAATATCAAGGCCCGTCTGAACGAGCTGCTGGCCTATCACACCGGCCAGGACCTCGAGACCATCAAGCGTGACACCGAGCGTGACAACTTCATGAGCGCCTCGCGCGCAGCCGAGTACGGCCTGATCGACTCGGTCTACGACAAGCGGCAACTGGCCTCCTGAACCGGGGGGTCAGAGCAGGTGGGCGTCGAAAGCGCCTACCTGCGGACTTGAAAAAGCCCGCAATTGCCTTCATCTTGTGTTGCAAGCCTACCGGATTGGATCGATCGAATGACTGACACCCGTAACGGCGAGGACAGCGGCAAATTGCTTTATTGCTCCTTCTGCGGCAAAAGCCAGCACGAAGTGCGCAAACTGATTGCCGGGCCCTCGGTATTTATCTGCGACGAGTGCGTCGACCTGTGCAACGACATCATCCGTGAGGAGGTGCAGGAAGCCCAGGCCGAGAGCAGCGCGCACAAATTGCCTTCGCCGAAAGAAATCAGCGGCATCCTGGACCAGTACGTGATTGGTCAGGAGCGCGCGAAGAAGGTGCTGGCCGTAGCGGTGTACAACCACTACAAGCGCCTGAACCAGCGTGACAAGAAGGGTGACGAAGTCGAACTGGGCAAGAGCAACATCCTGCTCATCGGGCCAACTGGCTCGGGCAAGACCCTGCTCGCCGAAACCCTGGCACGCCTGTTGAACGTACCGTTCACCATTGCTGACGCCACCACCCTGACCGAAGCCGGTTATGTGGGTGAGGACGTCGAGAACATCATCCAGAAGCTGTTGCAGAAGTGCGACTACGACGTGGAAAAGGCCCAGATGGGCATTGTCTACATCGACGAAATCGACAAGATTTCGCGCAAGTCGGACAACCCGTCCATTACCCGTGATGTCTCGGGCGAGGGCGTGCAGCAGGCACTGCTGAAACTGATCGAGGGCACCGTGGCCTCGGTTCCGCCGCAGGGCGGCCGCAAGCACCCGCAACAGGAATTCCTGCAGGTTGATACCCGCAACATCCTGTTCATCTGTGGTGGTGCGTTCTCGGGCCTGGAAAAGGTCATCCAGAACCGTTCCACCAAAGGTGGCATCGGTTTTGGTGCCGAAGTGCGCAGCAAGGAAGAGGGCAAGAAGGTTGGTGAGTCCCTGCGTGAGGTCGAGCCGGACGATCTGGTCAAGTTTGGCCTGATTCCGGAGTTCGTCGGCCGTCTGCCGGTACTGGCTACCCTTGACGAGCTGGATGAGGCTGCGTTGATGCAGATCCTCACCGAGCCGAAGAATGCGCTGACCAAGCAGTATGCCAAGCTGTTCGAGATGGAAAGCGTCGACCTCGAGTTCCGCAGCGATGCGCTCAAGGCCGTTGCACGCAAGGCCCTGGAGCGCAAGACTGGCGCTCGTGGCCTGCGTTCGATCCTCGAAGGCGTGTTGCTCGATACCATGTATGAGATCCCTTCGAAAAAGGATGTCAGCAAGGTGGTTATCGACGAGAGCGTCATTGAGGGCACCTCGCAGCCGCTGATGATCTACGAAAACAGCGAACCGCAAGCCAAGGCCGCGCCAGACGCCTGATTCAGGCAATGGCCGGTTCTCGGTTGCAAGCAAGAGGGGGCCTACGGGCCCCTTTCTGCTTTTCCTGTGCAAGCGCTTGTAATTTCCCAAGCGTGCCCCCACATTAGGTCCAAGCATCATTTCCACCGGTTTCCGGCCATAAGGCCGCTGTAGAGGCGAAATCATGAAGACCACCCTCGACTTGCCTCTTTTGCCATTGCGCGATGTCGTTGTTTACCCGCACATGGTTATCCCGCTGTTCGTGGGGCGCGAAAAGTCCATCGAAGCCCTCGAGGCGGCGATGACGGGCGAAAAGCAGATCCTACTGCTGGCCCAGAAGAATCCAGCCGACGACGATCCGGGCGAGGACGCCCTGTACCGCGTCGGTACCGTTGCCACCGTGCTGCAACTGCTGAAGCTGCCTGATGGCACCGTCAAGGTGCTGGTCGAGGGCGAGCAGCGGGGTGCGGTCGAGCGCTTCTCCGAAGTTGAAGGGCACATCCGTGCCGAAGTCTCCCTGATCGACGAAACCGATACTGCCGAGCGCGAGTCGGAAGTGTTCGTGCGCACGCTGCTGTCGCAGTTCGAACAGTACGTTCAGCTGGGCAAGAAGGTGCCAGCCGAAGTGCTGTCTTCGCTGAACAGCATCGACGAGCCAGGGCGCCTGGTCGACACCATGGCCGCGCACATGGCCCTGAAGATCGAGCAGAAGCAGGAAATTCTTGAAATCGTCGACTTGACTACCCGTGTCGAGCACGTGCTGGCGCTGCTGGATGCCGAAATCGACCTCCTGCAGGTCGAAAAGCGCATTCGCGGCCGGGTCAAGAAGCAGATGGAGCGCAGCCAGCGCGAGTACTACCTGAATGAGCAGATGAAGGCCATTCAGAAAGAACTTGGCGATGGTGACGAAGGCCACAATGAAGTCGAAGAGCTGAAAAAGCGCATCGAAGCCGCAGGTCTCCCTAAGGATGCCTTGGCCAAGGCTCAGGCGGAGCTGAACAAGCTCAAGCAAATGTCTCCGATGTCGGCCGAAGCTACCGTGGTGCGCTCGTACCTCGACTGGTTGGTGCAGGTGCCGTGGAAGGCTCAGAGCAAGGTGCGTCTGGACCTGGCCAAGGCCGAGGAAATCCTCGATGCCGACCACTATGGCCTGGAAGAGGTCAAGGAACGCATCCTCGAGTACCTTGCCGTGCAGAAGCGCGTCAAGAAGATCCGCGGTCCGGTGCTGTGCCTGGTCGGGCCACCCGGCGTCGGCAAGACCTCGCTGGCCGAGTCGATCGCTGCCGCCACCAACCGCAAGTTCGTGCGCATGGCCCTGGGTGGCGTGCGTGACGAGGCCGAGATCCGTGGCCACCGCCGTACCTACATTGGCTCCATGCCGGGTCGCCTGATCCAGAAGATGACCAAGGTGGGTGTGCGCAACCCGTTGTTCCTGCTGGACGAAATCGACAAGATGGGCAGCGACATGCGCGGCGACCCAGCCTCGGCACTGCTGGAAGTGCTCGACCCTGAGCAGAACCACAACTTCAACGACCACTACCTGGAGGTCGACTACGACCTCTCGGACGTGATGTTCCTGTGCACCTCGAACTCGATGAACATCCCGCCGGCGCTGCTGGACCGGATGGAAGTCATCCGTCTGCCTGGCTACACCGAGGACGAAAAGATCAACATCGCGGTCAAGTACCTGGTGCCCAAGCAGGTCAAGGCCAACGGCTTGAAGAAAGAAGAGCTGGAAGTCGACGTCTCGGCGATTCGCGACATCATCCGCTACTACACCCGTGAAGCCGGTGTGCGGGGTCTGGAGCGGCAAATTGCCAAGGTCTGCCGCAAGGTGGTCAAGGAACATACCGGGCAGAAGCAGGTCAAGGTCAAGGTGGCCAGCGAGCAGCTGGAGCACCTGCTGGGCGTGCGCAAGTTCCGCTATGGCCTGGCCGAGCAGCAGGACCAGATCGGCCAGGTAACCGGCCTGGCCTGGACCCAGGTGGGCGGCGAGTTGCTGACCATCGAGGCCGTGGTCATCCCCGGCAAGGGCCAGTTGATCAAGACCGGCTCGCTGGGCGATGTCATGGTCGAGTCGATTACCGCCGCGCAGACCGTGGTGCGCAGCCGCGCCCGCAGCCTGGGGATTGCCGCCGACTTCCACGAGAAGCATGACGTGCACATTCACATGCCTGAGGGCGCCACGCCGAAGGACGGCCCAAGTGCCGGTATCGGAATGTGCACCGCACTGGTGTCGGCGCTGACGCAGATCCCGGTACGTGCCGATGTGGCCATGACCGGCGAAATCACCTTGCGTGGCCAGGTATTGGCCATTGGCGGGCTGAAGGAAAAACTGCTGGCGGCACACCGTGGCGGGATCAAGACGGTGATCATTCCCGAGGAAAATGTTCGCGATCTCAAGGAGATTCCTGAAAATATCAAACAGGATCTTCAGATCAAACCGGTCAAATGGATTGACGAAGTCCTGCAAATTGCGCTGCAATACGCCCCGGAGCCCTTGCCAGATGTGGCTCCGGAGATTGTCGCGAAAGACGAGAAGCGCGACGGCGATGCTAAGGAAAGAATCAGCACGCATTAGTAGTTTTTGGCTGGGGGGCTTTCCTTGACAGTATTTTCGGCGCCTTGCTATAAAGCGGCACGTTATTGTCGCCATGCCTCCCAGCACACGTTTCATAAGCTTTTCATTACATACTTAGAAACAAACTCAATAGAGAAATAAGGGGACTTAGAGTGAACAAGTCGGAACTGATTGACGCTATCGCCGCATCTGCAGACATCCCGAAAGCTGTAGCCGGCCGTGCGCTGGACGCAGTCATCGAATCCGTCACCGGCGCCCTGAAGCAAGGTGACGATGTGGTACTGGTTGGCTTTGGTACCTTCTCGGTCAAGGAGCGCGCCGAGCGTACTGGCCGCAACCCGCAAACCGGCAAGGCAATCAAGATCGAAGCCGCCAAGGTTCCAGGTTTCAAGGCCGGCAAAGGCCTGAAAGACGCCGTCAACTAAGTCGTCTTTCAGCCGGACCCGGCCTGGCCTGGTCCGAGCACGGTGATGGCGGGGCGCAAACGTTCCCGCCTGACACGTTTGCTAAGAAAAGGCGCATCCTCGGATGCGCCTTTCTTTTATCAGGATTCTACCCACGCTCCGCGGTTGTCGACGCAGTGGTACAGCCGTTTCTGGGGGACGCATGCTGCAAAATATCAGGGACAATTCACAAGGTTGGATTGCCAAGACCATCATCGGCCTTATCGTCGTGTTGATGGCATTGACCGGTTTCGAAGCCATTTTCCAGGCCGCCACTCATAGCCAGGACGCCGCCAAGGTGAACGGCCAGACCATCAGCCAGAACGAACTGAGCCAGGCGGCCGACATGCAGCGCCGTCAACTGATGCAACAGTTGGGCAAGGATTTCGACCCGGCGCTGTTGGATGACAAGTTGCTGCGAGAGGAGGCACTCAAGGGGCTGATCAGCCGCAAGCTGCTGCTGCAAGGTGCTGAGGATGCCAAGTTCGCATTCTCCGAGGCCGCGCTGGATCAGGTGATCCTGCAGACCCCTGAGTTCCAGGTGGACGGCAAGTTCAGCGCTGAGCGTTTCGACCAGGTGATCCGCCAGATGGGCTACGGTCGCATGCAGTTCCGCGAGATGCTCGGCGAGGAAATGCTCATCGGCCAACTGCGCACCGGCCTGGCCGGCAGCAGCTTCGTCACCGATCAACAGGTCGATGCCTTCGCTCGCCTGGAGAAGCAGACCCGCGACTTCGCCTCCCTGACGTTCAAGGCCGACCCGGCCGCAGTCAAGGTCAGCGACGAAGAGGTCAAGGCGCACTACGACCAGCACGCCAAGGAGTTCATGTCGCCTGACCAGGTCGTGATCGACTACATCGAGCTGAAGAAGTCGGCTTTCTTCGATCAGGTCAAAGTGACTGACGAAGAGCTCAAGGCCCAGTACGAGAAGGAAATCGCCAACCTGGCCGAGCAGCGCCATGCCGCGCACATCCTCATCGAGGTCAACGACAAGGTCACCGACGCCCAGGCCAAGGCCCGCGCCGAAGAGATCGAGCAGCGTCTGGCCAAGGGTGAGGACTTTGCCGCTTTGGCCAAGGAGTTCTCTCAGGACCCAGGCTCCGCCAACACCGGTGGTGACCTCGGCTTTGCCGGCCCGGGTGTATACGACCCGGCCTTCGAAGAGGCGCTGTACAAGCTGCAGGATGGGCAGGTATCTGCACCGGTGCGCACCGAGTTTGGCTACCATCTGATCAAGCTGCTGGGCGTCCAGGCGCCAGAAGTACCGAGCTTCGCCAGCCTGAAGGACAAACTGACCCGCGATCTGAAGATGCCGCTGGTCGAGCAGCGTTATGTCGACGCCAGCAAGCAACTGCAGGATGCTGCCTACGAGGCTTCCGACCTGGCCCAGCCGGCCCAGGACCTGAACCTCAAGGTGCACACCTCCGCCGCCTTCGGCCGCGAGGGCGGTGAAGGCATTACCGCCAACCGTGCGGTGGTGCAGGCTGCGTTCTCTGAAGAAGTGCTGGATGAGGGTGCCAACAGCACCGCCATCGAGCTCGACCCTGAGACCACTGTGGTGCTGCGCGTCAAGGAACACCGCAAGCCAGAGCAACTGCCGCTGGACGCTGTGGCCAAGAACATCAGGGAGCACCTGGCCAAAGAGAAGGCGACTGCCGAACTCAAGGCCAAGGCAGACAAGCTGATTGGCGGCCTGCGTGACGGTTCCATCGCAGCAGGCAGCGTGCACGAAGGCCAAGGCTGGAAAGCCTATGAAGCCGTCACCCGTGGTGAGGACGGTATTGACCCGGCCGAACTGCAGGCACTGTTCCGTCTGGGCAAGCCGCAAGCCAAGGACAAGCCAGTGTATGGCAGCGTCGTGCTGCGTGACGGTAGCCTGGTGGTGTTGCAGCTCAAGGGCGTGAACGAAGGCGCTGCCGCCACCGACGAAGAGAAGCAGCAGATTCGCCGCTACCTCGCGTCACGTGCTGGCCAGCAGGACTTTGCCGCTTACCGCAAGCAGCTGGAAGCCAATGCAGACATCACCCGTTACTAAGGTGTTCGTTGCATGAAGAAACAGGCCGCCTCGTGCGGCCTGTTTCGTTTTCGCCAGCCGCGAGCACGGTCATTGTCGAAGGTCACAGTGCCTTCAGGGGTGGCGCTAACCAGGTGCTACCGCTTCACCCCTTCATAACTGTCCAGCGTATCGCGTGCAATCTCTCGCCCCAGGGCGATGAGCTCCGGCGCCTTGTAGAACTCGAAAAACCGGCACACCCGCTTGGGTACGTTGATCAGCACATCCGGTGGATAGCCGGCAATCTTGTACTGTGCCAACGAAGTCTGCATGACCTCGAAGCTCTGGTTGATCAAATCCAGCAGCGAGGCTGGCCCCACGTTGTCGATGATGAAAGAGCCGGTGGCCGACTTCGGCGCGCCCTCGCGCTCCGGGGCCGCTGCCGGTTGCTGGCTTTCCGGGTCGGCGCTGTCGGCAAGCCACGGGCTTGGCGGTGCCAACCCCTCGGCGACGATTTCCTTTTCGATGCGGATCAGCTCTTCCGCCGGTTTGCGTCGGAATGGCAAACGTGAACCCAGCGAGCTCAACAAGGCGTCAAAGCGCATCTTGAACGCCGCCGGGCGCTCGATCACCGGCAACTGGTACTGCTTCTGGTTGGTGGCGTTGAGGTTGACCGCGATGATCAGGTCGCAATGGCTGGACACCACCGGCACGATTGGCAGCGGGTTGAGGATGCCACCGTCGACCAGCATGCGGTTGCCTTGCATCACCGGCGTGAACAGGCTGGGAATGGCCGCCGAGGCGCGCATGGCCTGATGCAGGCAACCTTCCTGGAACCAGATTTCCTGCTGGTTGGTAAGGTCGGCGGCCACTGCGGTGTAGGGTATGCGCAGTTGCTCGATGTTCATCTCGCCGACGATCTTGCGGATCTGCCCGAACACCTTGTCGCCGCGAATCGCACCGAGGCGAAAGCTGACGTCGACCAGGCGCAGCACATCGAGGTAGTCGAGGCTTTCGATCCAGTTGCGATAGTCGTCGAGCTTGCCGGCGGCATAGATACCGCCAATCACCGCGCCCATGGAACACCCCGCGACGCAGGCTATGTCGTAGCCGCGGCGCTCGATTTCCTCGATCACGCCGATGTGCGCATACCCTCGGGCTCCGCCCGATCCCAGTACCAGTGCCACACGTTTACTCATGAACATTCCCCGGCCAGTGCCATCATGGTCCTACAATGCACCCATCGCTGCCTGTGCTTCAATGTAGATCGTGCTGAGCTACTGTAATAAAACTGGCCAGGCAAAGCCGGCTGGGCATGGCACTTTCCAGCTGTCGGAGCGTCGAACAGCCACCGTTTTTCCATAGAGGTATTACTGATGAAAGCCTGGATTTGCCTTCCACTGATTGCCCTGGCCCTTGCTGGCTGCGCGGGCAAGACGGCCTACCGTGACAGCTGCGCGACCCAGCTGGATGCCGCCTGGAAGGAGCTGGACCTGGCCAAGGCCGAAGGCTTCGCCGGTGCCGTAAGTTATTCCAAGGCCTTGTCATTGCTGACCGGGGCCAAGACCCAGCAGCAGTTCGAAGGCTACGAAAGCTGTACCCGCAAAGCCGAAAAGGCGCGGTTCTACATTCGTGAATCTCGCGCCGGGCGCTGAACAGGGAGCATCGTATGTCTGCCATGCTCGACCATGTCGTTGCCCAGATACTGACCTTGCAGGTGCGCTTGCTGGCCTGTCGTGAACGCCTGGCTGCCAATACCGACAGCGAGGCCTTGCACGACTTGCGTACCACCTTGCGGCGCCTGCGCAGTCTGCTGAGGCCGCTGCGTGGGCTGCCTGGCGTGGAGCAGCTGGAGGATGCTGCGCGTTCGCTGGGGACCCTTACCACACCGCTGCGTGATCGCGAGGTGCTGGCGGCCGAGCTGATCGGGCGCGGTCACACAGCAGCCGGGCAGCGGCGTCTGGAGGGGCGTGACAGGACCTTCGCCAGTGTCGCTGCCAGCCCACAGCTGGCCAGGGTATTGGCAATTCTCGACGCCTTTCCATTGTTCCTGCGAGCGGCGGGCCGGGAGGGGCTGGTCAAGTCGCTAAGCAAACGTATCGACAAGCGCTTGGTCAAGCAGTGGCGCAAGTTGCACAAAGCGTTGCAGGACCCTGCTCACGATCGCCACCGCCTGCGTTTGCTGATCAAGCGTGCACGCTATGGCGATGAGGCCTACCCGCAACTCGATCACGCAGGGAAGAAGCTGCAACGTCTGCTGAAAAAGGCACAGGGCGACCTGGGCGATTGGCACGACCGCCTGCAATGGCTGCTGCAAGCGCGCGACCATGCCGACTTGCTCCCCTGCAAGGCCGATTGGGAGCAGGAGCTGCATGAGGCGGAGCGCCAGTCGGATGTGACGCTGGATGCCCTGCAAGAGGCGCTGGCGCGGCGTTATCACGGAAAATGACCGATATGCGGGCTGATTGCCTGGCGTTTGCTGGCTAGGATGAGCGGACCTTTTTCTTTGCAGGCAGGAGCCGGCCAATGACTTTCAACCAACTGCTCGACGCCGTGCGGGCCAACCCGGATTCCGTCAGCATTCCGCCCAGCTGGGCCCAGGGGCGCGCTGCCTTTGGCGGGCTGATGGCGGCCATGGTCTATGAAACCATGCGCCTCAAGATCAGCGACAACCGCCCGGTACGCTCATTGGCCATCAGCTTCGTGGCACCCGCGGCGGCGGATGTGCCCATCCGCTTCGAGGTGGAGGTTTTGCGCGAAGGCAAGGCGGTTAGCACGTTGCTGGGCCGCGCTGTTCAGGATGGCCAGGTGGTGACTTTGGTGCAGGGCAATTTCGGTGCGGGCCGCCCTTCGGTGGTCGAAGTGCCGGCGTTGCCGGCCATCGAAATGCCTGCGCTCGATGAGGCGGCCCCGGAGTTGCCCTATATCAAAGGCGTTACCCCTGAGTTCATGCGGCACGTGGCCCTGCGCTGGGCAGTAGGTGGGCTGCCGTTCAGTGGCAATCAGTCGCGCAAGATGGGCGGCTGGGTGCGCTTGCGGGATGTGGTGGAAGAACAGGTGAACGAGGCGCACCTGTTGGCGTTGGTCGATGCCTGGCCGCCCAGCCTCATGCCGTTTCTCAAGCAGCCCGCTGCGGGCAGTACGTTGACCTGGACCATCGAGTTCATCCAGCCAACGGCGAAGCTGTCGACCCTGGATTGGTGCCGGTACTGTGTGGAGACCGAGCATGCGCGGGATGGCTATGGGCATGCTGCTGCGGCGTTGTGGACGGCGCAGGGCGAGTTGTTGGCGTTGAGCCGGCAGACCGTCACCGTTTTCGCCTGACCCTTGCAAGGCTGCTCACAAGCAGCGCTCCGGCAGCTGGCTCAGTGCCGGTGCTTGTGCCGCTCCCGCCAGGCCCTCCACCAGGCCCCGCTCACCACAAAGCGCGGAAAGGTGATGAACTGCTCGGTCAGTAAGCGCTGCACGGCATCCTGGCGGTTGGCGAACGGTTCGGGTTGCTGGGCTTCAAGGCGGTGGCCTTGGCGCTGCAGGCCCAACGCTGCGATCAAGGCAATCACACCCACCGCGATCTGGCCGAGGTCGAAACCAAACAGACCGGACAGCACCAGCAGTGTCCCCAGAATGAACAACGGCACAGCGATCAGGTGCAACACCAGGTTGGCCGGGTGGCGGTGATTGTGGTGGTAGCCGCGCCATTGCCAGGCGGGAAGATTGGGCAGGCGTTTGCTCATGGGGATTTCCTCTCGGTCATGCCCAAAGCTTAGTGCGGCCCCCAAGCGGGGGCCAATCGAACCTGGCTATGGTGACTATAGCTTGAGCTGGCCAATGGCCTTGTTCAGTTCGCCGGCCAGGGTCGCCAGTTCGCTGCTGGTGGTCGCCGAACCGACCGTCTGCTGCACGGTCCGCTCGGTGACATCGCGGATGCTGACCACCGCGCGGTTCATTTCCTCGGCTACCTGGCTTTGCTGCTCGGCCGCTACAGCGATCTGGGTATTGCTTTCGCGCATCTGCGCCACGGCACCGGTGATTTCAGCCAGCGCCTCACCGGCTTCCTGTGCCTGACGCACACAGTCGTCGGCCTTGTACGAGCTCTCCTGCATGAACTCCACCGCATCGCGGGTGCCCGACTGCAGGGCCGAAACCATGGTGGTGATCTCATCCGTGGAGGTTTGCACGCGTTTGGCCAGGTTGCGCACTTCATCGGCCACCACGGCAAAGCCACGGCCTAGGTCGCCGGCGCGCGCGGCTTCGATGGCAGCGTTAAGCGCCAGCAAGTTGGTCTGTTCGGCAATACTGTGGATCACACTGACTACACCGTTGATCTTCTGGCTGTCCTCGGCTAGTTGTCGAATCATCTCGGCAGTTTGTTGCACGCCGCTGGAAAGCCCGGAAATCGAATCCTGCACTCGGCTGACTACCGCTTGGCCGCTGCCGGCCAAGGTGTCGGCGGTTTGTGACAAATCGCGGGTGGCACCGGCGTGCTGGGCAATGTGGTGCACGGTCGCCGACATTTCGTTGATGGCAGTGGCGGCCTGGTCGGTTTCACTCTGCTGGCCGAGCATGCCATGGCGTACGTCGCTCATGCTGGCGGCCAGGCGTGCAGCGCCCGAGTCCAGCTGTGCTGCGCTGTGGGCGACGGTGCTGACCACGCGGTGATAGGTGGACTGCATGGCGTTGAAGGCTCCGGCCATCTGGCCGACCTCGTCGCCACTGGCTAGCGGTACGCGGGCCGACAGGTCGCCGGTTTTTTCCACGTGCAGCATCACGTCCTTGAGGGTGTTGAGTTGGCTGAGCAGGAAGCGGATCAGCAGTTGCGAGGCGCCGAGCATGGCCAGCATCAGGATCAGCACACACACCGCGTAATTGCTGAAGCGATCGAAGAAGACCTGGCGCAGGCTGGGCGACTGGGCCAGCACAGCCAACTGCTGGTCGCCATTGCGCAATACCTGTGCGCCACGCGGCGGGTTTTCACCGAGGATCCAGGCGCTCGGCAATGCTACCCAGCCTTGGGCGTTGCGCAGGGCATCGAGCGCCTCCCCGGCGTAGGTTGGCGTTTGCCCGGTTGACCAACTGATGACGTTGGCCGGGCGTGGCAGTGCTTGCCCGGCTGGCCAGGCGGCCAGCAACTGGGCTTGCGCGGCCGCCTGGGCCTGAGCCGCCTCTGCACGTGCGCGTTGCTCCAGGTGCACGGCGTACAGCACCAGCAGCAAGGTGGTGACAAAGGCCACTGCGTTGACGGCCCAGAATTTGTACTTCAGGGAAACATTGCTAAGCCAGGCACCCATGGGCAGGTCTTCTCTGAGTTGAGCGGAAACAATATTGGCAAGGTGCCATCATTGTGCCCACATCCACCTGGACATGTGTTGATGCATATCAACTGTGTTCACCCGCCCCGCAACAACACGCGAGACTCAGGGGAGCTGGAAAAAATCGCGCGCCGTTGCCGTGGTATGCGCCGCCGTGTGCTCGGCTGATTCACCGCGATGCAAGGCCACCTCGCGCAGTACCTCCGGCAAGAACGCCGGCTCGTTGCGCCCGCTCTTGGGCTTGGGCCGCAAGCTGCGCGGCAGCAGGTAGGGCGCGTCGCTTTCCAGCATAAGCCGGCCTTCAGGGATGTTGCCCACCAGCGGGTGCAGGTGAGTGCCGCGGCGTTCGTCGCAGATCCAGCCGGTAATGCCGATGTGCAGGTCCAGGTCCAGGTAGGCGAACAGCGCCTCGCGCTCACCGGTGAAGCAGTGCACCACCGCGCCGGTCAGGTGGTCGCGGTAGTCCTTGAGAATCGCCAGCAAGCGCTCGCTGGCATCGCGCTCGTGCAGGAACACCGGCAGGCGCAGCTGCGCAGCCAGTGTCAGCTGGGCTTCCAGGGCTTTTTCCTGCAGCGGGCGAGGGGAAAAGTCGCGGTTGAAATCCAGGCCGCATTCGCCTACCGCGCGTACGCGCGGTTCGCTCAGCAACAGTCGCAGCTGGCGCTCGCTGTCGGTATCCCAGGCCTTGGCATCATGAGGGTGCACGCCGGCCGTGGCGAACAGGTGCGCGCCGCTGGCATCCAGTTGTTGGCACAGCTCCAGCGCTTGTTCGCTGACCGCCAGGCTGGTGCCTGTCAGCAGCATTTGCGTAACGCCGGCCTCCAGTGCGCGCTCGACGATTGCGGCCTGTTGGTCGTGGAAACTGCTGTTGGTCAGGTTGACGCCGATATCGATCAGTTGCATGGTGCTATCTCGTGCCGCGGGGCGGCCAGCATAGCAAAAACCGCGTTTTTCTGAAAAAACCAAGAACTTCATGCTGTTGCCGTGGTCTTTTACCGTCGTTTATCACTTGGCGGTGCAACCCATGGATGCCGCTCACCGACCACGGACACGTTTTCGCATGCAGCGATGCTGGCTCATTTTTCTGCTGACGCTGGGGTTGGCCTTTGCCGGTCCCGCCCAGGCGCGCTCGCCGGGGCCGCAGCAAAACATACCGCCTGCCAAGGTGCGTGACCTGGCGCAGATTCGCACCAGCAAAGTACTGCGAGTGCTGGTCAACCAGAGCCGCAACAGTTCTGGTGAGGTGAAGGGTGAGCCAGTCGGCATCGAGTATTATCGCCTGCGTGCCCTGGAGCATTTCCTCAATGCTCGTACCGCCGACGACCAACAGATCCAGCTAAAGCTCATCCCGCGGGCCAAGGAACAGTTGCTGGGCGCCCTGGCCCGCGGCGAGGGTGACCTGGCCGCGCCGGGCGAGCTGCTTGACCCCACTACGGTGAGCGGTGTCCGCAGCAGTGCACCGATACTCGACCAGGTGCCGCTGATGCTGGTCGGGCGCAAAGGCGAGCGAAGTTTCAGCAAGGTCGAACAGCTGTCAGGGCGTACCGTGGCCCTGACCAGTGCCAGTGCCGCCGGGCCGCTGATCCAGCAGGTCAACCAGCAACTGGCACTGCGCAAGCGGCCGCCGATCAAAGTGGAGTGGGTCGATTCGACGCTGGCCGTGGAGGATGTGCTGGAGATGGTACAGGCAGGCATCTACCACCTGACCGTGGTCGAGCAGCCCATTGCCCGGCGTTGGGCCCGGGTTATGCCGCGCCTGCGCCTGGACAGCCGGGTGCGCCTGGGGGCGCCGCAAGCCATGCGCTGGTATGTAGGGGGGGAAGCGCCGCAATTGCTGGCCGCAGTCGATCACTTTCTGCAAGGTTACCGCGCGCCAGATAACCAGGATGCGGCGTTCGAGCGCATCTACCGCCGCCAGTACCGGGTACACAACCCGTTGGCCAGCAAGGATCGCCAGCGTCTGGCATCGGTGCGGGCGGTGTTGCAGAAGCATGGCCAGGCGCAACAGATCGACTGGCTCAACCTGGCTGCATTGGCCTTCAAGGAGTCGACGCTCAACCCGGCTGCACGCGGTACTGGCGGTGCCCATGGCCTGATGCAGATTACCCCTTCGGCGGCCCAGCGGGTGGGGGTGAGCAATACTGCGACGG
This sequence comes from Pseudomonas alloputida, assembly GCF_021283545.2. Classification (NCBI taxonomy): domain Bacteria; kingdom Pseudomonadati; phylum Pseudomonadota; class Gammaproteobacteria; order Pseudomonadales; family Pseudomonadaceae; genus Pseudomonas; species Pseudomonas alloputida. Next base: position 4,193,744 of record NZ_CP128540.1, on the reverse strand, counting down.
TAGATGGCAATGTCCTGGCCAGTGCCCGTTACCTGGCGCTTATCCGGCGCAAGTTTTTTGCCAGTGCCAAGATCAACGAGCGTGAGCGCATGGCCTTCGTGCTGGCAGCCTACAACCTGGGCCCCGAGCGGGTTCAGGCCATGCGTGCAGAGGCTCGACGGCGGGGGCTCAACGGCAACCAGTGGTTTTTCCAGACCGAACGCATCGCCATGGAGCAAGTGGGGATGGGACCGGTCAACTTCGTCAACAGCATCAACAAGTACTACCTGGCGTTCAACCGCGAACGTGCGGCACTGGAGCGTGTAGCGAAGCGTTAAGTATCGATTTTGTCGATTGTTATGTTGGGTTTTTTGCGATTTTCATATCAATAGAATTGATTATGATGGCGCCCATACCCACACAACTGCTTCACTTCAAGGACGCTTCGACATGAACAACACTACCCTCAACGCTCTGTTCTCTACACGTGCTGGCGCTGGCTTGAGCGTTATCCGCATCCTGGTCGGCATCATCTTCATGGCTCATGGGGCGCAAAAACTCTTCGGCCTGTTCGGTGGCTACGGCCTGGAAGGCACCGGCCAATGGATGGAAAGCATCGGCCTGGCGCCGGGTTACCTGATGGCCCTATTGTCCGGTAGTGCCGAATTCTTCGGTGGCCTGGCCTTGGTGGTCGGCCTGCTGGCTCGCCCGGCGGCCCTGGCGCTGACGGTGACCTTGATAGTGGCGATCGTTTCGGTGCACATCGGCAACGGCCTGTTCATGTCCAACAACGGCTATGAGTTCGCCCTGGCGCTGTTGGCCGGCACCGTTGCAGTCATGATCGAAGGCGCTGGCCGCTTCTCGCTCGACCGCCTGATCGCCCGGTAATCAGCTGCACGCTGTGTGCTACGAGCCGCAGGCAAGCGCAGGCCAATACTCGGCTTGTTCTTGCTTGCGGCTTGTCGCTTGCAACTTGGGGCTCATCGCTCTAGCATACCGCCTGCGCCGATTTAAACAGCTACTTGCGGGGCGCAGGAAAGCCCCACCTCCGGGCCGTCCGAAATACCGCTAAAGCGCTGGTTCGGTGACGCCTCCCACCGCTGCCCAGCGGGATTCGCGAGGCGGAGAGAAGCTCCATGAGTTGCCCACGTACCAGTGTCTGTTTGAGCCCTTTGCCTGCCAGCCAGGCGTCCCGCACACCGCGCATCCTGCTCGGCGGCCGGCATCAACCCAGCCTTTTGCGTCATCTTGAAGGCCTGTCACGGCGCAAGGGGCAGGCGCGTGCCTTTCTGATCCAGTTCGCCGATAGCGGCTGTCACCTCGCGCAGTATGGCAATGACCGTTTCGACCTGGCTGTGATCCAGGCGCCGGCACCGGACGAAGCCGCCGAAGTCATCGGCCATCTCACCCGCATCGCGCGTCAAGGCCTGATTACCCGCCGCTGAGGAATGCGCTATTGAGCACCAATATCATCACCACAGAAGGCCATGAGGCGCTGAAGAAAGAGCTGGACCACCTGTGGCGGGTGTATCGTCCGGAAATCACCCAAAAGGTTGCCTGGGCGGCTTCGTTGGGTGACCGCAGCGAGAACGCGGACTACCAGTACAACAAGAAGCTGCTGCGCGAAATCGACCGCAGGGTGCGATACCTGCGCAAGCGGCTTGAAGATGTGAAAGTGGTGGCGTACTCGCCCGAGCAGGAAGGCAAAGTGTTTTTCGGTGCCTGGGTTGAGATCGAGAACGACGAGGGCGAGACCATGAAGTTTCGCATTGTCGGCTACGACGAGATCTACGGGCGCAACGATTACATCTCGATCGATTCGCCCATGGCCCGTGCCTTGCTGAAGAAGGAGGAGGGTGATGAGGTGGTGGTGCATACACCTACCGGTGAAGCGACCTGGTATGTGAGCAGCATCCGTTACGGCCAGGGCGTCTCGACGGACTGACTGGCCCGTCTTGCGTCAGCTTGAGGCATGTGCTGTCCCGGCAGAAGCGCTGACTGCCAGGCCTCAAGCCTCGCGCAACACCGCCAGCGGGCTGGCATTCAACGCCCGCCGTGTTCCCAGCACCCCAGCACCACCCACCAGCAGTGCCCCCGTCAGCGGCAACACCAGCAGCCACGGGTGCGGGCTCCACTGCAAATCGAAGGCATAGCGGTACAGCACCCAGGTAATCAGTTCGCAGCCCACGGCCGCCAATAGCCCGCTGGCCGCACCCAGCAGGCCGAACTCGATTCGCCGGGCCTTGACCAGCAACGGCCGCGCCGCGCCCAGTGCGCGCAACAGTGCCCCTTGGCGAATGCGCTCATCCAGCGTGGCCTGCAAGCCGGCGAACAGCACTGCCAGCCCGGCGGCCAGCACGAACAGCAACACATACTCCACCGCCAGGGTTACCTGCGCGAGAATGCTGCGCAGCTGGTCGAGCAAGGCATCCACCTGCAGGATGGTCACCGCCGGAAACGCCCGTGACAGCGCGACGACATCCAGGTCATGCCCCGGTGCCAGGTAGAAGCTGGTCAGGTAAGTGGTCGGCAGCCCCTGCAGCGTGCCAGGCTGGAAGATCATGTAGAAGTTCGGCTGGAAGCTGTCCCAATGCACGTTGCGCAGGCTGCTGACGCGGGCCTGGCGCTGCTGGCCGCCAATATCGAACGTCAGCAGGTCGCCCATCTGCAGTTTCAGGCTGCTGGCCAGTTCCGCCTCCACCGAAACCCCGGGGATATCGTTGTCGGCTGGCAAGGCTGGCCACCAACTGCCTGCGGTCAGCACGTTGCCTTCGGGCAACTCGGCGGCCCAGGTCAGGCTGAGGTCGCGCTGCACGGCGCGCTCGCCTGCCGAGTCCTTGCTGACCACCTGCTGTACCGGTTTTTCGTTGATTTGCACCAGGCGCCCGGGCGTCACCGGGTACAGCGGCGCTGAGGCGGCATTGACCTGGTGCAGGTGTTGAATGAACGGCTCACGGTCATCTGGCAGGATGTTCAGGGCGAAGTGGTTAGGCGCATCCTTGGGTAGCTGTGCTTGCCAGGTATCGAGCAGCTCTGCGCGCAGCAGGGCGACCAAGGCCATGGCCAGCAGTATCAGGCCGAATGCCAGGGCCTGGCCTGCTGCCGCCGTGGGGTGGCGCAATAGCTGGCCCAGCCCCAGGCGCCAGGTGAGTGGCGCACCGGCCAGCAGCTGGCGCAGGCTGCGTAAACCGAGCAACAGCAGGCCGCCGAGCAGAAGTGCAGCGACCAGGCCGCCACCGAGCAGGGCGAAGGTGAGCAGCAGATCGAGGCTCAGGCGCCACATGATCAGGCCCAGGGCGAGCAGGGCGGCGCCGTACACCAGCCAACTGCTCGCAGGTATCGGCAGCAGGTCACGGCGCAGCACGCGCAGTGGCGGCACCTGGCCCAGCGCTGCAATCGGCGGCAGGGCAAAGCCAGCCAGTGCCACCAGCCCGGTACCGATACCTGCCAGCGCAGGAACGATGCCGCCAGCGGGCACCACGCTCGGCAGCAAGCCGTGCAGCAGGCGGAACAGGCCCAGCTGAGCCAGCCAGCCGAGCAAGGCGCCGGCCAGGGCAGCGACCAGGCCGAGCATGGCCAGTTGCAGGCAATACAGGCCCAATGCCTGGTGGCGCGACAGGCCCAGGCAGCGCAGCAGGGCACTGGCGTCCAGCCGGCGTGCAGCATAGCGACTGGCCGACAGTGCCACGGCTACGCCTGCCAGCAATACAGCCACCAGGCTGGCCATGTTCAGGTAGCGTTCGGCTTTGCCCAGCGCGCCGCCGATCTGTTGGTTGCCATCACGGGTGTCACGCAGGCGCTGGTTGGCGGCCAGGTCTTTTTCCACGGCCTGACGATACTGCGCCAGCGCCTCGGCATCGCCGCGCCACAGGTCGCGATAGGTGACCCGGCTGCCGGGCTGGATCACGCCGGTGGCTTCCAGGTCGGCCAGGTTCATCATCACGCGCGGGGTAAGGCTGTAGAAGTTGTTGGCGCGGTCCGGTTCGTAGGTAAGCACACGGCTCATGCGCAGGGTTTTGATGCCCACGTCGATGCTGTCGCCGATCGCCAGCCCCAGTGCCGCCAACAGGCGTGGTTCGACCCACACTTCGCCAGGGGCAGGGCCGCCGCCGGGTGTTTCTTCGGCATAAGGTGCCGGAGCGCTGCGTACTTGCCCGCGCAATGGGTAGGCGCCGTCGGCGGCCTTTACGCTGGACAGCTGGATGCCATTGTCGCCGCCGACCACGCTGGTGAACTCGACCACGCGTGCATGGCGCAAGCCCAGTGCCTTGCCGGCATCGAGCTGTTGCTCGCGGGCCGGCGCGCTGCCCTGCAGTACCAGATCGGCGCCCAGAAACTCGCTGGCGCGCAGCTGCATGGCGCCGTTTAGGCGGGCGCCGAAATAGCCGATGGCGGTGCTGGCAGCTACCGCCACCAACAGGGCAAAGAACAGCACGCGCACTTCACTGGCGCGAACATCGCGCAGCAACTGGCGCAGTGCCAGGCCACACAGGCGGGATAGCGGCATACGGCTCACCGGGCCTCCATCGGCGCCACAAGGCGGCCCGCGTCCAGGCGGATCTGGCGCCGGCAGCGGCGGGCCAGGCGTTCGTCATGGGTGACCAGCACCAGGGTAGTGCCGCGCTCCTTGTTCAGCTCGAACAACAAGTCGCTGATGCGTTCGCCGGTGTGGCTGTCGAGGTTACCGGTGGGCTCATCGGCGAACAGCACCGCAGGCTGCGCGGCGAAGGCGCGGGCGATTGCCACGCGCTGCTGCTCGCCGCCCGAGAGCTGCCGAGGTGTGTGGCTCAGGCGCTTGCCCAGGCCGACCCGCTCCAGCAAAGTGCGAGCCTGTTCGCGGGCATCGCGGCGGCCGTCCAGTTCCAGTGGCAGCATGACGTTTTCCAGTGCATTGAGGCTGTCGAGTAACTGGAACGACTGGAACACGAAACCCACATGTTCGGCTCGCACGCGGGCACGCTGGTCTTCATCCAGTGGCCCCAGGTCGTGGCCGGCGAGCATGACGCTGCCAGCGCTGGGCCGGTCGAGGCCGGCGAGCAAACCGAGCAGGGTCGACTTGCCAGAGCCCGAGGCGCCGACGATGGCCAGGCTGTCGCCTTGGGCCAGGTCGAGAGACAGTGCGTGGAGGATGGTAAGGTCACCTTCCGCGCTGGGGACCACTTTGCTAAGGTTCTGCGCAACGAGAATGCTGGGGCTCATGGAGAATCCGATGCGAGTGTGGTGGTTGAGTGCCGGTCTGGCCCTGTATTGCCTGGCCCAGAGCGCAGCGGCAGGAACACTGCTGGTTGTTGGCGATAGTATCAGCGCCGGTTTTGGCCTGGATAGCCGTCAGGGCTGGGTGTCTCTCTTGCAGGCCCGCCTCAGGGACGAAGGTTTTGACGAAAAAGTGGTCAATGCTTCGATCAGTGGCGATACCAGCGCAGGTGGACAGGCGCGGCTGCCGGCGCTGCTTGCAGCACATAAACCAAGCCTGGTGGTGCTGGAGCTGGGCGGCAACGATGGCCTGCGCGGGCAGTCGCCCGCACAATTGCAACAAAATCTTGCCTCGATGATCGAGCGTTCGCGTCAGGCAGGGGCCAAGGTGCTGTTATTGGGCATGCGCCTGCCGCCCAATTATGGTGTGCGTTACACCACCGCCTTTGCCAAGGTGTATGAACAGCTGGCAGCGGACAAACAGGTTCCTTTGGTGCCGTTTTTCCTCGAAGGGGTAGGGGGAGTGCCTGAACTGATGCAGGCTGATGGCATCCATCCGGCCCAGGGGGCTCAGCAGCGCCTGCTGGAAAATGCCTGGCCAGCGATAAAACCCTTGCTGTGAAGCTTTAAACGGGGCCGCCTTTGGGCTAATGTTGCGCCCCCCGTTTCGAGTGCTCCAAATGCCGCGCCCTGCCTGGTCCCTGTATGCCTATCAACTGATCGAGCCCGACGAGCAGCTCGACCTGTTCGCCTGCCAGGAAAGCCGCGTCCACCTCGTGGCCCGCCAGCTCGAGCTGGGCGTGCCGGTCGACCGTACTTTGTGTGGCGGCCTGCTGCCAGCTCAGCCGCGTTGGTCGGGGGTGCCGCGATCGATCTACCGCGATGGTCGCCTTTGTGAGCTGTGCCGTGCCATCCTCGATGCCCAGCGACGTGGCATGCGTCCGGTGTGGCCAGAGCTGCACGGCAGCTGAACGAAAAGCACCTTTCATCATCTGAAACGCTTGCAACGTGCCAATGCCTCCCGCTTGCATCGGCGCGGGTGTACAATCGATCCTCTTGACCCACCTTTCGAAGGATTTACCGGATGTTGCCGCGCTTTCCTGCCGTCACCCGTAGCCTGTCCCTGGCCGCCCTGCTGATAGCGGGCCCCGCTGCTGCGCTGGAGCTGCCACTGCCACCGCCCGGTGAAGACATCGTCGGCCAAGTGCATGTGATCAAGGCAAAGTACGAGGACACGTTCGCCGATATCGGCACCGCAAACGACCTCGGCTACCTGGAAATGATTGCCGCCAACCCCGGCGTGGACCCTTGGCTGCCGGGCGCCGGCACCGAGATCATCCTGCCAACCCGTTTCGTCCTGCCGCCGGGCCCGCGCGAAGGCATCGTCATCAACCTGGCCGAGTACCGCATGTACTACTTCCCCAAGGGGGAGAGCGTGGTGTACACCTTCCCGCTGGGCATTGGTCGCGAGGGGTGGGGGTCGCCGATCGCCAACACCAGGATTACCGCCAAGACGCCCAACCCGACCTGGACGCCGCCCGCTTCGATTCGCAAAGAGCACGCCGAGGACGGTGACATCCTGCCGACTGTGGTGCCTGCTGGCCCGGACAACCCGCTGGGGCCGTTCAAGTTCACCTTGGGCGTACCGGGCTACCTGATCCATGGTTCGAACAAGAAGTTCGGCATTGGCATGCGCACCAGTCACGGTTGCTTCCGCATGTTCAACAACAACGTGCTTGAACTGTCGAAGATGGTGCCGGTGGGGACTCCGGTGCGCATCATCAACGAGCCTTACAAGTTCGGTATCAGCGCTGGCAAGGTCTATCTTGAGGCACACACGCCACTGGATGACCAGGGTAACCCGTCGGTTGTCGACAAACACACCGCAGTTATCAATGCCTTGCTCAAGCGCGAAGACCTGGCCAATAACCTACGCATGAACTGGGACATGGTGCGTGACGTGGTGGCTGCAGAAGATGGTATGCCGGTAGAAATTGCCGTGCCGGTGGAAAACCAGGGGGCCGCACCGATGGTGACGAGCATTCCGCCCGAACTGCAGTAAGGTAATTTCGGCGTACCCAGGCCTGCCCTTAGTGCAGGCCTTTTCGTACCTGCTGACCGCGTTTGCCGGTTTCAAAGGCAATAAAAAAGCCGACCCACAAGTGGGTCGGCTTCTTAACAATCCGTGAGGATTATTACTTGCGGCTGGCTTTGTCCAGCATACGCAGGGCGCGCTCGTTGGCTTCGTCAGCGGTCTGCTGAGCCTTCTGAGCGGCTGCCATTGCGTCGTCAGCCTTACGGTAGGCTTCGTCAGCACGAGCTTGAGCGCGAGCTGCTGCGTCTTCAGTCGCAGTCAGACGAGCTTCGGTTTCTTTGGATACGCTGCTGCAACCGGTAGCCAGAACTGCGGCCAGAGCCAGAGCAGAGAATTTCAGAACGTTGTTCATCGTGTTCCCCTTCAAGGACTTTCTATTAAATAGCCATCTCTCAGGAAAGAGAAACTGGCCGGCGTACATAGTACCCATTACTTGTAGTAAGTAAACTGACAGAGCGCAAGAACTGCAAAAAAAATGTTGCTTGACTCCGCGCCGACAAGATTTGCGACGTGTCTGTGAAAAAAATCTGCAGGGTTCGCAAGCGGTTGTGGTACAGGAACTTTTTTGTTGAACTAAGGGTGACTTTAACTGTCGATCAGCGTCTTAAGCCCTAGTACATCCGGTGGCTGTTGGGCGGGCTTGGGAAAGTCGCCTAGGCGGCGGTTTAGCCTTTTTTAACCGCCAGCACCTTGAGCAATCCCGCTTGCGGTGCCTACTATCTTGTCAGTGCCAGACGATCCGAACGATTACAATCGTCCAATGGTCGAAGCGGCAACAGGTGGCATAGAGGATTCTGTGCCGGATAAACCACCATCGGTTAAGGTAAGGGTCTGCCGAGAAGACCTGCGAGGAGTAGTGATGAGCGAAGCGCTGACCATCCACCATGACCAGGCCGGTCATCAGTTCGAGACCAACGTGGACGGTCATCGTGCCTACTTGACGTACATGGATCTGGGCAAGCAGACGCTGGACATCTATCGCACCTTCGTGCCCAACGCCCTGCGCGGCCGTGGGATCGCTGCCGCCCTGACCGAGCGGGCTCTGGAGTACGCCGAGCAGATGGGGTACACGGTGATCCCGTCTTGCTCATATGTGGAGCGTTACATGGAGCGCCAGCAGCGGCATTCGAGCAAGGCCTGAGCTGACGACAGGCACCAGACACAATCGAGTAGGAGGCGGATTCACACCCGCCGTCCTCTCACACCACCGTGCGTACGGTTCCGTACACGGCGGTTCAGGTTACGCGGCTAAGCCGGTTAATCGTATCCAGTATCGAGACCAGCCCGAGCCGGTCCCACAGTTTCTTTGGCAGCGCGTAGTTCATATGTTGCGCTCCCGAATTCCACCATGGACCTCGGCCATTGAAGGCTGACTTGTTGGCACGCTCCTCGCTCAACCCCAGGCGCATCAAGTTTCTCAGCCTCGTGGGAGGCTGCTTCCATTGACGCCAGATGACGCAGCGGAGTTTGTGCCTGACCCAACCATCCAGTTCCTCAAGCGGCCGCTTGCTCTGGCTGAGCTTGAAGTAGCTAGCCCAGCCTCTCAGGACGGGGTTGATCCGCTCGATGACAGTCGCCATTTTGCGAGCCCGTACGCTGCGCAGCAGCATTCTGAGCCGGTCGCGTAAGCGGTCTAGGCTCATCCTTGCCACGCGCAGCCTTGGCTGCTGGTGCCAGCTCATCCCATAGCCTAGGTAGTCGCACTTCCACGCCCTTGCCACTTGGCTTTTCTTCCTGTTCACCGTCAGCTTCAGACGTTCTCTCAGGAAGCGCTCGACGCTGACCAACACCCGTTCGCCGGCCCGGGGACTGCGTACATAGATGTTCGCATCATCGGCATAACGTACGAAGCGATGGCCCCGCCGCTCCAGCTCGCGGTCGAGTTCGTCGAGCAGGATATTCGACAGCAACGGCGAAAGCGGGCCGCCTTGCGGCGTCCCCTCCTGCCGTGGGCTGACGACACCGCCCGACATGATCCCGGCTTCAAGGTAGCGGCGAATAAGCCTGAGTACGCACTTGTCTTTGATCCGACGTTCGATGCAGGCCATGAGGATGTCGTGATTGACCCGATCGAAAAACTTCTCCAGATCGAGTTCCACGCACCAGCGGTGTCCCGCTGTCACATGAGCACGGGCCATCTCGATGGCTTGATGCGTACTTCTGCCCGGACGAAAACCATAGCTGTAGTCCGAGAACAGTGGGTCGAAGATAGGTGTGAGCTGCTGCTGCAGTGCTTGCTGGATCAGGCGATCCACGACGCTGGGGATTCCCAGTTGCCGTGTGCCGCCCTGCGGCTTGGGAATTTCAACCGCTCGCACTGCTTGGGGCTGGTATTCACCGGCCAGTAACCTGACCTTGAGGGTTGGCCAATACTGTCTCACGTAGCCCGCCAAGTCAGCGACCGTCATGCCATCGGCACCCGGTGCTCCCTTGTTGCTGACCACGCGTTGATACGCACGTCTGAGGTTGGCCGGTGCAAGCACCCGCTCCATCAGCGTGTCCGGCTCCGCGTTCGTCCACGTCACGGACGCCGTCGATACCTTTGCACTGTCAGGCGTCACCCTCGGCTTCTGGCCGGAGCTCGGGATGACAGTTTCCGCTGTGGGAAATTTCTGCATTACGGTTACCAACGAGACGGCGACGCCTACTGGCGGCATAACCTGTTCGGCCCTTGGTGGCGCGGTTAACCGCCACTTACTACGGCTTCGGCTGACTTCTGCACGCTCATCCCGTCGCCTTTCGACGCGCGGTAGCACAATGGCAAACGTACAGATCTCCCAGGGTAATTCGCGCGACCTTCCTGCTTATGCCTGTCGGATCTACGTCACAGCGTTCCGTGCAAGTATTGGGCTTTGGCGATTTGTGCCACCTCACCCCGCTGTGCCGCCTCTATCCGCTTCCTGTTCGTCAGGCCAGCATTTTGCCTCGGGCTTCCTTCAGATTCGCGGTCACCCGCGACACCCTTGCCTCCGGCTAACACTTCCCCTTGCCGGGTGTGTAGAGGACTTTCACCTCCAAGTCACCCACTTGGCCACCACAACCAAGCGGGTTGCGCATACGCGCAACGCGCCATGCCTGGCGCACACAAAAAACGCCGGGCAGTGCCCGGCGTTTTTCATTCCCGCAATGTTCAGCCGCGCTTACGCTGCGGCAGCACATCCTTGAGCTTGGCATGCATGCTGCGCAGGGTTTTCTCGGTAGCCGACCAGTCGATGCAGGCGTCCGTGATCGACACGCCATACTGCAAATCGTCCAGGTTTTTCGGAATGGACTGACAGCCCCAGTTCAGGTGGCTTTCGACCATCAGGCCGATGATCGACTGGTTGCCTTCGAGAATCTGGTTGGCGACGTTCTCCATCACCAGCGGTTGCAGGGCCGGGTCCTTGTTGGAGTTGGCATGGCTGCAGTCGACCATGATGTTGGCCTTGATCTTGGCCTTGGCCAGGTCCTGTTCGCACAGGGCGACGCTGACCGAGTCGTAGTTCGGCTTGCCATTGCCGCCGCGCAGTACCACGTGGCCGTATGGGTTGCCCTTGGTGGTGACGATCGACACGCCGCCTTCCTGGTTGATGCCCAGGAAGCGGTGCGGCTTGGACACCGACTGCAGGGCATTGATGGCAACGGTCAGGCCGCCATCGGTACCGTTCTTGAAACCCACCGCCGAGGACAGGCCCGAGGCCATCTCGCGGTGTGTTTGCGATTCGGTGGTGCGGGCACCGATGGCCGACCAGCTGATCAGGTCTTGCAGGTACTGCGGCGAAATCGGGTCGAGCGCTTCGGTGGCGGTCGGCAGGCCCATTTCGGCCAGGTCCAGCAGCAACTTGCGGCCGATGTGCAGGCCGTCCTGGATCTTGAACGAGTCATCCAGGTACGGATCGTTGATCAGGCCTTTCCAGCCGACGGTGGTGCGCGGCTTTTCGAAGTACACGCGCATGACCAGGTACAGCGTATCGGACACTTCTTCGGCCAGCACTTTCAGGCGCTCGGCGTATTCGTGGGCTGCCTTGATGTCGTGGATGGAGCAAGGGCCGACCACGACGAACAGGCGATGGTCCTTGCCGTCGAGAATATTGCGCACCACTTCACGGCCGGCAGTCACGGTCTGCAGGGCCTTGGCGCTGAGGGGGATTTCCTTCTTGAGCTGATCAGGGGTGATCAGGGTCTCGTTGGAGGCAACGTTCAAGTCATCGATCGGTAAATCAGCCATCGTGTTACTCGTCAGGTCACGGGTGCCGGCCGCCAACTATCCCCGTGCGGCCCAGCAGCAAGAATAATCGCAGCGGGGAGCCGAACCTTAGCGCGTTACAGATGGCACGACAATGGGCTGAACCCAGTCATTGTGGGGTTTTTACCTGAGCGAGGGTGTTGCGCGCTAATGGGCTGCCCAGCGCGACGTAACCTGTGTAAAAAGAGTGCTGACCCTTTACCTGGAGATTGGCATGCATTCGCACCCCCCTCGCATCGGCATCATCGGCAGTGGCGCCATCGGCGGCTTTTATGGGTTGATGCTGGCCCGGGCCGGTTTCGATGTGCATTTTCTGTTGCGCAGCGAGTACCAGGCCGTTTGTGAGCGCGGGCTGAGCCTGGACAGTGCCGTGCATGGCGCACTGCACATGCGGGTGCAGGCTTACGTCAGTGCCGCTGACATGCCGCCCTGTGACTGGCTCCTGATCGGGGCCAAGGCCACCAGCAACGAGCAGTTGGCACCGTTGATCGTCCAGGCTGCTGCGCCCGGCGCCAAGGTGGTGCTGTTGCAGAACGGCCTGGGTGTCGAGGAGCAGTTGCGTCCGGCCTTGCGCAGCGACATGCACCTGCTCGGCGGCCTGTGCTTCATCTGCGTCAACCGCCTGGCTCCAGGTGTAATCCGCCACCAGGCGCTGGGGGCGGTCAACCTGGGGTATCACAGTGGGCCGGCCTCCGATTGCGGTGTCGCGCTGGTGAATGAAGGCGCCGGGTTGTTCCAGGCTGCGGGGATCGACTCGCAGGCCATGCCGAACCTGGCCTTGGCGCGCTGGCAGAAGCTGGTGTGGAACGTGCCTTACAACGGGCTGTCGGTGCTGCTGGGGGCCAGCACTTCGCCACTGATGGCCGACAGCAATAGTCGCGAGCTGATACAGGCCTTGATGGCCGAGGTGGTGCAGGGGGCGGCAGCCTGTGGCCATGTACTGCCCGCGGGCTATGCCGAGCACTTGTTCCAGGTGACCGAGCGCATGCCCGACTACTGGCCGAGCATGTATCACGACCATGTCCACAAACGCCCGTTGGAGCTGGAGGCCATTTACGCCGAGCCGCTGGCACGCGCACGGGCGGCAGGCTGCAGCATGCCGCGCACTGAAATGCTGTACCAAGCGCTGAGTTTCATCGACTGCAGCGACCGGCCGGCCTGAGGGTGGCCGAGGCTTCGGCGGGGCCCTCCAGCCCACGGCAGCAGCGCGCCGGACGGCAAAGCGAGCGTCCGGCGCGCTGCTAAGCTGAAGCTTGCTCTGCCGCTGCGGCAGTCGAGGAGGTCGAATGATCCGCTCCATGCTGTACGCCACCGACCTCGGTGTCTACGCCCCTTTCGTGATGCAACATGCGCTGGCCCTGGCGCGCACGTTCGGTGCCGAGTTGTATGTGATCCACGCGGTCGAGCCGATGGGCCAGTTCGCCGAATCCCTCCTGCAAAGCTACCTCGATGAGCAGACGCTCGATCAATTGCACAGCCAGGGGGTGAACACGGTGATGGCGAACATAGAGCAGCGTGTACTGGAAAACTTTCGCGACGAGTTGGGCGAAGAGGCTGACCTGGCGGTGATCAAGGCCGTGCGTGTGCGGCAGGGCGACCCGGCGCAGGTGATTCTCGACCAGGCCCAGCGGCTAAGCGTCGACCTGTTGATATTTGGTAGCCACAGTGCCGGTGCCGGGGTGGATGTACCGCTGGGGCGCACGGCGGTGCGGCTGCTGCAGCTGTCGCCGGTGCCGGTGTACATGGTGCCCTTGGCGCAGCATCTGGGGCGTAGGAAAACGTGAAGATAGGTGCAGTCCATTTCCGCGGGCATGTAACAAAATAGTTCTAGATTTATTTCCAGAACCACTAATATAGTTATATATCGTCGCTGCCTGCTGCCGCGGACTCACCGCTGAACCGAGGGAAACCTATGAAGCTTCAACAACTGCGCTACATCTGGGAAGTGGCGCACCATGACCTCAACGTCTCCGCGACGGCGCAGAGCCTGTATACCTCCCAGCCAGGTATCAGCAAGCAGATCCGCCTGCTCGAAGACGAATTGGGTGTTGAAGTCTTTGCCCGCAGCGGCAAGCATCTGACCCGCGTTACCCCGGCCGGTGAGCGCATCATCAATACCGCAGGCGAAATCCTGCGCAAGGTCGAGAGCATCAAGCAGATTGCCCAGGAGTTCTCCAACGAGAAGAAGGGCACGCTGTCCATCGCCACCACCCACACCCAGGCGCGCTATGCGTTGCCGCCGGTTATCAGCAGCTTCATCAAGCAGTATCCGGAGGTGTCCCTGCACATGCATCAGGGTTCGCCCATGCAGATTGCCGAGATGGCTGCGGACGGTACGGTCGATTTCGCCATCGCCACCGAGGCGCTGGAGCTGTTCGGCGACCTGATCATGATGCCGTGCTACAAGTGGAACCGTTGCGTTGTGGTGCCGCAGGGGCACCCGCTGGCCAAGCTGCCGAAACTGACCCTGGAAGCCGTCGCCGAGTACCCGATCGTCACCTACGTGTTCGGTTTCACCGGGCGCTCAAAGCTGGATGAAGCTTTCAATCACCGTGGCCTCACGCCAAAAGTGGTCTTCACCGCGGCTGACGCCGACGTGATCAAGACGTATGTGCGCCTGGGGTTGGGCGTGGGTATCGTTGCCGGCATGGCTGTGGACGCCAAGCTCGACAGTGACTTGGTGGCGCTGGATGCCAGTGAGCTGTTTGAAGCCAGCATCACCAAGATCGGCTTCCGTCGTGGCACCTTCCTGCGCGGCTTCATGTGCGACTTCATCGAGAAGTTTGCCCCGCACCTGACCCGTGAAGTGATGGCCAAGGCCATTCAGTGCCATAACAAGCAAGAGCTGGAAGAATTGTTCGAAGGCGTCGAACTGCCGGTGCACTGATTCGGGGGTGATGGGGCCGCTGTGGGAGTAACGGCCCTTGCTCAATGTCTAAAAGCTGGCGCGATCCCTGTGGGAGCGGGCTTGCCCGCGAACACGGGCGAAGCCCGTGCCATCCACCGCGGTGTCTTCTTCGCGGGTAAACCCGCTCCTACAGGCCGCCCTAGCTATCTCAAGCCTTGCTGATCAGGTTGCCCGCATGCAACCCGCATTCCTTCTGCGTCGACTCTTCCCACCACCAGCGCCCTTCACGCTCATGCTGGTTTGGCAGCACCGGGCGGGTGCATGGCTCGCAGCCAATGCTGATGAAGCCACGCTCGTGCAGGCTGTTGTACGGCAGCTCGAGCATGCGGATATAACCCCATACCTCTTCACTGCTCATCTGCGCCAGTGGGTTGAACTTGTACAGCGTGCGCTCAGGCGTGGAAAAGGCGCTGTCGATTTCCAGTGCCGCCACCTGGCTGCGGGTGCCCGGGCTTTGGTCGCGGCGCTGGCCGGTGGCCCAGGCGCTGACGGTGGCCAGCTTGCGTCGCAGCGGCTCGATCTTGCGAATGCCGCAGCACTCGCCATGGCCGTCCTTGTAGAAGCTGAACAGGCCCTTTTCCTTGACGAACGGGTCGAGCTTGGCGCGGTCGGGGCTGAGGATCTCGATGGGCAGGTTGTACTGTTCGCGTACCTGGTCGATGAACCGGTAGGTCTCCGGGTGCAGGCGCCCAGTGTCGAGGCTGAATACCTTTACCTGCTTGTTCAGCTTCCAGGCCATGTCGACCAGCACCACATCCTCGGCGCCGCTGAAGGAGATCCACAGGTCATCACCGAAGTGCTCGAAGGCAAGCTTGAGGATGTCCTGCGGGGACTTGTTGGCATAGGTCGCGGCCAGGGCGGCGACGTCGAAGGGTTGGCTCATCAGGCGGTTTCCATCTTGGCTGTGGCGCTGTGCGCTCGTAGTAGGGGGATGGTAACAAAAAAATCGTGGTCTAGATGGGCTCACAAGCCCTGCAGGGTCTGCATCAGCACCCGCACTTTGGCGATCGACTCTTCATACTCGGCCTGCCACTGCGAGTCGGCTACCACCGCGCCGCCGCCCCAGCAACTGACCTGGCCATCTTTGATCAGCAAGCTGCGAATGGCGATCGAACTGTCCATTTCGCCGCGCACATCCACATACAGCAGCGAGCCGCAGTACAGCGCGCGGCGCGCGGGCTCCAGTTCGTCGATGATCTGCATGGCGCGGATCTTCGGTGCGCCGGTGATCGAGCCGCCAGGGAAGCTGTCGCCGATCAGGTCCAGCGCATCCTTGTCGCTGGCCAGCTGGCCGGTGATGCTGCTGACCAGATGGTGCACGTTGGGGTAACTCTCCAGGCTGAACAGTTCCGGTACCTTCACTGAGCCAATCTCGCACGTGCGCCCCAGGTCGTTGCGCAGCAGGTCGACGATCATCAGGTTTTCCGAGCGGTCCTTCGGGCTGTGCAGCAGCTCCTGGGCATTACGCTGGTCTTGCGCCGGGTCACTGGCGCGTGGGCGGGTGCCCTTGATCGGCCGGGTTTCCACCTGGCCCTGGCTGACGCGGATGAAGCGCTCGGGCGAAAAGCTCAGCAGGGTACTGCCGTCGGCCAGTTGCTGGTAGCCGGAGAAGGGGGTCGGGCAGGCCTGGCGCAGGGCCTGGTAGGCCCGCCATGGATCGCCTTGGCAGGGTGCGCGAAAGCGTTGGGTGAGGTTGATCTGGTAGCAGTCACCGGCCTGGATGTAGCGTTGTACCTGGTCGAAAGCGGTTTTGTATTGCTCCGGCTCCAGGTCACCGGCCATCGGCGCGAGCAGCCGGAAGTCGCCGGTGGTGGCGCTGGTGTCCTGGAACAGGCTGATCAGGCGTTCGCGCTCGTCGCCGGCCAGGCTAGGGTGGAACACCAGCTGGCTGGTGCCGAGCAAGTGATCGCTGACCAGTGCCCAGGCATACAGGCCCAGTTGTGCGTCTGGCAGGCCCAGGTCGTCCACGGCCAGGCTTGGCAGGTGTTCCAGGCGGCGGCCGAAGTCGTAGCTCAGGTAGCCGATCAGGCCCCCGGCGAAGGGCAGCTCTACACCGTTGGGCAAGTCGGCGTGGCCCAGTTGTGCCAGGCCAGCGCGCAGGCGCTGGAGGAAGACGCGGCCATCTTCATCGGGCTGCGCCTGCAGTTGTTGCAGCGGCCAGGCGCTGAGCAGGTCGAAACGCCCGCGTTCGGCGCCGGGGCGAGCGCTGTCGAGCAGGATCGCACCGGGGGCCTGGCGCAGGTGGGCGAAATAGGCGGCAGGGTCGGGCTGGTAGGGCAGGGGGTGTAGCGTGCAGGTCGGCATCAGTATGGACGGCGATGTAAAAGCGAGGAGGGCGATTGTAGACCTGTGCAGGAAAAGCGCCTAGCGCTGGGTACGACATTCAACATTGTGTTTGGCCCATACGCAGCACAAGGCAGTTCCTGCAGGTCGAGCGAAGCGCTTGAATCAACTGCAGTGCTTGCAAGAGCAACCTTGTGCTGCGAATGGGCTGCAAGGCAGCCCCTGTATTTCAGCGGTTGGGCACATGCCCGAACAGACCCTGTGCTACCCGTACCCGCTGCTCGGCGTCTTCGGTCACACCCTCCTTGGCCAGTGCTTCGATGTGCGCCTCGATGGCATGGGTGCGCTGAGTCAGGCCGCAGTCGTTGGCAATCTGGATGTTCAGCCCCGGGCGGGCGTTGAGCTCCAGAATCAGCGGGCCCTTGTCCTGGTCAAGCACCATGTCCACGCCGATATAGCCCAGGCCGCACAGTTCATAGCAGCCAGCGGCCAGCTTCATGAAACCGTCCCAGTTCGGCAGTTGTACGCCGTCCACCGCGTTGGTGGTGTCCGGGTGCTTGCTGATGATGTTGTTCAGCCAGGTGCCGCGCAGGGTCACGCCGGTGGCCAGGTCGACACCCACACCGATGGCGCCCTGGTGC
Source organism: Pseudomonas alloputida (assembly GCF_021283545.2). Classification (NCBI taxonomy): domain Bacteria; kingdom Pseudomonadati; phylum Pseudomonadota; class Gammaproteobacteria; order Pseudomonadales; family Pseudomonadaceae; genus Pseudomonas; species Pseudomonas alloputida. The sequence goes on along the minus strand of NZ_CP128540.1, from coordinate 4,176,420 downwards.
AGGTTGGCCTTGCCGCCGGACTGGCGGGTCGGCAGGCGCAGCATGGCCATTACCGGGTAGCCCATCAGCACGATGATGCGGATGTCCGGTACACCTTCGTAGCTGATGCTCTTGAATATCTGGTCCGGGGTCACGCGGTACTCGATCAGCGCGCGGTCGCGGTGCCCGCCGAGGGAGTACAGCCCAGTGAGGATGCTGGAAATCTGGTGCTCGATTTCCTCATGGCTGATGATCTTGCCCGACACTGTGCGGTAGCGATCCTCGAAGCGGTCGGCGATTACCAGGATGCCGTCACCGCCGGCGCCTTGCGCCGGCTTGATGACGAAATCGCTGCGACCGCCGATGATCTGGTCGAGCTTCTCGATCTCTTTTTCGGTCTCGATGATGCCGTACATTTCCGGCACATGGATGCCGGCCGCCAGTGCGCGCTCCTTGGTGATGATCTTGTCGTCGACGATCGGGTACAGGTTGCGCTTGTTGTACTTCAGCACATAGTCCGCGTTACGCCGGTTGATCCCCATGATGCCCCGGGCCTCCAGGGCTTTCCACGTCTTGATGAGGCCAAACATCAGGTGTCTGCCTTGTTCAGGAAAGCCTTGAAGCGCACGAGCTCGGTCAGGCGGTAGCCGCGATAACGGCCCATCGCCAGCATGAAGCCCACCAGGATCAGCAGCACCGCCGGGAAGGTGAACACGAAGTACACCAGCTCCGGCACCATCATCAGCAGGTGTGCCAGGGAGGCGGCGAACAGGGTGCCGATGGCCACTTTCATGGCATGGCCGCCACCACGCTCCTCCCAGGTGATCGACAGGCGTTCGATGGTCATGGTCAGGATCACCATCGGGAACAGCGCTACCGACAGCCCGCGTTCAAGGCCCAGCTTGTGGCTGAACAGGCTGATGGCGGCAATCAGCACCACGACGAAGGTCAATACCACCGACAGGCGTGGCAGCATCTGCAGCTTGAGGTGTTCCAGGTACGAGCGCAGCGACAGGCCCAGTGCTGTGATCACCGTGAACAGCATGATACCGAAGCCCAGCTGGGTTTCGCGGAACGCCAGGGCGATCAGCACCGGGGTGAATGTGCCCAGGGCCTGGATGCCGATCAGGTTGCGCAGCACCAGGATCACCAGCACGCCGATCGGGATCATGACCATGATCATGAAGGTTTGCTGGGTTTGCAGTGGCAGGCCGTACAGCGAGTATTCGAGGAAGTCGGCGTCGGTGTTCTCGTCGGTCAGCTTGGCCAGGCGGATGGCGTTCATCTCGCTGTTGTTCATGCTGAAGGTGACGGTGGCCTTCTTGCCGCCATCGACGGTGATCAGGTTGTCGTCACCGGTCCACCACAGCAGGCGGTCGCTCGGCAGGCCTTGCTCACCGGTGTCCGGGTTGAAGTACAGCCAGTCGTCGCCGTTGAAGCTGCGCAGCCACAGCTCCGGGGTTTGCGGGGTGTCGGCCAGCAGGCGGATGGTGTGCACCTTTTCCATCGGCACGTGGGCGATCGACAGCAGCAGGTCGATGACCTGGGCCTTCTTCATTGCCGAAGTGTCGCCGGCCAGCAGCAGCTTGACGTTGTCGTCGTTGAGGTTGTTGACCCGCTTGATGGTCTCGCTGACGAAGGTCTCGACGTCGGCCGAGTGCTGACGTATAGGCGCCATCAGGGCTTCAGCGGCGATCTTCTCGGGGCCTTCGACGGCCAGGCTGTCACGGAAGGTCGGGCCTTTGACCTTGGTCTTCTCGTTGCTGTAGCGCTTGGTCAGTACCAGGCGGTAGTAGAGGGTCTGGTTGCCACTGGCGCGACGTGCCGACCAGGTAACCTTGCGGTTGCCGTCGGCACGGTTGATGCTGACCCCGTAGTTGTTGGAGATGAAGCTCTCGTTGAGGCTGACGTAGTCGCGGTTCAGCGGTGGCACGAACATCTGCACCTTGACCGGGTCCTTGCTGCTGGCCACGAACTCGACCTTGGCGTCGATGTTCCACAGGTCGTCGGTTTCATCCTCGGTCACCGGGATGCCGAGCACGAAGATCTGATAAGCCGTGACCGCCACGCCCAATAGCACCAGCACGGTGATCAGGACTTTCAGATGGAGGGTAAGAGAGCGCATCGGGATTACTCTGCTTTGGGAGCGTCGGTGGCACAGGCAGGTTTGCCGGCCGCATATTTAAGGCTTGGGTCAACCAGTGCGTCGAAGTGCTTGAGCGCCTCGGAACCGATCAGCAGCGGGAACTGGAACGCGCTGCGGTCGGTGAGGTTGACTTCGATGGTGCGCCTGGTCTGGCCCATGCAGATTTCGAGTTCGATGACCGGGCGGGCCGTGTAGGCCTTGCCCGATTCGGCATCATAGTCGCCGGCCCGGCGCTTGATCTTGCTGACGCGTGCCAGTGGGCGTTCGATCGGGTGCGAATGGGCCGCATCGATGGCGAGGTAGAAGCGTACCCAGCTTTCGCCATTGCGCTTGAACCGCTTGATGTCGCGGGCGCTGAGCGACGCGGTCTTGGCACCGGTGTCGAGCTTGGCGGCCACTTCCAGGTCCAGGTCGCCCAGATGTGCGTATTCGTTGAGACCATACACGGTCTTGCCCGCAGCCTGGCCAAGGGCCGGCAGCAGGGTGAGGCATAGCAGCAATAAAACGGGTGTAAGTCTCATATTCCTGGCGCGGTGCATTGCAAGGTTCTAGGCAAGGTTCAGGTCAAGGTGACTGGCAATTACTGCGCAAGCTTCCTCGTTTATCTGTCAACAGGCACGAATGCATGACAGACAGGCTATCCATACCCCATCGGAGGCGCGGCATTCTATCACGCCGACGTCTTGACGCCAGCGGTGCGCGATCTGACAGCGTTGAAGTGGTGATAGTTCGCGATTAGACGATTGTCGACAATGTTCATTTTGTCTTTGACTTGCAGGTCTTGTTTCGCTAGTTTCTGACCAAGAGTTTTAAAAGGTGTCGACAATATGCAGGACCTTTCCACCCCCGGCCCGGTGCTGACAGACGAAACGGAAACCCTCTCCGAAAACGTCTTCCGACGCATCCAGGCGGCCATTGTCAAGGGTGATATCGCCCCCGGCAGCAAGATTTCCGAACCGGAGTTGGCGCGCACCTATGGCATCAGCCGCGGGCCGCTACGCGAGGCTATCCACCGCCTTGAAGGCCAGCGCCTGCTGGTGCGCGTGCCGCATGTGGGCGCGCGGGTGGTATCGCTCAACCACGCCGAGCTGATCGAGCTGTACGAAATCCGCGAGTCGCTGGAAGGCATGGCCTGCCGCCTGGCCGCCGAACGCATGAGCCAGGCCGACATCGACGAACTGCGCCGGGTGCTCGACACCCATGAGCGCGATGCCGCGTTCCAGGCCGGCCTGGGCTACTACCAGCAGGAAGGCGACTACGACTTCCATTACCGGATTATTCAGGGTAGCGGCAACCAGACCCTGGTCAAGATGCTCTGCGGCGAGCTGTACCAGCTGGTGCGCATGTACCGTATCCAGTTCTCTGCCACGCCTAACCGGCCACGCCAGGCCTTTGCCGAACACCATCGCATTCTTGATGCCATCGCCGACCGTGACGGCGAACTGGCCGAACTCCTGATGCGCCGCCACATCGGCGCGTCCAAGCGCAATATCGAGCGTCACTACCTGGACGCCCACAACAACAGCACACGAGGTGAGAAATGACAGTCAAGAGCACCCCCGGTCAGCGTTTCCGTGACGCCGTTGCCGCTGAGCATCCGCTGCAGGTGGTTGGCGCCATCAACGCCAACCATGCCCTGCTGGCCAAGCGCGCCGGCTTCAAGGCCATCTACCTGTCAGGTGGCGGCGTGGCCGCCGGCTCCCTGGGCCTGCCAGACCTGGGCATCACTGGCCTGGACGACGTGCTCACTGACGTGCGTCGCATCACCGACGTGTGCGACCTGCCGCTGCTGGTGGATGTCGACACCGGCTTCGGCGCTTCGGCTTTCAACGTTGCCCGTACCGTGCGCTCGATGAGCAAGTTCGGCGCTGCCGCCATCCATATCGAGGACCAGGTTGGCGCCAAGCGTTGCGGCCACCGTCCCAACAAGGAAATTGTCAGCCAGCAGGAAATGGTCGACCGTATCAAAGCTGCCGTCGACGCCCGCAGCGATGACAGCTTCGTGATCATGGCGCGTACCGATGCGCTGGCCGTCGAAGGCCTGAACGCCGCCCTGGACCGTGCCCAGGCGTGTGTCGAAGCTGGCGCCGACATGATCTTCCCGGAAGCCATCACCGAACTGCAGATGTACAAGACTTTCGCTGATCGGGTGAAGGCACCGATCCTGGCCAACATCACCGAGTTCGGTGCCACGCCGCTGTACACAACCGAAGAGCTGGCCTCGGTCGACGTGTCGTTGGTGCTGTACCCGCTGTCGGCGTTCCGCGCCATGAACAAAGCAGCCGAGAACGTGTATACCGCGCTGCGCCGTGACGGCACGCAAAAGAATGTGATCGACACCATGCAGACCCGCATGGAGCTTTACGATGCCATTGGTTATCACGCCTTCGAGCAGAGCCTCGATGCACTGTTTGCCCAGAAGAAGGGCTAAGCGCTAGCGCCCGAATTAGCCAGAAAGCATCCATAACAAATTCAAGAAAGGAGAAACACCATGGCCGAAGCAAAAGTACTCAGTGGCGCAGGCCTGCGTGGCCAGGTGGCCGGCCAGACTGCACTGTCGACCGTGGGCCAGGCCGGTGCCGGGCTGACCTACCGTGGTTATGATGTGCGTGACCTGGCCGCCGGTGCCGAGTTCGAAGAAGTCGCCTACCTGCTGCTGTACGGCGAGCTGCCAACCCAGGCTGAACTGGCCGACTACAAGCGCAAGCTCAAGGGCCTGCGTGACCTGCCGCAAGCCTTGAAGGAAGTGCTTGAGCGCATCCCGCGCGATGCCCACCCGATGGACGTCATGCGCACCGGTTGCTCGGTACTGGGCACCCTCGAACCAGAACTGACCTTCGAAGCCCAGCGCGACAAGACCGACCGCCTGCTGGCGCTGTTCCCGGCCGTGATGTGCTACTGGTACCGCTTCACCCACCATGGCGTACGCATCGACTGCACCACTGATGAAGACACCTTGGGTGGCCACTTCCTGCACCTGCTGCACGGCAAGAAGCCGAGCGAGCTGCACGTCAAGGTCATGAACGTGTCGCTGATTCTCTACGCTGAACACGAATTCAACGCCTCGACCTTCACTGCCCGCGTCTGCGCCTCGACCCTGTCTGACTTGTACTCCTGCGTTACCGCAGCCATCGGCTCGCTGCGTGGCCCGCTGCACGGCGGTGCCAACGAGGCTGCGATGGAACTGATCGAACGCTTCCAGAGCCCGCAGGAAGCCACCGCCGAACTGCTGCGCATGCTCGAGCGCAAAGACAAGATCATGGGCTTTGGCCATGCCATCTACAAAGAGTCCGACCCGCGCAACGAGGTGATCAAGGGCTGGTCGAAGCAGCTGGCTGACGAAGTGGGTGACAAGGTGCTGTACCCGGTGTCCGAAGCCATCGACAAGACCATGTGGGAGCAGAAGCGCCTGTTCCCCAACGCCGACTTCTACCATGCCTCGGCGTACCACTTCATGGGCATTCCGACCAAGCTGTTCACCCCGATCTTCGTCTGCTCGCGGCTGACCGGCTGGGCGGCGCACGTCTTCGAGCAGCGCGCCAACAACCGCATCATCCGCCCGAGCGCCGAGTATGTCGGCGTCGAACAGCGCCAGTTCGTGCCGATCGAGCAGCGCTGAATAGCTATAGAGAGGCAACCCGTTTCCCTTGAGGGAGCGGGCGTGCCCGCGAATGCACCCGGCCTTGTAACCACTGTGCACCTGCTGACGCATTCGCGGGCACGCCCGCTCCCACAGGTACGGTGAAACCTTCCGAATCCTGTGACCGAGCCTGATTCCATGATGAACACTGCATACCGCAAGCACCTGCCAGGCACCGACCTGGACTACTTCGACGCCCGCGCGGCGGTCGAGGCGATCAAGCCCGGCGCCTACGACGGCTTGCCATACACGTCCCGCGTGCTCGCCGAGAACCTGGTGCGCCGCTGCGACCCTGCTACGCTCGACGCCTCGCTGAGCCAGCTGATCGAACGCAAGCGCGACCTCGACTTCCCGTGGTTCCCGGCCCGCGTGGTGTGCCATGACATCCTTGGCCAGACTGCGCTGGTCGACCTTGCCGGCCTGCGTGACGCCATTGCCGACAAAGGCGGCGACCCGGCCCAGGTCAACCCGGTGGTGCCGGTGCAACTGATCGTCGACCACTCGCTGGCCGTCGAGTGCGGTGGTTTCGACCCGCAGGCCTTCGAAAAGAACCGCGCCATCGAAGATCGCCGCAACGAAGACCGCTTCCACTTCATCAACTGGACCAAGAAGGCGTTCAAGAACGTCGACGTGATCCAGCCGGGCAACGGCATCATGCACCAGATCAACCTGGAGAAGATGTCACCGGTGGTCCACAGCGACCGCGGTGTCGCCTACCCGGACACCTGCGTCGGCACCGACAGCCACACGCCGCATGTCGATGCACTGGGTGTGATCGCCATCGGCGTAGGCGGCCTGGAAGCCGAAAACGTGATGCTCGGCCGCGCCTCCTGGATGCGTCTGCCGGAAATCGTCGGCGTCGAGCTGACTGGCAAGCTGGCCCCGAACATCACTGCCACCGACCTGGTACTGGCCTTGACCGAATTCCTGCGCAAGCAGAAAGTGGTCGGCGCTTACCTGGAGTTCCATGGCGAGGGTGCCCGCGCCCTGACCTTGGGCGACCGCGCCACCATTTCCAACATGGCCCCGGAATACGGCGCCACGGCGGCGATGTTCGCCATCGACCAGCAGACCATCGACTACCTGCGCCTGACCGGCCGTGAAGAGCAGCAGGTCAAGCTTGTGGAAACCTACGCCAAGGCCACCGGCCTGTGGGCTGACAGCCTGGGCGGCGCGGTCTACGAGCGTACCCTGAGCTTCGACCTGTCGAGCGTGGTACGCAACATGGCCGGCCCGTCCAACCCGCATGCCCGCGTCGCCACCAGCGACCTGGCGGCCAAAGGCATCGCCGGCAGCTGGGAAGAGGTGCCGGGGCAGATGCCGGACGGCGCGGTGATCATCGCTGCCATCACCAGTTGCACCAACACCAGCAACCCGCGCAACGTGATTGCCGCAGGCCTGATTGCGCGCAATGCCAACAAGCTGGGCCTGACCCGCAAGCCGTGGGTCAAGTCGTCGCTGGCTCCCGGCTCCAAGGCCGTGCAGCTGTACCTGGAGGAAGCAGGGCTGGAGAAGGAGCTGGAGCAACTTGGCTTTGGCATCGTCGCCTTTGCCTGCACCACCTGCAACGGTATGTCCGGCGCCCTGGACCCGGTGATCCAGCAAGAAATCATCGACCGCGACCTGTACGCCACTGCCGTGTTGTCGGGTAACCGCAACTTCGACGGGCGTATCCACCCGTACGCCAAGCAGGCCTTCCTGGCTTCGCCACCGCTGGTGGTGGCGTATGCCATTGCCGGTACCATTCGTTTCGACATCGAGAAGGATGTGCTGGGCGTGGTCGATGGCAAGGAAATCCGCCTCAAGGACATCTGGCCCAGCGACGAAGAAATCGATGCGGTGGTGCGTGCAGCGGTCAAGCCGGAGCAGTTCCGCAAGGTCTACATCCCGATGTTCGCCATTGAGGAAGACCGCGGGCCGAAAGTTGCGCCGCTGTATGATTGGCGCCCGATGAGCACCTACATCCGCCGCCCTCCCTACTGGGAAGGCGCCCTGGCCGGCGAGCGCACCCTGCGCGGCATGCGTCCCCTGGCGGTGCTGCCGGACAACATCACCACCGACCACCTGTCGCCGTCCAACGCCATCATGCTCGACAGCGCCGCCGGTGAATACCTGGCGAAAATGGGCCTGCCGGAAGAGGACTTCAACTCCTACGCCACTCACCGGGGTGACCACCTGACGGCCCAGCGCGCCACCTTCGCCAACCCCAAGCTGTTCAACGAAATGGTGCGCAATGACGATGGCAGCGTGAAACAGGGCTCGCTGGCGCGTATCGAGCCGGAAGGCAAGGTTACCCGCATGTGGGAGGCGATCGAGACCTACATGCAGCGCAAGCAGCCGCTGATCATTGTCGCCGGTGCCGACTACGGCCAGGGTTCGTCCCGTGACTGGGCGGCCAAGGGCGTGCGTCTGGCCGGTGTCGAGGCGATCGTGGCCGAAGGCTTCGAGCGTATTCACCGCACCAACCTGGTAGGCATGGGCGTGCTGCCGCTGGAGTTCAAGCCGGGCACCGACCGCAAGACCCTGGGCCTGGATGGCAGCGAAACCTATGACGTGCTGGGTGCGCGTACGCCACGGGCGACCCTGACCCTGGTGGTTACCCGTGCCAATGGCGAGTGCCTGGAAGTACCGGTGACCTGCCGTCTGGACACCGCCGAGGAAGTGTCGATCTACGAAGCGGGCGGGGTGCTGCAGCGCTTTGCCCAGGACTTCCTCGAAGCGACCGCCTGAGCATGAATCGGGGGCCGCAAAGCGGCCCCAGGGTATTTCACCGGACTATCAGGATGCCCAAGAAAATGTCACATGTACCCCAGATCAAAATCCCCGCCACCTACATCCGCGGCGGCACCAGCAAAGGCGTGTTCTTCCGCCTGCAAGACCTGCCCGAGCAGGCGCAAATTCCAGGTCCCGCCCGCGATGCGCTGCTGCTGCGGGTAATCGGCAGCCCCGACCCTTACGGCAAGCAGATCGACGGCATGGGCGGCGCCACGTCGAGCACCAGCAAGACCGTGATCCTGTCGCAAAGCATCAAGCCCGAGCACGATGTCGACTACCTGTTCGGCCAGGTCAGCATCGACAAGGCCTTCGTCGACTGGAGCGGCAACTGCGGCAACCTGTCCGCTGCGGTCGGTTCGTTTGCCATCAGCAGTGGCCTGGTCGACCCGGCGCGTGTTCCGCGCAACGGTATCGCCACCGTGCGTATCTGGCAGGCGAATATCGGCAAGACCATCATCGCCCACGTCCCGATCACTGAAGGTGAAGTGCAGGAAACCGGCGACTTCGAGCTGGACGGGGTCACCTTCCCGGCGGCCGAGGTGCAGCTGGAGTTTCTTGACCCTGCAGCCGATGAAGACGGCGGTGGCGGTGCCATGTTCCCCACCGGCAATCTGGTCGATGACCTGGAAGTGCCGGGGGTCGGTACGTTCAAGGCGACCTTGATCAATGCCGGTATCCCGACCATTTTTGTCAATGCTGCCGATATCGGCTACACCGGTACCGAACTGCAGGACGCCATCAACGGCGATCCGCAGGCGCTGCTGCGCTTCGAGACCATTCGCGCCTATGGCGCCGTGCGCATGGGGCTTATCGACAACGTCGACCAGGCTGCCGGGCGTCAGCACACGCCGAAAGTGGCGTTCGTCGCGCCGCCGAGCACCTACACTGCCTCCAGTGGCAAGGCGGTGCCGGCCGGTGAGATCGACCTGCTGGTGCGGGCCTTGTCGATGGGCAAGCTGCACCATGCCATGATGGGTACGGCTGCGGTGGCAATTGGCACTGCGGCGGCCATTCCGGGCACGCTGGTCAACCTCGCCGCTGGCGGAGGCGAGCGCAGCGCTGTGCGTTTCGGTCATCCTTCGGGCACCCTGCGGGTCGGGGCCGAAGCACGCCAGGTGAATGGTGAGTGGACGGTAACCAAGGCAATCATGAGCCGTAGTGCTCGCGTGCTGATGGAGGGCTGGGTTCGCGTGCCTGGCGATAGCTTCTAAAGCACCACTGGCGCTCGGCTTCAAGAGGGGCCGCTTTGCGGCCCTTCGCGGGCTTGCCCGCTCCCACAGGTAATCACAGGGTTTGAATGCTGTGATATCCCTGTGGGAGCGGGCAAGCCCGCGAAGGGCTGCACAGCAGCCCCGGCAATTCTGAAGGGAGCTGGATATGAGCGCCAACGTAGACCTCAACGATCGCCCGGATTACGACCGGGTGCTACAAACCCTGGCCGATTACGCCCTCGGCTACCGGGTCGATTCCCGCGAGGCCCTGGACACCGCGCGCAACTGCCTGATGGACACCCTCGGTTGCGGCCTTCTCGCCTTGCGCTTCCCTGAGTGCACCAAGCTCCTTGGCCCCCAGGTGGAAGGCACGCTGGTCCCGAATGGTGCTCGCGTCCCCGGCACCTCCTATCGCCTCGACCCGGTCAAGGCTGCCTGGGACATTGGCTGCACGGTGCGCTGGCTGGACTACAACGACACCTGGCTGGCCGCCGAATGGGCTCATCCCTCGGACAACCTTGGCGGCATCCTGGCAGTGGCTGACCACCTGTCACAGAAACGGGTTGCCGCGGGTGAAAAGCCACTGCTGATGCGTGATGTGCTCGAGGCGATGGTCATGGCGCATGAGATCCAGGGCGTGCTGGCGCTGGAAAACGCCTTCAACCGTGTCGGCCTCGATCACGTGATTCTGGTGAAGGTCGCCTCGACCGCCGTGTGCGCCAGGCTGATGGGGGCCAATCGTGAGCAGATGCTCTCGGCCTTGTCCCACGCCTTCGTCGACGGCCAGGCCCTTCGTACCTATCGCCATGCGCCCAACGCCGGTTCGCGCAAGTCCTGGGCTGCGGGTGACGCCTCCAGCCGAGGTGTGCGCCTGGCCGACATCGCCTTGCGTGGGGAAATGGGCGTGCCGGGCGTGCTCACGGCGTCGCAGTGGGGGTTCTACGATGTTTCGTTCAGCCATACCAACAAAGACCTGGCGCTCAAGCCCGCTGGGCAGTACGAGCTGCGCCTGCCCCAGGCGTTGGGCAGCTATGTGATGGAGAACGTGCTGTTCAAGGTCAGTTTCCCTGCCGAGTTTCATGCGCAGACCGCCTGTGAGGCAGCAGTAACCCTGCATCCACTTGTGCGTAACCGTCTGCATGAAGTCGACCGCATCGTCATCACCACCCAGGAATCAGCGATCCGCATCATCTCCAAGAGCGGCCCACTGGCCAATGCCGCCGACCGTGACCACTGTCTGCAGTACATGGTGGCCGTGCCGCTGATCTTTGGTCATCTGGTGGCGGAGCATTATGAGGACGCCTTCCATGCCAACCACCCCAGTATCGACCGCCTGCGCGAGAAGATGGAGGTGGTGGAAGACCCGCGCTTCAGTCGCGAGTACCTGGAGCCGGGCAAGCGTTCGATCGCCAACGCGCTGCAGGTGTTCTTCAAGGATGGCAGCAGCACCGAGCAAGTGGTGGTGGAGTACCCGATCGGGCATCGTCGGCGGCGCGGGGAGGGGATACCGTTGCTGGAGGCCAAGTTCAGGGCCAACCTGGCGACCCGCTTTGCCCGGCAGCGGTGTCAGCAGGTTTTCGAACTGTGCAAGGACCAGCAGAAGCTGGAAGGCACGGCTGTGCACAGGTTCGTGGACTTGTTTGTGATATGAAGCGGCCGGCACAGGCCCAAACAACAAAGCCCCGGCATCGCTGCCGGGGCTTTGTTTACAACCTGTAACTCAGCTTACGCCTGAACCACCGGGATCTTGGCGTTGGCTGCCGCTTCGCGGAACTCGGCGATCTGGTCGAAGCTCAGGTAGCGGTAAACGTCGGCAGCCATGCTGTCGATGTCTTTCGCGTACTGCATGTACTCTTCGACGGTCGGCAGTTTGCCGATGATCGAAGCGACAGCGGCCAGCTCGGCCGATGCCAGGTACACGTTGGTCGCGTCGCCCAGACGGTTCGGGAAGTTACGGGTCGAGGTGGAGACCACGGTCGAACCGGTCTGCACGCGTGCCTGGTTGCCCATGCACAGCGAGCAGCCTGGCATTTCCATACGTGCACCGGCCTTGCCGTAGATGCCGTAGTAGCCTTCTTCGGTCAGCTGGTGAGCGTCCATCTTGGTTGGCGGAGCCAGCCACAGACGGGTCGGAATGCCACCCTTGACCTTCTCCAGCAGCTTGCCGGCAGCGCGGAAGTGACCGATGTTGGTCATGCACGAACCGATGAACACTTCGTCGATCTTCTCGCCTTGTACCGAGGACAGCAGGCGGGCATCGTCCGGGTCGTTCGGCGCGCAGAGCACAGGCTCCTTGACGTCGGCCAGGTCGATTTCGATGATTTCGGCGTATTCGGCATCGGCGTCGGCCGACAGCAGCTCAGGCTTGGCCAGCCAGGCTTCCATGGCCTGGGCGCGGCGCTCCAGGGTGCGGGCATCGCCGTAGCCTTCGCCGATCATCCAGCGCAGCAGGGTGATGTTGGACTGCAGGTACTCGGCGATGGCCTTTTCCGGCAGCTTGATGGTGCAACCGGCAGCGGAACGCTCGGCCGAGGCATCGGACAGCTCGAAGGCTTGCTCGACGGTCAGGTCGTCCAGGCCTTCGATTTCCAGGATGCGGCCGGAGAAGGCGTTTTTCTTGCCTTTCTTCTCGACGGTCAGCAGGCCCTTCTGGATGGCGTAGTAAGGGATGGCATGCACCAGGTCACGCAGGGTGATGCCTGGCTGCAGTTTGCCCTTGAAGCGCACCAGGATCGATTCTGGCATGTCCAGTGGCATGACGCCGGTGGCGGCAGCGAAGGCCACCAGGCCGGAACCGGCCGGGAACGAGATGCCGATCGGGAAGCGGGTGTGCGAGTCGCCACCGGTACCTACGGTGTCAGGCATCAGCATGCGGTTCAGCCAGCTGTGGATGATGCCGTCGCCCGGGCGCAGCGACACGCCGCCACGGGTGCGGATGAAGTCTGGCAGGGTGTGGTGGGTGGTGACGTCGATCGGCTTCGGATAGGCCGCGGTGTGGCAGAACGACTGCATGACCAGGTCAGCAGAGAAGCCCAGGCATGCCAGGTCTTTCAGTTCGTCGCGCGTCATCGGGCCAGTGGTGTCCTGGGAGCCGACGGTGGTCATTTTTGGCTCGCAGTAGGCGCCTGGGCGCACGCCCTGGCCTTCTGGCAGGCCACAGGCACGGCCGACCATTTTCTGCGCCAGGGTGAAGCCCTTGCCGGAATCGGCAGGCTGCTCTGGTTTCTTGAACAGGTCGGAAGCACCCAGGCCCAGCTCGGCACGGGCTTTTTCGGTCAGGCCGCGGCCGACGATCAGCGGGATACGGCCGCCAGCGCGGACTTCATCCAGCAGCACTTCGGTTTTCAGCTCGAAGGTGGTGACCAGTTCGTCGCTGTCGTGACGGCGTACTTCACCTTTGTATGGGTAAACGTCGATGACGTCGCCCATGCCCAGGTTGGTGCAGTCGAATTCGATCGGCAGGGCGCCGGCGTCTTCCATGGTGTTGTAGAAGATCGGGGCGATCTTGGTGCCGAAGCAGAAGCCACCGGCGCGCTTGTTCGGCACGTAAGGGATGTCGTCGCCGAAGAACCACAGTACCGAGTTGGTAGCGGATTTACGCGAGGAACCGGTACCGACCACGTCGCCGACATAGGCAACCGGGAAGCCCTTGGCCTTGACGGCTTCGATCTGGGCCAGCGGGCCGACCGAACCAGGCTGCTGCGGCTCGATGCCGTCGCGGGCCATTTTCAGCATGGCCAGGGCGTGCAGCGGAATGTCAGGGCGCGACCAGGCGTCCGGGGCAGGCGACAGGTCGTCGGTGTTGGTTTCGCCAGGCACCTTGAACACGGTCAGGGTGTACTTGTCGGCGATGGCCGGGCGCGAGGTGAACCACTCGCCGGCAGCCCAGGATTCCAGGACGGCCTTGGCGTGCGTGTTGCCGGCCTTGGCTTTTTCGGCCACGTCGTGGAAGGCATCGAACATCAGTAGGGTGTGCTTGAGCTGTTCGGCCGCGATGGCGCCCAGTTCGGCGTCATCCAGCAGTGCGACCAGCGTTTCGATGTTGTAGCCGCCCTGCATGGTGCCCAGCAGTTCGGTGGCGTGCTTGCGGTCGATCAGTGGCGACTTGGCTTCGCCCTTGGCGACGGCGGAGAGGAAAGCGGCCTTGACGTAGGCAGCTTCGTCGACCCCTGGCGGTACGCGGTTGGTGATCAGGTCTACGAGGAAGGCTTCTTCGCCGGCCGGCGGGTTTTTCAGCAGCTCGACCAGGCCTGCAGTTTGTTCGGCGTTCAGCGGCTGGGGAACGATACCCAGGGCGGCACGCTCTTCGATGTGTTTGCGGTAGGCTTCAAGCACAGTTATTTCCCTCATCAGTGGTCCCTAAAGGGGGTCCGGGACGCTTATCCAGCATTCAATGCACCCATGCGCTGCCGCGGCTTTGTGGGCCGCCCAACCAGGGTCGCAAGGAATCCTTACAGAAGCTGCTTTCAAAGTTTTACGCCTGCAGAACGGGGACTGATGAGGGCTGGCGCGGGCATGCGAGGGATGCATGGCCCGGGCCAACGCCGTTCTACCGGATCAACTGTGCTCGTGACGCTTTGAAAACAGCTTCCAACGGACATTGTTGCCTTTGAAAAGGCCGGGTGATTCTACGGTAAAAAAAGCCTGAAGGTAAGGCGGTGTTCATGACTTTAACGAGTGACCCTGGTTAGACAAAGGGCTAACATGGGCCTGTGTTCCATCGCCAAGCTGTTGTTTTTCATGTCCAACAAGTCCATCAAAACCCCTTGCGTCGGCCTGTGCTCCACGGTGTACGGAGACACGGTGTGCCGTGGCTGCAAGCGTTTTCACCACGAAGTGATCAACTGGAACGGCTACGACGACACGCAGAAGCGCGCCGTGTGGTTGCGCCTTGAGCAACTGCTGGTGCAGGTGATGATGGCCAAGCTTGAGGTGTTCGACAAAGGCCTGCTGCGCCAGCAACTGGAGCAGCGCTCCATCCGCTTTGTCGAGCAGCAGTCGGCGTATTGCTGGGCTTACCAGCTGATTGCCCGCGGGGCGCGGATGATCCGTGACCTGGAGGCCTATGGCATGGTGTTGCTGCCGGAGTTCCGTGACTGGGAACTGCCCCAATTGCGCGATGCGATCGATCGCGAGTTCTTCCTGCTTTCAGAGGCGCACTACCAGCGCTATATCGCCCCCAGCTTCCTGCGCGATGCCATGGGCAGCGCGCAGGGCCAGTGAGCCGGGCGAATCAGTCGCCGGTGTATTCGCAACCGCTGGTGCAGGTTTCGTGGATGCGAACCTTGGACAGCTCCGGCATCAGCGGCTTGACCTGGTCCCAGATCCACTTGGCGATCACTTCGCTGGTGGGGTTTTCCAGCCCGGGGATGTCGTTCAGGTAGTTGTGGTCCAGCTGATCATAGATCGGCTTGAAGATCGCCTTGACCTCGGCGAAGTCGCGGATCCAGCCCGTGTGCGGGTCGAGCGGGCCGGTCAGGTGCAGGCCGACCTTGAACGAGTGGCCATGCAAACGGCCGCATTTGTGCCCTTCAGGGACGTGGGGCAGGCGGTGGGCCGATTCGAATGTGAATTCCTTGAAAATTTCCACTGGTGGACCTGTATAAGCTGGTGGGATAAGGGCTTGGGCAGAAACTGGAGTTTCAGTGGACTGCTCAATGTACTGATTGGTCGTCGCTGGCGCCAGGCAGCCGAATTGCGCGTATCTTAACCTGTTTTGTAAACGCGCCCTCACGGATTCCGCGATAGGCGGTGTCCCGGTCTATCCTCGTCAAGTGCAGCAACATGTCGAGGCGCAGGAAGCGGTCGAGGTGTTCTGCATGTCGCATGGGCTTCTCTTATATGGCCGGTCAGGCCTTGAGCGGTTCACTGCCGGCCAGGTACAGCTGCAGGCTGGACTTGCGTGCCATGAAGAACGAGACCTTGGCGGTGATAGCTGCGGGTACAGATTCGATTCGTCTGCTCGTCCCGCCTCTCCTGGGTGCGGAGAATAATGCTGCAGTGGTACATTTCCTGATCGTCAAAAGGACCGAGAAATGACCCAAGAAGAACAGGAAATTTCTAGCCGCGCTCTGCAGTTCGCAAAAGAGAATCGTACACGCATCGCTCGTGAACTGACTTGCATTGAAACCTATCCGGCGGATGAATACCCGGTGTCAGTTTTTATGGCAGGATCTCCTGGCGCTGGGAAAACCGAGGTTTCAAGAGCTTTTATCGGTTACATGCAGTCCACAGGATCTAGTGCGCTACGTATCGATCCTGACGATTTCAGGGAGTATTTTCCCGACTACAACGGGAAAAATTCCAGCCTTTTCCAGCGTGGGGTAACCACGTTTGTGGAGAGAACCCTGGATCTGGTGTACAAGCAGCGGCAGTCTTTTCTCTTGGATGGCACCCTCGCCAACCTTGATGTCGGAAGAAGAAACATCGCTCGCGCGCTTGAAAAAGTGAACAGGTCGGCCCAGGTTATCTACGTGTACCAGCGACCTGAGCTGGCTTGGGAGTTTGTTCTGGCGAGAGAGAAGAAGGACGGAAGGAACATCCCGTGCTCGGAATTTGTAAGACAGTTTTACGCGGCCAAGGTGTCGGTATGTGCACTAAAACGTGAATTTGATGGCAGGCTGCAGGTAGATGTGATCATCAAGGATAACGATGGCAGCAACAGTGACATCGGTATCGACCTTTCAGCTGACGAAATTGACGCATTTGTCAACCAGCCCTATGATCACCATGAGCTTGAGCGTGTTTTGAACGGAGAGTCCCAATGAAAGGCGAAAAGGTAGCAGGCGTGTCGACTAAGCCCCACGAGGCATCGACTATGTCTGAGTTTTTCCGCCACGGGTCCGTGGAGGAGAGACGATCTGTGTATCGAATGGCTGCAACGGCTGCCATCGACGAGCAGAAGGATGTGATTCGCTCAGCAAAGTCTGGGGAATTCAGTATGGCCAAGTGCAAAATGTGAGCGTTCACTCCGCCTAGTAATCCCAAGCCCAGCCCCTTGCTGGGCTTTTTGCATCTGCGCGGTCTGCCGTGCTGCAAGCTTTTCAATCAACGATAGGCTTGTGACATGACGCTACAAGGCTTGCAGGCGTTCATGCAGCCGCCCGGTGGCGGTCAGTTCCAGAAGTTCATCCCCCAGGCGCTGGCTTTCAGCAATGGCTTTGTACCAATAGCGCTTGCGCCCTGGCGCATCGCCCATGAAGCGCTTGAAGTCGTTGCGGTCGGGCAGTTTGCCGTAGGGCAGGGCGGCCAGGTATTGCGGCGAAGGCGTCATCAGCAGCACGTTTTGCAGGCGGGTGGCATCGCCCTTGCGCCAGGGCAGGGCCTTGTCGAACCAGCCGGGTACCACCTTGTCGGTGAAGTGCGGGTACAGCACCAGGTCGTCGCCGCGATAGGGCAGGTCGAGGTGATAGTCGAGCAGGCCGCCGTCGCGGTAGGTGCCGGCGCCGGCACCGGGGATGTCTTTCACGCCCTGCATGACCATCGGTATCGACCCGGAAGCGAGCAGGGCGTGGCGCAGGTTGGTCAAGTCCAGCGGCAGGTAGCGTGAGGGGAAGTCGGTCAGCGTGTCGAGCGGAGGCGCGGCGCGCCCATCGTGCAGAATGATGCGCTCGAAGTGACGGGCCAGGCGCGAACGGCCCAAAAGGTTACTGGCAACCACCGAGCCCAGGCCCAGTCCCAGGCGGCCGCGATGGTCGTGAGCGAGCTGGCCATGGCTTTTCACCACCAGGATGTTCAGGCGGTAGTGCGGGTTGGCCAGCAGCTGGCCGTCGCGGCCCTCCAGCAGGTCATCGAGCATGCGTTGGCAGCTGCGGCTGATTTCGGCCGGGGTGACGCCCTTGGCGAAATCCTGCTCGGTGTATAACTCGCCCAGGCGACGGATGCCGGCGACCGGGTCGTCGAGGCAGGCGCTGGCGAAGCGCCAGGCACCGATCGATGCGCCGATCAGGGCACGCTGACGGGGTGCCGAGGGTAGCCACTCGCCGAACAGCGCCAGGTCCAGGCCCTGGATGCCCAGCGGCTTTGGCCCACCCGCCGCGCCCGGCAATACCCCGACATCGGCCGCCTGCAGGCCACGCTCGCGGATGTGTCGCAAGGCACGCTGGCCGGCCTTGAAGGTGAGGGCGGGGTATTTGATGTGGATGGCGCTCATGGCGGGTCTCTTGGGCATAGGAGCAGCCTTGTGCTGCGAGGGGCCATTACAGATAACACACCTGTAGGTGGCTGTATTGGCCCTTTCGCAGCACAAGGCCGCACCTTGCACTGGGCCGAGTCGGGTTGGCGGCGTAACTGCGCTATCATGCCGCCAGCTGTTTTCAGGTTGAATTAAGGACTGCTGGTTAATCTTAACCCCGTAGACAACTTGCACAGTTCTCAGGAGAGAAGAACGATGAAAACCATGACTGCCCTGATCACCGCCGCTGCCCTCGCCCTGGGTGCCAATGCCGCCTTCGCCAAGGACGTTCAGCCTGACGAAGTGGTCAAACTGGTCAACGCCAAGACCATCAAGTCGCTGGACGAGCTCAAGGCCGCTGCCGTGGCCAAGCACCCAGGCGCCACCGTCACTGACTCGGAACTTGAAGACGAGTACGGCCGCTACATCTACAAGGTCGAGCTGCGTGATACGCAGAACGTCGAATGGGACGTCGACATGGATGCCAAGACCGGTGAGGTGCTCAAGGACGAACGAGACAGCTGATGATCCATGTATCCCGGACGGCACGTTACCTGGCGCTCTCGCTGCTTGCCGTCTGCTCCCTGGCTGTTGCCCGCGACCTGGACCAGGATGAAGCCCTGAAGCTCCGTCAGAAGGGCATCATCCTGCCGCTCGAGCAACTGCTCGAGACCGCCCTGGGGCGTCATCCCGGGGCGCGTCTGCTGGAAGCCGAGCTGGAAGAAGACGATGATCGCTACGAATATGAAGTCGAGTTGCTGACGACTGAAGGTGTGGTGCGCGAGATCAAGCTCGATGCCAGCACCGGCGCCCTGCTCAAAGACGAGGAAGATGACTGAATGCGCCTGTTGCTTGTCGAGGACAACGTACCGTTGGCCGATGAACTGACCGCCGGCCTGCAGCGCCAGGGCTATGCCGTGGACTGGCTGGCTGATGGCCGTGACGCGGTTTACCAGGGGCAAAGCGAGCCTTACGACCTGATCATCCTGGACCTCGGCCTGCCTGGCTTGCCCGGCCTGGATGTGCTGGCCCAGTGGCGTGCCGCTGGCCTGGCCACACCGGTATTGATCCTCACCGCCCGCGGCTCCTGGGCCGAGCGCATCGAAGGGCTGAAGGCCGGGGCTGACGATTACCTGAGCAAACCCTTCCACCCCGAAGAGCTGCAACTGCGCATCCAGGCGTTGCTGCGCCGCGCCCGGGGCCTGGCCAATCAGCCGAAGCTGGAAGCGGCCGGCCTGCACCTTGACGAAAGCCGTCAGTGCGTGAGCCGCGATGGGGTGGATGTGCAACTGACCGCCGCCGAGTTCCGCCTGCTGCGCTACTTCATGCTGCACCCGCAGCAGATCCTGTCCAAAAGCCACCTGGCCGAGCACCTCTACGACGGTGAAACCGAGCGCGACTCGAACGTGCTGGAGGTCCATGTCAACCATTTGCGCCGCAAGCTGGGCCGCAGCGTGATCGAAACCCGTCGCGGGCAAGGCTACATCTATGCCGGGAGCGGCGAGTGAAGTCGATCCAGGCGCGCCTGAGCCTGGGCCTGGTGGCGGTACTGGTGGTGGTCGGCGTGGTGCTGGCGCAACTGACCTTGTGGCTGTTCGAGGCCGGCCTGCAACGTTATCTGGAAAACGGCCTGCGCAACGAAAGCGAGAACCTTCTGGTGGCATTGGTGCGCGGGCCCTCCGGCCTGCAGTTGGATGAGCGGCGCATCTCGGCTGCCTATCAGCGGCCGTTTTCCGGTTACTACTTCCGCATCGATTTCGACCAGGGTACCTGGAGGTCTCGTTCGCTGTGGGACCTGGACATGCCCAAGCCCGCAGCGCCCGGGCTTTCCGATAGCCATGAACTCGGCCCGGAAGGCCAGCAACTGCTGGCCCTGCGTGCCGACTACCGGCGCCTGGGCCAGGACATCTCGATCAGTGTTGCTCAGGACTATTCACCGGTGCGCGAAGGTTTCCGACGCTTGCAGCAGATCGGCCTGGGCATGGGCCTGGTGGCGCTGATCCTGATTCTGGTGCTGCAGCGCATCACGGTTACCCGCTCGCTGCGGCCGCTGGAGCGGGCGCGCCAGCAGATCGCCCAGCTGCAGCAGGGGCAGCGCTCGCAGCTGGATGCCGAGGTGCCCAGCGAGTTGGTACCGCTGGTGGGGCAGATCAACCACTTGCTTAGCCATACCGAAGACAGCCTGCGCCGCTCACGCAATGCCCTCGGTAACCTCGGCCATGCGCTGAAGACGCCGCTGGCGGTGTTGCTGAGCCTGGCTTCCAGTGACCGCCTGCAGGGTCTGCCGGAGGTGCGCGCGCAAATGCGTGAGCAGTTGCAGCAGATTCAGGAGCGCCTGGCGCGCGAGCTGAACCGTGCACGTCTGGCAGGGGATGCGCTGCCGGGTGCGCAGTTCGATTGTGATGCCGAACTGCCGGGGTTGCTCGGGACCTTGGGCATGATTCATGGCGAGGGCCTGCTGCTGGCAAGTGATGTGTCGCCCGGGCTGTTGTTGCCATGGGACCGCGAGGACGTTCTGGAACTGTTGGGTAATCTGCTGGACAACGCCTGCAAGTGGGCTGACAGCGAGGTGCGCGTGGGTATCGCGTCGAACGCCGAGGGCTACCGGCTGTGGGTCGATGACGATGGCCCGGGTATTGCGCAAGACCAGCGGCAGCAGGTGCTGGAGCGAGGTTCACGGCTGGACGAGCAGGTGGCTGGGCATGGGCTGGGGTTGGGCATCGTGCGCGATATCGTCGACGCATGGGGCGGGCGACTGGCCTTGCTGGAGAGCCCGCTGGGCGGGTTGCGGGTGAGTATCGACCTGCCGCGCAAGGCTCGTTGATGCCGGGGCCGCTGTGCGGCCCATCGTGACACAAGGCCGCTCCCACGGATACGCAATACCCTTTGGCCCTATCAGTACTGCAAAAAAATTGCAGTACAGCCGCAGTTTTTTGAATTAGCCCAAATTCCCCCCTCCCGGCAAAATCCCCCCACGAAACCCTGCGGTTTCCATCTCTCCACGGACGGAGCCCCTTGTGGTATTGCATGCGCAATACGAGGCCCAGGCCAACTCGGCTGGGCTTTCTTTTTAAACAGAAAAACCAAAGATCCCGATTGCCCAAATGTCTGCCTCGCGTTCCGAAAGTCGTCTGCAGCGGCTGTTGCCGGCCTCCCTCAACATCCCCCCGAAAGAATGGTTGCGTGCCGGTATCGGTGCGCTGCTTGGCCTGTTCCTCGCGGGCTGGCTGACCAGCCTGGCCTATGGTCCCAGCATCGCCCTGCACTTGCTCGGCCCGCTGGCTGCTTCGGCGGTACTGGTGTTTGCGGTGCATTCCGGCCCCTTGGCCCAACCTTGGCCGGTGTTGGGCAGCTACGCCCTGGCGGGTGCAGTGGGGCTGGCCATGCGCGAAGGCTTCGGCCCCGAGCTGTGGGTGGCTGCTGCGGCGCTCGGCATCTCGATCCTGGTCATGTGCCTGTTGCGCTGCCTGCACCCGCCGGGTGGCGGTGTGGCAGTGAGCGCGGTGCTGGCCGACCCGGGGTTGACCGCTCTGGGCGATCACCTGCTGGAGCCGGTGCTGCTCAATGCGTTGATCCTGGTGACAGTGGCAATCGCCTACAACCGTTTGACGGGGGTGCGCTACCCGAAAGGCGCGCTGCCACGCAAAGACCTGCACCACACCCATGACCCACTGCCCGGCGAGCGGGTCGGCATCCGCAGTGAAGACCTGGACCTGGCCCTGGAAGAGCTGGGCGAGTTCGTCGACGTCAGCCGTGACGAGCTGGAGCGCATCATCCTCGCCACTGAGCAGCACGCCCTGCAGCGCAGCCTTGGTGGTATCACCGCGGCCTCGGTGATGTCCCGCGATGTGCAGTTCGCCACGCCTGATACCACACTGGAGCAAGCCTGGAAAATGCTCGCCAGCCATCACCTGAAAACCCTGCCTGTCCTGCAGCACGGCAAGCTTGTGGGCATCGTCAGCCTCAGCGACCTGGTTGGCCCGGCGATGCAGCGTGGGCGTTTCAGCTGGCGCGGTCTGTTCGGCCGCCAGGCGGTGCGCATGGCACAAGTGATGAGCAGGCGGGTTGTCAGTGTCAGCAGCCAGCACCCGTTGGAACGCCTGCTGCCCTTGTTGTGCGAACAAGGCCTGCACTGCTTGCCGGTGCTTGATGGCGACAAGCTGGTGGGGGTGATCACCCAGACCGACCTGATCGCCGGCCTCAAGCGTCAGTTGCTCAGCAAGATCGAGGCTTCAGATAACCGGGTCCCAGCGTTGTGACCAGTCGCTGGCGCCGGCAGCTACCAGCCGGCGCAGGATCGCGAAGGCCTGTTGCAGGGCTTCGCTGTCGCGTTTGCGTGGGTACACCAGGAAGGTCGGGTAGGTGAACTCCGGTGCCTGCGGTACCCGCTCGAACACGCCGCTGTCCAGATAGGCCTGCACCACCCGCGTGCGGAAGTAGCCACTGCCACCTTGGTCGAGTATGAACTGCAGGGCCAACGGGCCAAGGTTGAAACTAAGCGCCGGGCGCGCGCAGTCGGGCAGGGCGGCATCATGCTGGCGGCGGAAGGCCTCGCCCCAGTCGATGTAGATGTACGGCTCGGGCCGCTCGACCCGGCGCACGCGAATCAGCTTCTCTTCCATCAACTGCTCCACCTGCAGGCCTGGACCGTAGGTCGGCTGGTAGACCAGCGCGGCGTCCAGCAAGCCCATCTCGACCTTGCGCAGCAGCGATTCTCCGTCGCTGACCTCGCTGCGGATGGCATGGCTGGGCAGTTCACGGTGCAGGGCACTTACCCAGTCGAGCATCATCGGGTTGCCCAGGCTCACCTCGCCGCCCACATGCAGCACCTGCTGGCAACCTTCAGGCAACGGCAGGTCGCGGCGCGCGGCTTCCCAGGTTTGCACCAACTGGTTGGCATAACTGACGAACGCTTCGCCATCGCTGGTCAGGCTGGCGCCGCTGCGGCTACGCACGAACAGCTGGCAACCCAGTTGCTGTTCCAGGCGCTGCACGCGCGCGGTGATCGCGGTTTGTGACACGAACAGGCGCTCGGCCGCGGCGACCAGGCTGCCGCAACGCACAATTTCCAGGAAGGTACGGGCCTGCTCGATGTCCATGGGCTGCTCGGTGGTTGAAGGGGAGGCCTATTCTAGAGGCTTTGCACCGTTATGGGGCGTAATTGCGTTGTCTGCAAATTTGCAGGTCGGTTGTGACTTTAGTCCCATGGCGGCGTGGGTATAGCGGTCCATACTCAAGTTTCGCCCTTCAATAACAACAAGTACCGGGTTTCTAACGACATGAGCTACCAGCACAGCTACGCCCATTCCATTTCCGACCCTGCCGCTTTCTGGGCGGAACAGGCCGCACACCTGGCCTGGCACCGCAAGCCTGCCCTGACCCTGCAAGATAACGCCGACGGTACCCACCGCTGGTTCGCGGATGGCCGCCTGAACAGCTGTTACCTGGCCCTCGACCACCAGATCGAGCAGGGCCGCGGCGAGCAGTTGGCGCTGATCTACGATTCGCCAGTGACCGGCGTGCAGCAGACCTACACCTACAACCAATTGCGCGACGAGGTGGCACGCCTGGCCGGTTTGCTGCGCCAGCTGGGGGTGAACAAGGGCGATGGCGTGATCATCTACATGCCCATGGTGCCGCAAGCGGCCATGGCGATGCTGGCCTGCGCGCGGATCGGCGCGGTGCATTCGGTCGTGTTCGGTGGCTTTGCCGCCAACGAGTTGGCCCTGCGCATCGATGACGCCCGGCCCACCTTGTTGCTGACGGCATCGTGCGGGCTGGAGTTCGACCGGGTCATTGCATACAAACCGCTGGTTGACCGTGCCCTGCAACTGGCCCGGCACCAGCCGCGCAATGTGCTGGTGCTGCAGCGGCCACAGGCACACGCTGAACTGCTGCCTGGCCGCGACCTGGACTGGCAGGCGGCCTTGGCCGACGCCGAGCCGGTGGCCCCCGTCGAGCTGGATGCCGGCGACCCGCTGTACATCATGTATACCTCAGGCACCACCGGTAAGCCCAAGGGTATCGTCCGGGAAAACGGCGGCAATGCCGTGGCGCTGTGTTACGCCATGCGCCATATCTATGGCATGCAGGCCGGTGATGTGTGGTGGGGCATTTCCGACGTCGGTTGGGTGGTCGGCCACTCACTGATCGTCTACGGGCCGTTGATGAGCGGCTGTACCACGGTGTTCTACGAAGGCAAGCCAATCCGCACCCCGGATGCTTCGGCCTATTGGCGGGTGGTGGAGCAGTACCGGGTCAACGCGCTGTTCTGTGCACCTACGGCCATGCGCGCCATCCGCAAGGAGGACCCGGAGGGCGACCTGATTCGCAAACATGACCTCAGCTCGCTGCGGCAACTGTTCCTGGCGGGGGAAAAGCTGGATTCCAGCACCCATGAATGGCTGGAACGGGTGAGTGGCAAGCCGGTGCACGACCACTGGTGGCAGACCGAGACCGGCTGGCCGGTCACCGCGCCTTGCGTCGGGCTGGAGGGCAGTGCGGCGAAGCCAGGATCGAGCAACCGGGCGGTGCCGGGTTACAACGTTCGCGTACTGGATGACGAAGGCCACTTGCTCGGGGCCAACCATCAGGGTTCGATCGTGATTGCCCTGCCATTGCCACCCGGTTGCAGTCAGACGCTGTGGGGGGATCACGAGCGCTACCTGCAGGCCTACCTGCGCACGTATCCGGGGTACTACCACACGGGCGATGGCGGCTATCTGGACGATGATGGTTTCGTCTACATCATGGGGCGCACCGATGATGTGATCAACGTTTCCGGTCATCGTTTGTCCACCGGTGAAATGGAAGACCTGGTCGCCCGCCACCCGGCGGTAGCGGAGTGTGCTGTGATCGGTGTGCATGACGAGATCAAGGGCCAGGTACCGTTGGCGCTGGTGGTACTCAAGGATGGCGAGGGCATTGCCGAGGCGCAGTTGCTGGTGGAGCTGGTGGGCAGCGTGCGCGAGGAAATTGGCCCGCTGGCCTGTTTCAACCGGGTACGGCTGGTGAAGCGCCTGCCCAAGACCCGTTCCGGCAAGATTCTGCGGGCGGTGCTGCGCAAGATTGCCGATGGGCAGGATTATGTGCCGCCGTCGACCCTGGATGACCCGGCAGTGCTGGGGGAGATCGAAGCGGTGCTGGCAGATTTGCCCAGGGCGGGTTGATGGTTTGACCTCGATGGCCCTTTCGCGGGCGGCACGCGCATCGGTGGTTCGGCAGAGGCCGTCGTGTAGGAGCGGGTTTACCCGCGAAAGGGCCATCTCAGGCACTGCAGGCTCAGGGGGCAATCTGGTGCAGTTGCCCCAACCGGCTGCGGGTACGCATCAGGTCGGCCAGCGGGCCGCCCAGGCTCTCTTCCAGCGGACGTTTACCTATGACAATCACCCGTCGATCCTGGTCATACAGCACATCCACCAGGTTGACGAAACGCTGCTGAGCCGCCAGCGAACACGCCGAGAGGTCATCCAGCCCATCGATCACCCACTCGTCATACTCCCTGGCCAGCACCAGGTAGTCGATGACCGCAGTGGCCTTCTCGCACAGATCGTCAAAGCCCAGCACCACCCGCCGGCCATCGATGGCCAGCGCTCGCAGCGGGCGCTTGTTCACGTCCAGTATCACCGGTTGTTCGTTCGGCACGTTCAGCGCCTGGCGCTGCGCCGCATCACCCGGCCAGACATAATGGCCCTGGGTAAAACGCTGATGCTCGCGGTTGGCTGGCAAACTGCGAAAATCCGTGTCGCCACCGACTTCGAGCACGTGCATCGAGCTGTTGATCAGGCGAATGACCGGCAGAAAACGTTCGTGATACAGCGGGTTGGGCAACAGCCCTTCGGGCGCGTAGTTAGAGGTCACCAGCAGGTACACGCCACGGGCGAACAAGGCGTTGAACAGCCGGGTGAGCAGCATGGCATCGCCTATGTCATGCACGTGGAATTCGTCGAAGCACAGCACCCGGCAACCACCCACCAGCTCGTCCAGCGTTGCGCCCAGCGCGTCGTCCAGCGCCCGGTGGCGGTGCATGCCCTGGTGCAGGCGTGCAAAGAAATCATGAAAATGCAGGCGCAGCTTGGCGGCTATCGGCACGGCCTGGAAAAAGCCATCGAGCAGCCAGCTTTTACCCCGGCCGACCGAGCCGTACAGGTACAGACTGCGCGGTTGACCTTGTTCAAGCTGCGTCAGTTGTTCGGCCATGCAGTGGATTACCCGCCGCTGGCCGTCACTCAGCTGATAACCGCGGCTGTGCGCCTTGTCCTCGAACCAGCCGAGCAGCTCGCTCTGTTGATTGGCGGTGCCGCGCAAGCGTTGGCCAAGCTGGCGCAGCGGGGTAGGGATCCAGGCAGACAAAAGCAACGCTCCTTGGGCGATGGCGGGGCAGCCTGCAGCTTGCCCGAGAGCGGCCATTTTGACTAATAGAGAAAGTGCCGGGCAATCATCACTTCTTGCGATAGGTCTGGCCGCCTCTTGTGCCTGTGCGGGCTATGCCTTTCGCTCCAGCTGGCGTTCGATCATGTACTTCACCGCCAGGCGACGTTCCTTGAGGTGGCGCAGGTCTTCGTCGACGAAGTTACCGGCCGATATCGATTCGGCAGCCAGCACCTGGTTGTCGATGTCCACGTACTCGTCCAGCAGGCGATCCAGCGCCTTGTCCTGCTGGCGGCGCTGCTGGACGATTTCGCGCGGGTAGTGCAGGTCCTGGTAGAGGTCGTGAGAGACAGGCATGGGGTCCTCCTTGGTCAATGCAATGGGCTTACCTGATTGGAAGTGCGGAATGCGATTGTGTTGAAGCGAGGCGGGCGGAAACCGACGGACGGTCGCTGCACCAGCACCGAAATGACTAACTCGCTGTTTTTTGGCAATTTTTTTTATCAGGGGGGTTCACAGACCGAAAGTTTGTTGTTAAAGTGCCGCGCATTCCAAGACAACAACCCAGTTGTCACTCAGTTGGAATTGTCAGAGCAGCAAATGCTGCATCCGATACAGGGGCGTCGCCAAGCGGTAAGGCAGCAGGTTTTGATCCTGCCATGCGTTGGTTCGAATCCAGCCGCCCCTGCCATTTTTCAAGATTAAAACGTATTCAACCCGGTGCCAGGAAAGATGAGCACTGGGTTTTCGCGTTTTTGTGATTTTGCGCGCCTCCGCGCCTCCTGAGCGCGGGTCGTGCCGTACCGGGTTACCCGGAAATCCCCAGCATTTCGTTCAGCGCCCTGGCCAGTTCATCAGCCTGCACCGGCTTCTGGATCACCAGGCTGCCCGGCAGTTCCAGCCCCTGCAACTCCGCATAACCGGTAAGAAACACCACCGGCAGGCGGGGATACCGTTCGCGGGCAGCCAGCGCCAGTTGTGCACCATTGAACTCGGGAATGGCGAAATCAGTCAGCAGCAGGTCAATGTCGTCATCCAGCAAGGCCAATGCCTGCTCGCCGCTGTGCGCCTGGCGCACCTGGTAGCCGTATTGGCGTAACACATCGCCTAGCATGTCGCGCACCAGGTGGTCGTCGTCCACCAGCAGTACCGTGCGGTTATGGCCGCTTTCGCTGATCGACTGACTGAGCACTGCTGGCACGGGTTCGTTCACCATCTCCTCTTTTACCGCCGGCAGGTATACCGCCACTTCGGTACCGCGACCGAGTGTGGTGTCGATGCGCACGCCGCCACCGGACTGCTTGGCGAAGCCGAACACCTGGGCCAGGCCAAGGCCCGAACCTTTGCCGATGTCCTTGGTGGTAAAGAAAGGCTCGAATACCTTGGCCAGCACCTCTTCGCTCATGCCGCAACCCGTATCGCGGATGCTTAGCATCACGTACTCGCCCGGGTCCGGGTCTTCCGGACGTTGCGGGCGCTTGTCGATAAGGGTGTTGCGCGTTGTCAGGGTCAGCTGGCCGCCGTCGGACATGGCATCGCGGGCATTGATCGCAAGGTTGAGGATGATCATCTCGGTCTGGGTGGGGTCGGTCAGTGCCTGCCACAGGGCCAGGTCAAGGTCCAGCCGTACCGAGATGTTGCCACCCAGCGTGCGGCGCAGCAGCTCTTCCAGGCCGGCCAGGGTACGGTTGAGGTTCAGCGGCACCGGCTCCAGACGCTGGCGGCGGGAGAAGGCCAGCAACTGCGAGGTCAGCTTGGCACCACGCTCGCCCGCTTCGCGGATATGGGTGAGGCGAGTGCGGGCCTTGTCCAGGTCGGCCTTGGCCAGATCGCGCTCCAGAAAGCTGGCACCGGTGAGTATCACCGTCAGCAGGTTATTGAAGTCATGCGCCACGCCAGCCGTTAGTTGCCCAACCGCTTCCAGCCGCTGCATCTGCTGCAGAGCGGCCTCGATGCGCTCGCGCTCGTTGATCTGTTCGCGCAGCCGCGCGTTGGCGTCTGCCAGGCTCAGGGCGGCTTCGCGCTCGCTGGTGATGTCGCGTGCCACCACGTACAGCAAGGTGTCCTCCGGCACCACCACCCACGACAGCCAGCGCTGTTGGCCGCCGGCATGCAGGATGCGGCCGACAAAGCGCGCGCTGGTGCGGCCATGGGCGAGGGCGGCCAGTTCGGTGAGTAACTGTTCCTGGTCGTGCTCAGGCAGCAGGTGCAGCAAGGAGGACTGGCTCAGGCGTTCGCGTGAGAAGCCCAGGCTGGCTTCCCAGGCGGGGTTCAGTGCGACCGGGGTCAGGTCTTTGTTCAGCACGGCCAGCAAATCTTGCGACAGCTCCCAGGCACGATCGCGTTCGCGGGTACGGCGCTCGACCCGCTCGCCAAGCATCTCGTTCAGCTGACGCAGCGCCTGGGTGGCCTGGCGTTGCGCGTGGATGTCCTGCAGTACGCCTGAGAAGCGAACGCACTGATCATCGACGAACTGGCTTTGGCCGCTGCTCAGCAACCAGCGGGGTTCCAGGCCATTGGGTTGCGCGATCCGAAACTCCACGCGGTAATGACCGTCACTTTCCGGGCGCATGGCATGTTCCACCGCCTCGCGCACCAGTGGCAGGTCGTCGGGGTAGATGCCGGCGTAGAACACTTCAAGGCTCATTTCGGTGCTGGTGGGCACGCCGAACAAGGTCTTGCAGCGGTCATCCCACAGCAACAGGCCCTCTTGCGGGCGCAGGTCCCAGGTGCCCATGCCGGCGGCGTCGATGGCGATGCGGGCACGTGCTTCGACGTCCGCCAAGGCCTCTTCGGCGCGGCGACGGCGCTGGCGTTCCTGTACTTCGCTCAGGGCCCGGCGCACGGCTTTGGGCAGCAGTGGCAGGTTCTTCTTCAGCACATAGTCGGTCGCGCCCAGGCGGATCATTTCCACCGCGTGCTCTTCGCCATAAATGCCGGACAGGAATATGAACGGGATGTCGGGTGCCAGGCGTTGGGCGATGGCCAGCACTTCTGTGCCGGACGAGCCTGGTAGCACGCAGTCACACAGGATCAGGTCGTAGCGGGCCTGGCGCAGGGCATGTTCGACACCCGCATGGTCGAACACCAGCTGCGACTGCACATGCAGCCCGCTGCGCTCCAGGCGCATCAGGGTAAGCTCAGCGTCCATCGAGCTGTCTTCGACCATCAGTAGTTTCAACGGCGTTTGCTGCATCGTTGCGGCGGCCTCAGTTGCTACCGCGACGGTTCAGTCGCAGTGAGCCGGGTGGCGGTTCGTTTAGCACTGCCCAGAATACCCCGAGGTCGGAGATGGCGGTGACGAATTCCTTGAACTCCACGGGTTTGACCACATAAGCGTTTACCCCCAGCTCGTAGGCACGCAACAGGTCGGGCTCTTCGCGCGACGAGGTGAGCATCACGGTGGGGATGCTGCGCAGCTCTGCGGTGGCGCGCACTTCCTTGAGCACTTCCAGGCCGTCGACCTTGGGCAGTTTCAGGTCGAGTAACAGCACGGCAGGGTTGCCGTCATCGCGCTCGGCATAGGCGTTGCGGCGCAGCAAGTAGTCGAGGGCATCGGCGCCGTCACGCAGCACGATGACCTCGTTGGCCAACTGGCTGCGCTCCAGGGCCAGCAGGGTCAGCTCCAGGTCTCGGGGGTTGTCTTCGACCAGCAGAATGGGCTTGAGCATGATGGTAGCGATGCCTCAGGTAGCAGTGTTTCGGGGTAGGGTGAAGTGGAAGCTGGCGCCTTGGTCGACCTGGCCAGTGGCCCAGACTCGACCGTCGTGGCGCTCGATGATGCGGCGTACACTCGCCAGGCCAATGCCGGTGCCTTCGAAATCTTCCATGCGGTGCAGGCGCTGGAAGACGCCGAACAGCTTGTTGGCGTAGGCCATGTCGAAGCCCACGCCATTGTCGCGGATGCAGACCTCGGTTTCTTCAGGGTGCTGTACGGCACTGATCTCGATGCGAGCAGGCGTACGGCCGCGAGTGTACTTGATGGCATTGGCTATCAGGTTGTGCAAGGCCATGTTGATGAATGCCGGGTCGCCGATCACCTTGGGCAGCGGGGCGATGTCCCAAACGATTGCGCGACCTTCGTAATCGGGGGCCAGCTCGCTGCGAATGGCCTCGACCAGGGCGTTGAGGTCGACATCGGACAGGCGCAAGGCCGAGCGGCCCATCTGCGAGAAGTTGAGCAGGTTGTCGACCAGGCTGCCGGCAAAGTGCGCCGCCTCACCGATATGCTGGAGGAAGCGCTTGCCGCGTTCGCTCAAGCCTTGGCCTTCGATCTCGCCAAGCAGTTCGGTATAGCCGGCGATGTGCCGCAGCGGGGCGCGCAGGTCGTGGGAAACACTGTAGGAAAACGCTTCGAGCTCCTTGTTGGAACGGCGCAATTCGCCAGCCAGTTGTGCCAGTTCTTCGGCCTTGCGCAGGACAATGCCCAGTACCGCGGCGCGCAACTCTATCACGCCCTCGATCACCAGCGGGTCCCACGCCTGGCTATAGCCGCGCTGTTCTTCCTGCCAGCGTTCAAAACTGTGCCGCGGGTCGAGGTTGCCCTGTGGCCCGACCTGCTTGGTCGGCTGGCCGGCCCAGTTGACCGTGCGTATCTGCTCGGGGCGGAACCACAGCAGGTAGTGCGAGTGGATCTGCGAGATGGCCACCGCCAGCACCCCGCCAGCATGGTTTGCCAGCTCGGGCAGCTCAGTGATGTCGCGGCGCAGGTTGTCGCTATGGAATACCTTGTCTTCGTCACGTTGGCCTAGCCAGTGCACCAGCGCCGTCACCTGGGCTTCAGGCGGGGTCTGGCCGATCAGGTCACAGCGCTCGGCCGAGATCACTGCCGCGCCCTGCGCGTCGGCGAAGGCCAGCAGCACTTCAGGCAGGTCGCGCAGGCCGTCACTTACGCTGTCGTGGTCGGCCATGGACGAGATCATGCGTACGATGTGCTGGCGCAGCGTCAACAGCTTGCGCGTACTGGCATGGGACTCGCGGGACTCTATCTGCAGCGACAGCACGCTGGCCAACAGCTCGCAGGCCGTGCGGGTGCGCAGGTCCACCGGGCGTGGCTGTTGATGGTGGCAGGAAATCAGCCCCCACAGCTGGCCGTCAACCACGATCGACAGCGACATCGAAGCCAGCGTGCCCATGTTGCGCATGTACTGCAGGTGCACGGGCGATACGCTACGCAGCGCAGCAAAACTCATGTCCAGCGGCTTGCCGGTGCGCGGGTTGGTAGCGGGCAGCAGTGGCGAGGGCTGATAGTTGGCATCTTCGATCACGCGGATACGGTTGACCCGGTACAGCTCGCGCGCCTGGCGCGGGATGTCTGCAGCCGGGAAACACAGGCCTGCGTAGCTGGGGTAGCCGGGGTCGACTACCTCGGCCAGCACCTGGCCATTGCCTTCGGCATCGAAACGGTAGGCTTTGACCCGCCCAAAGCCGGTGATCCGCTTGAGCTGCAACACCGTTTGCTGCAGCAGGTCTTCGATACTGCTGGCCACTTGCAGACTGGCGACAAAGCTGCGCACCAACGGGTAATAGTCGCCTTGCCCGACCAGGTCTGCTGGCAGGCGGGGCGGTTCGAACTCGGCAATCAGTACCTGATCGTGGCAATGGACCAGCATGTGCAGCAGGGCACTGATGGGGGCGCCCTGGCGCAAGCGCACGTCGCCAATGTGGAAGGGGAAGACTTCATCTTCGGGAAGCCGTGTCAGGTGCGCGTGCAGGTCAAAGCCCTCGTGAACCAGGTCGGCGAAGTGGCAACCGATCAGTTCGCGGGCTGGCAAGCCCAACCAGTGCTCGACATTTTCACTGGCCTGCAGCACACGCAGGTCGGTGGCATCCAGCACCAGCAGAAAGCCGTGAGGCTGGATGCTGCCCGGAACCTGGATCGGTTCCTGGGCACAGCGCTCCATGGCGTCTGCCAGTGAGTTGTCTGCAGTCATGATTGAAAAAGCTCCTGTCATGTCCGTCCGTGTACGGCACAGGTGTCTGGCGCGGGACGAATACGATTCACCCTAACAGAATCCCGGCGAATTTACCGGCTCCTGGCCATTGGAGGCACGGGGTGGCCACGGGTTCTGTGCGGTACTGGCTTTTTTTGATGCCACGGTATCGCTTTGTCGCTAATACAAAAAAAATGGCTTTATGCCACATCGGCTGCGCCGCCTCACTGCTACGCTCAGTTCAGGACGTTTCGATAAGGATAACAAGGTGACGGAGCGCATGCTGGCCGCGCTGTTCGGCCTGTTGTTCAGCGGCAGTACCGTGGCGGCGGATTTTCTCGTGGAAGTGCGGGTACTGGTGCAGCGTGGCTGCATGCTGGTCAACCAGACCCGCGATGCGGGAGCTCAGGCCCTGGGACGTATCGACCTAGGGGCGACGGCGCGCCTGGATGGCCCTGGCGCGCCCTTGAGTGGTGTGCTGTTGAGCCAGCGTCCGCCGCGCCTGGAGTGCAACCCGGATACGCCCTATCAGGTGCGCGTCGATGGTGGCCAGCATGGTGGCATCGGCGAACTGCGCTACCTGGCCAGCGACGATCACCTGGCGCGGCCCATTCCTTACCGCTTGTACCGTGACGCTGCCTGGCGTGAGCCGCTGGCAGTGGGGGTAGCCCAATCGGCGCGTGTACCGGGCAGCGGTTCGGTTGAATTGCCGTTGTATGCGCGTATCGACAAATTGGCCTGGGTGCCGGATGCAGGGGTTTATGCCGACCTGCTGAAAGTCACCGTCACCTGGTAGGGACGCCATTATGCACAAGGACGCCATGCCATGAGCCGCACTTCGATCCTGTTGCTCACCCTCGGCCCGCTGCTGGTCCCCGGCGGTGCGGTGCATGGCAGCACCACCGGTTTCATCCAGGCGCGGCTGGTGATCAGCGCGTCTTGCCAGATCAGCAGCAACGAGACGCAACCGGCCGTGCTGGGTGACCCAGGCGTACTGGACTTTGGCGAGCGCGGTCCGAACTGGGACCAGCCGTTGCGCAGCCAGGTGGACGAAGTGGGCGGTCAGGGTAGCCTGCAGATCAGTTGCACGCCTGAGGTTCGGGCCTTCAACGTGCGTATCAATGGTGGCCTCAATGGCGATGATGGCATTCGCCGCTTGAGCAACGGCCGTGAACTGATTCCATACCAGCTGGCGGTTGACCCAGGCGGCAACAGCCGCTACGGCGTCGGCCAGGCACGGGCCTTCACCATTAGCAGCAGCCAGCAAGTACCGATTCCCATCTACGGTGTGGTAGTGGCGCAACCGCGTGCGCTGCCGGCCGGGCTTTACCGCGACACCCTCAGAGTGACCCTGGACTGGTAACCACGCAAGGAGACTCCGATGCGAACGAACCTTTCATATTGCGTCCTCGCAGGCCTGGGCCTGGCGTTGGCTTCCCAGGCCCAGGCGGCCACGGTGACAGGGAGTATCAGCTCGACCCTGACGCTGACTGCGGCCTGCCAGGTCAATGGCACGTCGGGCACGTCGGGGCTTGACTTCGGTGCCCTGGACTTCGGCACCGAGGATGCCTTGTTCGTCACCGCCGATGCCCAGGTGCTGGGAGGCGGGGGAGGCGCCATGAGCATCCTGTGCTCTGCAGGTACGGTACCTGTGATCAAAGTGAGTGCAGGCCTGCATGATGGCCAGTCGAGCGGTGGCACCCGTGCGCTCGCCGATGGTTCTGGCAACTTTGTACCGTACGACCTCTATACCGACGCGGGGCGTACGGCGCTGCTGGCGGTCGACGACACCATCACCCTGCCGACCAGTACCGGCGCCGCTCAGACGGTCAACCTTTATGGCAAGGCCGTCGGCAAGCCGGGCCTGCCCGCAGGGGTGTACAGCGACACGATCTCGGTCGAGCTGTCGTTCTGACCCATGCGCGGCTGGCTGGCAGGAGGCCTGACTGGCGTCAGCGTGTTGTTGGCCGCTCCTTTGGGGGCAGTGACTACCAGTACCTTCACGGTGACGGCGCAGGTTGTCGCCGGGTGCCTGGTGGTGGGGGGTGTCACCAGCTACGGCACGCTCGATTATGGCTCGCAGTCGGCGCTGTCCACGGGGCTGCTCAGCACATCGCTGGGTGGTTCTACCGTGACGTTCCAGTGCACGCCTGGCGTGGCCATGAGCATGAGCCTGGACGGCGGGCAAAACAGTGCCAGTGGCACACGCAACCTGAAGCGCACCAGTGGCACGCAAGTGCTGGCCTACCAGTTGTACCGGGACGCCGCCTATAGCCAGGCCTTGGGGATCGGTCAGAGCGTGGCGGTGAGCTATTCCGACCCGACGGCGATCAAGCTACCGGTGTACGGGCGGGTTCAGCTGACCGGCACGCAGCCGGCAGGGACCTACACCGATGTGGTGCAAGTGACGGTGACCTGGTAACGGCCAGCGCCACCCATGACAAGTGTCTAAGGAGAGCTGCATGCGGGCAGGCGCGAAGTGGACGCGTGGATTGACTGGATTATTGTCGCTGGCAAGCCTGCCGGCCTGGGCGGCCACTTCGGTGCTGATCTGGCCGATCGACCCGGTGCTGGAGGCCGACCAGAAGGCAGGTGCGTTGTGGCTGGAAAACCGCGGCACTGCGCCGGCAAACCTGCAGGTGCGGGTATTCGCCTGGCGCCAGGGTGATTACCAGGAGCAGTTCCAGGCGCAGCGCGAGATTATCGGCAGCCCGCCGGTCGCCAACATTGCACCCGGGCAGAAGCAACTGATCCGCCTGACCCGTACCGGCCCTTCACCCGCCGGCCAGGAGCAGGCCTACCGCATCATCATCGACGAGATTCCGCCCGCCATCCCGGTCGACAAGGCCGAGCCCGGCGCGACGGCGGCCATTCGATTGCAGATGCGCTATTCGGTGCCGCTGTTCGTCTATGGCGAAGGGCTGTGGGGCAAGGCCGACCCTGACGGCAGACGCAATGCCGAGGGCGTGGGCAAGCCGCAGCTCAGTTGGCGCCCGGTGACGGTGCAGGGCAAGCCCTACATTGAACTGCGTAACACGGGCCCGGTACATGCGCGGCTGACCGATGTGGTCGTGCAGCAAGGCAGCCAGAGCAAGCCACTGGCTGAAGGCCTGCTGGGTTATGTGCTGCCGGGGGCAAGCATGCGCTGGCCGGCTCCCGTGGCATCCGGCAACGGCAGCGTGCTCAAGGGCAGGGTCAATGGTCAACACTCGGCGGACGCCATCCGCCAAGGCCAATGAGCCAACGGCCGAATGAAGTGCAGGGGCCAGGGAGGACCCGGCAATGGTTGGAAACCGTGTGTGAAATGGCTCCCGGCGACGACGTGCCGCTGGTGCCTGGGGCTGGCCATGGTCAGCCCCGCGCTGGTACTGGCCGACGACTTGCCCCCACCGCCCACGGAGATGTCCGCCATCGCCGAGGCCACCCTTTACCTCGACCTGGTGGTGAACCAGATGCCCAGGGTTGACCTGATACCGGTGCAGCAGCGGGCCGGGCGGTTGTACCTGGACAGCGACGTATTGCGTGCAGCCGGCGTCTCGCTGCCGGGCAACCCCCAGGGGGAGGTGGCCCTGGACAGCATCGCGGGGCTGCACACCGACTACGACAGTCAGAACCAGCGCCTGCTGCTGCAGGTGCCGCCAGCCTGGTTGCCAGAACAGCAAGTGGGTGATCGCAACCTTTACCCGGCCAGCGATGCGCGCAGCAGTTTCGGCGCCTTGTTCAACTACGACCTGTATATCAACGACACCGATGAAGGCGGTACCTACCTGGCCGCCTGGAACGAGCTGCGCCTGTTCGACAGCTGGGGTACCTTTTCCAGTACCGGGCAGTGGCGTCAGTCTTTCAAGGGCGCACAGGCGGACGATACCCGCCGTGGCTTCATGCGTTACGACACCACCTGGCGCTTTACAGACGAGCAGCGCCTGCTGACCTACGAAGCCGGTGACTTCGTGACGGGCGCCTTGCCCTGGAGCAGTTCGGTACGGGTGGGCGGAGTGCAGCTGTCACGCGACTTCGCGGCGCGTCCGGATCTTGTCACTTACCCGTTGCCTGCGTTCGCCGGCGAAGCGGCGGTGCCGACGTCGCTCGACCTGTTCATCAACGGTTTCAAGTCCAGCACCACTGAACTGCAGCCAGGCCCGTACACCCTCACCAACGTGCCGTTCATCAACGGTGTCGGGGAGGCGGTGGTGGTCACCACTGATGCCCTTGGCCGGCAGGTGTCGACCACCTTGCCGTTCTACGTCACCAGCAGCCTGCTGCAGAAGGGCCTGTCGGACTACTCGGTGGCCGCCGGCAGCCTGCGCCGTGATTACGGTGTACGCGATTTCAGCTATGGGCCGGGTATTGCCTCGGGCAGCCTGCGCTATGGGCTCAGTGACATGTTCACCCTGGAAACCCACGCCGAAACGGCGGAGTCGCTGATGCTGGGTGGGCTGGGCGGCAACATGCGCGTGGGCAACTTCGGCGTGCTCAACGCTGCCTTGGCGCAAAGCCGGTTCGAGGGCGACAAGGGCCACCAGGTCGCCCTTGGCTACCAATACAACAGCCAGCGCATCGGCTTCGGTTACCAACGCCTGCAACGCCATGGCGATTATGCCGACCTGAGCCGGGTGGTCTCCCCGGACATGCAACTGAGCAAAAGCAGCGAACAGGTCACCCTCAGTGTCAACCTGAACGAGTACGGCAGCATTGGCGCTGGCTACTTCGATGTGCGCGCCGGTGACGGTACGCGTACCCGGTTGATCAACCTGAGCTACAGCAAGCCGCTGTGGGGCAGCAGCAGTGTGTACCTCTCGGCCAACCGTGAAGTGGGGGACAGCCAGTGGGCGGTGCAGGCGCAGCTGGTGATCCCGTTCGACCTGCACGGCACCCTGGCGCTGAGCATGGAACGCAGCAATGAAGGCGAGACCCTGCAACGGGTCAACTACAGCCGTGCGGTGCCAGCCGGTGTCGGCGTCGGTTACAACCTGGGCTATGCCGCAGGCAGCGACCGTGATGCCTATCGCCAGGCCGACGTCACCTGGCGCCTGCAATCGGTGCAATTGCAGGCCGGTACGTATGGCAGCAGCGGCGAGATGACCCGCTGGGCCGACGCCAGTGGTTCTCTGGTGTGGATGGATGCCGGCGTGTTCGCTGCCAACCGTATCGATGATGCCTTCGTGGTGGTCAGCACCGCAGGTTACGCCGATGTGCCGGTGCGTTATGAAAACCAGGAAATCGGCCGTACCGATGCCAAGGGGCACTTGCTGGTGCCTTACAGCAGTGGTTACTACCGGGGCAAGTACGAGATCGACCCCATGAACCTGCCACCGGATGTCCTCGCACCGGACGTTGAGCAGCGTGTGGCGGTACGACGGGGCAGCGGTTACTTGCTGGAGTTCCCCCTCAAGCGCGTCATGGCGGCCAGTGTCGAATTGGTGGATGGCAACCAGCAGGTGCTCAAACTGGGTAGCCGTGTCACCCACGCAGAGAGTGGCACCCAGGCGGTGGTGGGGTGGGACGGGTTGGTGTACCTGGAGAACCTGTCGTCGCATAACCGCCTTCAGGTGGCGCTTGAAGGGGGTGGGCATTGCGAAGTGGCGTTCGACCTGCCCGAAGCGCAAGGCTCGGTCCCTTTGATTGGTCCGTTGGTGTGCCGATGAATGCCTGGCGGCGGGGCCTGGTGGCGAGCGTGCTGCTGTTGCCGAGCAGTACGGCCTGGGCGCTTTGTTCGTCGGTGGCCACCTTGCCGGCAGCGTTTGGCAGCCTTAATTCGACGCAGGTTCGCAACACGGTACAGACGGCTTCCAGCCTCAACTCCGGGTTGCAGTGCACCGGTTCGCTGCTGACCTTGCTCAGCAGCGGTGATCATTTCTACGCCACGATCACGCCCGCCTCGGGTGGGCTGGTCGGCCCGACAGGCGATGTCATTCCCTACACGCTGTATGCCGACAACACCACCCGCTACCCGATTACCCGGGGTGTGGCCTACGACTTCGCCCGCAACGGCATCCTCGACTTGCTGGGGCTGCTCGGCGGTACCACGCCCAAGGCGGTGCCGATCTATATGCGCACCCAGATTGGCAGCAATGTCGCGGCCGGGTTGTATCAAGAGGCCCTGACCGTGGCCTGGAGCTGGGATTATTGTTCGGGGATTGGCGCGTTGGGGATATGCCTTGGGCGCGACATCGGCTCGGGTAGCCAGCTCTTGAACGTGAGCCTGACGGTGACCAACGATTGCCAGATCACCACGCCTGACATCAGCTTCGCCAGTGCGCCGGTGGTGGCGGGGTTCGGCACGGTGAGCCAGGGCATAAACGTGTCATGCACCAAGGGCAGCAGCTACACGGTAGGGCTGGGTGACGGGCAGAACGTGTCCGGTGGGCGGCGGCGGATGAAGTCTTCGGCCAACAACTACCTGGCCTATGACATTTTCAAAAGTGCCGGCACCGTGCGCTGGGGGGCGTCCGGGGCTGCCAGGCGTTCCAGTACGGATGCCGACATCAACCCCGGCGTAGGTACCGGCACGGGTAGCCAGGTGTTCAACTACAACGCCAAGGTCTATACCGATCAGGCGACACCGCCGGCTGCGAACTACACCGACAGTGTGATACTGGATGTGCAGTTCTGAACGGCGGTCAATACCCCCGAAGCAGCCGCCGCCTGTCGCGACGGGCTGCTCCCGCAGGGGCTGCGCAAGGCGAGGTTCAGCGCAAATCCCCAACCATGCTGGCCAAGGTCTCCAGCACCGCCCCGGCCAGTGCCTTGGAGCGCGCCCCCGACCACCCGGTGACGGCATCGGGCGCGTCGTCATGGTCCTTGAACGGCATTTCCAGCGTCAGTGACAGGCAGTCATGGGCCATGCCCACCGCATTGCAGGCCAGCGTCGTGTTCGCCTGTCCGGGCTCGTCACGGGTATAGCCATGCACCGTCTGGAAGTCGCGAGTCAGGCTGCACAAGGTGCTACGGAACTGCTCTTCGAGTTTGGCCAGCCGAGGGGTGTAACCCGGGTTGCCCTCGCATGCGGCCGTGAACACGTGGGGGATCTCTTCGTCACCGTGCACGTCGATGAAGGCATCCACACCGTACTGCTTCATCTGCGCCTGTGCAAAGAACACTTCCGGGCTGAATTCGACGCTGGCGTCCTGCCAGGCGCGGTTGAGGTCCTTGCCCTTGAAGTTGGTGCGCAGGTGGCCG
Source organism: Pseudomonas alloputida (assembly GCF_021283545.2). NCBI lineage: Bacteria > Pseudomonadati > Pseudomonadota > Gammaproteobacteria > Pseudomonadales > Pseudomonadaceae > Pseudomonas > Pseudomonas alloputida. The sequence goes on along the minus strand of NZ_CP128540.1, from coordinate 4,137,014 downwards.
AGGAAGGCGCCGTCGGGGTTCATGTTGGGGATCAGGTAAAGGTCGGCCTTGGCCAGCAATTGCTCGACCACCGTATCGTTGGCCTGCAGGCGGTCGATCACGCCTTCCATGAACCATTCGGCCATGTGCTCGCCCGGATGCTGCTGGGCAATCAGCCACAGCTTGCGCTTGCCTTCGGCACCGTCGCCTGCCCGCAGCAGGGGGATATCACGGCCCTGGACACTGCGGCCGCTGGCCAGCAACTCGACCCCCGGGAGTTGGCAGGCACGTTCGATCAGCTGGTTGTGGCGGGCACGCGGGTAGGGCTCGAAGTAGGCGAACCAGATCTGGTCCTGTTCAGCCTTCACCTCGAACGATAGCGCCGTACCGTCGAACTGGCTTGGCACACGGAACCAGCGCTGCTGGTCGTAGCTGGCCACAGCGTTGTAGCCGCTCCACGCATTCTTGTACGAGGAGCCAGAAGCGTTGTCCAGGCTGAAGCGATGGACCTGCCCCGGTGTGAGCCCGCTGACCTTGAAGTGGAACCACTGGTAGTGGCCGCTGTGGGTGTCCGGGCGAATGGCCAGGTGTACCTGGGCCGGGTTGCTGGCATCCAGTACCTGTATGTTGCCGGAGTCGAAATCGCAGTCGATCTGCAGGGGGGACAGCGTCACGGTCATGTGCCGGGCTCCTTTGCGGGCATTGTTGTAGGGGTACTGTATACGGCTTGGCGGGGATGCTGTGCAAGAACAGGCAGGGCGAGCCGTCAGCGGACAGCCCGTATGCGGCGGGCCAGTGCCGGCAAATGCGTGGACTTCAGGTTATCTGAAGAACTGACTGGGCGTGGTACCGAACTGGCGCTTGAACATGCTGGCGAAGGCACTTGGGCTGTCATAGCCCAAGGCCCCCGCCACATCGATGATTCGCTCGCCCAAGGCAATCCGCTCCAGTGCCTGCATCAGCCGCGCCTGCTGGCGCCACTGGCCGAAGGTCATGCCGGTTTCCTTGCGGAACAACCGCTGGATGGTCTTTTCGTCCACCCCCAGTCGCAGGCCCCAGTCGGCAACGGTGGCGTTATCCTCGGGCCGTTCATGCAATGCCGTGCAGATCACCCGCAGGCGCTGGTCGCTGGGCTGCGACAGCTTCAGCGGCAAGGTCGGCAGTACGCAGATTTCGTCGAGGATCAGGCGCATGACCCGGGCTTCGCGCGAGTCCTCGGCAAACGGTGCGGTGAACCCCACCGAGGCCTTGATCAGTTCGCTGAGCAAGGGCGAGATGCTGATGGCCTTGCTCTGCAGGGGCAGGCCGGTTGCCGCGTCGCTGCGCACGAACACACTGCGCATCTTCACGTCGCCGACACAGCGAATGGCATGCACCTGGCCGCAAGGCATCCACACACCTCGGCTGGGTGGCACCGTCCAGCATTCGTTTCCGGACTCGACGATCATCAGGCCTTTGATGGCATAGATCAGTTGATGCTTGGTGTGGCTATGGGGCTCGATGAACCAGTCGCTTGGGTAGTCGGTCGCACGGCTACCCACTTCCCAGGTCCACTCATCGACCTCCACCAGCAGTTCACGTTGCGGCTTTACCATCGTGACCTCGTATCGAAGCAGCCTGGCAGCGCCACTTTAGCAGCAACGGCCAGGGCGGGCCTGCGAGCGGGTGGCCGGTAGCAAGGCGGTGGCCAACCCGAGCAGCGGCAGGAACGCGATGGCTTGGTACACCCATTCGATGCCATGCCGGTCGGCCAGTGCGCCCAGGGCGGCTGCACCCACACCGCTGATGCCGAACATCAGCCCGAACATCACCCCCGAAACCATGCCGACCCGGCCTGGCACCGCCTCTTGGGCATACACCACCAGGGCAGCGAATGCCGAGGACATCACCAGGCCGATGGCCACCGCCAGTACGGCTGTCCAGGCGAGGTTGGCATGGGGCAGGGCCAGGGCGAACGGTGCCACGCCGAGGAACGAGACCCAGATCACGGCCTTGCGCCCGATGCGATCACCCACCGGGCCGCCGGCAAAGGTGCCCAGCGCAACGGCTGCGAGGAACACGAACAGGTACAGTTGGCTGTGCTGCACACTCAGGCCGAAATGCTCGATCAGGTAGAAGGTGAAGAAGTTGGTGAACGAAGCGATGTAGACGAACTTGGCGAACATCAGCACGGCGATCACCGCCACAGCGCGCCACATGGCACCCTGCGACAGGCCGGGGGCCTGTTGGCCCGCGAAGGTCTTGAGCCGGGCCTGGCCGTGGCGCACGCTCCAGCCCGTCACCCGCAGTAGCACCAGAACAGCCAGCGCAGCGGCCAGCATGAACCAGGCAATGGCCGGTTGGCCGTGCGGAATGATAATGGCAGCAGTGAGCAGCGGGCCGAGGGCCGAGCCGGTATTGCCGCCGACCTGGAAGGTGGATTGCGCGGTACCGAAGCGCCCGCCGGAAGCCATTCTGGCCACCCGTGAGGCCTCTGGGTGAAAGGTGGCCGAACCCACGCCGACCACGGCGGCAGCCACCAGCAGCATTTCATAGTTGCCAGCAAAGGCGAGCAGGGCGATACCCACCAGCGTCACCAGCATGCCGGCAGGTAACAGGTAGGGTTGTGGGTGCTTGTCGGTGAACATGCCGACCCAAGGTTGCAGCAGGGAAGCGGTCACCTGATACACCAAGGCGATCCAGCCGATCTGGGCGAAGCTCAGCGCGAAATCGCTTTTCAGCATGGGGTAGATCGACAGCAGTACGGCTTGAATCAGGTCGTTGAGCAGGTGGGCGAATGCAGCAGCACCGACGATGCGCACGACAAAGCCCTGAGGCTGGTCGGCAGGCGTGGCGGCGGCTACGGAGGCGGCGGAGGTTGTCATGGGCAAGGTTCTTCTAGGGCAAGGGAACAAGGCGTTGCCGCAGCAGGTTATCCAGTGCCGAGGTTGCCTGTCTCACGCCGAACAGGCAGCCAATGTCGCGTTTCGGGCATCCGTGCCCACAGCCTGTCAGGAGACCGGAGGCGCTCCTGCAGATGATTGCCTTCAGGCCATATCGGCTGCGGTCTTGCCGGCGACCTTGTGGCGCCCGCCCAGCCATACCAGCAACAGCCCCGCAGCTGCCAGCACACCTCCGGCCATCGGCACGGCGGCGTAGCCCAGGTTCAGGCTGATAACCGCACCACCCAGCGCCGCGCCCACGGCGTTACCCAGGTTGAACGCACCCACGTTGATCGACGACGCCAGGCCTGGCGCCTCGATGGCGGCAGTCATGACGCGCATTTGCAGCGGCGGTACCACGGCGAAGGTGAACATGCCTCAGACCAGCAGGGCGATGGCAGCGCCGATGTGGCTACCCAGTACCAGGGGCATCGCCAGCATGATCAGCGCCAGCACGGCGAGGAAGATCTTCGCCGCGCCATCCAGCGACCAGTCGGCCAGGCGGCCACCCAGGCTGTTGCCAAGGGTGAAGCCAACCCCGATCAGTACCAGTCCCAAGGTTACGAAGCCGTCCGAGGCACCGGTCAGTTCGGCCAGCACCGGCGCCACGTAGGTGTACAAGGTGAACATGGCACCGGCACCGAGCACGGTGGTGGCCATTGCCAGCAGCACGCTGGGGCGGGCAATGACCGCCAGTTCCTTGCGCACATGCGGCACGCTGCCGCGTTCACCCTTGGGCAGGGCGTACCACAGTGCGGCCATGGCCAGCAGGCCGAGTACGGCGGTACCGGCAAATGCCATGCGCCAGCCAATCTGCTGGCCGATCCAGGTGGCGGCCGGCACGCCGCCGATGTTGGCGATCGTCAGGCCCATGAACATGGTGGCCACGGCGCTGGCCTGTTTCTCCTTGGGCACCACGCTGGCTGCCACCACGGCTCCCAGACCGAAGAACGCACCATGGTTGAGGCTGGTGACCAGTCGCGAGGCGAGCAGGGTGTAGTAGTCCGGCGACAGTGACGACAGCAGGTTGCCAAGGGTGAAGATGGCCATCAGCGCCATCAGCGCAGCGCGCTTCCCAAAGCGGCTGAACAGCAGGGTCATGATCGGCGCGCCGACCATCACGCCAATGGCATAGGCGGTGATCAGCATGCCGGCGCTGGGGATGCTCACCTCCACGCCCTGGGCGATGACCGGCAGCAGCCCCATCGGGGTGAACTCGGTAGTGCCGATGCCAAAGGCACCAATGGCCAACGCGAAGAGCACGCGGCCGGGTCTCATTGTTTGAGCAGTCATCGGTGTCAGTCCCAGGTTGGCGCCAGGCCGTCAGGGCTGACCTCGCGGCCGTTGCGCTCCAGCTTGGCGATGCGTGCCATGTCGTCGGTGTCCAGCGTCAGGCCACGGGCAAGCAGGTTGCTGGCCAGGTTTTCACGCTTGGTCGACGACGGGATCACGGCATAGCCCAGTTGCAGGGCCCAGGCCAGGGCAACCTGGGCGACGGTAGCCTTGTGCTTGGCGGCGATCTGGGCCAGTACCGGGTCTTTTAGCACTTTGCCGTAGGCCAGGGTCATGTACGAGGTCACGGTGATCCCTTGTTCCTTGAGGAACGCGGTCAGCTTGCTGTTCTGCAGATAGGGGCTGAGCTCGATCTGGTTGGTGGCGATTTCCCCTTTGCCGACCACGGCAATGGCTTGCCTGGTCAGCTCGATGTTGAAGTTGGAAACGCCGATCTGGCGAGCCAGGCCTTGCTGCTTGGCGTCGGCCAGGGCCTTCATGTACTCGGGCAGTTCTACGCCGTTGCCCGGCGCTGGCCAGTGGATCAGCAGCAGGTCGACGTAGTCGGTGCGCAGTTTCTGCAAGCTGTCACGCAGGCTGGGGATCAGCTTGTCGGCGGCGTAGTTGTCGACCCAGATCTTGGTGGTGATGAACAGCTCGCTGCGCGGCACGCCGCTTTCGGCGATGGCCTGGCCGACTTCGGCTTCGTTCTTGTAGATCTGTGCGGTATCGATGACACGGTAGCCGACTGCCAGGGCAGACTTGACCGAGTCGATGACGGTTTGGCCGGTGAGGCGGAAGGTGCCGAGGCCGAAGGAAGGAACGCTCATGGGGTTGCTCCTGAATAGGGGGAGGATCATGTGGTGCCCAGTGTGCAGGTTTGAACGGCAGCGAATAAGCCGCTATGGCGCCAAAGTCATTTGACCTGTAGGCACAAATACATTTTCAAGTTGTGCATTCACTACATAAATAGGGCCAGAGGGGATTGGAACCTTGTTCAGCTAGCGCTTTTTTATCAAGCGTTGAGGCTGCCCATGACCCCTTCCGTAATACCTGCCGATTCCATCGATGCGCTGATTGCCCGTCAGTTGCCAGGCTGGCTCAAGCGCGCGTCTGCCCAAGAGCTGACAGAGCTGCGCGCCGCTGCTTTGCGCCAACAGCGGGCGCAGGACCAAGTAGACGCCTGGTTAGGGGCCATAACCCCCTTGGATGAGTTCGCCGAGTCGTTGCTCAAACGTGCGCCCGAGGCCCGTTCGATCAAGCAGGTAGACCTGCGCCAGGCTCAGCTCAGGTTGGTGACCCTCCAGCCAAAACCGTCGATATCGCCTGCTTTACCTAGCACGTCAACACGCATCGTCAGCACCCAGACGCTTCTCTCGGCGGCACTGCATAACTTCCACGAAAAGGAAATGCAGCCTGGCTGGTTCGCGGCCGGGTCGCAGTTGGTCACTGCCAGCGGGCACCTGCTGCCGCTAAGTGCGCAAGCCTTTGTCCGCCTTTGCAGAGACATTGATATTGGCAGGCGTTATCAAAGCCATTTGCAATCGAAGCTTGAAGGCGAGGGGGGGGCCGTCGAGAGCACCCTGGAGGAGGCGTTGAGGGCCAACCTGGCGCTTGCTGCAATCGCCGCAAGGATCAAGGATGAAATCGATGAGCAGACCTGTCAGTGGATCAACCAGGCGGTGGGCACAGCGTCTTTCCTGCCAGCCGACAACGCCGTGTTGAAGTGTCACACCCTGCGGCTGTTGGGGAAGGAGGTCATTGGCGCACTGGTGATCGAAGTGCGTCAGAACGCCCGCCTGCTTGGCGTTATCGCGTGGTTCCCTGAGGACCCGTATGCCCCGGTGAGTTGGCACACCAGCTGGGAGCTGCTGTACATGACGCTTGGCATACGCTTGCGTAATGAGGCCTATCGGCGCTACTTCCAGCGCTTCGTCGCAGAGCGTGATCGCATCGCCTTCTGCGCGGCCCTGAACGCACTGCTCAGCCACGGTAATACTGTTCTTCCGCTTGAGCTGGATGGCCGCTGTTTTGCGATCGAGGGCGACGTGTTCGTCGCGCTGCGCCAAGCCCGGATCGAAAAAATGCTGGATGACGCACGGGTATTGGCGGTTTCGACAGAGGATGAAGATGTCGCCGACCGTCGCGCACGTTTGCAGGGCTATCTGGATTTGGGGTTGAGCGTGGCAGGCCTGGCAGCGCTGTTTGTGCCTGTGTTGGGGCAGGCCCTGCTGGGGCTTACGGTGGTGCAACTGGCGGGTGAGGTGTACGAAGGCTACCAGGATTGGCAGTTGGGTGATCGCGACGCCGCATTGGGCCACTTGTTCAACGTGGCCGACACGGTCGTGATGGCGGCGGTGACGGCGGCCGGAGCGACGGCACTTGGCAAGCTGGCACAGCGAGTGGCGCGGGTGGATGCCATGGTGCCAGTAAGCCTGGGCGATGGCCAGTTGCGGCTGTGTGATCCGTCCTTGTCGGGCTATCAGCGTGAGGGCGTCGATCTGATGGTAGGCCAGGCCGTGAATGAAACTGGCCGTTCGCTGAGGCGCCTGCACGATGCTGTCTATGAGGTGAGCGAAGGGGACGATGGCGCATGGCGTATTCATCACCCATCAAGGCCAGGGGCGTATTCACCAGCACTTGAGCACAATGGTGCCGGGGGATGGGTGCATGAGTTCGAGCAACCGCAGCGCTGGCATGACCCCGCCTACATGGTGCGCCGCCTTGCCAGCCGCACGGCGCAGGTGCCCGATGAGGCGGTATCTGTAGCGCTGCAGACCACCGGTTTCGAGGCTGACTGCCTGCGCCGTTTGCTGCTGGAAAATGCGCCCGCGCCGGCACGCTTGCTCGATGCCATCGAACGCCAGCAATTGCACCGTGATTTCCCGATGTTGCGGGGGGACGCTTTCGAGGAGGTCTTCAACGAGCGACAGATCAGCCCGCAAGCAGCGGACCGCGTATTGATGCGGGACTTCCCAGGCCTTTCCCACCGCTGCGCACGGGAAATCGTCGAGGGGGCCAGCAGCATCGAGATGGAGAGCCTGACGGGTGCAGGCCGGGTACCCCTGGCCTTGGCGGAGCGTGCCCGCTGGGCAATACGCGACAGCCGGATAGACCGTGCCTGCGCAGGGTTGCGCCAGGCCGCCGCAGAAAATGACGATACCGGTAAGCTCGCGCTGGGCCTGATCGATGCCATCGCCCCTTGGTCGGCTGGGGTCAACGTTGAGCTGCCTGCCGCGGGCAGGGGTGGGTTGCTGCAGACGTTGAGACGGCAGCTGGACAGCCGCCAGCGACAGTTGCTTGGTATTAGCCAGATGACGGATGACGCACTGGGTGAGCGGCTTGGGCGTGAGGCACTCGCTGACCGTGAAGCGGCGGCCCGAATGATTGGGCTGGCCCGTGTGGGGCAGGGGATTCGCCCTCCTGTACGGTTGTTCGATGGACGGTTGGGCTACCCGCTCAGTGGCCACCTGACAGGGACTCGCCAGGCACTGCGGCGCACGTTGAACCACGTGTATCCGGTGATGAGCAGTGAGCAGCTGGAGGCCTATCTGCAAGACCTGGCTTGGCGGGGAGTGGACCCCTGGAACCATGTGAGCCAACTGCTACAGGCCAAGGTCAGCCTCAAGCAGGCATTGCAAGCCTGGCGAAATGACGCAGGACTGAACATTGTTCGCCGCCTGCGTCGTTTCAAGGTTGCCAGGCGCATTACGGCAAGCTGGCAGCGCTTTACCCCAGGGGAGGTGGCGGGTGACTACCACCTGACCCTCGTGGGTGAGCGGGTGGGTGAGTTGCCGACCTTGCCTGACAATGTGAGTTTCGACCACATCACGCACCTGACCCTGCGCGATATGCAGGTGACGAGCCTTGATGCAGGCTTTCTTGGTCGCTTCAGCAAGGTACGCAACCTGGACTTGCGGAACAACCAGCTGACGCGCCTTCCCGCAGGTATCGAGCAACTGACCGAACTGAGGACCCTGCGCCTTGGCGGCAACCAGATCGTGCTTTCCAGCGAGGATAACCTGCGTTTGAGCCAGCTTGTGGAACTGCGCCGCCTGGAGCTCAACGGCAACCCGGTCGGTTTGCTGCCACCCTTGGCGTCTTTCCCCCTGCTGCGCCGGCTGTCCTTGCGCAACACCGGGCTGGGCGAACTGCCCGCTGATCTGGCCAGGCACGGTAATCTGGAGTTGCTGGACATGCGTGACAACCAGATCCAGACGCTGCCTGAAGCGTTGTCTTTAGTGCCGCTTCGCCTGTGGCGGGGCCTGGAGCTGCACGACAATCCACTCTCGGACGAAACCCTGCAGCGCTTGCAGTTGGCCAGGGCGTCGGCCGGGGCCGCTGAGCGGCGACGTGTAGCCCATGCCACTGCGATCCCGAATGCTGCAGCCCCTTGGTTGTCAGGATTCACGCCGGCCCAGCGCGAGGTGCGATTGGCGAGCTGGAACCGCTTGAACCAGGAAGCCGGGGCGCAGGATCTGTTCCGCTTTTTCTCTGATTTACGCGCCCTGCGTGAATACGACGCACAACCGCGCGACCTGCAGGCCCGGGTGTGGCATATCCTCGAGGCCTGCGAGCAGCACGCTGAAGTACGCGCGAGCCTGTTCGAGCAAGTTGCCCGGCCGCGCAGTTGCAGTGACGAGTTGCTGCTGACGCTCAGCGAGCTGGAGGTTGGCGCGCTGGTCGCCAAGGCCGGTACAGCCGGTACCGGGTTACAGAAGGAGCGGGCGCTGGTCAGGCTGGGGCGTTCGTTGTTCCGCCTGGACAAAGTCAACGCAATTGCCGCGCGGCATATTGCGGATTACTTCTCGAACGATCCCGTTGAGGTTTACCTGACCTATCGCGTCAGGCTGGCAGATAGTCTCGACCTTCCCGTGCAGCCCAGCCATCTTTCGTACGAGAGTTTCAGTGGAGTTGGCCGTGAAGACCTGGACGCCGCGCGCAGCGAGGTGCTGCGGCAGGAAACGCCACAAGCCTTGGCGCAGGCGCTGGCAGATCGAACCTTCTGGCAGGACTACCTGCAGGAGCAGCAGGCGGCGCGCTTCAGCCGCCTGGACGAGCCTTTTCAGCAGCGCCTGGATGCGTTGCTCGAACAATCGAAAACGCTGAGTGATGGCGACTATTTTGCCCAGGTCGAGCATATCTGCGCAGCGCGTGAGGTCGCGAAACGGCAGCTTTTGCTTGAGTTGAGCCGTGAGGCAATCCAGCGCCACGGCCTGTGAACGAAACAGCCCGCCGAGAGGCGGGCTGTTCGCTGGGGCGGGACGATCAGCGGCGGCGGAACAGCGGCAGCGGTTCGTCGGTGGCGGCCTGGTAGGTCACCGAGAAGTCCTTCAGGCTTTGCAGCGCGTCTTCCGGGTCCTTGTCGGCACGGATGGCGAATGCGTCGAAGCCGCAGCGGGCCATGAAGAACAGCTGGTCGCGCAGCACATCGCCGATGGCGCGCAGTTCGCCCTTGAACTTGTAGCGGTCACGCAGCAGACGCGCATTGGAGTAGCTGCGGCCGTCGGTGAATGCCGGGAAGTTCAGGGCGATGACCTGGAAGTGGTGCACGTCTTCACCGATTTCCTCCGCTTCCTGGTCGCTGTCCAGCCATACACCCAGGCCGCCATCGCGGGCCTTGAGCACGTGGGCATGGTCGCGCCACATTTGCAGCGGCACGATGTAGTCGTCGCAGTTGGTCAGCTCGTCGAACGAGGTTTCCTTGGGCAGCAGGTGCCAGGTTTCGTCGACGATCTGGTTGTTCTTAATGATTCGCTGCATAGACGCGTTCCTTGAAGGGGTCGATGCCGATACGCTGGTAGGTGTCGATGAAACGCTCTTCCTCGGTACGTTGCTCGACGTACACGGCGATCAGCTTCTCGATCACATCGGCCATGTCATCCTGCGCGAAGGACGGGCCAAGGATCTTGCCCAGGCTTGCGCCGCGTGCGGCGTTGCCGCCCAGCGACACCTGGTAGAACTCCTCACCCTTCTTGTCCACGCCGAGGATGCCGATGTGGCCCACGTGGTGGTGGCCGCAGGCGTTCATGCAGCCGGAGATGTTCAGGTCGATTTCGCCGATGTCGAACAGGTAGTCCAGGTCGTCGAAGCGGCGCTGGATGGACTCGGCAATCGGGATCGACTTGGCGTTGGCCAGCGAGCAGTAGTCGCCACCCGGGCAGCAGATGATGTCGGTCAGCAGGCCGATGTTCGGGGTGGCGAAGCCGCTCTCGCGCAGTTCAAGCCACAGCGCGTGCAACTGGCGCTGCTCGACGTCGGCGAGGATGATGTTCTGCTCGTGCGAGGTGCGCAGGAAGCCGAAGCTGTAGCGTTCGGCCAGGTCGGCCACGGCGTCCAGCTGCTTGTCGGTCACGTCGCCCGGGGCAACACCGGTAGGCTTGAGTGACAGGGTCACAGCCACGTAGCCCGGGCGCTTGTGGGCGCGGGTGTTGCGCGAGCGCCAGCGGGCGAACCCTGGGTGCTCGGCATCCAGGGCGGTGTAGTCGACGTTGTCGAGTGCGAGGTACTCGGGGTCGACGAAGTGGCGCGATACGCGCTGCACTTCGGCTTCGGTCAGGGTGGTGGTGCCGCCACGCAGGTGGACCATTTCGGCCTCGACCTTTTCGGCGAACACTTCCGGGGTAAGGGCCTTGACCAGGATCTTGATCCGCGCCTTGTACTTGTTGTCACGGCGACCGTAACGGTTGTACACGCGCAGGATGGCGTCGAGGTAGCTGATCAGGTCCTGCCACGGCAGGAACTCGTTGATGAACGAGCCCACCACCGGGGTACGGCCCAGGCCACCACCTACCAGCACACGGAAGCCCAGTTCGCCGGCAGCGTTGCGCACCGGCTCAAGGCCAATGTCGTGCACTTCGATGGCGGCGCGGTCTTCCTGCGAGCCGTTGATGGCGATCTTGAACTTGCGTGGCAGGTAGGCGAATTCCGGGTGGAAGGTGGTCCACTGACGGACGATTTCACACCACGGGCGCGGGTCGACGATTTCGTCTGCGGCCACACCGGCGAACTGGTCGGTGGTGGTATTGCGCAGGCAGTTGCCGCTGGTCTGGATCGCGTGCATCTGCACGGTGGCCAGTTCGGCGAGGATGTCGGGGATGTCTTCCAGCGCCGGCCAGTTGAACTGCACGTTCTGGCGGGTGGAAATGTGGGCGTAGCCCTTGTCATAGTCGCGAGCGATCTTGGCCAGGGTGCGGACCTGGTTGGCGTTCAGCTGGCCGTACGGCACCGCGACACGCAGCATCGGCGCGAAACGTTGGATGTATAGGCCGTTCTGCAGGCGCAGAGGGCGGAATTCTTCTTCGCTCAGCTCACCGGCCAGGTAGCGGCGGGTCTGATCACGGAACTGCTTGACGCGGTCCTCGATGATCCGCTGATCGTACTCGTCGTATACGTACATAAAAGTCCTGTCTCAGGCATGCAGCTATTCGCGCGCACGGCCGCGCACTCCGGTACGGAGCCGGGGAACGATAGCAGGTTGCGGTTATGCGCTAAAGTGATGTTTTTGCATATGAAAAGAACCAAATGGACTATGTGAGATTGACTGCCATTTGTGCGCTGAGCATCGCCAGGCGTTTATAATCCGGTGTTTGCTTCGCAGAGATGTGACCCCATGCTCAAGGCCCTGTGCCAAAGCTTGTGCCTTGTCTTGCCACTGGTGGCAAATGCGCAACCGGCTTCGGTGGTGTTTCTCAACCCGGGGCTGTCCACCGAGACATTCTGGACCAGCTATACCCGCTTCATGCAGGCCGCCGCGGACGAGCTGGGCATGACCCTGCAGGTGCAATATAGCGAGCGCCGCGCCGACCTGACACTGACCCAGGCCCGGGCGATCCTGAGCGCGCCGCAGCGGCCGGATTACCTGGTGCTGGTCAACGAGCAGTACGTGGCACCGGAAATCCTGCGCCTGTCGCGTGGCACCGGGGTGAAGCTGCTGCTGGTCAACAATGGCCTGACCGCCAGCCAGCGCCTCAGCATCGAGGGCCAGCCCGACAAGTATGCCGAGCCACTGGGTACCTTGATGAGCAACGACGAGCAGGCAGGCTTCCAGATGTTGCACCTGATGCTCGCGCAGCTGCCTCGCGACGCAGGGCCGGTGGATCTGGTGGCTTTTGCCGGGGTCAAGACCACCCCCGCCTCGCAGTTGCGCGTTGAGGGCATGCGCCGCGCCCTGGCCGATTTCCCTCAGGTGCGCTTGCGGCAAGTGGTATACGGCGGCTGGAACCGCCAGCGCGCCTATGAGCAAGCGAAGCAGTTGCTGGAACGTTACCCGGCCACCCGGCTGGTGTGGTCGGCTAATGACCAGATGGCCTTTGGTGCCATGCAGGCGTTCGAGGAGGCCGGGCACACGCCGGGGCGTGACGTGCTGTTCGCTGCCGTCAACAGCTCGCCCGAAGCCTTGCGCGCGCGTATCGATGGGCGCCTGAGCGTACTGATGGGTGGGCATTTCACCCTTGGCGGTTGGGCCATGGTGATGCTGCACGATGATGCCCACGGGCTGGCGTTGAACCGCGACGGCGTGCGCGAACGCCGTATTCCGGTATTGCAGGAAATCGATCAGGCCAAGGCCAGGCGTTGGCTGAAGCTGTTGGAAAGGGACGACTACGGCGTCGATTTTCGGCGTTACAGTGCCGAAGGGCGGCCGCCCGGGTACCGTTACCCGTTTCTGGCGTCACCGGTCGAATATTGAATGACCCTGCTTGAGGGAAGGGCATTGCTCGTCTTAACTGCTGGTGGTGAAGTGCATTCCCATAACCACTACAAGAGGCAATGCAATGGGAAACTCAACCAAGGTCCGCAAAGCTGACAGCAGCGTCGATGCCTGGGCGATCCTCTGCCTGATCGTTCTGGTGGTGGTCACTGCCGTGTATTGGGTCAGCCACCAGTGACTTGCAACTCAAGACCGTGATGTAGCAGGGGCGTCTGCGGGAGGGAATCTCGCAGGCGCTTTCTTATTGCCTGTGGCCGCCTCTTCGCGGTGAAAACATATCCCTTGAGAATGGCGCAGGACCGTCGTAGGGGCAGGTTTACCCGCGAAAGGGCCGGGCCTGCTGGCCAATTTCCACCTGCCGTTCACCGTTGCCGCCGCTACCGTATTCGCGGGTAAACCCGCTCCTACGCCTGAACGAGGGTGGACACAGGTCGGGGGTTGGACACAGGCCGCTGTAGGCGCGGGTTCACCCGCGAAGAGGCCGGCACAGGTTAGCGGGTCAGGTGCAGGGCCAACTGCACCAGCCCGATCAATACCGCAATGAACACCAGGGTGAACAGCGCCCCCAGCGCAATGAAGTGGCTGGCCTTGCCGTGGGTGAAGTCGCGTGCGCGGTTTTTGCCGCTTTGCACGCCGAAGGCGGCAGCGAGGATGCTGTGCAGCATCTGCCAGAAGGTCGGGGGTTTGCCCTGGCTGGAATCGTCCATGGTGGCTCCTGGGGAAATCAGAGGCAATCAGGGACAGTGTAGGCAATGGTTGTGAGGTTGCCCGTACCGGCCTCTTCGCGGGGAAACCCGTTCCAACAGGTAAATGACTGCCCTTGAGGGCTGTGTCATACCTGTGTGGGCAAGCCCGCGAAGAAGCCAGCGCAGTCGTTTAGCTGTCATACCCCAGGTTAGGCGCCAGCCAGCGCTCGCTCACGCTGATATCCTGGCCTTTGCGTGCGCTGTAACGCTCGATCTGGTCCTTGTCGACCTTGCCTACGGCAAAATACTTCGCCTGCGGGTGGGCGAAGTACCAGCCGCTGACCGCCGCCGCCGGGAACATCGCGAAGTGCTCGGTGAGGTACACCCCGCTCGGCCCGGTTTCACCGATGGCGGTGCCATCGAGCAGGCGGAACAGAGTTTCCTTTTCAGTGTGGTCGGGGCAGGCCGGATAACCCGGCGCAGGGCGGATGCCGCTGTACTGTTCCTTGATCAGCGCCTCGTTGTCCAGGTGCTCGTCGCGGGCATAGCCCCAGTGCTCTTTACGCACCTGCTCGTGCAGCCATTCGGCACAGGCTTCGGCCAGGCGGTCGGCCAGTGCCTTGACCATGATCGAGCTGTAGTCGTCGCCCTTGTCCTGGTAAGCCTTGGCCACTTCCTCGGCACCGATGCCGGCGGTGGTGATGAAACCACCTACGTAGTCGGTAACGCCACTGTCTTTCGGTGCGACGAAGTCGGCCAGCGACCAGTTGGGCTTGCCGTCCGGCTTGATGGTCTGCTGGCGCAGGTGATGCAGGGTGGCCAGTGCCTGGCCGTCTTCGCCGTAGACTTCGATGTCGTCATCGTCCACCTGGTTGGCCGGCCAGAAGCCGAATACCGCGCGAGCGCTGATCAGCTTCTCATCGATCAGCTTGTCGAGCATCTCGCGGGCATCCTTGTACAGCGCCGTGGCGGCCTCGCCAACCACCTCGTCGGTGAGGATGCGCGGGAACTTGCCGGCCAGGTCCCAGGAGATGAAGAACGGCGTCCAGTCGATGTACTCGGCCAGGGTGCGCAAATCGATGTCCTCCAGCACCTTGACGCCGGTGAAGGAGGGCGCCGTCGGCTGGTAGCCGGCCCAGTCGTACTGCGGCTTGGCGGCGATCGCCTGGGCGTAGCTGAGGCGTTCGGTGCGGGCGCTGCGGTTGGCGGTACGCTCACGCACGTCCACGTATTCCAGGCGGGTCTTCTCGACGAAGCCTGGCTTGAGTTCTTTGGACAGCAACTGGGTGGCCACGCCGACCGCGCGCGAAGCGTCGGTGACGTAGATGACCGCGTCGTTGCTGTACTTGGGCTCGATCTTGACTGCAGTGTGCGCCTTGGAGGTGGTGGCGCCACCGATCATCAGCGGCAGTTCGAAGCCCTGGCGCTGCATTTCGCGGGCAACGTGGACCATTTCGTCCAGCGACGGGGTAATCAGGCCGGACAGGCCGATGATGTCGCACTTCTGCTCGCGGGCCGTTTGCAGGATCTTCTCCGCCGGTACCATCACGCCAAGGTCGACGATGTCGTATCCGTTACAGCCCAGCACCACGCCGACAATGTTCTTGCCGATGTCGTGCACGTCGCCTTTCACCGTGGCCATCAGGATCTTGCCCTTGGCTTCCGGCTTGTCGCCTTTTTCGGCTTCGATGAACGGGATCAGGTGAGCAACGGCCTGTTTCATGACGCGGGCCGACTTGACCACCTGCGGCAGGAACATTTTACCCGCGCCGAACAGGTCGCCGACCACGTTCATGCCGTTCATCAGCGGGCCTTCGATCACTTCGATGGGGCGCGCGCACTGCTGGCGGCATGCTTCGGTGTCTTCGACGATGAACGCGGTGATGCCCTTGACCAGCGCGTGCTCCAGGCGTTTTTCCACCGGCAGCGAGCGCCACTCTTCGTTTTCCACTTCCTTGGTTGCGCCGCCACCCTTGTAGTCGTCGGCGATGGCCAGCAGTGCATCGGTGCCATGCGGGGTGCGGTTGAGTACCACGTCCTCGACCTTTTCACGCAGCTGGGCCGGGATCTCGTCGTAGATCTCCAGCTGGCCGGCGTTGACGATACCCATGGTCAGGCCGTTCTGGATCGCGTGATACAGGAACACCGAGTGGATCGCTTCACGCACCGGGTTGTTGCCACGGAACGAGAACGACACGTTGGACACACCACCTGAGCTCAGGGCGTGGGGCAGGTGGTCGCGGATATAGGCACAGGCCTCGATGAAGTCGACGGCGTAGTTGTTGTGCTCTTCGATACCGGTGGCGACGGCAAAGATGTTCGGGTCGAAGATGATGTCTTCTGGCGGGAAGCCCACTTCGTTGACCAGGATGTCATAGCTGCGCTGGCAGATTTCCTTCTTGCGCGCGGCTGTGTCGGCCTGGCCGACTTCGTCGAAGGCCATGACCACCACGGCAGCGCCATAGCGCTTGCACAGGCGGGCGTGGTGCTTGAACTGCTCGACGCCTTCCTTCATGGAAATGGAGTTGACGATGCCCTTGCCCTGGATGCACTTGAGGCCGGCTTCGATCACTTCCCACTTGGACGAGTCGATCATGATCGGTACGCGCGAAATGTCCGGCTCACCCGCGATCAGGTTGAGGAACCGGACCATGGCCGCCTGGGAGTCGAGCATCCCTTCGTCCATGTTGATGTCGATTACCTGGGCGCCGGCCTCGACCTGCTGCAGGGCGACTTCCAGGGCTTCGGTATAGTTCTCTTCGCGGATCAGCCTGGCGAACTTGGCGGAACCGGTGATGTTGGTGCGCTCACCGACGTTGACGAACAGCGACTGGCGGTCGATGGTGAACGGCTCCAGGCCCGACAGGCGGCAGGCCTTGGCGATTTCCGGGATCTCGCGCGGCTTGTACTTGGCCACGGCTTCGGCAATGGCCTGGATGTGCCCCGGCGTGGTGCCGCAGCAGCCGCCAATGATGTTGAGGAAGCCGCTGGCCGCGAATTCTTCGACCACCGCGGCCATCTCGGCCGGGGTTTCGTCGTACTCGCCGAAGGCGTTCGGCAGGCCGGCGTTGGGGTGGGCGGACACGTGGGTATCGGCCTTGGTGGCCAGCTCTTCCAAATACGGGCGCAGGTCCTTGGCGCCGAGGGCGCAGTTCAGGCCCACGGAAATCGGCTTGGCGTGACGCACCGAGTTCCAGAACGCTTCGGTGGTCTGGCCCGACAGGGTACGACCGGAGGCGTCGGTGATGGTGCCGGAGATCATGATCGGCAGTTCGACGTTGTCGTCCTCGAACACTTGCTGCACGGCGAAGATCGCCGCCTTGGCGTTGAGGGTGTCGAAGATGGTTTCGATCAGGATCAGGTCGGCGCCGCCTTCGATCAGGCCGCGGGTGGCCTCGATGTAGTTTTCTACCAACTCGTCGAAGGTGACGTTGCGAAACCCTGGGTCGTTGACGTCCGGGGAAATCGAGCAGGTTCGGCTGGTAGGGCCGAGCACGCCGGCAACGAAGCGCGGCTTGTCCGGCGTCTCCAGGGTCTTGGCATCGGCAACCTGGCGAGCGATGCGCGCGCCTTCGACGTTCAACTCGTAAACCAGCGACTCCATGCCGTAGTCGGCCTGGGAAATCTGCGTGGCGTTGAAGGTGTTGGTTTCGAGAATATCGGCACCGGCATCCAGGTAGGCCTTCTCGATGGCGGCGATCACGTCCGGGCGGCTGAGCAGCAAAAGGTCGTTGTTACCCTTCACATCGCTTGGCCAATCGGCAAAACGCGTGCCACGATAGTCGTGTTCCTCCAGGCGGTAGCTTTGGATCATAGTACCCATGCCGCCGTCGAGGATCAGGATGCGCTCTTTGAGTGCGTTCTGGAGTGCTTGGAGACGAGCGCTGCGGTCGGACATAGGAACTACCTGGTCGGGCGAATATCAGAAGGTGCCGAATCATAACAAAGCTGCGCGGTTTTTAGGCATGTCGCCCATTTGCATGAAAACTGCTCATGTTGGGCGGGTGGAGGCAGCGCGAAGCACCCAGGACGACCAGGCAACAAATCGTGATGGCTTTCAAGAACCAGGACTTTCCGCACATGGTGCATCGTATCCTTGCCGGCGCCTTCGCCCTGCTCATCAGCGGCGCGGTATTCGGGCAGGCCCCCCAGTCGAGCCCGGCTATTTCCTACACCCGGGACATTCAACCGATCTTCACCGAGAAGTGCGTGGCCTGCCACGCCTGCAACGACGCCGCCTGCCAGCTCAAGCTGGAAAGCCCTGAAGGCGCGGTACGCGGGGCCAGCAAGGTCCCGGTGTACCAGGGCGAGCGGAGCAAGGCAGTCCCCACCACGCGGCTGTTCTACGACGCACACAGCGAAGAGCAATGGCGCAAGAAGGGCTTCTACTCGGTGCTCGACAACCAGGGCGGTCAGGCCGCGTTGATGGCGCGCATGCTGGAGTTGGGCCACAAGACCCCGCTTACGCCCAACGCCAAGCTGCCCGAAGAGATCGTCCTGGGCCTGAGCCGCAACAACATGTGCCCGTTGCCCCATGAATTCGACGCCTATGCCGGCGCACACCCCAAGGAGGGCATGCCGCTGGCGGTGACCGGGCTGACCGACAAGGAATATGACACCATGCGCCGCTGGCTGGCCGCTGGTGCGCCGGTGGAGTACCAGCCGATCCAGCCGAGCGCGGCCGAAGCCAGGCAGATCGCAGAGTGGGAAGAACTGCTCAACCGCCCGGGTTCCACCGAGGCGCTGGTGGGACGCTGGCTGTACGAGCACCTGTTTTTGGCGCACATCCATTTCGCTGGCGGCGAGCAGGGCCACTTCTTCCAGTGGGTGCGCTCGCGCACGCCAAGTGGCAAGCCGGTCGATATCATTGCCACCCGCCGCCCCAACGACCCACCGGGCACGGACTTCTACTACCGGTTGATCCCGGTGCAGGGCGTGATCGTGCACAAGACGCACATCACCTACCCGATGGGGCCGCAGAAGCTCAAGCGCGTGAAGCAGCTGTTCTATGCCGGTGACTGGCATGCTGCCGCGCTTCCGGGCTACGGCCCGCGCCACCGGGCCAATCCGTTTGAAACCTTCGAGGCGATCCCGGCGGTGGCGCGCTACCAGTTCATGCTGGATAACGCCGAGTACTTCGTGCGCACCTTCATCCGTGGCCCGGTGTGCCGCGGGCAGATTGCCACCGACGTGATCCGCGACAACTTCTGGGCGCTGTTCCAGGAGCCGGCCTTCGATCGCTACATCACCGATGCCAAGTACCGCGGCGAGGCTACCCCGCTGCTGGCCATGCCTGGTCAGATCGATGACGTGGGCAGTGTGCTGAGCCTGTGGCACGCCTATCGTGACAAGCGCAACGACTACGAGAAACTGCGCCGTGAAGCCTATGCCGAAATGCCGGCACCGAGATGGTCGACGCTGTGGGCCGGTAACGACAATGCGCTGCTGAGCATCTTCCGTCACTTCGACAGCGCATCGGTGACCAAGGGCCTGGTGGGGGATGTGCCGCTGACCGTGTGGCTGTTCGACTACCCGTTGTTCGAGCGCACGTATTACCAGCTGGCGGTCAACTTCGATGTGTATGGCAACGTTTCGCACCAGTTGCAGACGCGCCTGTATTTCGACCTGATCCGCAACGGCGCCGAGGTCAACTTCCTGCGCCTGATGCCGGCCGACCAGCGCAAGGCGATCCTTGGCGACTGGTACCAGAACAGTGGCAAGGTGAAGATGTGGATGGATTATGAAGACATCGACACCGACACCCCGAGTGGCATCAAGCTCGACCCGCGCAACCCCAAACGCGACTTTGGACTGAAGCTGCTGCAGCGCACCGGCAGCCTGAATGCCGCACCGGACCCGATCAACCGCTGCCAGGGCGCGTTCTGCTCACGGCCGCAGATGAGCGAAGAATTCCGCAATGCCGAGCAGTCGCTCAGCCGACTGGTGTCACGCCCGGCGGCCGGGCTGAAGGTGATCAACCAGTTGCCCGAGGCGACCATGCTGCGTATCGAAGGGCAGGACGGCCAGCGTCAGGTGTACAGCCTGCTGCGCAACCGCGCGCACAGCAACGTGGCGTTCCTGCTGGGTGAGGCGTACCGCTACCAGCCGGGGCTGGATACCCTGACCCTGTACCCGGGGGTGCTCTCCAGCTACCCGAACTTCATCTTCAACATCCCGACCAAGGATGTGCCGGAGTTCGTCGAGGACATGGAGTACGCCAAAGATGACGCGGCGAAGTTCGAGCGCATTGTCATGCGCTGGGGTGTGCGCCGCAGTCACCCGGCCTTCTGGCGCTATTTCCATGACCTGAACAGCTATATCAAGGAGACCGAACCGGTCGAGGCGGGCGTGCTGGACATGAACCGCTACGAGAACCTCTGATCGGGTTGGCTGACCTTTCCGAGTACCTTGCGGTCGGAACGGGTGGGTGGTCTTGATCGATTGCAAAGGGGGCTGCTTTGCAGCCCTTCGCGGGTGAACCCGCTCCTACAACAGGTACGGCGCTGCTCTCAAGGCTGGCGCTGGCCTCTGCACTCGATACGGGCCTCAATGCACCGCCAAGCGCAGGGTATTCCATGCTGTATTCGCTTCAGGCACTGCGGGCGTTCGCCGCCTGGGTGGTGGTCTGCCACCATTTCATGCAGATCTTCTTCGACTTCCACGCCACCGGCCCCATCGGCCAACTGCTCACCGACCGTGGCGCCGTAGGCGTCGACATCTTCTTCGTCATCAGTGGGCTGGTCATCTACCTGTCGACCCGCGACAAAACCGTCGAGCCGCGCCAGTTCCTGCTCAATCGGGCGCTGCGCATCGTCCCTGCCTACTGGTTCTACACAGCCCTGATGGCCATATTGCTACTGGCATTCAGCCAATGGATGCCACATCAGTCGTTTGACTGGCGGCACCTGTTCCTGTCGCTGCTGTTCATCCCGGCGGAAAACCCAGGTGGCTATGGCCTGTACCCGACCCTGAACGTGGGCTGGACGCTGAACTTCGAGATGTTCTTCTACCTGCTGTTCGGCCTGGCCTTCCTGGTACGCCAACGGCATCACCTGCTGCTGGTGACTGCCGCTCTGTTGCTGGTCAGTGAGGTACTGGGGCGCATGGGCGTGGTCAGCCGCTTCTACAACAACGACATCATCTACGAGTTTCTGCTGGGCATTGGTGTCGGTGTACTGTACCGCCGCGGGCTGATCCGCCAGGGCCGGTGGTTGCCGCTGGCGTTGCTGGGTGTGGCGGGCATGGCGATCTACTGTCTGGACGCTTCCCAGCGCTTGCTGCACTGGGGGTTACCGAGTGCGATGATCGTCCTGGCCTTCGTGGCCATGGAGCCGCTGTTCCAGGGCAATCGGCTGCTCAAGGCCCTTGGCGACTGTTCCTACTCGGTGTACCTGATACATGTGCTGGTGCTGTATGCCGGTTGGTTCGCCAGTCAGCGCCTGCATCTGAACCCGTTCCTGACATTTGCCCTGTGCGTGCCGTCCATTGGACTAATGTCGTGGTTCAGCTACCAGTGGCTGGAGCGCGGCCTGTACCGGCGAATGCAGGCCTGGCTGGCGGCGCAACGGGGGCCGGCCCCTGAATATGCGCTTTCCCGAGTCAATTGCTAGGACTTTGTTCGAAGGCTGGGTTGGCGTACACTTGGCCGCAAGTCTGTGAGGAACCTACATGAGCGCTATAACCATTACCGACGCCGCCCATGACTACCTGGCCGATCTGCTCTCCAAGCAGAATACGCCCGGCATCGGCATTCGCATTTTCATCACCCAGCCGGGCACCCAGTACGCCGAGACGTGCATCGCCTACTGCAAGCCGGGCGAAGAGAAGCCTGACGACACCGCCGTGGGTCTGAAAAGCTTCACTGCTTACCTTGACGCCGTCAGCGTACCCTTCCTGGAAGACGCGCTGGTCGACTACGCCACCGACCGCATGGGTGGCCAGCTGACCATCAAGGCGCCAAACGCCAAGGTGCCGATGGTCAACGAAGACAGCCCGATCAACGAACGTATCAACTACTACCTACAGACCGAGATCAACCCCGGCCTGGCCAGCCATGGCGGCCAGGTGAGCCTGGTGGACGTGGTCGATGACGGCATTGCCGTACTGCAGTTCGGTGGTGGCTGCCAGGGTTGCGGCCAGGCCGATGTCACCCTGAAGGAAGGCATCGAGCGCACCCTGCTCGAGCGTATTCCGGAGCTGAAGGGCGTGCGCGACGTGACTGACCACAGCCAGAAAGAAAACGCCTACTACTGAGTTGAAGGCGGCTCCCTTAGCAACAAAGTGTTACGGTTTCAACCCCTGCGACAACAGGCCGCAGCCCGTATTCAAAGGGCTGCAGGCCATCCCCGCCATGGTCGGGTAGAACCCCTCTGGGTGTCATGCCAGAATGCACCGGTTTTTCGACCGGCCCGTCCCGAGGGCCGGCACCTTCCCTGTAAAGGATGGTTTCATGAATGATCTTTTGACCCGGCGTGCGGTTGTCGCCGGCATGGGCGTTCTCGGGCTTGGCCTGCTGGCAGGCTGCAGCCCGGCCCGGGGGCTCGAGTTCAAGTACGGCAAGAACATGAGCAACGAAATCCTCGGGCGCAAGTTCAGCCTCAAAGACCCGCAAGGTAACGTGCGCACCCTGTCGAGCTTTTACGGCAGCATGCCGATGGTCTTCTTCGGCTTCACCCAGTGCCCGGCCGTCTGCCCGACCACGCTGGCGCGGGCGGCGCAGATTCGCAAGCTGCTGAGGGGCCGCGACCGCGACCTGTTCCAGGTGGTGTTCATCACCCTGGACCCGGAGCGCGACACGCCCGAGGTGCTCGATGCCTACGTCAAGGCCTTCGACCCGACGTTCACCGCGCTGACCGGCACCCCCGAGGAAATTGCCGCCGTGGCCAAGGAATTCAAGGTGTTTTACGAGAAGGTTCCGGCCGGAGACACCTACACCATTTCTCACTCGTCCACTAGCTACGTCTACGATACGCGTGGCACCCTGCGCCTGAGCCTGGGCCATTCCCTGAACGCCAAGGAATGCGCCGAAGATCTGGTCACCCTGATGGAGATCTGCTGAATGTCGATGCAACCGATCAAACGCGGTCTGGCTGCCCTGGTACTGATGGGGCTGGCCCTGCCGGCCCTGGCCCAGACCACCGTGAGTGATGCCTGGGTGCGTGCCAGCGTGCCGCACCAGCAGTCCACCGGTGCTTTCATGGTCCTGACTGCCAGCAGCGACAGCAAGCTGGTGGGCGTGGCTTCGCCCGTGGCCAAGACCGTGCAGGTGCACGAGATGACCATGAACGGTGACGTGATGGGCATGCGTGAGGTCAAGGCTATCGAATTGCCAGCCGGCAAGGCAGTGACCCTGGACCCGAATGGCCTGCATGTCATGCTGATGGGCCTGCACAATCAGGTGAAGGAGGGTGACAAAGTGCCTCTGACCCTGACCATCGAGGATGCCAAGGGCGCCAAGGAAACCCTGGAAGTTCAGGCACAAGTGCGTGCGCTCAACGCCGACGCGGGTGGTGGGCATGATCACATGCACATGAACCACTGACAGATCAAAGGGCCGCGTTCAGCGGCCCTTTTCTTTTCAACTGCGCCTTTCAGCTACGAAAGCGCGGCAGCGGTCTGTCGAGGGTCAGCGACGTCAGGGTCTTGCGAACCTGGGCCTCATCGGCCTCCAGTGCCTTCAGGCTAGCGCGGATCTTGCCGGCGGCGGGCACATCGCCCTGCCGGTCGATCCAGTCGGCAATCTCCTTGCAGGCACTGCTCAGACAGGCCTGGCGCTGGTTCATCAACGACAGAAGGGTGGTGAGCTCTCTTTCGGACATGGCAGGATCCTCCATTCAGCCTTGTCAGTGTAGCAGAGGGTTGGCCAGGCTCTTGCGGCCTTTGCAAGGTGCGCTGCGGCAGCTGCCAGTGGCTGCTCTTGCGGCCCAGTAACAACTCGTTACTTATAAACAGCGTGTTTAAAGTTGATGCTCGTGCCGTGCAAGGGATTCAGGGCTCGATTTCTGAACGTGACCTGTTGAAGTGCTCAACTGCACAGTCGGGAAAATGCCGTCGGGTCTGCATTCAAAGAATGGTTGTTGTAGGAAAATTCCGGGTTTCTGATTTTCGCTTGCAGAAAGCATCGGCGTTGTTACAACTTTCATGTTGAGCTCAATCCTGGCCGAGTCTTAGATTGAGTTGGCCAATATTTGGCAATCTCAATCGGCTCAAAGGAGTGCCCATATGAATCTGCAATCCAAGTGTTCAGGAGCGATGTCGCCAGGAAGTACCCGCTAATGCTGACATTGCGCATTAACCCCGGAACGCGTTCGCTGTCGCTGGGCTACAGCTTTTCCAAATGTGGTGAATTTGCCTTCGAGGCTGCATTTGCCGTGGCGATCGTGTCCATCACAGATGCGGATATGCTTTTGATCGGCATCGCCTACTTTTTTCGTTACTTGCCAAGTGTGGTGTTTTCGCCATTGGGTGGCTGGCTGGCAGATAACGCCAACAAGAAACACACACTATTAGCAATCGAGGTGACAAAAGGCCTGCTGGCACTTTCCTTCTTTGCCTTGTTCAGCGTGTTCACGCCAGTATTACTTGCGTTGGTGGGCCTCGCAATGGTCATGACAGCGCTCGAATGCCTTTATGTGCCCACGTTTCGCGCGTACTTTCCGGACCTTGTCGAAAAGGATGAGTTAGCCACGGTGAACAGCGGTATCCAGGTAATCGAGGACGCCGCCTCGATCCTCGGGCCGCTGGTCTTTTCGGCCTGTGTGTTACTGCTGTCTCGAGAAGCCACTTTCTTGTTTTTTGCAATGTGCCTTATCGTGTCGGCCATTTGTATCGCTACCTTGACGCCTGCCAGGTGTAGTGTCCAACAGGCATTCGATGGGTGCGCCATAATCAGGGATGCGGCGGGCAGTGTGAGTCAGTTGAGGGCCGGCAATGCGCCGTTGTTCGCTGTCATTGGCTGCACCACACTCTGTGCGATGTTCGCCACGTCGGTGATTCGCTTTATCCTTCCAGCATCGGTGCTGGAGCACTTCGCCTCTGAAGCGGCGGTTGGATACGTGTTTTCACTGCTTGCGGCAGGCACGGTGGTGGGGGGCATGCTCTACACGCGCTTCAATCCGCGCACAACCGCAGGATTGGTGCTGCGTTACTGGATGCTCTATGGCGGGCTGTTTTTTGCTGCAGCAGTGGCGCTGCAATTCAATAACTGGCTGTTCCTGTTGATTCTGTTCCTGGTTGGTTTCATTGGTGCATTTGTCGATATCGCAATCGTGACCAACATCCAGTGCTTGTCGAGGGAGCATGAAGTGGGCAGGAATTTTTCCCTCTATTACTTCACCGCCGTGATGAGTGATGCCGTATCAGGGTTGATTGCCAGTTTGGTCTTCGTGCTTGCGGGGCCGGCAACCTTTATCTGGATGACGCTCATGTTACTCATCGCGCCAGTGCGCTGGAACATGAAAGGACGTGGCCCAGATGTCGACAGCCGTACATAGCTTGGGCCTGGCGTATAGATGCAAGTTCGAGAGGGCGCTGCCGCCCTTTCACGCGCGTAGAGCAGAATGAACGCAGGCTTGCCGATACGCCCCCGGGGTCACCCCATAGGCCTGCTTGAACTGCCGGCTCAAATGGCTCTGGTCGGCAAAGCCGAGGTCGAACGCCACTTGCGAAGCGGCCAGGCCGTGCTTCAGCATTTCGCGGGCGCGGGCCAGGCGGCGTTGCTTCAGCCAGGCATGGGGTGGCAGTCCGGTGGCCTGGCGGAACACCCGGGCGAAGTGGAACGGCGACAGGTTGACTGCTGCCGCCAGCGCTTCCAGTGAGGGCGGGTCGGCCAGTTGGCTTTCCAGCAGTTCGCGGGCGCGGGCTACGGCCAGGGGTTCGTGGCCAGGGGCCGAAGGCTCGGCGCACTGCCCGTGCCGCTGCACCAGGGCCAGCACCGCCTGGCGCCAGGCCGTCTGCTGCTGCAAGGCGCTGGCGCTGGCTTCGGACAACTGATGCAGCTGGCTGAACGCGAGGGCCAGGGCCGGGTCATGGATCACGCTGTCCTTGAAGCTGGGCATGCCGTGGCGGCCCAGTTCCAGTTCGTCAAGCACACCGGTCACCCGCTCGTGCTCGGGATAGAAGCCGCGATAACGCCAGCCGGCTTCATGGGCCGTAGCGCCGGTATGCAGTTCGTCGGGGTTGATCAGCACCATGCTGCCGACCGGTGCCAGGTGCTCGCTGCCGCGGTGCCAGAAGCGCTGGGCGCCCGACTCGATCACGGTGAATACATAGCCTTCGTGCACATGCGGGGCGAAGCGCTGCTGATAGTAGCGAGCGTGCAGCATCTCGACGTCGCCAAGGGCTGGCGCCTGCCAGAGGTGTGTCTGCTCGCGCAAGGGCGGGCTCATGCCAGCCAGCTGCGCAGAAGGAAGAAGATCAACATGCTCACCAGCATGCTCAGCAATACGCTGCGGGTCAACAGCACCAGGGCGATGGCTACAAGGGAGCCCAGCAGGTAGGGGTTGAGCAGGCTCAGGTTGAGCTGGTGGTCAGGCATGAAGATGATCGGGCCGCAGATGGCGGTGAGCATGCCCGGCACGGCAAAGCCGAGAAACTGCCGGGCATTCGAGCTCAGGCGCAAGGGCAGGCGCGGCTCCAGGAATGCGTAGCGGTTGAGAAACACGATGGCGCCCATGGCGAAAATCAGGATCCAGGTCATGCGCGGGCTCCGGCGAATTTCTGGCAGATGAACCCGGCGCTCATGCCCAGCAGGCCTGCGACCACCAGGGCGGTTTCCCAGTGCCAGTAGCTGAACAGCACCGAACAGAACAGCGACACGGCTACGCACACCACGGTGGCCAGGTTGCGCACCAGGGGCGCGATCAGGGCGACAAAAGTGGCGACAATGGAGAAATCCAGACCGAACTGGTCCAGGTGTGGAATGTTCTGGCCCAGCAGTATGCCGGCCAGGGTGAACAGGTTCCAGGCGATGTAGAAGGTCAGGCCCACCCCCAAGGCATACCAGCGGTTGAATTGCTGCCGGTCGTACTGGCTGGTCAGGGCGAAGAATTCGTCGGTCAGCAGAAAGCCCAGGCCCAGGCGCCAGCGCAGCGGCTGGCTGGACAATACCGGGCGCATCGACAGGCCATACAGCAGGTGCTGCGAGGTCAGCAGCAGGGTGGTGAGCAGGATCGATGCCAGGTTGGCACCCCCCTTGAGCATGCCAATGGCCACCAGCTGTGCGGCGCCGGCGAAGACGATGGCCGACAGCCCTTGCCCCTGCCAGGCGCTGAGGTTGGCCTCGATGGCCATGGATCCGGCCAGCAGGCCCCAAGGGGCAACGGCCAGGGACAACGGGAGAATGGCAATGGCGCCGTGAAGAAAGGCTTGGCGGGCGATGTGGGGCATGATGGCTGCATGACGGCTACGAGGCAGGCCAGCATGACAGACGGGGCAGGGGATGGCTTGAACGATCTTGCTGGTCGAGGCGTGTTCGTCTCAACCTCAGTGGCCAACTGACAACAGGGCCGCAAGGCGGCCCCGAATGACCCTGGGTTATGGGCGGCTGGTCAGCAGCTGTTGCGCCGTTGCGCAGCCATTGATGTCTACGGCTTTCTGCAGCAGGCTCGTGCGCTGCTGTGGGTCGAGGTCGCCAAGCAGGCGGTACACCTCGGCCTGGTAGTCGCGCTGACGCCCCCACAGCATTTCCAGGCCTTGTGGCCGGCTGCGGTTGCAGGCCAGGCGCGTGGCCGGTTGCGGGTAGTAGGGGGCGTACACGGTGGCCATGCTGGGGATGGCCTCCAGCGCTGTACGGTACTCGCTGCTGACGTTGTAGGGCCGGCACCAGGTGGCGATGGCGGGCGCCGGTGCGGCAAAACCCTGCTGGAGGCTGGCTTCGAGCAACGGGCAGGCGGCGTCCGGGATTTGCGCGGCGGGCAGGTACGTCATGTAGTACAGCGCCAGGCGGTACTGTGCGACCGGGTGGCCAAGCGCTACCGATTTTTTCAGCAGGGCAACCGCTGTCGGCAAGGTGTGAGCCATGGCCTGGCCCTGGCGGCTAAGCTCAGGGTCGCCGCCCACTGCGGTGTGCAGCGTGCTGGCAGCGTCGTCCTGGTTGTCGGCCTGCTCCAGTAGCGGCAAGGCCTGACGGTAGAGCAGGTCGGCATGAGGGTCGATGCGTACCTCCAGCGCTTGCGCGGCCAGCGGCATCAGCGCAGCCAATAGCGGGGGCAGGCGTCGCACAAGGCTCACAGGCAAACCCCATGGGTGGCCAAGTACGGATGGACGGCTTCGGTGTTCATGGCGGTCAAACGTGCGCCTCGGGCAAATCGTAACGACGACGTATTCTAGCCACCCAAGGGGGGTGGCCGAAAGACCACCCGACAACTGTCAGACGAGCTTGATCGGCGTGACCTTGCGCTGGGCATGTTTTTCCTGGGCCAGCCCAAGCTTGGCGGTGATCACCTTGGCCAAGGCATTGTTGCCCAGATCGTTCAGGTGCAGGCGGTCGATGAACAGGTCGGCGCCGAACACGGGCGAGCTGTCGAGCATGCAGTTCATGTCGTAGCAGGGCACCGGGTCGGCCTGGCTTTTGATGCGGCGGAAAAATGCCGAATGCAACTGTCTGTCGAATGCGCCCTCCAGCAGCCGGTCGAAGTTCGCCGGTTGTTGCTGCAGCGCGGTCAGCATGGCTTGCTCTCCGGCGGGCAGGGTATCCCGGCACCAGGGCAGCAAGGGTTGCAGGATGAAGGTGAGCGTGGCGTGGCTGTCTGCCAGCAGGCGATCCCATTGGCGCAAGGTGCGGCCAATGTTGTCGGCGGCACGGGCCAGCCGTTTTTCCGGGGGCGACAGTGGCCAGCTGACCGGGGGCGCGGCCACAGGAGGGGTCAGCGCTTGTCCGATGCGCCGCCACAGCGACTGCCGACGAGGTGGTGCGCAGGGCTGCATGCCTTCGCTAAAACTGTTGAGAAAGGCCTGGTAGGCCTTGGCGTGCTGCGGGTCGTTGGTACCTGCGAGGACTTCACACAGGGCTTCGTGGGCCAGGCTGTTGAGGCCACTGAGCACCACCACATGGCCGAGTTGGCCAAGGCGGTGCTGGTGGGTCAGGAACATCATCAATTCCTGGGTGGCGTTCAGCCCGCAGCCGGCCAGGCTCAGCCAGACTTCGCCCGTGAGCATCGACAGGTGCGAGGCCACTGTGTGTTCGTCGGAGCTGGCGCCGATGCCCAGGGCTGTGGAGCCGCCGACCAGCAGGTTGATGCGCGACGCACCCCCGTGCTCGGCCGCCGAAAAGCGCTTGCCGGCGCAATGGCTGTAGCGCAGGCCAAGGGCATCGGTGTTGATGGTGCCGGAGCGGTAGCCGGTTTCGTGCACATGCAGGGTATAGGGGGCACGGCGACTGCCCAGCAGGAGAAAGCGCTGGTAGTCCTGCTGCAGCGGCGAAGGAGACGGGCGCGTGTCAGTCGTGGTCATGGTCTCTCCTTCGCTTAAGCCGGGTACTTTGCAGCAGATTCAGGCCGCCAGTTCCTTGAGGTTGTACAGCAGGCCGCCGGCGGCGATCAGCAGCAGGGCGACGCCCGACGCCAGGCTGATGATGCGGTTGCTGCGCTGCGAGGCGATCTTGCCGATGGCGAAGATGTACAGGCTGAGCACGGCGAAATCGATGGCCACCCACAGCAGCGACAGCACCACCATGCTCTTGCCGAACGATTCGGTGATCTGAATGAACTGCGGGAAGAAGGCGATGAAGAAAATGATGTCTTTCGGGTTGGAAATGCCCACCATGAAGCCTTGCATCAGCCCGCCGCGCCCAGCCTTGGGGGCCTCGCTCGCTGCGTCTGACGCGGGTGCCTGCAGGGCGTCCCTCAGCGTGCCCACGGCAATGTAGCCGATGAACAGGCAGCCCAGCAGGCTCATGGTGCTGAGCCATGTCTTGTCGATGGCGGCACTGGTGAGGATGATCCACGCTGCCGCGCCGATCAGCACCAGTGATGCCCAGTTGGTGCCGACGGCGGTGAACATGGCCTTGCGCGAGCCGGAGGCGGCCGCAGTGTTGACGATCAGTGCCACCACCGGGCCGGGAGTGGCGATCAGTAGCAGCACGGTGAGGGCGTAGGTGGCGGTGAGTGCGGTATTCACGGTCAGTTCTCGATCAGTATGTCGGGTGTCGGCTGGTGTGCGGCATGGGCGTGGAAGGGGCAGCGTGACGGGTTGAGCGAGCCTGCCTCCTGCAGTTGATACTGCTTCCACTCGTAGTTGTCGGTATCGCCGAAAAAGCCAAGGGTGTCGGGCACAACGCCGTCGTTGTAGTGGTGCACGCGCTCGCGAATGCGCTCGCGGATGCGCTTGCCACTCTCGGTGTTGGCGTTGGCCACTTCGTCGAAGTTCTCCCGCGGGTTGATGACGAAGGTGATGTGCTGGCCCAGGTTGCGGCTTTTCATCTGCTGGTGGCCGGGGAAGTTCATGTTGATGAACAGCGGCATGCCGGCATAGCAGAACGACCAGCCGGTATCGTCGGGATCGGTCGGGATGCCTTGAGGCCAAGGGTGCGGGTCGCGCGCATGCACGCCGCGCAGTACCTTCCAGGCCAAGGCCTGCTGCTCGGCCAGGCTGCTGCCGGCTGCGGTTTCGAGAAACACCACCAAAGGGCTGCCGATGCGCTGCTTGGGTGCGATCGGTGCGACGGTGCGCACATAGTTGGCCAGGCCCTGCGCGATATCATCGGCCAGTTGCTCGGCGCGGGCGAAGAGAATGTGGCAGGTTTCGCCGTTTACCGCCTTGCGGCCGAACAGGCAGGGGAATTCGGGGTTGGCGAGAATACTGCGAAAGTGTTCTATGGTTTTGAACGTCCAGTGTTGCATGGTGTGACCATGTTCAGCGGCGAGCTCCAGCGCATCCAGGCGATAGCAATTTCCATATCCCGTAAACATGATTTCCCCAGGCGTTGATTTAAGTGAACGTTCCAGTCACATGCAGGCAGGATCTTGGTTATGTTTGTTATTTACCGGCATTTTCCGAGACGCTCTTGTCGTTGTAAAACGCGTGGAGTTATGACCTACTATTAGTCCTACTCATGCTCGGGACGCCGCCATGTCGGAACGGATTCAGGCCTTGCACGCGTTACGTGCCTTCGAGGTGGCCTCTCGCTATGGCTCTTTCACCCGTGCGGCTGAAGAGCTGGCCCTGACCCAGGGCGCCGTCAGCCACCACATCAAGACCCTCGAAGCCCTGTTCGGCTGCGACCTGTTCGAACGTCGGGGCCCGAAGCTGAGCCTGACCGAGCACGGCCGCCTGCTGGCGCAAGAGCTGAAGGTCGGTTTCAAGATCATCGAGAATGCCTGCGCACTGCTGCGTCAGGATCGCTACGGCCTGCGCCTGAAGGCGCCGTCCACGCTCACGGTGCGCTGGCTGCTGCGGGCGCTGGATGCGTTCAAGAAGGTCGAGGACAACTGCAGTGTGCAGCTGTCCAGTGTGTGGATGGATATCGACAGCGTGGATTTCTATTCCGAGCCCTACGACTGTGCCATTCTCCTGGCCAGCGGGCGATTTCCCGCCGATATCGAGAGTTTCAAGCTGTTCGATGAATGGCTGATCCCGGTATGTCACCCGGATTACATGACGCAGGTGCAACCGCAACTGTCCGACCTGCCCCGATGCGAGTTCCTGCACCCGTCACCCGACCGGCGTGACTGGCGGCGTTGGCTGGCGCGAATGGATGCGCTGGACATCAGCATCGACCAGGGGCAGGTGTTCGATACCCTCGACCAGGGCATATCGGCCGCCCAGCAAGGCCTGGGCATTTCAGTGGTCGATCTGGTACTGGCCAGCACCGACCTGGCCGCCGGGCGCCTGGTCACGCCTTTCAAGCATGCCGTGGCCACCGGCGACGGTTACTACATGACCTGGCTCAAGGCCAGCCCAAAAGCGCGGCAGATGCACAAGCTGCGTGACTTCCTGCTCGGCCAGGTACCGCCGCTGGCCTACAAGGACATCAACTACCTGTACGGTTGAATACCCGAGCGAGCATGAAGTCGATGAATACCCGCAACTTTGGCGGCATCTGCCGCCCGGACGGCCACAGCAGATAGAAGCTGCCGCGCCGTTCCATGAAGTCGTCGAGGACACTGACCAGTGAGCCATCGGCCAGTTCGCGACCCACGTTGAAGTCCGGCAGACAGGTAATGCCGCGGTGGTTCAAGGCAAAGCAAACGCGTGTTTCGACGTGGTTGCAGACCATCGAGATGGGGATGTCATAGGCTTGCTCGGGATGCTCCTGGCGCAGCGGCCAGGTTTCCAGCTTGCCGTTGCTGGGGAAGCGATAATGCAGGCAGGTATGCGCCGGCGGGTCTGCTCGACCAGATCGCCGATGGCATGCACATCAGCCAGGCCATGGCTGGGCAATGGGTCACGGCGTATGCCTTGGGCTCGTTACTGACCGCCATCCCGTTGGTGACGTTGACCCAAGGCTGGTATCGGCGCCGGGCGCTGTTGCTGGCGATCATCGGCTTCGTGCTGTTCAACGGGCTGACGGCCTTGTCGAACTCCAACACGCTGACCCTGGTGCTGCGCTTTTTCACGGGGGCTGCGGCCGGCCTGGCATGGGGCCTGATTGCTGGCCATGCCCGGCGCATGGTGCCGGTGCCGTTGCAGGGCCGGGCCATGGCGCTGGCCATGCTTGGGCAGCCGATTGCCTTGTCGCTCGGCTTGCCGATTGCGACATGGCTGGGAGCGGGGCTGGGCTGGCGCGCGACGTTCGTGGTCGTCACGCTGGTGGCGTCGCAGCTGGTGGTGTGGGTGTTGCGATCCGTGCCGGACTACCCGGGGCAGGCTGCCGGCAAGCGCCCGGCGGCCATGCAGGTATTGCGCACGCCAGGGGTGTTGATCGTATTGCTGGTGATCCTCACCTGGATCCTTGGCCATAACATTCTCTACACCTATATCGTGCCGTTGCTGGCGGCGGCTGGCATGGCTGCGGACATTGGCCCGGTGCTGATGGTGTTTGGTCTGTCGGCGCTGGCCGGGATCGGCCTGGTAGGGCTGCTGGTCGACCGGCACCTGCGCAAGCTGGTGTTGCTGAGCCTGGCCGGTTTTGCCTTGGCCACGCTGGCATTGGGGCAGGCATCGTCGTGGCTTGTGTACCTGAGCATCGCCTTGTGGGGAATGACCTATGGCGGCGCCCCGACCCTGCTGCAGACAGCGTGCGCCGACGCCGCAGGCCAGGGTGGTGATGTGGCGCAGTCGATGCTGGTGACGGTGTGGAACTGCGCCATTGCTCTGGGCGGAATCATTGGCGGATTGTTGCTGGCTGGGGCCGGCGTGGCGTGGTTTGGCGGGGTAGTGCTGGGGTTGATCGCCTTGGCCTGGCTGCTGGCCGTGGCCGGGCGGGGAAGCGGTTTTGTGGCGGGGAGGCGCTAAAACACTCATGCCAGGCACGACACAGGTAGAATAACGCCATCTAAAGACAATCCAGAGGTCGACGCAGTGGAGTTGCAGCAGGGTTTTGTCCTGACCCGGCACTGGCACGATACGCCGGAAGGCACCTGCGTGGAGTTCTGGCTGGCCACCGATGCCGGGCCGCGACTGTTGCGGCTGGCGGCGCAGGAGTCGGTGGCTTTCATTCCTCAGGCGCAGGCCGAGCACGCCCGTGTGCTGCTGGCCAACGAAACCGGGACGAAGCTCAAGCCACTGCGCCTGAAGGACTTCGAGCATCGCCCGATGCTCGGCCTCTATACCCGCCAGCATCGCCAATTGATGCAACTGGAGCAGCGTCTGCGCACGGCCGGTATCGACGTGTTCGAGGCCGATATCCGGCCGCCGGAGCGTTACCTCATGGAGCGCTTCATCACGGCACCGGTGCAGTTCACTGGCCAGCCGGATGCGCAGGGCGTTTACCGGGACGCCCAGCTCAAGCCGCAGCCAGGCTATCGCCCGGCGCTGCGCCTGGTGTCGCTGGATATCGAGACCAGCGAGCGTGGCGAGCTGTACAGCATCGCGCTGGAGGGCTGTGGCCAGCGCCAGGTGTACATGCTCGGCCCGGCCAACGGCGATGCCAGCGGGCTTGACTTCGACCTGGAGTATTGCGCCGATCGCGCCGCCTTGATCACCCGGCTCAACCAGTGGATGGCCAGGCATGACCCGGACGCGATCATTGGCTGGAACCTGGTGCAGTTCGACCTGCGCCTGCTGCATGAGCACGCCAAGTCGTTGCAGGTGCCACTGGCCCTGGGGCGCAACGGTGCGGTCATGACCCTGCGCAGCCATGCCGGTGGTGGCCATGTTTTCGCCGATGCGCCGGGGCGGCTGCTGATCGATGGCATCGAGGCGTTGCGTTCGGCCACCTGGAGCTTTGCCTCGTTCAGCCTGGAGAACGTTGCCCAGACCCTGCTGGGTGAAGGCAAGGCCATCGACACGCCGTACCAACGCATGGACGAAATCAATCGCCGCTTCGCCGAAGACAAACCGGCCCTGGCACGCTACAACCTGAAGGACTGCGAACTGGTCACGCGCATTTTCGCCCATACCCGGCTGCTCGACTTCCTGCTCGAACGTGCCTCGGTGACGGGATTGGCCGTGGACCGCAGCGGTGGGTCGGTAGCCGCGTTCTGTCACCTGTACATTCCACAGATGCACCGCCTTGGCTTTGTCGCGCCCAGCCTTGGCAGCCGGCCGGACGAAGCCAGCCCCGGCGGGTTTGTCATGGATTCGCGGCCAGGGCTTTACGACTCGGTGCTGGTGCTGGACTACAAGAGCCTGTACCCGTCGATCATCCGGACCTTTCTCATCGACCCGGTCGGGCTGATCGAAGGCCTACGCCAGCCTGACGACGCACATTCGGTCGAGGGCTTTCGCGGTGGGCGGTTTTCACGCACACAGCACTGCCTGCCAGCCATCGTCGAACGGGTGTGGCAGGGCAGGGAAGCGGCCAAGCGCGAGGGCAATGCGCCGCTGTCGCAGGCCTTGAAAATCATCATGAATGCCTTTTATGGCGTGCTTGGCTCCAGCGGTTGCCGTTTCTTCGACCCGCGCCTGGCGTCGTCGATCACCATGCGCGGCCACCAGATCATGCGCCAGACCAGGTCCCTGATCGAGGCGTGTGGCTACGATGTGATCTACGGTGACACCGACTCCACCTTTGTCTGGCTCAAGGGTGCCCACGCCGAGGAAGACGCGGCGCGCATTGGCCGAGAACTGGTGGCAAAGGTCAACCAATGGTGGCAAGCCCATCTGCACGAGACCATGAACCTGCACAGCGCCCTCGAACTGCAGTTCGAGGTGCACTACCGGCGCTTCCTGATGCCCACCATCCGCGGCACCGACGAGGGCAGCAAGAAGCGCTATGCCGGCCTGGTGCAGCGGGCCGACGGTGCTGAAGAAATGGTTTACAAGGGCCTGGAGTCGGTGCGCACCGACTGGTCACCGCTGGCCCGGCAGTTCCAGCAGGAACTCTACGGCCGTGTGTTCCGCAGCGAGCCCTACCGTGATTATGTCCGCGAGTATGTACGGCGCACGTTGGCGGGCGAGCAGGACGAACTGCTGGTTTATCGCAAGCGCCTGCGTCGCCCGCTGGCTGATTACCAGCGCAACGTGCCGCCGCATGTGCGTGCCGCACGCCTTGCCGACGACTACAACAAGCGTCTGCAGCGCCCTCTGCAGTACCAGCGTGGGGGCTGGATCAGTTACGTGATCACCACCGCCGGGCCTGAGCCGCTGGAAAACCTGCAGGCACCGATCGACTACGATCACTACATCAGCCGTCAGCTACTGCCGGTGGCCGACGCCATCCTGCCCTTTGTCGGCGATGATTTCGCGCGCCTTACCGACCATCAGTTACTGCTGTTCTGAGCGGGTGGTAGATAGCTAGGCGTCAGCCTGACGCAACAGTCTTCAGACTCGGCCTTCCATGTCGTCGCGGAGGCAGAGATGCAGAACAATAGCAGTCAACCATCGGCTGCGGTCGATACCCTTGCCATGGCACAAGCATGCCAGGACCACTACATCGCACAGCGGTTGCCGGCCTGGATGAAGCGGCTGAGCATGGCCGAATTCACCCTGCTGAGCGAGGCGCTGCCTGAACTGCTGGCCTGCCGTGCAGGCTTGGCGTCAGCGCTGGCGCGGCTAAGCAACCTGAATGCATTTGCCCGGCCCTTGCTGCAGCAAGCGCTCGGTGCCCACGGCGACCTTGATGTCGATCGCCTGTACTTTCGCCAGTGGTACACCTTTCCCTCACACACGATCCATTATGTAACCAGTCGGTTTCCGGTTGTCGGCAGCGACTACTACGACATTCCTCTGCTCGAGGCCGCTTTGTGCAATTTCACCGCAGACCAGCAGCGCGACCAGCCACAGGGCAATTGCCTGGTCGATGTGCGCGGCGCAAGGCGTAGTGAACTGTCTGCACCGGGCTTCGCCAGGCTGTGTCGAGCGCTGGATCTTGGGCAGAAATACCAGGCGCATCTGGATTCGGTACTTCAGCCCGAAGTCAGGGGATTGCTGACGCGACGGCAACGCTACAGCATGCTGGTGGATGCCCTGCAGGCCAGGGCGCAGGGCATATTGAGCGCAGACGAACTGCAGTGGGTGGTGGCGCTGTGCACCAAGGACACGCTCGGCAAGCTCGAAGGCGCCTCGGTTCGCGTACGCCAGTTGGCGGTGTTCGGTTGCCGCTTGCAGCAAATCGTCGTGCTGGACGTGATCGACGCAGGCTTGCTGTTCAACACCAGCAAGCGCGTGCTGGTCTATGTACCGGGTGACCCGCACGGCCCCTGGAGCGTGCGCAGCGACCTGGAAGATTATGCCCGCCGGGTGCTTGGCAAACGCCTGCGCGAAGATGACTACCGGCGCTTCTTCAACCGCTTCGTGCGCCGACGCGATAGCCAGCGATTCTTCTCGGCCGTCAGTGAGCGCCTCGATGACGTGCCCAGCTGGGCTACCCGGGACCTCGATGAGCAGACCTTCGCCTATCGCCTGCCATTGTTCGAACACCTTGCTGACGACTGGGTCGCGCGGATCAAGGACGATGCTGCGATGATCGCGCCGCCCGTGGCCTTGCTTGATCGCGAGGTCCAGGCCGAACACGCCCGCCGTTTGCGTGCTGAAGGCTGGACCCTGTTGGGTGTTGCAGGGTTCTTCGTTCCTGGCATCGGCGCGGTGTTGTTGGGGGTGATGGCCTGGGAACTGCTTGAGCAGACGTTCCAGGCTGTAGGGGACTGGCAGGAAAACGAGCGCAATGCAGCGCTGGCGCACCTGCTGAATGTAGGCAAAGGGCTGCTGGCTGTCGGGGCAACCGTTGCCGTAGTCGCCACGGCCCGACGCGCCTGGAGTGTGGTGGACAACCTGGTACCGGCGCAGCTGGAAAACGGTGAGGAAAAACTGTGGAACGCAGACCTCGGCCCCTATCGCTGCGAAAGCCCGCCAGACACGGCGGTGCCGGACATGGAGGGTGTGCACCGTGTTGGCGAGCGCCGCTGGATCAGCATGGACGGGCACTGGTATGAGATGACCTGGCACAATGACGATGAACAGTGGCAATTGCTCCCTTACCAGGGCTATGCGCCGCCGCTCCGTCACAATGGGGCCGGTGCGTGGCGGCTGTGGTGCGAACAGCCCGCCGAGTGGGGCGACACACGCCAGTTGTTCCGCCGCCTGGGCGGGTCATTCAGCGACC
Organism: Pseudomonas alloputida; assembly: GCF_021283545.2. NCBI lineage: Bacteria > Pseudomonadati > Pseudomonadota > Gammaproteobacteria > Pseudomonadales > Pseudomonadaceae > Pseudomonas > Pseudomonas alloputida. The sequence goes on along the minus strand of NZ_CP128540.1, from coordinate 4,099,805 downwards.
TCGACGATGCGCAGATCGACCGGTCGCTGGCGATTCATGGCCTGGATGATCAGCATCTGCGGGCATGGCATGTGTATGGCCGACCGCCGGAGGCCGCGCTGCTCGACACCGTCACGCGCGTGCGGCTCGCCGGCAGGATTGGTACGTTGGTCAACCAGTTGCGCGAGGGCGGTGTAACCGCAGACCCGCAACTGCTGGAGCGGGTCATGCGCCTTCCACAAGCCGCCGGCAAGGAAGGAGCAGCGTTGGCCGATGTGGCTTGGGCCGGGCGACGAGAACTGCTTCAGGCGTTGTACGAAGAGCAGAATCCCGACACTGAAACTGGCCGCCTCTTACGACAGAACTTTGCCAGCCTGCACCGCTTGGCCGCGGATGAGGTGCTGCGCGATGCCAGCGAGGATGACCTGCAGCTTTTGCGTGAGACGGGGCGTGTGCCGTTGCTGATGGCCGAGGCAGCAAGGTTGCAGGTTGCGCGGATTCGAATGGCGCGGGTGTACGAGGCGCTGTGCATCGATACGCCGCAAAACCTCGACCTGGCACGTGTGGTCCTGAATCTGCTGGTGCATGTGCCGGGGGCTGGCGGGCCGGGGTGGCGATTGTACGACGGTGATGCCAGCGAGCCGTTACTGACGGTCGAGGGATCGGCGCAGACGTTCGACCTGCTTCATCGTCATGGGCTGTTCCGCCTGCGTGCCCCAACGCACACGGTTGCCGGTGAGAGGGGGGAGTTGTTCGAGACCTTGGCAGCAGCCTATGACGACGCATCGCAAGCGGCCATCGGCCAAGGCCAGCCCTTCGTGCCTGCGTAGCGCCAGGCGCTGACCAACGTGGCTTTCGACCAACGCCAGACCGTGGTGAACCTGCTCAGGCTGGAACAGCCGAGCGGCTCGTTTCTCGCGCCGCAACGTCTTGCTGATGGCCGGATTGGTTACCCCATGGCGGGCGGCAGGCTCTGGGGGGCGTTAGGGCGAAACAGGCCAAGGGCGCTTCAGGCCCGGTTGCGAGACCTGTACCCGGCCTTTACCGACGAACAGATCGGGCGCTGGTTGGCCTCAATTGACGCGCAGGCCAGGTTATCCATGCTGGAGCAGCAATATGGGGTGCTCAAAAGGCACTTGACCCAGTGGGCACGCAGTGCCTTGCTGTCACCAGAACTGGCCGCCCGGCGTGAGTTCTGGAAGGGGCTGATCAACTGCTGGCGCTGTCTTGTGCCGGAACTGCAAGGGCAAGCGGCACTGGATGACGGGCGCTTCATGCTGACCCAGACCATCAGCCGCTTGCGCCATCTGCCGGCCCTGCCCGCGCAAGTGGGCTTTCCCCACGTCTCGATCCTGGCCTTGCGCGCCATGCGCGTGGAGCACGTTCCGGATGAGTTTCTGCGGGCGTTTCCCAACTTGCGCAACCTGGAAATCACCCATTGCCGACTCACGCGTTTGCCATTGCCTTTGATGCTTGCCCAGAAGCTGGAGGTACTCGACTTGTCCGGTAACCAGATCACGCTCGACCAAGGCCAGGCGTTGGTCCTGGCAGATTGCCGGTCCCTGGTGTACCTGAACCTTTCGGACAACCCGTTGCGCAGGGCATTTTCCGTCCAGGCAATGACCGAACTGAATGCCCTCTACCTGTCAAACACCCAGATGCCCGGGTTTCCCTACGGGCTGATGGACGCGCCAGAACTGCACACCCTGAACCTCAGCGACAACCGTATTTCTGAACTGCCCGAGGGTTTTCATCAGTCGCAGTTGTGGCGTTCGGGCAGGGTCGAGCTTTCCGGCAATCCGCTGGAAGGCGCGCATGACGGGGTTTCAACCTGGCATTTGCTTGAGGCCAGTCGCGTGCCTTACCGGTTGCGTATTCTGGATGCGTTGCCTGGCGAACGTCGAGATGAAATGGCTGCACTGTGGGCCCATCTGGAGGCCGAGCAGCAATCGGAAGAGTTTTTCAATACCCTGTCGATGCTGACAGAATCCGGCGCCTTCAGTTTCTCATCGACTGCATCCGCGTTGGCGGCCCGTGTGTTCGACATGCTCCAGGCGATGTCTGAGCATGATGTCCTCAGGCAAGAGCTGTTCGAGCACGCAGCTGCGACCGGTTGCCAGGATAACGCCACCGCACGTTTCGCCGACCTGGAACTGCGAGTGATGATATGGCGCACGAGGCACAGCGGATCTGCCCGGCCTGAGCGGGCCTTGCTGAAGCTCGGTGCCCGGATGTGGCGGTTGGCGGTGCTTGAGCAAATTGCCGCTGAACATGCTTATCGGGTGGGGGCGGGCGCTGAATCGATCGAATTCGCCTTGGCCTATCGAATCGGCTTGCGCAAGTCTCTGGACTTGCCTGGCCAACCCGATGAAATGCTCTATGCAGGGATCCCTGCCTTGAGTAACCAGGACCTTCTCCTGGCCCGTGAAAGGGTCCTGGCGCGACAGACCCGGGAGGGCATTGCTGATTACCTGTCACGCCAGTGGTTCTGGCAGGATTACCTGCACAAGACTTTCCCGGTTCGCTTGCAAGTGCCACCCTCCATGCACGCTGAACTGGAACGGCTGATGGCGTTGGGAAATCGGGAAGAGGATATCGCACGGCTGCAGACCAGCAACCAGCAACGCGAGCATGCGGTGTTGCTGCAGTTGACGCTGGAGGCGCTGGACCGGAATACGGTGCAGCGTCCGCTCAGCTAGCGGGTTGGCGGTTGTCTGAGCGCAGGCATTAGCTATATAGCGCCTGGCGGGGAGCAGGCAACTTAGTCTGGCCTCTTTTCATGAAGAGGCCCCCGCTATGGACACCACTTTGCCGTCAGATGCGCAGGCCGCCATCGATGCTTTCCAGGACGGCATCATCGGCAGGCGCCTGCCACCCTGGTTGCGTCATGCACCTGCTGAGCAACTGCCTGAGATCGGCAGGGCATTGTCAAACAGCCTTCGCTGCTGTGAGCAAGTGAACACGGTGCTGCGAGGTATCGAGGGCATCGACAGTTTCGTCGCATCAGCCCTGGGAAAGGCCCTCGACGAGCGTTATGGGCTTGGCCGTAACCCTTACTCGCTCAGGTTTCTGGAGGGCCGCCGGGAAGCTGTGATCAACAGTCAGCCGGTGGGCGCGCACCTGACGGCCGTGGTCTATGAAGAAAAGCCGCTGCTCGAAGTGGCATTGCGCAACTTCACGGCCGCCCAGGCGCAGGAAGGTGGCCAGCCGCGCGGTAACCGCCTGCTGCTTCCCCGCCACGGCACGGTCAAACCCCCTACAAGCATCGAGTTTGCCGGACTGTGTCGTGAGCTGGACCTGGGTGAGCGCTATCAACGTCATCTGGATGCCATCCTCACGCCCGCTGGCAATGCCGAGCGCCTGGTGTCTCAGCTTGTAGATGCCAGGCGCTACACCATGCTTGTGGACGCCTACAAAGCCAGGCAGGAGGGAACGCTGGATGCCAGCGAACTCAATGTGATGGTGGCTGTGTGCGAGAAGGGGGAGCTGCCGCGCCTGGCGGGCGACCTTGTGCTGGCCAGGCAACTGAAATTGCTGGGTTGCCAGATTGAGCAGGTCACCGTGTTCGTTGTCATTGAGCAGGGCGTCCTGTTCAACACGACGCGGCGGGTTTTGCTTTACGTGCCTGGGGACCCTTTTTCGCCCTGGCGCGCGTTCGAGAGCGTCGACAAACTGAACCGCGAACTGGGCCGTTGCTTGCGAGACAAGGCCTATCAGCGTTTCTTCAGCCGCTTCGTGCTGCGGCGAGACAGCCAGGCTTTTTTCGCCCAGGTCGCGGAGCGCTTCGATGACCTGCCGAGCTGGGCTTTCCGCGATCTCGAACCGCGCTTGCAGGCTTACCCGCAGCCGTTGTTCATCAGCCTGGCACAGGCACATATCCACCAGATCAAGGACGATGCGGCGATGATCGCGGTCCCCGTGGCCAGGCTGGATCGTGAGGTTCAGCGCCAGCATGACCTGCGCCTTGCCGCTGAAGGATGGGCGCTGCTCAACTTGGCCAGTTTCTTTGTGCCTGGGGTTGGCCTGGCGCTGCTGGCCGTGACGGCCTGCGAACTGCTGGGCGAGGTCTACCATGGCGTCGAGGCCTGGCAGGAAGGCGATCGCCAGGAGGCGCTCGACCATTTGACCCATGTGGCGACAGACCTTGCTGTGCTCGCGACCACGGTAGCCGGGGTGGGTGTGGCTCGACGGGTTTGGGCACGCTCTGCGAAGGTCGATGCCCTGGTGCCGGCTCGGCTGGAGGACGGCACAGAGAAACTCTGGCAACAAGACGTGACTCCGTTTCAAAGCCAGGCACCCGTTGCAGCCTTAAGCCCGGACGCCTTGGGTATTCGGCATCAGGACGGGCTGGCCTGGATCGAAATGGACGGGCATCACTATCGCGTGACAGAGGCGGGTGATGATCAATGGCAGTTGTATCCGGTCGACGGCCACGGGCCGTTGCTGCGTCATAACGGCTCTGGTGCCTGGCGATTGTGGTGCGAGCAACCGGCTCGATGGACCGACAGATACCGCATGTTCCGGCGTCTGGGCGAGCCCTTCAGTGGGCTGAATGACGAACAGATCGATCAGGTTCTGCTGTTCCACGGCCTTGATGGCGACGACCTGCGTGGCCTGCATGTACACGCCCAGGCACCGAGCCCCGGGATGATCGACAGCGTGGCGCGGGTCAGGCTTGATCAACGCATCCGCAGCATGATTGGCCGTCTGCGCAGCGGCGAGCCGGTAGCAGATACAACAGTGCTCGATCACGCTCGGCGCCTGCCAGGTGCGAGTGGCCTGACAGATCAGGCACTGGCCGCGTTGGCCTGGACGCAGCGCCGAACACTGCTGCAGCACCTTTTCGAAGCCTTGCAGCCCAGCGACACCCCCGGCAGCGCGGCGCTGCGCCGGGTGTTCCCGGGGCTGAGCGCGCGCACTGCGCAAGCACTGGTACAGGCCGCCAGCAGCGTTGATCGCATGCGGCTGCTGTCCAGCGGAAGGGTTGCACTGGGGCTGGCCGAGGCGGCAAGGGGCAGCGTGCTGGCTACCCGCCAGGCTCGGGTATTTGAAGCGTTGTACCTTGATACGCCGCAGCATGCAGACCTGGCACGGGTGGCCTTGGGCTTGTTGCGGTATCTACCCGGAAGCGAACAAGGTGTGCGCTGGCGCCTGTACGAAGGCTCCCTGGGCGGGCCGATACTGGCGAAGACCGAGCAAGGGCCGCGGGCGTTCGATCTGGTGCACGTCAACGGTAGGTTTCAACTGCATGGCAGCCAGGGCACGGCGCTGGGTGAGGCAGGCGAGTTGTTCGATGTCATGGCGTCAGCCTATACCGAAGCGCAACGGCAGGCGATGGGGATCGGCGATCCATTCGCGCACAACCTCAGGGTGATACTGGCGCGCGAAGCGGCACGCCATCGTGATGAGATCAGTCGTTTGCTTGGCGCGGTACGCCCAGGTGCTGCCCGAGGGCCCATGCGCTTGGCCGATGGACGTATTGGCTATCCGCTGGGTGGTGGCGGAGTAGGGGGTTTTGCATCAAGGGGGAGTGCCCTGAGGGCAACGCTGCGCGATCTCTTTCCGTGGTTGAGTGATGAGCAGGTCGAGACCTTCGCCGATGACGCCAGGCGTTCAGGGCATCAGATTGAACACGTACTGGCTGACCTTCGCAATGAGTTCGCCATCCTGCGCATGACACTGAATACCTGGGTGGCACGAGGGCAGGGCGATGTCAGGGAAGATCGAGAGGCTCTACGCCAGACGTTGTTCAATTGCTGGCGGCGGTCGGTGGGCGTGGGGGAACTGCAAATCAATGCACAGGAAAACCTCCACGTCATGTTCTGCAATTTCAGATCGAGCGGCTTGCCCAACATACCCCCACAGGTCAGCTTCAGAGGTGTGACCAGCCTGTCGCTGCTGCACCTTGACCTTCTGGAGGTGCCCAGCAGCCTATTGCTGGCTTTCCCTAACCTGCAAACCCTCGATCTGGGAGGGAACCTGTTGACGCGCCTTCCGCAGCCGTTGCTGCAGATAGCGCAGCTGCGGCATCTGAGCCTGACCAACAACCGGATCGTCCTGAACATCGCACAAACCGCCACACTGGCCAGTTGCACGAGCCTGCAGTCTCTCGACCTGTCCCACAACCCCCTGGGGAGCCGGTTCACGTTGGCGGGTTTGGCTGAATTGCGTTGGCTGAACTTGCGCGACACACAGATCTCGCAGTTTCCACTGGGCGTGTTCGACAACGCTCAGTTGGTATCCATTGACTTGCGGGATAACCGGATCAGACACATTCCAGAGGGTTTCTACCAGTTGCCCGTGTGGCAGCGGCGGCGGTTCCGCTTGAATGCGAACCCCTTGGGCGAGGCCCAGACGTTACGCTTGCAGGCTTCGTTGAGCAGCGACGATCCTGCCCTCGACGAGGAGCAAGTGCTTCTGCGGCTGCAGCACGCGCGTGAAGTATGGGGGGATGCCGTGGCCCCGGAGCATCGCGGCTTGATGCTTGCTGCCTGGGACTCGCTGGATTCAGGGCAGGACGCCGAGCGTTTTTTCCGGGTGCTTCGCCAGTTGTTGCTGTCCGAAGACTTTCGTGTCAATGCGCGTGCACTGGGCAATCGGGTCATGGCGGTACTGCAGGCGATGGCCATTACGCCAGAGCTGCGGCAGAACTTGCTGTCGGTGGCCAATGATGAGTGGGGGTGCCAGGACGGTGCAACCTGGTGCTTGAGTAACCTTGAACTGAACTTGCTGGTTTGGCAGGTTGAGCACGCGGCTCAAGGAGAAAGCGAACGCGCTTTGCTAGACCTGGGCAAGCGTTTATGGCGCCAGGATGCAGTAGACCTGTTCGCTACCCGATGGGCGCTACAGCATGGCAGGGCGCTGGAAGGAAGCGAGGTGGGGTTGGCTTTCAGGATCGGGCTGAGGGAGTGTCTCGACCTGCCATTGCAGGTGGGAGAAATGAGCTTTCTTGCGATCTCAGGCGTTCTGGATGCGGACCTTGCACAAGCAGAGGCTGCGGTGCGGGATGCAGAAACCCCGGAAGAGGTTGCCCGCTCCATGGTTGACCGTGAATTCTGGCAGGCGCATCTGGAACGTTCCCACCCTGAGCGATTCGCTGCGGTCGACCTGCCGTTCAGAAGGCAGCTTGAAAGGGTCCTTGACGACGAAGCGCTGAGCGAAGGGGCCATGATCGACCAGGCGGATGCCATTCGTGATGCTCAGCGCGCTGCACGCAGAGGGCTGATGCTGGATATGACGATTCAAGCGATGGAAATGGGACCCAAGGGGCCATCGATCGATGTACGTTGACATGCGCTCAGGGTAAGGGCTTGCCCGGCCCTGCCAAAGCGGCTTTGGGCTATGCTCAATCAAGCTGAATGTGGTTTGTACCAGCGCCGTAGTCTTGGCTTCAGGTGGCTCGGAAATCGACAGTTACTTTTACACACCCCGTTCTGGAATGAAGTGGTTTAGGCTCCCTGTCGGATTTTTCTCCGTGATCTGTAGTCATTGGTTTATCGAGACAATAAGGAGATACGCATGCTTGTCCGGTCACTGACCCTCGCAACCTTGCTTGCTGTTGCCGGCCCCCTGTTTGCCGCAGACAGTGATGCGCCTCTAGCCAAGGAACTGGGCAAGGCCAGACCATTGGTGGTTATCGCTCCCAGCAGTGCCGACCCGACGTTGCGAGGGCTGAACAAGGCGCTTGAGGACCCGGCCACCCAGGCCGCGTTCAAGGAGCGCAACCTTGTCCTGTACAGCGTCGCCAACATGATGGGCAAGCGAGAAGACAAGAACCTGGAGCAGCAGACCACAATGGCCCTGATTCGGGAACTGAAGCTGGGGGCGAGCAAGGGTACCAAGGTGATTCTGGTGGGCAAGGACGGTGAGCGGCACATGCTCAAGGACGACGACACCGGCGAGGCCATCGACCCGCAGGTGATCCTCAAGGCGGTCGATGATCTGCCTGCCAGCGAAAAGGCGGTGGCGGCACCCGAGCCCGTAGCGGCGGCCCCGCAAGCCAAGGAAAAGGACAGCAAGCCGGCCAAGCCCGCCAAGCCAGCGGCCCCGCCCAAACCGCTGGAAGACTGATCACGCCTCATGGCCCCAAGGCACCTTGGGGCCCGTTGCCGGGTGGTGTGTATCGCACTGTATCTGCCTGTGCTGCAGACCTACTGCCATACAAAAGCGCGCCTGGCACGATACATCCCCGACAAACCGCAACGGCCTAATGGCTCCACTTTCCAACCCCAGTGGAGCTGCATCATGACTCAAGCAAAAAACACCCTCGGCCTGCTCGGCGCCGCCCTGATTGGCAGCATGGCATTGAGCAACAGTGCGTTCGCCGTCGAGCCGCTGGCTCAAGGTTACCAACTGGCCTCGGCCAAAGTGGCCGGCGAGGGCAAGTGTGGTGAGGGCAAGTGCGGGGGGAGCGGCAAGGCTTCCCAAAGCGAAGGCAAGTGCGGTGAGGGTAAATGCGGCGCCGGCGCCAAGGCCGGGGCTGAGGGCAAGTGTGGTGAAGGCAAGTGTGGTGACGCCTCGTTCGCCGAAACCGACAGCAATCACGATGGCAAGGTCTCGCGCGATGAGTTTCTGGCGGTGGCCAAGGACCGTGCCGGTGATTTCGACACGATCGATCGCAACCATGACGGTTTCATCTCCGAGCAGGAAGCGGCCGATCACCTCAAGGCGATTTACCAGGCCAATGGCAAAGCCATGCCGGATGGCTTGTTCAGCCACCTGACCGGCAAACCCTGACGTTCTACCCCATGAAACGCCACAACGCTCCTCCTGCTGGCCAGGTGGGGCGTTGTGCCTGTTGGAGAACTTTTATGTTTCCTGCGATGTTGAACGTTGGCCTAGGCTTGCGTCGCGGCCTGTTGCCGGAACTGCTGGCCATGGAGGCGGGTGCAGTGGACTTTCTGGAGTGTGCGCCGGAAAACTGGATTGCCGTGGGCGGCGCCTATGGCAAGGGCTTGGCCCAGTTGGCGGAGCGCTTTGCTGTCACCTGTCATGGGTTGTCTTTATCGCTGGGTGGCAGTGCCCCGCTGGACCGACATTTCCTTGAGCAGACCCGGCAGTTTCTCGACCGATACCAGGTGCGACTGTACAGCGAGCACCTGAGCTACTGCAGTGATGACGGGCACCTGTACGACCTGATGCCCATCCCGTTCACCGATGAAGCCGTACGCCATGTGGCCGCGCGCATACGCCAGGCTCAGGAGCAGCTGGAGCGGCGCATTGCCGTGGAGAACATCAGCTACTATGCCGCGCCGTATCAGGCGATGAGCGAGCTCGACTTCATCCAGGCGGTGCTTGAAGAAGCAGATTGTGACCTGCTGCTGGACGTCAACAATGTCTATGTCAACGCCTGCAACCATGGCTACGACGCCCAGCAATTCCTTGCAGGCTTGCCTCAGGCGCGCGTGGCCGGGATGCACGTTGCCGGGCATTACGATGAAGCGCCGGACCTCAAAGTGGATACCCATGGGGCAGCCGTGAAGGAGGATGTCTGGGCGCTGTACGCCAGCGCTTGTGCGCGCTTTGGCGTACAGCCGACGGTGCTTGAACGTGATTTCAACTATCCGCCCTTGGCCGAACTGTTGGCCGAGACGGCGCGTATGCGTGCCGTGCAATGCGCTGCCGGAGGGCAAGCAGATGAATGAGACCCTGCGTGCGCAGCAGTATGCCTTGGCCCGTCACCTGCGCGACCCACAGCGCCATGCCCCGCCGCCCGGCGTCGAGGCCCGGCGCCTGAAGGTTTACCGTGAGTTGTTCTATGGCGCCATCGAAGGCTTGCTGGCTGGCAGCTTCCCGGTGATGCGCCAGGCGTTGGGCGAGCAGCGCTGGCATGCCCGAGTACGTGATTTCTACGCCAGTTACCGTTGCCAGACGCCGTTGTTTACCGAAATTGCCGAGACGTTCGTCGACTACTTGCAACATGTGGCGCTGGACACCCCTTGGCAGCTGGAGCTGGCGCACTATGAGTGGGTCGAGGCGCAACTGTACCTGAGCGATGCCGAGGACCCGGCGCATGACCCGAGTGGTGACCTGCTGGCTGGAGAGCCATTGTTGTCTTGTGTGGCGCGGGTCCTGGCCTATCGTTGGCCGGTGGAACGCATTGGCGTGGACTACCAGCCAACGGCTGCCCCAGCATCGCCGAGCTTGCTGCTGGTTTATCGCGATGCCCGGTTGCAGGTGCGCTTTGCCCGGTTGGCACCTATGGCGTATCGGTTGCTGGTGGAGCAGGGGACCGGAAGAGAGCGGCTGCAGGCATTGGGCGGGGATGTGCAGCAAGGGTTGGCATTGCTGGAAGCATTTCGCGAGCAGGGTGTCATTGTCGGAACAGTGTGAAGGCATTGGGGGGCTGCGCAGCAGCCCCCGATCCTCATCTGCCGAACCGCATGCTCAGCCAATGATCGAGGCTAAGGCGCCCGGCGCCCTTGAGCAGCAGTGGCAGCAACGCCACCAGGTAGATCAGCGGCAACTTGTAATTGCCGAAGCCCTGGTCGGTAATGGCATAGCCTTGGGCCAGTTCCGCCAGGCCCGACCAGTGCGCCGGCCAGTGCACTGCCACTATCGCTACAACGGTCACCACCATCAAACCCAATGATGCCAGCCGGGTACCCAGGCCCAGCAACAGCAGCAACGGCAGTACCAACTCGGCCCACATCGACAGCTGCCAGTTCAGCTCCGCGGGCAGCAGGTTGAAGGGGAACGGGAAGCTGGACTGCAGGTCGGCGAACCAGTTGCTGCCGTTGAATTTCTCCAGGCCGGATTCGAAAAACTCCCAGGCCAGAAATACCCGTAATGGCACGTCGGCGCTCCAGCTGCCGAGGCGATCAACGGTGGTCAGGGTACGGGTCAAGGTCGTCATGTGCGGTGCTCTCTTCAGGCAAGGGCGCGGGTGCTGCGGCGTTGTTTACGGGCCACTTTGGCGGTGAGCTTGACGGCGATGGCGCTGAACATCAGGGCGAACGCCAGCGGGTACCACCCCCCCATGGGGATGCGCTTGTAGAACGACAGACAGAACACGGCAGCCAGCACCCACATGCCGCTGCTGTGCAGCGCTTGCCAGGCACGGCCGCCCAACAGCCGCATGGGGGCCTTGAACGAGGTGGCGGTGAGCAGCAGCAAGAACAGGTAGCCGACCGTGCCGGGCAGGCTGGAAGTGAGCGTGCGGCCGGCCCAGAACAGCTCGGGGAATTGCTGGGCGTAGCGATAGATCAGCACGCCATGCACGGTGTGGGAGAACGCGAATGCCAACCCCAGGTAGCGTCGCTCCTGAAGGATGCGGCGGCTTGCTGTGCCAGGCAGCAAGGTCACCAGCGACGAGGCCAGGAACGCCAGCAGGAACAGTGCGAACGAGCTACGTGCGGTGGCACGAATGGCACTGCGCAAGCCGTCTGGGTCGGGTTGGCTGGCCAGGACTATGGCGGTCATCGCCAAGGTCAGGCCGGCGAGGGCGGCGAACAGCTTCCAGCCGGAGGGCAAGGTGAGGGCTTTCATCAGGGACTCCCGGGGAGTGGTTGTGTGACCGGGAGTGTCTCGAGGCGGGGTATCTGCAGTGTGTCAGGGGGATGCAGTTGTGTATCTGTTTGTAGAGGCGACCGCGCGTTTTACAGGAACGGCCCGATCAAGACACAAGGCCGTTCCCGCCAACGATCGCAGAAGCCATTCAGGTGAGTTCGATCTGCGCGCACAATCCGCCCTGTTCGCGGTTGCTCAGGGTCAGCCGGCCCCCCATGGCCCGGATCAGCTGGTGGGCAATGGCCAGGCCCAAGCCGGTGCCACCCGTGCTGCGATTGCGTGAACCCTCCACCCGGTAGAACGGCTTGAGCACTTCATCCAGTTCGTCAACGGGTATCCCTGGCCCGTTGTCGAGCACGCGGATGATGGTGGTACTGCCCTCGCGCGACACTTGCAGCTCGGCAGCACCTGCAAACTTCAGGGCGTTGTCGACCAGGTTCACCAGTACCCGGCGCAGCGCATGCGGGCGGGTTTCCAGCAGGGTATCGCTGCTGCCGTGGCGCTCGACCTGGGCGCCGCTGTCCTGGTAGTCGAATACCAGGCTGTCGAGAAAGGCATCAAGGTTGACCCGGCAGGTCGCTTCGGTGCTGCTGTCCATGCTGCGGGCATACGCCACGCCTTCGCGCACCAGGTGTTCCATTTCATCCAGGTCGCTCCCGAACTTGTCCCTTTCGACCCCCTCATCCATCACTTCGACCCGCAACTTCATGCGAGTGATCGGGGTTTGCAGGTCGTGGGAAATGGCCGCCAGCAACTGCATGCGTTCCTTGAGGTGGGCAGCAATGCGCGCCTGCAGGGCGTTGAAGGCCACGGCAGCGTAACGCACCTCGCGTGGGCCGCTTTCATCCAGTTGAACGCCGGGCTGGTCCGGGTCGAGGTTGTCCACTGCCTGGGCCAGACGGGTTAGCGGGCCGATGGCCAGGCGTACCGCCAGCCAGGTACACAGCAACAGCACAGCCAGCTGAATCAGCAGCACCACGGGCAACCAACGGGCTACCGGGACCGGTGCTGGCGTCACGTCGATGGTCAGTGGCGCGCCGTCGGCCAGCTTCAGGTGCGCCTGGAAGTGCGCATTGGGCCCCGGGATTTCCAGGAAGGTCAGGCGGTAGTCGCTGCCAATGGCCTTGACGATCGACGCGGCGGCCATCGGTGGGTCACTGCTGGGCATCGCTTCGCCTGCCAAGCCCTGGTCGAGGCGATAGCGGTAGGTGCGCCGTTCCAGGCGTGGCAGCCAGGCGGCACGCTCGGCTGCGGGCAGGCGGTCAAGGATGGCAACCGAGGTCGCCACGTCCTGTTCGAGGTTACTGAGCATCATCGAGCGGCTGCTGATATAGCGCTCGTAGGCCTGCAGGCCGAACGACAGACCATAAGCCAACACCAGGCCGGTGAAGAAGATCAGCGCCAGACGCGAGGCCAGGGTGCGCGGCCATTTCATGAGGGGGACTCGAGCAATTGCACCGGCAGCGAAAACACGTAGCCCTCGCTGCGCACGGTCTTGATGCAGCTGGGCTCGCGGGCATCGTCACCCAGGCGCTGGCGCAGGCGGCTGACCAGCAAGTCGATGGAGCGGTCGAAGATGTCGGCTTCGCGGCCCTGGGTCAGGTTAAGCAGCTGTTCGCGGCTGAGCACCCGCTGCGGGTGGTCGAGGAACACTCGCAGCAGGCGGTACTCGGCGCCGCTCAGGGCCACCAGGGTGCCTTCGCTGTCGAGCAGGTGGCGCGCGGTGGTGTCCAGGCGCCATTGACCGAAACCCAGCAGGCGGCTGCTTTCACTGATGGTCAGGTTGGGCGGCAGCATGCGTGTGCGGCGCAGCACGGCGTTGATGCGGGCGAGCAGTTCGCGGGCCGAGAACGGTTTGGTCAGGTAATCGTCGGCGCCCATTTCCAGGCCGATGATGCGGTCGGTTTCGTCATTGCGGGCGGTCAGCATCAGCACCGGCGTATTGCGGTGCTTGCCGGCGCGCAGCTCGCGGCACAACAGCAGGCCGTCGTCGCCAGGCATCATGATGTCGAGCACGATCAGGTCGACGCTGTTGGCTTCGAGAAAGGCGCGCATCTGCCGGCCGTCTGCAACGATGCTGGTGCGCAGGCCGTTCTTCTTCAGGTAATTGCCGACCAGTTCGCGGATCTCGCGGTCGTCGTCGACGATCAGGATGTGATCGACGTGTTCCATGCGCTGGGTTCCTGTGCAAAGGGGGTTGGGCGCAGTGTACCGAGCGCGTTCGCCCTTGCCTGCGGGAGTTTGTATTGCAGTGTATCTGGCACGGGTAGGGATACAGCAGGAGGCACATCACAACGTTGGGCGACACATGCGGGATACCTGGCTGACGTGAAATGGTTCTCGACCGGGGAGCAACACTCCTCACACCCAAGTGTTACCCAGGAGAGAAGCCATGAACCTCAAGACTATCGCCAGCGCCAGCCTGTTCGCCGTGCTCGGCTTCGGTGCCATCGCCGCCCAGGCCGCCACTGCCCCGATGCAGGATGGCGGGGTCATGCAGTACCGCTACGGTGAGCCTCTGGATGTGAAGAGAGTGCTGTCGGTGCAGGATGATCAGCGCAATGCCTGCGGCCTGGTGAATACCCGAATGGACTACCTTGACTCCCATGGCCAGCGGCAAAGCGTGCAGTACCTCACCTATGCCACGGACGGTTGCCATGAAAACTGATCGGCGCCGGATGCTCAAGGCCGGTGGTTTTGCGCTGGCGCTGACGGGGCTTGGGTTGGCTGGGCACCTGAAGGCACGCGACAGCTACGGCGCCATGCCATCGCTGGCGGGCGCCAGCCAGTGGTTGAATTCGCCGCCCCTGGATGCCCCGGGGCTCAAGGGCAAGGTGGTGCTGGTGGACTTCTGGACCTGGGACTGCATCAACTGCCGGCGCAGCCTGCCGCATGTGAATGATTGGGCGCGGCGCTATGCCGATCAAGGGCTGGTGGTGGTAGGGGTGCACACCCCTGAGTTCGACTACGAGCATGATGTGGCGACTTTGCGGGACAAGGTAGCCCGGTTGGGTATCGGGTATCCGGTGGCGGTAGATAATGACTACAAGGTGTGGAATGCCTGGGGCAACCAGTTCTGGCCGGCGCATTACTTTGTCGACCGCAAGGGGCAGGTGCGCCATGTGCACTTTGGCGAGGGGGATTATGGTGGGCAGGAACAGGTGATACAGGCTTTGCTGGATGAAAAAGGGTGATTCTCCTGTACCGGCCTCTTCGCGGGCATGCCCCACAGGGACAGTGCAATCAGTAACGTTTGCGCAGTACCTGTGGGAGCGGGCGTGCCCGCGAAGAAGCCAACACTTTTCTATCAGGTGAAACTGGCAAAGTGCGCCTGCATCCGCGCCGCATCCGCCTGCCGCCCGCTGAACAGCTCGAATGCCTTCACCGCCTGGAACACCGCCATGTTGCTGCCATCCAGCGTGCGGCAGCCCAGTGCCCGGGCCGCGCGCAGCAGTTCGGTCTCCAGCGGGAAGTAGATGATCTCTGCCACCCACAGGCGGGGATGCAACAACTCCACCGGCAGTGGCGTGCCCGGTAGCTTGGCCATGCCCACCGGCGTGGTGTTGACCAGCCCGTCCGCTTCGGCCAAGGCTGTGGCCAGGTCGGTGCCAAGCACGGCGCGCTCCGCGCCGAAATGGGTGTTCAGGTTGTCCACCAACGCCTGCGCACGGGTCGCATCCACTTCGAACAGCACCAGCCGTTCTACCCCTTCACCCAGCAGGGCATGGGCCACGGCCGAGCCAGCGCCACCGGCACCCATCTGCACCACCTGGCGCCGTGCAACGTCGGGCAGGCCACGGCGCAAGCCTTCGGCAAAGCCCAGGCAATCGGTGTTGTGGCCGACGCGCTTGCCGTCCTTGAGCACCACGGTGTTTACCGCGCCGATACCACGGGCCTCGTCGGACAGCTCGTCGAGCAACGGCAGGATCGCCTGCTTGAACGGGTAGGTAATGTTCAGCCCGGTGAAACCGGTATGTTGCGCGGCTTCGAGCAGGCCGGGCAGGGCGCTGTCGTCCAGTTGCAACTGGTCGGCGTCGATCAGCCGGTACAGGTAGCGCAGGGCCTGGGCGTCGCCTTCGTGTTCGTGCAGGGCCGGGGTACGTGACAGTTGGATGCCGCGGCCGATCAGGCCGGCGAGGATGGCTTGCTGGCTCATGCCGCACGCTCCTGCAACAGCTCGGCGAAGTGGCTCAGCGCCATGCGGTAGCCGTGGCTGCCCAGGCCGCAGATGACACCGACGGCGATGGACGATACGAACGACAAGTGACGGAACGGCTCGCGTTTGTGCACATTGGACAGGTGCACCTCGATCACCGGCAGTTCGCTGGCCACCAGGGCATCGCGGATGGCGACCGAGGTGTGCGTCCAGGCGCCGGGGTTGATCACGATGCCGGCGCAGCGGCCACGGGCGGCGTGGATCCAGTCGATCAGTTCACCTTCGTGGTTGGTCTGGCGGAACTCGATTTCCAGGCCGTGGGCGTGGGCAGTGTCGGCACATCCCTGAGCCAGGTCAGCGAGGGTTTCGTGGCCGTACTGGGCAGGCTCGCGGGTGCCCAGCATGTTCAGGTTGGGGCCGTTGAGCACGAGAATAAGGGGCTTCATGACGGGCATCGCTTTGTTGTTGTTGAATGCATGTAGTTTTGTACTGACTGGTTAGTTCCGTCAATTGGCCAAGATCGCCGCACCGGGAAAGTGGGCGATTATCGAACTTATTGGGCGTTGACTGTCCTGTACCCAGCCGTGCAAAGCTGCTTCTGCAACGAACCGCAGTGCGTCATTACAAAATTGTAATCTTGCCGCCACCGCCCCGATAACCAGCCCTTTCTACAGTCCCTGGCCAATGCTTCGCCCAGAGGACTGTTTCGTGCCCATCCCCCGCAAGATCGCCTTGCTCTGTCTGCTGCTGGCCAGTGCCACCGACGCCCAGGCCAGCCAGGTGCTGAGCCTGCCCCAGGCGCTTACCGCCGCTTTCGCCCAGAACCCGGAGCTGGCTGCAGCTGGCCGTGAAATTGGCATTGCCGATGGCGAACGGCGTCAGGCCGGGCTGCTCCCCAACCCGGAGCTGGCCTGGGAGGTCGAGGACACCCGCCGCGACACCAGCACCACCACCGTCACCCTCAGCCAGCCGCTGGAGCTGGGCGGGAAGCGCGGCGCACGTCTCGCCGTGGCGGGTGCCGGCCAGGCCATTGCCCAGCTTGACCTGGAGCGCCAGCGCAACGCCCTGCGAGCCGATGTGGTGCAGGCTTTCCACGCTGCCTTGCGTGCACAGACCGCGCTGGAGTTGGCTCAGCAGTCGCAGGCGTTGACTGAGCGCGGCCTGCGGGTGGTGCAAGGGCGGGTTACGGCAGGTCAGTCATCACCGGTGGAGGCCACCCGTGCCCAGGTGCAACTGGCCCAGGCCCAGGCCGAAGTGCGTCGCGCGAAAACCCAGCGCAGTGTGGCCTACCAGGCCTTGGCCCGGTTGACGGGCAGCCCGCTGGCAAGCTTCGACCGGTTGCAGGCAGCCAACCTTTCGCCAGGCATTGCGCCGGGTGCCGACACCTTGCTTGACCAGGTCGAAAAGACTGCCGAATGGCGCCTGGCCGCTGCCCAGGTCGAGCGCGGCGACGCCTCCCTGGGGGCGGAAAAAGCCCAGCGTATCCCCAACCTCACCGTCAGCCTTGGCAGCCAGTACAGCCGCGAAGACCGGGAGCGAGTGAACGTGGTTGGCCTGTCCATGCCGTTGCCGCTGTTCGACCGCAACCAGGGCAATGTTCTGGCAGCTGCGCGCCGTGCCGACCAGGCGCGCGACCTGCGCAATGCCGTGGCGCTGCGTCTGCGCAGTGAAACCCGTAGTGCCATCAGCCAGTGGGAGGCGGCGATGCAGGACGTTGAAGCCTATGACCGCACCATCCTGCCTGCTGCGCAGCAGGCCGTGGACACCGCCACCCGCGGTTTTGAAATGGGTAAGTTCGCTTTCCTCGATGTACTCGACGCCCAGCGCACGCTGATCGAGGCTCGCGGGCTGTACCTCGAGGCGCTGGCCTCGGCGACCGACGCGCGTGCACAAGTGGAGCGCATCTACGGCGATCTCGACGGCGTGAGCAACAAACCCAATAGCAGGAGCAACAATGACTAACCCACGCAAGCTAGCCCTTCTGGCTGCCGCCATTGCTGCGCTTGGCCTCGCGGGCCTGGCCTGGACCGGCAACCTCGGCCAGGCGTCCAAGGCTCAAGCCCCCCATGACGACCATGGTGAAGACAGCCACGGCCATGCTGCAGCGCAGGCCGCCGAAGGCCATGCAGAGAAGGAGCACGGCGAAGAAGAAGGCCAGCTGCACCTGTCTATCGCGCAGATCGAATCGGCTGGCATACAACTGGCTGCCGCAGGCCCCCGTGAGCTGGGCACCGCCATCAGCTTCCCGGGTGAGATCCGCTTTGACGAGGACCGCACCGCACATGTGGTGCCCCGCGTGCCGGGTGTGGTCGAAGCGGTGCAAGCCGAGCTGGGCCAGGCGGTCAAGCGCGGCCAGGTACTGGCGGTGATTGCCAGCCAGCAGATCTCCGACCTGCGCAGTGAGCAGCAGGCCGCTCAACGTCGCCTGGAACTGGCGCGGTTGACCTTTCAACGGGAACAACAGCTGTGGCAGGAGCGAATCAGCGCCGAGCAGGATTACCTGCAGGCACGTCAGGCGCTGCAGGAGGCCGAGATCGCCCTGGCCAATGCTCGGCAGAAGGTCGCAGCGGTGGGGCCGGCCGGTGCCGGCAACCGCTATGAACTGCGCGCCCCCTTCGATGCGGTCGTCGTGGAGAAGCACCTGACCGTGGGCGAGGTGGTCGATGAGACCAGCAACGCGTTCACCCTGTCCGACCTGAGCCGGGTGTGGGCCACCTTCGCCGTGGCCCCTCGTGACCTGGGCAAGGTGGTGACCGGCCGTGAAGTCACGGTCAGTGCGCCGGACCTGGGCGCCCAGGTTCTGGGCAAGGTCAACTACGTCGGCAGCCTGCTCGGCGAGCAGAACCGTGCCGCCACTGTGCGTGCCACACTGGCCAACCCCAATGGCGCCTGGCGCCCCGGGCTGTTCGTCAATGTGGCTGTCAGCGTCGACCGCTTCGATGCCGCCGTGGCGGTGCCGGAAAGCGCCCTGCAAACCTGGGAGGCGCAGACCGTGGTGTTCGCCCGCACGGAGGAAGGCTTCGAGGCGCGCCCGGTGAAGACTGGCCGTCGCGATGCTGGCCAGGTGGAAATCACCAGCGGCCTGGCCGCCGGTACTCAGGTTGCGGCCGCCGGCAGCTTTGTCCTTAAGTCGGAACTGGGCAAGGGCTCGGCCGAGCACAGCCACTGATCACGGGGACACCTGCATGTTCGAACGCCTGATTCAATTTGCCATCGAGCAGCGCCTGGTGGTGATGCTGGCCGTGGTCCTGATGGCCGCGGTGGGTATCCACAGCTACCAGAAACTGCCGATCGATGCTGTGCCGGACATCACTAACGTCCAGGTGCAGATCAACACCGCCGCCCCCGGCTATTCGCCGCTGGAGACCGAGCAGCGCATCACCTTTGCCATCGAGACCGCGATGGCTGGCCTGCCAGGGCTCAAGCAGACCCGCTCGCTGTCGCGCTCGGGCCTGTCGCAAGTCACGGTCATTTTCGATGATGGCACCGATATCTTCTTCGCCCGCCAACTGGTCAACGAGCGCCTGCAGGTGGCCCGCGAGCAATTGCCTGAGGGCATCGAGGCGGGCATGGGGCCGATCTCCACCGGGCTGGGGGAAATTTTCCTGTGGACGGTGGAAGCCCAGGAGGGGGCGCTCAAGGAAGACGGCACACCGTACACCCCAACTGACCTGCGGGTGATTCAGGACTGGATCATCAAGCCGCAGCTGCGCAATGTGCCGGGTGTGGCCGAGGTCAACAGCATCGGCGGCCATGCCAAGCAATACCTGATTGCACCAGAGCCCAAGCGCCTGGCGGCCTACAAGCTCACCCTCAACGACCTGATTGCAGCGCTGGAGCGCAATAACGCCAACATTGGCGCTGGCTATATCGAGCGCAATGGCGAGCAGTTGCTGATTCGCGCGCCGGGCCAGGTGGCCTCGGCCGAAGACATTGCCAACATCGTTATCTCCAGCGTCGACGGCACGCCGATCCGCGTCAGCCATGTCGCCCAGGTTGGCCTTGGCGAAGAGCTGCGCTCGGGGGCAGCCACCGAAAACGGTCGGGAAGTGGTGCTGGGCACGGTGTTCATGCTGATTGGCGAGAACAGCCGCACGGTGTCGCAGGCGGTCGCTGCAAAATTGGTCGAGATCAATCGCAACCTGCCCAAGGGCGTAGTCGCCGTGACGGTGTACGACCGCACCAACCTGGTGGAGAAAGCCATCGCCACGGTAAAGAAAAACCTGATCGAAGGTGCGATCCTGGTGATTGCCGTGCTGTTCCTGTTCCTCGGCAACATTCGTGCTGCGCTGATCACGGCCATGGTTATCCCGCTTTCGATGCTATTCACCTTTACCGGTATGTTCAGCAACAAGGTCAGTGCCAACCTGATGAGCCTGGGCGCGCTGGACTTCGGCATCATCGTCGACGGCGCGGTGGTGATCGTGGAAAACGCCATCCGTCGCCTGGCCCATGCCCAGCAGCGCCACGGTCGCATGCTGACCCGCGGCGAACGGTTCCATGAGGTGTTTGCCGCTGCCCGCGAAGCACGCCGGCCGCTGATCTATGGGCAGTTGATCATCATGGTGGTGTACCTGCCGATCTTTGCCCTGACCGGGGTCGAGGGCAAGATGTTCCACCCTATGGCCTTTACCGTGGTCATGGCCCTGTTGGGCGCGATGATCCTTTCGGTCACGTTCGTTCCGGCAGCCATTGCCCTGTTCGTCACCGGCAAGGTCAAGGAAGAGGAAGGCCTGGTGATGCGTACGGCACGGCAGCGCTATGCCCCGGTTCTGGCCTGGGTGCTGGGCCGGCGCAAACTGGCATGTGCCGCCGCCGCCGCCCTGGTGCTGTTGTCGGGCGTGATGGCCAGCCGCATGGGCAGCGAGTTCATCCCCAGCCTCAGCGAGGGTGACTTCGCCCTGCAGGCCCTGCGCGTGCCGGGCACCAGCCTGTCGCAGTCGGTGGACATGCAACAGCGCCTGGAGCAGGCGATCATCGCCCAGGTGCCGGAGGTGGAGCGGGTGTTTGCCCGCACCGGCACTGCCGAGATTGCCTCCGACCCGATGCCGCCGAACATTTCCGATGCCTACGTGATGCTGCGCCCGCGCGAACAATGGGTTGACCCGGGCAAACCGCGAGATGAACTGATCGCCCAGGTGCAACGCGCCGCTGCCAGTGTGCCGGGCAGCAACTATGAGCTGTCGCAGCCGATTCAGCTGCGGTTCAACGAGCTGATTTCGGGGGTGCGCAGTGATGTGGCGGTGAAGCTGTTCGGTGACGACATGGAGGTGCTCAACCGCACTGCCGCGCAGATCGCTGCCAGCCTGCAAGGGGTGCCGGGCGCGTCCGAGGTGAAGGTGGAGCAGACGACGGGCCTGCCGGTACTGACCATCGACATCGACCGTGACAAGGCCGCACGTCATGGCCTGAATGTGGGCGATGTGCAGGATGCCATCGCCATTGCCGTGGGCGGCCGCACCGCCGGTACGCTGTATGAAGGCGACCGCCGCTTCGACATGGTCGTGCGCCTGTCGGAGACCTTGCGTACCGATGTCGACGGGCTGGCCAGCCTGCTGATTCCGGTTCCGGCCAGTGCCGCTGAGAGGGCCGGGCAAATCGGTTTCATCCCGCTGTCGCAGGTCGCCACGCTGAACCTGCAATTGGGCCCGAATCAGGTGAGCCGCGAAGATGGCAAGCGCGTGGTGGTGGTCAGTGCCAACGTGCGTGGACGCGACCTGGGCTCGTTTGTGCAAGAGGCTGAGCAGGCCCTGATCGACCAGGTGCAGGTACCACCGGGTTACTGGACGCGTTGGGGAGGGCAGTTCGAACAGTTGCAGTCGGCAGCCGAGCGCCTGCAGGTGGTGGTGCCGGTGGCCTTGCTGCTGGTCATGGCGCTGTTGCTGATGATGTTCAACAACCTCAGGGATGGCCTGCTGGTGTTCACCGGCATCCCCTTTGCCCTGACCGGCGGGGTGCTGGCGCTGTGGGCGCGTGATATTCCGCTGTCTATTTCTGCCGGCGTCGGGTTCATTGCATTGTCGGGAGTGGCAGTGTTGAACGGGCTGGTGATGATTGCCTTTATCCGCGGGCTGCGCGAGGAAGGGCGCACGCTGCGGGCGGCGGTCGAGGAGGGGGCGCTGACCCGCTTGCGGCCAGTACTGATGACGGCGCTGGTGGCCTCGCTGGGGTTCATACCGATGGCCTTGGCCACCGGGACCGGGGCAGAGGTGCAGCGGCCACTGGCGACGGTGGTGATTGGCGGAATCTTGTCTTCTACCGCGCTGACGTTGCTGGTGTTGCCGGCGTTGTATCAGTGGGCGTATCGGCGGGATGAGCAGCAGGAAGGCTGAGCATTTGGGGCTGCAAGGCAGCCCCAACAACCTCAAACGGCCCTTCGGGCACCAGCCCGCACACCGTCCACACCCAGGTCGTCATGCAAAGAAATCCGCGACGTTTCCGGCAACGCCAACCCGCCCACCAACGCCACCAGCGCAATCACCACCAGGTAGAACGCCGGTGCCAGGCTGCTGCCGGTCTGTGCGATGAGCCAGGTTGCCACCAGCGGCGCTGTGCCGCCAAACAGCGTGTAGGCCACGTTGTAGGTAATCGCCGAAGCGGTGTAGCGGGTACGGGTAGGGAAGCTTTCCGACAGCAATGCTGCGGTAACCACGCCGCTGCACAACGCCCCCACCGCGAGCAGGATCACCCCCAGCAGCGCACCCGACATCGAGCCAGAGCTGGCCAGCCAGTACGCCGGGAACACGCACAGCATCACCCACAGGCAGGTAAAGCCGATGGTCTTGCGTCGCCCCACCCGGTCCGAGAATGCCCCGGCCAGCGGGCAGCCCACGGCGGCGAACAGCAGGGCCACGGTGGTCACCAGCAGTGACTGCGCACGGGTCAGGTTGCCGACCAGTTGCAGGTAGGTGGCGAAGTAGGTGGTGAACATGTAGAACGACAACGCGGTCAGCGAAATGAACGCCCCCAGGTTGCGAATGACCCGGCCATGGTGGCGCAGGGTTTCTTTCAGCGGTGAATGCTCGTGCTCCTTGCCCTGGGCGACGGCTTCGCGGAACGCCGGGGTTTCTTCCATGCGCCAGCGCAGGTACAGGCCGACCAGTCCCAGCGGTGCGGCAATCAGGAACGGAATGCGCCAACCCCAGGCATTCATCGCCTCGGTCGACAGGCTGGCTTCCAGGCCATAAGCGATCACTGCCGCACAGGCAAAGGCGGAAAAGGTCGACACAGGCACGAAGCTGCCATAAAAGGCACGCTTGTCGTCAGGCGCGTGCTCCATCAGGTAGGCGCAAGCCCCGGCATATTCGCCGCCGGCAGAAAAACCCTGCAGGCAGCGGGCCAGGGTCAGCAGCGCCGGGGCTGCCAGGCCGATACTGGCGTAGGTCGGCAGCAGGCCGATCAACGTGGTGGAGCCGGCCATCAGCAAGATGGTCAGCGACAGGATGCGCTTGCGTCCCAGGCGGTCGCCCAAGGCGCCGAAGACGATGCCGCCCAAAGGGCGCAGCGCAAAGGCCACGGCGAACACCGCGAAGGTTTTGAGCAAGGCCACGCTGGCGTCTTCGCTGGCGAAGAACTGGCTGGCGATCAGCGTGGCGAGAAAGCCGTACACGGCGAAGTCGAACCATTCGACGAAATTGCCGATGGCCGAAGCGGCAATTACCCTGCGCAGGGTGGCGGGGGATACCTCATGATGTGCGGACATGCGGGTGCTCTCCGGTTTCCTTTGGCAGCCATGTTGAAAGTGGCGCAGTCGGGCCGCGCCATCGTTATTGTGCTTGCCAGTAGATAGCCGAGCGCTGCAAGGCGCTTTGTCGAGGGCGACCTCGGTATACCTGATTCGACCGGTGCAGCAGGTTACAGCCGGAGTGCCCCCAACGGCCTGTCAGGCCGCACGCTCAAGCACATCCAGCAAATCGATGAATTCCAGGGCCAGTTTATGCCGCGGCGCCAAATGCACCAATGGCACCGAGGCATGGTGCGATTCGCGCATCTTGATCGAACTGCTCAGGTACACCGGCAGCACCGGCATGCCTTCGTTGCGCAGTTGATCGACCAAGGTCTGGTGCAGCGCCGTGCGCCCGGCGAACTGATTGACTACCACACCTTCCACCACCAGCGCGGGGTTGTGGTCCTGACGCAGTTCTTCGACCTCGGCCATGACACTGTGCAGGGCCTGGCGCGAGAAACTGTCGCAGTCGAACGGAATCAACAGACGCTCGGCCGCCACCAGCGCGCTGAAGGTGTAGAAATTCAGTGCGGGTGGGGTGTCGATGTAGATCCGCTCATAGTCCTCTTCCAGTGCCACCAGCAACTTGCGCAGCTTGTTGATCTTGAACTTGCTCTCCAGCTTGCTCTCCAGCTTGCTTTGCAGGTCGCTGAGGTCTGGGCTGGCGGTGACCAGGTGCAGGTTGTTGTAGCGGGTTTCGGTGATTGCCACGCGGTGCTTCTTGCCGGCGGCGGTAACCGGCGACAAGGTCTGGCGGAAGAAGTCGGCGATGCCGGGTGGAATGGTGTCGTTGACCAGCCCGGTGAGGTAGAAGGTGGCATTGGCCTGCGGGTCGAGGTCGACCAGCAAGGTTCGGTAGCCCTCGGCGGCGCTGGCAGCGGCGAGGTTGCAGGCGATGCTGGATTTGCCGACGCCACCTTTCTGATTGAAAACCACACGACGCATGAGACGCTCATCCATGAAGTAAAAATGTCAGGTCGGGGTCAATCCTATGACTGAAACGCTGCAGTTTTATGACAGGAATTGTTACAAGCCACCGAATCATCGTTGCCTTTACCGGCATTTTCACGGGCAAGCCCGCCCGATGGGTACAACGCAAGACGTTCAGGCAAAAGCGACCCGGTTGCGCCCCTCTTGCTTGGCCCGGTAAAGCGCCCGGTCAGCCTCGCCCAGTGCGCTCATGGGCTCGCCGTGAGTCTCGCCATCCCAGTGCGTCACCCCCAGCGAAATCGTCACGGCGCCCACCGATTCCACTGGCATCTCCTGTACGGTCACACGCAACCGTTCGGCCACCGCGGCCGCCACGTTCAGGGTGGCCCCAGGCAGCAAAATCAGGAACTCCTCGCCGCCGGTGCGACACAACAGGTCCCCCTCGCGGCAACAACGGCGCATGAGCTCCGCCAGTTGGCGCAGTACCTGGTCGCCCACGTCGTGTCCATGGCTATCATTTATCCGCTTGAAGTGGTCGATATCCAGCGCAATGGCTGCAAACTCCCGCTTTTCAGCCTCCAGTAACGACAGGCTGATTTCCAGGCTGCGGCGGTTGCCCAGGCCGGTCAGCGGATCGGTCTGGGCGTCCCGATTGAGCCGGCCGATACGCTCTTGCAGCAAGTTCAGGCTGAACAGCAACGCGCGCTTGAGCTCGGCCGCCTCGAAGTACCAGGCCCGCACCTGATGCAAATGCTCGGCGGTACCGGCGCGGTCCATCGTGCGGGCACCGGCGGCGAGTTTCCACAGCGGGCGGGCGATGGTACGGGCCAGCCACCACAGCAGCAGGCTGCCAACCAGCGCCAAGGGCGCCGAACTGGCGATCACGTTCAGCACCAGGTGGTGCAACGGCGCCACCGTCTGCACCAAGGGCTGCTGCGCTACCACGCCCCAGCCGGCGCTGGGCACAGTGGCGAAGCCAGCGAGCATTTCCACGCCCAGGCTATTGGTCAGCTGCCGGGTACCACTGTCCAGTGTCGCCATCTGGTCGATCAGCGCATTGCCCTCCACCACCGTGCCTACCCGCTCGCTATGAGGGTGGTACAGCAGGCGTCGGTTGCGGTCGACCACATACAGGTACGAACCGTCCTTGTAGAAATGCTCGCCCAGCAGGCTGTTGAGGATGTTGCGTTCACGCAGGTACAGGCTGCCACCCACATACCCCAGGTAGCGGCCGTCGCGATCGAAAATGGGTTGCGACAGCGCGACCACCAGGTTGTCGGCCGCCGACAGGTAGGGCGTGGAAACCAGTGGACGGCGTTCGTGCAGGGCTTCCAGGGCGCCGGGAGACTGCACGTGGGTGCCGACCAGGTGGCGTAGCGGGGCGGGGGATACTGCCAGCAGTACACCGTTGGCGTCGATCACGAAGGTGGAGTTGAAGGCCATGCTCTGGCCCAGTACGCGATCGCTTTCCACCTGCAGCGCAGCGGCATCGCTCAACTGCCGGCTTTGTACGCTGGCGCTGAACATCAGTTGCTGCAAGGCGTTGCCAATGAAGGTTTCGGTGATGCTGGCCAGCTTGGTCGCATACACCCGGTTGGCTTCCAGGGCATTGTCGATCAATAGCTGGCGCTGCACCCGGTAGCTGGCGAAATAGCTGGCGCACAGCATGACCACTGCGGTGAGGGCGCAGAGCACCAGAATGAGTGTACGTAGATCCAGGCGCAATCCATGCTTGGTGTGTGTCAATCCTGACCTCGGGTGATCGTAAAGGGCGGCTGAACGGAAGTTACCTTGGCCGGCAGTGCTCAAGAGCCTGCATTGTCCAGCGCCTCAAGTTCGTCTTCCACCCGTTGCATGCGCTGCTCGACCAAGGCCTGCACGTTCACATCGCGGGCGGTTTCGCGCATCAGGGCGGTGAGTTTTTCGCTCAAGCGTTTGCCGGCTTCGGTGTCTTCCAGGGCGCGAGCTTTGGCTGGGTCCTGGGTGGCGGCGACGATGGTGGCGAATTCGGCGTCGCTGAAGTTCTTTTCGCTGTACAGGCGGAACAGGTCCCGGCGCTGGTCCTCGACAGTGAGGTGCTTGCGCAGTACGTCCTGGATGGTCGCTTGCGACAACTGCGGATGACTGCGGCCCAGCAGCGCGGACATGCGCTCGATGTTGTGCGTGTAGGCGTCCTGCAGCGGCAGCTGGCTGAGGATCTGTTCTTCACGGGAGGGTTTCTGGTCGCAGGCGGTGAGTGCAGCAGCCAGCAACAGGGGTAACAGCAACTTCGGGAGGCGAGGCATGGTGTGGCCTGGTCGGGCAGTGAAGACTGCTGATTATACCGATGTCCGCCTTGCCGCGACGAGCCCCGTGATTTGCCTTGAGCGGCACGCTGCGGTAGAACCGTACGCTCCCAACCACACTGGCAACAGCCCGATGCCGAACTGGACCCTGCAACCTGTGGCGCGTGACGCCATTGCCGAAGTGCTGGCGTTTGTCGACAGCGCCCGGCGTGCGCTTTTCCCGATGCTCGCCAACGCACCCTTGCCGCGTGACCTGGCGCATTTCGCCGACACTTACCTGGACGGTGCGGGCTGCTTTCTGGAAGCCCGTGAGGGTGGGCGGCTGGTTGCGGTGATCGGTTACTTGCCCTATGACCATCGCTTTGCCCAGCTTGATTACCGCGCAGAGCGGGTAGTCGAGGTGGTGCGGCTGTTCGTGTTGCCGGCCTACCGCAGGCATGGCCTGGCTGCTGCCTTGTTTGGTGCCTTGCGCGAACGGGCGATGCAAGCGGGCTTGGACTGCCTTTACTTGCATACTCATCCGTTTCTGCCGGGTGCCATTGCGTTCTGGGAGCGGCAAGGCTTCACGGTGGTGGACGTGGAGCAGGACCCGGTGTGGCAGACCACGCACATGCAGTTGCGATTACGCTGACCTGTGGGAACGTGCTTGTTGGCGATGACGCAACAGCATGGGCAAGGCTACCAGGTTCAGGGGGCGCGAAAGCGCAGGATGCGCGCGCCGTCGAAAGGGTCGGTGAGGTAGTGGGCGTGGACGCCGAAGGTGCTCAACAGGCGCTCGGGGGTAAGGACTTCGAAGGGGTTGCCGAGGGCGACCAGACGGCCCTTGTCGAGAACCGCGACACGGTCACAGGTCAGCGCCTGGTTGAGGTCATGCAGCGCTACCAGGGTGGTGACCGGCAGCGCCTGCACTTGTTGCAGCAGGCTTAGCTGATGCTGAATGTCCAGGTGGTTGGTCGGTTCGTCCAGCAGCAGCACCTGCGGCCGTTGGGCCAGCGCACGGGCGATGTGCACACGCTGGCGCTCGCCACCGGACAGCGACCCCCACAGGCGCGTACGCAGGTGCAGGGCGTCGAGGTCGGCCAGGGCTTGCTCGACGATGGCGCAGTCCTGCCGGGAGAACGGTGCCAGGGCCGAGAGCCAGGGCGTGCGGCCCAAGGCAACCGCGTCGAACACGCTGATCGCATCAAGTGTGTCGGCCTGTTGCTCGACCAGCGCCAGCGCCTGGGCAACACGGCGGCGGGGCATCTGTGCCAGTGGCTCACCCAGGAGCTGCACGCTGCCGCAGGCGGGTTTGCGCAGCCCTGCCAGCAACTTCAATAGCGAGGATTTACCCGAGCCGTTGGGGCCGACGATGCCCAGGGTTTCACCGGCGACAACGCGAAGGTCGATATCGCTGAGCACGGTATTTCCGGCCAGTTGCAGCCCCAGCCCATGGCAGGCCAGCGGAGGGATGCGAACAGCTGCCATGGCGGTCATGGGCGCCCCCGACGGCTGACCAGAATCAGTGCGAATACGGGGGCACCGATCAGCGCCGTAACCACGCCCACCGGGATCACCTGGCCGGTGATCAGCGTGCGCGAAAGAATGTCTGCCACAATCAGGAACAGCGCACCGCCCAGTGCGCTGGCGGGCAACAGACGGCTGTGCCCGGGGCCGAGCAGAAGGCGCAAGGCATGGGGGATAACCAGCCCGACAAAACCGATGGCGCCGACAATGGACACCATCACCGCCGTCACCAGCGCTGCACAACTGATCAGCAGCAACTGGGTGCGCCGCACCGGGATGCCCAGCGAGGCGGCCGAGTCGGCACCGAAGGTGAAGGCATCCAGCGCACGGCGATGCCACAGGCACACCAGCAAGCCGAAAACCGCCACCGGTACGGCCAGCCACACCGAAGGCCAGCGCACGCCGCTCAGGTTGCCCAGCAGCCAGAACAGGATGCCGCGCGCCTGTTCGGCGGTGGCCGACTTGGTGATCAGGAAGGCGGTCAGTGCATTGAACAGCTGCGAGCCGGCGATACCGGCAAGGATGACCTGTGCATTGTTGCTGCTGGGGCCGGCCGCGCGGGCCAGCACCAGCACCAGGGCAAATGCGGCCCCGGCGCCGATGAAGGCCCCAGCAGACATGCTTAATGCCAGGCTACCCAGCCCCAGCAGGCCGACCAGTACCGCGCCGGTCGAGGCACCGGCAGACAGCCCCAGCAGGTAGGGCTCGGCCAGTGGGTTGCGCAACATCGCCTGCAGGATGACACCACAGGTGGCCAGCCCGGCGCCACAAGCGGCCGCGACCAGGGTGCGGGTCAGGCGGTAGTTCCAGACGATGCCGGCGTCGATCGGGTCCACCGGGTAGGCGGCTTGCCACAGGTGGTTGGCCAGCACCTGACCGACCACGCTGGGCGACAGGTTGGTTTCGCCAATGGCGGTACCGGCCAGCAGGGCGGCCAACAGAGCGGCCAGGGCAACCGCGATGCAGGGTAACAGGCGGATCATCACGGGGCTGCTTTACCGCTGGCGAAGGCCGTGGACAGCGTCTGCACGCCGCGGAACAGGCGGATGCCGGCCTGCATGGCGTCGGCGTCGAGGATAATGATGCGGTCGTGCTTCACCGCGTCCATGTTGCGGGTTACCGGGTCACTGCGCAGGAATTCGAGCTTTTTCTGGTAGTCGTCGGCGGGGAAACGGCGGCGGTCCATGCGCGCGATGATCAGCCAGGTCGGATTGGCCTTGGCCAGGGTTTCCCAGCCTACGCTTGGCCATTCTTCGCTGGACTCGACCACGTTGCGCACACCGAGGGTGCGCAGCATGAAGTCGGCGACACCCTGGCGGCCGGCCACATAGGGGTCGATGTCCAGGTCGGCGCTGGAGAACCAGAACAGCGCCGAAGTTGCCGACAGGTCCTTGCCGGCCAGCTGTGCCCTGGCGCTGTCGAGGCGCCCTTGCAATTCGGCGTTCAGTGCCGCGCCGCGGTCCTGAACGTCGAAGATCTCGGCCAGTTCGCTGACGCTCTTGTAGATGCTGTCTACCTGGAACGCTTGCAGGCGGGTGCCGTCTGCACCGACCAGGTTGTCCTTGCCCTCGCAGTCCGATGGCAGCACGTAGGTGGGGATCTTCAGCTCATCGAACTGCTCGCGGGTGGCGACCACGCCCTGGGCACCGACCATCCATTCGAACTGCGCCGCGACCAGCTGCGGGCGCTTGCCGACCACCGCCTCGAAGCTGGGGTCGTTGTCGGCCAGGCGCGGCACCTTGGCGTTCACCGCCTGGTATTCCGGCAATACGTTGTTGAACCACAGCGAGGTGCCCGCCAGCTTGTCACCCAGCCCCAGGGCATAGAGCAGCTCGGTACCGGCCTGGCCGATGGTGACGGCGCGCTGCGGCGCCTGGGCAAAAACCTGCGGCTTGCCGCAGTTGTCGACCGTCAGCGGGTAGTGGGTGGCAGCGGCCTGGGCCAGGCCAGTGAGGCTTAGGCCCGCGAGCAGGGTGGCGAAACGGAGCAGCATGCTGGGCGATCTCCTATCGGACAGTTCTGGTGAGGAACGCACGGACAGGCATCGCCGAGCCCCAGCGGGTGGCTGGGGCAACACGGATGGCCAATCCCGGACACCCCGCCGGTTGGTGAATGTAGGCCGGCAGGTCTCCTGACTGGTGCGTCACGGCCCGGCTCCGGCCTTCCCGGGCGGCAGGCCCAGTGGCATCGATGGAGCAGGCTCGGCACCTACAGTTGCGGGGGCAGTTCCGATTGGCCTGTATTGGCAGGCCTGGGATTCCCTGTTAGTTCCGTGGTGGAAACCGGCGGCCCGCATGGTAGACCATCGCGCCGCCAGGTGAAAACGCTTTTCAGAAGTACTTCAGCCAACGGATGTCGCGGCGACGCTGCTTCAGGCGGGCGAACCCGCGCACCGGCAGGTACAGCGCAACCGCCAGCAGCACCGCGCCCAGCCACACCGCTGCAATACCGTCGAAACCGAAGTAGTCGCCATGGTTGAGCCCGAACAGCGCCACGCAGGCCAGGTACAGTAGCTTCAGCACATACAGGTGCAGCAGGTAGAAGAACATCGGTGCCGCACCGAACACCGCCAGGGCAGTGATCCAGCGCGCCTGGCCGGCCCGTTCGAACGCGCGCAACAACAACAGGCCGCAGCCCAGGGTCAGGGTCAGGAACAGCAGCGACGGTGGGTATTTGGTGATGTTGAAGAAGCTCATCAGGGTTTGCGTGAAGGTTGGGTAACCGCTCCACGGTGCCTCACCGTAACCGTTGAACATGCGCAGCAGGACGAAGCCAAGCAGCGCGAACAAACCCGCCACCAGCAGGTATTGCTGGCGTTGGCCGGCATCGCTGCCGCGGGCGAACCAGGGGCCCAGGCCGTAGCCCAAGGCGATTACGCCGATCCACGGCAGCACCGGGTAAGACGTGCGCAGGTGCAGGTTTTCGGAAAACGCCAGCCAGCCGCGATCATGCAGGATTGCCCACGGCACATGCAGGGCTGAATCCACGCCAAAGTGCAGGCCGTCGAGCAGGTTGTGGCCGGCGACGATGCTGGCGCCCAGTGCGAGCAGCGCGGCGCGTGGCAGCCACACCAGCAGCGACAGGGCGATCATGCTGACGCCGATGGCCCAGATCACTTGCAGGTAGATCACGCTGGGGGGCAACTGGAAGGTCCAGGCGAAGTTGACCAGGGTGAACTCCAGCACCACCAGGAACAGCCCCCGTTTGAACAGGAACGCCGAGACGTCGCCACGGCCCTGATGCTTCTCGCCATACAGCCAGGCCGACAGGCCGGTCAGCAGGACGAACACAGGCGCACACAGGTGGGCGAGGGTGCGGCTGAAGAAAAGCGCCGGTTCCGTGGTGTCGATGGCCATGGGGTCGCTGACCTGGCGGTGCAGGAGGAAAGTCTCGCGGGCATGGTCCAGGAGCATGAACAGGATCACCAGGCCGCGCAGGGCATCGATGCTCTGCAGGCGCTGGGTGATCAGAGTGGGCGTGGTAATGGCGCTTGTCATGGGTTGTCTAATAGGAATGAATTTCATGTGAAACGTTATCGTATAACAAGGCGCTGAAAGGGAATAGAGGTTTTTGTGTGGACTGTGCCGGGCTCTTCGCGGCACAAGCCACCCAGATCAGAAGCTGTAATCCACCGTCGCGAAGTACGACCGCGGTATCCCCATCAACCACTGCTGCCCGCTGAACGCCGACTGTACATACTCGCGATCGAACAGGTTGTTCAACTGCAACCCCAACTTCACATCCGGCAACACCTGCCAGGCGATGTTGGCATCGACCACGGTGTACCCGGGGGCGCTCTGGGTATTGGCGGTATCGGCATAACGCTCATCCACATAGCGCGCCCCAATGCCGGCCTCCACCTGCTGGCCGAAACCTTTGCTCAACCAAAGGTTGGCGGTACGCCGTGGCACGTTGGCCGGCCGGTTGCCTGCGCGGTCCTGCGGCATGCCGCCGACCATTTCGTCGAAGTCGTCGTACTTGGCGCGTACCAGCGATGCGTTGGCCGAAACCTGCCACTGATGGGCCAGGGCCAGTTCCAGCGTCGCTTCCAGGCCATCGGAGGTCTGCTGCCCGGCTTGTTGCTTCTCGTGCGTGATCGGGTCGTCCACCAGCAGCTTTTTCTTGACGATGTGGTAGGCGGCAAGCGTCCATTCGCCACGTCCCTCCCAAAAGCGCTGCTTGAGGCCTGCCTCGGTCTGCTTCGCCTCGGTCAGGTCATAATTCATCTGCGCGGGGCTGAGGCTGATGAGGTTGTTGACCCCGTCCTCGCTGGTCGAGTACTGGCCGTACAACGACAGGTCGTCGTTGAGTGCGTACACCAGCCCGACGCGCCAGTTGCCCCCTTGCAGGCTGCGATCGCTGCGGCTGTCGTTGGTCAGGTTGTTGCGGTCGATGTGGTTCTGGTCGCGACGTACACCGGTAACCAAAGACAGGCGGTCGCTCAATTGCAGGCGGTTTTCGGCAAACAGGGCAAAGGTATGGGTGGTCGAGAGCGTTTGCGGCCGCAACGGCGAGGCGCTATGAAACCAGCCTGACTGTGGCTGCCACGGGTCGATGTAGTCGCCGCCGACATCGTTGTAGGGTGAATTGCTGTCGACGTTGAATCGCACCTTGTTGTACTCGGTACCGAGCACGGTCTTGCTGGCCAGGCCTAACAGGCTGTGGTCGAAGGTGAAGGTCTGGCGGTCACCGAACTGTTCCTGGTTGTGCTTGATCTCCAGGTAGCTGCCGCGCAGCAGT
This sequence comes from Pseudomonas alloputida, assembly GCF_021283545.2. Lineage (NCBI taxonomy): Bacteria > Pseudomonadati > Pseudomonadota > Gammaproteobacteria > Pseudomonadales > Pseudomonadaceae > Pseudomonas > Pseudomonas alloputida. The sequence goes on along the minus strand of NZ_CP128540.1, from coordinate 4,066,975 downwards.
TGCTCACGCCCGGTGTCCCAGCTGTAGTCCTCGGCGTTGCGCCAGTGGCGGCGGCTTTTGATGTAGTACAGCTGGTTGCTGGCGCTGAGCTGGTCGTTCAGCGCCCAGTCGGTCGTGAGCCGGGTCCATTCATCAACGTACTGCTGCACGTCGTTCTGCACGTTGTAGTTCTTCTTGCGCAGGCTGCTGCGGTAGTGGCCGTCGATCAGCGGGGTACCGTAGTAGTTGGCAGGTTGTGCATCGCCGCGGTCATGGGCCAGGGTGAAGCTGAGATTGTCACTGGCATCAAAACGCAGCGCGGCGCTCAGGGCCAGGCTACGTGAAGCGGTGCGATCGACCCAGCCATTGCCGGCCTGTTGATTCAGCGTCAGGCGGTAGCTCAGGCGCTCGCTGAGGCTGCCGCCGCTGTCCAGACCGAGCTGCTGGCGGTCCCACGAGCCATAACCCAGGCGCAGGTGGTTGCGCACCTCGCCGCCAAAAGGTTTTTTCGGGATCACGTTGATCACTGCGCCGGTGGCGCCTTCGCCATGCAGTACCGAGGCCGGGCCGCGAATCACTTCGATGCGTTCGACCATCCACGGGTCGACCGGGAAGGTCTGGGTGCCGGCACCGGTGTACAGGCGCGCGCCGTCGAACAGGGTCATCACCGAGCTGTGGCCGGCAAAGCCGCGGGCAGACAGGCCAGTACCGCCGTCCCCCGGGGAGCCGACGAAGGTGATGCCCGGCGAGCGGGTCACTGCATCCTGCACCGTGATGTTGTTGCGCTGCTGAATCTGCCGTTCGCTGATGCTGCTGATGCTGGCCGGTGTTTCCAGGGCGCTGAGGCCAAGGCGCGAGCCGGCCTGGGTCGGCGTGGCCAGGTCGATGGTGCGGTTGTCCTGGGTGTCGGTGATGGCCGTGGAAGGCAGGGCCAGAGGCTGCGGGTCGTGGTCATCAGCCAGCGCCGGCAGGGCGACGGCCAGGCAGGCCGCCAGGGGGTGAAGCTTGAACATACGGGACATGTCGTTCCACTGCTGCAGGAATGAATGGATCCCGGTGGAAAACACGCAAAGGCGAACCATGCAGGCAGGCGCGCGCACGGATTCCGGCCTGCGCCCGCCCACCGCGGGTTGCCAAGTGAAGCTCCAGGCCGGTCTCCGGGCTTGCGAGGGGCATGAAACCTTCACCTTCCCATGCTTGAGCACAGTGGTATCTCGAAGGGTTCGCTCGCTTACCGTTGCGGGGGCAGCACCGGACTTGTCGTGGGCAACACGACGCACCGGTTTCCCGTTTCACCCTGCGCGCGGCGGCGCAGGGCACCTGAAACTGGCGCGCATCTGACCACTGAAATGCTGGGGCGTCAAATGTTGGTGTGCTGTGAATGCTGAGAAAAAACAACAGGTTGTGCGTTTTTGCGGCGCCGAGACCAAATGTGGCATGAACATCAGGCCCCAGCTTGACGAGCTTGGTGTGAAGGCAGGCTTGCCTGAAATGGCTAGCGCCCGCGGCGCCGCGATACCCGTGCCTCGATGTTCTTGCGCCCGATCAGCAGGGGTGGCTTTTCCACCACCGGCTCATCCGCCAGCCACTTGTACATCACCAGGCAGTCCACCAGCCCCAGGCGGGCATGACGGTAGGCCTTGGGCAAACGGCCGACTGTTTCAAAGCCCAGCTTGTGCCATAGCGCCACGGCCACTTCGTTGCTGGCTACCACCGAGTTGAACTGCAATGCCAGAAAGCCTTCCTGGCGCGCCAGCTTTTGCGAGTGCTCGCACATCAAGCGCGCCACGCCCCGGCCGCGCGCCTGTTCGCAGACCATGTAGCCGCAGTTGCCCACATGCGCACCAGGCCCGGCAGCATTGGGCTTGAGGTAATACGAACCCAGTAGCTCGCCATCTTCTTCGGCCAGCAGCGTGTGCAAGGGCAGCTCCAGCCACAGCTGGCGGGCCTGTTCGAAGCTCAGGGCCGGGTCGAAAGCGTAGGTTTCACGGGCTTGGACAATGGCCTGGAAGGTGGGCCAGAAACGATCGAAATCGTCCGGCGTCATGGGGCGAATGTGGATCATGCGGGTTCCTGCGCGGGGTCAGCCGCTCAGTCTGGGTGGCGCGGCGCCGTCGCGCAAGGGCGGCGACGCCGTTTGTGCTCAATCGTTGGCCTTGCCCACCGCGTCCATTGCACGGGCGGAGTACACCAGCGCGGCACCGGCGTTCATGGCCACGGCCACGCCGAGGGCCTCGGCAATTTCCTCGCGGCTGGCCCCCGCTTTGACGGCCTGCTGCGAATGCACGGCGATGCAGCCGTCGCAGCGGGTGGTCACAGCCACGGCCAAGGAGATCAGCTCGCGGGTCTTGGCATCCAGGTGGTTGGTCTTGGCACCTGCACCGCTGGCGGTCATGTAGCCGGCTACGGTGTCGGGGGAGAGTTGCTTGAGATCGCCGATGCCGGCCATTAACTGCTTACGGTAGGCGTCCCAGTCCATCATGCTCATCGTCTTCACCTTGGGGGTTGCGAGTGGAGCTTTCAGGCTAGTCGAAGCGTGGCACGTGCGAGGCGGTACTTTGGTGGGTAAACGCAGGTCACTCGTACGGTGGCCTGCGTTGAGCCTTCAGATGTAGATGAACACCAGCACCAACGCCGCGACCACTGCCCATTTTTCCAGGTAGTAGCGCATGCGGTTGCGCTTCTTCAGCGCCTTGCCACGCTCGCGGATCTTGTAGATGCGGGTGAACAGGCGGTTGATGCCACCGGTCTTGTCGCTGGCGTCGTTGGGCGCAGCGGCAGCGGCCATCACGTTGCGGCTGAACCAGCGGTTGAACGCGGTTGCCCAGCGGTACTTGAGCGGGCGCTCGACGTCGCAGAACAGGATGATGCGGTTGTGCTCGGTGGTGTTGGCTGCATAGTGGATGTAGGTTTCGTCGAAGATCACCCCCTCGCCATCGCGCCAGGCGTATTTCTCGCCGTCCACGTCGATGTAGCAGCCGTCGTCATTCGGGGTATCCAGGCCCAGATGGTAGCGGTACGAGCCGGCATACGGGTCACGGTGGCGCACCAGCTTGGCTCCCGGAGGCAGGGTAGCGAACATGGCGGCCTTGACCGTGCCGATGCCTTGCAGCAGCTCGGTCGTGCGTGGGCAAAGGGCCATTGCCGACGGGTGGCTTTCGCCATACCACTTCAGGTAAAAACGTTTCCAGCCGGTCTTGAAGAACGAGTTGAAACCGACGTCATCGTAATTGTCGGATTTCTTGATTTCGCCTACGTGCAGCAACTGGCGGCCTTCCTCACGGATCTCCTGCCAGTGGTCCTGCAGCGGTTTCAGTTCTGGAAAGGCCTCGACCGGCAGGTAGGGCTTGGCCGGGTGTTTGGAGAACAGGTACAGGAAGCTGTTGATCGGGGCCAGGAAGCTGGAGTGGTCGCCCAGCTGCCGAGTCAGCTTGTGGCGAACCCGACCGCGCAGGTGAACATAGGCGATCGAGAAGACGAAGATAAGTACGAGTGCAATTTTCATGGACGTTTACTTGTCGAAAAATGGCCATGCGCCGAGGCATGAGCCCGCCAGCATAAACAATCATGGGGGCAGTTTGTACTTATTGTTATGAAACTGCGGGGCGACATTGGTGTAATACCCTACCGTCTTGCGCAAACGTTTCATGTCAGGGAGTTTGTATGATTCAGGATATACGTCCCAGCGGTAGCCCGTTCAAGCGGCTGTTCTTCGCCTTGCCGGCCAGCGACGCCCAGCGCCGTGACCTGGCCCAGTGGCGGCGCGGGCTGAACCTGCGCAGCGGCAAGCCGGTGCCGGCGGCCAACTTCCATGTCACGCTGCTGTTCCTCGGCGATGTAGATACCGCCCAGGTGCCTGCGATCTGTGCGGCAGTCGATCAACTGGCGCTGCCGGCCATGGCACCGCGGCTTCTGCTTGACCGCTTGCAGGTGTGGCAGCGGGCCGGCGCCTTGGTGCTGGAGGCGCAGCAGGTACCGCCCGCCCTGTTGCAACTGGTGTACGGTTTGCAGCAGGCGTTGCTGCCGTTGGGGCTGGAAGCGGCCACGCGTGAGTATCGACCGCACCTGACGCTGTCCAGGGATTACCGCGGGCAGCCGCCCGAGGCCAGTAGCGCGCCGGAGTTTTACCTCACCGCGCGACACTTCACGCTTTACGAGTCGCGCAAGGGGGCTTACTGGCCATTGGCGCAGTGGCCGCTGGCGGACTGACTCGCCGGGCGAAAAACGCCTTGTCCCGGATGCGTACCTGCAGGGGCTGTTCAGATCGGGTGATTACACCGGCATGCTTTGGTAAGGCAATTCATCCCCCGGGCTGCGTTCGAACTGGCGCTTGTACTCGCGGCTGAACTGCGAGGTGCTCTGATAGCCCACCCGGTGCGCAGCCTGTGCCACGCCCAGGCCTTCGCCAATCAGCATCTGCTGCGCCTTGAGTAGCCGCAAGCGCTTCAGGTACTGCATTGGCGCCATGTCGGTGCAGCGCTTGAAGTGTTCATGGAAGGTCGAAACGCTCATGTTGGCCCGCGCGGCCAGTGCCTCCACGCTCAGCGGCTCGGCGTAGTGCTCGCGCAGGTGGGCGAGGGCGGCGCCGATGCGGGCGAAGTGCCCCTGTTGCTCCACCAGTGCCCGCAACACACCGGCCTGCGGGCCGCGCAGCGCGGTATACAGCACCTCGCGTACGCGCGCCGGGCCCAGTACCTTGGCGTCAAGCGGGTCCTGCAGGCAGTGCAGCAGCCGTTCCACACTTTCGCGCATGGGTGCATCCAGTGCCGCCGAGGTCATCGATTGCGGGGTTTGCGCCTGCACTTCAGCGTCCGGTGCCAAGCCCATGCTCTGCACCAACTCGCCCAGCACGCCACGGTCGATGCCCACCGCCACGCCCAACAGCGGCGCCTCGCGGGTGGCAAAGGTTTCACACATGAACGGCACCGACAACGCCTGCACCAGGTAATGCCCTGCACCGTACTCCAGGGTACGCGGCCCCAGGCGTGCCAGCTTGCTGCCCTGGGCCACGATCATGAGGCTGGGTTCGTAAATCTGTGGGCTGCTGGCCACATAGTGGTCCCAGCTCAACACCTGCACTTGGGGCAGGAGGGTGGGCACGAAGCCCGGGCGCGTGGTGAGGCTGCGGATCAGTGAGCAGAGCGGCGCATTGGCATCGACGTGAAGGGTCAGTTGCATGGTGGACCAAGGGCAGAGAATCAGACAGCTTGATCATCGCAGATTGAGGGCATGGCGCCAGCCATGGCTTGGCATCTTCGTAGAATCAGGCATGCATGCCGGAGAATCAGTCGTGGGCGAGGCGGCGAACGACGCGCAAAATGTGTCGCCTGAATCGTTTCACTTCACTGCGAGGCCCTGCATGTATACCGCCATCGGTTATGCCGCTCAAACCCCCACCAGCCCCCTGGCCCCCATGACGTTCCAACGCCGCAGCCCGCGCCCGGATGACGTCGCCATCGACATCCTGTACTGCGGCGTGTGCCACTCCGACATCCACCAGGCGCGCAACGAATGGGGCATTGCCGTGTACCCGCTGATGCCGGGCCACGAGATCATCGGCCGGGTCACGGCGGTGGGCGACAAGGTCACCGCGCACAAGGTCGGTGACCTGGTGGGCGTCGGCTGCATGGTCGACTCGTGCCGTACCTGTGAAGCCTGCGCCAAGGACCTGGAGCAATATTGCCTCGAAGGCCCGACCATGACCTACGCCACCCCGGACCGGGTCGACGGCAGCAACACCATGGGCGGGTACTCCAGCAGCATCGTGGTCAGCGAGCACTTCGTGGTGCGCATACCGGCCGGCATGGACCTGCCCAGCGCTGCACCTATTCTGTGTGCCGGCATCACCACCTATTCGCCGCTCAAGCACCACGGCGTTGGCCCAGGCCACAAGATCGGCATCCTCGGCATGGGCGGCCTGGGCCACATGGGCATCAAACTGGCCAAGGCCCTGGGTGCGGAAGTGACCCTGTTTACGCGCTCCCAAGCCAAGGCCGAGGAAGCTCGCCGCCAGGGGGCCGACCATGTGATCGTCTCCACCGATGCCGAGCAGATGCGCGCCGCTGCCGGTCGTTTCGATTTCCTGCTCGACACCATTCCGGTGCAGCACGACCTCAACCCGTACCTGGAAACGCTGAAGTTCGACGGTGTGCACATCCTGGTCGGCCTGATCGAACCGATCGACCCGGCATTGCATGCGGCCAATCTGGTGATGAAGCGCCGGGTGCTGGCGGGGTCGTTGATCGGGGGGATTGCCGAGACTCAGGAAGTGCTGGACTTCTGCGCCGAGCACGACATCCGTTGCGATATCGAGATGCTGGATATCCGCAACATCAACCAGGCCTATGAGCGGATGATTGCCGGTGATGTGAAGTACCGGTTCGTGATCGACATGGCCACGCTACAGGGCTGATTGATCGGTTGCCTGTACGGGCCTCTTCGCGGGCAAGCCCGCTCCTACACAGGGGTGATGTAGGGCTTGCGCGCGGTGGGGCCGTACAGGCAGCAACGATGCAGCCGTTTTACCAGGCCATTGGCTTGTCCCAGCCCTTCCAGAACAACCATCGCCGCACCTCGCCGTGCGCCCCGGTACCGATCTGCCACTCGGGCCGCCCGCTATCCAGCGCAATCACCGAAATAACCCCCGCATGGCTCGCCGCCACCAGCGTTTGCCCGTCGGCGCTGATATCCATCGCACTGATGGTCGAGCCCAGGTAATGCTGCCAATGCTCCGTACCCTCTTCGCCAAACGCCCGCAGGTAGCCATAGGCATCACCCACAATGTACTCGCCATCGCGCGCTACCCCCGCATACACCCTTGCGCCATCCTGCACCAGCGGGGTACGCGGGTCCTGGCTGTAGTAATCGGTATCCAGCCCGTGCAGGTCTGCCACCCTCACGGCCAGCGTGGCACCGCTGTAGAAATGGCAGGCATTGACGATCAACTGGTCACCGGCGCGGTTGAACAAGGCAAAGTGTGGGTATTCACTGCCCGGGCCGATGTGCGCCAGCGGCTTGAGTCGTTCGTCCAGAACAAGATGTCGGCTGCCTTGCTCACCCACGACGATCAGCCGGCCATCCGCCGACACCGCACCATGCTCCATGCTCAGCCCCAGGCTGATGTCGTCCGGGTCGGTGCCCTCGGCCAGCTCTTCGAGCACGCGTGCCTGCTGTGGCAGCAGGCGAGTCGCACCTTGAGTGGCCAGTACGAAGATACCTTCGGCGCTCACCAGCAGTACTCGCTGGCCATCGGGGAAGGGGATCAGCGCGGTCGGTGTGGGCGGCAGGTCGAACGGCTCGAACGGGTAACCTGGCGGCAACCCCTCCAGCCCCGTGGGCCAGGCCAGGCGTTGCACTTGCGGGCCGCCCCAGCCATCGGTCACACGCACGCCCTCGGCATTGGCCAGGGCGAAGTAGCGCCGCGCGGGGCAGCGGCCAAAGTGTTCGATGCCGATGACCGGGGTTACCCCATGGTGGTCGATACGCACCACCTGGCCCTTGTCGTAAGGCATGCCGATGCGGGCCAGCAGGCTGCCATCTTCCAGCAGCAGGACATGGCTGATGCCTTGGCCGTGGTCTTCGAGCAACGGTATCAAGGGGTGGTGTGCGGGTGGCCAGGCCTTGCGGAATGCCTGGCGCTGCTGTTCGTCGACGCCAGGACGGTTGGCTGCCTGCAGGGCTGACAGCCAGGCGTCGAGCAGGTGTTCGGTGGCGGGTGCCTGCGGCTCTTCGAGGTTGTCCCAGCCGTGCGCACGGCCCTGCGCGACGTAGTCGTTGACGGCCTGGGCATAGGCGATGACTGCCTGCTGCCACTGCTGCTGGGGGTCTTGCTTGTCCATGAGCGGATCGGGCTCCTTGTTGCACACGCGTTTCACACAAAGCGCGCATGGTACTCCTTCTGGCTGCCCTGCGGTTGTGAGGCCCCAGCTTGGCGCGTACCATGCCGGGCATTCCTATCCATAACAAAAACGTACGTTGGCCCCCTGCAAGCGGGTGGCTGGCGTGCGACCTGTTGCCTTGTCTGCGGAGAAGCGGTTTCCACCCATGAACGGACCCATACCCACACACCTGCCGCCCACAACGGGCAGCGGCAGCTGGCTGAGCGTCATCGCCCTGGCCTTGGCGGCCTTCATTTTCAACACCACCGAGTTCGTCCCGGTGGCCCTGCTCAGTGACATTGGCCGCAGCTTCGACATGAGCACTGCCCAGGTCGGCCTGATGCTGACCATCTACGCCTGGATCGTGGCACTGGCCTCGTTGCCCATGATGTTGCTGACCCGCAACATCGAACGGCGGCGTCTGCTGCTGTTCGTGTTCCTGGTGTTCATTGTCAGCCACTTGCTGTCCTGGCTTTCGCAAAGCTTCGCCATGCTGCTGGTCAGCCGCATCGGCATTGCCCTGGCGCATGCGGTGTTCTGGTCCATCACCGCCTCGCTGGCGGTGCGTGTGGCGCCGCCGGGCCAGCAGGCCAAGGCGCTGGGCCTGCTGGCCACCGGTACTACCCTGGCCATGGTCCTGGGCATCCCGCTGGGCCGTGTGGTGGGCGAGGCACTGGGCTGGCGTATCACGTTCCTGAGCATTGCCGGGGTAGCGCTAGCCACCATGCTTTGCCTGATCAAATCGCTGCCGCTGCTGCCCAGCCAGAACTCCGGTTCGTTGCGCAGCCTGCCGGTCCTGTTCAAGCGCCCGGCACTGGTCATTACCTACTTGCTGGTGACGCTGGTCATTACCGCGCAGTTCACGGCCTACAGCTATATCGAGCCGTTCGCCCTGCACGTAGCGCAGATCGGCGGCGACCGCACCACGCTGTTGCTGCTGTTGTTCGGCGGTGCCGGGGTTTTTGGTTCATTGTTGTTCAGCCGTTACAGCGAACGCTTCCCGCATGGCTTCCTGGTAGGTTCGATCGGGGTACTCGCCGCGTGCCTGTTGCTGATGTTGCCGCTGTCGGGCAACTTCTATGTGTTTGCAGTGCTGAGCATGTTCTGGGGCGTGGCAATTCTCAGCTTCAGCCTGGCGCTGCAGTCCAAGACCCTGAAGCTGGCGTCCGACGCCACCGATGTGGCCATGGCGCTGTTCTCGGGTATCTACAACATCGGCATTGGCGGTGGTGCGCTGCTGGGCAGTATCGTCAGCAGCCAGATGGATGTGGCGGATATCGGCCTGGTGGGCGGCAGCGTGGCAGTGGTCGGGCTGGTACTGGCCGTTGCCAGTACCCGGCGCTTTCGCGAGGCGTTGACACGTTGAGCCGAGGCCGCTCAGGCCCCTTGTCGGTCAAGTAGAGGCTCAGGCCAATACTGCAGCCCATGCCGATATCAACAAAACCCCCGCCAACACTTGGTTGAACACCCGCAACCGCCCCGGTGCCTGCAGCCACCGGGCGCTCCCCACCCCCAACACCGCCCAGGCGGCCATGCTCGGCAGAGCGATCAGCAAGAACACCAGCGCCAGCTGCCACACTGGCAACGACGGCGCGGCAAATACCCCGACCACCGCCACGGCCATCAACCAGACCTTGGGGTTCACCACCTGCAACGAGGCCGCACTGAGCGCACTGAAGCCTTGTGCCGTGGCCGCATGGAGCGGGGCGGCGGCACTGCGCAGCATCTTCCACGCCAGGCTGCTCAGCCACAGCACCCCGGCCCAGCTCATCAGCTGTTGCGCCAGGGGGTAGCGCAGCAGCAGTTCGCCTAGCCCCAGCCCGACGAGCAGCACAATGGCTGCAGCCGCGCCACACGCCGCCACGATCGGCGCCAGGCTTGCGCGCAGGCCCCGGCGGGCGCCATGGGCCAGGATCAACAGGTTGGTCGGCCCCGGGCTGATGCTGGACACCAGGGCAAACAGAATGAAGGGCAACAACGACTGTGACATGGTTCAGGGCTCCGTAACATCGAAGCACCATGCTCGCTGCCCGCCGGCACTCAGTCTGGAAGGTTTGAGCAGCGCCTGCGGTAGTCGGCCGGGGTCAACTGGTAGGCGCGGCGGAACCAGCGCCCCAGGTGGCTCTGGTCGGCAAAGCCCAACGCCACGGCCACTTCGGCAGGTGTCTGGCCTTGGGCAAGCAGGCGCCGCGCGCGGGCCAGGCGCAGCTGGATCAGGTAGGCATGGGGTGCAATGCCGAACGCCGCCTTGAACGCACGCGTCAGGCGGAAGCGGTCGATGCCGCAGGCCTGGGCAAGGTCCTCCAGGCCGATGTCGCGTTCCAGGTTGGCATGCAGGAAGTCCCGGGCGCGCTGTGCGGTCAGCGGCAGGCGCGGGTCGGGGTTGATGCGGCGGCGCCAGTGCAGGTGGCGGGTCAGGCAGGCCAGCAGATCGTCCATGGCCGTTTGCCTGACGATGCGCAAGTCCTGGTCATGCACGGCCCGGAAGGCCAGGGCGGTGGCCCGCGCCAGGCGTTCGTCGTGGCACAGGGTGTCGGCAAAGCTGGGCAGGCTGTCGCCCGGCGCGTGCTCGTACAGCGCGCGCAGCTGTTGGTCGAGCCAGGCGGGCTCCAGGTACAGCGTCGAATAGGTGAAGCCTTCTTCGGTGGGCGCCAGGCCATCGTGGATGTCGCCAGGCTCAAGTAAGAATACCTGCCCCGGCGTGCTGCGATGGCGTACCCGGCGGCAGTTGAACTGCTGCACGCCCTGCTCGGTCACGCCGACCAGGAAGCTGTCGTGCCAGTGGGGGTCATAGGCATGGCCGACAAAATGCGCACGGACCGACTCGATGCCGGTGTCGGCGTCCTGTTTGAAGTCGATCCAGTTGCTCATGGACGAGTACCGTGGGGTAAATGGCTACCTTAGCGCAACGCCCCCGGCTCAGTCTGGAACGATTGTGCAGCCGTTGGTCAGGGCCCGGGCGCGCAGGGCCTCGAAGCGTTCGCGTAGCCACAGGTGCAATTGCGTCACGGCAGGCGTGAGCTGCTTGCGATGAGGGCAGACCAAGGCCAGCGGGGTAGGCTCGCCGATCAATTCGGGCAGGACGATTTCCAGTTCACCGGCCGCGATGTTGGCGCTGACATCCAGCCACGACTTGTAGACGATACCTTCCCCCTGGATGGCCAGGCGGCGGATGACGTCGGCATCGTCACTGACCAGCGGCCCACGCACCTGCACGGTGCGGTTACCCAACTGCCACTTGTCGTACACCCGGCTGTGCTGCATGTACAGCAGACAGGCATGCTGCTGCAGCGCGTCGGGGGTAAGCGGGCGGCCGTGGCGGGCCAGGTAGTCGGGCGAGGCCACCAGCACGCGGCGGTTCCATTCGGCCAGTGGCAGGGCGATGTAGTTGGCATCCTGGTTGAGGCCATAGCGGATGGCCACATCCACAGGGTCGCGGTTGAGGTCGGCCATCTGGTCGGACAGGAAGAAGCGCAGTTGCAATGCCGGGTGGTCGCGGCGGAAGGCGCTGAGCCAGGGCAGCAGCATGTTGCGGCCCATGTCGGAAGGGGCCGATACCTGCAGGGTGCCGCGCAGGCTATTGGGGTTGCCATGCAGATCTTCATGGCCCTGGCGCAGGCTTTCCAGCACATTCAGCGCGGTTGGCAGGTAGCGCTCGCCCTCGGCGGTCAGGCGCAGGCTGCGGGTGGTGCGGGCGAACAGGCGTACATCCAGGTCGCGTTCCAGGCGTTTGATTGCGGCCGCCACCTGGCCCGGCAGCAGGCCTGCTTCATGGGCGGCGGCAGTGAAGCTCCCCAGCACGCTGCTGCGGGCAAACAGTTCGAGGTCGGTGATGCGCAGCATTTTCATTCCAGGGATGAAAGTGTTGTTACATTGTGCCGCTTTTTCTTTTTTGCTGGAAAGATAAGATGCCCGGCACATCCACTGTTCACTCCGGAGTTGTCGCATGGATACCGTATCGCTGGCCAAGCGCCGTTACACCACCAAAGCTTACGATGCCTCACGCCGCATTCCCCAGGCCACTGTCGACGCCCTGCTCGAACAACTGCGCCACAGCCCGTCGTCGGTCAATTCCCAGCCCTGGCATTTCATCGTCGCCGACACGGCCGAAGGCAAGGCCCTCCTGGCCAAGAGCACTGCTGAGGGTTACGCCTACAACACGCAGAAGCTTCTCGATGCCTCGCACGTGATTGTGTTCTGCACCCGTACCGAGATGACTGAAGAACACCTGAACGCCGTGCTCGATCAAGAGGCCGCCGATGGCCGTTTTCGTGATGAGCAAGCGCGCGCCGGGCAAAACCAGAGCCGCCGTCACTACGTCAACCTGCACCGCTTCGACCAGAAGGATGTGCAGCACTGGATGGAAAAGCAGACCTACCTGGCGTTGGGTACTGCCTTGCTGGGTGCGGCGGCGCATGGGCTGGATGCCACGCCGATCGAGGGCTTCGACAGCAAGGTCCTCGATGCCGAACTGGGTTTGCGTGAGCGTGGGTTCACCAGTGTGGTGATCCTGAGCCTGGGTTACCGCAGCGAGGCGGATTTCAACGCCGGGCTGAACAAGTCGCGGTTGCCGGCATCGCAAGTGTTCACCTTCCTCTGAAGTTTTTGGGGCCGCTTTGCGGCCCTGGCAATGCTGGCGGTCAACCTGGCAAAGCCCTGGCTTCGACCGCCCGACCCGGCAAACTGGCAATGACCCGGCATATACCGCATACTTGTCGGCAAATGCCGAAAAGGAGCATGCCATGCTTGCCGAAGTGCTTCGTGACAACGGTTACCACGAGTACCGGGCGCGCCTGCAGGCGCTGCTGGACATTCCCGAGCTTGCCAGCGATTTCGAAATCCACACCCGCATCACCGATGGTTTTGCCGCCACCTGGTTGGTAAAGCTGACCGAACGCGGTGTGCTCACGCCGGTGGAGCGCGACCAGATCATCCCGCTGCGCACCCTCAAATCCCGTATCGAGCGTGACCAACCGCTGACCGTGGATGAGAGCGATCGGCTGTTCCGCTCGGCCCACATCACCGCCATGGCCGAGGCCGTGTTCGGTGAAGCGGGCAAGGCCAAACGCTGGCTTTCCAAGCCCAAGGAACGCTTCTCGGGGCTGACGCCGATGCAGATGCTCACCACCCAGCAAGGCACCACGCAGGTCGAAGAAATGCTGCTGCAGATTGCCGAGGGCTATGGCCTGTGATTTTGTGGCGAATCAGCGCCTATGCAGACTTGAGCGGTACGGGGGGCTTGCGTGTAAGTGGCCGCTGGCACCAGGCGGGTCGGCCGGTGGTGTATGCCGCCACCAGCCCTCCTGGGGCGATGCTGGAAGTGTTGGTGCACCTGGAGATCGACCCCGAGGATTTCCCTACCACCATGCGCTTGCTTCGCATCGAACTGCCCGACACGGTTTCCCAGGCGCAGTTGCCCGCTTTGCAGCCCGGCTGGTCTGCTCAGCCTGAGTTGACCCGAACGCTGGGCAATCGCTTTCTGGATGACTGTTCGGCATTGCTGCTGCCGGTGCCAAGCGCGATCATGCCCAGCACCACCAATTACCTGTTCAACCCACGGCACCCGCAGGCGCAGAGCGCGAAAATCCAGGTTGAGGATTTCACGCCGGACAGCCGCCTGTTCTAGGGCGTGGTCACCACAGTGCTGCCGATGCTGCCGCCAGCACCCGGCCAAACACGTCGAGTGCCTTGTCCACGTCCGCCTCGGTGCTGAAACGGCCGATGCTCAAACGCACACTGTTGCGAGCCTGACGCTCATCCAGCCCCAGTGCCAGCAGCACATGCGAGGCAGCGTTGCTCGCCGAGTTGCAGGCCGAGGTGGTCGACAAGGCCAGCTCGCCGGCCAGCGCCGTGCTGTTGAAGCCCTTGCTGTCGATGCACAGGTTCAAGGTATGGGGAATGCGTTGCTTGGCGCAGCCGTTCAGGGTAACGCCAGGCATGGCCAGCAGGCCTGTGCGCAGGCGTCTTGCCAGTTGCTCAAGGCGCTGGTGCTCGCTGTCGCCAGGTTGGCCGGCCAAGGCAAAGGCACTGCCCATGCCCGCTATCTGATGGGTCGCCAGGGTGCCGGAACGCAGGCCCTGCTCATGGCCGCCGCCGTGCATCTGCGCACGCATCAGCACGCGAGCGCGCGGCCCGACATACAGCGCGCCGATGCCTTTCGGCCCGTAGACCTTGTGCGCCGAAAAAGACATCAGGTCCACGGCCATCGTACGCAGGTCGATAGCCAGCTTACCCACGGCCTGCGCGGCATCCACGTGCAGCAGGGCACCGTGGGCACGCACCTGCTCGCCGATCGCGGCAAAATCGGTGACCGTGCCCAGTTCGTTGTTGACCGCCATCAGCGATACCAGGCGGGTGTCAGCGCGCAACGCTGCCTGCACACTTGCAGGCTGGATCAGGCCATCGGCATCCGCTGCCAGGCGGGTGACGGCCCAGCCCTGACGTTCCAGCTCGGCCACGGTGTCGAGCACGGCCTTGTGTTCCAGCTGGCTGGTGATCAGGTGTCCGGGCTGGCCGATGCCTTGGGCAATACCCTTGAGCGCCAGGTTGTTGGACTCGGTCGCGCCCGAGGTCCATACCAGCTGCTCGGCGTGCGCGCCGACGCACTCGGCGACTTGCTGGCGCGCCTGCTCCACGGCGTGACGTGCAGCCTGGCCGAAGGCGTGGCCGCTGGACGCCGGGTTGCCGAAGTTGGCCTGGTTACCCAGGCAGGCGAGCATGGTTTCGATAACCCGGTCGTCGACGGGGGTAGTGGCGGCGTAATCGAAGTAGAGTGGGGCGCTAGGCATTGAGGGCAGGTCCGTGTCAGTGGCCGTGAAATCGGCGATCATTGACGTAAGCGTACCTGCCAACAGCGGTATTTTTTCGTTTCCCTCAGGTCGATTCGCGATTATTTTAGAAAAAAATTCTCTATCGAAGAACTTTCATGGAATTTTCTACTTTGTCTGGTGAGGGGCTATTAATGGCACCTCACCGGCACCTTCAGGCGTGCTCCAGAGCCTTTTCTTCCTCTGCCACCACGCGCTCGCACAATTCGGTGATCTGTTCGCGCATCCAGCGGTTGGCCGGGTCCTGGTCGGTGCTTTCATGCCAGTACAGGTGCGTTTCCAGTGCAGGGACCTCCACCGGCAGCGCCTGATAACGCAGCTGATGGCGACGGGCGAAGCGCTCGGGAACCGTCATCGCCATGTCGGTCTGCTGCAACACCTGTGACGCCATCAGGTAGTGTTGCGAACGCAGGGCGACCTTGCGTTGAACACCCATCTTGCCCAGCGCCAGGTCGACGTAACCCAGGCCGTTGCGGCGGCTGGAGATATGGATGTGGGTCATGCCCAGGTAGCTGTCGAGGGTCAGCTTGCTGTCGGCCAGCGGGTGACCCTGGCGCAGGGCGCAGACATAGCGGTCCTGCATGAGTTTGATGTGGCGCACCTGCGGGTCGGTGTTCAGTGGCGCGTCGATGGCAAAGTCCAGGCGGCCGGCCGCGAGTTCCTTGGTGGTCTCGCGGCGCTTGCACAGGAAGCTTTCGATCATGACTGCCGGCGCCAGGCGGCGCAGGCGCTGGAACAGCGGCGGCAAGATGACCGCCTCGGTCAGGTCGGTCATGCTGATGCGGAAGGTCTTGTTGGCCTGCTGCGGGTTGAACGTGCGGCTTTCCTGCACCGATGTCCGCAACAGCGCCAGCGCGTTGCGCACAGGGCCGATGATGTTCTGCGCCATGGGTGTGGGCACCATGCCTTGCGCGGTACGCACGAACAGCGGGTCATTGAAGGTTTCGCGCAGGCGCGACAGGGCATTGGACACTGCCGGCTGGGTAATGCCGACGATCTGCCCGGCGCGGGTCAGGTTGGCTTCGGTGTAGATCGCATCGAACACGATGAACAGGTTGAGGTCGACCTTGCTAAGGTTCATGGGCGCCGCTCTTTGTTGGAATTATCGGTCGATCATATATCGGTTATGAATGTTTATACACGCGGAAAATAGACTAGGTGGATGGAGCAATGCTGCTCTAGGCTCTGGCCCACGTACTCCGAACTGTGAAGGTAGCCCAGATGGATTTCGCCTATTCGCCCAAGGTCCAGGCACTGCGCGAGCGTGTCACTGCGTTCATGGACGCTCATGTCTACCCCGCCGAAGCCGTGTTCGAGCGCCAGGTCGCCGAGGGTGACCGCTGGCAGCCCACTGCAATCATGGAGGAGCTTAAAGCCAAGGCCCGCGCCGAAGGGTTGTGGAACCTGTTCTTGCCCGAGTCGGAATACGGCGCTGGCCTGAGCAACCTGGAGTACGCACCGCTGGCAGAGATCATGGGCCGCTCGTTGCTCGGGCCGGAGCCGTTCAACTGCTCGGCGCCGGACACTGGCAACATGGAAGTGCTGGTGCGCTATGGCAGCGAGGCGCAGAAACGCCAGTGGCTGGAGCCACTGCTGCGCGGCGAGATCCGCTCAGCGTTTGCCATGACCGAACCGGACGTGGCCTCCTCGGACGCCACCAACATGGCTGCTACCGCCATACGGGACGGTGACCAGTGGGTGATCAACGGCCGCAAGTGGTGGACGTCCGGCGCCTGCGACCCGCGCTGCAAGGTCATGATCTTCATGGGCCTGTCTGACCCTGAAGGGCCACGCCACCAGCAGCATTCCATGGTGCTGGTGCCGACCGACACGCCGGGCGTGAAGATCGTCCGCCCGCTGCCGGTGTTCGGTTATGACGATGCGCCCCATGGTCATGCCGAAGTCCTTTTCGAGAATGTGCGGGTGCCATACGAAAATGTGATCCTTGGTGAAGGACGCGGCTTCGAAATTGCCCAGGGCCGCCTGGGCCCAGGCCGTATCCACCACTGCATGCGCTCGATCGGCATGGCCGAGCGCGCACTCGAGTTGATGTGCAAGCGTTCGGTGGAGCGTACTGCTTTTGGTCGGCCACTGGCCCGCTTGGGCGGCAACGTCGACAAGATCGCCGACTCGCGCATGGAAATCGACATGGCCCGGCTGCTGACGCTCAAAGCGGCCTACATGATGGACACCGTCGGCAACAAGGTGGCCCGTAGCGAGATCGCCCAGATCAAGGTGGTGGCGCCGAACGTGGCCTTGAACGTGATCGACCGGGCTATCCAGATACATGGTGGGGCAGGGGTAAGCGGCGATTTCCCGCTGGCCTACATGTATGCCATGCAGCGCACCCTGCGCCTGGCTGACGGGCCGGATGAAGTGCACCGGGCGGCGATTGGCAAATACGAGATTGGCAAGTATGTGCCGGTGGAGATGTTGCGTAGCGGGCGGTGAACGCGTCAGCCTGCGCCGGCCCATTCGCGATCAAACCCGCGCCTGCAGTGATTGCGCAAAATCCTGCAACTTGTAGGACGTATCTGAATTTTGGCTGAGGCCACTTGAATCTCCCTTGCTGGTGATAGGTTTCCAACCTGAATCAAGTACAGGGAGTTCATATATGCGCGTCAATCTAGAGGGGAAAGGTCAGGCGGTAGACGGCGATGTCACCACAACGGGTGCTGTCTGTATTGCGACGGGGGCCGGCTATCTAGACGAAGGCCGAATGGTGCTCCGTGAAGGCGACCACACCACCTTCAACCCCGAGCGCTTCTCCCAACCGATAATAGGAGTGCTGCCTGGTACGCTGGAGCCTGGTTTCTACGTAGTTTCACAACGCATGTCGTTTCCCCAGGTGCTGCTACAACTTGGATGATTGACTTTGACAATTGGTCCCCATTATTGCAAATAGTATTCCTGATTGCGCCTTTCATCCTGGGCCTTGCGGGGATCGCTATCAATGTGAAAATTGCTTTGTCGAGTGATTTTGATGTCGCCCTTTCAGCGATCACGAGCAACCCCTATCTTGAGCAGATGAAACCCGTATGGGGCGGACGAAACCTAAGGCATCGATGCCTACTGATGAGTACAGTAAGCGCTTTGGTCACATTCCCAAGGTTACATTTACGCCTCGGTTGGTTGAACGAAGCGGAGCTTGACAATTTCCCCCCAAAGTTGAGGCGAGATATGGGAGCAGCCCTTTGGCTGATCTTGATTGCCTCACTTTGGGGAGCGGTTGGTTACTTCATCATCAAGCAATGATTGCAACTCAGACCCGCAACTGTGGGTCATTCTTCTTTTGTCCCGTTGTTTTCTTATCGTTAGCTGCTTTTTCTATCGTCTTGTCGTCTTTATTCAACGTCTGCCCCCGCGTCTTGATCAACGAAATCACCACCCCACCCAGCAACAACCCGAATGTCACGCCCAACGACAGCAGCGCCGGCACCTTGCCCACCATGCCGTGGTAGAAAATCTTGCAGCCAATGAAGATCAACACCAGCGCCAGGGCGTACTTGAGGTAGACGAACCTGTGCATCAGCGCCGCCAGCGCGAAATACAGCGAGCGTAAGCCGAGGATGGCGAAGATGTTGGAGGTGTAGACGATGAACGGGTCCTGGGTGATGGCGAAGATCGCCGGCACGCTGTCGACGGCAAACACCAGGTCGGCCAGTTCGATCAGTACCAGTGCCAGAAACAGCGGGGTGGCATAACGCAGCGCCTTGCTGTGCCCGGCCGGGGTATGGCGTACGAAGAAGTGCGAGCCATGGATCTGGTCGGTAACCCGCATGTGCCGCCGCACGAACTTGAGGATCGGGTTGTTGGCCAGGTCTGGGCGACTGTCTTCCTTCGACAGCGCCATTTTCACCCCGGTAAACAGCAGGAAGGCACCGAAGATGTAAAGCACCCAGGCAAAGTTCTGTACCAGCGCCGCGCCCACGCCGATCATGATGGCCCGCAGGAACACCACGCCCAGGATGCCCCAGAACAGAACGCGGTGCTGGTAGCGGCGGGGGATGGCGAAGTAGCTGAAGATCATCGCCATGACGAACACGTTGTCCATGGACAGCGATTGCTCGACCAAAAAACCGGTGTAGAACTCCAGTGCCGACTGCGCGCCCAACTGGTACCAGACCCCCGCGCCGAACAGTACACCGACACTGAAATAGCCTGAATACAGCAGCAGGCTCTCGCGCATTTCAATTTCCCGGTCGTGGCGGTGCAGCACGCCCAGGTCGAGCACCAGCAAACCGATGACGATGGCCATGAACACCAGCCACAACCAGGCGCTGGTACCGAGGACAGGTGTTGTGAGGAATGATTGCAGAGCTGTCATGAGCCCCTCCTTGAATGTCGACGTTGCAAGGCAACAGTGATCCGACATGGCGGCTTGGCAGCCGTCAGAGGGGCCCGGTATCACATGGGCTTGAGCGTAGACCCGTTTGCCCGTGATACCGAATGGGGAGCTGTTACATTTCTTTGCCAGTGCAGAGTTCAGGGAAGTGTCAGATTTTTTGTGTGCGGGCCGGTAACGGCCTGCCGTCAGGCAGGCCCTGACTTTCACCAGGTCGGCCTGATGAACCGATCTCCGTACAAAATCGCGAATTGATTCATCGCACTTTTCCAATCATGCGCCGCTGAGCCCCAGTTTGCCGTGATGTTTCGCAGCCCCAGCCAGATCAGCTTGGTAGCTGCGTCATCGTTCGGGAAATGGCCTCGGGTCTTGATGATCTTGCGCAGCTGGGCATTGATACTCTCGATGGCGTTGGTGGTGTAGATCACTTTCCGGATGGCTGGTGGGAAGACAAAGAAGGGAATCACTCGATCCCAGGCGCGTCTCCAGGCCGCAACGACCGTTGGATACTGCTTGCCCCAGGGCCCGTTTTCAAACTCATCGAGTGCCTGCTCAGCCGCTTCGGCGTTGATGGCCTGGTAGATCGGCTTGAGCGCCTTGGCCAGTGCCCGCCGCTTGTCCCAGGCTGCAAAGTCCAGGCTGTTGCGGATCAGGTGCACGATGCACGTCTGCAGAGTCGTCTCTGGAAACACGGCGCTGAGAGCCTCTGGCATGCCTTTGAGGCCATCGGTCACGGCAATCAGCACATCCTCGACACCACGTGTCTTGAGATCGTTAAAGACCTTCATCCAGAACTTCGCACCCTCGGTGTTCTCGATCCAGATGCCCAAGATATCGCGCGTCCCGTCGGGTAGAACGCCCAGCGCCAAGTAAATGGCCTTGTTGCGCACCAAGCCTTCTTCGCGGATCTTCACCCGCAGTGCATCGAAGAAAATGACCGGGTACATGGGCTCTAGTGGCCGCTGCTGCCACGCGCCAATTTCTTCCATGACCTCGTCTGTCACAGAGCTGATGAAGTCGGGTGAGACCTCTGTTCCATACTGCTCGGACAGAAAGGCTCGGATCTCTCTGACCGTCATGCCACGGGCGTACATGGCGATGATCTTGTCATCGAAACCGGTGTACCGCCGCTCATGCTTGGGGATGAGAATGGGCGCAAAACTGCCGTCTCGGTCACGAGGAATTTCCAGCCGCAGCGGGCCATCGCCGGTCAAAACCGTCTTGCCACTCTTGCCGTTACGCTGGTTGGTTTCATCCTCTGGGCGCTGCGCGCCCGGCGGATAACCCAGGTGGTGGCCAAGTTCGGCGTGCAGAGCGCGTTCGATCAAGGCCTTCTTGAACGCCGCAGAGGCATCCTCGATAGCCTCTGCGGTCATCAGGCCCTCACCGAACTGCTCCAGCAGCTCTTTGGGGATTTTGGGCAGGTCACGCAAGGGTTTCTTTTTGGTTGGCATACATGCACCTCTTACTCATGTTATGCCCGAACACAAAATTTCTGACACCCTCGAGTTCAGGTCCGCAATCCTTTGCTCAGCCCGTTCCCTTCTATTAAATAACCCCAGTTATAGCCAAAACCAATCGAAAGCATGAGCTTTGCCAATGAGCCTTCAGCGGGATGATTAGTTAGGATTCTATCCATCAACTGATTCCAACCCCATGAAGGAGCGTCTCTCATGCCAATCATCAACAGCCAGGTCAAACCCTTCAACGCCACCGCCTACCACAAAGGCGAGTTCGTTCAGGTCAGCGAAGCCGATCTGAAAGGCAAGTGGTCTGTCGTGTTCTTCTACCCGGCCGACTTCACCTTCGTTTGCCCGACCGAGCTGGGTGACCTTGCTGACAACTACGCCGAGTTCCAGAAGCTGGGCGTGGAAATCTACGGTGTTTCCACTGACACCCACTTCACTCACAAAGCCTGGCACGACACTTCGGACACCATCGGCAAGATCGAATACCCGCTGATCGGTGACCCGACTCACGTCATTTCGCGCAACTTCGACGTGCTGATCGAAGAAGCCGGCCTGGCCGACCGCGGTACCTTCGTGATCAACCCGGAAGGCCAGATCAAGATTGTCGAGCTGAACGACGGTGGTGTAGGCCGTGATGCTGCTGAGCTGCTGCGTAAGGTCAAGGCTGCCCAGTACGTTGCCGCTCACCCAGGCGAAGTGTGCCCGGCCAAGTGGAAAGAAGGCGAAGCCACTCTGGCGCCGTCGCTGGACCTCGTAGGCAAGATCTAAGGTCATGCCCATAACGCGGGCGGTAAGCAGCCGCCAAAGCTGAAGTACCTACCGCCCCGTCAAACGCCCGGGCGACCTCGCCTGGGCGTTTTTGTATCCGAGTTTTGAAAAAGGAATCGCCCGTATGTTGGACGCCACGCTTAAATCGCAACTGAAAACCTACTTGGAGCGGGTCACCCAGCCGATCGAGATCGTTGCTTCCCTCGACGACGGCGCGAAGTCCCGCGAATTGCACGACCTGCTGGTAGAGATTGCCAGCCTGTCGAACCTCATTACCTTCAGCGCGGACGGTACCGATGCCCGTCGCCCTTCGTTCTCGCTGAACCGCCCGGGTGCCGATATCAGCCTGCGCTTCGCCGGCATCCCCATGGGCCACGAGTTCACATCGTTGGTGCTGGCACTGCTGCAAGTGGGTGGCCACCCGTCAAAGGCCAGTGCCGAAGTGATCGAGCAGATCCAGGCCCTGGAAGGTGAATTCAACTTCGAAACCTACTTCTCGCTGTCGTGCCAGAACTGCCCGGACGTCGTCCAGGCACTGAACCTGATGGCGGTACTCAACCCCAACGTGCGCCATGTTGCCATCGACGGTGCGCTGTTCCAGGACGAAGTGGAATCGCGCAAGATCATGGCGGTACCGAGTATCTACCTCAACGGTGAGGTGTTTGGTCAGGGCCGTATGGGCCTGGAAGAAATCCTTGGCAAGATCGACACCAACGCTGGCGCCCGCCAGGCCGAGAAGATCAACGCCAAGGAAGCCTTTGACGTGCTGGTCGTCGGCGGTGGCCCCGCTGGCGCCGCTGCTGCCATCTACGCTGCCCGCAAGGGCATCCGCACCGGTGTTGCCGCCGAGCGCTTCGGCGGCCAGGTGCTGGACACTCTGGCCATCGAGAACTTCATCTCGGTGCAGGAAACCGAAGGGCCGAAGCTGGCCACGGCGCTGGAAGAGCACGTTAAACAGTACGACGTCGACATCATGAACCTGCAGCGCGGTGAAGCGCTGATTCCTGCTGCCGAGGGTGGTCTGCACGAAGTGCGCCTCGCGGGGGGCGCTTCGCTGAAGGCCAAGACCGTGATCCTGGCCACCGGCGCCCGCTGGCGCGAAATGAACGTGCCGGGTGAGCAGGAGTACCGCGGCCGCGGCGTGGCCTACTGCCCGCACTGTGACGGCCCGCTGTTCAAGGGCAAACGTGTGGCAGTGATTGGCGGCGGCAACTCGGGTGTGGAAGCGGCCATCGACCTGGCTGGTATCGTCGCCCAGGTGACGCTGATCGAGTTCGACAGCCAGTTGCGTGCCGATGCGGTGTTGCAACGCAAGCTGCGCAGCCTGCCGAACGTCAACGTGATCACCAGCGCGCTGACCACCGAGGTGCTGGGCAATGGCGAGAAGGTGACAGGCCTGCGCTACAAGGACCGCTCCACGGATGAACAGCACGAAGTGGCACTGGAAGGCATCTTCGTGCAGATTGGCCTGCTGCCCAACACTGACTGGCTGAAGGGCACCGTCGAGTTGTCGCCGCGTGGCGAAATCATTGTCGACGCCAAGGGCCAGACCAGCATCCCAGGTGTGTTTGCTGCAGGTGACGTGACTACCGTGCCGTACAAGCAGATCGTCATTGCGGTGGGTGAGGGGGCCAAGGCATCGCTGGCGGCCTTTGACCACCTGATTCGGACTTCGGCACCGGCGTAAGCCTGTACCGGCCCTTTCGCGGCTAAAGCCGCCCTCACAGGACTGCGCAGTTGTTGAAACTGTGAAGATCCCCGTAGGAGCGGGTTCACCCGCGAAGAGGCCGGTGCAAGCAAAGCAGCACCTGAAGGTGTCTATGCTTACTGCAGACCCCTCAGGAATCACACCCATGACCCTGATCAGCCGCGAACCCTGGTGGCTAGTCCCCCCAAAGCCCGGGCAGCAAGAGCAGGACCTGCACTGGGGCTACCTGGAAATCTACGCCGACGGTCGCGCGGTGTTCGTCGACCAGCGCCCTACTGACCGGGAGCTGGCCGAGCGCAAGAGCTGCCGCAATTTCCCCGACCCCGAGCCGTGACGGCTCAGCCTTCCAGCTCAGCCAGGCGCGCTTCCAGCGCCGCAATGCGGGCTTCGAGGGCTTCGATGCGGTCTTCTGACACACTGCCGCCACTGGTGCGCGCGCCGCCTTCCTGCTGCCGTGCAGCGAGAATCGCCTCGATTTCCGCCGGGTCGCCCAAGGCATGGGTGTAGCGGTCTTCACGCTGGCCGGCCTGGCGTGGCAGGTGCAAGGCCAGGTCCCGCGAGATCAGGCGCTCCAGCTGATGCTGGATCTGCTCGGTGTCGTCAAAGTCGTGCAGGCGGTTGCTACGAGTCAGCAGTTCGTTGAGGGTTTGCGGGCCCCGCAGGAACATCAGGCCCATCAGCACCAACTGCGCTGGCACCAGCTCCAGTGCCTTGTCTACCCGATGTTCCCAGCGGTCGGCACGGCTGCCCATCTGCAGGCGGGTCATGCCCTGACCTTCGAGGGCGCGCAAGGCCTGGCCGACCTGGCCTTGGGTGAGGTTCATCACCGGCTCGCGGCTGGTCTTCTGGTTGCAGGCCAGGACCAGGGCATTGAGGGTCAGCGGGTAGCTTTCCGGGCTGGTGGCCTGCTTTTCGATCAGCGAGCCGAGAACGCGGATCTCGATGCTGTTGAAGCGGCCTTCACCCGCGGTTTCGTGTTCTGACATGGCCCTGTCTCGTGGCTGGGGAAAGGCCACTAGGGTAGGTAATGCCATCGCGTAAGGCAATTGGGGCCGCAAAGCGGCCCCGGCCCTCTTAGCCGTGGCGCTGCTCTTGAGCCTGACATGCCGCGGCAGTGAACAGCACATCGGTCGAAGAATTCAGCGCCGTTTCGGCCGAGTCCTGCAACACGCCGATGATGAAGCCCACCGCAACCACCTGCATGGCAATTTCGCTTGGGATGCCAAACAGGCTGCACGCCAGCGGAATCAGCAGCAGCGAACCCCCGGCCACGCCCGAGGCGCCGCAGGCGCACACTGCCGCTACCACGCTGAGCAGCACGGCAGTCGGCAGGTCCACCTGGATACCCAGGGTATGCACTGCGGCCAGGGTCAGCACGGTAATGGTGATCGCCGCACCGGCCATGTTGATGGTCGCGCCCAGCGGGATCGACACCGAGTAGGTGTCTTCATGCAGGCCAAGGCGTTCCGACAACGCCAGGTTCACCGGGATGTTGGCGGCCGAGCTGCGGGTGAAGAATGCGGTAATGCCGCTTTCACGCAGGCACAGCAGCGTCAGCGGGTAGGGGTTGCGGCGGATCTTCCAGAACACGATCAGCGGGTTCATCACCAGCGCCACGAACAGCATGCAGCCGATCAGTACCGCCAGCAGGTGCAGGTAGCCGAGCAGCGCGTCCAGGCCCGACTGGGCCAGGGTGGAACTGACCAGGCCAAAGATGCCCAGCGGGGCGAAGCGGATGACCACGCGTACGATCAGGGTTACACCATTGGACAGGTCTTCGACCACGGTACGGGTCGTTTCGCCGGCGTGGCGCAGGGCCACGCCCAAGCCGATGGCCCATGTCAGCACGCCGATGAAGTTGGCGTTGAGCAGGGCATTGACCGGGTTGTCTACCGCGTTCAGCAACAGGTTCTGCAGCACTTCGGCGATGCCGCCTGGCGCGCTCAGCGTGGCCTCGCTGGTGCTTAGCGCCAGGTGCGACGGAAACAGCATGCTGGCAAACACGGCCACCACTGCTGCGGCAAAGGTGCCCAGCAGGTACAGCCAGAGGATCGGGCGAATGTGGGTTTCCTGGCCGTGACGATGGTTGGCGACCGAAGCCATGACCAGGATGAACACCAGCACGGGCGCAACCGCCTTCAGGGCACTGACGAATACCTTGCCAAGAAAGGCCAGGTCGCGGGCGATGGCAGGTGCAAGCAGGGCTAGGGCGATGCCGGCGAGCAGGCCGATGACGATCTGGGTCACTAGGCTGGTGCGGTTGAGGATGCGGAGGAAAGGGGTCATGTGCAGCGGTATCTCGGAATCTGGAAAGGGCGGACTTTACCATAGAGCACCTATAGCGCATGTCGGGCCGTGTTCTTTGTCAATCAGGCTTTTACGGCTACCAGTGAAACAACTCCCGCCGCGCCCCCTCGGTAATCGCCACGATCCCTGGGTGCTTGACCTTGCGCTCCACCGAAATGGCATAGAACGATTCGTGCACGGCCTCGGTCTGCCCGATCAGTTGCACGCCATACTGACGGCACACCTCCTCGGCGATTACGCTGGGCGCTACGAAAATGCCGCTGCCCGACTGTCCGAACGCTTGCATCAAGGCACTGTCATCGAACTCCCCCACGATCCGTGGCTGCACCTGCTGCTCGCCCAGCCACCGCAGCAGGCGGCTGCGTACCACGGTCTCCTGGCCGGGAACCAGCAGCGGAGCATCCTGCAGGCAAGCTGGAAAAGGACCTTCAAGCCGTTGTGCCAGCGCCGGGGTGGCGAAGAAGCTCAGCCCGCACTCGCCCAGCTTTTGGCTGTAGCACTTGATGTCCAGGTGGTTAGGCATGGGGCTGTCGGATATCACCAGGTCCAGGCGCTGGATAGCCAGGTCTGCCAGTAACCGCTCAAGTTTGTCCTCGCGGCAGTTGATGCGCAGCACCTCCTCCAGGTCCATGGTCGGTGCCAGCAGGCGGTAGACAATGGATTTGGGCACCACGTCAGCCACCCCCACACGGAACAGGATCTGCTCTTGAGGGCCGGCACGCAGCATGGCTTCAAGCTCGCTGCCGATCTGAAACATCTGCTCTGCATACACCAGGGCCTGACGGCCGGTTTCTGTCAGTTCCAGCTGCCGGCCAGCGCGCTGGAACAGTTCCAGGCCGTAGGTTTGCTCGAACAGGGTGATCTGCCCGCTGATGGTTTGCGGTGTGAGGTTCAGCTGTTGGCTGGCGCGGGTGATGCTGCCCGTCTTGGCCACGGCCCAGAAGTAATGCAACTGGCGATAGTTAAGCACCGTCGGTCGTTCCGATTCGTAAAAACCGAAGTATATGCCATGAAAATACGAATTTTCCTGAACTATTGCCGTCTTTAGAATGCACGGCTATCAGGCGCCATGCGCCGCCGGGTTATTTCAAGCGAGGACACCATGCTGCAACTCAAATCCATAGGCACCCCGTTGGTGCTGGCTTTGGCCCTGTTCACCCTGGCAGGCTGCGACCAGGCCGAGAAATCCGCGCAGCAGATGCTCGATCAGGCCGCGCAGTCGGCCAAGCAAGCCATCGACGACACCAACAAGGCTGCCCAGCAGGCGCTGAGCGAAGCCATCGGCAGCGAAGGGCAGAAGCCCAAGGATGCCGAGAAGAAAGAAGAAATCCAGGAAATCTGACCCCAACCGCTGCTGCAGGATTTGAACAATGGAATATTTGCTGGAACTCGCCGCTAGCCCTACCGCCTGGGTTGCCCTGGCTACGCTGGTGGCCATGGAAGTTGTACTGGGCATCGACAACCTGATCTTCATCTCGATCCTGACCAACAAATTGCCGGTGGAGTACCGCTCCAAGGCGCGGCGTATCGGTATCAGCATGGCCTTGGTCATGCGACTGGCCTTGCTCAGCACCGTGGCCTGGATCGTCCAGTTGACCGACCCGGTGTTCGAAGTGTTCGGCAACGCCTTCTCGTGGAAGGATGTGATCCTGATTGCCGGTGGTCTGTTCCTGCTGTGGAAGGCGACCAAGGAAATTCACGAAAACGTCGACCCGCATGGCGCCAAGGAGGAAGCCAAGGTCTCCTCCACGGTTACCCTGGGCTTTGCTGCGGCGATTTTCCAGATCCTGCTGCTGGACATCGTCTTCTCGGTCGACAGCATCATTACCGCCGTGGGCATGACCGAGCACCTGCCGATCATGATTATCGCTGTTATCACGGCTGTGATCGTGATGATGGTGGCTGCCGACCCGCTGGCCAACTTCATCAACGACAACCCGACCGTGGTCATGCTGGCGCTGGGCTTCCTCATCATGATCGGCATGACGCTGATCGCCGAAGGCTTTGGCGCCCATGTACCCAAGGGCTATGTGTATGCGGCCATGGCGTTCTCGACGGCTATCGAGGTCCTCAACATCCTGGCCCGTCGAGCGCGTTTGAAGCGTGAGGCGGCTGAAGGTTGATGTAAAAAGGGGCGCCTCGCGCCCCTCTTGCGGACAAGCCCGCTGCACAGGTATTCGCGTGGCACTGGCAACGCGAATACCTGTGCAGCGGGCTTGTCAGTCAGTGGGCTTCGGGAAATCCTGAGGTTAGCTCACCCCGGCATGCCGCCGGGGCCGTCTTACTGGCTGTGGCTTGGCGGGTGCCTGCGGTGGCAGGTGGTGTGCATGACGCCGCACGATACGCAGTACACCCCACAGCATGGCGGCTGCGACGCTCAGCCACATGCCTACCAGCATGAGAATTGCCATGGTCAGGCTCATCTGTGCCTCCATCTTTGCGGCAAGCGCTTGATTGGGCCGCGTTTACCTTCCAGACACTGCTTTAGTCTAGCCCTTCGTCTGTGACGTTCCATCGAACAATGGTCTATCTCTAGGGCCGATTCGCTCCAAGGCGCTGTCGGACTATACCCGCGCCGCTGTCGGACCTATGATCGGTGGCCAGAGCCGGGCGCTGCCTGCCTGGCGTTGGAACAAGCGAGTGTCCATGGAGCAACATTCCTTCAAGGCTGCCCCCCGGCGGCTACTGGCTGCCTGCCTGCTGGCTGCCACCCTGGCCGGCTGCGCCGGCGCACCGCCCGGCAACCTCAAGGGCCTGCCGCAGCGAGTCGAGATCAGCAGCGTGCCGTTCTACCGTGGCAACGCCAACCACAGCGGGGCCATGGCGCTGGCGGCAGTGCTGTCGCAGCAGGGGGCGCCTATTACGCCGGGCTTGCTGGATAAGCCGCTCAACCTGCCTCAGGGCGCTGAAACGCTGGATACCGCTATTCCCCGTGTGGCGCGGGACTACGGTAGGGTGGTGTACCCGCTGGACAAGCAACTGGACGCGCTGCTGACCCAGGTGGCAGCGGGCAACCCGGTGCTGCTGCGTTACGAGGACGGTTCGGCCTGGTGGAGCGAGCCGCGCTATGCGGTGTTGATGGGCTATGACCGTTACAAGCAGCGGGTGCTGCTGCGCTCGGGCATGCACCGGCGGCAGGTGATGGCATTCGATGAATTTGCATCGGCATGGGAGAAGCAGGGGAGTTGGGCGGTGCTGGTGCAGCCACCGCGGCAACTGCCGGCCCAGGTTGATCGCCAGCGGTGGTTGCATGCTGCGGATGAATTGGCCAAGGCCGGGCAAGAGATTGCGGCGAAGCAGGCGGTCAATAGCCTGAACGAATAGCGTTGCCTGTGCCGGCTTCTTCGCCGGCAAGCCCGCGCCCACAGGATTTGTGCTTATTGCACAGTCCGTGTGGGCGCAGGTTTGCCGGCGAAGAGGCCAGGCCTGCCTGAATCAGAAGCCCAGGCGATCGCGCAGGCTGTAGTACCAGGCACCGATGGCGCTGAAGGGTACGCGCAGCATCTGGCCACCCGGGAACGGGTAGTGCGGCAGGCCGGCAAAGGCGTCGAAACGCTCTGCCTGGCCGCGCAGGGCCTCGGCCAGCACCTTGCCCGCCAGGTGGGTATAGGTCACGCCGTGGCCCGAGCAACCCTGCGAGTAGTAGATGTTGTCGCCAATCCGGCCAACCTGTGGCAGGCGCGACAAGGTCAGCAGGAAGTTACCGGTCCAGGCGTAGTCGATCTTCACGTTCTTCAGCTGCGGGAAGGCCTTGAGCATTTTCGGGCGGATGATCGCCTCGATGTTGGCCGGGTCACGCGCGCCGTACACCACGCCGCCACCGAAAATCAGGCGCTTGTCGCTGGTCAGGCGGTAGTAGTCGAGCAGGTAGTTGCAGTCCTCGACGCAGTAGTCCTGCGGCAGCAGGGTGCGTGCCAGTTCTTCGCCCAGTGGCTCGGTGGTGATCACCTGCGTGCCGCATGGCATGGACTTGGCGGCCAGCTCGGGTACCAGGTTGCCCAGGTAGGCGTTGCCGGCAACGATGATGAACTTGGCGCGGACCTTGCCCTGCGGGGTATGCACGACCGGGTTGGCACCGCGTTCGATGCGCACGGCCGGGGTTTGCTCATAGATGATGCCACCCAGCGACTCGACCGCGGCAGCTTCACCCAGGGCCAGGTTCAGCGGGTGGATGTGGCCGCCGCTCATGTCGAGCATGCCGCCGATGTAGCTGTCGCAGGCAACCACTTCGCGGATGCGCTTCTGGTCCATCAGCTCCAGCTGATTATGGCCAAAGCGTTCCCACAGGCGCTTTTGCGATTCCAGATGGCCCATCTGCTTGCTGGTAAGGGCAGCGAATACGCCACCATCTTTCAGGTCGCACTGAATGTTGTACTTGGCCACGCGTTCACGAATGATGCGCCCGCCCTCGAAGGCCATGTGGCCCAGCAGTTGTGCCTGCTTGGGGCCGACGGTGCGTTCGATGACATCAATGTCGCGGCTGTAGCTGTTGACGATCTGGCCGCCGTTGCGGCCCGATGCGCCGAAGCCGACCTTGGCCGCTTCGACGATGCTCACCTTGAAGCCGTTCTCCAGAAGGAACAGGGCGCTGGACAGGCCGGTGTAGCCGGCACCGATGATGCACACATCGGTTTCCACCTCACCCTGCAGCGCCGGACGTGGCGGCACCGGGTTGGCCGAGGCGGCGTAGTAGGACTGGGGGTAGGGGGTGTTAGCCATGCTGCAGGAACCTCGTGTTTTATATTTTTAACGAATGTACCGATGCTATCAATAATAATAAACACCCGCTAGTCGTCTGGTGAAAATCCTTTACGGGGCCCCCCTCAGTCAGCCTCTCTATAAAGAGTTTAAGATTCAGTAGGTTAGCGCGAAAAAAAGTGTTGACAGGGTTTTTGTAATGCGTAGAATGCGCACCACACGACAGGCACATAGCTCAGTTGGTTAGAGCACCACCTTGACATGGTGGGGGTCGTTGGTTCGAGTCCAATTGTGCCTACCAAATCGAAAAAGGGGTGATCCGAAAGGGTCACCCCTTTTTTCATTGTCCATTGCCGCGCGAGCGGGAATACCGCGGCATGGACGCAAAGCGCTTTCATTCGAAAGTTTTTGATTTTTCTCAAAAAAGAGCTTTACAGGTACGCATCGGGCCACTAATATGCGCACCACACGACAGGCACATAGCTCAGTTGGTTAGAGCACCACCTTGACATGGTGGGGGTCGTTGGTTCGAGTCCAATTGTGCCTACCAAATCGAAAAAGGGCGATCAGAAATGATCGCCCTTTTTGCATTTGCGCCCGAAGCAGCGTGTAACGTTTGGTCGCGGTCCGGGCATACCCCGGCGTGCTAGAATCCGCCCCTTCGAATCTGGAGGTACACGCGTGCGCAAACTGGCTGTGGTAATGGCAGTGCTCGCCCTGGCGGGCTGTGAGAACGAGGTCGAAGGCGTGCACAAGCAGGTGGCCGAACACCTGCACAACCCCAAGACCGCCAAGTTCGGCAACGTGCGGATCGACACCCAGGGCACCATCTGCGGTCAGGTCCGCGGCAAGGACGATGCCGGGCAGTACGAAGCCTACCGCAGCTACGTGGCGATCAAGCGCGATGGCCAATACGACATCATCGTCGACGATACCGGCAACAACCTGCGTATCCGTGAGCTCTGCGGTGGAGCCGACCTGCAGCGCCGTGCCGAGGCGCTGGCAGACCAGCCGGCGCCCCAGGGGTGGGATGTGGAAGTGGTACAGGGCGCCAACATGGGCGCACTCAGCGATATGACGGCGCGCCTGATCGAAAAGGGCATCCCCTCTTCGGTGGAGTACCGTGACGGCAAGCCGGTGGTGCTGCTGGGGCCGTTCCCCACCCGTGAAGAAGCGCAGGCGCGCAGGGACGAAGTGATGGCCAAGCTGGGTACCGATTCGGTGGTCATCCAGCACGGCGCAGCACGCTAAACCAGTAAAAGTGGCGCCGCAGCCAAGGCTTGTGTCAGGCGCCGTTCACACAAGTTTGGCTATGCTTGGGGTGGTAGCTGCCAAACGGGGAGGGCCTCATGTCTACACTGGAGCGGGCCATTGCCGTGGCCGCCAGGGCGCATGAAGGGCAATACGATAAGGGTGGGGCGGCTTATATCCTCCACCCTTTGCGCGTGATGATGCGGGTTTCCACACCTGAACAGCGGATTGTGGCGGTGCTTCACGATGTGATCGAGGACACCCCGCTGACCCTGTCCGACCTGGCGCGTGAGGGTTTCGCGCTGAAAATCCTGGCTGCGTTGCTGGCGCTTAACCGCCGCGAGGGCGAGCCTTACCAGGATTTCGTGATGCGCCTGGGCGACGACCCGCTGGCGCGCACCGTCAAGCTGGCCGATCTGGCCGACAACAGTGATCTCTCGCGCATCCCCTGTCCGGGCCCCGCCGACCTGGCGCGGCTGGCCCGTTACCGGGAAGCCAGCGCCTACTTACAAACGCTGGCCTGAGGATCAACCGCACGCCTTGAGGTTGACCGGCCCCACGAACGCGTTTCCCCGCCCCATCACGCAGGCGACCTGTTGGTTGCGTTGCCGCTCCCAGGCTTGCGGCGGGTAGGTCTTGTTCCAGGCCTCGAACAACTGGCGATCCTGTTTGGACAGGCGCAGGTTGTACTGCTTGCTCATGTAGAAGTAGGTGCGGGCGATCATGCCGCGGATCGACGGGCGCGGCATCACCTTCCTCGCCTTGAAGTCGACCTGGGTCAGGCAGCGGCCATACTGGCCGCGTTGTTCTGGTAGCCAGCCGAAACTGAAGTTGCTGCGGTCGCCGTTGACCTCACCGATGCTGGGCACCAGGTTGTGCAGGTCGGCTTCGGCGCGTTGGTACACTTCGTCATGCTGCGAGCACTGCTTGCGTCCGCCACTCTGCCAGCACTGGCGCTGATGGCCGATCTGCCAGGCGGGTACGATGTGCTCCCACTCGATGCGTGACGCGCGCTGGGCATTCTTGCGTGGGGCATAGCCGCAGGAGGCCAGGTTGACCTTGTTGCCCTTGTATTTACAGCCGCAATAAAACTCGGTCGATTGTGGTGCATAGAGCTTCCAGGCGACCTTCTTGGCCTCCTGGAAGGTGCGCGGGGCGTCGGCTTGAGCAAGCGGAGTGGTCAGTAACAGGCAGGCTGCTGCGAAAAGCGAAACTCTCATGCGCAGTCAATCTTCCTTCGGTATCGTCCAGAAAATCTGCACACCGCCATCGTCGCGATGGGCGAGGGTGACGTTATCGTTTTCTGCGATCTCCTGAAGCAGGGTCTCCCAGTCATCCGGGCTTTCCTGTTCCAGGCGGAAGATCAGCGCCGCACGGCTGCGCTGGGCGGTGGGGCTGTTGATGATCTTCTGGATGCGTACACCCAGCTGTTCATAGCTGCTCGGGGTGGCGGAGGCGGTGCTGGACACAGGAATTCCCTTGTTTTTGCTGTATGCACATACAGTATTTCACTGTAAGTAAATTCGCAACAGCTTGTCAGGAGAAATCCAGCGTTGGCCTGTAAACCATGAGGCCGGTCAGAAAGGTAAACGATGTCGCCGGTTTGTAACCTCTGTGTCTACGCGGTTGAGGAATTGGCAACGAGGCCCTCAGAGCCGGCGCACCGGCCCTGAGGGGGAAGCACTCAGTACTCCCAGAAGATCCGCTGCAGCTCTTTGCTGTCCTGGGTCTTGGTCATCGCTACCATCGCCAGGATCCGCGCTTTTTGCGGGTTCAGGTCGTGAGCCACGACCCAGTCGTTCTTGTCATCCGGCTGTTCGGCATTACGCAGTACGAAACCACCCTGGTTGACATGCGACGAGCGGATGATCTGCACGCCGTTCTTGCGCAGTTCTTGCAGCGCCGGGACTACCCGCGACGATACCGAACCGTTGCCGGTACCGGCATGGATCAGCGCCTTGGCGCCGTTCTGTGCCAGGGCCTTGTAGGCGGTGTCGGTGACGTTGCCATAGCCATACGCAATGTCTACCTGCGGCAGGCTGCTGATCTGCTTGATATCGAACTCGGAATTGACCGTATGGCGCTTGGCCGGCAGGCGGAACCAGTACGATTTGCCTTCCACCACCATGCCCATCGGGCCCCAGGCGCTCTTGAAGGCTTCGGTCTTGATGTTGACCGCCTTGCTCACATCGCGGCCGGACTGGATCTCGTCGTTCATGGTCACCAGCACGCCCTTGCCACGCGACTGCTTGTCGCTGGCTACGGCCACGGCGTTGTACAGGTTGAGCATGCCGTCGGCGGACATGGCGGTACCCGGACGCATCGAGCCGACCACCACGATTGGCTTGTCGGTCTTCTCTACCAGGTTGAGGAAGAAGGCGGTTTCTTCGAGGGTATCGGTGCCGTGGGTGATGACGATGCCGTCCACGTCCTTGCTTTCGGCCAGCTCGGCGACGCGCTTGCCCAGCTTCAGCAGGTCGTCATTGCTGATGCTCTCGGAGGCGATCTGCATCACTTGCTCGCCACGTACATTGGCGATGTCGGCCAGTTCCGGCACGCCGGCGATGAGCTTGTCGACGCCCAGCTTGGCAGCCTGGTAAGTGGCGCTGTTGGCAGCGCTGGCACCGGCGCCGGCAATGGTGCCGCCGGTGGCGAGGATGACCACGTTGGCCAGCTTCTGTTGGGTTTCGGCTTCTTTGGCCGAGGCGCTGGATGGCAGGATCAGCAGCAGGGCGAGTGCGCTTGGGGCGAAGGTTTTCAGTGCGGCATTCATCGTTATTGTTCTCGCTTCCTAGTGAGTTAGTTATTGAGTCGCGCAGGGCTATAGGCATTTTTCGTACCAAGGCACCACGCGTTGCCTGGGTTGGAGCGGCCTTGCGTTGCAATGAGCTGTGTAGCAGCCCCGACAATGTGTGATGTTGCACCGACCCGCGCCTGCCAAAGGCGGCATTGCATTCGTAATTCCGAACAAATAAAGGAAAAGGTGTTCGGTTTTTCGGAAAAGACTGCATAATCGGCCCCAGCAGCACTTTGGCCTCCGAAAGCCAAACGGATTTGACAAACAACGGTCCTGTTACCATAGTTGGTCAACGCAAACGTTTGCTATCCGACAAAAAACACAAGATTCGGAGTCATCGTTCATGAAGCTGCCGTTCCCCGGTCGTCTGCTGGCCCTCGCTGTCATTTCCTCGCTTAGCCTCGCCTTGCCATTGTCTGCCGCCCACGCTGAAGACAAGCCCAAGGTCGCCCTTGTCATGAAGTCGCTGGCCAACGAGTTCTTCCGCACCATGGAAGACGGCGCCAAGGACTACCAGAAAACCCATGCCGACGAGTTCGAGCTGATCGCCAACGGCATCAAGAACGAGACCGACACTGGCGAGCAGATCCGCATCGTCGAGCAGATGGTCAATGCCGGCGCCAAAGCGCTGGTGATTGCCCCGGCTGATTCCAAGGCGCTTGTGTCGGCGGTGAAGAAGGCCATGGACCAGGGCGTGGTGGTGATCAACATCGACAACCGTCTGGACCCTGATCTGCTAAAGAGCAAAGGCATCAGCGTTCCCTTCGTCGGCCCCGACAACCGCAAGGGCGCGCGCCTGGTTGGCGATTACCTGGCCAGCCAGAAGCTCAAGGCCGGCGACCAGGTGGGCATTATCGAAGGCGTGTCGACCACCACCAATGCCCAGCAGCGCACCGCCGGCTTCAAGGACGCCATGGACGCCGCGCAGATGAAAATCGTCTCGGTACAAAGCGGCAATTGGGAGATCGACAAAGGCAACGCCGTCGCCGCCTCCATGCTCAACGAATACCCCGACCTGAAGGCCTTGCTGGCCGGCAACGACAGCATGGCCCTGGGCGCTGTGTCCGCCGTGCGTGCCGCTGGCAAGACCGGCCAGGTGCAAGTGGTGGGCTATGACAACATCAATGCCATCAAGCCAATGCTTGAAGACGGTCGGGTGCTTGCCACCCTCGACCAGGCGGCCAGCCAGCAGGCGGTGTATGGCATTCAGGCGGCGCTGAAAATGGTCAAGGGCGAAAAGCCTGATGTGGATGCCGACAACGTCATCCAGACCCCGGTCGAACTCATCACCAAGAAGCCCTGATGCTGCCAGGAGAATCGGCCATGCCTGCATTGGCCAATGAAGTGGTGCTTGCCGCCAGCGGCCTGGGCAAGACCTATGCCCAGCCCGTACTCGGCGAGGTCAGCCTGAGCCTGCGCGCGGGCGAAGTGCTGGCCCTGACCGGCGAGAACGGCGCAGGCAAGAGTACGTTGTCCAAGCTTATCAGCGGCCTGGAGGTGCCCACCACCGGTCACATGACCTACCGCGGCCAGGCCTACGCGCCCGGCAGCCGCGGCGAGGCCGAACGCCTTGGGGTGCGCATGGTCATGCAGGAGCTGAACCTGCTGCCGACGCTGACCGTGGCGGAAAACCTGTTTCTCGACAACCTGCCCAGCCGCTTCGGCTGGATCAGCCACAAGCGTTTGCGCCAGCTGGCAACGGCTGCCATGGCTCGGGTCGGGCTCGACGCCATTGACCCGGACACCCCTGTCGGCGAACTGGGCATCGGCCATCAGCAAATGGTCGAGATTGCCCGCAACCTGATCGGTGACTGCCATGTGCTGATCCTGGACGAGCCCACTGCCATGCTCACTGCGCGCGAGGTGGCGTTGCTGTTCACCCAGATCGAGCGCCTGCGCGCCCGCGGCGTGGCCATCGTCTATATCTCGCATCGCCTGGAAGAGTTGCAGCGCGTGGCCCAACGCATCGTTGTGCTGCGCGATGGCAAGCTGGTGTGCGACGAGCCGATCCAGCGCTACAGCAGCGCCGAGCTGGTCAACCTGATGGTCGGCCGCGAGCTGGGCGAGCATATCGACCTGGGTCGACGGCAGTTGGGTGCACCGCTGCTCAAGGTCGACAAACTGTGCCGTGGCGACAAGGTGCGCGAGGTGTCGTTCGAAGTCAGGGCAGGGGAGATTTTTGGCATCTCCGGCCTGATCGGCGCCGGCCGTACCGAGCTGCTGCGCCTGATCTACGGTGCCGATCGCGCCGACAGCGGCGGTATCGCGCTCGGCCAGCCGCCACAGGCGGTCAGCATCGACTCGCCCAAGGCTGCAGTGCGTGCCGGTATCGCGCTGATAACCGAAGACCGCAAAGGCGAGGGCCTGCTGTTGACGCAGTCGATCAGCGCCAACATTGCGTTGGGCAACCTGGGCGCGGTATCGCGCGCCGGTGTGCTCGATAGCGAAGCGGAAAAGGCCTTGGCCGAACGCCAGATCCAGGCCATGCGCATTCGCAGTGCTGGCGCGCAGCAAGTGGTGGGCGAGCTGTCTGGCGGTAACCAGCAGAAGGTGGTGATCGGCCGCTGGCTGGAGCGCGATTGCCAGGTGCTGCTGTTCGACGAACCCACGCGTGGCATCGATGTGGGCGCCAAGTTCGACATTTATGGCCTGCTGGCCGAGCTGGCGCGCCAAGGCAAGGCCTTGGTGGTGGTGTCCAGTGACCTGCGCGAACTGATGCTGATTTGCGACCGCATCGCCGTGCTGTCCGCTGGCCGCCTGATCGACACCTTCGCGCGTGATCATTGGAGCCAGGACCAGTTGCTTGCCGCCGCCTTCGCCGGTTATCAGAAACGTGACGCGCTGCTGCATGATGCAGCCCCCAGGATGGATGCATGAAAACCACCCCGCTCAACAACCAGGACGCCGCCCCCGTGCGCCGCAGCGGTACGTACTTTGGCCTGGGCACCTACCTGGGCCTGGCTGGCGCCTTGCTGGCGATGATCGTGCTGTTCTCGTTCCTCAGCAGCCACTTCTGGTCGTATGGCACCTTCAGCACGCTGGCCAACCAGATCCCGGACCTGATGGTGCTGGCGGTGGGCATGACCTTCGTGCTGATCATCGGCGGCATCGACCTGTCGGTGGGCTCGGTGCTGGCGCTGGCCGCCTCGACGGTGAGCGTGGCGATACTCGGCTGGGGCTGGGGCGTGCTGCCCTCGGCGCTGCTGGGCATGGCCGTGGCCGCCCTGGCCGGCAGCATTACCGGTGGCGTCACCGTGGCCTGGCGCATCCCGTCGTTCATCGTCTCGCTTGGTGTGTTGGAGATGGCCCGTGGCCTGGCCTATCAGTTCACCGACTCGCGCACCGCCTATATCGGCGACGCCTATGCCTGGTTCTCCAACCCGGTCGCCTTTGGTGTTTCGCCAGCGTTCATCATCGCCTTGCTGGTGATCGTGCTCGCCCAGTTGGTACTGACGCGCACGGTGTTCGGCCGTTACCTGATCGGTATCGGCACCAACGAAGAGGCCGTGCGCCTGGCCGGTATCGATCCGCGCCCTTACAAAGTGCTGGTGTTCGCCCTGATGGGCCTGCTCGCCGGCCTGGCCGCACTGTTCCAGATCTCGCGGCTGGAAGCCGCCGACCCCAATGCCGGCTCTGGCCTGGAGCTGCAGGTCATTGCCGCCGTCGTGATCGGCGGCACCAGCCTGATGGGTGGGCGTGGCTCGGTCATCAGCACCTTCTTTGGCGTACTGATCATTTCCGTATTGGCCGCCGGGCTGGCGCAGATCGGTGCCAGCGAGCCGACCAAACGCATCATCACCGGGGCGGTGATCGTCATCGCCGTGGTGCTCGACACTTACCGTAGCCGGCGCGCAGGCCGGCGGAACTGACAACATGGCAACCATCAAAGACGTCGCGGCACTGGCGGGTATTTCCTACACCACCGTGTCCCATGTACTCAACAAGACCCGTCCGGTCAGCGAGCAGGTGCGGCTGAAAGTGGAAGCCGCCATCATCGAACTGGATTACGTGCCCAGTGCGGTGGCGCGCTCGCTGAAAGCGCGCAGCACGGCCACCATCGGCCTGTTGGTGCCCAACAGCGTCAACCCGTACTTCGCCGAGCTGGCGCGGGGTATCGAAGACGCCTGCGAGCGCAACGGCTATTGCGTGATCCTGTGCAACTCCGACGACAACCCGCAGAAGCAGCGCAGCTACCTGCGCGTGCTGCTGGAAAAGCGCATCGACGGCCTGGTAGTGGCCTCGGTGGGCCAGGACGACGACTTGCTGCAAAGCCTGGCCAGTGTGCGCACGCCAATGGTCATCGTCGACCGTGAGCTGGAAGGCGTCGATGCCGACCTGGTGCGCATTGACCACGAGCAGGGGGCGTACCTGGCCACCCGGCATCTGCTGGAGCTTGGCCATCGCGACGTCGCCTATATCGGCGGCCCCGCCGAAACCGGGGTTACCCAGCTGCGCCTGAGCGGCTTCCGCCGTGCCATGGCCGAAGCCGGTGCGCCCGTGCCGGGCAGCCGTGTACTGCACTGCGACTTCACCAGCCCGGGTGGCCATGCAGCGGCGGCGCAGGTGCTGGAAGGCAAGCGGCCCTCGGCGATTTTTGCCGGCAACGACATGATCGGCTTTGGTGTGCTGCGCGCTGCAGCCGAACGCAATATCAGCGTACCCGGCGAGCTGTCGGTGATCGGCTTCGATGACATCGAACTGAGCCGCTACGTGTACCCATCACTGACCACCGTGGGCCAGTCGATCCGCGAACTGGGCGAGAGCGCTGCCTCGTTGCTGCTGACGCGTATCGCTACGCCCCGGCAAGGCGCGGCGGAGCAGCGCATTGTCGCCCCGCGTATCGTCTTGCGTGAGTCCACCGGGCCGCGCCCGGACCTGTTCAATGATTACCGCTAACGCTAAGGAAACGTCATGAATGCCAAGGTTGTGGTGGTTGGCAGCCTCAACATGGACCTGGTGGTCCGCGCCCAGCGCCTGCCGCGGGCCGGCGAAACACTCCCCGGCGATAGCTTTTTCACGGTGCCGGGCGGCAAGGGTGCCAACCAGGCGGTGGCAGTGGCGCGGCTGGGCGGCAGCGTGGCTATGATCGGCAATGTGGGGGATGACGACTACGGGCGGCAACTGCACCGGGCCTTGTATGTCGAGGGGATCGACTGTCAGGGCGTCAGCACCTGTCCAGCCATGTCCAGCGGTGTGGCGCTGATCACGGTGGATGCTGCCAGCCAGAACTGTATTGTCATCATTCCCGGCGCCAACGGCCTGCTGACGCCGCAGTCGGTGCGGCGCTTCGATGCGTTGCTGCAGGCTGCCGAGGTAATCATCTGCCAGTTGGAAGTGCCAGCCAGCACCGTGGCCTGGACACTGGCCAGAGGGCACGAGCTGGGCAAGCAGGTGATCCTGAACCCAGCACCCGCTACCGGCCCCTTGCCAGCGGACTGGTTTGCGCATATCGATTACCTTACCCCTAACGAAAGTGAGGCCGAAGCCTTGACCGGTGTGGTGGTGACCGACCAGGACAGTGCCCGGCGCGCGGGCGAGCGCTTGCTGCAGCTGGGGGCAGGCAAAGTGATCATCACCTTGGGTGCGCAAGGTGCCTTGCTGGTTACTGCCCAAGGTCATCAGCACTATCCGGCGCCGCACGTGCAACCGCTGGACACCACCGCTGCCGGCGATACCTTCATCGGTGGCTTTGCTGCCGGCCTGGTGCGTGGGCTGGAGGAGGGGGAGGCGATCGCCTTTGGCCAGCGTGCTGCAGCATTGTCGGTTACCCGTGCCGGTGCCCAACCGTCGATTCCCTACCTGGCAGAGCTGACGCCATGAAGAAAACCCCGCTGTTGAATGTTGCCCTGTCGCGGGTCATTGCCGGCATGGGGCATGGCGATATCCTGGTGATTGGCGATGCCGGGCTGCCGGTGCCGCCGGGTGTGGAACTGATCGACCTGGCCATTACGCCTGGCCTGCCGGACTTCGCCAGCGTGCTGCGGGTGGTGCTGAGCGAATTGCAGGTTGAGCGGCATGTGCTGGCTGAAGAAATGCAAAAAGTGGTGCCACCCGCGCTGGTCGAAATCGAGCGACTGAAGGGCAAGCTGGGCAAGCGCGAATGGCTGACCCACGAGGATTTCAAAGTGCTGTCGCGCAGTGCCCGTGCGGTGGTGCGTACAGGCGAGTGCCAGCCCTACAGCAACATTGCCCTCATCTCCGGCGTCACCTTCTAGCCGCTTCCGCAAAGGACGCCGGGCTGTGTAAACGCATGATTCATAGGCAACAGGAGTGCCACCCATGCTCAAGTCCCTGCTACAAGGAGTCGTCTTCATGGCCGCAGCCTCCACCCTCCAGGCCGCACCCATCGATCTGATCATCGACACCGATCCCGGCGCCGACGATGTGGTGGCGCTGTTTCTGGCCATGGCTTCGCCCCACGAACTCAGTATCCGCGCCATCACCACCGTGGCCGGCAACGTTCGCCTGGACAAGACCTCGCGCAATGCCCGCCTGGCCCGCGAATGGGCGGGGCGTGAAGACATCCCGGTGTACGCTGGTGCCGGCCGCCCATTGGTGCGCACGCCGATCTACGCCGCCGACGTTCATGGCGAAGAAGGCCTCACCGGCGTACAGGTGCACGAGCCGAAAGCGCCCCTGGCCCAGGGCAATGCCGTGCAATACCTGGTCGATACCCTCGGCGCAGCCGAACCACACAGCATCACCGTCGCCATGCTCGGCCCGCAGACCAACCTGGCCCTGGCGCTGATCCAGCGCCCGAGCATCGTCAAAGGCATCAAGGAGGTGGTGGTCATGGGGGGAGCGCATTTCAACGGCGGCAACATCACCCCGGTGGCGGAGTTCAACCTCTACGCCGACCCGCACGCCGCCGAAGTGGTGCTGGCCAGCGGCGTGCAGCTGACCTACCTGCCGCTGGATGTCACGCACAAGCTGCTGACCAGTAACGCCCGCCTGAAGCAGTTGGCAGCCGTGAACAACCAGGCGAGCAAGCGCGTGGTGGATATCCTCAATGCCTACATCACCCACGACATGGACGTGTATGGCATACCTGGCGGCCCTGTGCACGACGCCAGCGTCATCGCCTACCTGTTAAAGCCCGAGCTGTTCAGCGGCCGGCGTATCCACATGAGCATCGACAGCCGCGAAGGACCCACTTTCGGCCAGACAATTGCAGACTGGTACGGTGTGCTCAAGCGGCCGGCGAATGTGCTGTGGGTGGAGCAGGGTGATGCCCAGGGGCTGTTCGACCTGCTCAGTGCCCGTCTGGCGCGATTGGAATAGCCGCGTGCGGCGCGTAGCGCTCGAACACCTGGTCGATGAAGCTGCGTGCCGCCTCGGCACCGTTGTCGCGCACCAACAGGTCGATGGCGATCAGCAGCAACTCTTCCGGTGTGCCAGGGCTGTACGCGCTCTGGCCCTCGGCCCATTTGACCTTGATGTCGGCATCGATGCTGTGGGTGCTCATGAAAAGCTCTCGCTAGGGGCCCGGAACGAAGGAGGAACACCTGACCCTGGTGTTCGATGGAGGCGGGATGCGCTCCACTTCTTGCAGCAAATCATGGCTTTGCGCCGGTGACCGTGCGGGCTAAGCATATGGCAAACACAGTACGTTGTGCAAAATCCGGTCACGATTGCTTTTCGCCTCGCTGCTGCAGTTCAGGCAGACTTGACCGGTTTTGCAACAAATGATGAGCGGAGCTGTCGGATCAGGCAGTTCCCGGACCGATTTAGGAGGCTTCATGTTCCGTACCCGTGCTTACCTGGCAACTCTGGCTGTGGCTGCTGTCCTGGCGGGTTGCAGCACTGGTGGCAATGCTGATGGCGGTGGTGCGCCGGCCGCGTCAGCGGGCAACGATGGCCGCTGCGAAGCCAGTGGTGCCGACTTTGCCATGGGCAAGCAGGCCAGCGCCGAATTGCTGGAGCAGGCACGCAAGGCCAGCGGCTCGCAGATGGCGCGCATTCTCAAGCCGCACGACGTGGTCACCCTGGAGTACCGCTCCGAGCGCCTGAACCTGAACGTGGACGAGCAGGGCAGGGTAACCCGCGTCAACTGCGGTTGATGCACGCGGGGGCAACTGCCTTGCGCAAAATGTGAAAAGCCTGCGCGGTCGCCTTGTAGGAGCGGGTTCACCCGCGAACACGGGCAAAGCCCGTGCCATTCACCCTACAGTCGGTTTCGCAGGCAATCCCGCCCCTTCAGATGATGCATCACCCATAAAAAAACCCGCCACAAGGGCGGGTTTTTTTACAGCTATCCGAATTACTCCGGACGAACCTGTGCAGCCTGCATGCCCTTCTGGCCGCGCTCGGCGACGAAGGAAACAGTCTGGCCTTCTTTCAGGCTCTTGAAGCCGTCAGATTCGATGGCTTTGAAGTGTACGAACAGGTCGTCGCCGCCGCCTGCTGGGGTGATGAAGCCGTAGCCTTTCTCATCATTGAACCATTTGACGGTGCCTTGTTGGCGATTGGACATGGGTGAATCTCCAGAACATTTAGTTTTTTCAGTGGTGCAATGCGGCCGAGGCTACGGAGCACGGGATACATCATAGTCTAATTCTGCGCATCTAGCGCCTTTTACCTTCGCAGGATATTGATCCAGCTCAAAGAATGGCTGGCCATCACCGGCTTTAAGGTTTCAGCTCTTCGGTGCGCAGGCCTGTTTCACCACCGACTGCGCCTTCTGCATCAGTTTGGCGTCAACGCCGTCCTTGCTGTCGAGGTCGGCAATCTCGGCGTCGGTGAAATTCTTTTTGATGGCTTGCGCGCCGCAGTCGCAGTGTTTTTTCGCGGTGGCAGCGTCAACGCCCTGGCCGCTGGCCACTTGCGTGCACTGGGTCATGTAGGCGGCCTCCTTCCCGGCTGGGAAGTTGCCGGCGTTCGCAGCCACGGGCAGCAGCAGGGCGCCAGCGGCCGCCAGGGCCAGAAGAGACGGAACTCGCATCACCAGTTACTCCTTGGGTTAAGGTCTCATCAAGAGTAGGTTGCTTCCCAAAGTCTGAGCGGTATTTTTCCGCGTTAGTTCACCGCTGCGGTGCAATTTCCAAATATTTCTGCCTGGGGTGCAACCCGCGTGCTAGCATGCTCGGCTTGCAGTCGCGCTGTTGCCGGCTGCAGCTATCTTTTTTCTTTCCAGTCACTCTGGTTCGTCCCTGACAAGCCGAAAGGCTTCTGCCACTGTGGGGCAGGCTTCCTTTTACCGGAAGGCAGGTCGGATCTTGTACTGGCTCATCCCAACCCACGTGACCTTTGGTAGGGGTCACCACTAGGAGAGGAGGCGCCATGCCCGTTATTACTCTTCCCGATGGCAGTCAACGTTCGTTCGATCACGCCGTATCCGTAGCCGAAGTAGCCGCTTCCATCGGCGCTGGCCTGGCCAAGGCCACCGTTGCCGGCAAGGTCGACGGCAAGCTGGTCGATGCGTGTGACCTGATCAGCAACGACGCCACCCTGCAGATCATCACCCCTAAAGATGAAGAGGGACTGGAGATCATTCGTCACTCGTGCGCCCACTTGGTTGGCCACGCCGTGAAGCAGCTGTACCCGACCGCCAAGAT
Organism: Pseudomonas alloputida; assembly: GCF_021283545.2. Lineage (NCBI taxonomy): Bacteria > Pseudomonadati > Pseudomonadota > Gammaproteobacteria > Pseudomonadales > Pseudomonadaceae > Pseudomonas > Pseudomonas alloputida. The sequence goes on along the minus strand of NZ_CP128540.1, from coordinate 4,023,395 downwards.
GGTGATCGGCCCGGTCATTGACGAAGGCTTCTATTACGACATCGCCTACGAGCGCCCCTTCACCCCAGAAGACATGGCCGCCATCGAAAAGCGCATGATGGAGCTGATTGAAAAAGACTACGACGTGGTCAAGAAAATGACCCCGCGCGCCGAAGTCATCGATGTGTTCAAGGCCCGTGGCGAAGACTACAAGCTGCGTCTGGTCGAAGACATGCCGGATGAACAGGCCATGGGCCTGTACTACCACGAAGAATACGTCGACATGTGCCGTGGCCCGCACGTGCCGAACACCCGCTTCCTCAAGGCATTCAAGCTGACCAAGCTGTCCGGCGCCTACTGGCGTGGCGATGCCAAGAACGAGCAGCTTCAGCGCGTGTACGGCACGGCCTGGGCTGACAAGAAGCAGCTGGCTGCGTACATCCAGCGCATCGAAGAAGCCGAAAAACGCGACCACCGCAAGATCGGCAAGCAGCTCGACCTGTTCCACCTGCAGGAAGAAGCCCCGGGCATGGTGTTCTGGCACGCCAACGGCTGGACCGTCTACCAGGTACTCGAGCAGTACATGCGTGGCGTGCAGCGCGAAAACGGCTACCAGGAAATCAAGACCCCGCAGGTTGTCGACCGCATCCTGTGGGAGCGTTCCGGCCACTGGTCCAACTATGCCGAAAACATGTTCACCACTTCGTCGGAAAGCCGTGACTACGCGGTAAAACCGATGAACTGCCCGTGCCACGTGCAGGTGTTCAACCAGGGCCTGAAAAGCTACCGCGACCTGCCGCTGCGTCTCGCCGAGTTCGGTGCCTGCCACCGTAACGAGCCGTCCGGCGCCCTGCACGGCATCATGCGCGTGCGTGGCTTCGTACAGGACGATGCGCACATTTTCTGCACCGAAGATCAGGTGAAGAAAGAGGCCGCCGACTTCATCAAGCTGACCCTGGACGTGTACAAGGACTTCGGTTTCAGCGACATCGCCATGAAACTGTCCACTCGTCCGGCCAAGCGTGTCGGTTCCGAAGAGCTGTGGGATCGTGCTGAAACAGCGCTGGCCGACGCCCTGAACGAATCCGGCCTTGAGTGGGAATACCAGCCGGGCGAGGGTGCCTTCTACGGCCCGAAAATCGAGTTTACCCTGCGCGACTGCCTCGGCCGTAACTGGCAGTGCGGTACCCTGCAGTACGACCCGAACCTGCCAGAGCGTCTGGATGCCAGCTATATCGCCGAAGATAACAGCCGAGTTCGCCCGGTCATGCTGCACCGCGCCATCCTCGGTTCGTTCGAGCGCTTCATCGGCATGCTGATCGAGCACTACGCGGGCGTGTTCCCGGCGTGGCTGGCCCCAACTCAGGCGGTGATCATGAATATCACCGACAAGCAGGCCGATTTCGCCCTCGAGGTTGAGAAATCTCTGAACGGAAGCGGTTTCCGTGCCAAGTCGGACTTGAGAAATGAGAAGATCGGCTTTAAAATCCGCGAGCATACTTTGCTCAAGGTCCCGTACCTTTTGGTTATAGGGGACCGCGAAGTCGAAACGCAAACCGTCGCTGTGCGTACTCGCGAAGGCGCAGACCTGGGCTCCATGCCCGTCGCCCAATTCGTTGAGTTGCTGACACAAGCGGTTTCCCGGCGTGGTCGCCAAGAATCGGAGTAATGACTATTAAGCGTGAAATGAGAAACGATAAGCGTGCTGTACCGAAGGCCCCGATCAACGAGAATATCTCGGCCCGCGAGGTTCGGTTAATTGGCGCAGACGGCGAGCAGGTTGGCATCGTCTCGATTGATGAAGCGCTGCGTATCGCTGATGAAGCGAAGCTGGACCTGGTAGAAATCTCTGCAGACGCGGTACCACCCGTCTGCAAGGTCATGGACTACGGTAAGCACCTCTTCGAGAAGAAGAAGCAGGCTAACGAAGCCAAGAAAAACCAGAAACAGATCCAGATCAAAGAAATCAAGTTTCGTCCAGGGACGGAGGATGGGGATTACCAGGTAAAACTACGCAACCTGGTACGTTTCCTTACCGATGGGGACAAGGCCAAGATCTCTCTGAGATTCCGTGGTCGTGAGATGGCCCACCAGGAGCTGGGCATGGAGCTGTTGAAGCGGGTCGAAGCCGACCTCGCCGAATACGGCACCGTTGAGCAGCATCCGAAGATGGAAGGACGCCAGCTTATGATGGTCATCGCCCCCAAGAAAAAGAAGTAATCTCCCGGGCACGGCAGGCCTGATGATTATGTGTAATTTTATCGAATGCGGAGTTCCAACATGCCAAAAATGAAAACCAAGAGCGGTGCTGCGAAGCGCTTCCTGAAGACAGCTTCGGGCTTCAAGCACAAGCACGCTTTCAAGAGCCACATCCTGACCAAAATGTCGACCAAGCGTAAGCGTCAACTGCGCGGTGCCAGCTTGCTGCACCCGTCCGACGTCGCAAAAGTCGAGCGCATGCTGCGCGTTCGTTAATTCTGGTTAAGATAGAGGAAGTTACTCATGGCTCGTGTTAAGCGCGGCGTTATCGCTCGTAAGCGTCACAAAAAAATTCTGAAACTGGCTAAAGGTTACTACGGTGCACGTTCGCGCGTATTCCGTGTAGCCAAGCAAGCGGTCATCAAGGCAGGCCAATACGCCTACCGCGACCGTCGCCAGAAGAAGCGTCAGTTCCGCGCACTGTGGATCGCTCGTATCAACGCCGGTGCCCGCACCAACGGTCTGTCCTACAGCCGTCTGATTGCTGGCCTGAAAAAGGCTTCGATCGAAATCGACCGTAAGGTTCTGGCTGATCTGGCAGTGAACGAAAAAGCGGCGTTTGCTGCGATTGTCGAGAAAGCTAAAGCCGTTCTGGCTTAAGTACCCGCGACAATCACCCGGCGGTGCTAGCGCTGCCGGGCATTGAACGTCATCGATAGGGGAAGAGCCTTCAAAGCTCTTCCCCTATTTTCGTATCTGGAGTCTGTACATGGAAAACCTGGATGCGCTGGTCTCCCAAGCCCTAGAGGCCGTGGAACGCGCTGAAGACATCAACGCCCTGGAACAGATCCGGGTTAATTATCTCGGCAAGAAGGGCGAGCTGACCCAGGTGATGAAGACCCTGGGCAACCTGCCAGCCGAAGAGCGGCCGAAAGTCGGCGCGCTGATCAACGACGCCAAAGAGCGCGTCACCGTTGTGCTCAATGCCCGCAAGGCTGCCTTTGAAGAAGCCGAGCTCAGCGCTCGCCTGGCTGCCGAATGCATTGACGTCACCCTGCCAGGTCGCGGCCAGGCCACCGGTGGCCTGCACCCGATCACCCGTACACTCGAGCGCATCGAGCAGTTCTTCACCCACATTGGCTACGGCATTGCCGAAGGCCCAGAAGTGGAAGACGACTACCACAACTTCGAAGCGCTCAACATCCCTGGCCACCACCCGGCGCGGGCGATGCACGACACCTTCTACTTCAATGCCAACATGCTGCTGCGCACCCACACCTCGCCGGTGCAGGTGCGGACCATGGAGTCCACCCAGCCGCCCATTCGCATTGTGTGCCCGGGCCGCGTATACCGCTGCGACTCGGATATCACCCACTCGCCGATGTTCCACCAGGTCGAAGGCCTGCTGATCGATCGCGATATCAACTTCGCCGACCTCAAGGGCACCATCGAAGAATTCCTGCGCGTATTCTTCGAGAAAGAACTGGCGGTCCGTTTCCGCCCATCGTTCTTCCCCTTCACCGAGCCGTCTGCAGAAGTCGACATTCAGTGCGTGATGTGTTCCGGCAACGGCTGCCGCGTGTGCAAGCAAACCGGCTGGCTGGAAGTGATGGGCTGCGGCATGGTGCACCCGAATGTGTTGCGCATGTCCGGCATCGACCCAGAAGAGTTCCAGGGCTTCGCCTTCGGCATGGGTGCCGAGCGCCTGGCCATGCTGCGCTATGGCGTCAACGATTTGCGTCTGTTCTTCGACAACGACCTGCGGTTCCTAGCCCAATTCCGCTAGGCCCAATCGACGCAACTTTCAGGAGAACAGCATGAAATTCAGTGAACAGTGGCTGCGCGGTTGGGTCAACCCGCAAGTCTCCCGTGACGAACTGGTCGCCCGCCTGTCCATGGCCGGCCTCGAAGTTGACAGTGTTACCCCCGCTGCCGGCCAGTTCAGCGGCATCGTCGTGGGCGAAATTCTCGCCACCGAACAACACCCGGACGCCGACAAGCTGCGCGTGTGCCAGGTAAGCAGCGGCCAGGAAACCTTCCAGGTTGTGTGCGGCGCCCCTAACGCCCGCCCAGGCATCAAGATCCCGTTCGCCATGATCGGTGCCGAACTGCCAGGCGACTTCAAGATCAAGAAGGCCAAGCTGCGCGGTGTCGAGTCCTTCGGCATGCTGTGCTCGGCTGCCGAGCTGCAGATCAGCGAAGAAAACGACGGCCTGCTGGAGCTGGCTGCCGACGCTCCGGTTGGCGAAGACATTCGCACGTACCTGAGCCTGGATGATGCCAGCATCGAAATCGGCCTGACCCCGAACCGCGGCGACTGCCTGTCCATCGCCGGCCTGGCCCGCGACGTCAGCGCCCTGTACGACACCCCGGTCACCCGCCCGGTGGTGCCAGCCGTAGCGGCCGCCCATGACGAAGTGCGCCCGGTCGAAGTCAGCGCCCCGGCTGCCTGCCCGCGCTACCTGGGCCGCGTTATCCGTAACGTCGACCTGAGCAAGCCAACCCCACTGTGGATGGTCGAGCGCCTGCGCCGCAGCGACGTTCGCAGCATCGACGCCGCCGTCGACATCACCAACTACGTGATGCTCGAACTCGGCCAGCCGATGCACGCCTTCGACCTGGCAGAAATCAACGGCGGCATCCGCGTGCGCATGGCCGAAGAGGGCGAAAAGCTCGTCCTGCTCGACGGCCAGGAAGTGGCCCTGCGCGCCGACACCCTGGTCATCGCCGACCACACCCGCGCCTTGGCCATCGCCGGCGTCATGGGTGGCGAGCACAGTGGTGTGAACACCGAAAAAACCCGCGACCTGTTCCTGGAAAGCGCCTTCTTCGAGCCGATTTCCGTCGCCGGTAAAGCCCGTTCCTACGGCCTGCACACCGATGCATCGCACCGCTACGAGCGCGGCGTCGACTCGCAACTGGCCCGCGAAGCCATGGAGCGCGCCACCCAGTTGCTGCTGGACATCGTTGGCGGCGAAGCCGGCCCTGTGGTCGAAGCGGTCAGCGAACAGCACCTGCCACAAGTAGCCCCGGTCACCCTGCGCGCCGAACGCATCACCCAGATGCTTGGCATGGAAATGGACCCAGCCCAGGTCGAGCAGTTGCTCAACGCCCTCGAGCTGACCACGACCAAGAGCGGGGAAGGGCAGTGGACCGTCAGCGTACCAAGCCACCGCTTCGACATCAGCCTGGAAGTGGACCTGATCGAAGAGCTGGCCCGCCTGTACGGCTACAACAACCTGCCGGTTCGTTACCCGCAAGCCCGCCTGGCCCCACAGGGCAAGCCAGAAACCCGCGGTGACCTGCCGACCCTGCGCCGCCTGCTGGTTGCCCGCGGCTACCAGGAAGCCATCACCTACAGCTTCATCGACCCGAAACTGTTCGAACTGTTCAGCCCGGGCGTAGAGCCGCTGCTGCTGGCCAACCCCATCTCCAGCGACATGGCCGCCATGCGCGCCTCGCTGTGGCCGGGCCTGGTCAAGGCTCTGCAGCACAACCTGAACCGCCAGCAAGACCGCGTGCGCCTGTTCGAAAGCGGCCTGCGTTTTGTCGGCCAACTGGGTGATCTGCAGCAGCAGCCAATGATTGCCGGCGTCATCACCGGCAGCCGCCTGCCAGAAGGCTGGGCCAACGGCCGCGACGGCGTCGACTTCTTCGACGTGAAAGCCGACGTGGAAGCCCTGCTGGGTTACTCCGGCGCCCTGAGCGACTTCACCTTCAGCGCCGGCAAACACCCAGCCCTGCACCCAGGCCAGACCGCTGTCATCGAGCGTGACGGCAAGCTGGTCGGCTACCTCGGCGCCATCCACCCGGAGCTGGCCAAAGCCCTGGGCCTGGACCGCCCGGTGTTCCTGTTCGAGCTGGTGCTGGGCGACGTGGTCGAAGGCCGCCTGCCGAAATTCAGCGAACTGTCCAAGTTCCCGGAAACCCGTCGCGACCTGGCTTTGATCGCAGGACGTGATGTAGCTTCTAGCGCGGTGCTTGAATTAATTCGTGACAATGCAGGCGAATGGCTCACAGACCTCAGGCTGTTTGATGTGTACCAAGGTAAAGGCATTGATCCTGATAGAAAAAGCCTTGCCGTCGGCTTGACCTGGCAGCATCCATCGCGCACTCTTAACGACGATGAGGTGAACACTACCCTGCAAAACATCCTCACCTCGCTCGAACAAAGGTTGAACACCACGTTAAGGAAATAACGGCATGGGTGCTCTGACGAAAGCTGAGATGGCCGAAAGGCTGTACGAGGAGCTGGGGCTTAACAAGCGTGAGGCCAAGGAGCTGGTCGAGCTGTTTTTCGAAGAAATTCGGCACGCACTTGAAGAGAACGAGCAGGTCAAGCTGTCCGGTTTCGGCAACTTCGACCTTCGCGACAAACGCCAGCGGCCGGGCCGTAACCCCAAGACAGGGGAAGAGATCCCGATCACCGCACGGCGCGTCGTCACCTTTCGTCCAGGGCAGAAGTTGAAGGCCCGGGTTGAGGCCTATGCTGGAACCAAGCCATAACGACGAACTGCCCCCCATACCGGGCAAACGCTACTTCACCATTGGTGAAGTGAGCGAGTTGTGTGCCGTAAAGCCACACGTGCTGCGGTATTGGGAGCAGGAGTTCGACCAGCTGAACCCTGTGAAGCGGCGGGGGAACCGGCGGTATTACCAGCGCCAGGATGTGCTGATGATCCGCCAGATTCGTGCGCTGCTGTATGACCAGGGGTTCACCATTGGCGGGGCGCGGTTGAGGCTCTCCAGTGATGAGGCTAAAGATGAATCCAGCCAGTACAAGCAGCTGATTCGGCAGATGATTGTTGAGTTGGAGGATGTGTTGGTGGTTTTGAAGAAGTAAGCTGGGTTTCTGATGAGTGGAAAATTTTTTGAGAAAAAGCTTTCATTTATCAGAGGGTTAGGGTACATTCTTCAACGTTCTCGGCAAGATTGAGAACATGCTTCAAAGCCCAGTCGGGGCGTAGCGCAGCCCGGTAGCGCACTTGCATGGGGTGCAAGGGGTCGAGTGTTCGAATCACTCCGTCCCGACCAATATATTCAACAACTTAGCCACCTTCGGGTGGCTTCGTTGTTTCTGGGGCTAGTGACTTTTCGAGTGACTTCGCCTTTTTCCTCATCCGATCCTCCTCTTCAAAATTGTCAGTACCGGTCCCCGCGAGTCGGTGGCCGACACCTTGTTTGCTGCTTCTATCAGCTGACCGAGCTCCGCGCCGGAGTAGTGACTGGTCACGCTGCCGTTCTTGTGACCCAGAAGCGACTTGCGATCTTCTTCTGAAACACCGGCTGCCTTCAGGCGCCTGCCGAAGGTATGCTTAAGGTCGTGAATCCTGATAGAAGCGAACCCAGGATGTGCCGGCCGTAGATGCTGCTCCTGCCAGAGCTTTGCCGCGCGCACCCGCGCTTTCTTCCAGGCCGAATCGTTCATCCGGTGCATCGCGGTGCCGTTGTAGGGGAACACCCATTCCCGCGAAAGACCGCGCTGCTTCTCTATGATCGATCTGGCCACATCGTTCAGCACCACCAGACGCTCGTCCCGGTTCTTGACCCCAGAGTTCTCATGCCTGCCGCCGAACTCGGCCGGTATGAGAAACACGCTGGTGCCAAGCTCTGGCACAGAGATCTCCCAATCCCACCTCAGTTTGCAGACCTCCTGCTCGCGGCAGCCCGTGTTTACCTTGAACAGGGCCATCCGCTGCAAATGGTCTGGCAATTCCCCGAAGAGAACCGATTGCTCCTCCCATGACATGGGATAGGGCTTTCGGCTCGCCTTCTTCTCTTCCAGCTTGGTTAGCAGCGGCACGCTGTCCAGCCACGGCCGGCGCTCCTCGTCCCGCCATTTCCTGCACGCCAGCGATAGAACACGGACCGCTCGTTCGATTGCGATGTTAACTGTCCTGTTGCTCACTCCCTTTTTCACCTTCCCATCCGGTAGCACTACATCGGCCTTCCTGTCGCGAATGAACGGAGCCAGGGCCTCATCATCGATATGCGTCAGCGGCAGATGGCCGATATAGTCGTCCAGCTGGTTCAGGTACAGCGCAGTGATCCTGAATGAGGGCTGATCCTTGTGCTCGACCAAGTATTTGGCCGCTGCGGCGCTGAACGTCTTGACCTCGCGCACACCGTAGACTTTGCGCAGGCGCATCTTCTCTAGTAAATGGATCAGGTATTGCTCTGCTTCTTCCCGGTCACAAGTGCCAGTGCTTTCTTGAATTCGCTCTCCCCTGTAGATTTTGTCGATTTTCCAGATGCCGCTCGGCATTTTCTGGAGGCCTGTGATTGCCTTTTTGGCCATGGATTCTCCTTGGAGGTCACGGCCAGACTCTCGCTGCGAGGCCGATTGTTGTCTTGATCGGCGGCCTTTTCAACGGCCATCGCCTCGATGTACGCGTCGACCCAGGCATCCAGCTCAAGTCGATCAAACCCAATGCCTTGCTTTCCAATCGGAAATTCGCGCACGAATGGGCGGACGGTGTTCTTGAATTCGTCTCTGCACATGCCGAGATATCCGGGCGCATCACCGGCCCGGATGATTCTCGGCAATAAGCCTGGCTGCACTGCAGCGGTGGCGTTTGCCATGTGGGCCTCCTCAGGCCGTGAAGTGATATCCGACCTGCGCCGCCCGTGCGGCTTCCTCGGTACGGAACATGAGTTCTTTGGTTCCAGGCCAGCCCTCGGCCGTGTATTCCACGGATACCCACCAGGCGCCGAACTTGCGGTACGGCTCGCCGAGGATCTTCGTCACGTAGCAGTCGATCAGGTTCATGGATTCCTCCTGGCTCAGTCCCAGCTGAGCTTGGCGGGTGTGGGCGGGATGGTTTCGAGCGTGGCCAGGTTCAGCAGGGTGAAATACCCGCCGTCCTGCGGCCTCCAGCCCATGGTGTCGATATGGATGACGTTGCCGAGCGCCGCCGGCTTGTGCAGCGGGGTGTGGCCCACCACCAGCGCCAGGACGCCCGCAACGCCTTCGGTCTCGCCAAGTTCGATCCGGCTGCGCGACCACATGCAGGTGTTCTGGGTCAGCTTCAGCTGCTTGGCGGTTTCCGGCGCCTCAAGTGCGGCCCGCAGCTCATCCCATGACGGGAATGGGCAGTCGGCGTGCACGACACCGACCAGGCCGCCGGGCGTCTCTACCTCGATGGCGATCGGCAGCTCGCGGAACTGGGCGGCGAACTCACGTTGCTCATCCCAGGCCAGGCCGGCAAACCAGGCTCCGCCGTTGTAGACCCAGTTGTCCACGTCGCAGGTGTCGAACCGGCAGACGTAGTCGTCGTGGTTGCCGCGCACGGCATGGAACCATGGCTTGGCCAGCCAGGTGAGCACGTCGCGGCACTCAGGCCCGCGATCCACCAGGTCACCGACGCTGAACAGCCGGTCAACTGCTGTATCGAAGCCGGCTGCATCCAGGGCAGCCTTCAGCCGGGTGAAGTGCCCGTGAATGTCGCCGACCGCGAAATCGCGGCCAGCCGTGTTTGCGGCGAAGCGCTTGATGCGCATCACCTCGATATTTTCGAGCATGCAGGATCCTCGCCCGCGCATGTCGGCGGGCTTGAGTAGTTGGGTAGGATTTAGGCTTCAGTGATGGGCGCTGGGATGGCCTGGGCCTTCCACTCTGGGTCGATCTTCCAGGCTATGCAGGGTGGCTCTGTCTTGCTCTTGTAGCCGCCAAGCCAGTAGAAGCCGCTGTGCTTGGACGTTCCGCAGATGCTGCAGGTGTGCCAGCTACCGAAGCCTCGAGCAGAGAATGGCTGGTACTGGTGGTTGTTCACTGCGGACCTCGATAGATCAGGTAGGCCATGTAGGCGAGGGCGATCATAGAAGGTGTCCTCCGGCCTCGAGCAGGCTGTCTCGGTCTTCGCGCAAGCTATCGCGGTCCTTGCGCAGCGCCTCGTTCTGGGCGGCGAGCTTGCCCAGCAGGCCGTAGCACTCGGCAAGCAGGTTGTTGGCTTCCTCGATCGCCGCCCCTTTTCCAGCCACACCGCGCTGGCAGGCCTTCATCAGCCCCTGCACGTTGGTTATTTCAGTGCTCATTGATCAGCTCCTTGGGCACCTGGACGATATCGCCGAGCTTGGCTTTGACCAGTCCCCGGCAGAAGGAAATTAGCGCGGTCGGGCCGTAGCACCAGAATCCGGTCCTGCCCGGGCCAGAGCTGTAGCGAAAGTTTGCATCAGCCATATGGGCCTCGTAGTGGAGTCCGCCGTGATGCTTGTCTACTAGCGGACCGCCCTGGCTCCAATCTATCGATGGCGAGTAAATCGAGCGGATGCTTTCGACCAGCTTGATGCCACCGCGATCGTGAACTTTCACCAACTCCCGGCCATACCGCCAGCTCGTCTCGATTCCCTCAACTTGCGCCACGGCCTAGTCAAGCGGTGCGCCGAGGAGGGTGGATACCCTCACTTCGATCAGGTCGGTCATGGCATTTGCTCTCCGCGCTGAGCCGCAACGCTGACGATGGCAGTGCGTGCCGCCTTTCGGCGATCGCCTTGGGCATATTCGCTGTCCACCCAGACCATGGTGTCATCAGCCCAGACGGACTCAGACTCGCCAGACCCTTCAATGTGGATCTGAATGCCCAGGTCAATGGCCAGCTTGAATGCGTCGCCGTCGTTGATGTTGGGATTCCAGTGCGCCCGCGTGCCCGACTGGCCCTTGATGCGCAGAGGCCATTTCGGATCGCGGCAGGTGCAGGGTTCAACTTCAAGCCCGGCGGCTTTGGCAGCCAGCAGCAGCTCTTCAAGTTCGCTCACAGCTCATACCTCTCATCAATCCAGCGCCCAGGCGCCAGAGCGGGTGTAGGTTCGGGTTGGGTTTCGTGCGGGGAGAGCTGGCGCTCGTTGCCAGCCTGCAGCTGGCTGTCGGGGATGCAGCTGATGCCGACCCCATTCAGCAGGTAGCAGGTGACGCCGCGCTGGCTGTCGTGCTGCACGCCGATGATGTTCTCTTGGGGGTGAGGTGCTGCGCTGGCGCCGGTGGCCAGCAGCAGGAGGCAGAGGGCGAGGCGGGTCATGCCGCCACCTTGTGGCGGACCCACACGCAAACAGGGCCGTCTTCGGTGTCGTGGATCGAGAAGGTGAACCAGCCATCACCGACCGGCTTGCTTGGCTGCCAGGGCGTGCAGTCATAGTCGCCGCCGGCGTCGAGCCATTCCGCATTCAGTTCTTCCGGGCCGTCGTTTTCCATCTCGACCACGCAGTACTCCAGGCCGTGGTCGCCGAACCAGCTGAACGGAAGCGCGCATTCGTCGCCGTCGTCCGGCCAGGCCGGGTGGGTCCAGAAGCCGTATTCGTCGCGCTCAACCTGCAGCGGCTGGATCAGTTGCTTTTCTTCAGGCATGACTTCGTCCTTGGCCGCCATATCGCGGCAGTAAGTTGTACATGTGGTTGGGTTCGGTACAAGAAAATCGGCCGGCGGTCCGATTCAGTTATCAAGCTGCGATACCGAGATTGCGTCTCGCCTCGCTTTGGCTATGGTGAGAGTTCACCCGTGGCATACAACTAAAATCGTAGGAGGCCGACATGAGGATTCGCGGTGAAGTTTTCTGGGAGTGGGCTGATCCAACGCTTCACCACCGAACTCATGACGAAGAACTCAAGGATGGAACGGTCATTGATGTTCAGGTGCGATTGTCGCGGACGGGTACGACGCAGATGTTCATCGGCGTGTATTCGCCAAACGGGTTGGCGATCCACGAAGAAGCTTTCGATTCCCGACCTGGCGAGTCAATGACCAGGGCGCTGGCCTGGGGAGTGGGGCGGGCTCGCCGGATCGCCACCGATACCCAGCCGAAATTCGATAAAGTCGCCTGCTCGAAATAGAGGGGACAGGGGCTACAGCTGGGTGTTGATGCGGGAGAAGGTGAAGCCCTTGTGAGTTCGCCGCCGACCCTTCAGGCAGGATGTGACAACAGAAGGGTTCATGCCGATGGCGATCAGGTCTCGATGCCCGCGCAGCATGAGACCGAAGCCGCCGCGCTCTGCCTGAACCCAGCCCTTGTGGGTTCGGCTCTGCAGGCCGGTGCCGTAAACCCTCAATCCCGTTTCAATCGCGTGCCTGACGTTTTCAGATATCGTGCACCACTCAAGGTTCTCGATGCGGTTGTCCGACTTGACCCCATTGAGGTGATTAACCTGAGGAAGGTCAGACTCGCCAAGAAAGGCACAAGCCACCAGCCGATGAACTGTTCGCTGCTTTCGAGTCACGCATACGAGGAGGTATCCATCTTTGTTTGGCTTCTGCTTGAGGATTCGCGGCTGCTTAACCCCAGCAACAATCCGCGCACGAATGAATGATCGAATGCGACCGAGGCTGCTGGCCTCATAACCTGGGAAGCCTGGTATTGGCTCCCAGCGTTCAGCGCTGATAGCGTTCATGACTGGCGCTCCAGAGCAGCACGGGCAACGGTGCCATCTTCGATGAAATCCGGTTCCTCACCACACCAGAGAATGTTCAGCGGCTCGCCGCTCACTGTGTCCCAATTCCCGCTTTCGAAGTGGTAGTGCTCCCGGTCAGCGTAGAACTTCAAGGCAGCGCGCAGCCGCTCAACCTCAGCACGCAGATCGCAGATCTTCTTCCAGTGCTTGGATATGCCCTCCCGGTACCACTCAATTGAGTGTTGGAAATTGGGTTCGCCCATGAAGGTAGCGCCATCCGCTGCAACTGGCTCGCCCTGGTGCTCCTGGGCTGGCGCAGAGCCGGCCATCGGCCCCAGCCCAACAATCGGCAGCCCAGTCTCCGCCGCATCCCTCTCTGCCTCTTCTTTGGTCCACCAGAAGGCAGTACCAACCATCCAGGCAATTGGCTCGGGGTGGGGCTGTGGGGCTGGCGCTTGCTCGGCCATTTCTTCGTCATGCGATTCAAGGCAGTGCTCGCACAGGTTGTGTTCCAGCTCGCGGCGCGTCTCGCACCAGCCGCCGCAGTTGTTGTGGAACTGGCACTCGGTCATTTCGCTTTCGCTGACCATCTCTGTGTTGCTGGATCGGTTTTCTGTGGGCATGGGATACCTCGCCGGGGTGGCGTGACTGGTCAAAGGGTGATTTCGCCGGAGTCGATCTTGCGCAGCTCGACGACCTCGATCTTCTGGGTGCCATCGGTGATCACCCAGCAGGGCAAGTCCAAGTTCTGGAATGTGCCGCGGTAGTTCCGGTATGCGCCAAGTGCTGCCTTGCGGAAGCAACTCGACGCCACCTTACCGATCAGCATCGGCTTACCCCCCCCCTGTGAGCTGGAGGTCGAAAACCTCGATCTTGTCGATTCGCTTGGCCGCCGCTCGGACGGTGTTCGGCGAGAGCCTGAATTCCTCGGCGACCTCGGCCACGCGCTTGTATATCAGGGCGTCGTGTATCGCCTGATCGCGGGCGCCGTTCCGCAGGCCTGCGTAGATGACTTGCATGGGTAAGCCTCCTAGCCTGCGCGGCCTGGTGCGTTATCGTTGAATAGGGGAAGGCGCTGGCGGGCAGCGCGGGGTCAGGCAGCCGCGGATAACGGCTGGGCTAGCGCCTTCTGAACTGCCTCGACGATGCGAAGCAGGTAGGTGTATTCGTGGTTTTCCTCGACCGCCTCTTCCTGGAGGGTGTGCCACCACTCTTCTCCGAAGATATCGGTGAGCAGGTCGTTGTGGTGCCAAGTCTCGTTTGGCACCTCCAGGCCTCCGAGGATCTCTACCTGGTCGAACAGACGTCGCGCCTCGTCCTTGTCCATGGATAGGTCGCGACGCGCTTTAATCACAGTTCTCCTTGCCAGCGCCTCCAGAGCGCTGCCACTGAACCTGGTCGAACTGATGCCACGGTCAAGGCAATTCAGCACGTAGCTGGCATTGCAGTTGGTGACGAACTCGGCAACCGTGCGCGGACCCATGCCACCCCAGTAGGCATTCCAGCTCTTGTCCCAGCAGCTAATGGTGATCTTTCCCTGAGCTGTCTGATAATTCGGATCCTTCTCGGTCGGACAGTCGCGACGACCGAAGTCCTCCAGAAACACACTGATCGGATCAAGGCGCGGAACGTCACTGATGACGAGCTTGGTTACTGTCGAGGTTTCGACCTTCATGTCGATCTCCTGGGCATGCACCGCCCTCCGTGGCCGGATGCGGCATGGTGGCAATTTGGTTTGGGATGGGGTATTACGGGTGACCGGCATGGGGCCGGATCAAAGAGCGGAGTCAGGTATGTCGGTCAAAATCAACCGAAGCGGTTTAGACAAACTGATCAAAAATGCGAATGAGCTCCAAGCCACCAAGCAGGTGAAGCTTGTGGATTTGATGAATCCTTCTTTCCTAGCTGCCCACAGCAAGTTCGAAGATCTCGCCGCGCTGTTCGCAGCATCCGGATTCAAAGTCGATTCCGCTGAAGATTTCGCCGCGATCCCTGACGATGAGTGGGACGCCTTCATATCGGAAAACACCGACTTCGATAACTGGCTGGAAATGCAGAAGGCCGCGCATGCAGAATTCGCCAGGTCCATTCTCAACAAAGGACTTTGATCAAGCAACAGGCCTGATTACCTCGTCGCCCGGGTCCTGCTGAATTATCAGCATGCTCTTCCGGTCGAAGGCCAGGGCCAGGCGCGGCGAGATGCTGATCTCGTGCCGCGGCGGAGCGAGAAACTTCGCCGCGTGCAGCATGCCCAGGGCGTGGATGCCGTGGATCAGCGCCTCGACCATCTGGCTGTATGTGGCGTCTGCCCAGCCGCAGATCGCTCGCAGGTGCTGGCCGGTTCGCTTCCTGGCTGACAGCCGCAGCGGCTCAGTCCGCGCCACAGATCGGTGAGCTTCGATTTCGTGGCGCGCGATCCTGAACAAGGCGTGATGCCCGAGCGCTTCGACGTGATGAATCATCAACGTCATCGCCTCGCCCTGTTCCTCGATCCCAGCCCACTCCATCAGCTCCAGCAGGGCCTGCTTAGTCCCTGGTCGAACCTTCAAGCGCAGGTCTTCTTCCTGCAGGCGCTCGGCCTTGGCGCGGCGCTTCTCGTCACGCTGCTGCTGCGTCAGAGCCATCATCGCCTCCATTGCGCACAAAACTGGTGCCAGGGGCGTACTCCATCAGGTCGCACACCCGGTTGATGATCTTGAGCGCCGCGTCGAACACCTTGGCGTCGTCCGGCTCGCGGGCCAGGCGCTTCATGTTGGGCTGATGCTCCAGGCACACTTTGTCCACCAGGCGCCGGGCCAGCCTGCGCAGGTGGTCGGCGCTGTCGTGGAAGCGCAGGCTCAGCGCGAAAGCCATGGCCACATCATCAGGCCGGTACTGGCCGCCGCTGCGGGTGTTGTACAGTTTCTTGACCGGCCGATTCATCCAGGCCGGCAGGGTTACGACTCCAGAGGGTGCTTTCTGCATTTCGGTGCTCCGATAGGCCGCTGGGCGGCAGGTGGAACTGTTCTTGCCGCCGGCGCTGGCGGACCAGGTTGTTGATCCGCCTCATGCCGCGCGCGCCGCGTCGAGCTGATCGGTGACCTCGACCAGTTGCTGGGTCAGGTTCTCGATGGTGGCGGCGCCGCGCACACGTTCAGCGCGGCCCCACTGGCAGCTGCGGTTGAACAGCAGCTGCAGGTGATGCTCCAGTTCATTTTGGCGCTGGAGCATGTCGAGGATGGTTGCGAGTGGCATGGCTATGCACCTGCGAGATGGTGGAGCGGGGCGAACGGGATGTCGTCGTCGAAGTTATCCGGCGGCGCCGACTGCTGGCTCTGTTGTCCGTAGTTGTCGTTCTGGTTGTAGCTGTGCTGCTGCCGAGGCTGCTGGCGCTGTTGGCGCTGCTGTTGAGGCTGCCGCTGTTGCTGCTGCTGGCCACCGCCTTGGTTGTCAGGCCGGCCGCCCAGCAGCTGCATGGTGCCGTTGATGTCGACATGCACCTCAGTGCTGTACCGCTTGATGCCGTCCTTTTCCCATTCCCGGGTCTTGAGCTTGCCTTCGATGTAGCACTGGGATCCCTTGCGCAGATACTCGCCAGCGATCTCTGCAACCTTGCCGAACAGCACCACCCGGTGCCACTCGGTCTTCTCGATCTTCTGACCGGTCTGCTTATCAGTCCAGGCCTCGCTGGTGGCCAGGCTCAGGTTGGTGACCGCGTTGCCGTTGGGCAGGTAGCGGACCTCGGGATCCTGGCCGCAGGTGCCGACCAGGATGACTTTGTTGATGCCCCTCATGCTGCTTTGCTCCTAAGCTGCTTTTCAAAGCCATCTACCAACAGCTTGAACTCCCACAGGTCCTGCTCAAGCTGCTCGATGTAGTCGTCATCGCGCTTGAACTCACGCCACCAGAGCTGGCGCCCAACGGGCTTGAGGAGGGGGCAGTACATCCCGATGTGCCACCACTTCCGGCCGGTGATCCACATGCAGCCCTGCACCTGGTCGATGACATCACTCGCGTCGTTGTCGATGTGGAAGGCGCGTAGCTTGTCCGGCGCCAGGAAGCACTTGTACTCGCTGCCACCGTCCTCACCGATGAATCCGTCCGCGCTGGCGCCGAACTCTCCATCATCGGTCTTGACCAGACCGACCTGCGTAACGATCAGGCCTGTTTGAAGCTCGTGCTCCATCCGTGCGTCGGGCTCCATCTCGTGCCCTCGACGCATCTGCCAAGTCTCGAATCCCCCGTCGAGCGGAGCGCCGCCGATGCGCTCGACGGCAAGCTCGAAGGCGTAGGTGAGCGCGGCATTTGACGGCTCGCCGACTTTTTCCCCATCAAGTGCCTTCTGGACTACCTCTGCTTTCGGTGCAGCCTTGTAGCCGGCCAAGTCACGCGCCTTGGCTTCGCTGTGGCCCGCAAGAACTGCCTCGACGTAAGTTTTCTGCTGCGCGGTCAGCCCGTTCACTTTGGAGCGAGCAGTGCTGAACATGCTGGCGGTGATCACGCCGGCGCGGGCCTGCAGCCACTCGGGTGAGCCCTGGGTGCAATTGACGATAATCATGGGTTGGCCTCCAGTACTGTTTTCCGTTTGGTCACGGCGATCTTCACCGTGTCGTAACCTGCCTTGTCGCCGCTGGCCTGCAGGACCTTCAGCGAGGCTTGCCAGACATCCTTGAGCTCGTCGGGATTAGCAGCCGCTTCGACCTGAGCAAGAATGTCGGTGACCGCTTGGGCTCGCGCTTCTGCGGTATTGGAGCCATCCGAGGATTGCGCGTCGTCGTCCCTGACGTCGCCGGTTGTGATGTTCAGCAAGGCGCACATCACGTAGCGCTTGCCGTAGGTGGTGGACGAGCCGACCGCTTGAACATCGTTCCGGCCTTTGCCGATGTCGGCCGGCAAGGTCATGGTTGTCTGCTCGCGGTGTCCGTCGCGGTGCATCAGGATGCCGGTGACGCTGATCGACTTGTCCTGGTTCTCCACCTTGAAGGTGATCGCGAACCCGTGCCGCTGCATGATCGGCTTGACGACTCGGGTGATGTCGTCGAGCGTGGCGTAGGCGTTGCCGGTGTGCAGATTCACCGCCGCTTCGAACACGGTCGGGATCTCGCACTGCATCTGGGCCATACCTGCGTTGAAGGCTGCCTCAGCTGTCTTGGCCTGCATGCGTTCATGCATGGCCAGAAGCCGCTCCATCTTCTCGATGTCGCAGGTTGGATCGGCGGCTGCACGACTGATGACCGCCATGATGCTGTTGTCGACGGGCGCTACCGCAGCCACTGCCTGTCGGCGCTGCTCCGGCACGATAATGGTGCTGCTCATGGCGGCTACCTCAGAAGTTGATGGTGATGTTCGGGACTTCGCGGCGGGCGATCTTGAGAACGATGGCCCTGGCCAGCTCCTCGTTGATGTTCAGTGACATCAACGCGGTTTTGGCCTCGCCCATGACCTTTGCCTTGTGGGCCTGGTCGCGCTCGCGGGCTTCTTGCTGGCGGAGGATCTCGGCGGCAGCAGCATCAGCACGGCGGCGCTCGTCCTGGCGGGCTTTCTCGGCTGCCTCCTCAGCTTGGCGGGCGACTGCCTGGCGCTCTACCTCGGCTTGGCGCAGAGCTGCTTGGCGGTCGGCCTCGGCCTGAGCTCGGGCGCGCTCTGCTTGTTCGGCCTGCAACTTGAGCTGGAGGCGCTGGTTCTCGGCTTCGCGCTCTTGCGCAGCGGCCTGGTCAATCAGCTCCTGCTCTCGGCGGGCAGCGGCTTCGCGCTCCGCTTGCTGCTGCTGGGCCACGCGCTGGCGCTCGGCCTCGACGGCGGCCTCCTGTGCCAGACGGATGCGATCTTGCTCGGCGCGCTCTTCTGCTTCGCGGCGCAGGCGGGCCAGTTCTGCTTGCTCAGCCTCGAACTGCTCGCGTTTCTGTAGCGCTGCCCGCAAGGTGGTCAGCACCTTATCCTTGGTGTTGGCCGCTTCTGCCTCGAATTCCTCCCAGTGAGCCCCCAGCTGCATGCCTTCGGCTTCGGCAATCAGGCCTTTGAGTTGCAGGGAGTTCAGTTCGCCCAGGTCGTAGGCCAGAGTCTTCAGCCAGTTCAGGCGGTCGTTGTGGCGGTCGATCCGAGCATCCTCGGCGGCTTCCCACTCGGTGAGCGGCCGGCGCGTCTCGTCCCGTAGCGCGTCCATTTTGGTCACGAACTCGCGCAGCTCGGCCTCAACGACCTTCGGCATTTCCTTGAGCCGGCGCAGGTAGTCGCGGCCAGGCTTCTCGACAGCGGTCTTCGACTTGCTGACTTTGGCGGCCAGGCTGGCGATGCGCTCGCGGCCCTTGCGGGTTTTCAGGTCGGGCACTTCGCCCTCGACTTCACCCTTCACAAGGTCGATGAATTGCTGCAGGCCGCCGGCCACGTAGATGGCCGGGGCGTTCGCCTCGCTGATCTCTTCGATCGCGATCAGTTTCTGTTCTGCGGACATTAGAAAACCTCGCGCCAGGCCGGCGCCGTCAGTTGAATAGGGGAATGCCAGGTCACGCCGCTGGCAGGCGGCCATGGTTGGGATGGAAACCAAGCTCGCGCTCTGCAGCCTCCCTCGCAGCAATGGCGAGGTCTTTTGATTTGAAGCGGCCAAGGATCTTTTGCCGGCCATCAACCTTTATGTGCGCCACCCACTCGGACCTGGCTGAGTACCAGCTAACCCCTACACGGCCACTCTTATTGCTGGCCAAAAGGGGCATGTTCCGATTGTTCTCGAGACTGCTGACATCTCGGAGATTGGTGATTCGGTTGTCCAGCTTGTTGCCATTGATGTGATCGATATGCTGAGTCGGCCACTCACCGTGTGACGCAAGCCAGGCCAAGCGATGGGCCCTGTAGCTCTTTCCGTTGATCTGGATGAGCAGATATCCGTTGCTGTTCACCTTTCCCGCTCGCGAGCCGGCATATCTGGTGTTCCAGGCCTTCATTCGCTCCTCAGACACAAAGTCGCAAAGCGGGCGAGGTAGCCAGGTGAAGGATCCGGTATTTGCGCAGTAAGAAAGGCGAGCGGATAGATACTGTTGATCAATCATGGGTTCCGCCGTGCTCGGCTACGTGATTCAGGAAGTGATGCTGCCGGCCAGTGCGCTGGCGAGCATGAAGAAGGTGCAGGCGAAGAGCATGGAGAAGGAGCCGCGCCAAGCCGCGATGCGGCGGGCCCGCTGGTAGCGGTTCATGGTCTGGCTGCCCATGCGGCTAGCTCGCATTTAGCTGCCAGCTTCAGGAGATTCCGGGAGGTTGCACGGAATCCCTCAGTGTTGGGGAAAAGGGCCAGGTCATGACCGATGGGGTATTCCTCGAAGGGACCATGCCAGGCCCAGTTCAGGCGCCAGTCGCTCCACACTGTGTATGCCTCGCAGCCATCACCCCAGTAGTCCGTGCCGCCGCCTACGCTCAGAACGTGGCTCACGCATGTTCTCTGCTCATACGCCAGTTCCGAGCATTCCCGGTCGACCCATGCACGTCTGTAGATAGTCGGATGAAGCCGGGCAACCTTCTTGCTCAGCTTTTTTTCGATTCGCGCCTTCATGCCCGAACCTCATAGCCGACAGTCCACACGCCGCAGATGCAGGCCCGACACTTCCAAGCCTCTGGGTTCTCGATGCTGGCCAGCGCCGCCTCATTCACCGCGGCGGCGAATGTCGGCCCCTTGAACAGCATCAGCACCCGGTCGGACGGCATGGCCTGAGCCTCTGGCAGTTCGGCGATCTGCTCGTCGATGAGCGTGGTGATCAATGGCGTAGTCATGCAGCCTCCTTGCGCCGAACGGCAATACGCCGGATGCGCTCGCAGTAGTGTTTGAATTCCTCGGCGTCGATGACGAGGATGGAGAAGTAAGCGACGACCATCGTCTCAGCCTTCGCGTCTTCCACCGGGCCAGAGCCCGGCAGAAGCATCGTCTCGATTGCGGCCTCGATGGCGCGAACCGCCACGCTGTGAGGATTCATTCCGAGTCCTCGGCCTGGGCCAGCACTGCTTCCTTGGCGAAAGGAGTGAGTAGCTGCCGGGCGATCTCTTCAAGCTGGACCTCTGGGTTGGCCACGCTCAGGATCTCGTCGGCTGCGGCGGCCGCATCGCTGGTGACCTTGCAGCGCGCGGCCAGGACCAGGCGGCCCAGCACCGACTTGCTGATGTCAGACAGGCCGAGCTGGCCCATCACGAACTCGTCAACTGCGATGGCGAAGCGCTCGAAGGTCACGCCCCGCTGCCGGAAGTTGCGCTGGAACACGAAGTCGCGGCGCGCCATCAGCTCGGCAATGCCGTCGTCGATCCAGCGCGCCTCAGCTTCCTCAGCCGCGCTTTCGCTCACCGCCGGCGGCAACTGGTTGTCGTAGTGCCATTGTGCTGCTCGAAGTGCGCCCATGGTCGCCTCCAGTTACGGTTGGGATGCCCGATAGCGCCGCATGAGGCCTTTCGTCAGGCGCTGCATGATTCGCGGGTATCGGTCGGGGTGGTGAAGGCGGCAGTAGAGGTGCTCTCTGCCATAGCCTTCGTGATCGCAGTAGTCGCAATCGCAGTGCTTCTTGAGCATCGCCCGGGCCTCAGCAGCACAGGCGGCGCGCAGCGTGAACCAGCGACGACCGCCGCCACGGAAGACGGCAGCAGTCTCGACTGTGACGGCCATAGTCGCCTCCAGGTGGTGGGTTATTCGGTGGGTGGAGTGAGGTGTGGCTGCCAGTGGGTTACGCGATGCTCGAAGCGCGAGCCATCGCCGTAACGCCAGTCGATGCCATTCCAGTAGAGGAAGCGGGCGCCGTTGAAGGCGCTTTGCGCTTTTCGCGCTGGTGTGTAGGCGATTACCCAGGCCTTGCCGCCGCCCTTGGGCAGGTCAGGCATGCGCTCAGAGCAATTGATCCAGCCGCTCATGGCTCTTCACCAAGGCGACGGCGCTCGGTTGCCATTTCCATCTCCAAATCGTGCCGCTCCTCGCCGATCAGCTCGGCTACGGCCTTTTCGATTTGATCCATGGCCTGCTGCTCGTCAGCGGCGCGGCGAATCATCACCCGCAGCAGCTGGATGGCCGCATCAAGACGTGTTGGGTAGACCTGAGCCGAAAACCCGCTGGCTAAAGGCTCTTGAATCATGATCTGGCCGGAAATGCTCATTCCGCTCATTTAGTGATCCTCAGGACCGCATTGGTCAGGCGCAGGCGCGGGTGACCAAACCCACCGTGAAAGGTGGCCTGGCGCCTGCCAATGCAGTCGAAGTGAAGGGAAGGAGATGCAGATGCCGGGCGCTACCCCGGCAGCTGGCTTGGCGTGGACCCATCCAGCGGCGCAATTCGTTTACCCTCAGAGCGAGGGAAGGGACGTCCACAGGTGCTTCGGTAACCGCGCCCGGAGCTGGGCGCTTCTCTGCATCGGTGATGTGACTTGGCGGGGATTCGAACCCCAAAGACTTACGCCAGCTTCGGCAGCGCTACCTGACTGGCCGCACCAGCTTGGTGTGGCGCCCCTGATCCGCCGAGGCAAACTACAAGTCACATCACCGATGCAGCCTGCAATGGGGAGCAGGGCATCGGGCAGTTAACGTCAGGCGGACGTGGCGCTGGTTGTTCATTCTTCGTCGGGTTCAGGCTCCCGTCCCGTCACCTCATAAGCGAAAGCCTGCCATTTCTGCTGGTCGGCCTCGGACATCTCGCTCCACCCAGCCGACTCATCACGGGAGATCGCTTCGCCACCCTTGAAGGTGACCGTGCCGCAGTTGCTGCCTATGTCTTCATCGGCGTAGGCAATCTCGATTGTTGCCTCCGGAAACAACTGGCTCAGCTTGAGGAAAACCGGCTCAGGGAAGGACCAGGCGGTGTCGAACTTAGCCTGGCCAGGCTCTTCGATGCTCTGGTCGCAAGCGTTCCACTTGGTGCCCCAGGCGGATCGGGCGAAGTCCATGCTGTGCATGAAGCCGGTCTTCCGGTGGTTGCGCAGCATCTGCACGAACTGCTCGAAGCTTTCATCGCTCAGCTTGGAGATGTCGAAGCGGCTACGACTTTCGCGCTGCAGGCCGCCAACGAGCGGGTGATCGCTCAGCGGCAGCCGCAGCACAGCCTCAGCAGCAGTCTCGGCATCACCGAAGACGCCATTCCACGGAAACTCACCTTCAAACTTGAGGATCTTGCCGAAGTCGATGCGGCCTTCCTCGTTGACCATCGCCTGAATGACTTCCTGCGGCGCCTTGACCTTGTTGGTTACCCAATTTGGCATTTCGTGTTCCTCCAGTGGATTCCCAAAGCACCCGGTCGCCCAGGTGCTTCAGTGAATCGCCGGTCATTTGTGTGCTTCGGGGTCTTTGATGTGCTTGTCGAACAGCTTCTTGTGGCGCCGGGCGAAGCGGGCGACGAACGCAATGGCAAACAGGGAAACGACGAATAGGGCCAGCGCATAAAGCTTGAAGAGGAGGTAAATCGACAGAGGCGTAAAAAGCACCACTAAGAACAAGTCGATAAAGGGGTCCGTTTTTGTCTCCCCTTTTTTGTCTTTCCACCACAGATAAGTGCTTGTAGAGCCTTTCGTTTCGAAGGCTGTCCATCCGCGCAGTCGAGCTATCAGCTCAATAACAGGATTGCGCCCTGGCTCGCTGTCGTCGACCCATCCCCAGGCATGGCGCCATGCTTTTCCAAGCAGGATGATCAATCCGCAAGATACCGCTAGGGCAACCCCAGCGACCGCGCAGGCCAAGAGCTGCGCCGTTATAGACTCAAGAAATGGCGGGATACTCATAAGGTGTTCTCCGGTTGATTTCCCAATGCAGCCTGTCGCCAAGCTGCATCAGTGAAATCTCTTTTCTCCACCACCCACCGCTACCGAGTCGTCTCTCACCGGCGCCGCACATTTCGTGTTCGATGCATTGCCAGTTTGGGCGGGTGATTTCGCGTGCTTGCATGTGGAAGCACGGCAGCTATCCAGAGGCTGCATGGTCGACGGTTTAGCTTGGTTGCCACCGGCGGCTGCCGGTACGTCGAGTGGTTCACGTCAGGTTGTGTAAAGAGCGGTGAGGTTTGAGGGCCTCCCGAGGGGCTGTGTTGCTTGCCGTCTCGATGGACAAAAGATACCCGCAGGTAAAACATTCAGTCAATACCCCTGGGTAAATAATTTCTCGCGCCCACAAAAAAGCCCGCGCTAGGCGGGCTTCGGTAGGTGGTATTTCTATGCTTTATTGGCAGCCACTGAGGGCGAATTGGGTGATGAGGAGCATCAGGGCGGGCTGGTCCTTCGGCTTTAGGTAGACCTTTTCGCCAGCCAGGTCCATTCGGTAGTCCAGCGAAACCGCTCGATCAAATGCCCCGGAAATGTAGATGGATACGGATCCTGTTTTGGACAGAAACCCATCAGTTGATACCTGTACCGAATCGACCCTAGCGTGTTTTTTGCAACCTGTGCTTGATCGGGATAGCTCAGCCACTACCGCATCTCCCATTTCGCGCCCAAGCTTTTCACCGGTGGCCTTTAGGCTCCTGTCTGCCGCCCACATAGTCATGACGTACCAAATGCCGGCGATTATTAGAAGGACCACTAGAAGCCTTCTGATCAGGGCCAAGAAGGAAAACCGGGATCGCCTAACATAGGGCGCATCTACAAGTCGCTCGCTGGCCATTAATGCCATTGGCCTGCCGCATCCAGGGCAGGCCGGTGCTGAGTCTGAAATTTCGCGCTGACAATCAGGGCAGGTGATGAGCGGCATGGGATTCCTTTCGCGGATCTGCTGATGCGCCATCCTACCACTCTGGCCATGAGCCATCACGCAGGCAAAGAAAAGCCCGCACTGCTATGCGGGCTAACGTAGGGATTCGGATGATTCTTCACTGTGCAGGGTAGGGCGTGAAAAAAGCGTGAAGGCGTGAAAAAGCCCGCCGAGGCGGGCTGGTCAAGAGTCAGATTGAGGAGCCACGACCGTTATAGGTATCAGGCGATGGGAGACTGAATTTCGCTGTGGAAATTCAGCTGCTCGGGGTTGGCCTCAATGCTCGCAAGAGATCTGGCCAAAATGCCGACCGTGCCAGCCCTCTTGTAGATCTGCTTGTCGTGCGTCCATATTTCTTTGGCGCCGGCTGCCACTGAGATCGCGAGAATCTGTCGGTCGTACTTTAGCTTGGCCATCGTAGAGTCTGGATCGAGTTGCTTCATCTCCTGGTTGTTTACGAGCATGGCGCACTCAATAGCAGCCAGCTGATCAAATGGAGAGACTTCGATACATTTCACGCTGTTTATGATGTCGAGATGCTGCTGATAGCTGTCACGCCGAATGCCGATCAAGTACTCAGACAAAACCGGGGCGGGCAGCACAACGACGCCTTTTATCGCCTCGATTCGCTCAACCAGGGCTTGGGCCCGCATAAATGCATTGTCTACGACTCGCCCCGTCTCTGGATCATGAAGCTCCTTAGCTCCTTCGTTCTGCATGATCTGGACCAGGACGTTTGTATCAATGACGATCTTCAAGCCTAACCCCTTGTTTCCAAAATACCGGTATGGGCGTCAGACATGTCGTTCCAATCCACCCCTCCAACGGCCTTAAGCCGGGCTATAGCTTCCTTGAAGCCAATGTCTTCCAGCTTTTCGAAGGTGCTGACTTTCAGCTTCACGAGCTTCCATGCGCCGCCCTCGGAGCGAACCCATTCGCCCTTCCCGTGCAGACGCACGGGCTTGAAAAGCAGCTGCGCAAGTCGTTCTGCAACAGCCACATCAGCCTCGCAAAGAAGGCTCTCGTTGTCAGAGCCCTCGATCCTTACTGGCACTGTCTCATCCTTTCCGCCAACGCTATAAAGCCGACCCTGGATGCTGGAGGGCTTAACAAGCCTTAGTGGAGGTTCCTCCGGTTTGACGCGTGGGAACTGGAAGATCTGGGCGCCGCCGGATCGAATAGATGCACCGGTGCCGTCAGCTGCCATATAACCAGCAAGAGTTTTGTAGGCTGTTACTGCTGATTTTTTCCCAAGCCCGCCAGAGACCTCTCGCACCTGATTCATGATCAGTGGGAATGCCTTTTCTTCAACGAATGACTTGAGCTGGGCCGATCCGGTTTCTACGCGATCGAAATGAACGGAATCCTCACAACCATAGAGCGCAGCTAAGGCGCGCAAGTATTCCGCAAGCCGTTTCATTGACAGCTGGCCCGGGGTAAGGTCGTCGAGATAAAGCGTTAACTCTTTCATGCTCTGATTATAGTCACGCGTCCATTTCAATCACTATAGGCATTCGTCATCATCGGCGTGTCGCCTAGCCGGGTTTGGCGCGACGGATGTTGCCCGCCTTCACCTCATCCCCATACCCCACCAGCCGATCCTCCCCAGCCTGCATCACCTGGCAGATCCTAATCACTGCCTGGGCGTCGTGCTCGTTTCCGGCTTCGCTCAGGCGAACCGCGATCCGCATCAGCTCGACGGCTGACCATTTGAGGTCGCTGGCCAGGCCCTGAAGGTCGCGGCGCAGGTCTTGGTTGGGCTTGTTGAGGGGCATGGCTAGAAGCTCCGTCCCGTCCACCAGTAGATGATCTGGGCCAAGATCTTGATGTCATCTTCGCGCTCGCCCGGCACCTCAATTGGCGGGTACTGTCCGTTGTCCGAGATGATCGTCAGGCCGTCCAGCCCTCGCTGGATGCGCTTGATCTGGAGCTTCCCGCGCATGAGGAAGAAGTAGATGGCGTCATCCTCAACTGAGGTAATCCCGGCATCCACCAGCACTGCGTCCCCGCTGCGGATCGTCGGCGCCATGCTGTCTCCCCGGCCCGAGATCAGCTTGAGGTTCTCCAGCTTGGTGTAGGTCAGGTTCTGGCGCACCCAGTTCGCATCTAGGCTCATGTGCTCAACAACCATGTTGATGTCAGGCGGCTCCGAGCCTGGGCCCATGGAGCCCTCTACGTCATAGCGAGGCACGTCCACCAGGTTGCGGTAGCTTTTGATCTTCTGGGCCAGCGGTGCAGGCAGGCCTTCAATGTTGATCGTTTCTGATTCATCCAGGCCTAGCCCTGGCTTGTCCATCGAGTACTGCGGAATCTGAAATTCCTTCTCGATCTCTCTGGCGAAATCCTCACCCACCCCTTTTCCGCCCTTCTTGCCAGGCGGATAAAGGCAGCGCGAGATGTAGTCAGCTTGCTTATCTAGCCGCCTGGCAAACTCGGCCTTGGCGCCATGCTTACCAGGGCCGAATTGGCGGTCGATGAGAAGCTGAAGGTTGGCCTTTCTTACTAGGTTGATATCCATCGAGCAAATATGCTTTCCCGTTACTTGTGGGTAAATGGCCTGCGGGTATTGCTTTGTACTTACCTATGGGTAAGAATTGGCGCATCACAGAGGAGATTCGTGATGCGAACCAAGCACACCAAGTTGTTGGAGTGGCTGAAAACCGCCTCGGATGCGGACGTTGAGAAAACCGGCACGACCCGTGGCTACCTGAAGCAAATTGCATATGGCAACAAGCAGGCGTCGGCGATGCTGGCCTCTTCCCTTGAGCGCGTGAGTCACGGGCTTTTGACCCGTAAGTCGCTGCGCCCAGAGGACTGGGACGTGATCTGGCCTGAGTTGCAGTGGGTAGCCTGATCATGTCTGAGAGCCAATTAAGCCTCAGCGAAGGCGATATCGCCCGAGAGATCGAGACCCTGATCTTGCAGCGGATTGCACAGGTCAGCCAAAAGCGCATTGCCCTGGAAACGGGTTGCAGTGAGTCGACGGTTTCCCGCTGGAATGACGGCGAGTACCAGCGCTGGGCGAAAGTCCTGGCGATGCTGGGGCTTCGTGTTGTTCCGCAGACTGCCGTAGTCGTAACGGCAGAGTACCTGTCCGCATTGGAAACCATGGCCAGGATCGGGCTGAAGGCTGAGAAGAAGCGGCCTGGCCCGCTGGGGTGGGACTGACATGCAATTCACCGTCACGATCAACCAGGCGAAGGCGCTTGACTGGGGGCTGAATGCCCAGCAGGCGCTGCTATTCGCGTTCGTCTACGAGTGCCCAAGCTGGGCCAAGTTGGTCAAGACGGACAAAGGCGATTTCTACGCCTTGAGCAAGGCGAAGATCGTCGAGGAACTGCCGCTGCTCACTGATAAGCCGGACACCGCGTACCGCCTGTTGAAGGCGATTGCAGGGGCCGGCCTGATCAACCTCTCCAGCACCAACAACATCACGCTGGTGCAGCTCACTGCCAAGGGCAAGGAGTGGAACAAGAAGCTCGACGGGTCGGAAAAATATCCGACCAAGAAAGAGAAGGTCGGAAAAAAATCCGATCCCTTGCCTCGGAAAAAAATCCGATCAGGGTCGGAAAAATCTCCGAGCAAGGTCGGAAAAAAATCCGATCCAGGGTCGGAAAAATCTCCGACAAATCAGGATACCAGTAATCAGGATACCAATCAGGGTACCAGTCACAGTGTGCAGGAGGCCCCGGCTGCGCCGTCGCAACCTGCCGGCCAGGTCGTGGTTTCGTCCGCTGCGCCGCGCTGCGAAATCCCAGCCGACATGCCGGGTCCTAAAGACCCATCCTGCAAAACCTTCAAAGCCTGGGCCAACTACGCCATGGCCTACCGCAGCCGCCATGGCGCGTGGCCGGTGTGGAACGCCAAGGCCGGCGGCCAGATCGGCCAGCTAGTCGATCGCCTGGGTGTCGATGTTGCCCACCATGTCGCCGCCTATTTCGTCCGAATCAACGACAGCAAGCTGGTCAGCCGCATGCACAGCCTTGGCGACCTGCTCCAGAACGCCGAGGCATACCACACACAGTGGGTGACCAACCGCCAGATGACCGGCACCACTGCCCGCCAGATCGAGCAAACCCAAGCCAACGTCAGCGCCGCCGAGCAGGCCCTGGAAGCGCTGCGAGCCAAGAGGGCTGCAACCCATGCTGAATGATTCCCAGCAGGAGCAGTTGCTCCTGTCCCTGTTCGCGACTGCCGAGGTGATGGGGCAGCAGCTCACCCAAGGCGCTGCGCTGCTCATGGTCGAGGATCTGCGCGAGTACAGCGAATCCGTGCTGACCAATGCTCTACGCGCCTGCCGTCGTGAAGGTGGTCGTCTGACCGTAGCCGCGATCCTGAAGCACGCGCAGGCCGCTGATGGCAGGCCTGGCAAGGACGAGGCATGGGGTATCGCCATGGCAGGCTTCGACGAGCGCGAGACCGTGGTGCTGACTGACGAAATGCGGGGGGCCATGAACTCGGCTGCCGCTATCTTCGAAGCTGGCGACAAGGTTGGTGCTCGAATGGCCTTCATGAGCGCATACGAGCGTCTGGTGGCTCAGGCTCGTGCAGAGGCCCAGCCGGTCAACTGGGGCGTATCCCTCGGGTTTGATCCAAACAGTCGAACCCAGGCCATTGAGCGCGCCGTGCGCCTGCAATTGCTGCCCCCGGAGCGCGCAGCCTTGTACCTGGCTGATCTGCGCACAACCCCGATCACCGAGGACGGCCAGGCCATTGCAGGTCTGCTCACCGGTGAGGTTCGCGCCCAGGCCAGCCCCAAGGTGCGGGAGAAGATCGCTGAAGTGCGCTGCATCCTTGAAGCAGCCAAGGCCAAGAAAGACCGCCAGCGCGCCAAGGAAGCCCAGCGCCGCCGGGTCGACACCTACCTACGCAAGCGGCAGACACGGGTCGCCATTGCTCAGTTGAACATCAAGCGCGCCGGGCAGCCGGCCGGGGAGGGTGTATGACCGTACAACGCAAATTCCTGGGTCACCAGTACATCGCCCGTCGGGCCTGCGGAAAGGTCTCGGCCTCCTGCTGGGATGACAGGGGCCAGGAGAAGGACACCGCCAAATTCGTGGCCAAGTGCGTACGCCGGGGTGACACGGTTGAGCGCATCGAGCGCCACGAAGGTGATCCCCAGCTCGAATGGATCTGCCGCCCGGGCTGCAACGACTGCCGCAAGGAGAAGCACTGATGGACACCAACAAGATGACCGCGCTCAAGGCTCGCGACATCGCCCGGGCCAAGGATCCGGCATTCGCCGTGGACACCATCCTGGCCGGTGTCGCCAAGGCCGCCGAGGCGGGCAAGTACGAATATACGATCCGCGACTACGGGTTCGGCACCAGCTGCTACTGCAACGAGAAGGACTACCCGGAGCTGTGCAAGGCAATCCTCAAGGAGCTTCGCGGCCTGGGCTATCGCTGCACCGTGCGGGCGGTAGAACGCCAGTTCGTGGACATGTGGCTTGAGGTTCGCTGGGATGAGGTGAAGCCATGACCGAAGTCTACCGCTACAAAGTCGTCAAGATGCTTTCCGAGGGCGGCAATCGCATCAGCTACGACCCGCACGGCCCCGAGGTCGTGATGGCCGAGGCCTACGACCAGCTCAAGGCCGAGAACGAGGCCCTGCGCTTGGCGGCCGTGGCTGCGGGCGAGTTCATCATGCATGAAGCCGAGGTGCGCGGGCTGCTGGATGACAAGGGTCAGGTTTCACATCGCCATCCTCGGCGGCAGCAAGCCATCGCACGAATCGAGGCGGCCTTGGCCAAGGAGTCATCCCATGACTGACTTCGTGATGCACAGCATGGCCGACGTCAACCGCCTGCTGGGGCACCTGCAGGCCCAGGACTTCACCCGGCCCAAGAAGATCGTCATCAAGGACCAGGACCGCAGCGGCGAGCAGAACAAGAAGCTTCACGCCTGCCTGAGCGATATCGCCAAGCAGGTCGAGCACGCCGGCAAGAAGTGGGACGTCCTGATCTGGAAGCGCCTCCTGACGGCCGCCTGGCTGCGTGAGGCTGGCGAACAGCCTCAGCTGATACCAGCGCTCGACGGCAACGGCTTCGACGTCGTGTACGAGCGCACAAGCCAGCTCAGCGTGAAGCAGTGCGCAAGCCTGCTGGAGTGGATTCAGGCATTTGGTGCTGAGCACCAGGTGCGCTGGAGCCAGAAGGATTTGTGGGAGGGCCGGTACTGATGCGAACTGCCCTCAAGGAAGTGAAGCAGAAGACCTGCAAGGCCTGCGGCGAGAAGTTCCGGCCAAGCTTCAACAGCACGCAGGTGGTGTGCAGCGTCAAGTGCGCTCAGGCCCATGCCCCGGTCAACCAGCAGAAGGCCCGCAAGGCCATCGACCAGCGCGAGCGCCGCGAAATCAAAGTGCGCAAGGAGAAACTGAAGAGCAGGGCGGATCACCTCAAGGAGGCGCAGGTGGTGGTCAATCAGTACGTCCGCCTGCGTGACGCTGACCTGCCGTGCGTGAGTTGCGGCCGTTTCCATGACGGCCAATGGCACGCAGGGCATTTCAGATCGGCCGGCGGACACCCGGAGTTGCGTTTCGAGCCGCTCAATATCTGGCGCCAGTGCGCCCCATGCAATACCCACAAGTCAGGCGACCTGGTGAATTACCGGGCCGAGTTGGTGCGCCGCATAGGGGCTGAAAAGGTCGAGTGGTTGGAGGGGCCTCATGAGGCCCGGCGCTACACCATCGACGACCTCAAGGCCATCAAGGCCGAGTACCGGGCAAAGATCAAACAGATGAAGGAGCAAGCAGCATGAACTGGACACCACTCGACACCGCCCAGCTGCTTCTCCTGGGGATGGTGATGCTGGGCGCCTATTGCATCGTGCGGGGAATGGTCATCGCGGCCAAGCGCAAACGCGAGGAGGGTGGCCCATGCAACTGAACAGCGCTCGCCAAGCATGGCACGACTGCCAATACACGGCCTGGGACAGCCAGGGCGCTTTCATCGAGCAACTGGGCCTGCTGGGGGCGATGGTGCAGACCACGGATCGCCAACGCACTGCCAGCCACGCTGCCCACCAGGCATTGGCCGGCCAGGTGCAGTCGGCAATCGGCAAGCTGCACAGCCAAGTCCGTGCCTTCGGTAATTTCATGTACAGCCCACGGCTGGACGACGACACCCGCGAGACTGCGGAAGAGGTGATCTTCAACCTGGTGCAGACCAAGTCTCCACGCATGACCGCCGCCAAGCGCGAAAAGCTCGAGTACGTGGTCAAGGGGGTCATGGCCCGGTACCGGTACATGCACCAGGGCGGGCAGTCGGCCAACGAAGACCCGCTTGCCTCGCCTGAGGGCTTCCGGGCGTGGATGGATGCTCACTACGGGATCGTGCTGGAATCGCGCAACTGGGAGCGAGATTGGGGCGATGTCATCCGTGTTGCATTCGAGTGCTGCGAGGACTTGGACAGGGATGCGCTGAGTCCGGTGGCGGCCGCAATTTACGAAATGCGCAGGGCCGCTTGAGGCCCTATTGCGTTCCCGTGCGGCTAGTGGCATGATTTCGCCATCCTGATAATTTTGCCTTCGGCAAACATCACTCTAAACCCGGCCTAGCGCCGGGTTTTTGTTTCCCGAAAAGGGCCTCAAAAGTCCCGGCCAAGCGCCGGGATTTTCGTTCTTGGAGATCAGCATGAAGAGCAAGTACCGCTGCCTTGTCGAGGATATCCTCAGCTGCGAGCATAAGCTGCAAGAGGCGAAGGCCATTCAGCGCGATGCTCAGGAAAAGCTGACCCAGGCAAATGGCTTCGTTTCCTATCAAGAGGCCAGCCTCCGCGAGAACGAACGCAAACTGGCCGAGATCGAGGCGCTCTTGTTTGGTTCAGAAGCCCAGGCAGCGGTCTAGGGTTGCCTCGTACTTAACGACGCCTGCGGCGATTTTCCTCCTGTTGGTCAGGTCGATAATCACCATGGTGTCCTTGGTAGAGCTGAATTTGCTGTACAGATTCAGCCTGGTATGGACATCGTCCAGGCTTCCTGAGTACTCGAATGCCACGAAGGAAGATGTTTCCTCCCAGACCTTGGGGCTCGGGGCTATCGCATAAAGCTGCTCCAGCAACGAGTCGTATCGGTCTTGATATGTCTCGTCCGCTTTAATCCTGAACGTCAATATGAAGTTTGCCATGGTTCCATCCTGTGTCGCGGCTGTAGGGATTGCGACGATAGCACGGAGCCATCTTTTTCTTCTCCTCGCCGCTTGCCCGGTCCCTCAATAGGGTCTTGCCGGGCATTTTCTTCTTGCCGCCCCTCAGGGGATATCGAGTATGTCCAACATGCCAGACAAACCAGACACCTGGGCGATTGCTCTTGCGTGGTTGAGCCAGCATTCGCCCCTCCTGTACGCGGCAGGCCTTTCCTGCGCCATGGCTGTTCTGCGAATCACCTACGGAGGTGGAACCCGTCGCCAGATGCTGGTCGAGGGTGCGATCTGCGGCGGCCTGACCCTGACGATCATCAGCGGCCTGGAGTTCTTCGGCCTGCCGCAGAGCATGTCCACGTTCGTAGGTGGATGGGTCGGCTTCCTCGGTGTCGAGAAGGTGCGCAACATTGCCGACCGCGTTACCGATTTCAAGTTGCCCAGCCGCAAGGCTGAATAGCCAGCGCCACAAAATCTAGATGCGCCGTTTCGTGGCGCGACCACCATAGGATCCACCATGGACAACCAGCACAAGAAGATCACCGGCTACCGCGACCTCACCCAAAGCGAGATCGACGGCATGAACTCGATCAAGGCCCTGGAGGCCGACGCCGGCGAGCTGTTCAAGCAGATCGGTCAGATCGAAGGCGTTGACCAGCGCACCCTGGCCCTGGCCAAGACCAACCTGCAGCAGGGCTTCATGTGGTTTGTGCGCTCGATCGCCAAGCCTGCCGACCCATTCAGCTGAGACTGGAGGCATCCATGAAATTTCGCAAAAAGCCGGTAGTGGTCGAGGCCGTCCAGTTCACGGGCGAGAACGCCTTTGAGGTTTGGAGGTTCATGGGTGAGAGTCGCCTAGTCACCAACACTGAGCTACACCACACCGACAGCCCGGTCATCCACACCTTAGAGGGGCAGCTTGTTGCCTCGCCGGGTGATTGGGTCATCAAGGGTGTGATGGGTGAGTTCTATCCATGCAAGCCCGACATCTTCGCCGCCACATACGAGCAGGTAGCATGACGACCATCGCCTACAAGGACGGCGTAATCGCCTACGACTCCCGAGTCACCCGAGGCGACCTCATCACCGACGATGATTGCGACAAGTGCATTGAGCGCGATGGCGTGAAGTTCTTCCTGACAGGCGCCGTCTGTGACTATGACGCTCTGGTGGGGGCCTATTTCGGCACATCCCCATCGGGGAAGGTCGACGCTTCTGCAATCGTCCTTCACGACGGCAATCTGATGATGGTTGCCGTAGACGACGATACCGGCCTGTGGAAGTCGCCACTCAAGGCAGACCGGCCGTACGCCATTGGCAGCGGAACGCCATACGCATTCGCTGCGATGGACATGGGTGCATCTGCCGAGAAGGCCGTCGAGATGGCGGCAAGGCGCGATACAAGCACTGGTGGCAAGGTCCGCACGCTTCGTATCGACCGAGATCAATAAGGATTCGACATGAGTACCAAGCAACCCGACTGGGAGGCGATCGAACGAGCCTACCGGGCCGGCGTGCTTTCCGTGCGAGAGATCGCAGCCGCCCACGAGGTTTCCCATACCGCCATCAACAAGCGCGCCAAGCGCGATGGCTGGGACCGAGACCTGAAGGCGAAGATCAAGGCCAAGGCCGATGCACTGGTTTCCAGGCGAGAGGTTTCCACAGAGGTTTCCAGCAAACAGGCGGAAACCGAAAGGGAGATCATCGAGCTCAATGCTGAGGTCATCGCCAACATCAGGATGGCGCACCGGGGTGATATTTCCCGGAGCCGCCGGCTGACAAACAAGCTGCTGGATGAGCTGGAATCGCTGACGGACGAGCAGGGCACCATCAAGGAGCTGATCGACCAGCTCAAGGATGGCGACCACGAAGACGGCGAGGCGATGGCTGACGTGCTGGCTCTGGCCAAGAAGATGAGCGCGTTGCCTGCTCGCACCAAGACGATGAAGGAGCTAGCCGAAACGCTGAAGACGCTCGTCGCGCTGGAGCGCCAGGCCTATGACCTGGACGTCAAGCAAGGTGGCAGCGAGGAGGAGACCCTCTCCAAGCTTATGGATGAACTATCGAAGGATGCCTGACCATGAAGCCCGAGCACATGAAACTGCTCCGGGACAGGTTCTGGCGGCTGAACAATCTGTATTTCATCACGGACAAGCAGGGCAAGAAGGTCCGCTTCCGCATGACGCAGGAGCAGATCGACTACTTCCAGGGGATGCACACCCGCAACATCATCCTCAAGGCCCGGCAGCTGGGCTTCACTACCCTGGTCTGCATCGTCCAGCTGGATGCCGCGCTGTTTGAGGCTGCCAAGTGCGCCCTGATCGCTCACACACTGAACGACGCCAAGCGGCTATTCCGAGAGAAGGTCAAGTATGCGTATGACAACCTTCCCAAGGAGATACGCGCTGCTAACCCTGCTCGCAACGATGCTGCTGGCGAGCTTGTGTTCAGCAAAGGCGGATCGCTCTACGTGTCCACATCCTTTCGGGGCGGGACTCTACGGTATCTGCACGTTTCCGAGTTCGGGAAGATCTGCGCCAAGTTCCCGCACAAGGCGCGGGAGATCGTCACTGGTGCGTTCGAGGCCGTGGCTGCTGACTGCTTCGTCACCATCGAATCAACAGCTGAGGGTCGGGCCGGGTACTTCTTCGAATACAGCCAGTCTGCCGAGAAGCAGCAGCTATCCGGCGCGCCCCTTGGCCTGCTGGACTGGAAGTTCTTCTTCTTCAGCTGGTGGCGGAACCCGCTGTACTGGCTCGACCCGACAGAAGTGGTCATCCCTGGCCGCCTGACCCGCTACTTCGACGATCTGGCCGCCAAGCACGGCATCGTCACCAACCCAGGCCAGCGCGCCTGGTACACCGCCAAGGAAAAGACCCTCGGCGACGACATGAAGCGGGAATACCCGTCGATTCCGGTCGAGGCGTTCCAGCAGTCGGTCGAAGGCGCCTACTACGCGCAGCAGTTCACCCGTCTGTACGCCGCTGGGCGTATCGGCAAGCTTCCAGACAATTCGCACCTCCCTGTGATGACCATCTGGGATATCGGTATCGGCGACTCGACGGCCATCTGGTTCGTTCGCAAGGTCGGCACCGAGTACCACGTCATCGACTACTACGAGAACAGCGGCGAAGGCCTGCGGCACTACATGAAGGTGCTGAAGGATCGCGGTTACACGTACAGCGAGCACTGGGGGCCGCACGACATCGAAAACCGCGAGTTCGGCAGCGATGCCAAGACCCGCAAGGACATCGCCAAAGACGGCTACGAGATCGACGGGGTGAAGTACAGCCTGAAGTTCCAGGTGGTGCCCAAGATCGGCGTAGACGATGGCATTGAGGCGGCGCGGGAGATCCTGCCGCTATGCGCGTTCGATGAAGCCAAGTGCGACGAAGGCGTCACCCACCTGGAGAACTACCGAAAGGAATGGGACGACAAGCGCGGCTGCTGGAAGGATCGCCCGCTGCACGACAACACGTCGCACGGCGCTGACGCCTTCCGCTACTTCGCGGTGGCCATGACCAAGCGCAAGCCGACCCCAACCCAAACCCAAGACCTGAGAATCTGACCTGTATGAGCAACGACAACCCTGCCATCACGCTACCGGCAGTCGACCGCATGCGCGAGCACTGGGCTATTGTCGACCCGCTGATGGGTGGCACTCAGGCTATGCGAGCGGCCAAAACGGCCTTGCTGCCTCAGTACCCGGCAGAGAAGGACGACACCTACGCCGAGCGCCTGAAGCTGTCCACCTTGCTCCCGGCCTACGCCGAGACGGTGGGCAACAACACTTCCCGCGTATTTGCCGAGCCGTTACAGCTGGGCGAGGACGTGCCGGGGCAGATCAAGGCCCTTTGCACTGACATCGACCTGGGCGGAAACGACCTGAACTCGTGGTCGGTCGAGTGGTTCCGCGAGGCATTGGCGAAAGGCCTGTGCCACGCACTGATCGAGCACCAACCCACCCGCGATCCCGAAGGCAACAAGCTGTACAAGACCAAAGCCGAAGAAGAGGCTGCAGGGGTTCGCCCGTATGCGGTGATCATCAAGCCCGGCCAGGTGCTGGGATGGCGCTACGAAGGATCTCGCCTGGTCCAGTTTCGCTACCTGGAAGCGGTGGAAGAGCAGGATGGTGAGTTTGGCGTCAAGTGCGTGGATCAGGTGCGCGTGCTGGAGCCAGGCCACTGGCGCACCTACCGCAAGCCCGATGGTGGCGGCGAGTGGGTGCAGAGTGGTCAGGGCGCCACCAGCCTGACCTACATCCCCCTGGTGACGTTCTACACCGGCCGCACCGGCCCGCTGACGGCAAAACCGCCACTGCTGGAGCTGGCGCACCTGAACGTCAAGCACTGGCAGAGCCAGAGCGACCAAGACAACCTGCTGCACGTCGCCCGTGTGCCGCTGCTGTTCGTGTTCACCGACGACCAAGAGTTCCAGCTGACGATCAGTTCGGCCAGCGCGACCCGGATGCCGAAGGATGGCAATGCCAAGTACGTCGAGCACACCGGGGCGGCGATCACCGCCGGCCGCGACTCGCTCAACGACCTGGTCGAAGACATGCGCATGGCCGGGGCCAAGCTGCTGCAGAAAGACAAGCAGCAGACAAAGACGGCGGCTCAGGCCAACGAAGAGGCGGCGCAGGAGCTGTCCCCGCTGGCTCGCCTGGCTGGCCAGTTCGCTGACTGCCTGGCGCAGCTGCTGCAGATCATCGCCGACTACCAAGGCCAGCAGGATGGCGGGCACGTCGAGATGCGCGGCAACTTCGACTCGGACTTCGCGCCAGAGGTATCGCTGCCGAGCCTCATCAGCATGGCCAACGCCGGAAAGATCAGCGACGAGACGCTCTACTCGGAAATGCAGCGCCGGGGCGTCATCAGCGACGATCTCAACTGGGAGAAGGAGCGCGCCCGCCTGGAAGAGCAGGGGCCGGCATTAGGAGCCATCTGATATGCCAACGGTCAACGAGCAAATGCAGGCGGCCGCGATCAGCCATGCGGTCGACCTGCAGCACCTGAGCAACGCCGAGGCGCTCAAGATCATCAAGCTGCTGAACAGTGTCGACTCCGACCTGCGGGCGCAGCTGATCGCCGCCATCGAGCGCCTGGGGGCTGAGTCGTACACCGCCAGGCACCTAAACACGGTGCTGTCCTCGGTGCTGGCGCTGAACAAAGAGGTCTACGCCACCATTGGGGAGGCGCTGACGCAATCGGCGCTGGATATCGGCCAGTACGAAGTCGGCTATCAGGAGGCGCTGTTCCGCCAGGTCATCCCCGAGCAGGTCATCGTGCAGGTCGATCTGGCCTCAGTGAGCGCCAGTCAAGTGCGCGAGATTGTGCTGGCCAGGCCTTTCCAGGGGCGATTGCTCAAGGAGTGGACCAGCGACCTGGAGGCCAACCGCGCTGCCCGCATTCGCGACGGCATCCGCATGGGCATGGTCGAAGGCCAAACCACTGACCAGATCGTGCGCCGAGTGATGGGCGTCAAGGCCGAGGGCTACAAGGATGGCTTGCTGGAGCGTAGCCGGCGCGACATTGACTCGATGGTCCGCACGGCGATCAGCCACACGGCCCAGGGCGCACGCGACGCCTTCTACAAAGAAAACGTCGACATTGTCGGCGAGGTGCGCTGGCTCAGTACGCTGGACAATCGCACCTCGGCGCCATGCCGGCTGCGAGACCGCCTTGTCTACACGAACGACGCCAACCATGACCCTGTAGGCCACAAGGTGCCGTGGGGCGCAGGCCCTGGGCGCCTGCATTGGTGCTGCCGTAGCACATCATTGCCGATTATCAGGTCCTACGAAGAGTTGCGCCTGGCCAAGGGCCTTCCTGAAAGCACCCGGGCCAGCATGGACGGCCAAGTGCCTCAGTCCACCACCTACGGCGCCTGGCTCAAATCGCAGAGCGCGGAGCGCCAGGATGAAGTGCTCGGGCCGGTGCGCGGGAAGCTGTTCCGTGACGGCGGGCTAAGCATCGACTCGTTCTACAACGACAAGGGCAAGTACCTGACCCTTGAGCAGCTCAAAGAGCGTGACGCCGCCGCCTTCAGTCGCGCCGGCCTGTAACCACCAAATCATCAGCCTCGGCAATCGCCGGGGCTTTTTTCTGCCTGTCTGTTCGGATGAGCGGGGCGCACCGGGCTGGATGGCCTGCAAGGAGAAGCAATGAAGATCAAGACAGTTGAAGTGGATGGCAAGCAGTACGCTGAGATCCAGGATGGTAAGCCGGTCTACATCGAGGACGACGGCAAAGAAGTCGCTTTCGATGCGGTAGGCACGCGCAACACCATCACCCGCCTGAACGCCGAGGCCAAGAGCCACCGCGAGCGCGCCGAGAATGCCGAGAAGATCGCCAAGGCGTTCGAAGGTATCGAGGACGCTGGTGCGGCACGCAAGGCGCTGGAAACCGTCGCCAATCTCGACGCCAAGAAGCTCGTGGATGCGGGTGAGATCGAGAAGGTGAAGGGCGAAATCAGCAAGGCCTTCCAAACCCAGCTGGACGAAGCCAATGGCAAGGCAGCGACCTTCGAGCAGCAGCTGTACGCCGAGATGATCGGCGGCAACTTTGCCCGCTCCAAGTTCATCGCCGACAAGCTGGCGGTGCCGGCGGACATGGTGCAAGCCACCTTCGGCCGCAACCTGAAGATCGAAGACGGCAAGGTCGTCGCCTATGACGCCCAGGGCCAGAAGATTTTCAGCCGCGCCCGCCCGGGCGAACTGGCCGACTTCGATGAAGCGCTTGAGACCCTTGTTTCTCAGTACCCCCACCGTGACCACATCCTGAAAAGCTCCGATGCCAACGGCGGCGGTGCTCAGAACGGTGGCGGTGGCAATTCCGGCGCCAAGGGCAACTTTGGCGGCAGCAAAGCAGATCGCGTCGCGGCCATCAAAGCGATGACCGCGAACACCTAATCTAGGAGCGCCTATGTCTCTGTCCAACATGAAGGTATTCAACGAATACCTCAAGAAAACCACCATCGAAACCCTGGCGCAGGACGTTGAGAAGTTCAACGCTGCCTCCGCTGGCTCCATCCGCCTGACCACTCAAGGCATCGACGGCGACTTCCTGCAAGAGTCGTTCTGGGCTGGCCTGCATAGCGCTCAGCGCCGTGTTGACCGCTATGCCGCCAACGGCGCGCAGGCTGCAACCCCGCTGACTCAGAAGCAGTACGACTCGGTGAAGATCGCAGGCGGCTTCGGACCGATCCTGTGGGAGCCGTCGCAGCTGTCCTGGGTGCAGAAGAACCCGGAAGAAGCGCTTGAGGTGATCAGCCGCAACCTGTCCGAGGCCATCATGGCGGACCAGCTGAACACCGCCATCGCTGCCCTGGTCGCCGCTATCGGCAACCAGCCATCCGCCACCAACGATGTTTCCGCCACTGCTGGCGTGAACTACGTCGCTATCAACAACGCTCATGCGCTGTTCGGTGATGCTTCGCAGCGTCTCATTGCGCAGGTAATGACCGGCGCCATGTACCACAAGCTGATCGGCCAGAACCTGGTCAACGCCGAGAAGCTGTTCACCTTCAGCGGTGTGCAGGTGGTCGACATCCTGGGCAAGGCCGTGATCATCACTGACGCCGCGGCGCTGTATGAGGCCGGAACCCCGAACAAGCAGAAGGTGCTGAGCCTGGCTGACGGCGCTGCAATGGTGATGGATGGTTCCGACCTGATCACCAACATCGAGACCTCCAACGGCAAGGAGCGCATCGAGACCACCATGCAGGCCGACTACACCTTCGGCATGGGCCTCAAGGGTTACACCTGGGACACCGCCAACGGCGGCAAGTCGCCAACCAGCGCCGAGCTGGCCACGGGCTCCAACTGGGACCTGGTGGCGAACAGCATCAAGGCCTCGGCAGGCGTGCTGACCATCGGTGACGCCACCAAGTAACCGGTAGCGCGCCCTCCGGGGCGCATTCCCAAGGAGATCGCTATGAGCGAGAAAGTCGTTTACGAGAAACACCCGGTCACTGCTGAGCGCAAGGCTGAGCTGCGCCAGAAGGGTTACAAGATCATCGACGCCCAGTTCGCGCCGGATGACTACGAGCACCCTGAGCCGATCAAGGCTCGCGGCGATAAACCGTCCAAGGGCCTGAAGGTCGACGAGATCAAGGCGAAGCTGATCGAGAAAGGCATCCAATTCGACGCAGGGGCTGAACGGCCTGCGCTCGCTGAGTTGCTCGACAAGTCCGCCCAGGAATAACCCATGACCGACTTCATCACTGTTGCCGACGTGGACGCGCTGCTGGGGTCGGGCTGGGCCGGGGCCGGTGATCCGGTCCTTTCTGTGATGCAGGCCAATGCCTGGCTGACCAGCAAGATTAAGCGCCCGGTGCCCGATCCGGTGCCGGCCGAGATCAAGCAGGCCGGCGCCCAGGTGGCAAAGGTCGCCTCGACGGGCGATCTGTACAAGGCCACCGAGCGCGAAACGGTGAGCGAGACGGTATCGGCTGGCTCTGGCGTCTCCGTGAGCGAAACCTACGTGCAAGGCTCAGCGGCGCTGTCTGCGGGCGAGAACTTCGCCATGGCGCTGCTCTACCCGTGGATGACCGGCACCAACGCCATCCCGATGGTGAGGGGCTGATATGGGCATGCGCGACAAGATCCAAACCAAGCTCGGCAAGGCCTTCGACGGCAAGCTGGCTGACGCGGTGAATGCCTTCACTGGCACCTACATGGGCGAAGGCGAGTGGGATCCGGTGGCGGAGACCAGCACAGCCCAACCAGTGACCTACACCGGCCGCGGCGTCCTGGCCGGCTACGACAGCAAGCGCATCGACAACGTCAACATCAAGGTCGGCGACGTGAAGCTGATCGCCTTGGCCAACGAAGTGACTGACAACCCCATGGTCGGCCACCAGATCACCGCGCCGGACCTGGTGACGGGCGAGCAGGTGACCTACCGCGTCGAGTCTGTCAATGCCGACGCCGCGCAGGCGCATATCGAGCTTCAGCTCAGGAGGTCGTGATGGCCGGCAAAAGTGGATGGAGCACGCCCCCGACCAGGTTCAAGGAAACCATTGACGATGCCGTGGGCAACCGGGCGCGTGAGATGGCGCTGGCCATCCTCAGCGAGGTCGTGCAGCGCTCGCCGGTCGGCAACCCTGACCTGTGGAAGGCCAACATCGAGCTGAAGGCCAAGAACACCGCCATGGCCGATGCCTACGATGCCCGAGCGGCGGAGGCGGGGCGGAAGAAGCTGACCAAGCGCGAGCGCAACGAAAACTACTTCGTCGGCGCCAGGGCAGCCGGTCAAGGCTACGTCGGCGGCCGGTTCCGGGGTAACAACTTCGTCACCATCGATGAGCCTGGCTACTACGAAATCAACCGGATCGACCCGTCAGGATCGGCCACCATTCAGGCCGGCTCCGCGACCATCTATGCCGCGCCGCCGTACTCGACGATCTACATCCAGAACAACCTCCCGTACTCGGTGAGCCTAGAAACCGGGCATTCCACCCAGGCGCCAAACGGTGTCTACGGGCTGGCCTTTGCGTCCGTGGCCGAGGCGTACCGCTAATGACCTATGAACAGATCAGGCTGGCCATCGTCAGCCGCATGAAGGCTTTCACTGGCATCGCGCAGGACCGGATCTTCTACCCGAACGCCCAGGTTCCGGCACAGAACCTCGACACCTCGGGCGTCTTCAAGCCACCCGCTGACGGCCTGTGGTGCAGGCTGAGCATCGGCCACGCCACGGCCTTCATGGCCGGCATGGCTGATAAGCCGTACACCCGCAAGCCGGGCATCATCACCGTGCAGTGCTTCGCTCGCCTGCAGACCGGCATCGGCGGCCTGAACCAGCTGGCTGACGCCCTAGAGGCGCACTTCGCCTACTGGAGCAGTGGCGAGCTGGAGTGCCTGGAAACCAGCCAGATCGATACTGGCGAGTACGAAGGCTTCTACCAGATCAACGTAAACACCCGGTTCCGCGCCGGCTGACCATTTTCTGCCGCAAGGCAACGAAACACGCAGCCTAGGCCCGTACAGCCGAACGGTGGATGTTCGTTCATCCGTCCGCCCCGGCTGCGTATCTATTCGCCTGATGAACGAGGTGTTACCGATGAATGCAAGCAACGTCATTCCGTTTCACTACCAAGGCCAAGCCGTTCGCTTCAATAGCGACGGGTGGATCAATGCCACCGATGTGGCCAAGCGTTTCGGCAAGCGCCCGATCGACTGGCTGCGCCTGCCCGCAAGCATTAGCTACCTCAAGGCGCTGGCAAGAGCGCTGGGCCTGGACACCGAAGTGGGAAAATCTCACTTCGGTCTTGTCGAGGCAATAAAGGGCGGGAAGGGGCAGGGCACCTGGCTTCACCCAAAACTGGCTGTGGCATTCGCTCGTTGGCTCGACGATGACTTTGCCGTCTGGTGCGACCTGCACATTGACGCCCTGTTGCGTGGCGAGCTGAACGAAAAGCAGCAGTTCGACCGAGCTTGCCGGGCCTTGGATGACGCAAGGGAGGTCGCAAGCCTGAGCGGCCGTGAGCTCGCCCGGTGGCGCAACAAAAAGCCGGGACTGGAACATCAGGTCGAATACTGGCGCGATCAGCTCCAGATGACCTTGGGGCTCGATGCCGCGTGATTTAACTCTGTAACACCCGCCCCGCCTTGAGCGGGTTTTTTATGCCCGCAGAAAGGAGACTCCTATGAGTTCCGGCGCAAGACAGAACACCTACCTGATCCCGGAAGTCACTCCGGGTGTAACACCCCTCACCGGCGCGTGGGATACCCTGCGCCTGACCAGCAACACCCTGTCGCCGACCGTCAGCACTCAGGTCAGCGATGAGATCACCGAATCGCGCATCAGTCAGGGCTCTGTAGCCACTGGCGTCGAGATTGCTGGCGACCTGGTCGGCGAGCTGTCTTATGGCAGCTTCGACAAGCTGCTGGAGGCGGCCTTCTACGGAACTTGGGCTGCCAACGTGCTGACCGTAGGCGACACCCGGCGCACCTTCACCATTGCCAAGAACTTCGCGGATGTCGGCGTGTACACCCTGTTCAAGGGCATGCACGTTTCGACCTTCGCGCTGGATGTTCCGTCCGATGGCAAGGTGACAGCCACTTTCACCATGGCCGGTTTGGACTACGCCGATGGCGACACCAACACCGTCGCCACCGTCAACCCGCCGACCACCACTCCGTTCATGTCGAACATCAACGTCGGCACCCTGACGGTCGATGGTCAGTCGCTGGAAGGCGTGGCCTGCGTCTCAGCACTTACCGTCAACCTCGACAACGGCCTGCAAGCGCAGCGCTGCATCGGCACCGACAAACTCGGTCCCGGTGCGCAGATTGCCACCGAAGCCGCCGTCACCGGCAGCATCACCCTGGCCTGGTCGCAGCGCGCCTGGCAGATCTGGAAGAACAGCTTCACCCGGGGCACCGTCGCGGTGGCCTTCCCGATCACCGACAGCGAAGGAAACCGCTACACCCTGGACTTCCCGTCGCTGGAAGTGGACGGAGATCTGCCGAGCGGCGGCAAGCGTGACCTGATCGAAGTCACCCTGAACTACACCGTGGCCAAGGTGGCGCCGACCATCACCCGCGCGCCGTATGTGGCGCCGACCAGTGTGGCTGTGGCGCCACCTACCGCGACCATCGCAGTGGCCGGCACCCAGCAGCTCACCGCCACCGTGTCGCCGGCTGGCGCCCAGCAGGATGTTATCTGGACCAGCTCTGCGCCAGGCAAGGCGACGGTCAGCGGCACCGGTCTGGTCACCGGCGTGGCCTCTGGCTCGGCAACCATCACCGCGACCAGCAAATGGGACGGCACCAAGCTGGGCACCTCGACCATCACCGTGTCGTAACACCGCAACACTCTTTTGGCCGCATCGGGCACAACGCCACCCGGTGCGGTCCTTTTTGGGCGTGGCGTAAGGAATTCAAGCATGGCATTGCGACTGACCAAGAACGAGCAGAACACCTCGGATACCAAGTGGGTCGACTACGACGCCGACACCAAGGTGCGCCTGGCTCGCATCGACAACCCGCATTACGCGGTCGCCCTGGAGCGCGAGCGGCGCAAGCTGCGCAACGCTGATGCCCAGTTTGCCGCCGGCGTGGTCGGCATCGTTCCTGGTGAGACCACCGAGCACCAGACCCAGTGCAAGTTGCTGAGCCAGTTCATCGTCAAGGACTGGTCTGGCGTGCAGGATGAGGACGGCAACCCGCTGGCCTACAGCCCGCAGGCTGGCGAGCAGATGCTCGATACCCACCTGGATTTCTTCCTGTTCGTGCTGCGCGAAGCCTCCGCATCGACCCTGGAGGCGCAAGAAGCCATGGCGGAGACGGTGGGAAAGTAGTCGCCCGGTTCGAGTGGGAGAAGGAGTGGGGCGGCGGGGGCGAAAAGCGCCAGGTAATTTACCAGCGCCTGGGCATGGCCGTGCCGGATGAGCCGG
Organism: Pseudomonas alloputida; assembly: GCF_021283545.2. Taxonomy (NCBI): domain Bacteria; kingdom Pseudomonadati; phylum Pseudomonadota; class Gammaproteobacteria; order Pseudomonadales; family Pseudomonadaceae; genus Pseudomonas; species Pseudomonas alloputida. The sequence continues at coordinate 3,978,634 of NZ_CP128540.1, read as the reverse complement.
AAAACGATCCTGTCACCGCCTACCTGCTGATCACGTTCCGCAACATCACTCGCGGCCGGAGATTCCTGACCACGACGGCCGGGGCGTTCCCGCTGCCATTGTCAGCTCGCGAGATCTCCGACTGGCTGGAGGCGCACCCTCCGGCAATGCCGCGCAGCGAGATAGACGAGGTGGTCTATACCCTCGATGCGCTGTGCTTGGCAGAGAAAGATGACTGAGAGGAGGACCAGGTGATGCTAAAATGACGGCCTCATTCAGGGGGAAACCTATGCGTATTGGGATCGTGATTGCCGCGGCAGTATTCATCAGTGGCTGCGCAGCCACATATCAAGCGCCAACCATTCAAAGCGTTAACGCAGTCAGCAACACGACGGCCAGCAAAGAGCAGGTCCTGATGGCTGCCAAGCGCGCCCTGGTTGCTGATGGCTACCAGATCACCAGCTTCGACGATGCGGCCGGCGTAATCTCGACAGCTCCCAAGCAAGTCAAGCTGACTCCTCGGGACGCAGACTGCGGCAAGACCCTTGGACTTGACTATCTGCTCGACAACAGAACTTCTACCAAGGTGACCATGGGCGTGATCGCCTATCAGGGCCGCTACGTGGTCAGGGCATCCATTGCCGGCGACTACCGCCCGGGCGAGGTGTCGCAGAACATGGATCTGACATGCGTATCTCGCGGCAACCTGGAGGCGCTGCTCATGGAGCAGATCACTGCCGGCATCTAATCGAATCAGATACACAAGACCCGCTCCGGCGGGTTTTTTATTGCCCGGAGAAACGCAATGAACCAGACCTCGCGCCTGTCCATCGAGATCGATAGCCGCAATGCTGAGCAGAAGGCGGTCGACGTCCAAAAGGCGCTGGAGGCGCTGGAAGATGCGGGGCTGAGCATCAAACCGGCGATGGAGAAGGCCGGGGCCGGCATGGAGTCGATGGGCAAGAGCGCAGACGGTGCGGCCAAGTCCGTATCGGCTGGTGCATCACGCATCGAGTCGTCATCGAAAAAGACCACGGCTGCCATCAAGGAGCAGGTGTCGATCTCGGATGCTGCCACAAAGTCGTTCCGCGACCTGTACGGCGGAACCTCCGCGCTTGAGGCGGGCATGTTCTCGCTCGGCAACTCGATCAAGAACGGCTCTTTCATCAGTTCGCTGAAGGCAACCAAGGAGGCCGAGGCTTGGCTTGAATCGCTGAACGCCACGACGAAGGGGTCTGGCAAGGTCTTTCTGGATACAGGGCAGAAATTCACCTACCTGTCTAACGGCATGAAGGGCCTTGGCGCCTGGAATGGCACCGGCTCTCCGGTGTTCGAGTCGATCAGTCGGCAGAGCAAGCAGGTATCGACTGGCCTGTCCGGCGTAACCAGCGACCTAAACAAGACCGGGATGTCGGCCAAGCAGACGGCGGCAGCCCTGCGCGGCGTTCCCGCCCAATTCACCGACATCGCAGTGTCGCTCCAGGGCGGGCAGGCGCCGCTCACCGTCTTCCTGCAACAGGGCGGCCAACTGAAAGACATGTTCGGCGGAGCAGCCCCGGCTGCCAAGGCGCTGGGCGGCTATGTCGCCGGGCTGATCACCCCGTTTACCTTGGCCGGAGCGGCCGTCGCTGGCTTCACCCTGGCAGCATACAAGGGCTACGAACAATCCGAGCAGTACCGCAAAGTGCTGACCCTGACCGGTGACGCGGCAGGCAAAACCGCTGACGACCTGATCGCTATGTCTACCGCCATCGCTGGCGGGCGAAACTTCGAGCAGGCCAGCCAAGCAGTGCTGGCCCTGGCCGGCAATGGCCGCCTTACCGGCGAAGCCTTTACCCAGGTGGCGCGTGCTGCCACCGAGATGGCCGTGGCCACTGGCAAGAGTTCGGCCGAGATCGCCGACCAGTTGTCCAGCACCAAGGGCAGCGTCACCGACCTGGCTGCTGAGTACAGCGAAAAGTACGGCGTCATCACCCAAGCCGTATTCGACCAGGTGCGCTCGCTGGAGCAGCAAGGCGAGCGCATGGAAGCTGTCAAGGTGCTGGCCGGCGCCGTGGCCGACGAGATGGGTGCGCGCAACAAGGAAATGGTCGAATCGACCCGTGGCCTCGCCCGGGCCTGGGACGACGTGACCACCAGTATTTCCGGGGCGTGGAATGAACTGAAGGAGCGCCTGTCGGCCAGCCCTGAGCTGTTCAAGCTGCAGCACCTTCAGAGCCAACTACAGAGGGCGCAGGAGATTGGCGATAAGGCCTTGATTGCCGGCCTGGAGAAGCAGGTGGCGCTGGCGCAGGCCGCTGTCGATGCGCAGCGGCAGAAGAAAGAGGCCGCCTCGACCGAACTGAATGAGCGCAAGGCCACCATCGCCGCTGACAAGCAATGGAATGAAGAAGGCCTGAAGTACCGCAGCAATCAGCAGAAGATGGAAGACGAGATCACCAAAGCGCGAGCCAAAGGCCTGGAAGCCAAGGTGTCCGAGGCTGAGATCGAGCAGCGCATCGCCAACATCCGCAAGGAATACGCCGATAAGGAAAAGAAGCCGCCGAAGCCCGCGGAATTCCGCGAGGACGCTGGCGCCAAGATGCTGGATGCGGCGCGGCAAACCAATGCCGTGTTGACCCAGCAGTTGGCATCGGTTAACGGCCAGGGAATTGCCGTTCAGCGTATCGGCACCCAAGCGCAGGCCTTGGTCAAGTGGGAGCAGCAGCTCGCCGACATCAAGAGCAAGCAAACCCTGACTGCCGATCAGAAATCGCTGCTGGCCAATCAGGACCTGATCACCGCCCAGCTCAAGCGCAACGCCGCACTGGAGCGAGAAGCCGAGATTCAGAAGGGCATCAAGCAGGCCAATGAGGATCAGGTCAAGCTGCTGACCCTGACTGGTCAGCTGCGTGAAGCCAATCAGCTCAAGTCCAGCCTGGAAGACGCCGCGCAACTGGCGGAGTACGAACGCCAAGGCAATGTCGAGGCCGCCAAGCGCCTGGAAACGCTGATCAAGATTCGCGACATCAACCTCAAGGCCGCCCAGAAACCCGGCACGGTGGAAGGCGTCAGTAAGGCGCCAACCACAACCGGACTTGATGCTGCTGTCGGCGGTGCCTACAGCGAGATAGACCGGCTTAATGATCAGCAGGCCGCTCTTGATGCGTGGCGAGCTACTGAGCTTGAGAAGCAAAGAGCCTACTTGGACCTGAAGGCTATCAACGAAGAGACCTACGCGGAGCGTGTCGAGAACATCGACAGGCAGGCGCAGGCCGGGCGCGAGCAGATCGAGAAAGCGAAAAACGCCGCAATCATGAGCGCAAGCGCTGACTTCTTCGGGAATATGGCCGTACTGAGTCGTTCTGGCAACAGTCGTCTTGGAGCTATCGGCAAGGCTGCGGCTATCGCCCAGACGACAATCAGCACCTACAAGTCGGCAACCGACTCCTATGCCGCGCTTGCTGCGATCCCCATCGTCGGACCGGCGCTTGGTTTTGCGGCTGCAGCCGCTGCTATCACAGCCGGCCTTGCCAACGTAGCAGCAATTAACGGCGTCGGATTCTCCACTGGCGGCTACACCGGCCCTGGCGGCGTCAATGACCCGGCCGGCATCGTCCACAAAGGCGAGGTGGTGTGGTCGCAGGCTGACATTCGCCGCTTTGGTGGCGTGTCGGCTGTGGAGGCGCTGCGAACTGGCAATGTCACGCCGATCACGTCGGCGCGCGTGACCGGGGGCTCTCAGTCCGGAACCGCCAGCGCGTCTGGAATCCAGCAAAACATCAACGTCCACAACTACTCCAGCGCCCGGGTGGAGCAGCGCCGCATGCCTAACGGAGACATAGATTTCATTATCCGAGAGGCAACCGACAGGGCTGTGCAAGAGGTTGCTGGGCAATTCGCCAACGGCTACGGAAACGTAGTTGACGCCGGCGAAGGTGCATATGGCTGGAAGCGATCTGGAAGCTGATTGACGGCAATCACATTGGAGCGATCACCGTGGCTGACACAGAAGATCAGGAAGAACAGCGGGGCGACCAGGCCCCAGAGCCTCTCGACGAGAAAGAGCAGCTGCTGCAACGCCGCCTGGCTCGACTCGAGGAAGCGCTGGGCCTAAGCCCTCTCACCTAAAAATCAGGAGATACACATGGAACAGCAAGCGGTTGCAGCAACCAAATTCCCGGCCGGCCGGGCGATGTCATTCCTCTTGGATGAAGACTGGGTCGAGATCACCGGCGGTGAACCGGTCGATTTGGCTGAGCTTGATTTGGGCGTGTGCTTCCAGTGGGGGCTGGCAACCATCACCCGAGATGGCGAGATCTTGCCAGCCACGTCCGAGGTCGAAGTAGAAACGTCTCAGAACGGTTCTGATTGGGCGCCTGCATTCAAGGGCTCGTGGACTCAACAGTCACTTGACAGCAGCGAGCACGGAATTCAGGTCGAAAGCAAAGGCCTCGTGCACGTTCGTGCTCGCAAGTCGATTCAGGAAAGCCGTGACGTGCGAGATGACGCGTCCATCAAGGTTCGGCGCAAGGCGGGGCCAAGCGCCGAGATTTGTCAGCCCTCCTGACCTCCTGATTGTGCGCAAGCACGTTCGTCATTGATGCGCTCGATGTCCTTCAGGATGAGATCGATCGCAAAGCCCAGGCGTCCAAGAGCCTGATGAAGGAAGGCGTTGCACCGCTCATCCTTGGAGTCAAGTTCCCCGTATTGGCCAAGTAGCGTTTTGAACTTGTTCAGTTCGTCTCTGGCGACGCTGTGTCGTCCGGTCATGTTTCTCTCCTTATTCACCTATGAAACCCCACTTCCCTTGCTGGGCCCTCACGCCCAGGAAGCGGAGGCGGTCGAGCATAGGTCAGATAGCCATCACATTGCTATCTAGGCCATGCCCTTGACGAGGAACGGCAATGATTCAATACCCGGCAGAATTGCCACTTCCTCTGCAGGAGGGGTATGGCCTGAGCACGGTTGATCCGATGCGGGCCACGCAAATGGTCACCGGGCGGACGCGGTACCGGGTTCGGCACCGCTACGTCCCGACCGAGGTGCGTTTCAACTTCAACTTCAGCCAGGAGGAGGCAGGCCTGTTCGAGGCCTGGTATGCCCGCACCATCAACAACGGGATGGAGTGGTTCGAGATCCAGTTGCAGACACCGGCTGGTTTCACGACCTACCAGGCCCACTTCAAAAGCATCCCTGCAGGGCCGGACCTGACGCAGATAACCCGCTGGCGCTACTCGGCAGTGGTCCAGCTGAAGGAGCGACCACTGATTCCAGATGGCTGGGAGCAGTTCCCGCAGTACTGGCTGGGCAAAGAAATCATCGACTTGGCGATCAATAGGGAGTGGCCTGAAGCATGAGCCTGATCGAGGAGTGCTACGCCTCGGGCAGAGGCGAACTGGTGGATACCGTGGAGGGCAGGGAGCTTGGGAGCGAAGTCTCCCATCTCTACTGTGCTGGTTACGAAGATCGGACCTGCACGACGGAAGACGGGCGGACGCTGACCTTCACGGCGATGGCCATGGACTATGCCCTGCCGAAGAACGACAACAGCGGATTCCAGAATATCGTCATGGGCCTGGATAACGTCACCGGCGAGGTTCAGGAGGTAATCGAGGCCAGCAAGGAAGGCGGTAAGCGATTCATCATCACTGTGCGCAGGTACTTGGCTGAAGACCTTTCGTTCCCCCACGAGCGATACCGAATGACACTGCTCAGTCGGGAGTACGACACCGACACCGATATCGCTCAGCTCACCGCCGGCTTTTTCGACCTGCTCAACACCAACGGTCTGCGCACCGTGCTGACCACTACCTTGGCTCCCGGCCTGAAGTACATCTGACCATGATCGAAAAATTCATGCGCGCCCCGTATCGCGAGGGTGCACGGGGGCCTTTTGCCTTCGATTGCTGGGGGATGTGCATCGCGGTGCGCCATGAGCTGTTCGGCCTGCCGCTGCTGCCAAGCCTCGGTGCCGTGGGCAAGAACAAGCTCAGGGCCAACACCGAGGCCTATCACGACCTGCGGCAGGGCATGGAGGAGTGCGCCCCGGAACCTGGCGCGATCGCCGCCGTGTTCCGCGGCGCGCTGTGCCTGCACGTAGGCGTGGTGGTTGAAAGCGAGGGCCGTCTGAAGGTGCTGGACACAAACCCCGGCGGCGCCTGCCTCCGGACGACTGGCGAGTTCGAGGCCGCTCACCCAAGGGTGGTGTATTACCGATGATCGAATTTTACCCGAACAAGCTGAGCAACACGGCGCCGCTGGGCACCTGGAAGACCGACCGCCGCATGTCGATCGAGGAGTGGCTGAAGTCGCTCGCTCCGTCGTACGAACGCCGGGAAAGCCCGCCTATAAGCGTAGTGCTCAATGACGAGGTGATCGAGCAGCACCTGTGGCACAAGGTGAAGTTCAAGCCCGCTGACCTGCTGCAGATCTACCGCGAGCCCAAGGGCACCGATCCATTCTCCATCACCTTTGCCCTGTTCAAGGGCGCCAAGGCAGTGCTGAAGTCGATCATGCCCAAGATGCCCGGCATGCCATCCAGCGCCGGCACCCAGCAGGGTGACCCCCTGACCGAAGCCAGCGCCAAGGGCAACAAGGTCAAGCTCGGCGAGCCGGTACGCCAGATCGCCGGCCACCAGCGGGTCTACCCGTCGTATCTGACCCAGCCGCGCCGATATCACGTAGCGCCGCGTGACCAGCGCGTTGAAATGCTGCTGTACATCGGTGAGGGCGAATACGAAGTTCCATTGACCAAGGTGAAGGTGGGCGAAACCCCGTTGATTTCCTTGGGCGCCGACGCTTCGTTCACGATCTACCCGCCAGGCGCTGACCTTTCGGCAGATCCGGCCCACATCAACTGGTTCAATGTGCCAGAGGTGGGGGCAAGCTCGAGCGGTTCGGCCGGCCTGGAGCTGACGATGGCTACCGAGCTAACCCGTTCGGCCACGGCCTCCGCCTACCAGTTCGTTGGCGACACCATCAGCGTGCCGGCCGGCTCAGGCCAGTTCCCGGCCGACTGGTCGAGCGGGATCATCATCCGCGTGCTTTCGCCATACACCTACACGGTGATCGACGGCGGCGCCGGGCGCGACATCATCCGTGGCCCGCTGGAAATGCTGAACCCAACGGCGGGCATGCTCATCGAGGTGGCCGGGGCGAATGCGGGCCTGTATGTGGTGAACAGCTACACGCCATACAGCCCGGGCGTTCCGGCAAACCCTGGTACCGCGTCCACGCTGACCGGATCGGTCGCGCCAACTCGGTATGACTTCAACGTAACGCCACTGACTTTCAGCCTGGTTCGTGGCGGTTCTTCGTACTCGATTACGCTCAATACGGCGACCACCGACCTCACCGGCCTGGTTTCTGAACTGAACACCCAGCTCAGCGGCAAGCCATTCCAGGCACAGCAAAGCAGCGGGCGCCTGCGCTTCGTCGAGCTGACCCCGTTTGCTGGCCAAGCCATCACTGCGACCGGTGCATCAACCATCCTGGGATCTTCTCCCGCGGGATCGACAGGGGCGGCCACGACCAGCGCAATCCCTGAGCAGCCAGCTGAAATGACGTTGGACTACGACGGCGGCGCGCCTGTGGTTGGGCTTGCGCTGGGTCAGGGCCTGGCTACCATCGGCCCGCGCGGGCTCCGGTATCGGATCACATCCTTCAGCACCAGCCTCATCGAGGTGGACCGGCTTACCTCGTCGGGCTCGACCGATGCAGGCTGGCCTGGCTTCAACAACATGCAGACGGTCAATGGCCTGATCACGCTGGACGCCTCGAACCTGCAGGGCGGGTACCGCGGCCCGTTCGCCTGCTGCCCTGAAAACGAGAAGGTGACCGAGCTGGAATGGACGGTCACCTACGCCAATGGCCTGGCGGGTATCGGCCGGGAAGGGCAGATTTACGAGATCCCGACCTACTACGTGTTCGAGTACCGCGACATGGATGTTGCAGGGGACTGGACGGTTATTGAGCTTGAGAAATTTGGCGGATCGCTCGATGCCCAAGGCTTCACCGAGCGGATTTTTCTTCCCTATGCCATGAGGCCCGAGGCTCGCGTGCGGAAGCTGTACAAAGATCGTCCTGGCAGAATCAACGATGAAGCCCGGGATGACGCTACTTGGACAGACCTGCGTGGGCGCATGCTGAACTCTCCAACACGCTATCCCGGCCTGACTGTGATGACTTGCAACATCAGGGGAGGGGATAGGTTATCAGCCCAGTCTGAAAGCCAGGTCAATGTGGAGGCCACCTGCATTATCCCATTGATGGACGCAAGCAAGGGCCCGACACGGGATATCGCCCCATGGTGCATCCACCAGCTGAAGCAGCGAGGCTATACCAATGACGACCTCGATCTTCCGGAGTGGCATGCATTCCATAATCTATGCGTGGCCAGGGGCGACACCTACGATGAGACGTTGGATTCGACGATCACTGTCAAGGACATGGTGAACAACGCTCTGGCCTGCGGCTTCGCGGAACTTGTGACTTTCCGGGGCCTGCTGCGCCCGGTTCGTGACAGTGCCCGCGCTGCGTTCGATGTGAGCTACGGCCCAAAGACGCAGACCTACTCACCACAGAACATGACCAAGATGCTGAAGATCAGCGGCGCCATGCCGTCGATCAACGACTTCGACGGGGTGGATGTGGAGTTCTTCTCTCGCACCACCTGGGCGTGGGAGACGGTCGAGTGCCGTTGGCCCGGTGACTTGGGTACCAAGGTCGAGAAGATCAAGATGCCGGGCGTCAGCGACAGGACCAGGGCCTGGAGGGTCGGCATGCGCCGGCGTGGCCACCAGAAGTTCCGGACCGACATCTACACCTGGGAAACCGAGATGGACGGCAGCAACAGCGGCTACCTGAGCTTCGCAGCCGTTGCAGACGATGCACCTAAGCGTTGCCAGAGTGCGATCCTGCTGGACTTCACTGTAACCGGGTCGGGCACTCTTCTGCACAGTTCGGAGCCAATGGACTTTAGCGCCGGAGGTGAGCACCGCGTCGGCGTGCGCAAGCTAGACGGCACGCTATCTGGTCCCTGGACCGCCACACAGGTGGACCAGTACACGTTGCGGGTGGACGCCCTAGATTTCACGCCAGTGGTGGATGGCCCGCTTGAGCCGCCACATATCCTGTTCGGACCCACCGCTCGCTGGGCTTACCCGACGTTGATCACCAGCTCAGATCCAGGGAAAGACGGCAACGTCGCGATGAAGGGCATGCCCTACGACGCCCGCGTTTATACCTATGACGATCAACTCCCGCCGGTCTGACCGGACCCTGTCGAGCAAGCCCGCCCAGTGCGGGCCTTTTTTTGCCCGGAGATCCCATGCGCCACAACACAAACAACCCGGCACCTAGCAATGACCCGCGGGACCTGAACGATAACGCACTCATCCTCGACGAGCTCATGAACAGCTTGGAGGAAACTGCCAAAGATCGTTTCGAGCGAGATCGATACACGGTTCAGGCATTTCACAATATTGTTATCGACGCTAAGGCCCAGATAGACCCCACTGTCGAGGCTGCCAAGGAGGCCGTTAACTCGACGGCGGATGCAGCCATAGAGGAGATGCAGGAAACCGCAGCCAACCTTGGCGACGATTTCAACACTTTGCACAAGGACACTCTGGCCGAGCTTCAGGCTGTCATTCCGAAGTACGACGGCATTGTCGGCATTGTTGGCAGCGACCCTGACACTACTAAGAACGGTTGGTATCAGTGGGATGCCGGAACCCACAGTTGGATGCGGCTAGCGGATCAGCCGGCCATGAGCGCCACTGTCGAGGCGCTCCGGAAGCAGGTCAGCGTGCAGGTTAGACCGCGCGGGAAAAGAACCGGTAATGCGCCTCTGATCTTTGGTGCCAACGGCGCCCAGGTCCTGTTTGGTATCGACCAGAAAGCCCCACGAGGCCCTCAAGATCGACGAGGCGCAAACGTAATGCTCGGAAGCACCCCGATTCTGCCCATGATTCCACTGCTGCGCCCTCGCAGCAAAAACTTCACCGCCGACACCTTGGTGATGTCTGGATCGTCGGTGATGATGCAATCTGGGGCGCAGTCCTCGGGTATCACGCCAAGCTCCAGCTATGACGCGAAGCTGATCGAAGAGCAGAACCAGAAGCCTTCGCCACAGGTTATGGCTGGCGTAGCTGATGGCCAGATTTGGAAATATGACCCGCTTGGCTCCACTCAGTTGACCTCGGTTGGCACCTGGCTGGCGGCCCAGGCCGTAGCCTTCGACATGGTGAAGGCGCTCAAGTCCACCGGCAGCGCCCCGCAACCTCACTCCATCACCAAAGATGGGCGAGTCCTCCGCGACGGCAATGTTCTGTTCCACAAGCTGGTCACCGGACAGTCTCTCGCCCGGGGCTCTCGTGGCGTCATACTTGACCCGAACGGCAACATCGTTATCGACGGAAAGACTGGCCGGCTGTTTACGCCATACACTTTGGCCGGTTATTCCGACAAGCTGTTCACCCTGCCGGGCGGTCCACGGCCAACGTCGTGGGTAGGCGCAACTGAGTTTGACCCCATCCGCGAATATGCTGCTGGTGTGGAAGCCGAGACCCCGGCGTCTTCCTACATGCTGGCTTACCGCCGCTGGCATGAACGCACATCATCCATCGATCCGCGGATGCTCTACAGCATCTCGGCTCTTGGTGGTACCGCGTATGCCGGCCTGAAGAAGGGGACGACCACCTACACCAACGCAATTGCCCACGTCACCGCAGCCAAGGCTATCGCGGACGCCAATGGGTGGGATTACCAAGTACCGAGCCTGTCGATCGTTCACGGCGAGAGCCAGGTCAGCACCACCCAGGCCGAGTACGTGGCGATGCTGGCCGAGTGGATCAGCGACTATCGTACCGACATCGTCGCGATTACTGGTCAGGCTGTTCCACCGGTCGCGTTCATATCCCAGATGCTGACCGGCGAAACCGGAACCATTCCGGCTATTCCGCTGGCTCAGCTGCAGGCCCATAACGATAACCCGAACATCGTTATGGTCGGGCCGAAGTATGCCTATGGCTATTTCGATACCTACCACATGCTTGCCGAAGGCTACGCCAAGATGGGCGAACTGGAGGCCCGCGCGGAACGACTGACCCAGGTCAGCGGCAAGTGGCAGCCGCTGAAGGTGCTTTCGGCTTCGGTGTCGGGCTCAACCATCACACTCAAAATGAACAACCTGCCCAATGGCAATGCCGGAACTCCCGGGCCGATTGGAGGACTGGTGATCGATACCGAGACGGTAAAGGACCCCGGAAATGCTGGGTTTCTGCTCTCTTCGGGAACCATCACCTCGATCGCAGTTGGCGCCGATGGAGCAACCTTGGTGATTGGAACCGCTGCCGCCGTCACCGCTGGGACCGTGTTGACCTACGCCCTACAGCCTTCCCTCAGCTCTCCACAAAACGGGTCTGGGCGTCGCGGCTGTATCCGAGACTTCGTGACGATGATCAACGGCAAGAAAGGCTACAAGGTGAATGCGCTGGCCCAAGCATTGACCATGGCCTCGTTCAACACTGCCGGCTCCTTTACCATCGGCCTGGTGTGCGACCTGCACATTGGGCTCGGGAGCATCACCCAGGGCCTGACCACTGACAACCCGGCACCGTGGGTTATCTACTCCAACGCCGGCGGATCAGGGGCGATTACGGTCAACATCGGGCCCATCACCGTTTCAGAGGTCACCTCTGCCGCTTGGCCGCAGAAGCTCAGCGCCGCGAAACTGACCGCATTCGTGCTCATCTACGACCGAGCCGCAGGGAAGATCAGCATCCGTTACAACGGGGCTGAAATGTGGTCGATCACCAACGAAACTGTGAAAACCCTTGGCCTGATGCCTGAGGTGAATATGGGCGCTATCCGAGTAGCCGGTGCCTCGACATCTGTCGTATCGCGGGCCATGTCGTCCAACGCCTTTGTCGCCTTCGAGTCTGCGCTGTCTGGCGACAACCTGATTGCACTCGAAAAAATGCTGATGGAAGCAGCTGCAGCCTGACAGGCCTGCTGATCGTTGAGCCCGCCAAGCAGATCTGCATAACTCAGGTTCTGAAGGATTGCAGCTGCGAGGCTACTGTCATTGTGAGTTGCCTGACTGAGCCGGTTCTTGAAGCATCTTCGGGCTGAAGCTCGGAATCACCATATTGCCGTGCTTGTATTGCTGATAACTGGTGTAGGGCAGCACAACGGTATCAGCAATGCCAGACGCTGCCATATCGATCAGGATTGCGTATGGATCTGAATGTACTCCCGTTCTTTCCGGCCCAGTTAAGTTGCAAAACTGATACGCAACGCCGCTATAAATCCGAGGGATCTCTGGGCAGTAGGAATCCCATTTCGCTAGGTCGTCCACGGCCTTTTCTTCATTAGACACAGTGCGCATCGTCCCGCACCCGCTCAGTGCTACCGCCAGCGCACATCCTATCCACAACCTCATATCAGCCTCCTGTCTCGCTGACCTCGAAGCCCATTACTGTGAAGGCTAGAGCAGCCATCAACGTCCGTCACGAATGGAATCCACCAGTTTGTTGAGAATGCCTTCTTGGTGCTGGCGGTTGTAACAGCCTGGTTGATTCGGCGGGGAGGCATCGCACGCGATCTTGTGAGGACTAGTAGGGCTCCCATAAGAGCTGTTGGAGAAGTGGGAGCATCCGGTAAGCAAGCAAGTCACTATTCCAACTGCAAAAAATCCGTTTTTCATAGCCAGCCTCGTGCATCGGTTAATACAGATTGGACGACTAAGTATCACAGAAGACACATCCATGCCCGCCTCGTGCGGGCTTCTTTTTGCCTGGAGAAAAAATGGCCAGACTCACCGAATCTCAGGCCGGAGGCGCGAACGTGCTCCGGTTTCTGGATCTGATCGCCTTCGCCGAAGGCACCCAAGCCGTGAAGGGTAGCGACGACGGGTACAACGTCCTGTTCGGCAAAGGCCTGTTTCATGGGTATGCCGATCACCCTCGCCAGAAGATCACCCGGCTCTCCAATGGCAAGTCGATCACCAGTAGCGCGGCAGGCCGCTACCAGTTTCTTGCCGGTACGTGGGACGAACTGGTGAAGCGCTACGGATTCAAGGGGCGCTTCACGCCAGAGGCGCAGGACTTGGCAGCCATCAAGCGATTGGGCGAGCGTGGTGCGCTGCAGTTGATCAAGGATGGAAAGATCCGCGAGGCAATAGCCAAGTGCGCTAACGAATGGGCCAGTTTCCCGGGCAACAACTATGACCAGAACCCCAAAGCCTTGGGCGCGCTGCTGGCTCAGTGGCAGAAGCTCGGAGGGGCGCTCGCATGAACTGGCTCAGCGTGGTACCGGCCTGGTGCTGGTGGCTGATCGCCCTGGTGCTTGTCACCGGCGGGCAGCAGTACCGGGTGGCGGTGGCTGATGGGGCTGCGTCTGATGCGCGTGCGGAAACCGCCAAGACAGAAAAGACCCTGGCCGATTACCGCCTGGAGGTTTCCGAGCGCGACCGCCGCGCCGCAGCCCAAGCCAGGCAGGAAGAACAACGACGCGCCGAGGCGCAGGAGGAGGCAAGAGCCCATGCCCAGAAAGCACGAAAGATTGCTGATAATGGCGCTGCTGGCGCCGATGCTGCTGGCCAGCGGTTGCAGCGCGACGCCGAAAATCTCGTCGCTTCCGTCAGTTGCGCCGGCACGGATACCGCCGCTGTCGCCAGAGGCGAGACAGCCACCCGCGCCGCCATGGTGCTCTCCGACCTGCTCGCACGGGCTGATGCTCGAGCGGGACAGTTGGCGAAGGCGTATGACCGAGCCAAGATAGCGGGAGACCAGTGCGCCAAGGAGTACGACTATCTGAGCGGGCGATAGTCGCGGAACCAGTCTGATTAAGCGGTGCCATAGAAGTACTACGACCTGTACTACGTCTTCATCAGCTTCCTAGCGCCAGTTTCCGCACGCGTATTAGGCAGGACGGTGATGTTCCGTAGTATCTTGAAATACTGGGATCCTAGGATGAGGAAGAAACTGATGGACGGACTGCCTATCACTCAGGTGTCGAAAGCGGTATTGGGAGCATCAGCTGTTATCGTGGGTGATAAGGAGCTTGCGCGATTCGATACCGAGCTCAGCCGCTGGGTCTTGAATGTGGAGCCTCGAAAGAACGCAGATGTTTTCGAAGGGGCTATAGGTCGTCCAGACCATCGGGATACCCTCGACGTCCATAGCTCGCCTGCCAGCGGGAGCGCTCCATTGTATTTAGCGAAAAATGACCCGCTTGCGCCGGGAGGGGATAGGGCCAAGAGTCAGGGCACGACAGAATCCGATATCCTTTCCAGCTTCGATCAGCGGCCGGCACGCGTCTTTGTGGATTCCCCGGCGCGTATCGAGCGAAACACGGACGACCCTTTCTACCGGCTAGCTGATCGTGCGTACCAGGCGACGGCCACAATCGCCAGAACCGGTCCTAGCCGATACTGGACCGCATGGCGTGCTGACAATACCCATGCAGCCGAAGGGCCAGGAAACTTCGCGGTGCTGGCCTACTCGGATAACGGCGGCGAGAGCGTTAAAGAGTACGGATACCTGACGTACTCGCCTAGCCATCCAGGAAACCAGATTGTAGATCCAATGCTCTGGACAGATCCCAAGGGCCGTCTTTGGCTCTTCTATGGCGTCCTGGGAGACAACAAGCTCTACGATGGTGTTGGTGGAGCATGGGTAGTTATTTGTGACGATCCCAATGCTGAGGACCCCAAATGGGGCGAGCCATTCCGTTTGTCTTACTACGGTGATCCGCGCCGGCCAGTCAAGATCGAAGATAAGTGGTACATAGCAATAGATGGCTGGCGCTTCTCTTCTGAATATCCTCCAGCATACATGGATCATGTAGGGCCGCATATTTACGAACTGGATTGGCAAAGCCAGAAAATTAAACATGTTTCTCAGCTTCCGCCTAACAACAACGGCCAGTACAGTGGTTTCTTTGAAACTGAGTTCGTGCAGCGGTCCGATGGAAGTGTTTTAGCTCTGCTAAGATCGTTGGGTTCCAACTCACAAATGCAGTATTCCGTCAGTCGCGACCTAATGAGGACCTGGACGCCTTGGCAGGATTACACGGTGACCGCTCCGAGCTCTTCGTCGCGTGCGTGGCTAGGCAGGACTCCCTCCGGACTCCTTCTACTTTGCTGGAACAATGATCTTGTGCGAGGAACACTGACAGTTGGTCTCTCCGATGACGATGGAGCTACATACCGGTATAAAAAAATTATCGAGCCAGATTCTTCTATTCAGGTTTCGTATCCGGTTGTCAGTTTCGGTGATGATGGTGAGATACTTATCATCTACGATAACGGTCGTGATTCTCACAAACAGATTCGCATCGCCAAGTTCAATGAGAATGAGATCATCTCTGGAAAAAGCACGCCTTCTGTCAGAGTTATCAGCGATCCAGAAAATCACTAAGGATCAGCAGTAAATCTATGCGGCCCGGATCGACTGGCCACACAAAAAACGAAGCCCTGGATGCTGGCGTCCAGGGCTTCTAGCTAGCTTGGTCCCTATGAATGGCAAGCTAGCGTGGCGAGATAATATCAGCCCGACATCCTCGAGTCACCAGCAGATCCGGTCCTATACTCAGCCCATCAACTGGACAGGGCATCGCATTTTGGACAAGCGCACCTTCATAGGGATGGTTGAGGCCGGCGAGCCGCTGATTCAGCAGGCTGTCGACGCTATGCGGGAGTATCACCAAGCCCAGAATCGTGGCGCGTCGGCGGAGGAGATCGAGCGCTTGCGTGTACTGGCTGAGTCGCTGTTCCAGGTGGTGTCCGATTACCAGCTCCGCGTCATCGCCAAGGCTCGGGGAAAGGATTTGCCGCCTCTTCACTGATCCGCTGATCGGCAATTGCCCGCGACCGATCCCGACTATACGATACTGTTTATCCATGCAGTATTGGTGCTCTATGTACTTCCTCCTCGTTCGCCGCCGCGTGAATGGCGTGGCCATCCCTACGAATCAGCTCGGCAAGATCACACCCATCCGGGCCGACATCCACATTGGTGACCACCACAGCGAGCCACTGGGCCGTGTATCGACACAGGCCTGGGTGTTCAACCCGTCGCCTGGGCCGGACATCATCCCGCGGCTGCACGATGCCAAGGTCAACGGCATGGCTCAGCTCGGCATCAACATCAACGGGGTAGAGGAGATCGATGGCGTTCTGTACGCCCAGTCTTGGTGGTGCAGGGCAGAATGATGGCCGGGATACCGAAAGCATGGCTGGATGAGCTGAACGACCAGTTCTCTTTGATAACCGATCCAGACGGCCGCGCCGCTGTGCTCGATGAAATGGCCTATGCCGCTCACCGCCGGCATGAAGTTAATTCGGAGAACCTGGTCGACATGCTCGAGCTTGCCGAGGCGGGCAGGGTATGGGCGCTGATGGAGCACGAAGAGGCTTGGGCTATCGGTCTCTTCGGGGGTTACGAGACTGACCACCATGCCGGGTACCAGGTGATCAAGGGTTCCGGAAAACCGGCCAGCTGTGAGTAGCCATATAAAGGAAGGGAATCGGTCGGCAGAACGCCGGATGCAGGCCGAAGCCCGTGGGGAGATTTTCGGGGGATGGTGAAATCTGGTATTGCACAGTGCGGCACCGTTTGCAGCGAGCGCCCGCTCAAGGCCTTGATCCGTAAGGCTTTAGGTGTGTCCTGCACGCATGGGGTGCAAGGGGTCGAGTGTTCGAATCACTCCGTCCCGACCATATATTTCAATGACTTAGGCCATTTCCGAAAGGAGTGGCCTTTTTCATGTGCGTGACTTTTGCGTCACTTCTCAGGGTTTTACCCCTGCCGGCACTGTGCTTGCAACAGCTCGACCCGTACCTGGGTGACCTAGCCCTTGCGCGTAGCAGCGTGAGTCCATCCATGCCACCGGCTCGGCCCGGTGCTGGGCCGACATGTGCTAAACCGCACATCGGCCCAAGGCCAACTACAGGCTGGCCCATCGGCGCCGCATCCACCATGGCACTGACACAGAGTGATACGCCCCCTCAGCTGCCAGCGGCCCAGTGGCGCCGCTTGTCCATGATGAAGTCGACGAAGGCCCGCAGGCGCAACGGCATGTGTCGGCCTTGGGGATACAGCAGGGTGAACGGCCGCGAGCGGCCAGCGAAGGGCCGCAGCACCTCGACCAGCGAGCCCTCGGCCAGCTCGCGCTCGACGATGAAGCGGTAGGTCTGGAACAGTCCCGCGCCGTGCTTGGCCAAGGTCACGCCACCGAGCACGTCGTCCGAGCAGACGTAGCCGCCCTCGGTGAGGACTTCCCGCTCGCGGCCCTCCTCGTCGAACAGCCAGGCGATGCGCCGACCGCTGCTGGGCAGTTCGAACTGGATGCAGTCATGCTGCGCCAGTTCTTCAAGGCTCTGCGGCGCGCCTGCGTGTTCCAAGTAATCTGGAGTGGCCACCACCACCAGCCGGGCGTCTTCCAGCGGCCGGGCGATCAGGGTCGAATCCGGCTGTGCACGCACGCGGATGGCCAGGTCGTAGCCCTCGCCGACAAAGTCGATGTTGCGGTTGCCCAGGTGGATGTCGACCTGCACCTTCGGGTAGCGCCGTCGAAACTCGGGCAGCAGCGGCAGGATGCGGTGGTGCCCGTAGGTCGTGGGCAGGCTGATGCGCAGTGTGCCCGAAGGCTCCTGCTGCTGCCCGGTCACCACCCGTTCGGCCTCCACCAGCTGGGTCAGCGCCTGACGACACTGTTCGTAGTAGCCTCGCCCGCCCTCGGTCAGACGGATGCTGCGGGTGGTACGGACGAACAGTCTGGAGCCCAAGCGCTCTTCCAGGCGGCTGATCGAGCGACTGACCGCTGCCGGCGTCACGCCCGCCGCGAGAGCGGCCGCGGTGAAGCTGCCCAGCTCCGCCGCCAGGCAGAACAGCTCGATGCTGCCGAGTAGGACGTCGTCGAAATGCCGCTGCATTGATTACACCATGTATCAACTGAAGTTCTCGCTGCCATATTTATCCTTATCTAAAGCAAAAATATAGTCCTCCCAACGGCGCTCTTCTGCGTCACCTGATTGGGAGAAACGACATGAGCAACAGCAAAACGGTAGTGATCACCGGCGCCTCCAGCGGCATCGGCTTCGGCCTGGCCAAGGCTTTCCTCGCCAGTGGCTTCAATGTGGTCGGCAATGCCCGCTCCGCCGGACGCCTCGCCGAGGGCAAGGCACAACTGGACAGCCCCGCCTTCATCGGCGTGGCCGGCGACATCGCCAAGCCTGAAACCGCCCGCCGCCTGATTCAGGCCAGCATCGACGCCTTCGGCCAGGTCGACGTGTTGGTCAACAACGCTGGCTTCTTCCTGCCCAAACCCTTCATCGAATACAGCCCGGAAGACATCCAAGGCATGCTGGAGACCAACCTCAAGGGCGTGGTCTACGCCTCCCAGGCCGCCGCCGCGCACATGATCGAGCGGCGCCAGGGTCACATCATCAACATCACTGCTGCCGTGGCGCTGCAACCCAACATCGCCGTGCCCGCCGCCCTGCCGGTGCTGATCAAGGGGGGCCTCAACCAGGTCACCCGCGCCCTGGCGCTGGAGCTGTCGTCGTACAACATCCAGGTTAACGCGGTGGCTCCCGGCATCATCGAGACGCCGATGCACGATCCGGCCAGCTTCGACTTCCTCAACGGTCTGCAACCGGCCGGACACATCGGCCGCGTCAGCGACATTGCCGACGCCGTGCTTTACCTGGCCAACGCCGGGTTCACCACGGGCGTGGTGTTGCCGGTCGACGGCGGTATGAGTGTCGGCAAATGGTAATAGGCTGAACGTAACGGGGAGGCATCCCGCCTCCTTGCCCTCATTTCCCCACCCCATAGGAGTAATACCATGCCCTTCGTCAGCGTCCGCATCACTCGCGACGGCGTCACCCGTGATCAGAAAGCCCAGGTCATCAAGGAAATCACAGAGACCTTGCAGCGAGTGCTCGGAAAGAAACCTGAGCTCACCCATATCGTGATCGAGGAGGTCGACACCGATAACTGGGGCTACGCCGGCATGACCACCACCGAGTACCGCAGCAAAGAAACTCAGGGATGAGTTCCGAACTGCCCCGGCGGCGCGAATCAGCGCCTCCAGGGCGGCCTTGGCTCGACACGCTTGCGAAGGAGAATCCACTTGAAGACCGCCATGAGCAATACATCCAGGCCCGTGACGAAGGCGGTATGGGTGATGCTGGTGTGTTGAAGTCCGACGGATTGGAAAATGTTACCCAAGCACAAGGCCACTGGCGTCGGTCGCTGGTTTAGATCGCTATCTGAAAGAACTTGGTCCAGAAAATATGCTGTTGGCGGGGGGAGATGCAGTTGTCTGCTAGGATTCAGCACGCTGGCCAGAGTATTGAATGTTGATCGCTTGTCTCCATGTCGAATAACTACTTAGGGAAGAGATATGTCCATCCATGCAATCACCATCCCCTGTTTCGCCCAAATGTTACGGACCCTATCGGCACTGTTGTCCAAGGGAGAGTCCTGCGCGCTTGAAGGGGGCTACGATCCGATAATCTTGCTTGAGTCTCGGCTAGCGCCTGACATGCACAATCTTGCTCGGCAGGTTCAATACGCGTGCGTCCAAGCACAGGAGGCGGTTCAGCGGCTTACACATCAGCCGCTTGAGACGCTCTCGCCGCCAGAGGACATTGCATCAGCGAAGGCTCTGATTGAGCGAACGTTACGACTACTGGATACTGCTGATGCCGCAGCGATAGATGCAGCAGCAGACCTCAAGCTCGCAATCGAGCTACCCAATAACATCACGTTCGATATGACTGGCAGTGAGTACGCAGTCAATTGGGTTACGCCACAGTTCTACTTTCATCTAGTCACGGCCTATAACATTCTGCGTCACAACGGCGTTCCGCTCGGAAAGGCCGATTACGTGCAGCACATGTTCGCCTATCTGCGACAGTGAATCCTGCACGAGGTGGGCGCTAAGCAACTGTGCCGCGCTCGCCACTCGGGGCGGTCGCAGTTTGTTTGTCCAGCGATGTGGACGCCATTCCCGCCCCTGGTTGCAATAAGGGGCGGCGATCAGTTGAAAGCGAGCTGATCAGGCAAATTGGTAACTCAGCCGAATGTGATGCGTACCCTCCCGGATCCGGAGATCTTAACTTCCTCAGGATAACGCTGGCACATAGACAACTTGGTCACGTCCACCATGTTTGGCCGCATAGAGACCGCCGTCAGCGCGCTTTATTGCATCATCAATCTGCTCACCCTGGGTGAGCAGGGCGCACCCAATGCTCATGGTCATCTTCCGAGGGCCGCCGGGTAACAGAAACGGCGCGCTGCCGATTGACTGACGCAAGCGCTCCGCAATCTGCGCCAATTCTTGGCTATCTTTAACCCGTAGCAAGGCTACGAATTCCTCTCCTCCCTGGCGTACCAGCAGGTCATCTGGCCGCAGCGTAGCCCGCAGGCGGCGGGCGCACTCGCAGAGCACTTTATCGCCGGCATCGTGGCCATGCTCGTCATTGACCGATTTGAAACGGTCGAGGTCTGCGTAGACGGCACCTAGCTGTAAACCTCGCTCCTCAGCCAAACGAAGTTCTCGGTTCTGAAATGCTGCCAACGCCCCGCGGTTCCATAGTTGTGTCAAAGGATCAAGCAAAGCCCTGCGCTGCCCGCGATCCATTTCAACACGCAGAGCGTGATTGACCTGAGCTAGGCTCCGCAGTTGCAAATAACCCTCGGTGAGCGTGGCTAAGTCCCGAAAATTAGCCTGTTGCGCGTCGCTGAGCTTCCGCGGCCGAGGATCGAACATGCACAGGGTGCCAATGGCTTTGCCATTTGAGGCACGTAACGGGTGGCCCGCATAGAACCGGATATAGGGTGGGTTCAGCACGAGGGGATTGTCCTCGAAGCGTGAATCGCACCTGGCGTCGGAAACCATCAAGGTATCTTCACCGAGAATCGCGTAGCCGCAAAAGGACACATTGCGCTTCGTCTCGCTTACCTCGATACCGATTCGAGCCTTGAACCACTGCCGATCCTGATCGATTAGGCTGATCAGAACGGTCTCCACCTGGGCTAGTTCTTGGGTGAGTCGTACCAAGGTATCAAGATAATGCTCGGCCGGCGTATCGACCAAGTCCATATCATCAAGTGTGCGCTGACGAAGTGCTTCATCAGCGGGTAGGGGACAAGCTGGCATGTCTGTTACTCCACTCCTTGGTTCTTTTTTTCACAAATGCGGATAGAAAATTCTCAAGCATCTTGACCAATGCCGCACACGCTCGGCGCCTTCAGGCCAGGCCAGCCGGAATAGAGAGCATAGCAAACCGGTTGGCTCTATCCCGGATCCTCCAGTGGGTATACCTGCGGCGTTGATCGGCGCGGCTCGGTCGGTCGCCCAAGACCTCGACAAACTTCTCAGACCTACAGACGGCTTGAACAAACGGCTGAGGTTGTCGCCCCTGCCTGCCTTATTGGAAATCCGGTATTGACCTCGAGTTAAGTCAAGGTTTTAGAGTGGCGTCCAGACGCTCTCGCTGCTTTCGGAAACGAACTCACAAAGGACCCGGAATGGACACTCCGACTTCACTGCTGATTTTCCAGATCACCTGCTGCATTGGCTTGAGCCTGTGGCTGAGTATCAGCCTGATCAACAACTTGCATGCCTTTGCCAGCTCAGCCGGGGCGATCGGGGAGACCATGTCGATGGCGCCGCTGGCCCAACCTCCCGCAATCAGCCTCCCTCTGCTGGTGCGAGCGATGACCTCTCACGCCATCCATCGCTTGGCCTTGTCGATCATAGTGCTGACACAGGCAGCCGCCGCTCTCGCGGCCTGGGTCGGGTGCTATGAACTGCTGCTTGGCGCTGGCCTGGAGGTGGCGCGGCCCTGGTTGAACCTGGCCTTGAGCGCAGCGCTCGGGTTCCTGTTCGCGATGCTGCTGGGCGGGATATGGTTCGGCTACTGGATCCGCCAGGAAGGGTTGCAACTGACCCATCTGCTGTTGATGGTCTGGATCCTGCTGCACTTCGTCGTACTGAATGTCCGCTGGAGTTGAACGGCCCAGGGAAGCTTGGAGCATTTCAGTTAAAAGGAGCAACGGATGAAAATGATGATCGTAGGCGCCGGCAGAGGGTTGGGCCGGGCTTTGCTCGAAGGGCTCGGCAAGCCAGGGGACACGCTGATCGGCGTATCACGCAAACAGCCGTCAGACTTGGCCCTTGCCCCGGGCATCGACCTGCAGTGGGTCGATGCCGACCTTGCCAAGCCAACGGCGGCTGTAGCACAGATCGCGGATCGGGCACCTGCCGATCTGGATGTCCTGATCTACAACGTTGGCATCTGGGAAGAACACGCCTTCAGCGAGCACTATGCATTCCTTGACGACAGCGACGAATCGATCACCAGGCTGGTCGAGGTGAACATCACGGCCACGCTGCTTCTGCTCAAGCGCCTGGTGCCCAAGTTGCTTGGTGCGCCCCGGCCGCAGTTGATCCTCACTGGTTCGACCTCAGCTCTTCGCCAGAGTGGGCGCCCGGAGGTAGCGTTCGGCGCCTCAAAGTTCGCCCTCAACGGCATGGCTGATGCGCTGCGCGAAGGTTTCAGGGATGACAACCTGGCCGTGACCGTGCTCCAACTGGGTTATCTGAATACCGACGACTCCCTGAACACGCCATTGGCACAAGCCGCAGCAAGTGGCGAGCGGCGCCAGGTACCGGTGCATGATGTGGTCACCATGGTCGACGCGCTGTTGCGCTTGTCCGGGGCTTCGTTCGTACGGGAGCTGATCTTGCCGGCCATCGGTGATGAGCGCTTCTGAGGCCAAAGCACCGGAGCCTTTGCGTGAGGGTTCGGCTTTGATGTCTCAGTCGATGGAACTGAATCTTGGACCGCGTCCAGCGAGAAAAGAGGCAAGGGGCTAGGTCGTTGGGTCGCCTTCAAAATCGGGAGACGCATAGGTCTTGAAGGCACCCAGTCGATGATGAGTCATTCAGCGCATCATGCCCAGTTCAGCATCATCCATCAGTGCCTTGGCTAACGTGCAAAGGTAGTGCGAAGCCCAGATCAACTGAGGTTTGTCCTCCATCAATCCATCCAGAGTCATGTCCCGTGCATAGCCCATCAGCTCCGAAGCCTGTTCACGGGCACTCTGGCAAGGTATGCCGGCTTCGATGCGGAAGAGGGGATGGGTCTGGTTTTCACCTTGGTAGAAGGTGGTTTTGCCGACGGTGAATTTGGTTTCTTCTGTGGACATTGTTCAGTTTCCCCAAGATTGCTTCAGCCTGTACGGGCCTATTCGCGGGTGAACCCGCTCCTACGGGAGCACGGCAGTCTTCAAGGCTGAGGGAGTGCCGGGGAGGGTATCCGCGAAGACGCCGGCCCAGGCAGTACATCAGCGACACGTCAATGCATAGTCCGAGGTTCACTGGGCATCTGCACTTGGGCTATTGCGGACTCGAGCAAAGCTCTCAAGGTCTCCAGTTCATGCATCGAGGTCATCATCAGAATCGACGCGGGTGACTTGGGCTGCAGCAGGATTGCCTGATGCACGACAGTTGCAGCGCAAAGCGCGTAATCCGTGGCCTGGATCAGGGTGTCTTCAAGGCAGAGGGACCGGTGGGGTGGGTCTGGAACGATCTTGAGCATGGCGTAACTCCAACGTCGGAAAGTGGAGCTACCTCAACCTTGCTGTCAAACAAGATGGTGGCAGCTGTACGCGGGTTGACAGACCGAGACGTTGGCACTCGGCGCACCACAGGGTGCCCACACGTACAGCCGCCATGAAAGCGAGCACATGAGGACAACGTCAGCGGTCTGTCAAAACCGGTCGCTGAATTGGCAGCGACAGGCCGAGACTAGGGATTCTCCGATCAAGTCAGCACAGGCCATCTGACCTGTGCTGAAATAGCCCTCCGTCCAACTGCCTTCTACAAGTCCGCCATCCCATGAGCCAGATGAGCTTTTCCGATTTCGAGTACGCCGGTAAGCGCAAGCAAACCCGTCGCGAGCGTTTCCTGGCCGAGATGGAACAGGTGGTTCCGTGGAGTGGACTGGTGGCGTTGATCGAGCCTCACTACCCAAAGGCTGGCGGTGGCCGCAAGCCTTATCCTCTGGAAACCATGCTGCGCATTCACCTGCTGCAGAATTGGTTCTCTTTGAGCGATCCCGCCATGGAAGAGGCGCTGTACGAGATCACTTCGATGCGCCAGTTCGCTCGTCTGACGCTCAGCGCTCCGATCCCCGAAGACACGACGATCATGAACTTCCGGCACCTGCTGGAGAAGCATCAGTTGGCGGCCGGCATTCTGGAAACCATCAACAATTACCTGCAAGACAAGGGCCTGTCGTTGCGCCAGGGCACCATTGTCGACGCTACCATCATCCACGCGCCCAGTTCGACCAAGAACAAGGAAGGCAAGCGCGATCCTGAAATGCATCAAACGAAGAAGGGCAACCAGTACTATTTCGGCATGAAGGCCCACATCGGCGCGGATGCTGAATCGGGTCTGGTGCATCACGTTCATGGTACCGCCGCGAACGTAGCTGACGTGACGGAGGTCGCTCAGCTATTGCATGGCGAAGAGAATGTCGTGTGTGCGGATGCGGGTTACACAGGCTTGGAAAAGCGGCCAGAACACGAGGGACGGCAGGTGATATGGCAGGTCGCTGCCCGCCGCAGCACCTACAAGCACTTGAGCAAACGCAGCGTGCTCTACCAAGCCAAGCGCAAGATCGAAAAGGCCAAGGCGCAAGTGCGTGCGAAGGTGGAGCACCCGTTCCGGGTGGTCAAACGCCAGTTCGGCTATGTGAAGACTCGTTTTCGTGGCTTGGCCAAGAACACGGCGCAACTGACCACGCTGTTTGCCCTGTCGAATCTGTGGATGGTGCGCCGGCAATTATTGCCTGCTGCGGGAGAGGTGCGCCCGTGAGTCCAGATAACCAAGGCTTTGCCTTGGTTATCCAATAATCAGCGACTGAAAATCGGGCTTTTCGGCATCCCTAAGCTGCCCATTTTCGACTGATGAGCAACTTGTTCGGAGTTTCCCTAGGGCTGACTATTTCCATGTGCAACGAAAATCAGGCGCGAGGAGTATCTTTGGGAAATGGCCTACAAGGAAGGGGTAATTTCTGATTTTTCGACCCGCTCCCGTTCCTCAAAACTTAAACAGGAAACAGGCGGGCAAAAGAAAGGTTGGGCTGCGGAATCAGGTCGATCAGTAGATTGTCGGTCTACATGACCCCACCGGTCACCGCCTGGCTTGCCCCAAAGCTTGAGCTTGCGGTCACCGATGATCTGCTGTGCGGGGTAGTGTTCGTACTCGGCCTCACCGCCATGAACATCATCCCCGCGCTCAAGGCTGCCATGGGGGTCGTTCGTCACGGCGCGAGGTGCCTGATATGAAAAACATCCTGATTTCAGCGCTGACTGCCCAAGACTTGTTCCTGCGTGTGATGGTCGTGCTCGCGGCCTGCGACTACCTACGCAAGGTCCGCCCGGTGGATCAGCCACTGCTGAGTGCCGCCCTCTACCTGGTGGCTATCAGCCAATGGCCTTCGCCCTCGGAGGGTCGAGCGGCTTCGCCTGATTGCAGAATCGCAGTGCCAGGCAATCACCGACTACCAGCTTAGAGCTCTAGGTCGCCTTGGCGGCTCTCCTCACTGACCGGTTTAATCAGTTCTGGCCCTTGGTTACGCACGTTGCCGACTGCTTTACCTACGGAGAACCAGCGAAAACCCAGAGCGGGCCGGCATCCAGCCTTGACGATCTCCGCCGCCCGCTCAGGCGCCATGGTGTGTGGTAACTCATAACCGGCTAACGGCTGTGCGCTACTTATTCCAAAGCCAGATTCGGCTCATACAGTTGACTCGTAGGCATCGAACGACTAAAGTCCGGATGCGTCATGATAATCACTCGCAATAAATAAAAGGATTTTATATGAAAGATGAAGCAAAAATGGGTCTCATGGGCTAGCTGCGGTGCTACTTGGTGCTTCTGCTGTTGCGCAAGCAAGTGTTGGCAGCAATACCACCGCATCTGACAACCCGCCGCTGACGACGATTCCTGCCGAAAAAAGTCTTAAGCCATTGACTGTTGCTTCCATCGGTCCTCACCCAGGCGGTCTCGTGCCGAGCTTTGGGCCGCTGAACTTTAACATTACCGCTGTTGTCATCAGGCGTCATCGCCTTTATAGCGTCTCGCGTCTTCGGCAGTCATCGCTAAAGTTATATAGAATGGGATGCCGCTAGTATATCTTGTAAATATGTAGCGAAATATTATTATGAATGATAAGTGGGTGATTGAGTGAGTTGCATTTTTTGCCAGATTGTAAGCGGTACTTCACCTTGCCATATTATATGGGAGGATGAAGGTCATATGTCATTTTTGTCAATTTTTCCTAATACGCCAGGCTTTGCTGTGGTTATTCCTAAATTGCACTATGGTAGTTATGCCTTTGAGCAGTCCGACTCGGTTATTCGGGACTTAGTGTTGGCTGCGAAAAAAACCGCGCTGTTGATTGATAGGGCGTTACCGGGCGTAGGTAGAACCGGTATGATCCTAGAAGGCTACGGTGTTGATCATCTACATGCGAAGTTGTTCCCCATGCACGGTACAGGCGTTGATAGTACGTTTAAAAAGATAAGCTCAAGTGTAGATAAGTATTTTGAGAAATATGAAGGATATATTTCTTCACATGATTCGGTTAGGGCGGATGATAAGATACTATCTGAACTTGCTGCCCATATAAAGTCTTGTAACTAATTGATTTGTTGCTCTAATGCGTTCAAGTCCCCCAATCCCATCATTGCGTGCAAAGAACCAAGGATTCTCCAATCAAGTCAGCACAGGCGATCTGACCTGTGCTGAAATAGCCCTGCGTTCAACTGCCCTCTACAAGCCCGCCATACCATAAGGTCTCCAGTACGAGAACCCGTGGATTTCGAGTTCTCACTGAAGCACTCAGGCAGAAACTGCCCGTAGGTGGGGTACATGAATCGAATACATGTTCAGCATAAACCCTCTCAGTGCAGCTGTTTGTGGGTTGACAGACCGGGGGCACTGAGAATCCCTGCACACACGAAGGTAACCCACGCACAGCTGCCATAACTGGCATCGCACATGCTCTCAGTGAACCACGGTCTGTCAAAACCGTGCCGCCAATGGGTGGCGACAGGCCGAGACTAGGGCTGACTATTTCCATGTGCAAAGAAAATCAGGCGCGAGGAGTATCTTTGGGAAATGGCCTACAAGGAAGGGGTTATTTCTGATTTTTCGACCCGCTCCCGTTCCTCAAAACTTAAACAGGAAACAGGCGGGCAAAAGAAAACCCGCCGAGGCGGGCTAAGTACTATCACGTAGGGATAGCTTCATCCTGCCCAAGCCACTGTGAAAATTGGGTGAAAGAAAGGTCCCCATAACGTGATCATCCAGAGGGCCCCGCGCCCCCCCTCAAAGCTCGGCTTTCTGCCGCTGGTGGCGCTGAAAGCGGGTAACCGCGATCTGGACGGCAGCTGCAACGATGCACAGTAGGCCGACTTTCCAGCTGCCCTCCAGGCCGTAATGCTCGGCGATCTTCCCTGTGATGATGACGCTAACGAAGATGGCGAAAGGCAGGATCAGTTTGTTCATCGGGTGTTCCAGCAGGCTGCAAAGGGCTCGGGTGAATACGCAGTTCACCCAGCGGAAAGGCCGCGATCTTAGCAAATCCGGGTGCGGCGCTCGATCTCACCGGCAACACAAATCCATCGGCGCGCCCCCAGCCCCCCATTGCGAATTTCCTGGTTTCAGCTAACTTATACAAAAACTTGTACAAGCATGAGAGGTTGTACATGTATTGCAAGTGGCCCTTCACCCTGTACTTCGACGGCGCCTGCCCATTGTGCGCTCGGGAGATAGCCTTCCTGCGCAGGCAATCGACCGGGGGAAAGCTCATCCTGGTTGACATCAGTGCTGATGATTTCGATGCAGGGGCGTTGGGCTTGACGGTTGAGCAACTGAGGTCATGCCTGCATGGAAGGTTCGCGAGCGGGCACTGGGTTACAGGCTTGGACGCCACCTTGTGGAGTTGGCGTGCTGCCGATGTGGGCCTGTGGGTCGCGCCACTGGCTTGGCGTCCGCTACGTCCCCTGTTTTCGGTTCTTTACAGGCTGTTCTGTCGATTGAGGCCACACTTGGCCTGGCTACCACATCCCGATGGCGGGCACCGTTGTAACGGTGAGGAGTCCAAATGTCACATTCGTTAGCCGAGCACTACCATGAAATCCTGGTCGGTATTGGTGAAAACCCGCAGCGCGAAGGGCTTCTGGACACCCCCCGGCGTGCGGCAAAAGCGATGCAGTACTTGTGCAACGGGTATGCCCAGGATCTTCACGAGGTCGTAAACGGTGCTCTGTTCGAGAGTGAAAACGATGAAATGATTGTGGTGCGTGACATTGAGCTCTACTCATTGTGCGAACACCACATGCTGCCGTTTATTGGCAAGGCGCATGTCGCGTACCTGCCAACAGGGCGTGTGTTAGGCCTTTCCAAGGTTGCACGCGTGGTGGATATGTTCGCCCGTCGTTTACAGATACAGGAAAACCTCACGCGGCAAATTGCGTATGCCGTGCAGGAAGTCACGGATGCTGCAGGGGTGGGGGTCGTGATCGAAGCCAAGCATATGTGCATGATGATGCGCGGTGTAGAGAAGCAGAACTCGGTGATGATTTCATCCGTGATGTTAGGTGCATTTCGCGACGCCCCCTCGACGCGACACGAATTCCTGAACCTCATTGGACGACACAATTGACATCCGATCTTGAACCGTTGCGAAGGGGCGCCCAGATGAGTTCCGTTGCTACTGCTTTATCTCCAAGCCGCTTCACTGTCCTGGGTTACGGCGGCCTGCTGCCGTTTATTGGTTTGACGCTGCTCATCCTTTTTTGGGCTGAATATCGAGCGTTTTTCTCGATGATGCTGGTCGGCTATGGCGCGGTGATATTGAGCTTCGTCGGTGCCCTTCACTGGGGGTTCGCCATGACGTTGCAGGATTTGCCCGCAAAGCAGCGTCAAGAGCGACTGGTGTGGAGCGTTATACCGGCCCTGATCGGTTGGGTTGGCACGTTGCTGCCTGTGCCGGTGGGGTGTCTGGTGTTGACCTCTGGTTTTGTCGGCCATCTTTGGCAGGATCGCAAGCTGGCGCAAGCCGTGCCTGGGTGGTATCTGCCGATGCGCGTGCATTTAACGGCTGTCGCGAGCCTCTGTTTGCTGGTCAGTGCACTTGCGGTGTCCATTCATTTTTGAAACCCCAAGCAACCATTGATGAGTCACTTCTCCGGCCCACCCCAAGTATCTCGCCCGATGCACACAACCCCGTCAAACAGCAAACGGGCCGTCCTCACCAACCCGCACCCCTTGATCACGCCATGTTCCAGGCTGATTTCCACCGTAAATTCCCCACTCGGATGCTCCACCGCCAAACGCTGACGATCACCGCCGGACGTGCTGGCAAGGCCCTGTGCAACCGACCCTTCAATCAAGCAGGCCGTAGCAACACTCACCGCACCAAACACCCCGATGGACGCATGGCAGCGGTGCGGGATGAACGAGCGCGTATTGACCGTGCCGCCGTTGCGCGGTGCCGACAGCAGGCACATCTTCGGCACATTGCGCTGGCTGACATCACCCAGGTTCATGCGTGGGCCCAGTTGCAGGCGGATGGCTTCCAGGCGTGTTTTCAGTGCGCTGTCGGCCTCCAGCGTTTCGCACGGCTCGTAACCGGTCACGCCAAGGTCCTCGGCACACAGCAGTACCACCGGCATGCCGTTGTCGATGCAGGTGACTTCCACACCCTCGACACAGTCGCGGCTGTTGCCGGTGGGCAACAGTGCTCCGCAGCTGGCGCCGGCCACGTCGGCAAACGTGACCACCAGCGCCGCCGCACGGCCCGGCACCCCATCAATACGGGTATCGCCGGCATACTCCACCTGGCCATCGGCGGTCGGCACCTGGGCGACGGCGATCTGCCCGGTGTTTTCCATGAAGATGCGCACCGGTGTGCTCGCGCCGCTGGCGGCCACCAGGCCGCGCTCAAGGGCGAACGGCCCTACGCCGGCCAGAATGTTGCCGCAGTTTTGCCCATAGTCCACCCGCGCCTCGTCCACCACCACCTGAGCGAACAGGTAGTCCACGTCGGCGTCATCGCGCTGCGAAGCGCGGATGATGGCGACTTTGCTGGTGAGCGAGTCGGCGCCGCCGATGCCGTCAATCTGCCGGGCATCGGGCGAGCCCATCACCGCCAGCAGCACCCGGTCACGCAGCGGGCCAGGGGCGGGCAGGTCGTCATGCAAAAAATAGGCGCCCTTGGAGGTGCCGCCGCGCATCAGCAGGCAGGGTATGCGGGTCTGGCCCATGTTCAGCCTTCCAGGTCGGTGAGGTGGTCGACATAACGCAGGCCCTTCGCCGCCAGGCGCGGGCGCATCTCGTAGATGTCCAGGCCAAGCTCTCCGGCGGCCAGGCGCAGGCGTTTGCGTTCTTCCAGGTCGGCGCGCTGGGTGGCGGCTTCGAGTACCGCCTGGGCTTCGCCATGGCGCACCACCACTACGCCGTCGTCATCGGCCACCACGATGTCACCGGCATTGACGAGCTGCCCGGCACACAGCAGCGGCAGGTTCACCGAGCCCAGCACCTCTTTCACCGTACCTTGGGCGTTGATGGCGCGGGACCACACGGCAAAGCCCATGTCGCGCAGTGTCTGGCTGTCGCGCACGCCCGCATCGATCACCAGGCCGAGCACGCCGCGGGCCTGGAGCGAGGTCGCCAGCAGGTCGCCGAAATAGCCATCGCTGCACGGCGAGCTGGGCGCCACCACCAGTACGTCGCCTGGGCGGCACTGCTCCACGGCAACATGGAACATCCAGTTGTCGCCTGGGGCCACCAGCACGGTTACCGCGCTGCCGGCCACCGCCACACCTTGCTGGATAGGGCGCACGGCAGTATTGAGCAGCCCCTTGCGACCTTGGGCCTCATGCACCGTGGCGACACCCAGCCGGCCCAGGGCATCGATCATGTGTGGCTCAACGCGTGGGATATTACGCACGACGATGCCGGTCTTGCCGATCAGCCCGCTCATGCCAGGTTCTCCGTCACGCGTGGGAACACGCTCTGCAGGCCTTCGGCGTAGACGATGTTGCGTGCGCTGGTTATGCCCACGTTACGCTTGGCCTGCACGCCGCGCTGCAGGGCTACACGGGTGTAGTACTCCCAGAGGTGTTCCTGGCCGGCCATGCACTGGATGGCGGCATACTTTTTGTCCCACACCGAGGTAATGTCCAGGAACGTGTCCGGGCGCCATTCGCACTGCTCGGGCTGGTGCGGCTCAAAGGCGTAGACCGGCGGTGCGCCAACGATCTTCTCGCCCGGCTTGTAGCCTTCAGCCTGCGCGATAATGCGGGCTTCCTGGGCCAGGTGCATGGCCAGCGGGTGGTCGTAGTTGTAAGGGTCTTTGAGGGAGTGGCTGAGTACGAACTCCGGTTGTACCCGGCGATACACATCGGCCAGGCGGAACAGGGTGTCCTTGTCGGCGCGCATCGGATAGTCGCCGATGTCGAAGAACTCCACGCTGGCACCGAGGATTTCGGCCGCCGCCATGGCCTCTTCACGGCGTGCGTCCTTGACCTTGGCTTCGGTCATTTCACCCTTGCGCCACAGCTTGGCAGACTCACCACGCTCACCGAAAGACAGGCAGACCACGTGCATGGCATAGCCTTGCTCAGCGTGCAGCGCAATGGCGCCACCGGCACGCCAGACAAAGTCGGCGG
The DNA here is from genome assembly GCF_021283545.2 of Pseudomonas alloputida. Taxonomy (NCBI): domain Bacteria; kingdom Pseudomonadati; phylum Pseudomonadota; class Gammaproteobacteria; order Pseudomonadales; family Pseudomonadaceae; genus Pseudomonas; species Pseudomonas alloputida. The sequence goes on along the minus strand of NZ_CP128540.1, from coordinate 3,946,899 downwards.
AATGTGCGCTGACCACCAGGGCGGATTTTTGTGGGGTATTCATGTTTCGTTGGCTCCTGCAGTGGGGGTGGGCGCAGGATGTCATTGGCCTGTGCAGGGCACTAATGCGTTCATTTGCAACGGCTATGCGTTTTATTTATTGCCGGGCAAGCGGGGTAGAGGCATAGTCGCCGCAGTCACGAGCCGAGCGCCGGGAGCCCTTATGATCGATGTCGAACTGCCCAACCTGATGCAAGTCCGCGCGTTCATCCGGGTAGCCGAGCTGGGCAGCGTTTCGCGGGCGACGGAGGTGCTGTTCCGTGCTCAGTCCGTAGTCACCCGCGCCATCGCCGAATTGGAGGCGCGCTTTGCCGTGCCCCTGTTCGAGCGCCATGCCAATGGCATGCGCCTGACCGACTATGGCGAGTGCCTGCTGCCGCGTGCACAGCGCGTGCTGGCGGAACTGGACGGCGTGCCGAGTTTGCTGGGCACCGCGCAGGGCGAGCCCCTCTACCTGTTTCAGGCGCGGCGCCTGCAGGTGTTCGTGAAGCTCTGTGAAACACGGCACATGCAAACCGTGGCGCGGCACTTCGGCCTTAGCCAGCCGGCGGTCAGTGCTGCTTTGAAAGTGCTCGAAGGCGGGTGCGGACAGCCCTTGTTCGTGCGCACGTCGCGTGGCCTGCAGCCCACTGTGGCCAGCCGGGACATTCTGTTCCCCATCCGCCGGGCGCTGAACGAGTTGCGCCTGCTGGACAGTGACCTGAGCGCGATGCAAGGCACCCTGCGCGGGGTGGTGCATGTCGGCGCGTTGCCGTTGGGCCGCTCGCGCATTCTGCCGGATGCCATTTTACGCTTCACGGCCCAGCACCCACAGGTTCGTGTGGTGACCAACGAAAGCCCGTTCGACCTGCTGGCAACCGAGCTGCGGGTAGGGGATGTGGATTTCGTCTTGGGCGCGTTGCGGCCTCACGACTATGCCAGCGACCTGGTGGGCGAGCCGCTCATCAACGAGGAAATGGTGGTGCTGGCCCGTCGGGGGCACCCGCTGTTGCACACTCGCCTGACGCTCAAGGGCGTGCACCAGGCGCGCTGGGTGTTGCCGCGGGCCGGCTCGCCGGCCCGTCAGCTGCTCGACAACTGCTTCGCCGCCGCGGGCCTGACAGCGCCGTGGCCGGTGGTGGAAAGCGCTGATCTGGCGGTTATCCGTGGCCTACTGGTGCGTTCGGACATGCTGGCGGCGGTGTCTGCGCACCAGTTGGCTTACGAGATTGCCAGCGGCGAACTGCAACGCCTGCCGCTGGCACTGCCCGGCACTGCCCGCGCCATCGGCCTCATGCAGCGCAGTGGCTGCCTGCAGTCACCGGCGGCAGTCGCGCTGATGGCCTGTATCCGCCAGGTCATCACCGAGCAGGCGTGAGCCCAGGAGGGTGCCTTAAAGTAGGCTCAGCGGGTAGCTGACGATCAGCCTGTTCTCATCGAAACTGTTGGTGCTGCCCCAGTCCCGGCGCTGGCTGGAGTTGCGCCACTTGAGGTTCAGGGCCTTGAACGGCCCGGACTGGACCACATAGGCCAGCTCGCTTTCGCGGCCCTGGGTGCTGGCGTTGTGCACGTTGTAGCCGTGGATGTAGCGGTTCATCAGGGTCAGGCCGGGTATGCCAAGCACCACGAAGTTGAAGTCGTGGCGCACCTGCCAGGAGCGTTCGCGGGCGCTTTCGTAGCTGGAGCCGAAGGCGTCGTTGGCCAGCGTGCCGCCGCTGGCGCCGTTGACCCGGAACCATTCATCATCGCCCATGACCTTCTGCAAGCCGACGTAGAACGTGTTGCCACCCAGCTTCGCCGAGAACAGGCCCGAAGCGGTGCGGTTGTTCAGTTCGCCTGCCTTGGCGCCACCGTCGTCCTTGCCCCAGAAGTAGCCCAGGTTGGCGCCCAGTACCCAGTTGCCCAGCGGCTGTTGATGCTGCACCTGGAAGTAGCGCTGCTGGTAGATGTCTTCCAGCTGGGCATACCAGGCGCCGACCAGGGTGCGCTCCTGGTTGAAGCGGTATTCGCCGCCGGCGAAGTTGAAACGGTCCGAGGTGAAGGCTGTGCGCGTGAACAGGCTCATGTCCTGCATGCTGGCGTCGTTGCGCGGGCTGTTCTGGCGGAACTGGCCGCCATACAGGCTCAGGCCGGCCAGCTCGTTGGAGGTGACCTGCGCGCCCTGCAAGGTTTGTGGCAGCGAGCGGCCGTCATCGGCGCGCAGGATGGGCAGGGTGGGTGACCACTCGCCGACCTTGAGTTCGGTCCTGGAAACCCGCATCTTGCCCGCCAGCGCCGTGCGGCCAAAGTCGTCCGCCGGGCGCCCGTCGTCGTGAACAGGCAGCAATTGCGTGCCGGCGGTGCCCTTGCCGCCATCGAGTTTGATGCTGTAAAGGCCCAGCACGTCAACGCCGAAACCGACCACGCCGGGGGTGTAGCCGGACTTGAAGTCGAAGATGAAACTTTGCGTCCATTCCTCGGCTTTGCCTTGGCTTGCCGTGCCCGTGTAGTCGCGGTTCATGTAGAAGTTACGCAACGTCAGGCTTGCCTTGGCATCGTCGACGAAGCCTTCGGCCAGGGCTTGCAGTGGCAGGCTGGCTGCCAGTGCGAATGTGGGGACGAGCGGGTACAGGGTGCGGCATTTCATTATTTTTATTCTCCAGGGATGGGCAAAGCGCTGCCCGCCAGCGGCGCATCGGCGCTGGGCAGGTTGAATCAGGGGGCGGTGGGGGTGGCGGCGCGGGACGCGCCGTCACACGATCAAGCGGGTTGCATCGGTCAGTTGGGCGCTTTGCCAGCCACCGAGTAGCGAACCTGCTGGTTACGGGTCTTCATGAAGTCCTCGATGCTCTGCCCGCGCATGGCGGCGTAAATGTCCAGGTTGGACACACCCAGTACGGCGCCTAGCTTCTCCAGTACAAAGAAGATCACCCCATAGTGGATCAGCCCACGCCAGTCGCGGCGGCGCAGCAGGTCGCTTTCCTCTTCGCTCAGGCCCGCCTCGCGGTACAGCGCTTCGGGTTCGCTCAGGAAACGCTGGCGCCACTGCGGCTCAATCATGCGATGCAAGAACTTGTTCAGGCGGTAGCCCTTGGCACTGCGCTCCAGGGTGTAGGGGTAGGTGCCTTCAAGCTGCTCAGCCCCTGCCAGCTGATGCTGCATGTGCTGGCGGTGACGTTCGTTGACCGGCGCCGGCAGTGCCTGGTCACGGTTTTCCAGCAGCAGGGTGGCGATGCCGGTCATCGACGGCAGGTAGTAGCTTTGGTGCTTGCGCTCAACGTTGGCAGACAACGCGCCACGCATGATCAGCCAGGTAATCACCTCGGCACCTTCCATGCCGCCGAGCGTGGCGTACTCGGCCAGTGTCATCTCGGTAAGGCGCTGCGGGTCGTTCACCAGCAGGTCAAGGAACTGCGCGTCCCACTCTGGGTTGTTGAAGCCGCAACGCTCGCCGTGCACCTGGTGTGACACCCCGCCGGTGGCGACGATCGCCACCTTGAGGTCTTCGGGGTAGCTCTCGATGGCGCGGCGCAATGCCTGGCCCAGTTTGTAGCAGCGCCGCGCCGTGGGTATCGGCAGCTGCAGTACGCCGACCTGCAGCGGCACGATCTGTACGGGCCAGCTTTCATCGCAGGGCAGCAGCGCCGACATGGGCGAGAAGAAGCCGTGGTCCAGCGGCTTGTCGCGGAAAAAGCTCATGTCGAACTCATCGGCCATCAGGCTCTGGCCGATGTGTCGCGACAGCGCTGCGTGGCCGCCCACTGGCGGCAGGTCCCGCGGGTTGCCCCCTTCATCGGCCACGCCATATTGCTCGTCTACGCCCAGGGTGAAGGCGCTGTAATGGTCAAAGAAGAACGAGGTGATGTGGTCGTTGAAGATATAGAAGAGTACGTCCGGCTGGCGCTGCTGCAGCCACGTGCGGATCGGCTCGAAGCTTTCGAAGATCGGCGCCCAGGCGGCTTCTTCCTGTTTGTCGTGGTCGACTGCGAAGCCGATGGTTGGGGTGTGGGAGACGGCCAGGCCACCAATGATACGAGCCATGCGAAAGTCCTCTGTTACAGGTTACGGCGCGGTTACTGCGGGGGTCGCGCGCAGCCGGGCGTGGCCGTTGGCCAGGATCGCCAGGGCAGCGGCGAATGCCGGCAGGCCGAGGAGGGTGAACAGCAGCGGCAGGCCCAGCCCCAGGCTGAGCACGGCACCACCGATGAGGGAGCCGAAAATGGCCCCGAAGCGCCCGATACCGAGCATCCAGCTTACGCCTGTGGCGCGGAACTCGGTCGGGTAATAGCCAGGGGCGAAGGCGTTCAGGCGCGGTCTGCGCACCGCTCATGCAGAACCCGGCAGCCGCCACGCCCACCACCAGCAGGCTCGACTCCAGGCTCAGGGCGCCCAGTGAGACGATGCACAGGCCGCCGAGGGCGTAGGCGATGGCGATGACCCGGTTAGGGTTGCGTCGGTCCATGATCCAGCCGACCACGATTGCGCCCACTGCGCCGCCGATCTGGAACAGCCCCGTGATGGTGGCGGCGCGCTCGATGGACAGCCCGCCATCACGCAGCAGGGTCGGCAACCAGCCCATGGTCAGGTAGATCACCAGCAGGCCCATGAAGTAGGTCAGCCACAGGGCCAGTGTGCCAAACCGGTAGCGCTCGCTGAACAGCTGCCGGGCCGGTGCCTTGTGCTGCGTGGTTGGCTCACTGACGGTAAAGCGGGTGCCGGCAGCGAAGCGGCCGCCAAGCTTGGCCAAGGCTGCCGCAATCTGGCTGGCCGGTGCCTGGCGTGCGGCGAGGAAGCGAGCGGACTCTGGCAGCAGCCACCACAGCAGTGGCAGCAAGGCCAGTGGCAGCAGGCCGCCGGCCAGCAGTACCGACTTCCAGCCGTGATGAGGTATCAGCCAGGCGGACAGGAAGCCGCCCAGGCCCGAGCCCATGTTGAAGCCGGTGAACATGATGGTGATCATCAGCGAGCGGTTGCGTGTGGGCAGGTATTCGGCAAGCAGGGTGGTGCAGTTGGGCATGGCCGCACCCAGGGCAATGCCGGTCAGCAGCCGTAACACAGCCAGCTCATAGGGGTTGCGGGCGAAGGCGCAGGCCAGGCTCAGCAGGCTGAAACCGCTGACCGCGATCAGCAGCACTTTCTTGCGGCCCAACCGGTCGGCGTACGGGCCGGCGGTCAGCGCGCCGATGGCAAGGCCGACCATGCCGGCACTCATCACCGGGCCAAAGGCGGCGCGCGACAGGCCCCAGTCCTGCATCAGCGAAGGCGCGATGAAACCCATGACGGCGACATCGAAGCCATCGAACAGCACGATCAGGAAGCACAGCACCAGGATCAGCCACTGGTAGGCAGCAATGGGGCGGTTATCGATCCAGTCTTTGACATCGATGGGGGCATCGACAGGAGGCTTAAGCATGCGTGGTCACCTTTGTTCTTGTATTGGTGTGAATTGCGCCGGGTTCCGGTAAGGCTTCGAACGCGTAATGGCCCAGCAGCAACCACCCCGCCGGACGACGGCGTGAGGCGGACTGTAATCCCATGGTCCAGGGCAGCGCCTGCGGGATTTCTTTAATGAGATATCCAATTTTTTTATCGCAGACTTCGCGGCGCTAATGTCGCGTCAAGCTGTGCCGCTCGGCAGCAAGCTGTTGGCCTGTAAAAGACCTCATGCGCTGCTGGCGTTGTCAGGCTTCCTGGTGATGATGACGCTTATGGTGATTTGTTTCTGAATGTGTGATCTCTCCCGCTCAGTCTTCGTCAAGAAGACTGCCCCTCGCCGTCGTCTGGGGATTGATACAGGGCCTTCCATGCAAACGCTGTTGAACGAGATTCTCGAAGAAGTACGTCCCTTGATCGGCAAGGGCAAAGTCGCTGACTACATTCCCGCGCTGGCTGACGTGCCGGCGAACCAGCTGGGCATCGCTGTCTATGGCAACGATGGCAGTTACCACTGCGCAGGCGACGCGCAGGTGCCATTCTCGGTGCAGAGCATTTCAAAGGTGTTCAGCCTAGTTCAGGCCATTGGCCATTCGGGTGAAGCCATTTGGGAGCGGCTGGGGCATGAGCCTTCGGGGCAGCCGTTCAACTCGTTGGTGCAGCTGGAGTTCGAGCGCGGGCGGCCGCGTAACCCGTTCATCAATGCCGGGGCATTGGTGATCTGCGATATCAATCAGTCGCGCTTCGCGGCCCCCACGTTGTCGATGCGCGATTTTGTCCGACGGCTTTCAGGCAACCCTCACATCTCGATCAATACCCGGGTCGCTGATTCGGAATATCAGTTTCGCGCGCGCAACGCTGCCATGGCGTACCTGATGCAGTCATTTGGCAACTTCCATAACGAGGTCGAGACGGTGCTGCGCAGTTACTTCAGTTACTGCGCACTGCAAATGAACTGCCTGGACCTGGCGCGGGCATTCTGCTTCCTGGCCAATGATGGGTTCTGCAAGCACAGCGGTGAGCAGATCCTGACGCGGCGCCAGACCCAACAAGTGAACTCGATCATGGCCACCAGCGGGCTGTATGATGAGGCGGGGAATTTCGCCTTCAGGGTCATCCCTTTCAAGGTCTTCGGTAGAATTCGCTGAAATCCAGTCAGGAAGACCCGAGCGATGTGGGCTGATGTACTAGCGCGATTCGAGAAAAAAGCACCCGCCAGCGTAATGGCCAAACTTGCCTTGGAGCAGGCCATTGCGCCGGAGTGGGTCGATCAGGTTTTCGAGGAGCACCGCCAACGGCAGTATTCTCGCGAGCTGCTGTTCTCGACCATTATCAAGTTGATGTCGCTTGTTTCATTGGGCTTGAAGCCATCGCTGCATGCTGCGGCAAGACAACTGGACGACCTTCCCGTCAGCCTGGCAGCTCTGTACGACAAGATCAGTCGAACCGAACCTGCCCTGTTGCGTGCTCTGGTGACAGGCTGCGCGCAGCGCTTGGCGCCGACAATCCATGAGTTGGGCTGCTCAGCCATGCTTCCTGATTGGCAAGTTCGGGTGGTCGATGGCAGCCACTTGGCCTCTACCGAAAAGCGTCTTGGCGCGTTGCGCCAAGAGCGCGGAGCGGCTCGCCCCGGGTTTTCGGTGGTGGTTTACGACCCCGACCTGGATCAGGTAATTGACCTCCAGCCGTGCGAGGACGCCTACGCAAGCGAACGAGTTTGTGTTTTGCCGTTGCTGGCTGAAGCAAAGACCAATCAGGTTTGGATCGCTGACCGTCTCTACTGCACGCTGCCTGTAATGGAGGCGTGCGAACAGGTGAAGACATCATTTGTCATTCGCCAGCAGGCCAAGCATCCACGCTTGATCCAGGAAGGTGAGTGGCAAGCACCGATGCCCGTCGCCACAGGCACTGTGCGCGAGCAATCCATCGAAGTAAAAGGCGGGCACCGCTGGCGACGTGTCGAGTTAACGCTTCATTCACCAAACGACTCAGGTGATAACAGCTTGATGTTCTGGAGCAACCTGCCCGAGAGCATCAGTGCGCAACAGATCGCAGACTTCTATCGGCGCCGCTGGAGCATTGAAGGGATGTTCCAGCGGTTGGAAGCAATTCTGGAAAGTGAAATTGAAACCCTCGGCAGTCCGCGAGCCGCCTTGCTTGGATTCACCACTGCCGTGCTGGCATACAACGTTCTGGCCTTGCTCAAGCGAAGTGTTGAACAGGCTCACCGCGATGCCTTGCCCGAGAATTGGGAAGCCTCGATCTATCACTTGGCGGTGCAGATCAGAGGGGGTTACGAAGGCATGCAGATTGCCCTGCCATCCGAGTACATGCCCGTTGTTCCGATGGAAAACCTGGCTCAGCGCCTGCTGGAGCTGGCCAGAAACATCCAGCCCAGACAGGTTGCGAAAAGCCCACGAGGCCCCAAGGTGCTCAAAGCGAAGGCCTGGGTGCAAGGGACGGCTGTACATGCTCATGTTTCGACGGATCGGGTCATCAAAGCCGCCAAAACCAAAAGACCTTGAAAGGGATGGCCTTCAGGGTGGGTTTGCCTGGCAAGAGTGGCGTGGGTGGCGGGATCGTGGCGATCGTACCGGGGCAATTTACCGTATGCGTGTGGTCGCCAGAGCTGAATGCTGCGGGCAACTCCCTGGCCGGGATGGCGGCGCTTGAGCTGCTCAGTTCGCGGATCGGATGGTCGGTGTTCTGATCAGCGAACTCAGGGGCAATCAGGCGTCGCCTTGGCGGGTCAGAACGCGTATACCAACGTGGCCGTGGCGCTGCGTGGGCTGCCATACCAGCGGGTATCCGGCGTTGTCCATTTTCTGATATCTCGCACCTGCTGTCAGCAAGGTGCTGTCGGTGATGTCTCACCCCAGCACCCCATAGGCTGAAGACATGCCTTGGCAGTAACATCCCCATCGCACACAAGGCTGCTCCTGCCAGTGCTGTACAGGCGTTGAAACCGACATGCAGGCTCTCTGTACTTGCCCAGGCAGTGTCCGGACGGCGCCCGTGAACCCGCGCATTCACCGGAAATGGAACCTACCGAAGATGACCCGCGAAGCGTTTGCTCCTTATCAGTGCCTTGCCACTGACTTGCTGAAGTATCTGCCGTCTGACCAGAATGATGGCTCCCACGACTTGGCCCATATTCATCGTGTGTGGGTCAATGCGCACCGGATCCAGCGGGTGGAGGGTGGCGACCTTGAAATCTTGCTTGCGGCGACGGTGCTGCACGACTGTGTGGCGGTGGAAAAGCATTCGCCGTTACGTGGGCAGGCCTCGACGTTGTCGGCGAACAAGGCTGCATCAGTCCTTGCTGAGATGGGCTGGCCGAGTGGGCGTGTTGAGCAGGTAGTGCATGCGATCAAAACACACAGTTACTCGGCGGGGTTCGAACCGCTGACACGTGAGGCCTGCATCCTTCAGGACAGTGACCGGCTTGACGCCATAGGCGCGGTGGGTATTGCCCGGTGTTTTTACGTCGCCGGGCGAATGGGGTCGGCGCTCTATGACTTCGAGAATCCTTTCGCGCAGCAGAGGGCGTACCAGGACGGGGCGTATGCCATCGAGCACTTCCAGACCAAACTGCTCAAGCTCGCCTCGGGCTTTAAAACCCAAGAAGGGGCGCGCCTTGCTGCCGAGCGTCATACCCGGCTTGAAACCTTTCTTACCCAGTTCATGGACGAGATTACCGGGGCAGGTTAGTCATGCCGGGCTTGTACCGTCGTGCTTGAGCTCAGTCAGCCCAACGCCACAGCGGCTCATCCAGCAACCCAACCCCCCGCAGCTGGGTTTGCCCTTGTATTTTTTCCAGCTCTAGCACATTGCACCCGTCACAGGCTGCCAGCGCGTTGATTAATGGCGCACTGTGCGATACCACCCAAACCTGGCTACGGCGTGATGCACGAATGATCAGCCGCGCCAAGGCCGGGAGCAGGTCCGCGTGCAGACTGGTTTCCGGTTCGTTCAACACCATCAGCGATGGCGGCCGTGGTGTGAGCAGGGCGGCCATCAGCAGAAGATAACGCAGGGTGCCGTCCGACAATTCAGCACCCTCGAGCGGGCGCAAAAGACCGTGCTGGTGCAGCCGTACACTGAACAGCCCGCCAGGTGGCGCATTGATCTCCAGACGGCTGCCGGGAAACGCGTCATTCAGCGCTTCCTCCAGATCCTCCACATCGCCAATTTCGATAATGGTCTGCAACGCCGAGGCCAGGTTGCGCCCGTCGTGATGCAGCACCGGCGAGCGAGTGCCCAGTTGGGGTTGACGGCAAGGCGCGTCACGGTCAATCCGGAAGTGATCGTAAAACCGCCAGCTGTTGATGAACGCGCGCAGGTCACCGATCTCCGGTGCCTGGCGTGGCCGGCCGACGATGTTGAAAAAGCTCTCGCCGCTGTCAGCATGCTGATCGAGCACTGCCCAGCGGTTGCCCTCGCGGGCCCGCACCAGGGCATTCTTGCGCTCGACCAGCAAGGAAGAGGGGCGATAGGCGCCAGCGCCCCAGATGGCCTCGCACTTTATTTCAGGGTCGAGCATGAACGCGCTCGGATACGGCAGGGGAATTGGCAGGCCGAGGGTGATGGCAAAACCGAGGTCTTCGGTGGCAAAGCCCAGGCGCAGGCGCCTGACTTCGCTCGGATGCTGGCCTTGGATGGGCACTTCGCCGCGCCGCATTCGTGCGCTGGTTTCTGGGCCAGCCCACCAGGTCGAATCCAGCCCGCCTTCACGGGCGAGGGCTTCGACCACACCGCCCTGTGCGGTTTCGGCCAGCAGGCGCAGCGCCTTGTACAGGTTGGATTTGCCGCTGCCGTTGGCACCGGTCACCAGGTTGAGTTGGCTCAGCGGCAGCACCAGGTGGTTGATCGAGCGGTAGTTGCCGATGGCAAGGGTAGTGAGCATGCAGTGCTTCCCAGCGTGGACCAGGCGACCGATTGTGGCCGAAGCGTGCCTGCCTTGTCAGCCATCCCTGCTGAGGCTGCTGCAAGTGAAGCAGGCGTGCGCACCGTCTATAGTGTGGGGCAACCTCTCGCGCAAAGGATGCTCACATGGCCAGATCACCAATCATGACAGCCGTTGTCACCTCATTGGCGGTGGCCTTGGCCTCTGGTCCGGTGCTCGCCGACCCGGGTAATGGCAAAGGCCAGGGCCAAGGTCAGGGGCACGGCAAGGGCCAGGCGCCGCACGCCCAGGGCCAGGGCAATTCGGGCGGCCACAAGCAGAGCGCCGGCGGCAATGACTGGCACGGCGGCCCGTCCATCGACCGTGGCGATGTACTGGGCATCCTCGGTGGCCACCGCAGCTACTGGAGCCCGGGCCCGGCATTGCCTCCAGGCATTCAGAAGAACCTGGCCCGCGGCAAGCCCCTGCCACCTGGTATCGCCAAGAAGCTGGATGGTCGTCTGTTGGGGCAGCTGCCTCACTACGACGGGTATGAGTGGATGCAAGCGGGCGCAGACCTGATTCTGGTCGCCGTGGCGACCGGGATCATCTATGAGGTGTTGAACGGGGCATTCGACTAAGGCCGCAGGTGCGAGCAGTCCGCTCGGTCCCTGCAGGCGCTGGCGTGCCTGCGATGGGCTGCGCAGCAGCCCAACGGCCTATCAACGCTGCCGTAACACCGCGGCCAGCCCAAGGGTCAGCACCACAGCGCACAGCATGGCCAGCCCGATGGTCACGCCAACGCCCCACGTTTCCAGCAGCCCTGCCAATACCAGATAGAACGCAATCACCCCCACCGCGCCGATCGCATTCCCCCGCACCATCGCTGCCATCCCGGCTCGCCCGCCCTGCACATGGGCGAACACTACCAGCGGCCAGGCAATCACCGGAATCGGCGCCAGCATCCCGCTGGTCGCCGGGCCCAGCCAACTGGCCAGGCTGGTGGTGATCATCAGCAGGGAAGTGGCAGATACCATGCGCAACGGGATTTCCCAGTGCCGGTGCCGGGGGCGGGCCAAGGTATCAGGTTTGGGCTCGCGGCCGCTGGCGCGGATCAGCATGCCAATCAGCACCAACGCCACTGCAATCGACAGATACAGGCTGCCCCAGTGGGTGAAGGCATAGGCGGCCAGGCCATAGAACAGCAACGCCAGCAGTACGGCCACGGCGATGCCGAGTGTGCGTGTGGCCAGCAGGTAGACGGTGTAGGTGGCCTGCACCGCCGCCAGGCCGCCCAGTGCGCCGGGCAATGCGCCCAGGGCGAAGGCCGTGCCCTGTTCCAGGCACAGGAAGGTCATCACCAGCGCCGAGGTGATCGGCAGGCCGGACAGCAATCCGCCTAACAGGCCGCCCCAGCGCCGGGAGGCGAGGGAGATGGCCCACATCAGCAGGGGGGTGATGGTCAGTTTCAGGTAAAACAGGGTCATTGCGGGTGCATCCAGGCTTGATGAAGGTGCGCCCGCCTTCGACATTGGGTAGGGCGCGGGTGAATCAGCCGCGGCTGGCCTCCAAGGCCTGGGCCAGGTCGGCGATGATGTCGTCACTGTGTTCGATGCCGATCGACAGGCGCACCATGTCCCGTGGCACACCGGCCTTCTCCAGTTCGTCGTCGTTGAGCTGACGGTGGGTAGTGGAAGCGGGGTGACAGGCCAGTGACTTGGCGTCGCCGATGTTCACCAGGCGTACCACCAACTGCAACGCGTCGATGAAACGCGCGCCAGCCGCCTGGCCACCCTTGATGCCGAACGACAGGATCGATGCCGGCTTGCCGCCGGTGTAGCGCTGGGCCAGTGCATGTTCGGGGTGGTCGGGCAGCCCGGCGAACTTCACCCAGGCCACTTGCTCGTGGGCTTGCAGGTAATGGGCGACCTTTAGCGCGTTCTCGGTATGGCGCTCCATGCGCAGGGCCAGGGTTTCCAGGCCTTGCAGGATCAGGAAGGCGTTGAACGGCGACAGCGCGGCGCCGGTGTTGCGCAAGGGCACCACACGGCAGCGGCCGATGAAGGCGGCAGGCCCGAAAGCTTCGGTGTAGGTGACGCCGTGGTAGGACGGGTCGGGGGTGTTGAGCAGGGCGAAGCGTTCCTTGTTTTCGGCCCAGGGGAATTTGCCGGAGTCGATGACGATGCCGCCGATGCTGGTGCCGTGACCGCCGATGTACTTGGTCAGCGAGTGCACGACGATATCGGCGCCGTGCTCGAACGGCCGGCACAGCACCGGGGTGGCCACGGTGTTGTCGACGATCAGCGGCACCCCGTGGCGGTGGGCGGCCTCGGCCAGCGCAGCGATATCAACGATATTGCCGGCGGGGTTGCCGATGGACTCGCAGAATACCGCTTTGGTACGCGCATCGATCAGCGCTTCGAGGGCGGCGATATCGTCATGGGCCGCGAAGCGGGTGTGGATACCCATGCGTGGCAGGGTGTGCGCCAGCAGGTTGTAGGTGCCGCCGTACAGCTTGGCCACCGAGACGATATTGTCGCCGGCTTCGGCGACGGTCTGGATGGCGTAGGTGATAGCCGCCATGCCCGAGGCTACGGCCAGCGCGCCAACCCCGCCTTCCAGGGCGGCCATGCGCTGCTCGAGCACGTCGTTGGTGGGGTTCATGATGCGCGAATAGATGTTGCCGGCAACCTTCAGGTCAAACAGGTCGGCGCCGTGCTGGGTGTCGTCGAAGGCGAAGGAGGTGGTCTGGTAGATCGGTACGGCCACCGCCTTGGTGGTCGGGTCGGGGCTGAAGCCCGCATGGATGGCAAGCGTTTCCAGCTTCATGCAATCGTTCCTTGAGCGTGGGTGGAAGCGTTCGAGCATGCGGCGGCGAGTGGGCATGGGTCAAGGAGGATCATTCTGGCGGTCCCTGCATGGCGTTTGCAGCCACTGGGTTGACAGTAAAGATATGCAAAGTTTCCCTGTGCCATCACACCGCAGCTCTAGAATCCTGCCGCTGCCCAATCAGCTAAGGCAGGCAGCAGATCTAGCCTTGTGGAGCGTTTCAATGAAGTCGAAAAACCTTTTGCGCGCAGCCTTGGTGGCGGCGCTGGTATCCGCCTTGTCGGGTTGCTGGATGTTCATGCCGCCGGGAGGTGGCGGTGGTCATGGTGGGGGTGGCCACGGCGGTGGTTTTGGTGGCCATCAGGGTGGCGGCCCGCGCTAAGCTGACCCCGCGATGGACCGCGCCCTCTCGGCCGGGTTGCAAGCGCGTACCCGGCACGGGCGCATGCACATTGGTCGCCCGAACCGCGCGTGGCACAGCGCCGGTGTTTGCGCCTTAGGGCATGCAGGATGATGCGCTGATCGGCAGTTGATCCTGCTTCACGTCGGGTGCCTGAGGCGAGCGCACTCTGTTCGCCACCCCAAACGGTACATGCACCATCGGCAGGTTTCCCGCTGGCGATTGCAGGTGCGTGCGCTGGTCGTCGAAAAACACATGCGGCTTCAATATCGACAACACCCTGGGCTTATCCATGCCGCCTAGAAAAAAGCACTCATCCGGGGATACGCCCCAATCCTTCAAGGTCGTCACCACCCGCTCATGCGAAGGCGCGTTGCGCGCCGTGACGATGGCAATGCGCAGAATCCGCTGGTACGTCGGGTCCTCGGCCAGCTTGCGGTCCTCCAGCATGCGTATCCGCGATAGTTTGCGGTAAAGGTCTGCCAGTGGCCCCGGCGAATGCGGGGTGCTCTTGTGCATGCGCTCGTGTTCCTGAAAGTCGTCCAGGTTGTCGTTGCGCTTGTAAACACTCTCTGCCTCGTCGTCGGCAATCACGCCATCGAAGTCGAAGGCCACCCGCAGCTCAGTGTCGATTTCATCATCGTAGATGCGCGTAGGCAGTACACGCCCGGCAGGATAGTTGGCGTCGATGGCCTTTTGCACATCTTCCTCGTTGGCGCTGAGAAACAGCGAGGCATTGAACGCCGGGATGTATTCGTAGGGCGAGCGGCCCGACATGAATGCCGCGCGGGTGATGTCCAGCTGATAGTGGCTGATGGAGCGGAACACCCGCAGGCCGGTTTCCGGTGAGTTGCGCGAGAGCAGCACCACTTCCACCGGCAACTGGTCGGGGAACGCCTTGTTGATGCTCAGGAAGCGGCGAATGAACGGGAGCGCCACCCCCCTGGGGAACGGCTCGTCCAGGTTCTGTTCCTGGTGCTGGCGGTAAGCCTCGACACCTTGTGTCTGGTAGATGTCATCGGAAACGGAGAGGTCGAACAGCGCACTCGAGGCAACGCCGATGACCAGTTTTTCTTCAATGGGGTAAGGCATGCAGCGGCTCCTGCGAGTGGCATGAAGGCAAGTGTACGCGCACGTTGTGACGAAAGCCGTCAATTGCGCGACTGATCAGTGGATCCGGTAGTGTCATTTTGATAGCTTCTCGCCCCTTACCGCAGTATCCGGACAGTGATTGATGAACCAGCTACATGAACACGGCACCCTGACTCCGCTTGCCGAGGCGAATGGGAACACGATGCACGAAAGCCACCTTGAGGCAGACGCGTCGGCCCAGCAGGCCACCGAGCACGAAGCACTGCAGGCCAGTATCGAGGCGCTGAACAAAAAGCTCGTGGCAACTACCCTGGCCCGTGTGCAGAAGGAAGGGGCGATTCGCAAGCACCTTGAGCAGTGCCAGCAGCAACTGGCCGCCAGCAATCAGGCTCGGGAGAGGCTGTCCATCACGGTGACAACGGCGCTGAAGAAGCTCGCGCTGGCAGCGAGCACCCAGGCAGACCGTGTGGACAGTGTGGAGGCGCGCTTGACCGGCCTGGCTGAGCGCCAATGTAAATGCGTCGCGCAGTCAGCAGCCGGTTGGCCCGCGTACCTGGAACGTCATGGAGTGTCGTTGGTCGCCTTGGCCGTGGCTGTGTTTACGCTGGGGCTGCACCTGCTTGGGTAGTGCAACCTCAAGGCCGCACTGGGTTCAAGCGTTGAAGTGCCAAAGCTTGCGGGTTGGCGACGTTCTTCGGCACCCCGTCGAAAAACGCCAGCACATTGTCGAAGGCGTCACCGAAGTACAGCTCGTAGCCGCTCTTCTCCACATACCCCAGGTGGGGCGTACTGAGTACACGTGGGTGGCGCAGCAGTGGATGGGCCGGGTCGAGTAACGGCTCTTCCTCATAAACATCCACCGCCGCGTAGCCCGGCCGCCCGGCATCCAATGCCTGCAGTAATGCGCCTGGTGCGATCAGTTCCGCGCGGCTGACGTTCACCAGCAAGGCGTCGGGCTTCATGTGGGACAGGTCGTCGAAGGTCACCCCATGGCGTGTCTGATCCGAAAGGCGCAGGTTCAGGCTGACAATATCCGCCTCGGCAAAAAACGCCTCACGCGAGGCGGCAGCAGCGTGCCCATCGGCTTTGGCTGCGGCGCGGCTGTTGTCGCTGCCCCACACCAGCACGGGCATGTCGAAGGCCTGTGCATAACGCGCCAGGCGCTGGCCGATCTTGCCATAGCCCCAGATGCCCAGCGTCTGCCCGGCCAGCGCCTGGCCCAGGTTGACCTGCCATTGGCCTTGGCGGAAGGCATCGATGGCCGGCACCAATTGCCGGCGGGCATTGAGGATCAGCGCCCAGGCCAGTTCGGCAGGCGCTACCGGCGATCCGCGCCCCTCGGTCACGGCAATGCCGCGCGCGGTGCAGGCAGCCAGGTCAAGGTGGCTGGACACCTTGCCGGTCTGGCTGATCAGCTTGAGGTTGGGCAGGCGGTCGAGCAAGGCGGCGTCGATGCGTGTGCGTTCGCGGGTGAGTACCAGGGCATCGGCATCGGCAAAACTTGCGGCAAGTTGTTCCAGCGTGGCAGGCGGGAGCTCATGAAGGACGCTGACAGCATGCCCGCTCAGCTTGCCGAAGCAATCGAGGGTACGGATTACATTTTGGTAGTCGTCGGGAATGACAATGCGCATGGTGGTCTGGCCCGGGCGGTACAGTGAAGCGTCGAAGATAACCTAACGGGGGGAATCGGTGTCAGATCAGGCTGCAGTCGCTGCACATCAGCACCGGCTCTGCCGCCCAGTGATGCAACCGCCATGCGTTGGCGGCCCTGTCGCGACACGAGGCCGCCCCTACTGGCCACCAGATAGCTGCTCCACCAGAAAATCCACAAACACCCGCACCCGTGCCGGCATCGCCGGGCCGCCGACGAACACCGCATGAATCGGTTCCCGATCACCCGGGTTGTAAGCCTCCAGCAACGGCACCAGTTGCCCGTTGGCCAGGTCATCGGCCACGGTAAAGGTGCCGATACGCGCCACGCCGGCGCCCAGCCTGGCCAGCTGCGCCAGCGCCTCACCACTGCTGCATTCGATATTCCCTTTCACCTTCAGTGAGAATGTATGCCCGTCGCGGTGAAACGGCCAGTCAGGCATCGCGCGGCGGAAGTTGAAGCGCAGGCAGTTGTGCCTGGCAAGGTCTTCAGGTTCAAGCGGGGTACCGTAGCGTTGCAGGTATTCTGGCGAGGCCACCACTACCTGGCCGGTCTCGCCAATGGCGCGCGCGCTCAACGAGCTGTCCGGCAGGTGACCGAAGCGCAGCGCCACGTCGGCCTGGCCGCCGAGTATATCGGCCACCTCGTCGCTGAGGGTCAGGTCAACCAGCACTTGCGGGTAGCGTGCGCTGAAGGCCGCCAGCAGCGGCACTACGGTCAACCGGGCATGGCCCAGCGCAGCGCTGACCCGCAAGCGCCCGCGTGGCACGCCTTGGTCAGTGATGGCTTCTTCCACTTCGAGCATGTCCGCCAGCACCCGCCGTGCACCGCGCAGGTAGGCCTCTCCCTCGGGGGTAAGGGTGAGCGCCCGGGTCGTGCGCAGCAGCAGGCGGGTACCCAGGCGCTGTTCGGTGCGGGCGAGAATGCGGCTGACCGCCGAGGGCGTCAGGCCTAGCGCTCGGGCGGCAGCAGACAGGCTGCCCGCTTGCGCCACCTTGGCAAAAATCTCCATCTCGCCGGATCTGCCACTGAAGTCCATTTGTGCCTCTCAAGCAAAGGTGGTTCGCAAAAATGCAGTCTAGTGCGCGTTTTAAACGGATCGTAGCATTTGCGGCATAGATAAGGAGCTTGCCATGCGTATCAATCCACCGCTTGTCGCACTCGCCATCGGTGCCTTCGGCATCGGCGTTACAGAGTTTGCCCCCATGGGCATGTTGCCCAGTATCGCTACCGACCTCGGTGTTTCCATTCCTGCTGCGGGGCTGCTGGTCAGTGCCTATGCCATCGGCGTGCTGATCGGCGCGCCGCTGATGACCCTGGCCACGGTGAAGATCCCGCGCCGTTACCTGTTGATCGGGCTGATGGCCATTTTCACCTTGGGCAACCTGATGTCGGCCCTGGCCAGCGACTACGCCAGCCTGCTGGTGGCCCGCGTGGTCACTTCACTCAACCACGGCGCCTTCTTTGGCATCGGCTCGATCGTCGCGGCCAGTGTGGTGCCGCCCGAGAAGCGCGCCGGGGCCGTGGCTGCAATGTTCATGGGTTTGACCCTGGCCACCATCGGCGGCGTGCCGTTGGCGACCTGGTTGGGTGAAATGCTGGGTTGGCGCACGGCGTTCTGGGGTATTGCCGGGCTTGGCCTGGTGGCGATGACCACACTCTGGTACGCACTGCCCAATGTTGCGTCGCCCAAGGGCGAGGGTGCCATGGCCGAGATCCGTGTGCTGGGCCGCAGGCCGGTACTGGCGGCCTTGTTGCTGACCGTGGTGGGCTCCAGCGCCATGTTCACGGTGTTCACCTACATTGCGCCGATCCTGCAGCATGAAGCGGCGGCGTCCACCCCCTTCGTGACGGCCATGCTGGTGCTGTTCGGTGTCGGCCTGACCTTGGGCAACGTGTGGGGTGGCAAGGCGGCGGACCGCTCGATCGATCGCACTCTGATCCTGTCACTGGCTGGGCTGATTGCCGTGCTGCTGGTGTTTCCGCTGGTACTGGACTGGCCGCTGCCGACCGCCTTGGCGATCCTGGTCTGGGGTGCGGCCAGCTTTGCCCTGGTGCCGCCGCTGCAAATGCGGGTCATGGAAGCGGCCAAGGATGCCCCCAACCTGGCCTCTGCGGTGAACATTGGCGCGTTCAACCTGGGCAATGCGATCGGTGCGGCGCTGGGCGGCGCAGTGATCAATGCGGGGCTGGGCTACCCGGCAATTTCCCTGGCGGGGGCTGCGATGGCTGCCCTGGGGCTGGTACTGGTGCTGCTGTTTGCCTGGCGTGGGCGAGGGGTGGTAGCAGGGGGGCAGGTTGCGCTGTAGCAGGCCTGAACCTTGGGGCGCCTTGCGCCCCTCGATACACTTCCTTGCGGGTACTATGGGGTACCGTTTCGGCCATGCAAGTGATAGGCAGGGCGCTCGCTCAGGCGCTCGTAATAATCGCGCACCGCGGGCAGGTGCGGGTGCTCGAACGGCGTTTCGAACCAGCGGTTGACTGACAGGCCGATCGGGATGTCGGCCAGGGTGAACTGGCTGCCGGCCACATAGGCACCGGTGCTGGCCAGCTGGCGGTCGAGGATGCGCATGTAGCGTGACCACTCGGCACAACCGGCAGCCAGTGCTTGCGGGTCCTGGTGAGCGGGCGAATGCCTGACCAGCGACATGAACGCGTAGCTCCATGAGCGGTTCAGGTCCGAGGCCTGCCAGTCGATCCACTGGTCGATCCGCGCCCGCGCCTGGGCCTCGCCGGGATAGAACGCGGTGGCGCCGTAGCGGCTGGCCAGGTAACGGATGATGCTATTGGATTCCCACAAGGTGAAGTCGCCGTCCTGGATCACCGGAATCATGGCGTTGGGGTTCAGCGCGAGGAACTCGGTGCTGTCAGTGGCCTTGAAGCCAGAACCCCAGTCTTCGCGCTCGAACGCGATCTCGAATTCGGCGCAGGCCCATAGGACTTTTCGCACATTGATGGAAGAGGCTCTTCCCAGTATCCGCAGCATGGTGTTCGTCCTTGTGTGGGGGAGGTTGATCGTCCGCCACTGCCCGGGGGCGGGTCAAGGGGCTGAGCGGTGGCTCGGCGCTCCCTGTGCTGGGTTCTTGTAGTCCATTTCCTAAAGTGACCCTTTCCACCCCTTTGTCGTTGTAATGGGGTAGTAAGCGGCCTAGCCTCGGCAAGCGCCTAACCTTGAGGAATGGACATGGACAGCGAAACCCCGAAAAACAGCAGCAAGCCCTATGTCGTGCAAGCCGCGAGCCGCTTTGGCAACAGCGATGCCGAACTGGTGCAAATGAAACCGCAACTGCCAATACGCACCGCACTGATGGAAGCTTCGGGCATCATGGGCTGCATCACCGAGATCACCCGCAAGGCCATCGACAGGCCTGACGACCGCCAGGTGATGATGAAGGCCACGTACTACCTGGCCGGGATGGCCAAGTCACTGATCGACGGCCAGCTGCTGCAGATACGTCAGGCGCGCGAAGGCGGGGGCGAAGCCTAGCCAGGCTTGCCTGGGGGGCGCGAACTTGGCACCCTTGGGCGGTTTTAATCGTCTGTAACACGACAGAAGGAAACATGCATTGAGCTGGGACAAGGTGGGGAAGCTTCTCGTCGCCGTGCTGATCGGCCTGATGGTCCTGTTGGCCGCCTACGCGTTGCTCAGGGGCAATCCGCGCCTTGAGGCGTCACTGACCTATGCCTACCTCACTTACCCCAGCCAGTTCAGCGAGCGGATCAGCAAGGCCAGCGAGCAGCTCAAGTACGAGCAGTTGCAGGGGCGAATCAACGGTATCGTTCAAGGCCAGCTGGCCCATGATCAGGTCGAGCGGCTCATCGAAATGGCGCAGGCTCCTTATGCCCAGCTGTTCGCCAAGCCTTTCGAGGCCGGGCTGGTGGACCACCGTACCGGCCTGCTGATCGAACTGCACAACAGTGGTGATGCGCAGGTCCGGCAGGTGAAAATCCGCCTGCCAGCCAAGGGCCTGGTGCAGGTGCGCGATGCTGCCGGCAACGACACGCTGCTGGAAACCGCCATCGCCCAGGTTGATATCCCTGCCATCGAGCCAGGTGGCACCTGCAAGGTGTGGGTGTATTTCGATGCCGACTACTCGCAGATCCGCCATGGCGGGGTCAGTATCAGCCACGCTGACGGTGAGGCCCATGTGCAGGTGTACCGCGAGGTCATCGGTTTTCCGGCCATGGTAGCCCGTTACAGCCGTGAGCTGATGATACTGCTTGGCATACTGGCGGCCAGTGTACTGGCCTTGGCCTATGCCTGCCTGGCACGTCGTGCGCCGCGGTAAAACAGCCTGCAGAAAGGTGCGTGCATTCGTTCTGCAATCAAGGGTCATTTGCGCAAAACTCAACACGCCCCCGCAGACGACGCTCTATAGTGCTCGGCATGACGAAACCCCTGCCGAGCCTGCCTGATGATCCCTTCTCTGGACGCCATTTTTTCTCGCCTGCGCCTTCGCCAGTTGCGCTTGCTGATCGAGCTGGACCGCTGTGGCTCGCTGCATAAGGCAGCTGAAGCCATGGCCATTTCCCAGCCCGGTGCCACCAAGGCCCTGCGCGAGGTCGAGGAGGTGCTGGGCGTACCGTTGTTCCAGCGAATGCCCAGCGGCCTGGTTGCCAACGACGTGGGCCGCTGCGTGGTGCGCTACGCGCGGCTGATCCACAGCGACCTGGGGCATCTGCGCGAAGAAGTGTTGGGCATCGTCCAAGGCCAGGGCGGGCGGCTGGCGGTGGGCAGTATCATGGGGGCTATGCCCACACTGGTCAGCGCCCTCGGGCGCTTGCGCCGCAAACAGCCGCAGCTGGCAGTGGAAATCGCCGAGAATACCAGCGCCAACCTGCTCGCCCAGCTGGACGAAGGGCGCCTGGACCTGGCCATCTGCCGGCCAGGGCTGGGCCGTAACGCGGCGGAATATGGCTTTGTCGAACTGACCCAGGAGCCGTTGGCGGTGGTCGCGCATCCGCAGCATCCGCTGGCCGGGGCGGCGGCACTCAAGATCAGCGACCTTAGCCATTATCGCTGGGTGGTTTATCCGGCCAACATGCCCATGCGCCAAGCGCTAGAACGCGAGTTGAGCGAGGCGGGGGTGGAGGTGTCACGGTATCCACTGGAGACCTTTTCCACCTTCGCCACCTTCATGCTGCTTGAAGATGACCCGACGTTGGTGGCAGTC
This sequence comes from Pseudomonas alloputida, assembly GCF_021283545.2. Lineage (NCBI taxonomy): Bacteria > Pseudomonadati > Pseudomonadota > Gammaproteobacteria > Pseudomonadales > Pseudomonadaceae > Pseudomonas > Pseudomonas alloputida. The sequence goes on along the minus strand of NZ_CP128540.1, from coordinate 3,925,438 downwards.
ATTCCCCGTGCGGTGGCGGCCTTTGCCGAGCAGCGCGGGTTGCTGGTGTCGCTGGCGGTGCCGCTCCGGGCGCTGAGCGAGCCGTTCGGCATCGTGCACCGGGTCGCGGCGCCGTTATCGCCTGCGGCACGATTGCTGGTGGAGGAACTGACGGCGGGTGAAGTGTGACGGTCCCCATTGATTTCCAGTCCGTTGCCGAAGCGCTGGCAGGGATAAGCGGCGGTTATCGGTGGATCAGTTCTTTTCATTATCGGTGGCCCTGTCCCGTCCTCTAGATTGCCCCGGCAGCGCCTGTCAGTCACCCCTGTCACCCTGATTGCATCAAGGAGCAAACCAATGGATCTAGGCATCACCGGCCGCTGGGCCATCGTCTGCGCGGCCAGCCAAGGCCTTGGCAAAGGCTGCGCCGAAGCGCTGGGCAAAGAAGGCGTCAACCTGGTCATCAATGCCCGTACCCAAGCCACTCTGGAGCAGACCGCCAGCGAGTTGCGCAGGGCCTGCCCGGGAATCGAGGTCCATACCGTGGCAGGCGATGTTGCCGATCCCAAGGTGCGCCAGGCGCTGTTGGCGGCCTGCCCGCAGGTCGACATTCTGGTCAACAACGCCGGTGGCCCGCCACCGGGGGACTTCCGTGATTGGGGGCGTGATGACTGGCTGAAGGCGCTGGACGCCAACATGCTCACGCCCATCGAGCTGATCAAGGCGGTGGTAGATGGCATGGCCGAGCGTGGTTTTGGCCGGGTGGTGAATATCACTTCCGGCGCGGTGAAGGCACCGATCGACATGCTGGGTTTATCCAACGGTGCCCGCAGTGGCCTGACCGGATTCATTGCCGGCCTGGCCCGGCAGCAGCGTCTGGCGGGCTGCAATGTGACACTCAACAACCTGTTGCCTGGGGCGTTCGACACGGCGCGCCTGCAAAAGACCTTGAAGGCTGCGGGTGGTGATGTGGAAGTCACTGCCCAGGCGCGGCGCAAGGCAATTCCGGCGTCGCGTTTTGGCGATGCCGCAGAGTTTGGCGCGTATTGCGCATTTCTGTGCAGCGCGCATGCCGGGTACATCACCGGGCAGAACCTGCTGATCGATGGCGGGGCGTACCCCGGAACCTACTGACGCCGTTGGCGCTATTGCTTGCAGTCGCCTTCGCCCTCATGCAGCGCCAGGCTCTGGCGCAATTGTTCAATCATGGCCGCGCGCAGCGCCTGCGGCGCCTGGATGCGGATCGACCCCGCCTGGGACAGCAGCCAGCCCATCAGCGCGCGGTTGTCGTCGACGGTGGCCACCAGCGCGGCGCCGCCACTAGCCTGCGGCGTCAGTTGCATATCGACGGACAGGGGGGATTGCTCCAGGCGGCGGGCCAGCGCGTCATCGACCCAGGCATAAAGTACGACGTGTGTCGGTGGGGTAAGTGCGTCGGGTTGCAGCTGCTGCGCTTCGCCCAGGCTCAAGCCCGGTTGCCAGTACCAGCCATAAGGCATGCCTTTACTGTTGCACTGAAGCGGGAACAGTGCGGCGAGCTCGACCAGGTCGCGCTCGACGGTGCGTTTGCTGGTGGTATGGCCCACGGTTGTCAGGGCAGCCTGCAACTGGGTGGAGCTCATTCCCGGGTGGCGGCCGGGCAGCAACTTGAGCAGTTGCCACTGGCGGGCGATGGTGTGGCGGGTCGGGTGGCTGGGCAAAGGGCTCGTCCTTGAGGGCAGGCACGAAGCCCGTCCGGATAGTGGCGTTTAGCTATTGCTCAGCATACCTTTTCCCGGAATGGGATCCAAGTTCTCGCACGCGCCCTTGGCTCGAGGCGTGGACGAGGCCTTTGTGGGAGATCGCCCAGCCCCTTTGACTGCGCCGTCGCGCAGAGAACTCAGCGTGCAAGCGGTCAGCGTACCCGGACAAAAAGGGCTGCCTTGCAGATGTATTACGTGCGACTCCGAACGCTTGCGGCCTGTTCAACCATAGGTTGAAACCTGACAGGGGTGTAATTGAAGTCTTTGGTTTTATAGATGTTTTTTTGCAAGATTTTGATTTTTGTGTATTGTTTGTCTTGTTGTGGCTTGGGTATCGTGCTGACGGTTCCGCTATACGCTTTTACGATTGTTCGGGTTATATCTGAAAAACGTTGGCCAAACGACAGTTGCCCGTTTGGTCCAGGTTCTCCAGAGTGACAAGCGATAATGTGTATTTTTTCGTAGCGCTCAAAGCTGATTTTTTGGGTGGATAGGTGTTCGTAAAGTGCATCTGCATCCATTCCGGCGACCTTGGAGTTTTCTCCGTCTGCATAGATAGTGAGCGTTTTCTTTTGCCAGAATCGTTTTCTGGATGTAAATACCCCCAAATTGTTCTCCCTCAGCAGAACCTTGCCTCGCATATGCCCCGTCGGATCAGAGGCATTTACAGGGTCCCCCGCCAGGTAAGCGTAGCAGTTGATACCACCAGCTCCGAATGGGCTCACTGAATCAGGGTTTGCGAATCTCATCAGCATTGGGTTGTAGCCGCGATAGCCGTTACCTAATAAGTAATATGAGGTAACAGGGTCGCAGTACTCTCCCTTGAACCCCGCAAGCATGCCCCCAGCCGCCTGAAAATATCCCCATGGACTGAAAACTACCCGTGCCGTGCTTTTGATGGTCAATAGCATCAAGGTCGAGCCTTTCACGTCACATGCTAGCAATTCTGTACGTTCGTTGCCCGATTGTTTATGTACAAAGAATAGAGCGTGAACGTTAGCTCGCAGAATCGAAGATGCACCGTTGTCTTGCAGGGTAGTGGTGATCTCATCATTGCTATATAGATATAACATTTCAGCGCTCCATTCCTTTGTTTTCTGGTTAATGATGGAGTCATTTATCTGATTCGAGCGTCATGCGCTACTGGTAAAAAAGCCAGGTGTTATTTCACCTTGCCATTGCGCCCCGCGGGGCGCTCCGGGGTGCATGGCTGGAAATGATGAAGTGCGGCGGGGAACCTTCGATATGAAGTAAGGGGAACAAACGAGGCGGACAGCGGCGCCCTTACAGGAAGGTGTGGCCCCAAACAGATGTGGAGCGGCTTTACATCCCACTCCGCCGCACATGCTTCACCAACACCTTCTCCAACAACTCCCACATCGCCGGGTCCGTACTGAACGCCACGTTGAACCGCATCCACCCGGTCGCCTTGGCGTCGACCATGAACAACTGCCCTGGGCCTAGCATGATGCCTTTCTCCAGCGCATCGTCCAGCAACGCGGCACTGTCGGGAATCGCCGGATGGCGGGTCCAGATGTACATGCCTTCATCCGATTCGGTGAACAATTCAAAGCCCAGTCGATGCAGATGCCGGCCAACTTCCTGATGCGCCTCGGCCAGGCGCTGGCGCAGGCGCTTGAGGTGCTTGCGCCAGCGCCCGTCGATGATCGCCGCATACACCACGCGCTCCATCACCTGCGAGGTGGTCAGGCCTGAGCGCATCTTCAGGTGCAGCAGTTTTTGCATCAGTTCGGGGTTGGCCAGCATGTAGCCGACCCGCACGTTGGGCGAAATGCTCTTGGAATAGCTGCCCACGTACACCACCTGCTGCAGATGGTCGAGGCTGGCCAGGCACGGCTGCGGCTCGGCGACCATGTCGGCGTACAGGTTGTTCTCCACCAGGCGGAAGCCATGCTGGCTAGCAAGCTGCAGCAGGCGGTGCAACTGCGGCAGCGGGGTGCGGGAGCACGTCGGGCTGTGCAGGTGCGGCTGGGTGAAGAACGCCGTCGGGCGGTGGTGGCTGAGCAGTTGCTCCAGCTGGTTCAGGTCGTAGCCGGCCGGTGTACGTGGCACGCCTACCAGGGTTGCGCCTTGGGTGCGCAGGATGCTCATGAGGTTCGGGTAGCCGGGGTCGTCCACCAGCACCACATCGCCTGGGCGCACCAGTGTGCGTGCGGCCAGGTCCAGGGCCTGGCTGGCGCCGTGGGTGAGCATCAGCTGTGCCGGGTTGGCGACGATCGACAGCTCTTGTTGCAGGTTCTGTGCGGTCAGTGCACGCAGCTCCATCAGGCCCATGGGGTCGCCGTACCCCGACAGCTCCAGCGGGCTGCCGGCCACCTGGCGCAGACCGCGGCGCAGGCCGTCTTCGTACATCCAGTCGTTGGGCAGCCAGCCGCACCCCGGTTTGTACGGCAACTGGCGGATTTCGAAAATCTGCTGCAGGTACCACTCGGAGTTGAACGTTGGTCGACTGGTGTCGGCCTCGGTGTTGTGCTGCTCCAGCAGTTCGCCCGCCGCACGGTTGACGAAGAACCCCGCATTGCCACGGCTCACCAGCAGCCCTTGGGCGACCAGGCGGTCGTAGGCCTCTACCACGGTGAAGGTACTCACCGAATAGCTTGCGGCAAAGGCGCGAATCGACGGGACCTTGGCGCCTGGCTTGAGGGTTTGGTTGTCGATCAGCTCGCGCAGCCCATCGATGATCTGGTTGACCAGCGGGGTAGAGGAGTCTGGATGTAATTCGAACATTCGGGGCCTTCAGGGTGCGTATCGCCTGGCGTCTGCAGGGTGTACTGCATGGGCGACCTATACAGTGCAGTGCGAGATTCATGCCACTGTGCATGGCTCTCTGCGTCGGACATTTTTACATTAGGTGTCGGATATCGCCACATAAAGCATGTTCAGTTCGCCTCAGGCAGTCGCCCTGGGGCGCGTCAGCAGGCCGCCATGGAAGGCCTGCGTGTGTAATTCACACCATCCTGCCCGCATTAGCACTGATGTACAGGTGAAATCGCCAGCCATCGGGGTTTCACAGTTTTCCTTGGATAAAAAGAAGCACGGGGTACACAACTGATGGACGCAACATCCACAACCACCACCGCGAAAAGCGGGCACGAGAGCAAGCTCAGTGCCTCGCTGAAGTCGCGCCACCTGACGATGATGTCGATCGCCGGGGTTATCGGCGGCGCCTTGTTCGTCGGTTCCGGCAGCGTGATCCACAGCGCCGGCCCAGCCGCTGTCCTGGCCTACCTGGCAGGCGGCATCCTGGTGGTGCTGATCATGCGCATGCTGGGTGAAATGGCGACTTCCTCGCCTGACACCGGCTCGTTCTCGACCTACGCCGACCGCGCCATTGGCCGTTGGGCCGGTTTTACCATCGGCTGGCTGTACTGGTGGTACTGGGTCATCCTCATGGCCTGGGAAGCCTATGTGGCGGGCAAGATCCTGCATGGCTTCTTCCCCGACGTCAGCGTCAACGTGTTCGTGCTGGCCACAACCCTGTTGCTGATCACCGTCAACTTCTTCAACGTCAAGCACTACGGTGAGTTCGAGTTCTGGTTCGCCTTGATCAAGGTGATTGCGATCGTCTGCTTCCTGATCGTGTGTACGGCTGCCGTGATGAACATCTGGCAGTTCGGTGAAGTGCGTGGCATCAGCCACCTCACCGCCGAAGGCTTCATGCCCAATGGCATCACCACTGTGATCGGTGCCTTGCTCGGGGTGATGTTCGCCTTCCTCGGCGCCGAAATCGTTACCATCGCGGCCTCCGAAGCCAAGGACCCGGCTGCGCAGATCGTCAAGGCGACCAACTCGGTGGTCTGGCGTGTGTGCCTGTTCTACGTCGGCTCGATCTTCCTGATCGTCTGCCTGGTACCGTGGAACGACCCGCACCTGGGTGTTTCTGGCTATGGCGCTTATCGCCGTACCCTGGAGCTGCTGGGGGTGCCGTATGCCGAGCTGTTGATGAACTTCGTGGTGCTGACTTCCGTGAGCAGCTGCCTGATCTCCGGCCACTACACCGCTTCGCGCATGCTGTTCTCCCTGGCCCAGCGTGGCGACGCGCCGTCGTTCTTCAAGATCACCCGCGCCGGTACCGGTGTACCGGTGTACGCGATCATGGGTTCGTGCGCCGTGGCCGTGGTATGTGCATTGATCAACTTCAGCGAGACCCTGCGCCCGAAAGACGTGCTGGACACCCTGATGAACACCACCGGCATGATCGCCCTGCTGGTGTACCTGGTCATCGCCTTCTCGCAGCTGCGCATGCGCCGCAAGCTGATTGCCGAGGGCAAGGAAGTACGCCTGAAGATGTGGCTGTTCCCGTGGCTGACCTACCTGGTGATCGCGTTCATCGTGGCTGCCCTGGTCACCATGGCCTTCATGCCTGACTACCAGATCCTGGTCATTTCCACCGGTATCGCTGCGGCGGTCGTGGTGGCGATGGGTGTGGTGCACCAGATCCGCTCTGGTAGCAAGCAGCACTAAGCGTCACTCGCCTCTGGAAACGGCCGGCTCCCTTGGGGACCCGGCCGTTTCGCGTTGTTGGGCCTGGGCTTTTTCTGCGGGCATGTGGAAACGCTGGTTCATCCACGGTGAACCGAGCAGGGCTGCCGCAGCGATCAGGGCCAGGATGGCGAGGGCGATGTAGGTCTTCACGGGCGTGCGCATGCAAGGACTGACTTCAAGCACAGGTGATCAGTTCCGGCGTAATCCGTTCGCAACCGTCCCGCCGGGCGACAGATGGCATATGCTAGGCACATAGTCCGCCCAAAGGAGCCGCACATGGCCTGGTCCGCCAACCAGTATTCCCTGTTCGAAGACGAACGCACACGCGCCGTACGCGACCTGATTGCCGCCATCCCGCCACGGCCGGTGCGCCACGCCACCGACCTGGGGTGCGGCCCCGGCAACTCGACCGAAGTGCTGCTGCAGCGTTACCCCGATGCCCAGGTGACGGCACTGGACAGCGACCCGGACATGATCGACAAGGCCCGTGAGCGCAAGCGGCTGTGCATCCCGCGTGTGCGCACGGTCATTGCCGACATTGCCGGCTGGACTGCCCCCGAGCCGCAGGACCTGATCCTGGCCAATGCCTCGCTGCAATGGGTACCTGACCACGCCTTGCTGTATCCGCACCTGGTGCGCCAGCTCAGCGAAGGCGCCAGCCTGGCCGTGCAGACCCCGGACAACCTTGACGAACCGGCCCACCGGCAGTTGCGCGAGATCGCAAGCCAAGGCCCCTGGGCGGCGAAGTTCGCCGACTTGCAGCTGCCGCCACGGCACAACGCGGCGTTCTACTACGATTTGCTCAGCCCGCTGTGCGCACGGGTGGACGTGTGGCGCACCACCTATCATCACCCGTTGGTGGGGGGCGCCGAAGCGGTAGTGGAATGGTTCAAGGGCTCGGCGTTGCGGCCTTATCTGGCCAGGCTTGATGAGCAGGAGCAGGCCGACTTCCTGCAGATGTACCTGCAGGCCATGCAGCGCGATTATCCGCCAGCCTCTGATGGCAAGGTCCTGTTGCCCTTCCCGCGGTTGTTCGTGATCGCTACCCGCTAGGGCGGCGCCAGCGCCAGGCCACGTAGCTGTAGATGCCGAGGTTCAGCGCCAGCACGAGGGTGCCCAGCAGCAGCTGGATCTGCGGGGTCAGGCCGGCGGGGTAGATCAGTTGCCAGACGTAGTGCTCGACGAAGCTGCCCTGGTAACCTGCGTCACCGGCGGCATTGCGCATGCGGTTTTCCCAGGTGGTGAGCGGGCAGCCCAGGTGCAGGCACTCCACCGCCAGGCCCCAGGCCAGGACCGGCAAGTGCAGCAACAGGGCAGGGCGCCAGCGCAGCACCAGCAGCCCGCCGAACAGCACCAGCAGGATGAAGGCCAGGTGCAGCAGCACCAGGGTGTCGGCGGCAAGGCGGTAGAGCATGGGTTGGGTGCCCGGGGATTGGGGTTATCCCAGCATAGTTGGGTTGCCTGATCTGGCCTACACCCCTTCCTCGACCATCTGCAGGAAAGTCGCCACCACCCGGCGCGTACGCTGCTCGCTCAGGCACACCAGGGTCTCGGTCAAATGCCGCTGGCAATCGACGATCGGCAATGCACACACCCGCGCATCGGCACCGAACTCCGCCGCCGACACCACGCCCACGCCAATGCCTACCACCACCGCTTCACGCGCCGCTTCCCGGCCTTCCACCTGGATCGCTGCGCGTATCCGCAGGCCGGCACGTTGCATCTCTTCCTCCAGCGTCTGCCGCGTCACCGAGCCGGGCTCGCGCAGCACCAGTGGCGTGTCGTCCAGGTCGGCCAGGCTGATCGAGCCACGGCTGGCCCATGGGTGGTTGTGGGAAACGAACGCCACCATCGGGTCACGACGCAGCGGCAGGCAATGCAGGCGCTCATCGTCGACATCGCGCCCCAGCAGGGCCAGGTCGGCCTGATAGCTGAACAGCCGCGCCAGCGATTCGTCGGTATTGCCGGTTTCGATCTTCACCTGGATGCCTGGATAGCGCTGGCAGAAGCGGGCGATCTGCGGCAGCACGTGCACCGGCGCATCCACTGCCAGCACCAGGCTGCCGGTCTGCAGCGCACGCGAGTCGTGCAGCAGTTCCTGGGCTTCGGCCTCGCAGGCGAACAGGCGCTGGCTGATGCCCAGCAGCCGCTCGCCAAGGTCGGTGAGCTGCACCGAGCGTTTGTTGCGGTGGAACAGCAATACGCCGAAGCGCTCCTCCAGTTTGCGTACCTGGTCGGACACCGCAGGCTGGGTAAGAAACAGCCTTTCAGCGGCGCGGGTAAAGCTGCCGTGCACGGCCACCGCGTGGAAAGCCTTGAGTTGAGCGTGGGAAACCGACATGACGACCTCAGTAACAAGCTGGGCTTATGTGTGTAATACGATAAATCGATTTTATTTATCTTACAGCAACTGTTTCCATGGATTTCAGCCCGACGCTGGCACCACGAATGCCGCCAAGGCCATGGCGCTCACACGGCGCCACCTGACCCGATGACAGCCTCGTCATCGCTGTGCGTAACACAAGAACAAGACAGGCGTTTCTTCACATTCTGCCGGCACACTTGAGCAAGAGGTCAGACTTACATGAATCAATCCCTAGCCGCGTTCAAACGCTGGCGCATTCAGATTTTCGCCATCACCTGGCTGGCTTACGCCGCCTTCTACTTCACCCGCAAAGCCTTCTCGGTGGCCAAACTGGGCATCGCCGAAGACCCAGGCTTCATGCTCGACAAGGCCGCCATGGCCAACCTGGATGCCATCTACCTGGCCGCCTATGCCGTGGGCCAATTCACCTGGGGCATGCTTGCCGACCGCTTCGGCCCGCGCGTGGTGGTGCTGGGCGGGTTGCTGATTTCTGCGGCGGCGGCAGTCGTGATGGGCAGTTACGCAACCTTCCCGATCTTCGCCACCTGCATGCTGGTACAGGGCCTGGCGCAATCCACCGGCTGGGCCGGCTTGTGCAAGAACATCGGCAGCTTCTTCCCGGCTTCGCAGCGCGGGCGGGTGCTGGGCCTGTGGAGTTCCTGCTATGCCTTCGGCGGCCTGGTGGCCTCGCCGTTCGCGGGCTGGTGGGCCTACACCCTGGTGGGCACCTGGCACGCGGCGTTCTTCTCCAGCGCGGTCGTGGTGGCGCTGGTGGCGGTGCTGTTCTTCTTCCTGCAGCGCAACAAACCCGAGGACGTCGGCTTGCCGGCGGTTGAGCCCGAGCCGCAAAGCATGGCCCCGGCCGACAACCTGTGCAGCGTGTGGGCACCCCTGAGGGAGATCCTGCGCAACCGCACGGTGTTGACCCTGGGCCTTGCGTACTTCCTGCTGAAGCCGGCGCGCTACGCCATCTTGCTGTGGGGCCCTGTGATCGTCTTCGAGCAGATGCCCTCGGTGGGCAAAGTGGGCGCGGCAATCATCCCGACTGCTTTCGAACTGGCCGGGCTGCTTGGCCCGATCATGATCGGCCTGGCCTCGGACAAACTGTTTGGCGCCCGGCGCATGCCAGCCTGCGTGATCAGCCTGGTGCTGCTGACCGTGACATTGGCGGCGTTCATGGCGGCCATGAACACCGGCAGCGTGCTGCTGGTGGTGGCCTTGCTGTTCGTCATGGGCCTGACCCTGTACGGGCCGGACTCGATGATCAGCGGCGCTGCAGCCATCGACTTCGGCACCGCCAAGGCCGGCGCCACCGCAGCAGGTTTTGTCAACGGCTGTGGCTCGGTGGGCGCGGTGCTGGGTGGGCTGCTGCCGGGTTACTTCGACGGCGTCACGGTATTCATCGTGTTCGCGGGCTGTGCGCTGTTCTCGGCGCTGGTGTTGCTGCCGCACTGGAACAGCCGCCCGGCCAGCAGCGCGCAAGGCACCGACGTGGCACCGAACACCAGCATGGCAATCAAGCCACTGCGTACTTAAAGGAAAGCGAGCGAATGAGACCCTTCTGGCTGCAACAGGCCCTGGATTCTGCGCAGGAGGCGGTATGCCCGCCGCTGCAAGGCGATACCCGTTGCGATGTGTGCATTGTCGGCGGTGGGTACACCGGCCTGTGGACGGCGCTGATGCTCAAGGAAGCGGTACCGGCCCTGGATGTGGTGCTGATCGAGGCCGACATCTGTGGTGCCGGTGCCAGCGGCCGCAATGGGGGCTGTGCGTTGTCCTGGTCGGCCAAGTACTTCACCCTCGAACGCCTGTTCGGGGGGGCGGAGGCGGTGCGGCTGGTGCGTGAGTCGGAGCGCAGCATTACAGACATCGGGGTGTTCTGCGCGGCCAATGGCATCGACTGCGACTTCCGCCTGGACGGCACGCTGTACACGGCCACCAACGCAGCCCAGGTCGGTGCCACCGACGCGGTGATCGCCGCGCTGGAGCACAAGGGCATCAACTCGTTCCGCCGCTTGCCGCTGGAGCAGGTGCAGCGCCTGGCCGGTTCTGCACGGCACCTGGAGGGCTGGTTCTCGCCGGCCGCCGCCACCGTGCAGCCGGGCAAACTGGTGCGCGGCCTGCGCCGGGTGGCCTTGCAGCGCGGCGTGCGCCTCTACGAAGGCACCGCCATGACCGGCCTGGAGCACGGCGCCCCGGTGCAGGTACGCACGGCCCACGGCACACTGCGCGCCGACCGTGTAGTGCTGGGCCTCAATGCCTGGATGGCGCGCGTCTTCCCGCAGTTCGAGCGCAGTGTGGCGATCGTTTCCAGCGACATGGTCATTACCGAACCGTGCCCCGAGCTGCTGCGCCAGATCGGCCTGGACAGCGGGATCAGCGTGCTCGACTCGCGTATTTTCGTGCACTACTACCACAACACCTCCGATGGCCGGCTGATGCTCGGCAAGGGCGGCAACACGTTTGCCTATGGCGGGCGCATATTGCCGGTATTCGACCAGCCGTCGCCGTATCGGCGGTTGCTGCGCGAAAGCCTTGGCGGCTTTTTCCCGGCCTTGGCCGAGGTGCCACTGGCGGCCAGCTGGAACGGGCCGTCCGATCGATCAGTAACCGGCCTGCCGTTCTTTGGTCGGTTGGATGGGCAGGGCAACGTGTTCTATGGCTTTGGTTACTCCGGCAGCGGTGTTGGCCCGTGCCACATGGGCGGGCAGATTCTTTCGTCGCTGGCGCTGGGGCTGGACAACCCGTGGACCCGGTCGCCGCTGGTCAAAGGGCCGCTGGGGCTGTTCCCGCCCGAGCCGATCCGCTACCTGGGTTCGCTGATGGTGCGCAATGCCATCCGCCGCAAGGAGCAGGCCGAAGATCGTGGTGTGCGCCCGCGAAGGCTGGACGTGCGGTTGGCGCGGTTTGCCGCAGCGGCGGGCAAGGCCGATAAAGGCTGATGAGATTTCTTGTCGATCCCATGCTCGAGGGCGTATAAAATGCACCCACTTTTGGCCGGTCGCTTCCTGAACCGGCCGCTGAAACAAGAGAGTCGACATGGGCGCACAGTGGAAAGCCAAACATAGAGAAACAGCGGCCAATGCCAAAGGCAAGATCATGGGCAAGCTGTCCAAGGAAATCCAGATCGCGGCCAAGTCGGGTGCCGATCCCGACATGAACCCGCGCCTGCGCCTGGCCATCGTGCAAGCCAAGAAGGCTTCGATGACCCGCGAGACCCTGGATCGGGCAATCCGCAAGGGCGCTGGCCTGGACGGTGATGCCGTGCAATACCATGCGGTGAGCTACGAAGGTTTCGCACCGCACCAGGTGCCGCTGATCGTCGAGTGCCTGACCGACAACATCAACCGCACCGTCGCGCAGATCCGCGTGCTGTTCCGCAAGGGCCAGCTGGGTGCCAGCGGTTCGGTAGCGTGGGACTTCAACCATGTAGGCCTGATCGAAGCCACGCCTGCGAGCGCTGACGCTGATCCGGAAATGGCCGCGATCGAAGCTGGTGCCCAGGACTTCGAGGAAGGTGAAGAAGAGGGCTCGACCCTGTTCATTACCGACACCACCGACCTGGACGCGGTGCAGAAGGCCCTGCCGGAGCATGGTTTCACCGTGACCGCGGCGAAAATTGGTTACACCCCTAAAAACCCGGTAAGCGCGGCCAGCCTGAGTGCTGAAGCGTTGGCCGAGGTCGAGGCGTTTCTCGAGGCGATCGACGAGCACGATGACGTGCAGAACGTCTATGTTGGCCTGACCGAGTAATCGTCGGGGCCGCGTTGCGGCCTGTTCGCGGGCAAGCCCGCTCCCGCAGGTTTTTCACGATGCTGAACCGTGTGAGAACCCTGTGAGAGCGGGCTTGCCCGCGAGAGGGCCCTTGAATTCCACCGCAGGGAGCCTGCATGAACCCCACCTTCGCCTCCCTCAGCCTCGCCCACCTGCGCACCCTCGACCACCTGTTGCAGCTTAAAAACCTCAGCCACGCGGCCGAGCGCCTGGGTGTCAGCCAATCGGCCCTGAGCCGGCAGCTGGCTCACCTGCGTGAAGCCTTCGATGATCCGTTGCTGGTGCGCCAAGGGCGTGGTTATGTGCTTAGCGAACATGCCGAAGCCCTGGTCGAGCCTTTGCGCCAGGTGCTCGAAGAACTGCACGCGCTGCGCCAGCCCGCCATCTTCGACCCGGCGCGCTGCGAGCGGCGGTTCTGCCTGGCCGCTTCGGACTATGTGGCCGAGCACATGCTGCCGCTGCTGGTGGCGGCGCTGGAGCGCGAAGCGCCAGGTGTGTCGCTGGAGTACCGCACCTGGCAGGCCGGCCAGTACGCCTTGCTGGCCAGCGGAGAAATCGACCTGGCGACCACCTTGTTCGACGAGTCGCCGCCCAACCTGCACGGACGGCTGTTGGGTGAGGACCGCGCGGTATGCCTGATGCGCCAGGATCACCCGCTGGCCGCGCAGGCCGCGCTCAGCCAGGCCGACTACCTGGCGTACAAGCATGTGCGCATTTCGGGCGGTGGCGACAAGGACAGCTTCATCGACCGGCACTTGCGTGCACAGGGCCTGCAGCGGCGGGTCAGCCTGGAAGTGCCGTTCTTCTGCGCCACGGTACAAGTGATTGCCAGCAGTCAGGCCGTGGCCACGGTCCCCGAGCACATCGCCCGGCAACTGAGCCGTTTGCATGACCTGGCCTGGCGACCACTGGGCTTCATCGACCACAGCCAGCGCTACTGGGTCGTGTGGCACCAGCGCCTGCAGGCCTCGGCCGAGCACCGCTGGTTGCGTAACCGGGTATTCGAGTTGTGGCGCCAGTCGCAGTTCGGGGTGCAGGGCGGGCATGCGGGTTCGCCATAGCAGCTATGCGGTAAGCGAGGTTATTCGGCTGGGGATAGGTGCCTAGACTGGGGCATTGTGTTGATTGTGCGGCTTCTTCGCGGCTGTAGGCGCGGGTTTACCCGCGAAAGGGCCAGCACAGGCAATGGATAACCCCCAGGAGAGCTAGCGTGACCCCCGAACAATTCCGCCAGTACGGCCACCAACTGATCGACCTGATTGCCGACTACCGCCAGACCGTGGGCGAACGCCCGGTCATGGCCCAGGTCGAACCTGGCTATCTCAAGGCCGCCTTGCCCGCAACTGCCCCTCAACAAGGCGAACCTTTCGCGGCCATTCTCGACGACGTCAATAACCTGGTCATGCCCGGCCTGTCCCATTGGCAGCACCCGGACTTCTATGGCTATTTCCCTTCCAATGGCACCCTGTCCTCGGTGCTGGGGGACTTCCTCAGTACCGGTCTGGGCGTGCTGGGCCTGTCCTGGCAATCCAGCCCGGCCCTGAGCGAACTGGAAGAAACCACCCTCGACTGGCTGCGCCAGTTGCTTGGCCTGTCTGGCCAGTGGAGTGGGGTGATCCAGGACACTGCCTCGACCAGCACCCTGGTGGCGCTGATCAGTGCCCGTGAACGCGCCACTGACTACGCCCTGGTACGTGGTGGCCTGCAGGCCGAGCCCAAGCCTTTGATCGTGTATGTCAGCGCCCACGCCCACAGCTCGGTGGACAAGGCTGCACTGCTGGCAGGTTTTGGCCGCGACAATATCCGCCTGATTCCCACCGACGAACGCTACGCCCTGCGCCCAGAGGCACTGCAGGCGGCGATCGAACAGGACCTGGCTGCCGGCAACCAGCCGTGCGCCGTGGTTGCCACCACCGGCACCACGACGACCACTGCCCTCGACCCGCTGCGCCCGGTCGGTGAAATCGCCCAGGCCAATGGGCTGTGGTTGCACGTTGACTCGGCCATGGCCGGTTCGGCGATGATCCTGCCCGAGTGCCGCTGGATGTGGGACGGCATCGAGCTGGCCGATTCGGTGGTGGTCAACGCGCACAAATGGCTGGGTGTGGCCTTCGATTGCTCGATCTACTACGTGCGCGATCCGCAACACCTGATCCGGGTGATGAGCACCAATCCCAGCTACCTGCAGTCGGCGGTGGATGGCGAGGTGAAGAACCTGCGCGACTGGGGGATACCGCTGGGCCGTCGGTTCCGTGCGTTGAAGCTGTGGTTCATGTTGCGCAGCGAGGGTGTCGACGCATTGCAGGCGCGGCTGCGGCGTGACCTGGACAATGCCCAGTGGCTGGCGGGGCAGGTCGAGGCGGCGGCGGAGTGGGAAGTGTTGGCGCCAGTACAGCTGCAAACCTTGTGCATTCGCCATCGACCGGCGGGGCTTGAAGGGGAGGCGCTGGATGCGCATACCAAGGGCTGGGCCGAGCGGCTGAATGCATCCGGCGCTGCTTATGTGACGCCGGCTACACTGGACGGGCGGTGGATGGTGCGGGTTTCGATTGGTGCGCTGCCGACCGAGCGGGGGGATGTGCAGCGGCTGTGGGCACGTCTGCAGGACGTGATCAAGGGCTGAAGCCTGTACGGTACCTGTATGAGCGGGCTTGCCCGCGAAGGGGCTGCAAAGCAGCCCCTGCAATCTATCAGTGGCTCACCGCCTGAAAGCTACCTTTACGGCTGGCTTCATAGGCTGCCTTTTCCATCGGCTTGGCGTCCGGGTTGCCCAGGTCTTCCATCGCCAGGCGGTGGGTTTCCGGGGCAATGTAGGCTGCCAGGGCACACACGCCGGTGATGAAGAAGGCCAGCCCACCGACTACCAGCGGAATGTTGTCCGAGCCGGGTGGGGCAACCATTGCGAACAGCGCGGGCAGCATGGCGGTCAGCATGGTGCCGATGTTCTGCGCGATGGCCATGGCGGTAACGCGGTAGCGGGTGTGGAACAGCTCTGGGTAGAAGCTTGGGAACACCGCGTTGTAACCCTGGTAGACCATGCCCCACATGACGATCGAGGCCGCGAACGCCATTGGCACGTTCTGGATGCTGATCGCATACAGGTAGACGAAGGCCAGCAGGCCAGAGCCCAGGCAGCCAGCGATCATGGTCGGGCGACGGCCGATCTTGTCCGACAGGTTGCCCACGAACGGGATCACCAGCACCGCGACGATGTTACCGACCACCGGAATCCACAGGTATACGCTCTTGTCGAAGCCGATGCCATACGCCGGCTGCACCGCGTAGGCCGCACCGAAGATGGTGGCAACGACCGGGATCACGTTCATCAGGGCCATGAACATCACCAGCACCATGTGCTTCCAGCTGTGGCGGAAGGCCTCGCTGATGGGCGACTTGGCAACCTTGTCCTGTTTCTCTTCTTGCACGAACGCTGGGGTTTCGTGCACTTCCTTACGGATGATGAAGCCTGCAATCAGCACGATGGCGCTCATCAGGAACGGAATGCGCCAGCCCCATTCGGTAAAGGCTTCGCTGGGCATGAAGTAAGCCAGTGGCAGGAATACCGCCGCCGCCAGAACCTGGCCCGCTTGCACACCTTGCAGGGTGAAACTGGCGTAGTAGCCTCTTCGGCCAAACGGCGCGTGCTCCATGATCATCGAGCTGGCACCGGAAATTTCCCCGGCCACGGCAAAGCCCTGGATCAGGCGCAACACCACCAGCAAGGCCGGTGCGAGGTAGCCGATGTCGTGGTAGGTGGGTAGCAGGCCGACAGCCATGGTCGACAGGCCCATCAGGAACATGCACAGCAGCAGGACGTTCTTGCGACCGCGGGTGTCACCCCAGTGGCCCAGTACGAAGGCGCCGATCGGGCGTGCCAGGTAGCCCACGCCATAGGTGGCCAACGAGGCAATGATGGCCATTTTCGGGTCGGTGTTAGGGAAGAAAATCTGCGGGAAAATCAGCGCAGCGGCCTGGGCGTAGATGAAGAAGTCGTAGTACTCGAGTGCCGAGCCTATCCATCCACTGGCGGTCGCTTTCTTTGCTTGCGAGCTGGAGTGAGCCATCGTTGTCTCCGTTGTTATTGTTGTTTGCGCAGGTTCCGCCAGAGGTTATGCCAAGGCAGGAGGCAACGGTCGGTGTGCCTGCGTCTGTGGTCCATGTTGACCACGGGCCCGCGGTCTAGCAATTCGCTAAAACGGGTTTTGTGCGATAATCGAACGCAAAACTAACCATTCCGTACAAAGAGATTGAAGCGACGACTTTACCTGCGAATAATCGATCGTGCCATAAACTGTGACAGGGGTTGTTTGCCCGAATGGCACCGTATTCCTCCAACAACAAGGAACTCCCGCCATGCAGCGTTCGATCGCTACCGTGTCCTTGAGCGGCACTCTGCCGGAAAAGCTCGAAGCCATCGCCGCCGCCGGTTTTGACGGCGTCGAGATCTTCGAGAACGATCTGCTCTATTACGCTGGCAGCCCGCGCCAGGTGCGCCAGATGTGCGCCGACCTGGGCATTGCCATCACCTTGTTCCAGCCTTTCCGCGACTTTGAAGGCTGCCGCCGTGACCGCCTGCAGAAAAACCTCGACCGCGCCGAACGCAAGTTCGACCTGATGCAGGAGCTGGGTACCGACCTGGTGCTGGTGTGCAGCAACGTCCAGGCCGATGCCCTGGGTGACGAGCAACTGTTGGTCGACGACCTGCGCCTGCTGGGCGAACATGCCGGCAAGCGTGGCCTGCGCATTGGTTACGAAGCGCTGGCCTGGGGCCGCCACGTCAACACTTACCAGCAAGTGTGGAACCTGGTGCGCCAGGCCGACCACCCGGCACTCGGGGTGATCCTCGACAGCTTCCACACCTTGTCGCTCAAAGGTGACCCCAGCGCGATCCGCGACATCCCCGGCGACAAGATCTTCTTCGTGCAAATGGCCGATGCGCCGATCCTGGCCATGGATGTGCTGGAGTGGAGCCGCCACTTTCGCTGCTTCCCGGGGCAGGGCGAAATGGACATGGCCGGTTTCC
This sequence comes from Pseudomonas alloputida, assembly GCF_021283545.2. NCBI lineage: Bacteria > Pseudomonadati > Pseudomonadota > Gammaproteobacteria > Pseudomonadales > Pseudomonadaceae > Pseudomonas > Pseudomonas alloputida. The sequence continues at coordinate 3,908,049 of NZ_CP128540.1, read as the reverse complement.
TGGCGCCGATCCTCGCCACGGGTTACCGTGGCCCGCTGTCGCTGGAAATCTTCAACGACGGCTTCCGCGCCGCACCGACCCGGCAGAATGCCGCCGACGGCTTGCGTTCGCTGCTGTACCTCGAAGAACAGACCCGCTTGCGCCTGGAGCAGGAGAACACGCCGATCGAACCTGGCGTGCTGTTCTCCCCGCCGCCGGCCAGCGCTTATGACGGCGTGGAGTTCCTGGAGTTCGCGGTCGACGAAGCCGTCGGCGCGCGCCTGGGCAACTGGCTGAAGCGCCTGGGCTTTGCCGAAGCCGGCAAGCACCGCAGCAAAGAAGTGCAACTGCTGCGCCAGGGTGATATCAACATTGTGCTGAACGCCGAACCGTATTCCTTCGGCCACAACTTCTTCGAGGCCCATGGCCCATCGCTGTGCGCCACTGCGCTGCGGGTCAAGGACCAGCAAGCGGCCTTGAAGCGGGCCACCGCCTTCCGTGGCCAGCCGTTCCGCGGCCTGGTCGGCCCCAACGAATGCGAAGTGCCGGCGGTGCGTGCGCCCGATGGCAGCCTGCTGTATCTGGTGGAGCAGGGCACTGCCGGCCACACCCTGTACGATACCGACTTCAGCCTGGACAACAACGCAACCGCTACCGGCGGCCTGCGCCGCATCGACCACATGGCCCTAGCCTTGCCGGCCGAGTCGCTGGACAGCTGGGTGCTGTTCTACAAGAGCTTGTTCGACTTCGCCGCCGACGACGAGGTGGTGCTGCCCGACCCGTATGGCCTGGTCAAGAGCCGCGCCTTGCGCAGCCAGTGCGGCACTTTGCGCCTGCCGCTGAACATCTCGGAAAACCGCAACACCGCCATCGCCCATGCGCTGTCAAGCTACCGTGGTTCGGGCGTGCATCACATCGCTTTCGATTGTGACGACATCTTCCGCGAAGTGGCGCGGGCCAAGCTGGCAGGGGTACCGCTGCTGGAAATCCCGCTGAACTACTACGACGACCTGGCGGCGCGTTTCGATTTCGACGACGAGTTCCTCAGTGAGCTGGCGTACTACAACGTGCTGTATGACCGCGACGCTCAAGGTGGCGAGCTGTTCCACGTCTATACCGAGCCGTTCGAGGAGCGTTTCTTCTTCGAGATCATCCAGCGCAAGGCGGGGTACGCTGGTTACGGCGCTGCCAACGTTGCGGTGCGCCTGGCAGCCATGGCCAAGGCCCGTAGCGGGGCGGCGCGCAAGCCGGTGCTGTAGTCGCCTGCACCGGCCTGTCTTGTGGGAGTGGGGTGAACCCTGCTTCCACAGGATTATTACGGCCCGATTCAGTGACGCTCAGCCACCATCAACAACGACTGCGGCACCGCGCTCTGCGGATGCTGCGGTTCCTGCAGACTGACCAGCCTCAACCCCGCCATGTCCAGCGCATTCAGCCAGCTGGCCAGGGTGCGGAAATACCAAGGCATCGGTTGCCAATCCCCGGCAAACCCGGCAAAAGACTCCTCTCGCCAGCCATCCTGATAATCCCCGTCGGCCACGCTCCACGGGTGCAGGGTCTGGATCACCAGCGCACCGCCTGGCACCAGCAAAGTACGCATGGCCGACAACAGTTCAATGATGTCCTGGTGCAACAGCGCGAAGTTGGCGCAGATCAGGTCATAGTCCTTGCCAACAGGCACCTTCGCCTCAGCCAACTGCGCATAGCTGGCCAGGTGCACCTCACCCGCGCCCGCAGCTCGCGCTGCATCCACCAGCGTTCTGTCGCCGTCGACGCCCACGGCCTCGATACCCCGGTCGGCCAGCGCGCGCAGCAGCCAGCCCTCACCGCAGCCCAGGTCGAGCACCCGTTCGGGCTGGCGGCCAAGGATGGCCAGCAGGATGGCCTGGTCAGTGACCTGGCGACGGCTTTCGATGGCGCCATGGCGTACGGCGTCGATCCAGGCCTGGGCGTTCTGGTGCCAACTGTCGAGCAAGGCGTCTTCAGGGTTGCGCATGATCGGCTCCATCAGCGGAAAAGGTGAAGGGCGAGCCCGGCAACGGCGCAGCCGATCAACACGTGTATCACCCCGCGCTTGTAGCGGAACAGCGCCACAGCCGCGGCGAGCGCTATCACCGCCGAGGACCAGTGGAACGCGCCATCGAACCCGTCCGGCCACAGCACGTGGTAGCCGAAGAACAGCGCAAGGTTGAGGATTACCCCCACCACCGCCGCAGTGATCCCGGTCAGTGGGGCGGTGAACTTCAGTTCGTTGTGGGTCGACTCCACCAGCGGGCCTCCGGCGAGGATGAACAGGAACGAGGGCAGGAAGGTGAACCAGGTCACCAGGCCCGCTGCCACTGCGCCCGCGAGGAACGCCTGGTGGGCGCCGAACATCGGCTGCAGGTAGCCACCGACGAAACCGACGAAGGCCACCACCATGATCAGCGGCCCGGGCGTGGTCTCGCCCAGCGCCAGGCCATCGATCATCTGCGTCGGTGACAGCCAGCCATAGTGGCCGACAGCCCCTTGATAGACATAGGGCAGCACCGCATAGGCACCGCCGAAGGTCAGCAGCGCCGCCTTGGTGAAGAACCAGCCCATTTGCGTCAGTGTGCCGTGCCAGCCAAAGGTCGCCATCAGCAGGCCCATGGGCAGAAGCCAAAGCGACGCAACCGTCAGCAGCAAGGTCACCAGGCGGCCCCAGCTGAAGCAGGCGTGCGCGGGTATCGGGGTATCGTCGTCGATCAGTGCCGGGCGCTGGCGGGCCCTGACTGCGCTGTGGCCCCCACCGGGCGCGAACTGTGCTGGCCGCAGCCGGCCGCCGACATAACCCAGCAGTGCGGCCGCCAGCACGATCAGCGGGAAGGGGACGTCAAGCGCGAAAATGGCCACGAACGAGGCCGCGGCAATGGCCCATAACCAGCCGTTCTTCAGCGCCCGCGTGCCAATGCGGTGGGCGGCATGCACGACGATGGCGGTCACGGCCGGCTTGATCCCTTCGAAAATCCCGGCGACCACCGGTACTTCGCTCCAGGTCAGGTACACCCACGACAGGCCGATCAGGATGAACAGCGACGGGAGCACGAACAGAGCGCCGGCAATCACCCCGCCCCAGGTGCGGTGCATCAGCCAGCCGATGTAGGTGGCCAGTTGCTGGGCTTCGGGCCCGGGCAGCAACATGCAGTAGTTGAGGGCATGCAGGAAACGCCGCTCACTGATCCAGCGGCGCCGCTCCACCAGCTCCTGGTGCATGATCGCAATCTGCCCGGCCGGGCCGCCGAAACTGACGAAACCCAGCTTCAGCCAGAACAGCAATGCCTGGCCAAGGCCGACAGAGGCGGGTGTTTGCCCGGCAGTTTCTTGCAGGTGTTCAGCCATGCGGTGTGCCCTTGCTTTCAGCCAGTCGCAGCGCGTTGGCGCTTGATTCGGTACATGTGCCCGTCAGCATGGCGCAGTAACATGTCGGCATCGTTGCCGTCTTCGGGAAAGCGGGCCACGCCAATACTGCAGGACGGTGCATCGATGCCGGCAAATTCGGCGTCGAGCGGTTCGGCCATAACCGCGAGAATGTGCTGTACGTGCGTGGCAATGGCCTCCGGCGACGGGCAGTCGGGCAACAGCACGGTGAATTCGTCGCCGCCCATCCGCGCTACCGTGCCAGCCGCCCCTACGCAGCGTTCCAGGCGGCGGGCCAGCGTGCACAGTACCCGGTCACCCACGCTGTGGCCGTGGTTGTCGTTGATCTGCTTGAAGTCATTGATATCGAGGAACAGCAAGGCCAGCCTGCGGTTGTGACGCCGGGCCGCGGCCAGGGCAGTGTCCAGCCGTTCATTGAACATGGCGCGGTTGGCCAGCCGGGTCAGCGGGTCATGATGGGCGAGGAAGCGCAGTTCGTCTTCGGCCTTGCGCTGGGCGGTAACGTCCCGCGCCACGCCGATACGCGCTTGGGCCTCCTCGGACCAGCAGGCCGCCCACAGAATGTGCACCACGCTGCCATCCTTGCGAAGGTAACGGTTGCAAAAGTCGTAGTGCGGCTGGCCGTTCATCACCCGCATGATCGAGGCGCGCGTGGCCGCGAGGTCGTCAGGGTGCATGTAGCGGGTAATCGGCGTGCCGATCAGTTCGCAGGCCTCGTAGCCCAGCAGTGTCTTGCAGGCATCACTGACGAACACGATCTGGTTGTCCCTGTCGACCACGAATACCGTGTCCAGCATCAGGTGGATCAGCCTGGGATACAACGCTTGCAGGTCTACGGGCATGGCTCAGGGTGTCCGCGGCAGGGTGACCGATCATAGCCTGAAGGAATACGTCGCAGCTACGGCAGCCTGCAGGGCGGGTGCCCCTTCCTTGAAACTGGCAACGACCGCATCGAAAGGTGCGGGGCTCGTGGATCGTTGCCACCGGTCAGGCCTGGCTGGCCTGTTCGCAGTACAAGGCTGCTCGTGCAGGGGCACTTCATAGCTTGAGGTCGCTATCAATTGCTGACTATCAGCTCCGGCCCCAGGTAATCATTGATCTGCTCGATATCATCATCCCCCAGGCTGCCCACCGACGAGGCCAGCCGCAGGCGCGACATCAGGTAGTTGAGCTTGGCCTCGAACAGGTCATGGCGGGCGTCATACAGCAGCTCCTCGGCATTGAGCACATCCGAGTTGGTGCTGGTACCACCTTCCTTGAAGCCCTTGCGGGTCGAGGTCAGCGAACGCTCGTTGGAGGCCACGGCCTTTTCCAGTGCCTGAATGCGCAGGGCGCCACTCTGCACGCCACGGTATTCGCGGGTCGTGTTGGAAATCACCTCCTGGCGAGTGGCGTCCAGCTCATCCAGGGCCTTGGAACTGTTGGCGCTGGCCTGGCGGGACAGGGCACTGGTGCTGCCACCGCTGTACAGCGGGATGTTCAGCTCCAGCCCGATCGAGCTGTAGTGGTTGCGCTGGTTCAGCTCGGAAATCGACTGGCTGCTGCCCGCGGTGTAACCCGCCACGAAATCCAAGGTCGGGTAATGCCCGGAGCGGGCGCGGTTGACTTCTTCCTCGGCCAGCGCGTAGCTGTGCCGGCGTGCATGAATCAGTGGGCTGTCAGCCTGGGCCTTGACCAGCCACTCCTGCAGGTTGCCCGGCATCAGCGGCGGGGTGCTGAAGCCCGCCTGCAGGGTGGTCAACGCCTGCGGGGTTTCACCAATGTATTCCTCCAGCTTGCGCCGGGCATTGACCAGGTTGTCCTGGGCGTCGATCAGGTCGGCCTCGGCCAGGTCGCGGCGGGCCACCGACTCGTCGACGTCGGTGATGGTGCCGGCGCCCAGTTCCATGCGCCGCTTCGCCGATGCCAGCTGTTCTTCGAAAGCGCTCAGCTTGGCCTTGGCCAGGGTGATGGTTTCGCTGGCCAGCAGCACGTCGAAGTAAGCGTCGGCCAGGCGCACCGCTGCGTCCTGGCTCTTGGCGTCGAACACCGCCACGCTGTAGTCGGCTCGTTGCTGGCCCTGGCGGTACTCGGCCATCTTCTGTTTGTTGAACAACGGCTGGCGCAGGCGCACGTTGGCGCCCTTGGAGTCATAGTCGAGGTCATTGTCCTGGCCATTCTGGCGCTGGCTGCCATTGACCTGGTTGAAGTAGGCCGAGGCGTTGATCTGCGGCAGCAGGCCGGCCTCGCCGATGGCGCGGTTTTCGCCACCGGCTTGTTTTTCATGCACGGCAGCGCGGTAGATCGGGCCCTGGTACTGCAACAGGTCCCAGGCTTGCTTCAGGTCCATGGCACTGGCCTGTACGGCAACTCCCAGCAGGCACACCATCAGGCATGGGCGTTTCATGTCATTGCTCCTTGAACGCGGCGTCCACACGTTCGAGCATTGGTTTGAGCAGGTAGCTGAGCAGGTTGCGCTCGCCGGTCTTGATGGTGACGGTGGCGGGCATGCCGGGGCGGATGTGGTTGCTGCCCAGCAAGCCCATGCCGGCCGGCGTCACTTCCACCTGGGCCAGGTAGAACGGCTGCTTGCTTTCTTCGTCGAGCAGCCGGTCGGCGGAAATGGTTTTTACCCGGCCGGGAATGTTCGGCGTCTGCGCATGGTTGAAGGCCGGGAAGGCGATGTCCACGGCAAGGCCTGGGACCATCTTGTCGATCGCCTGCACCGGGATCATCGCATCGACCTGCAGCGGCTGGTCGAGCGGTACCACTTCCATGATCTTGGCCCCGGGCTGGATGATGCCGCCGACCGTGGCGATGCTCAGGCCCTGGACCATGCCGTCGATCGGCGAGCGGATCACCGTGTGGGTCACTTCATAGTCCAGTGCGCGCAAGCGGTCGGCCAGGGTGGTGTTTTCCTTGGCGGTATCGGTCAGTTGCGACTCCACCTCCTTCAGGTAGTCGTGCTGGCGCTGCAGAATGCGCAGCTTGATCTCGGTGGCCTGGCTGCGCGCCCGGGCAATGTTGTTGAGGTTTTCGGCCTGGCCGGCGGACAGGTCGGCATTGCTGCGTTCCAGCTCCAGCAGGCGGTTGCGGGGTACATAACCTTCGGCGGCCAGGACCCGGGTGCCTTGCAGTTCCTGGTTGAGGAAGCCGATCTGCGAGGCGCGGGCGCCGTACACCTGCTGCAGGCCCTTCAGTTGCACTGCCGAGGCCGTGAGGTTTTCTTCAAGGATGCTCAGTTCACCGGCAAGGCCCGCGCGGCGGGTATCGAGCAGGCGCTGTTGCAGGTCCATGGCGGCCAGCAGGCGTGGGTCATTGGCGTAGTGTTCAAGCAGGGCGGGGTCGAACGTGACGGTATCGCGGCCATCGCGCTCGGCTTCCAGGCGGTTTTCCACGGTCTTGCTGACGATGTACTGGGCGCTGAGTGCGCCTTGCTCGGCCACCGCACGCAGGGCATCGAGGCGCACCACTTCCTGGCCTTTCTTCACCACATCGCCTTCGCGCACCATGATCGCTTCAACGGTGCCACCGCTCAGGTGCTGGACTGCCTTTCGGTTGCTGGTGACCTTGACCGTACCGGTGGCGACCACGCCGGCGTCCAGTGGCGCCAGGCAGGACCACAGCAGGAAACCGCCGAAGCCGGCGATGACCAGCCATACGCCCCAGCGTACCGGGCGGCCCGCGTCCAGATCGATCAGGTGGCTGCTCTCGGCGGGGATCAGTTCGGCATGTTGAGTCATCTGCATGGTCGGTTACTCCCGTACTTTGACCGAAGCCAGCGGTGCCGCAGCCGTTGCCGGAATCACCGCGGCCTTGCGCAGCGCGGCGAACACTTCGTCGCGGCTGCCAAGCATGTGCACACCCCCGTCGCGCAGCATCAGTATCTGATCGACCGCGCACAGCACATTGGGCCGGTGGGAAATCAGCACCACCGTGGCGCCGCGTGCCTTGAGCTCGGCAAGGGCATCGACCAAGGCTTTTTCACCCACGTCATCGAGGTTGGCGTTGGGTTCGTCCAGCACCACCAGGTTGGGCTCGCCATACAGGGCGCGGGCCAGCGCGATGCGTTGCTTCTGGCCGCCAGACAATGGGCTGCCATCGGCGGCCAGGCGGGTGTCGTAACCCTGCGGGAAGCGCAGGATCATGTCGTGTACACCGCTGCTGCGGGCGGCACGGATCACCGCGTCGCTGTCCACCTCGGCAAAGCGGGCGATGTTTTCGGCGATGGTGCCTTCGAACAGCTCCACGTCCTGCGGCAGGTAGCCCAGCCACGGGCCCAGTTCGGCCTTGTTCCAGGTGAAGATATCGGCGCCGTCCAGGCGCACCTTGCCGGCCTGGGCCGGCCACACGCCTACCAACAGGCGGGCGAGGGTAGACTTGCCCGAGGCCGAGGGGCCGATGACACCCAGGCTGTCACCCGGGGCCAGGCTGAAGCTCACCCCGCGTACGATGCTGGTGCTGCTGCCTGGGGCGCCGGCGATCACGTTCTCCACGGCCAGCATGCCCATTGGCCGCTGCAGCGACATGCTCGGTGGCCGTTGCGGGTAGTCCTGCAGCAGGTCATTGAGTCTGCCCCAGGCCAGGCGGCAGCCCAGCAGTTGCTTCCACGCAGCAATCACCTGTTCCACCGGGCCTAGGGCTCGGCCGGTAAGGATCGAGCAGGCGATCATCATGCCGGGGGTGATCGTGCCCTCTATCGCCAGCAGCGCGCCGGTGCCGAGGATCAGCGACTGCAGGGTGATGCGCACGAAGCGCCCGATGCTGCTGATCAGCGCCGCGCGGTCGGAGGCCAGGGTCTGCATCTGCAGGATACGCAAGTGGCCCTGATACCAGCGCTTGCCGATTGACGGCAGCATGCCCATGGCTTCGATCACTTCGGCGTTGCGCAGGTTGTTGTTGGCGTAACTGGCCGACGACATGGCTGCCTGGTTGGCTTCGGCCAAGGGTTTTTGCGTGGCCTTTTCAGTGAGGTAGGCCAGGCCGACGAGGATCAGCGAGCCAATCGTGGTGACCAGCCCGAGCCACGGGTGGATCAGGTAGCAAACCAGCAGGTAGATCGGTGTCCAGGGGGCGTCGAAGAACGCGAACAGGCCGTTACCGGTGAGAAACTGCCGTACCTGCGCCAAGTCCTGCAGGGCCTGGGCCGGGTTACCGCCGGCACGGCTGAGGTTGCGTTCGAAGGCAGCGCTGAAGATGCGCCGGTTCAGGCTCATGTCCAGGCCGTTGCCCACCCTTATCAACACCCGGGTGCGAACCATCTCCAGCGCCGACATCAGCAGGAACAGGCCGACCACCAGCAAGGTGAGCATGCCTAAGGTGGTGACGTTGCGGCTGACCAGGGCGCGGTCATACACCTGCAACATATAAATGGCTGGCGTCAACATCATGACGTTTATCACGCCGCTGAAGGCGGCTAGGGCGTAGAAGCTGCGGCGCAAGTGAAACAGCACGTCGGCCAGTTCGGAGCGGGTGCGTGGTGGCTTAGGCATCGGAGGCCTCCCTTTATCACAAAGCGGGAAGCCCTTGCGGCGCCCCGTACAACGGCTGTTGTGGATTTTTGGTCGGCTCGCAGGCGGGTCGCACTGATGGCGATATTGCCCAAACGCTGCGTTGCTCCCACAGACAGCAGCGTAGGTTGCAACGAAACATCCAGTAATATCATTTCGCTCTATAAATACTTTGAACTTTTTATAAGTTACAGAAAAACAGTGAGTTGCATCGCATTATCAGCGGCTAAGATTTTTTTGACGAAATATTGACAAGCTTTTGGCCTACGACTTTAGTCTGAAGTATTCGGGGCCCTGTGCGAGCTGGGATCGATGCACGTGCGTTACACCTGTTGCGCACGGTTTACAGGGCCCCTCCGCAACGGGGTGCCTGCTTGCCAAGAAGAGGTCAGAGCTTTCAGCACACGAGTGCTGCGCTACTGAGCCCGGTACACCCAACCAGATTCTGCGCACGTCAACACTGACTGGGCGCGGGAAGGACCCTGTTGCCCTGTGTCATCTCCGGACAGATCGAGGGCAACTGCAATGGCCAATTTCAGCAAGTCGGACCTTGAATTCATTCTCAAACAGATCTTCATCGCTGAGGCACACGCCGATGGCGCCAGCCTGATCGACCTGTTGCCCAACAGCCAGGTACCCTTTGGCCTGCGCACGGTGGATGGCAGCTACAACAATCTGGTCACCGGGCAGAGCGAGTTCGGCGCAGCCGACAACTCGTTCCTGCGCCTGCTCGAAGCGTCTTACCGCGCCAACTATGTCGGCACCGGCAATGTCGTCGATTCGCAACCGCGCACCATCAGCAACCTGATCGTCGACCAGACAGCCAACAACCCGGCCGCAGTCGAGGCCAACGGCGGTGCCGCGCCGGTGATGAGCCCGGGTATCGACGGCGTATTTGGCACCGCTGACGACAAGCCTGTGTTCTTCATCCCCAATGTGTCACCAGACGCCGGGCTGACTGCCGGCTTCAACGCCTGGATGACCTTCTTTGGCCAGTTCTTCGACCACGGCCTGGACCTGGTCAGCAAGAGCAGCACCGACATCGTGTTCATCCCGCTGCGCCCGGACGACCCTCTGTTCGTGGCCGGCAGCCCGACCAACTTCATGGTGCTGTCCCGCGCCGTGCGCACCGCCGGCGCCGATGGCGTGGTGGGTACCGCCGACGATAGCCAGCCCAACACCACCTCGCCCTTCGTCGACCAGAGCCAGACCTACAGTTCACATCCCTCGCACCAGGTGTTCCTGCGCGAATACACGGTCAACGCCGCAGGTGACCCGGTGGCTACCGGGCGCCTGATCACCAACCGTGATCTGGGCGCCGATGGCAAGTTCGGCACCGCCGACGATGGCAACGGCGAAAGCGGTGGCATGGCCACCTGGGCGGTGGTCAAGGCCCAGGCCCGCGACCTGCTGGGTATCAACCTGACCGATGCCGACGTGCATAGCGTGCCGCTGCTGGCCACCGATGCCTACGGCAACTTCCTGCGCGGACCCAACGGCATGCCGCAGGTGGTCATGCGCGTGAACAACGGCGCCGATGGCATTGCTGGCACCGCCGATGACGTCACCCAGCTGGTCGAGGGCGACCGCAATGCACCGATCAGCCTGGCCAATGCCGTGAGCACCGGGCATGGCTTCCTTGACGATATCGCCCACAATGCCGCACCGGTGGTGGTCGGGGGGGCGCTGCAGGCGGACGCCGACACCCTGGTGGGTAACGCGCAGCCGGTCGGGCAGGGTGGCAACAACCTGACCTACGACAACGAATTGCTCGACGCGCACTACATCGCCGGTGACGGCCGGGTGAACGAGAACATCGGCCTGACCGCCGTGCACCATGTGTTCCACTCCGAGCACAACCGCCTGGTGCAGCAGACCAAGGACACCCTGCTGGCCGCGGGCGACCTGGCGTTCCTCAATGAGTGGCTGATCGACGACGTAACCGCCATCCCCACCACGCCTGCCGACATCGCCGCGCTGGTGTGGGATGGCGAGCGGCTGTTCCAGGCCGCCAAGTTCGGCACCGAGATGCAGTACCAGCACCTGGTGTTCGAAGAGTTCGCCCGCACCATCCAGCCGCAGATTGACGAGTTCCTCGCCCCCAACGGCTACGACACCTCGATCAACCCGGCGATCCTCGCTGAGTTTGCCCATGTGGTGTACCGCTTTGGCCACTCGATGCTGACCGAAACCGTCGACCGCTACGACCCGGCGTTCAACCCGGTTTCTGCCGACCCGGCCAACCCCGACCAGCAGTTGGGCCTGATTGCCGCGTTCCTCAACCCGCTGGCGTTCGCCGGTAGCGGGGCCACGGCCGATGAAGCGGCGGGCGCAATCATCCGCGGCGTTACCCGCCAGGTGGGCAACGAGATTGACGAGTTCGTCACCGAAGCCCTGCGCAACAACCTGCTCGGCCTGCCACTTGACCTGCCTGCGCTGAACATCGCCCGCGGTCGTGATACCGGCATCCCCAGCCTGAACGAGGCCCGCCGCGAGTTCTATGCCGCCACCGGCGACAGCCAGCTCAAGCCCTACATGAGCTGGGTCGACTTTGCCGACCACCTCAAGCACCCGGCGTCGCTGATCAACTTCATTGCCGCCTACGGCACCCACAGCAGCATTACCGGGGCCACCACCGAGGCCGCCAAGCGCGCCGCCGCCGTGGCACTGGTACTTGGCGGTGACGGCGCACCCCTCGACCGCCTCGACTTCCTCAACGGCACCGGTGCCTATGCCAACGTGACGCTGGCCGGTGCGGACGGCATCGCCGGCACGGCCGACGACATTGCCGGGGTGACCGTGACCGGGGTCGACGCCATCGACTTCTGGGTCGGCGGCCTGGCCGAGAAGAAAATGCCGTTTGGCGGCATGCTCGGCTCCAGCTTCAACTTTGTCTTCGAAACCCAGCTGGAAGCGCTGCAGAACGGTGACCGCTTCTACTACCTGTCGCGCACGGCAGGCATGAATTTTGGTACGGAGCTGGAAAACAACTCCTTTGCCAAGCTGATCATGGCCAACTCCGACGTCACCCACCTGTCCAACACCGTGTTCCTCACTCCCACGTTCACCCTGGAAGTGAACCAGGCCAACCAGTTCACCGGGCTGGGTGCCGACGGCAAGGCCGACCCCACTGGCGGCATCGAGATCAACGGGGTTGAAATCGTCCCATTGGTGATCCGCGATAACCCCGATACCGTCGGGCCAGACAGCAACTTCCTGCATTACACCGGTGAAGACCATGTGGTGCTGGGTGGCACCGCGGGCAACGACATCATCATCTCCAGCGAAGGCGACGACACCCTCTATGGCGATGCCGGTGATGACCTGCTCGAAGGCGGCGCCGGCAACGACGCGGTGCTGGGTGGCGCGGGCGACGACATCATCACCGATTCGTTCGGCGACAACCGCCTGGAAGGCAATGCCGGCAACGACGTGATCGTCGCTGGCAGTATGGGGGTTGCCGGTAACCTGATCCTGGGCGGCGATGGCCAGGACTTCATCATCACCACCGAGGACATCAGCACCACCTTCGGTGGCCTGGGCGACGACTTCATCCTCGGCGCCAAGACCAACCTGCCACCTACCGGTAACGAGGGTGACGACTGGATCGAGAAGGGTACCCAGGACGGCGCACCTGGCGACAACTTCGCACCCTTGCTGGGTGACGAAGTCATTGGCAACGACATCTTCGTCGGGGGCGGCGGCTTCGACGAAATGATCGGTGAGGGCGGCGACGATATCTTCGTCGGCAGCGATGCCCAAGACAAAATGGATGGCATGTCCGGTTTCGACTGGGTCACCAACAAGAATGATCGCGTCGGTGTCACCGTGGACCTCAGCCTGGCCGCCTTGGCTCAGCCCCATGGCAACGCGCCTAACCAGAACGCTGGCGTGTTCAACCCGGTGGGCGCTTCGCCTGCCTCGATTCTGGACAGGTTCGCTGAGGTCGAAGGGGTGTCCGGTTCGGCCTACGCCGATGTGCTCAAGGGCGACGACGTCGATGCCGTGACCATTCTCAACCATGGCGGCGCCACCGGCAGTGCGCTGACCAACGTGGCGCTGATACGTGGGCTGCAGCAGTTCCTGGCGGATGCCGGCTTGCCCACCACCGGCTTTGCCACCGGCAACATCATGCTCGGCGGCAATGGCAGCGACCTGATCGAAGGCCGGGGTGGCGATGACCTGGTCGATGGCGACAAGTGGCTCAACGTGCGCATCGCCGTGTACGCCCCTGGCGACGTCAACCACACCGGCCCGGAAATCGCCAGCTTCGACAGCATGGCCGACATGATTCCGTTCATGCTTGACCGCACCTACAACCCCGGCCAGCTCAAGGCCGTGCGCGAAATCCTGCCCGGCACTTCGACCGGCGGGGCCGCCTTCGACACGGCAGTATTCTCTGGGCTACAGAGCGAGTACGTGGTGACCCAGAACACCAAGGGCACCGCCGATGTTGCCGATGACGTCTGGACCGTGACCGATACCGTGGCCGGCCGCGATGGCGTCGATACCCTGTTGCACATCGAACGCCTGCAGTTTGCCGATAGCCAGCGCGTACTGGTGGAGGGGGTGAACGCACAACCCACCGGCAGCCCGACCCTGCTCGACGGCAACGGCGGTGAGATTACCGTGGGTGACATGCTTACGGTGAGCGTGGCCGCCGTGCGCGACGCCGACAATATCAGTGCGGGCAACCCGGCTGGGTCGCTCGCCGACCGTTCGGTGTCCTACTACTGGCAGTTCGAGGCCGACCCGGGCAGCGGTGTGTTCCAGGACATCATCCTGCTACCGGCCGGCGACCTGGCCTTCCAGAGCGCTGATGGCACTTCGTTCAAGGTGTCGCCAGACCTGGCCGGGCTGAGCCTGCGGGTCAAGGCGATCTATCAGGATGCCCATGGCACCACCGAAGTGCTGTACTCGCAGCCTACCACCGTGGTGCAACCGGGCGCGCCCGTGGTGCCGACAGTGGCCACCCCGGTGGTGGATGCCAGTGACGGCGGTGCCGGCCTGCACATGGTGCGCTCCGACCTGAACTTCATCCTCGCGCAAATCAAGATTGCCGAGGCCGATGCCGCCGGGCAGGACATCCTCTCGCTGATCCCCAACGTCCGTGCAGCCATGGGCCTGCGTGCGGTGGATGGCTCGAACAACAACCTGATGAACCTGAACGGCAACAACAACACCCAATACGGTGCCGCCGACAACGTCTTCCCGCGCGTGACCGACCCGGTATTCAACCCGGCCGAAGGTGCGCCAGCCGGTTTCTTCGGCCCAGGTTCCCCCGCGATCCCGGGCTCGTCGTACCAGCAGACCAGCGGCCCGGTGTTCGATTCTCAGCCACGTACCATCAGCAACCTGATTGTCGACCAGACCTCCAACAACCCGGCAGCCTATGCCACCGCGTATGACCCGGGTGCCGATGGCGTGCTCAACTTCGGCGCCGCAGGCAACGACGACGTGCTCAAGGATGGCGTGCGCATCGTCGCCAGCCCGGGCATGGACGGCCAGTTCGGCACCACCGACGACCATGACGTGTACCTGTTCGAGAACACCGCTGCCGATGCCGGGCTGTCTGCGCCGTTCAACGCCTGGATGACCTTCTTCGGGCAGTTCTTCGACCATGGTCTGGACCTGGTCACCAAGGGCGGCTCCGGTACCATCTACATCCCGCTGCAACCGGATGACCCGCTGTACGTGGAGGGTGGCTTCACCAACTTCATGGTGGTAACTCGTGCCACCAACCTGCCTGGGCCGGACGGCATCCTCGGCAACGCCGACGACATCCGCGAACACACCAACACCACCACGCCGTTCGTCGACCAGAACCAGACCTACAGCTCGCATCCCTCGCACCAGGTGTTCCTGCGCGCCTATGTCATGACTGACGACGGCCCGGTCGCCACGGGCCGGTTGATCACCAATCGCGACCTGGGCGCTGATGGGCGGTTCGGCACGGCCGACGACACCGAGATCGGCGGCATGGCCACCTGGAAGGTGGTCAAGGCCCAGGCCCGCGACCTGCTCGGCATCAACCTGACCGATGCCGACGTCGACAACGTGCCGCTGCTGGCCACCGATGCCTACGGCAACTTCATCAAAGGCCCCAACGGCTACCCGATGGTGGTGATGAAAGGCCTGGACGGTATTGCCGGCACCGCTGATGACCAAGAGGTCGAAGGCAACCCGCTGGCACCGCTCGACTTGACCAACGCCGTGCGTACCGGGCACCAGTTCCTTGCCGACATCGCCCACAATGCCGTGCCGGTGTTCAGTGGCGGCGTGCTGGCGCCGGATGCCGACAACGTGGCCGGCAATGCCGTGCCGGTCAACCCGCAGACCGGTGCCAACCTGGCCTACGACAACGAACTGCTGGACGCGCACTACATCGCCGGTGACGGCCGGGTCAACGAGAACATCGGCCTGACCGCCGTGCATGCGATCTTCCACTCCGAGCACAACCGGCTGGTGGCGCAGACCATGGACACCGTGCTCGACTCGGGTGACCTGGCCTTCCTCAACGAATGGCTGCTCAACCCGGTCAGCGCCTTGCCGGTCACCCCGGCCGAGATCGGTGCCCTGGTGTGGAATGGCGAGCGGTTGTTCCAGGCGGCCAAGTTCGGCACCGAAATGCAGTACCAGCACCTGGTGTTCGAGGAGTTCGCCCGCACCGTGCAACCTCGGGTCGACCTGTTCTTTGCCCCGACCCAGGTATACGACGTCGACCTCGATGCCTCGATCGTGGCCGAGTTCGCCCACACCGTATACCGCTTCGGCCACTCGATGCTGACCGAGACTGTCGACCGCTTCGACATCGACTTCAACGTCATCCAGGACCCGGCCAGCGCCAACCCCGACCAGCAACTGGGGCTGATCGCGGCCTTCCTCAACCCGCTGGCTTATGCCGCCAGTGGCGTTACCCCCGAGGACGCCACCAGCGCCATCGTGCGCGGGGTCACCCGCCAGGCCGGTAACGAAATCGACGAGTTCGTCACCGAGGCGCTGCGCAACAACCTGCTCGGCCTGCCACTGGACCTGCCAGCGATCAACATCGCCCGTGGCCGCGACGTCGGTATCCCTTCGCTGAACGCTGTGCGCCGCGAAATCTACGGGCAAACCGGCGATACCCAGCTCAAGCCGTACACCAGCTGGGTCGACCTGGTGCAACACCTGAAGCACCCAGAGTCGCTGATCAACTTCATCGCGGCCTACGGCACCCACAGCACCATCACCAATGCCACCACCCTGTTGGAAAAACGCGCCGCGGCCATGGCCCTGGTGTTCGGTGGCGATGGCGCACCCGCCGACCGCATGGACTTCCTCAACAGCAGCGGCGCCTGGGCCAACGTGACCCTGCCCGGCAAGGACGGTGTACTGGGTACTGCCGATGACCTCAAGGCAGTCACCGTGACCGGTGTCGATGCCATCGACCTGTGGATCGGCGGCCTGGCGGAAGCAAAAGCGCCATTTGGCGGCATGCTCGGCAGCACCTTCAACTTCGTGTTCGAGAACCAGATGGAAAAACTGCAGGACGGCGACCGCTTCTACTACCTGGAGCGCACGGCGGGCCTGTCGATGAACGCCGAGCTGGAAAGCAACTCGTTCGCCAAGCTGATCATGGCCAACAGCTCGGCCACCCACCTGCCAGGCCTGGTGTTCTCCGACCCTGGCTTCTACCTGGAACTGGACCAGACCAAGCAGTACAACGAGGGCCTTGGCAGCGCCGATCCGCTGGGCGAAAACGGCGAGCAGGTGGTGTTCCGCGACAGCCCGCTGACGGCTGGCCCAGACACCCACTACATCCGCTATGCCGGTGCCGAGCACATCGTGCTGGGCGGCACCAACGGGGACGATATTCTGGTCTCCAGCGAAGGCGACGACACGGTCTGGGGTGATGCCGGCAACGACCGCATCGAGGGTGGCGACGGCAACGACCAGCTGCGCGGTGGGGCCGGCGACGACATCATCAGCGACATGGGCGGTGACGACAACATCCAGGGCGGCGACGGCAACGATGTGTTGCACGGCGGTAATGGCGTCAACCTGATCATCGGCGGTTTCGGCAATGACTTCATCGTCACCGGTGAGGACGCCTCCGAAGCCATCGGCGGCCAAGGCAATGACTTCATCCTCGGCAGCAAGGCCAACGAGCAGGACATGGGCAACGAAGGTGACGACTGGATCGAGAAGGGCACCTCGGACGGCGCGCCTGGCGACAACTTCGACCCGCTCGGCAACGACCCGATCATCGGTAACGACGTATTTGTCGGCGGCAACGAGAACGACAAGTTCAACGGTGAAGGCGGCGACGACATCATGGTCGGCAGCCTGGGGTTCGGCGACCGTTACATTGGTGGCTCGGGCTACGACTGGTCAACCTTCAAGGACCTGGCCCAGGGCGTGTCCATCGACATGAGCGACCGCTTCTTCGATGTGCCACCGGTACCGGGTTCGGGCGCTTCGACGCTGGTGCGGTTCGACATCATGGAAGGCCTGTCGGGGTCGGCGCATGGCGACTTCCTGCGCGGTGACAGCGAAGACGCCACCTCGCTGCCTACTGCAGGCGCTACCGGCAGCGTGCTGACCAACATCAGCCTGATCGACGGCCTGGCCGGCCTGCTGGCGGCCGGAGCGACCTTCTATGACGGCGGCAACATCATCCTCGGCGGCAGCGGCAGCGACTTGCTCGAAGGCCGGGGTGGCGACGATATCCTCGACGGCGACAAGTGGCTGAACGTGCGCATCAGCGTACGCGCCAACCCTGATGGCACCGGCCCGGAAATCGCCAGCTTCAACAGCATGGAGCCGATGGTGCCGTTCATGCTCAATGGCACCTACAACCCCGGCCAGCTGGTGATCGTGCGGGAGATCCTCAGCGGCACCGACCACTACGACACGGCGGTGTACTCTGGGGTGTCCACCGACTACAGCGTGGTGGTCGATGGCAACTCGGTGACCGTCACTGACCTGGTGGCCGGTCGCGATGGCGTCGACCACCTGACCGGCATTGAGCGCCTGCAGTTCTCTGACAGTTCGCAGGCCTCTGGCGTCGGTACGGCAGTCAACGCCGGCCCCACCGGCCACCTGGCGATTCTCGATGCTACCACCGGCCTGCGCGATGATACGCCAGTCAGTGGCCAGCTGCTGAGGGTCAGCAACCTCGCCGTGCATGACGCGGACAATGTCAGCGCAACCAATGCGACCGGTGCGGTGAACGGCCCCGTGGCCTACTACTGGCAAGTCGAGGCGCTGCCGGGTTCCGGGGTTTATGAAGACATCACGGTAGTGGCCGCTGGTGAAGCGACACGGGCCACCGGTACGACCTACCGCGTCACGGACGATGTCGCCGGCCTGAACATCCGCGTGCGTGCGGTGTACCAGGATGCCAAGGGCACGCTGGAAATCGTCGATTCGTCGCCGAACAGCGCGCCGAGCGCCGGGCCGACCGTGACCGGGCTGCTGGTGCAGAACCAGACGCTCACCGCCAACCCGGCCACCATCGTCGATGCTGACGGCCTGAGCAACCCTCAGTTCAGCTTCCAGTGGCAGTCCAACCGGGGTGTCGGTTGGGTCAACATCGCTGGCGCCATCAGCAGCACGTTCGTCCTGACCCAGGCGCAAGTGGGGCAGAACATGCGCGTGATGGTCAGCTACGTGGATGACTTTGGCGTGCAGGAAAGCGTGGCCTCCGACATCCTCGACCCGGTGGCCAACGTCAACGATGCGCCGACCGGTGCGTTGCTGATCAGTGACACCACACCCGACCAGGGCCAAACGCTGACTGCGCTCACCGGCGCAATTGCCGACATCGACGGCCTGGGGGCCTTCAGCTTCCAGTGGCAGCAAGGTACCGGCGGCACCTTCGCCGATATCGCCGGGGCTACGGCGGCCACCTTCACCCCTGGCTTCGCCCAGGGCAACCAGCAGCTGCGGGTGATCGTGCGCTACACCGACGGCTTCGGCACACTGGAGTCGCTGACCTCGGCGGCGACCGCCGCAGTTACCGTGCCACCGGGTGTAGTCCTGGTTGGCACCAATGCGGCCAACACCCTGACCGGTACAACAGGCAACGACGTGATTTCGGGCCTGGGTGGCAACGACACGCTCAACGGCCTGGGCGGCAGCGACCAGCTGTTCGGTGGCATTGGCAACGACATCCTCAATGGCGGTGACGACCCCGACTTCCTCAATGGCGAGGATGGCAACGACACCCTCAACGGCGGGCTTGGCGCAGATGCCATGAACGGCGGCGCCGGCAACGATACCTTCCTGGTCGACAATGCCGGGGATACCGTCACTGAGGCACTCAATGGTGGCACGGACCAGGTGCAGACCAGCCTGGCCAGCTACACCCTGGGCGCCAACGTCGAGAACCTGACCTATACCGGCAGCAGCGCCTTTACCGGTACCGGTAACGCGCTGGCCAACACCCTAACGGGTGGTGCCGGCAACGACCTGCTCAACGGCGGTGCGGGTGCTGACCGCTTGGTGGGTGGCGTGGGCAACGACACCTATGTGGTGGATGACGCCGGGGATGTGGTGGTCGAGGCGACGGGGGCCGGTACGGACCTTGTGCGTACCACGCTGGCCAGCCACACCATGGCGGCCAACGTCGAGAACCTGGCCTATACCGGGGTGGGCAACTTCACCGGCACGGGTAACGGGCTGGCCAACATCATCGACGGTGGGGCAGGTAATGACACGCTCAGCGGCGACGGCGGTAACGATGTGCTCAACGGCAATGCCGGCAACGACACCCTCAACGGCGACGCCGGGAACGACCAGCTGTTCGGCGGCCTGGGTGACGACCAACTGCGCGGTGGAGGGGGGGACGACAGCCTCGATGCCGGTGGCGGCAACGACACGTTGCTGGGGGAGGCCGGTAACGACAACCTGAACGGGGGCGCTGGCGATGACAGCCTGGATGGCGGCAACGGCAATGACACCCTGCAGGGCGGCGATGGTAACGACACATTGTTCGGCGACGTGGGTACCGACACCCTGATCGGGGGGGCCGGCAACGACTTCCTCAACGGTGCGGCAGGTAACGATACGGTGGTGGGTGGGGCCGGTAACGACACCATGATCGCCACCGATGGAAACGATGTGTTCCAGTTCGCTGCAGGCTTTGGCAACGACCTGATCATCAATTTCGATGCCATTGCGGCGGGTGGCCAGGACCGGCTGGATATCACCGCCCTCAACATCACCGCAGCCACCTTTGGTGCCAGTGTGACCATCGCCGATGTTGGTGCGGACACCTTGGTAAGCATCGGTGCTGCCGACTCCATACGTTTGGTGGGGGTGGCAGATGCAACCACGGTGACCGCCGCAGACTTCATCCTGGCCGGTTGAGGGGGCGCTGGGGTTAGCTGTTACGGGTACAGCAGGGGGCTGCGCAACAGCCCCCTTTTCCCGCGCAAGGGGTCGCCGAATGTTGCCCCGGGCTTGTCCAGCGACCACGGCAGTTGCTTCGCGTTATACTCCGCGCCTTTTGCCCGTGCCGGAATCCGCCCATGCGCCAGGTTTTGCTCATCGTCGATGTTCAGTCCACCTTCAGCCCGCCCGAGTGGCTGGTCGATGGTTTGCGGCGGTTGTCAGCGAACATTCCCACCATAGCCTCGGTCGAGTTGCACGATGAACAGGTCACGCCGTTCGAGCGCCAGCTCGGCTGGCACCCGGCGGCCGAGGACGAGAGCCTGGTCGAGGCCGACCAGGTGTTCGTCAAGCATGGCTATGGGCAAAGTGCCGAAGCTATCGAGTACATCCGGCAACTGGGTGTAGAGCGGGTGCTGGTGTGTGGGCTGCAGACCGAAACCTGCGTGCTGGCCGCCGGCTTTGCCCTGTTCGATGCAGGGCTGATGCCCACGCTGGTGACAGACATGACAATAGGATCGTCGCTGGACCGCTCGGGCAAGCTGGGTACCGACCTGTGGAAGCACCACTTCCGCCAGGTCACCACCTCGGCCCAGGTGCTGGCTGAACTGGCCGGACGCGAGTAGTGCATGCGCTGGCGGGTCATCTTCGTTCAGGCAGAGGTGGCGCGTTCAGCTGGATCGGCTCCACGCGCCTGATGCTGCTTGCGCCTGCGGGTAAACAGCAGACGCAACAGGGTGTTCCAGCAATAGCTCACCAGTACCCCTCCAGCGAGTGCCAGGGCTATCTCGAACAGCGGGTGCCTGAAAACATGCTCCGCTACCGACTCGAACTGGAAATGCGTCAGGTAGATATACAAGGTTGACGAAGCGATCACCGCACCTGCCCGTGCAACCAGGGCGGGTACTGGCACCGAGCGGAACCAGACAAGTGCCAGCATCGCTGGCAGGGCGATGTCGACATAGTGTGTAAACGCTTGCCAGCCAACACCGGCAAGCGCCATCAGGTCCAACTCGCCAACCACCAGCACGGCCACTGCACTGGCCACCCATTTGCGTGAGATCGTGTCGGCATGGTGCACGGCCATGCCCAGTACCATCACCGCCAGGAAGTGCTGGGGCACCCGGTTGAGCAGGGCGCTGGCGTCGAATACGAACTGGTTGAGGAGCACATCCAGCGCCACCAGTGCACAGGCAGCGATGATCAGCCAGCGAAACGGGTCGGCAATCAGCACCTGGCGCACGCGCCTGATCGACAGCACCAGGCCAATGATCACGATCATCTGCACCAACACTTCGATGTACCAATAGTTGAACAGGCTGACCTCGCTGGCGGGGAACCAGTTGGAAACCAGCAGCAGCGATTGCCAGTGCAGCCGGGCGAATACCAGCTGGATCAATGCGCTGTACAACAGGGTTGGCACCACGATGGCTGTCAGTGGCCTGAGCAGCGTGCGTGCATCGCCACGCGCTTCGATGGCCTTGAGCTGAAAGCGCGCCAGGGCGATGCCGGAGACCAGGAACAGCACCGAGGTTTCGCCGAGTATCGGCCAGTGGTCGAAATCACCCAGGTGGCCGACCACAATCAGGATGATGGCGAGCATGCGGATGAACACCGGCATTTCCATTACCCGCCACGCGCCTTTGGGCGGCGCACTCAGCTCGGCCAGCTGGCACACCGGCAGGGTTTCCCAACGTTCAGGCAGGTGACCGATAAGCGCCTCCAGCACACGCGAGGCCTGCACGAACGACAGCGAGTCGCCCCCCAGTTCGACAAAGCTCAACCTGGCGTCCAGGCGCGGTACCTGGAGGATGCGGGCCCAGGCTGTACTCAGCTTTTCAGCCAAGGGTGACAACGGTGGGTTGATACTGTCGTCAAATGCCGCAGGCAGCGCGCGTTTGTCGACCTTGGCGTTGGGGGTGAGCGGCAGGGCATCAAGGAACACGAACAGCGCCGGAACCATGTAGTCAGGCAGCTGGCCGCTGAGGGCCTGGCGCAGTTCGTCAGCACGGATGGCCTGCTGCGCGACGCAATAAGCCACCAGCCGGGTCGATGCACCCTCGTGGTTGGTCAGGACAACGCATTGCCCTATGTGCGGGTGACGGCAGATGGCGTTCTCGATTTCTGCCAGCTCGATGCGATGCCCCCGGATTTTCACCTGGCTGTCAGCACGCCCCAGAAAACGGGCGCTGCCATCGGCCAGATAGGTGCCCAGGTCACCCGTGCGGTAACAGCGGTCGGCCGTGTCAGCGGTGAACGGGTTGGCGATGAATTTGGCTTCGGTCAGCCCCGGGTCGTCCCAGTATCCCCGCGACAGGTAGGGGCTGCGGATCAGGATTTCGCCTGTCTCGCCCTCGCTGACCAGCTGGTTGGCCGGGTTTATCACCAGCAATTGTGCATCGGCAATGCCTTTGCCCAAGGGCACCCGGGCATTGTCCATTTCCGGGTCGAGGGTATGGAAAGCCATGGCCTGTGGGGTTTCGGTGGTGCCGTAGAAGTTCACATTGACGGCATTCGGTGCGATGGCGCGGACCTGCTGATACTGCGTCGGGCTGAGTGCATCGCCCCCCCAGAACAGGTAGCGCAGGTGGTCGAGAATCTGGCCGTTCAGGTGTGCGCCGGTTTCGATCAGCTTGCCCAGCGGCGGGGTGAGGTGGATCACGCTCACACCGTGCTGGTGAAGCCAGCTGGCCAGCCGTGAGGGTTCGGTCAGGGTCGACTGCGCCGGGCAGGCAATGGTCGCGCCAAGCGACAGTGGCGTGAACACGTCGCGGTATACCGGGTCGTGGCCCAGGCCAGAAAGCAGCGAGAAGGTGTCGGCCTGGGTAAAACCGTGCTGGCGCACATGCCAGTCGATGAAGTGCACCAGCGGTGCGTGGTGGGTAACGATGCCCTTGGGTTCACCGGTGCTGCCCGAAGTGAAGGTGATGTAGGCCGGCTGCTCAGGGCTGACAGCGGGCAGCGCGACAGGTTGGCGAGGGAAGGCCTGCAGCGCCTCAGCGAGGGCTTCAGGCACCGTGACGACCATGGGCTGGCCGACGTCGACGCTTGCCTCGGCACAGCGCAGTATCACCGCAGGCTTCAAGGTGTTGACGATTTGCTCGATACGCGCGGCTGGGTAAGCGGCGTCAGCCACGGTGAAGGCCAGACCGGCACGCAGGCAGCCGAGCATGGCGTATACCAGGGCGGCGCTGCGGCGGCTGACGATGACCACACGATCGGTGCCGCTGGCGGCGTTTTTAACCAGAAACGCGGCAATGCCCGCGCTGATCTGCTCCAGTTGGGAGTAGCTGCAGGTTGCGTGCTGGCCAATGATGGCAATGGCCGCCGGGCAGCGGCTGGCCTGCTGGATGAATGCGTGGTGAATGGGCTGTTCGGCACGGTACTCCAGGCACAGCGTCGGGTTCGGGCGCAGGTCTGGCATGATGATCGAGTGCTCCGCAGGAACGTTGGGCTGGCTGGTAGCACAACGCTAGTGCAGGCTGGCTGATGGCGCCAATATTTGAAGGCTGCCTTGCGATAGCCGGGCAGGTCCAGGGCCGCAAGCGTGCCCCCATAAAACCCTGCTAACCCGACGGGTTAGCGGTTGTTCCATGGGAGATCACCCAGCCCTTCCGGGCTGCGCTGTCGCACAGCAAACAGGATGCGCATGACGTCAGATCTGCACTGACATCGAGATCTAGAAAAGCATTCGCCGACTGATCCGGGTAGGTCAGCCGCCGAATACTTTGCTATGGTTCCCAATGCGCGGGAAAGAGGCCGTAGACCGCACTGGTGTGCTGCTTTGCTCCCGAATGAGAGAGTGGCCCAAATGGCATCGGCGTTAATCCCTGTCGGCACAGCTTGCTGTGACCACGTATAGAAGAGTGAACACTTCGCCGCCATTGACCCCGCGCGCCTGTTTTTTTCGCTAGAAAGAACAGTGGGTTATCTTTTGTTTGATAGAAGCCGCCTTGCGCTGCGACATGGATTGTCACAGGCCTGGTTTTCAGGCCACATCCACGAGCACGATCTCGCTGTCCTCGATGGCGGTCACCCGCAGCACCGCTTCCTGCTCGATCGCCACGCCATCGCGCGCCTTGGCCCGCAATCCGTTGATCTCCACCAGCCCCTTGGCCGGCACCAGGTAACCCCGGCGTTCGGCATCGAAGCGGTACTCGGCGGTTTCACCGGCTCGCAGGGTGGCAGCCACCAGGCGGGCATCGGTACGGATCTGCAGGCTGTCCTCGTCACCCGCGCGGCCGCTGGCCAAGGTCACGAAGCCCTCACCGCGCTCGCCTTTGGGGAACGGCCGGCTACCCCACTGCGGTGCTTCACCGGTGCGCTCCGGCACGATCCAGATCTGGAAAATACGTGTATCGATATCTTCCAGGTTGTACTCGCTGTGCACGATGCCGGTACCGGCGCTCATGACCTGAACATCACCGGCTTCGGTACGGCCCTTGTTGCCCAGGCTGTCCTGGTGGCTGATCGCGCCTTCACGCACATAAGTGATGATTTCCATGTCGCGGTGCGGGTGCGGCGGGAAGCCGCTGCCGGCTGCGATCAGGTCGTCGTTCCAAACCCGCAGGTTACCCCAGTGCATGCGTGCCGGGTCGTAGTACTCGGCAAACGAGAAATGGTGGTGGGCATCGAGCCAGCCATGGTTGGCGTGGCCGAGGCTTTCGAAGGGTCGCAGTTGCAGCATGGTCGTGCTCCTTGAATCAGTGGAATGACGCCATGATGCGCTAAAGAAACATCGAAAATAAGCGTAAATATCGGCTTAAAACAATCTATTTCATAGATGTTTTTTCTGCGGCGTTTTATTCGCTTCATCGCCTAATCCACTGATCTGCAAGCATTCGCTGGCGATTTTTTGTCGATGCGGCGAACATGCCTGCTGTTTTGATTTTCAACGGAGTGACCGTGGCCCACGAGCAACCCTTGGCCCCCGCCGACCTTACCCCTCCTGCCCAGTTGCCCTGGTTTCGCCGCCTGGCCGCCCGCCTGCTGGGGCGTGGCCTGACCCGCCTGCAAGCCCAGCACCGCGACTCATGGTTCCTCGGCCACGCCACAGGCCAGCGCACTGGCCATGCCGATGGCGTGCGTGAAGGGTTCGAGCGTGGTCGGGTGGAGGGCTTTGAAGCGGGGCGCCAGGTGCTGGTGATCCGCGATACGCGCCCCGACAGCGCCGCTGTGCCAGGCCAGGATGACAACTTGTTCGACGACTGGCGCCTGCCGTTGACGGCCGAGTTGAAGAAGCGCTTCAAGGCCGATGTCGCCCAGCGCCTGCCCGCCGAAGCCCAGCCCAGCGCCGCGCAATGGAAGCTGATCTTCAGTGACACCCCGTCTACCTGCGTGGTGGCAGGCGCCGGGGCAGGCAAGTCCACGTCGCTGGTGCTGCGTATCCTGCTGCTGCGTCATTACCTGGGTTACGAGCTGGATGCAATGACCGTGGTCACCTTCACCCGCGAATCGCGCAAGGACTTCATCAAGC
Source organism: Pseudomonas alloputida (assembly GCF_021283545.2). Classification (NCBI taxonomy): domain Bacteria; kingdom Pseudomonadati; phylum Pseudomonadota; class Gammaproteobacteria; order Pseudomonadales; family Pseudomonadaceae; genus Pseudomonas; species Pseudomonas alloputida. The sequence goes on along the minus strand of NZ_CP128540.1, from coordinate 3,882,333 downwards.
GCCTGCTGCAGGTGTTCGCCCTGTGGCAGATCAACCTGCAGCCTGTGCAGGCCCGCGAGCTGGTGCGCACGTTCCATTCGCGCATCCTGCCGCTCGTGCGCAGCCTGCCGGGCTTCGGCCAGGTGCGTGCATTTGAAACACTGGGCCACGAGATGCCTGCCGGGCGTGAGGCCGAGGCCGACAGCAACCCGTTCGACCTGCGCCTGAACGATGCCCAGCGCCAGCAGCTGAACCAGTGCTACAGCAGCTTGCTGGGCGAGAGCCCGCGTTTTGCCGAGCTGGTCGGCCAGTTGCGCAGCGAAGCCTTGCAACTGAAGCCGCTGGACCCGAATAACCCCGATGTGCAGAAGCGCGCACAGGTGACCCAATTGGCCGCCCAGCGCGACGAAGAACTGTGCGACGTGATCGAGGACCTGTGGTTTGCCGCCGGCGTCTGGCCGATCAAGGGCATCGAGCCCTGCCGCGAAACGGTCGACATCCGTGGCAGCCGCTTCCATGTGCATGGCCGCCTGGAAGGCCAGGGGCCTTTGGTGGTGCTGGGCTTCGACCCCGCACAAAGCGCGCAATACCAGCGCCCCGGCGCCAAGCTGACCGTGCGTGCCGAGTGGGCGGTCAAGCGCACACTGTTGCAGGCGTTCTGCGACAGGCCGCTGATCTGGCTCGACAACTACGCCATGGCCAGGCGCCTGGCGGCATCGTTGGCGGGCGATGCCGTGGCCGGTCCTGGCTTCGAGTACAAGGTCAAGGGCGAACTGGCCCCGGCGCCGCTGCTGGATGCGTTCGTCAGTGCCGCCAATTTCATCGAAAACCTTGGGTTGGAGGTGAACAATGCGGTGGCGGCGATGAGCTTCCCGTCCGGCGATAGCGATGCACTGTTCTTCGAGGCCCTGGCGCTGTACTGGAAGGCCCTGGAAGCGCACCTGCTGGATCAGTCGCCGCCGGTGATGAGCTACAACCGCATGTTCGCCCTGTTTGGCGAGAACAACCCAGAAAACCTGCACTTACTGCCCGATCCGTTGCTGCGGCCGCTGGCGCACCTGATGATCGACGAGTTCCAGGACGTGTCGCCGCAGATCGTCAGCTGGTTGCGTGCCTGCCTCGCTGAAATACGGCGCCGCGGCCCGGCCATGCACACCGGGCGCCATGCCCAGCATTCGTCGTTGCTGTGCGTGGGTGACGACTGGCAATCGATCTACGGCTGGCGTGGCAGTTCGCCCAAGTATTTCATGGAGTTCACCAAGGCGTTCCCGTCGCCGGCCAACACGCGGGTGATGCTGGTCGACAACTACCGCTGCCAGCAACAGGTGATCGATGCGGCCGAGCACCTGGTCAAGGGCACCCCGGCGATTGCCGGCAAGAAAGCCCGCGCCAGTGGCCCGGCGGCCGAGTTGCCCGGCTCGCCGGTCAAGGTGTTCGACCGTGACGAGGCTGCGTTGGGCGAAACGCTTGTCGAGCACTACCAGCGGGGTGAGACGGTCATGATGCTGTACCGCAAGGGCAGTGACCGGGCCTTGATGAACGAGCACCTGCAAAGCGTGCTGCACGCCGAGGCGGCGCTACCGGCCGAACAGCGCCGGCTGCGCCAGCTGACCTATCACAGTGCCAAGGGTTTGCAGGCCGATGCGGTGTTCATGCTGGGTGACTGCCAGTACCTGACCAGCTCACCCTACAAGAACCAGGTATACCGCCAGGCCGGGCTGGGCAAGGCAGGTGATGCCCAACCGTTCGATACGGCACAGAAGGAAGAAGTGCAGCGCTTGGCCTACGTGGCGGTGACCCGTGCAGTACAGCACTGCTATTGGCACGTGGAGGCCGCCAATGGTGACGCCGCAGCGGCCCCACGGGCGTCCAGCCACGTGGACGGCAAGCAGGCCTTCTTCGAAGACCTGCGCGGGCAGTGAGTGGGGTCAGCGGCCGATTGTTTGCGTCTGGCGGGTGAGGCTGATCAGCAGACCGGTTTCAACCTGCTGCTGCTCGGCAGTCAGCGCGTCAACGCCCTGGCGATACTGCTGCTCGTTGAGCACTACGCGACGTAGCCTGCCGTCAGCATCCACCGGGCTTTCAGGCATGACCCTGGCCAAGGCTCGTCGCACCGAGCTGTCCAGGGATGTCACCGGCTCGGCGGTTTCATCTAGGCAGTAATAGAGGTAATCAAGGCCTGGCCGCCAAAAGTCGGTGATCAGGCTGAACTGGGCCGCATGCTCTCGTTTCAAGTACTCGACCCAGCCCGGCTGCTGGGTCAACCATTGCTCCCGAGCGATGGCATCCCTGTCCAGGGAAAGGACCGCAGCTTTCACCATTTCGATGATTGTGTCGTTGATTCTGGCCGTATTGCGGTACAGCATGCCTCGGCTCGGCTCGGGGTAGTCCAGCGCGCTGGCCAACGACTGGCGCAAGGCCAAACGTACCTCCACATCGTCCACCAGCCCCGTTTGAAGTTCGCTGTCCGGAAAGGCTGAGGGGTCGTCGAGCTCATCGTAGGGGGGGAGGTTTTCATCGAAGGCCCCGTCGAGCAGCGCCTGTTTGCGCAAGGACCTTCTCCAGCTGATGCGATCGGCCAGTTGATTGACCTGACTGCGTCGATACAACTTGCCATACAGGCTCAGTAGATCAGCCGGCCGACTGCCGGCGACGGCTGCAGCTTCGTGGGCCAGCACTTCTATCTCCAAGGCACTGAACGCGTCGGCACCCGCGTCGCCACAGGTTGGCGGGAAGTCGCCGGCCACGGTGGCGAGGCGCTCACGCAGCACGGTGTCGTGGGCAGCGTCATCCAGCAGCTTCCAGACGCGCGTCCTCAGGGCCTCGCCATCACGCTGCGCTTCTGCCGACTGGGCAAGACGTTCGAGTACGCCCAGCAGCGCTGCGTTTTCACCTTGGTCGAACAGATCGCTCCACAGCTGCTCCTCGGCATTGCTCGCCTCGCCACGGAAAACGCCTTGCCACAGTGGCACGTCTTCTGCGTGTTCGAAGACGTTGACGCCGCTGCTGCCCAGGCGTGCACGTGTCTGGGCTTCCAGGGTGTTGTAGTTGAACAGCCAACGGCGCTCCGGCAAGTGCGCGGCGACATCGCGGGCAAACGGGGTACGCAGCACACCAGGCAAGTCTGGCAGGGTACGAATGCGGTTGGACGAAAGGTTCAGATAGCGCAGTTGGTACTGGGGCTGGCTCATCAGGACGGTCAGGCTGTCGGGCCACTGCTGCAGTTCGCAACGCTCAAGCTCCAGGTGGACAAGACGGGCCATGAAGCGCAGGTCGGGTGCCAGTTGCAGTGGGTTGCCTGACAAGTGCAGTAGTACGGGGTGGATCATGTCCTGAAACTGGGCGGCAAGGCTTTCGTCGAGGGTGATTTGATTATGGGCCAGGCCGAGGGCATCCAGGGGCAGGCGCGTCAGGAAGCCCAAACTGGTGGTGTCGAGTTGCAGCCGGTTGCGACTGAGCCACAGGAGTCGCAAGCCGGGCATTGCCCCGATGGCCTGTTGGGCGGTGGGTGAAAGGGTGGTCAGGCCATTGTCTGTCAGGCCCAGCTCGCGTAGCCGCGGTGCCGACCTCAGCGCCTCGAACAATGTTTCTGCATCGATGTCCGGGTTGCCGACGATTTCCAGGGTTTCCAGGTTAGGGAAGTTCGTCAGGAAGCTGCCCTCCAGGCGCCGCATCTGCAGCCCCTCGAGCCTGAGATTGCGAATATGCGGCATGCGTGCAGTGAAAGCGGGTAGCGCTTCGAGCTGCATACGGTCCAGTACCAGTGTTTCGGCTTGCGCGCCACCTTCACGGCGGGAAGCGCTCATCAGTCGCTCGGTGCATTGCTGGCGATCAAAGCGCTCTTCAAGGGTGCGGGCGGTGCTTACCCAACGGTTGAGATCTCGGTTGAGAGTACGCTGCTCGACCTCCAGCTGGTTGATCGCGCTACCCAGGTCGCCTCCTCGAGCCAGTTCGGCTTGTAGCCCGGTGATTTGCTCGCTGCTGAGTTCGGGGTAGAGCGCCCGGAGTCGACGTGCAGCCGGCAAGGCGCGTCCTTGCAGGCCTCGGCCGCTCAGGGGATAGCCCAGCCGGCCGTTGGCCAATCGCAAAGGGGAGCGGAACCTGGGGTTGATGGGCTGTTGGCCAAGCAGTGAGGCGCAGTGCTGGCGATCACCTAGGGCGAGTTGCAGCAACCGGGCCGGTTCAGCCTGCGGGTGCGCGGCTTGCAGCGCCTGCTTGATGCGTAGACTGTCGTCGTTGGCCAGGCTGGGCCTGAACAGGCCGAGGAGGGCACGATCAAGCCGCGCTCGAGCTTGCAGAAGGCGTGCTTCCTCGGCAATGCGAAGCGGCACTCGTCCGTTTGTCAGACGTTCCCGTTCGGCGTTGCTGATGTTGGCAAGCAACTCTTCAAGCGCGCTGTCCGGCAGCCCGGGAAACTGCCGGGCGAGGGTTTGTGCAGTGGGTGGGTGTGTGGGACGGCGTCTTTGTTGCAGGCTCTCGAACAGCGCCTCGCGATGCTGTTCCAGGTGTTGCGCGAGTTTGTTGTTCAGTGCGGACGCTCGGTGCTCGGTTGGTGTGTCACCGAGCAACTGCTCAATGGCTTCTTCATCCATCTGATCCAGCACGGTTTGGCTCAACTGGCCATTGTCCAGGTCGGTACGGGTAATTTCGATTTCTGTCTGGCCCAGCGTGTGAGGGGGGCCGTAGCGCACCGATTCGCCCCAGGGTTCTGGCCCTTGGTAAACCTTCAGCACGTTCCCCTCGGGCCACCCCGGCAGGCGCAGCAACTCAGGCAAGGCAAAGTTCTTGTACGCAGCCAGCGGCAACCCATGGCGTACGCAGTTGATGATCTGTTGTGTCTGATTGTCCAGTTGCAACCGCTGCAGCGTGTCGATCAACAAAGCGGGTGGAGGCAGGCCCGCTGCCTGGGCACGGCGCAGCACGTCTGGATCGGTACCGGTAGTGCGCATGGCATGGTCCAGTTCGCTGTCGTCCAGGCCTGCGCTATGGCTGCCGAGGCGGCGCGCAAGCTGTTCACGTTCCCATTCCAGAGGCTGTTCATGGGCCAGTTGCCAGCGGGCGTTACCATGATGCAGCAAGCGTGGGGCATAGGCCTGAGCGTCATCAGGGTGGCGCACGCGCCATTGCTGATCAGCGCCCTGAAACACCTCGTACAGGGTCCCATCCAGCTTCAGGTAGGTCTTTCCATCGACGTGCACATGGCCGAGCAAATCGGGTTGAGCCCCCTCAGGAATAGCCGCCGTGCTCGCATAGGGTTTCATGTCGGGGTGCCAGAGCACCTCCTTGTCTTCATGCCATACACTTTTCAGTGCATCAACAAAGCCAGACGCCTGGACGATCCTGGTGCCCACTGCAAAGCCGGCAATCACGCCCGCGTTGATGGCCAATGATTCCAGCTGCGCCAGTGCCTGCCGGGTATCACCTTCTTCCCAGGCCTCGAACCCGGTAAAAACAGAGCTCATCAGGTCGTAAGCAAAAACGCCTAGCATGACCGTGTTCAACCCCGGCACGAAGAACGCGGCGACATTCAGCACGTTCATCCCCAGGTCGAACCAGTACTTCAGACGCTCATTGCGGGCGTTGGCGTCGACTTCGGCGGTAGGGACTGCAATGGTTTTTGCGTCGGCCTTCATGCGCGCAAGGTGTGCGTTGTATAGGTTCGTCCAAGGGTCGGTTCGGATTGGCGAGAGCGTGAAAGGGATCACTGGCATGATTCGGGGTTTGCGTATGCCCGCTTCATCCTCTTCGAACAGCGCAATTTCCAGCTTAACGGCAAGTTCTTTTTGCCTGTCCTTGTAGGCGAAATGCACCAAGGCGCGGCGAAACTCGCTTTGCAATAGCCGGCTGCGCAGGTGCTTGCCCGCTTCCTGACGAGAAGCGAACTCCCTTACCGGGTGCTCGCTGTCGCCAGGGACATACACAATGCAGGGGTTAGTGCGGTAAGGGTTGTCTGGCCCGATGAACAGTACTTCGTGGACGGGGACATCGAAGAGGTTGAAGTTCCAGCAATGCAACGCCTCGTTGTCATAGGTGGGGTGAGGGCTGCCGTCGCACAGCTGCGCAAGCGCATCGAGCCCGGCCTTGCTCAGCAGGCCTTTGAGCCTGGCGATCAATGCCTGGACCCTCAAGGCCTCACGGTTCGCTGCAATCGACAGGCGCTGGATTTCAGCGCGATTGGCGCCTTCATGGGTTGCAAGCAGATGGTCTTGATAACGTTTGCCAAGGTCCAGCGCCCGACAATGCCTGACGAAGTCCGCCATCGTCAGGCCTGCCAGGGGCGTGTCGCTGCCAGCGGCGTTGGTGAGCCTGCTGTAAGGACCGACTTCGTCCAGCCCCTCGAAGTTGTGCAGGGCAGCCTCCAGCAAACTGCGTGTTTGCGGCTGGCCTACGGGGCGGGTGGCCAGCACATCCGCTTCCACGTCCGGGACCAAAGGCGTTTCCACATCGGGAACGCCAACCCAGATGTTGGCCTCTGACTCAAAGGGCTGGAAGACATACTGCGCTCTGTCTACGGGTACATTCAGCTTCAACCGCTCGGTCAACAGTGGGCCGCAGAACGCGATGATGTCCTTGAACTCGCCTAGCGCCTGTTTGACTTGCGCCAGCCGTTTGTTACGGGTTTGCAATGCGTTGTGCAACTGCTCACGCGTTGGCTCATCGGCAGTGGCATACCACGCGTAAGGGCTGCCATCTTCATCGAGATATTCCTTGTACAGGCTCTGCACCACCTTGCGCGTATGCGTCGGATGGAGCGCCTTGCTCCATTTCGGTAATGAGCGTGTTATCTGGTTTTGATGCAACGGTGTCGGGGTTGTCATGGTCACCATCTCTTTTGTGGGGGGAGATAGTCCACGCTGATCAAGGCGCCGGGGTGCGGTAGATAGTTGTTGGCCGCGGTCGGTCCTGCGTATGCGCGGGTCGGTGGGGGGCTGGCAGCGAGGGAGCATCTGCGAGAGGGTGAGGCAGGTCATGGTGCAGGCTTCAGCCAAGGAGAATTGCAATGCGTTCGCTGTGCAGTCCGAAAGATCACCTGCTAGACCTCGATGGCGTTGAAATAGCGGTTCGCACCTGGGGGGCAGAAGACGGTATTCCCATATTGGCCTTGCATGGCTGGCTGGATAACGCTGCCTCGTTCGAGCGCCTGGCACCGATGCTGGACGGCTGCTTCGTGGTGGCCCCCGACCTGATCGGCCATGGCCGTTCTGGCCATCGTCGCCACGACAGCGGCTATTACCTGTGGGAGCATGCCGAAGACATGCTGGCGGTAACCGACAGCCTGGGCCTGGCGCAATTTCATGTGCTGGCCCATGGGATGGGCACCGGTATAGCATCGCTGCTGGCGGCCATGACCAGTGGCATTGCCAGCATGACCTTCCTCGACGGCATGGGGGCACCGTTCACGGTGGCCGAGGATGACCGGGTGCAGCACCTGGCGCGGGCCTACCGGCTCAAGCGCATGGTACAGCGCAGCCAGTTGCCGGGTTTTGCCGAGCCGGATGTTGGTCGCTTCGACGACCTGGACAACGCCCTGGCGCAACGCCGCGAGCGGCTGGACACCGAACTGTCGGAAGGTGCCGCTCGGCTGCTGGCGCTGCGCGACCTGCTACAGCTGGACGATGGCTATTGCTGGCGCCACGACCCGCGACTGGTATTGCCCGAACCCATGCCACTGACCGAGCGCGAAGCCTGCGACCTGCTCAGCCAGATCCGCTGCCCGTTGTACCTGCTGTTCGGCCGCCAGGGGGCCTTCACCGGCGAGGCCTTTACCCGGCGTCAGGCCGCCTTGCCCAGCCAGGCGAAAGTCTCCTGGCACCCAGGTGGGCACCACTTCCACCTGGATGCGCCGGACCGGGCGCTGGTCGACCAGTTGCTGCGTATCCTGACGCGCCATGAAGGGGGCGTACTGCAACGCTTGGTGAACGAGTAGCTGATTCTGGTCACGCCGGGTGAACCTGGGCTATGGTGGCGAACGTATTCACAAACACGCCACAGGGAGCCCGGCATGCGGCCTTTCACCATCAAGCACATCGACCACCTGGTGTTGCGGGTCAGCGACCTGCCGCGCAGTGTTGCCTTTTACACCGAACTGCTTGGCTGCACCGTCAGCCGCGTGCGCGAAGACCTGGGCATGGTGCACCTGGCCACGGGCACGGCGATGATCGACCTGGTAACCCTGGATGGCCCGCTGGGGCAGCCAGGCGGAGCTGCACCGGGCGTGGAAGGGCGCAACCTGCACCATTTCTGCCTGCGCATCGAGCCGTTCGACGAGGCCGCGTTGACGGCCTATCTGGAAGCCGCCGGGGTAAAGGTGGAGCCTGCCGAGAAGCGTTATGGTGCCGAAGGGGAGGGGCTTTCGCTGTACTGCTACGACCCGGATGGTAATCAGGTCGAGTTGAAGGGGCCGGTAGTGCCTGGCGGGTGAAACCGCCCCCGCCAAAATCGTCAGCCAACCCGCTATCGCCCGGCACCCCGGTGCTGCGTGTCGTCCAGGCCGCCCTCTCGTGCAGGGCCCGGCGGGTGGATATCCAGCCAATCCCGATTATGCTTCATGAACCTTGCTGCGATCCGAGGCGGCCCGCCTCGTCGTGCTTCGCGCAACCAAAGCAAGCGCCAGGGCCTGGGTGCGACGGTGAAGTGGTTGTGAGGTGCTCCGGCCTGTATGACAACATGACGGAGGCAACCCATGGCGGTTCTCGACAGCACATCCACGGGCAGCGCGCCCCAACGCGGTATCACCAAGGAGGAGCGCAAGGTCATCTTCGCCTCGTCCCTGGGCACGGTATTCGAGTGGTACGACTTCTACCTGTACGGCTCACTCGCCGCGATTATCGCCAGGCACTTCTTCGCTGGCGTCAATGAAACCACCTCGTTCATCTTTGCCTTGCTGGCCTTTGCCGCCGGCTTTGCCGTCCGACCGTTCGGCGCCATCGTGTTCGGCCGCCTGGGCGATATGATCGGGCGCAAGTACACCTTCCTCATCACCATTGTCATCATGGGCCTGTCCACCGCAGTGGTGGGGCTGCTACCGGGCTACGCCACGATCGGTGTGGCCGCGCCGATCATCCTGATCACCCTGCGCTTGCTGCAGGGGCTGGCGCTGGGCGGTGAGTACGGCGGCGCGGCCACCTACGTGGCCGAGCATGCGCCCAAGGGCCGCCGCGGCTTTTTCACTGCCTGGATCCAGACGACTGCCACCCTGGGGCTGTTCCTGTCGCTGCTGGTGATCATGGCCTGTCGCACGGCCATGGGGACGGAAGCGTTCGAGGCCTGGGGCTGGCGGATACCGTTCCTGCTGTCGATTCTGCTGCTGGCGATTTCGGTGTACATCCGCCTGCAGCTGAACGAGTCGCCAGTGTTCATGAAGATGAAGGCCGAGGGCAAGGCATCCAAGGCGCCCCTGACCGAATCGTTCGCCCGCTGGGACAACCTCAAGGTGGTGATCATGTCGCTGCTCGGCGGCACCGCCGGCCAGGCCGTGGTGTGGTACACCGGGCAGTTCTACGCGTTGTTCTTCCTGTTGCAGACGCTCAAGATCGAGGCGCAGACCGCCAACCTGCTGATTGCCGGTTCACTGTTGATCGGCACACCATTCTTCATTTTCTTCGGCAGCCTGTCCGACCGGATTGGCCGCAAGAAAATCATCATGGCCGGCTGCATCATCGCCGCGCTGACCTACTTCCCGATCTTCAAGGCACTGACCGAGTACGGCAACCCGGATGTATTCGTTGCCCAGGAGCAGAACCCGGTTGTGGTGGTGGCCGACCCGGGCCAATGTGCATTCCAGTTCGACCCGGTGGGCAAGGCCAAATTCACCAGCTCCTGCGACATTGCCAAAAGCCTGCTGGCCAAGCGCGCCATCCCGTATACCAATGAAGCGGCGGAACCCGGCAGCGTGGCACAGATCCGCATTGGCGAACGGGTATTGCCGAGCTTTGATGGCAGCAGCCTGGCGGCGGCCGACTTCAAGGTACAAAGCGAAGCGTTTACCGCAACCCTGAGTGGTGCATTGAAAGAGGCGGGCTACCCGGAAAAGGCCGACCAGGCGAAGATCCACTACCCGATGGTGCTGTTGCTGCTGACCATTCTGGTGATCTACGTGACCATGGTCTACGGGCCGATTGCCGCCTGGCTGGTGGAGCTGTTCCCGGCGCGCATCCGCTACACCTCGATGTCGCTGCCTTACCACATCGGGAATGGCTGGTTCGGTGGCTTCCTGCCGACCGTGGCGTTTGCCATGGTGGCAGCGACCGGGGATATCTATTACGGCTTGTGGTACCCGATCGTGATTGCCGTGATGACAGCGGTGCTGGGGATCTTCTTCCTGCCTGAGACCAAAGATCGGGATATCACTCACACCTGAAGGTCGAGTTTGCCTGTGCCGGCCCCTTCGCGGGTGAACCCGCTTCTATCAAACAAAAGATAACCCACTGTTCTTTCTAGCGAAAAAAACAGGCGCGCGGGGTCAATGGCGGCGAAGTGTTCACTCTTCTATACGTGGTCACAGCAAGCTGTGCCGACAGGGATTAACGCCGATGCCATTTGGGCCACTCTCTCATTCGGGAGCAAAGCAGCACACCAGTGCGGTCTACGGCCTCTTTCCCGCGCATTGGGAACCATAGCAAAGTATTCGGCGGCTGACCTACCCGGATCAGTCGGCGAATGCTTTTCTAGATCTCGATGTCAGTGCAGATCTGACGTCATGCGCATCCTGTTTGCTGTGCGACAGCGCAGCCCGGAAGGGCTGGGTGATCTCTCATCAAACAAAATGCAACCCATTGTTTTCTAAGCACTCAAGCGGCCACCAGTTGATACCCCAGTTTCCGGGCTTTGCGAAGCAAAGCCCGGACCTGCCGGTCTTGGCTTCTGGCTTCGAACTCCTCAAGACCTTGTTCAACATAAGCCTGCTTCTTGGTTAACAGGTTGTACACCAGACGTGCCAACTGATGCGCAGTGGCTTTGATGGCGCAGCTGGTATCCATTCGAGTCAGTCTGGCTCGGTGCGATGCGCCAATGAAACCCTTGTCGTTACGGGCATTGGATGCAGCCTGCTTGAGTGCTTGCGCTGCTCGATTGACTATTTTGGGCCCACCACCTGCCAGTCGATGACCGCCGGAAATTCGGGTAGGGGGAGCCAGTCCCAACCAAGAGCAGAAGTGCTGTGAGGACGGGAAGCGTGATAGATCTGTACCGATCTCCCCTGCCAGCACTAATGCAGTGTCCACCCCAATGGTTGGAATTGCGGTTAGGTCCACGCCAAGAACTTTCCACAAAGTCTGATGCAATACAGTCTGTTGGGCGCCGTTTCGGTGTGGGCTCCGTAAAGGCTTCTTGGATGGCTCTGGCTTGTTTTGCAGCACCGGCAACTGCTCTAACGCGGCTTTTATGGCGTCGTCACAATCTGCAATTTGCTGCTCCAGGAAGTCATAGGCAGCCAATTCCTGAGTTAGCGCATGCAAATGCTCGCGCCGCCAATTGCCATGAAGACTCCGAGCGACAGCCTCCTTGCCTGCCTTGATGCGGCGGTCGGTTAGTTCAGCCAGTTGCACTGGGTCCCGTTCACCTGCGCAGATGGCCCGCAAAATCTTCATGCCAGTTACACCGGAAATATCACTGATGACATTGGCCAGCTGGATGTTCATTTGGCTCATGGCCTTTTGCATCCGGTTCAGCGTCTGCGCCTGGTCTTTCACTTTGGAAGCACGCTGCCTGACCAATGACCGGACGCAGCAGGTCAGATCATCGGGGCGGAATGCGCCTCTGAGCAGTCCATGAGTCATCAGCTGCCAGATCCACTGGCAATCCAGCACATCTGATTTACGGCCCGTGATTTGCCGAGTTGCTCTGGCATTGACGAGATAAACGTCAAAACCGCGCTCGCTGAGAATCTCGTAAATTGGAATCCAATAAACCCCCGTGGATTCCATGGCAACGACCTTGATCCCCAGGCTTTCAAGCCAGTTAGCCATCTTGAGCAGGTCGTCAGTAAAGGACGTGAACGACTGGACGGGATTTTCGTGCCGGGGATCGACCGCCACGAAATGCTCTCGACCACCGACATCGATCGCCGCGCAATCGGGATGGACGACGGTAAAGCGTTGCTTGGAAGGCTTGCGCGCCATGATGAATCCTCGCAGGATAAAGGGCGCGCGGGGCACACGGTGGCGAAAGGGTTCACTCTCTCATACGTGGTCACAGCTGAATCAGCTGATGCCTACAGGGACTTCACGCCGATACCGTGCGGATCACTCTCCTACGCGGGTGTGCAGACACACACCAGTGCTGGCTACGATCTCTGTCCCGCGCACACGAACCCTAACAAAGCAAAAGGCGGCTGGCCCTACCGGGCCAACCGCCTTTTCTTTTTCAAAATGTCAGCGTCGCTGCGGAACTGAAGCCGTACACCTCATGTTTGCTGCGCGACAGCGCAGCCCGGAAGGGCTGGGTGATCTCCTACAGGTACTGCTGTAGGAACGGGTTCACCCGCGAAAGGATCAACACAGGCCTCGAAAGCTTTGTAGGAGCGGGTTCACCCGCGAAGAGGCCGGCACAGGCGATCAATCAGTCGAAGTAGCCACGAAGCCCGAATGCATACCCGGTATCCACAGCTGTCGCCTCACCCCGGCTCCAGCGCTTCTTCAGCACGAACTCGAATGCCGGCTCGTACAACCCGTCGCGCACCAGTGCCCCCGCCAGCACCTCCACGTCGTACCAGCCATTGTCCAGTTCGATGATCGGCCGCCCTGGCACCTGGTAACGCGCCATCAGGTCACCCAGGGTCTTGGGCGTGAAGTGCTGCAGGATGCGCCAGGTGTACAGCATCAGCGCACCGTGCTCGACCCGCAGTACATAGCCATTGCGCCGGTGCTTCAGGCGGCTGCCGGCCTCGCGCAGGGCCGGGGTGTGGTTATCGAGGGTGAACAGGATGCGGTAGGGCAGGTTGTCGACACCGGCCAGCGGCAGCACGATGCCTTCGCGCACCGCCTGGTCGCCGCTGTCACCGTGGGTGAACGCACCGGCCAGGTCGTCGGGCAGTTGATGGTCTTGCTTGAAGCGCTCGAGCAACTGGATATCGCCGAGCAGAAAGTAGTCGACCAGGTCGTTGAGCACTTCGCTGAATTCGTGGCGCATCTTTTTTCCTTGTGGGTGCGCATTGGGGTAAGGGCAACCGGCTAGTGCTTCTGGGCAATCTGGATCAAGTTGCCGCACGTGTCATCGAACACCGCCACGGTAACCGGCCCCATTGGGGTTGGTGGCCGGATGAACTGCACACCGGCTGCACATAGCCGGGTGTATTCGGCCTGGATATCGCGCACGCCGAACGAGGTGGCGGGGATGCCATCCTGCTTGAGCGCGGCCTTGTACACCTTGGCCGCCGGGTGCGCGTCAGGTTCCAGCAGCAGTTCGACGCCATTGGGGTCGTTGGGCGAAGTCAGGGTCAACCAGCGGTGCCGGCCCATGGGGATGTCGTGCCTGGGCTCGAAACCGAGTACGTAGTGGTAGAAAGCCAGGGCCTTGGCCTGGTCGTCGACGAGGATGCTGGTGACCACGATCTTCATAAGCGCACACCGTTTACCTGGGGCCGATGACTATCAGTAAAGACGTTCGGGCGTTTTTGACCAGTGGTTGCAGTGCCACGGGGGCCCGTTACAGGTGCAAGCGTGGTGCGGCGCCGGTTTGCGCAGGCCTGTGAGACGAGGTACTGGCAGACCCTACAAAAAACCTGTTCAATGCATAGGTAAATCCTTCAGCGCTCAGCCCCCGCAGAGCGGCAGCCAAGGGTAAAGTGTGGGCCGTGATCCCAGCCTGCCAAGACCCGCGTCAGAGAGGTACCCTGTGGCTGCCTATACCTTGCGACAACTGAAGTACTTCGTCACCACCGTGGAAGCGGGCAGTGTGGCCGAAGCGTCACGCCAGCTGTACATCGCCCAGCCGTCCATCTCCACGGCCATCAAGAGCCTGGAGGAAAGTTTCGGTGTGCAGCTGTTCATCCGCCACCACGCCCAGGGTGTGTCATTGACGCCCAGCGGCAAACGCTTCTACGCCAAGACCAAGTCGCTGCTGCAGATGGCCCATGAGTTCGAACAGAACGCCCTGGCCGACAACGATACCGTCGCCGGGCAAATCGACATTGGCTGTTTCGAAACCGTGGCGCCACTGTACCTGCCGCGCCTGATCGCCGGTTTTCGTCAGCGCTACCCGGGTGTTGACATTCGCCTGCGCGACGGTGAGCAGCAGGACCTGATCCAGGGCCTGACCGCTGGAACATTCGACCTGGCATTTCTCTATGACCACGACCTGGATGGCACTATCGAGGCCGAGCCGCTGATGCCGCCGCAGAAGCCCTATGTGCTGCTACCCGAGAACCACCGCTTTGCCAGCCAGGCCCAGGTCTCGCTGCGCGACCTGTGCCCGGAGCCGATGATCCTGCTGGACGTGGCCCCTAGCCGCACGTACTTTGTCAGCTTGTTCAACGAGATGGGCCTGGCACCGAACATCGTCTTCAGTTCACCGTCGATCGAGATGGTGCGCGGCATGGTCGGTCAGGGTTTCGGTTTTTCGTTGCTGGTAACCCGTCCGCACTCGGAATACACCTATGACGGCCAACGCCTGGCAATGCTCGACATTGCCGAGCCGGTGGCGCTGTCGGGGCTGGCTGCGGCGTGGTTGAAGCGAGTCCAGCTGACCAAACCGGCGCAGTTGTTCGTGGAGTTTTGTCGGGAAGAGCTGGCGAAGTTCCTGAAGTGAGCACGCCATGCCACCCCGGCAGGAGTAGCATGGCGTGGCGATTGCTCAGGGGTTGACCTGGTAGCCGCGCCCTTGCAGGCAACCGCTGTAGGCACTGGCATGGGCCTGGGTTTTGGCCTCGTCCTGGTCGCGCCGGTCCTGGCGCCGGTCCTGACGCTGGCGCATGCCACCGACCGCGGCCCCGGCGGCGGCCACTTCGCCGGCACGGTTCTGCCGGTATTGCTGCTTGGCATCGTCACCCACCCGGTCATACAACTCGTCATGCTGGTTGCCGCGCACCTGCGCGCCTACAGCACCGGCGGCGGCACCCGCAGCTGCACCGCGAACCCGGCCATCGACATGGGGGTCGCTGGACGTCGCCGTGCCGTTTGCGGCATTGGTGGCGACGGTATTGCAATCGTTGATATCCAGTTGCATCTGCTGGCTGCTCTGGCCCTTGAGCGGCACCACCGACTGCGCCTGGGCGGCCGATGCTGCGCACAGCAGCATCAACAGGTAACTCCACGTGAACGTACGCATGGCACACCTCCACCGGGCGGAAAGCCCGCCTCACAGGATAGTTCGCCTTTGAGGTCGTGATGGAAGTTTTGCCCAGATGGTCTACACCGGATATCAGACGCCGTTCCGATTGGCCTCTTGGCCTGATCCAAGGCTACCTGCGGGCAAACCATGAGCCAGACGCAAGATCTGATCATCTGTGAGTATTGCGACACGGTGTACCACCGCGCACCGCTGCTCAAACATCAACGAGCCCTTTGCCCGCGCTGTGGCGGCGTGCTGTACCGGCACAGGTCACTGACCATCGAGCAGCGGCTGGCATTGAGTGTGACTGGCGGCGTCCTGCTGGTGTTCGCCAACTATTACCCGGTGATGACCATCGGCATGCAGGGGCTGACCCACTCGGCCACATTGTGGGACGCCGTGCAGATCCTCAGTCACGGCAGTATCACCTTCATCGCTCTGGTCATGGCGCTGTCGATCATTTTTGCGCCGCTGCTGCAAATTGCCCTGTTGTGCTGGGTGTTGGGTTTTGCCCTTGCCGGCCAGCGTGCCCCCGGCTTTGCCCTGTGCATGCGTGGCCTGGAAAGCCTGCGGCCCTGGAGCATGCTGGAGGTGTGTCTGCTGGGGGCGATGGTGGCGGTGATCAAGCTGGCGGGGCTGCTCGATGTGATCCCCGGTATCGGCCTGCTGGCCCTGGCCGCATTGAGCATGTTGATCATCCACATTGCCGGCAAGGACATCCGCGACTTGTGGGAACAGGTATGACTGCCCCGGTCAAGGCGCACGACCTTGGCTTGTGTCTGTGCCATGGCTGTGGCCAGGCATGCGACACGCGCAGTGGCGCGCACACCTGCAACCGTTGCGGCGCCGTCATTCACCGGCGCAAGGCCAATGCCATCAGCCGTGGCTGGGCGTTTCTGCTGGCAGCCCTGGTTTTCTACATCCCCGCCAACCTGCTGCCGGTGATGCACACCGAAATGCTCGGCAGTGGTACAGAAAGCACCATTGGCGGTGGCGTGCTGGAGTTCTGGGAAGCCGGGGCCTGGGACATCGCGCTGATCATTTTCATTGCCAGCGTGGGTGTGCCCGCCATCAAGTTCTTTTCCCTTGGCCTGCTGCTGTTCACTGCCCAGCGTGGTTCTTCCTGGGCCTGCCGGCAGCGTTCGCAGTTGTACCGCTTCGTCGAGCTGATCGGCTACTGGTCCATGCTCGATGTGATGGTAGTGGCGCTGGTGGCTGCGCTGGTGCAACTGCGCGGGCTGGGCACCATCGAGCCGCGTGTGGGCATTCTGTTCTTTGGCATGGTGGTAGTGCTGACCATGTTCTCTGCGATGAGCTTTGATCCACGCCTGATCTGGGATAGCCATGCCAACGAGGGGAGGCCGCATTGATGGGGCAACAGACTGACAAGCGCGAGGGCCCTGGGCAGGTTGAAGTGCGCACCCGACGTTGGAGTGTGTCGCTGGTATGGATCGTGCCGATCCTGGCGATCCTCATCGGCGCTTCGCTGGTGGTGCGCAACTGGATGCAGCAAGGGCCGGTGATTACCATTTCTTTCCACAGCGGGGAGGGATTGGTGGCGCACAAGACCCAGGTAAAATACCGCAGCGTGGTGATTGGCGAAGTGACCACGGTGGACTTGGCCGACGACAAGAAGAGCGTGGTGGCCAAGGTTCAGCTCTCCAACGATGCCCGTTCATTCGCTACCCGGGGAGCGCGCTTCTGGGTGGTGCGACCGCGCATCGGCGTGGGCGGGGTTTCCGGGGTGGACACGCTGCTTTCGGGCAGTTTCATCGGGGCTGATTCCGGCGAGTCGAAGGTGCCGGAAAAGTCCTTTGTCGGGCTGGAGCTGCCACCGCCGATCACCTATGACGAAAAGGGCAAGCGCTTTGTTCTTGTCGCCAGCGACCTCGGCTCGCTGGATATCGGCTCTTCGATCTACTACCGCAAGATCCCGGTGGGTGAGGTGGTGTCCTTTGCCCTCCAGGACGATGGCAAGGGGGTAGAGATTGGCGTGTTCGTGCAGGCGCCCTACGACACGTTCGTCACTGCTGACACGCGCTTCTGGAATGCCAGTGGCATCGACATGCAGATCGGTGCCAATGGCCTGAAGGTCGATACCGAATCGCTGTCGTCGATTCTGGTGGGCGGGCTGGCCTTCGGCTCGCCCGATTTCGCCGCGCAAGCCGAGCCTGCTGCCGACCAGGCCCGCTTCCAGCTATTCGCCGACCGCGACATGGCGCTGTCGCCTCCGCATGGCCAGGCGCAGTACCTGCAGTTGCGCTTCGACCAGGCCATGCGCGGCCTGTCGGTGGGCGCGCCAGTGGAGTTCAAGGGTGTGGAGTTTGGCCGGGTCACCTCGATCCAGCTCGATTACGATGCTACGCGGCAGAGCTTCCCGGTAGTGGTCGATGCGGTGATATACCCGCAGCGGCTAGGGCCGGTGCACCGCAAGATGCTGGCGGTGTTCAAGCACACCGAGGGCGATATGCAAGGGGCGCGGAAACTGATTGGCACCTTTGTCGAACATGGGCTGCGGGCCCAGGCGCGTAGCGGCAACCTGATCACCGGGCAGATGTTCATTTCGCTGGACTTTTACCCCGATGCCCCCAAGGTGGCCTTCGACATGGCTGCCGACCCCATCATGATCCCGACGCTGCCCGGCAGCCTTGAGCAGTTGCAGGAACAGCTGCAGCGGGTGATGGAGCGCATTGCCAAGCTGCCGCTGGAAAGCATCGCCGGTAACCTGGACGGTAGCTTGCGTGAGCTGCGCGCCAGCCTCAGGCAGTTCAATGGCCAGACGCTGCCGGAGGTGAAAGTGGCGCTGGACGAGGTACACAAGACCCTGCGTACGGCCAACTCGGCCATTTCCGAAGATTCGCCGCAGCGCGAGCGAATGGGTGAAACGCTGGACGAGCTGGAGCGCATGTCGCGTTCGCTACGTGACCTTGCCGATTACCTGGGCCGCCACCCCGAGTCGCTGATTCGTGGCCGGCCGAAAGCGGCCGGGTCCGCAGACCTTGAACCCTGAGGAGACAGCCGATGCAACGACTGCGCAATGCATGTGTGGCCAGCCTGCTGGTGTGGCTCGGGGGCTGCAGCAGTACGCCGAACAACTACCACACGTTGGTACCGAGCGACCCGGTGCGTGACAGCGGCCAACGCATCCAGGTGGTCAGGGTGGCTGTGCCGCCCCAGGTCGACCGCCCACAGTTGGTGGTGCGGCAAGGGCAGAGCGGCCTGGCCATTCTGGAGACGGAGTGGTGGGGCGCCAACCTGGTGGATGAATTCCGCAGCGCCCTGCAGGACCTGTTGGGCGGCCCGGCGGGCGGTGGCAAGGCGTCGCTGCGGGTGGATGTGCAACGCTTCGACACGGTACCAGGGCGCTACGCCTCGCTGGAGGCCGTGTGGCGCCTGAAGCAGCAAGGGCAGGTCGAGCTGACCTGCCGTACGTCAGTGCAGACTGCTGCGGACAACAGCATCACCAGCCTGGTGAATGCGCACCAGGCCAACCTGCGCAAGTTGGCCGAGGCGGTGCGGGGGAGTGCCCGGCAGGGTAGCTGCCCTGCATGAACCTTGGCCTGATTACTGCCGGGTGCTGGCTGTTTCCTGTACCCCGTCGGCCTTGTCCAGCGGCAGGTGGTCGAACTCGCGCAAGCCATTCTTGCGGTATGGGTCGCCGATCCAGCGTGGTGCTACCACGAACTGTGGGCTCACCAGGCTCTTGGCCGGTTCATAGCGGTCATAGCTCAACCCGGCCAGGTCTGACAGGGTATGGATCAGGTGTGAACTGCTGTAGGGGCGGTTGGCCATTGCCTGCAAGTCACGCGGGTGCTCGGCCTGCCAGCTAGGCGAGGTCCACAGCAGGAACGGGATGGTGTACATCGGCCGGGTCGGTGCGCCTTCGTTGCGCCCCAAGCGGTCGTGGTCACCGGAGCTGTACACGTCTTCACCATGATCGGACAGGTACATCAGGAACCCATTGGGTTTGCCTGCCGCATAACGCTTGATCAGGCTCGACACCACATAGTCGTTGTAGCGCACCGCGTTGTCATAGAAGTTGTAGGTTTCTACCTGGTCCGCCGTCAGCTTGGCTGGCACACCTTGCTTGTCGTTGAAGTGCGCATAGTCGTCCGGGTAGCGGTAGCGGTAGTCCATGTGCGTGCCCAGCAGGTGCACGATGATGAACTTGTTGGGCGCAGGGTCTTGCAGGGCTTTCTCGAACGGCGCCAGCACCACGTCATCGTACTGGCGGGCATTCTGGTTGCGCTGGTTGTTCAGGTACACCGGCGCGTCTGTTTGCTGCGAGAAGGTGGTGAGCATGGTGTTGCGCTTGGTCAAGGTCTGCTGGTTGGTGATCCAGAAGGTCTTGTAGCCTGCCTGTTTCAGCAGGTTGATCAGCGACGGGTCGCTGAGGAAACGGTCCGGGTTCTGCTCGTCGCCGAACGTGAGGATCTGCTGCATCACTTCGATGGTGTACGGGCGCGGCGATACCACGTCGCGGAACACGGTCAGGCTCTTGTCGCTGGCGGCCAGCGCGTCGAGGTTGGGCGTGGTGTCGCGGTCATAGCCATACAGGTGCATGTGCTCGCGGGTGGTCGACTCGCCGAGCACCAATACCAGGGTGCGTGGCGCAGTACCACTGCTGTCGCGCAGGTTCTGCAGCGGTGGCAGTGCGGCATTCTGGGCAAGCAGTTTCTGCATGTTGTCCAGTTGCTGGCGGTACTGTTGGTAGCCGACCAGCAACTGCCAAGGTACGGCCGGTTCCATTCGCTGCTGCACTTTTTCGAGCGCATCGGCGAAGTTGCGCTCTTGGGTCACCATCTGCTTGTAGAACGGCACGACCAGGTTGGCCACCAGCAATAGCACGACCACCGGCAGGCGACTGCGCAGTGGCAGGCTGACCGGGCGCACGCGCCGCCACAGCAGGACCGCAACCAGCGTGTACAGCACCAGTGCCAAGCCCAGCCCCACGCTGAAGTATTGGCTGAAGTACTCACCAGCCTCGGCGGTGTTGGACTCGAACATCACAAAGATGACGCTTTGTGAAAACTCCTGGCGATAGATGCCGAAGTAGCTCAGGCCCACCAGCGAAGCCGCCCACAGCACCAGACCGATGATTGCCGCGGTGGCGCGTGTGAAACGCGGCAGCAACAGGACGGGCGCCAGCCACAGGCTGCTGAGGAACAACGCATCGCGAAAACCGGCGAAGCCGGTCGTCCCGCTGAACAGCAGCAGCGCCTGGGTTACACCGGAGAAATACCAGAAGAACAGCAAGAGCCAGCCGAGGCCGGCCCAGTCCACGCGCTTGTGCGCGGCGGGGGATGTAGTGTGTGACACGTATGCCTCGTCGTACCTTGGCGGCCAGCGGTTGTGCGCGTGGCCGGAAAGGGCGTGACGCTAATCTGCGGGCTGTGAAAATAACGTCAACGCGTTGAATCCTGTGACCTGCATGGCCGTAGCAGGCATACGCTGGGCCGTTCATCGCGTTTTCCCCTCGCCGCCGGGGTATGATGGCGGCAGCGAAAACGTACTGACAGGCCCCTAGACCATGAACCGTCGTAAGAAGATCAAGCAGCTATTGCAGGCGCATGCCAAAAAGGCCAGTGCCAAACTGGCGCCACGCAAGCCCAAGTACATCTGCAAGGCGGACCGCTTGAAGATGGAGGCAGAGGCGGCGGGCGAGAGTTCCCAGCTGGCTGACTGACACCGCCCCTGCACCGATCGCATGGGCTTCAACGGCGGTAGTAATGATGCGCGTCATGATGACGCTGGCGCATGGCGCGCTCATGGCGGCGCTCCCAATCACGGCGCCGTTCCCAGTCGCGCCGCCGCTCCCAGTCCCGGCGGGCTTGTTCACGCCGCCACTGTTCGCGGCGCCAGTCGCTTCGGTGGTCGTGCCAGCGATCGTCATCATGCGCCAGGAGCGTGGCCGGCTATTCAACGGCCACGCTGGCCACGCTCGACCAAGGGTTGCCGGCTGGCTTCAACGGTGACTGGACGGTCGGTGAAACCGGTTCGGCTGCTTTCATTTGCGTTGCCGATGCCGTGCCCACCGCCGCGAGCGAGAACAGGCCGAGCAGCACCAACCTTGCGACATGTATTTTCATGAGCGTAGCCAACCTCTGATAACGAATGAGCCATCTGGCCAGCAGGTGTGGGGCGAACCTTGTCTCGCGTTCCGCTACCTTTCTGTGCCTCACACATAGACAGGGAATCAAGAAAAAGTTCGCTACAGCAACAACTTGTAGAAAATCGCCGTGGCGGTTGGTGCTGTGCAGCACCCGCTAAAGGTGCCATTGCGCTCGGTCAACTGCCTGCAAATACCTCACGCAGATGCACCCGATAACTGTCGAACGCTGCAATCGCCCCCGCTACCACCTCTGCTTCCTCCTGCTCCCCCAGCACCAGGCTGTCCAGCCTGGCAACAAATTCGCGCCAATGCAGCGCTCGGCCATCCGGGTGAGGGGCCAGGTGGCGGGCCCCATTGTCACCCTCCAGCCCAAGACGTTGCGTGTGCTTGTAGAGAAACGCCGCCCCCAGGTTCGAACCTTCACTGCAATACAGCCATCCCAAGGCCTGGGCCGAGCTGACACGGACCGGTTGGGTGGGCGTTGGCAGCGGCAGGCCGAGGTCGCGCAGGTCGGCCTCGACTGCCGCGAACCGTGACAGCGCCGCCAGCCCCGGCAGTTGCTGGTTGAGCTGTTCATCCTGATACAACGCCAACAGGCTGCCATGAAAGCGGTGCTGCACCTGCAGGAAGCGCCCATAACGCTCGCGGCTCTCGAAAGGCCGCGCTGCCATCACCAGTTGATCGACGCTGTCATGATCCCTGCTGCTGGCCGCTTTCAGGCGTTTGCAGCGGCTGGGTTCGGTGAAGGGGAAAGTTACAGCGGTCATCGGCGTATCCGTGGCAATAGAGCAAGGTCCCCATGATGCTTGCCCTCCTTGGCAGGCAGCAAGCGTCACACGCTCGACTTGAGCGAGTTCGCAATGATGGAGTGCAAGGTCGATGCTCATTTATCATGGCGGCTGCCTTTACCATTGCCAAGGATACCTGCCATGAGCGCCCTTCAGTTCCGCACCCCCGTTCCCGCCGATGCCGAGCGTTGCTACGCCATCGAAATTGGCGCCTATGAAGGGGATGAGGCGGCCACGCTGGAGAAAATCCGCACGCGTATCACGCAGTACCCACAAGGCTTCCTGGTGCTGGAAAGCGACGGCGAGATCGTGGGTTTCATCAACAGTGGCTGCGCCCACGAGGTCGTGATGTCCGACGAGGCTTTCAAAGAGCTGGTCGGCCATGACCCGGCGGCCGCGAACGTGGTGATCATGTCGGTGGTTGTAGACCCGGCCCACCAGGGCAAAGGCTACGCCAAAGTGTTGATGAACGAATTCATCGGGCGCATGCACGCGGCGGGCAAGCAGACCATTCACCTGATGTGCAAGGAGCAGCATGTAGCCCTGTACCAGAAACTGGGCTACCGATACGTGAAACCGTCGCCGTCGGACCACGGCGGCATGGCCTGGCATGAGATGGTCATGGACCTTTGAGTGGACATGACATCGTAGTGTGCGCTACCCGCAGCTTGCCTAGGTGGCAGCGCAGCCCAAAGGGCTGCGCATGCCCTTCATTCACCCGGCGATGCCGAGCTGATGCCAGGCCTCAAGTGCCACTGACCAGCTGATGGGCCAGCTGGTTGTGGCGTTCCAGTACGCGCGGCAGGTCGACGGTGGCCAGCTGGCCGTCTTTCACCACGACGCGGCCGTTGATCACGCTGGTATGCACCTGGGTCGGGGTGCAGAACACCAGTGCCGCCAATGGGTCGTGGTGGCCGCCGGCATACGCCACATGGCCCAGGTCGAAGGCGACGAAATCGGCGACCATGCCCGGGGCCAGGGCGCCAATATCATTGCGGTTAAGCACTTTCGCGCCACCCAGGGTGGCAATCTCCAGTGCTTCGCGTGCGGTCATCGCGTCAGGGCCAAAGCCCACCCGTTGCAGCAGCAGGGCCTGACGCACTTCACCGATCATGCTGGCGCCGTCGTTGGAGGCAGAGCCATCGACCCCCAGGCCCACCGGTACGCCGTGGTCGCGCATCTTGCGTACCGGGGCGATGCCTGAGGCCAGCCGCATGTTCGAGCATGGGCAGTGGGCGACGCCGGTGCCGGTGCGAGCGAACAGCTCGATGCCGTGCTGGTCGAGCTGCACGCAGTGGGCATGCCATACATCATGGCCGACCCAGCCAAGGTCTTCGGCGTACTCGGCAGGGGTCATGCCGAACTTCTCGCGGCTGTAGGCGATGTCGTTGACGTTCTCGGCCAGGTGGGTGTGCAGCGACACCCCATACTGGCGCGCCAGCACGGCAGCTTCGCGCATCAGGTCGCGGCTGACCGAGAATGGCGAGCATGGCGCGACCACGATACTGCGCATCGAGCCGTGGCTGGCATCGTGGTAGTCCTCGATCAGGCGTTGCGATTCCTTGAGGATGTCGGCTTCCTTTTCCACCACCGAGTCAGGTGGCAGGCCGCCTTGGCTCTGGCCCACGCTCATGCTGCCGCGCGCGGCGTGGAAGCGCATGCCGATCTCGGCCGCCGCGTGGATGCTGTCGTCGAGCTTGCAGCCGTTGGGGTAGATATACAGGTGGTCGCTGGAGGTGGTGCAGCCGGACAGGATCAGCTCGGCCATGGCGGTCTGGGTCGACACCGCGATCATCTCGGGGGTCAGGCGCGCCCAGATCGGGTACAGGTTGGTCAACCAGTTGAACAGCTCGCCGTCCTGAGCGGCCGGTACCACGCGGGTGAGGCTCTGGTACATGTGGTGGTGGGTGTTGACCAGGCCTGGGATGACCACCTTGCCGGCCATGTCCAGAACCACGTCGGCGTGCTGCGGGAGGGTTTCGCTGGGGCCGACTTGCTTGATCAGGTTGCCTTCGATGAACAGACCGCCGTTCTTGATTTCGCGGCGTTCGCCGTCCATGGTGACCAGCAGTGCGGCGTTTTTGACGAGGAGCGTTTTTGCAGGGTTTGTAGATGACATGGTGCAAGCCTGCGCAATACGCATCGGCGATTACCGATGTCATAGGCGCTCGGTATTGTAAGCAAGCTTTTTACTGATTGTATACAGCTCGAAGTGCCCGTGCCGGCCTCTTGGCGGCTAGAGCCGCGAAGAGGCCGGCACGGGTTGCAGCCATGAAAGATCACACCGCCTCGCGGCTGCTCACACCCTCCAGCAACCGGGCAATCCCCAGCGGGTTAGCGTTTTTCAACGCATCCGGCAGCAGTGCGTCAGGGTAGTTCTGGAAGCACACCGGGCGCAGGAAGCGGTCGATGGCCAAGGTGCCGACCGAAGTGCCGCGGGCGTCGGAGGTGGCCGGGTAGGGGCCGCCATGCACCATGGCATCGGAAACCTCCACGCCGGTCGGGTAGCCATTGAGCAGCAAGCGCCCGGCCTTGCGTTCCAGCAACGGCACCAGTGAGGCAAAGGTGCGCAGGTCGTCAGGTTCGGCAATCAGGGTGGCAGTCAGCTGACCTTGCAGGTGACGCAATGCTTCGGCCAATTGCTGGGCATCGGCCACTTCAACCACCACGGTGCAAGGGCCGAACACTTCTTCCTGCAACAGCGGGTCGCCATTGAGCAGCAGGCTCACGTCGGCCTTGAACAACTGCGGCTGAGCCTGGTTACCCGTTTGCGGTTGGCCGGCCAGATGCTGGATACCCGGGTGCGCCAGCAAGTGCTGCACAGCGTTCTGGTAGCTGCGCAGGGTGCCCGCGTTGAGCATGGTCTGCGGGCCTTGGTCGGCCATGCGTGCCACCAGCGTTTGCAGGAAATGCTCGAAGTGTGGCGACCGGATACCCACCACCAGGCCCGGGTTGGTGCAGAACTGCCCGCAGCCCAGCACCACCGAGGCGGCCAGCTCGGTCGCCACCTGCTCACCGCGAGCCTGCAGAGCCTGCGGCAGCACGACCACCGGGTTGATACTGCTCATTTCGGCGAACACAGGGATCGGCTGCGGGCGCGCTGCGGCCATGTCGCACAGGGCGCGGCCACCGCGCAGCGAGCCGGTAAAGCCGACCGCCTGAATGGCCGGGTGCTTGACCAGTGCTTCGCCCACACCGGCACCGTAGATCATGTTGAAAACGCCTGCCGGCATACCGCTGCCGGTCACTGCACGGTCGATGGCCGCGGCCACATGGGCCGCAGTGAGCATGTGCCCGCTGTGTGCCTTGAACACCACCGGGCAGCCGGCGGCCAGCGCCGAAGCGGTGTCACCGCCAGCGGTGGAGAAGGCCAGTGGGAAGTTGCTGGCGCCGAACACGGCCACCGGTCCCACGCCGATGCGGTACTGGCGTAGGTCCGGGCGCGGCAGCGGGGTACGCTGGGGCAGGGCGCGGTCGATGCGTGCAGCGTAAAAGTCGCCACGCCGTACCACCTCGGCAAACAGGCGCAGCTGGTTGCTGGTGCGGCTGCGTTCGCCGCGGATGCGTGCTTCAGGCAGTGCGGTTTCGCGCATCACGTCCTGGATGAAGTCATCACCCAACGCGTCCAGTTCGCTGGCGATAGCGTCGAGAAAAGCGGCGCGCTGGTCCGGGCGGGTGCTGCGGTAGCTCGGGTAGGCCACCTCGGCGGCCTGGGCGGCGGCCTCGACTTCATCGCCAGTCGCCTGGTGGAAGGCGTAGGGCAGTGTTTCACCGGTGTGGGCGTCGAGGCTGTGCAGCAGCACGTCACCGTGGCCACTGAGCTGGCCGGCGATGTGGTTCAGGCGGTGTTCGATGGACATTTCGTTTCCCGTTGGCAATGACAATCGTTGGTCAGGACTGTAGGGGGCGAATGGGGGGCTGAATAATGATTAATACGGATCGGGTGATAACGAGCAGTTATCACCCGGGTTCTCGCGATGCCCTGCAGGAGCGGTCACGCAAGGCGTCGGGCTCACTCGGCCATCTGCAACTCTGGCAGCTTCACGCGCAACGCCCGGGTCAGCCCCAGTAGCACCAACAGGCCCAGGCCCATCCAGCACAGGCCGATGGTGAACGACAGGCTGGTCAGGCTGCTCCACAGCCACAGCGTGCTGAGAAAGCCCAGGCCGGGAATGGCGCCGTACAGCAGGCAGTTGCGGCAACCGCGCAGTTTCTGGTCAACCAGGTAGTGCTTGACCACTGCAAGGTTCACCGCCGAGAAGGCGAACAGTGCGCCAAAGCTGATCATGTTCGCCACGGTATCCAGGGTGATCACCAGGGCGATCAGCGACAGTAGGCTGACCACCAGGATGGCAGTGGCTGGCACGCGCTTTTTCGTCACCAACTGGCCGAATGCCCGTGGCAATGCGCCGTCGCGGCCCATGGCGAACAGTACGCGCGACACGCTGGCCTGGGACACCATGGCCGAGGCGAAGCAGCCCGCCACGTAGGTAGCGGTGAAGGCGGTTACCAGCAGCTCGCCGCCCATCCGGCGCATCACGTCAACCGACGCCGAATCCGGATCGGCGAAGCTGCCCCAATCGGGGAACACCATCTGTGCGCAATAAGACACCACCAGAAATAGCAGGCCGCCGATCAACGACACCGCCAGAATCGCCACGGGAATGCGGTAGGTCGGGTTACTGGTTTCCTCAGCCATGGTCGACACCGCATCGAAGCCGAGGAACGACAGGCACAGCACGGCGGCGCCGGTCATGATCAACGGCACGCTGAAGCCATCGTGGTGCAAGGGGGCCAGCAGCGACACCGGTTCCGCCTGTCCGCTGAGCTTGAGAATGGACAAAGCGACGAAGACGATGATGAACACCAGTTGCACCACCACCAGGATCCAGTTGACCCGGGTGATCGACTCGATGCCGATCAGGTTGAGGAAGGTGACCAGGGCAATGGAACCCGCTACCCACACCCAGGCATGGATGGTCGGGAAGTATTCCGACATGTAGATGCCGATCAGCAGATAGCTGAGCAGCGGCAGAAAGATGTAGTCGAGCAGCAGTGTCCAACCGGTGATGAAGCCGATATGGCTGCCGAAGGCCTTGCGCGTGTAGGTGTAGACCGAGCCGGAGTAGGGGTGGGCCTGGACCATGCGGCCGTAACTGTAGGCGGTCAGCAGCATGGCGGCGAGCGTGAGCAGGTAGGCGGTGGGCAGGTGCCCTTTGGTCATCTGGGTGACCAGCCCGTAGGTGGTGAATACGGCCAGGGGCACCATGTAGGCCAGGCCAAACAGCACCAGGGCGGTCATGCTCATGGACTTGCGGAAGCGGCCGGTGCTGGTGCCGGGTTGCGAGGGTGCATGCGGGGCGGGGCTATGGGCTGTACTTGTTGTTGTATGCATTGCTAACTCCTGAAAAGGGATGCAGGACACCGCGGCAGGCGAGCAGGCTCGCGACCGTCAGGTGTTGTGCAAGGAGGTCGAGCGGAAAGCTCGCAGCGCTGGGGCGGGTTGATGCTCCCACACCCTGCAGGCACCCGGAATCACCCTTTGGGGTGAGCGGACACAGCCCTTGCCCGGCTCACCCCAAAGGGTGATTCCGGTGCCTGCAGCGCCGTGGGAGTATCTGCTCAACGACGCACCGCACTGGCGGCGGTGCCACTGAGAAAACGGCAGGCTTACAGTGACCAATCAATTGCTTTCAGAACAATGGTTCGAGCACCAGGCCAAGGTCACCGAGGCGATCGGCCGGCCGGGCTTTGCCGCCAGCCTGTTTGCTGCACTGGGTGTGATCCGGCCGATCCAGGCGACCACGGTGTACCTGTACCCGCACGATGGCATGCCCTGTGCGCTGTTCGAGCAGGATGACAAGGCGCCCTGGCAGCCCGAGGGCAATGTCAGCCGCTACCTGTCGGGCTTCTACCTGCTCGACCCGTTCTACGGTGCTTGTGTGGAACAGGTCGAATCCGGTTGTTACGGCCTGTTCGAAGTGGCACCCGACCACTTCGAGGTCAGCGAGTACTACCAATCGTTCTACCGCCACTCGCACCTGGAGGATGAACTCAACTACATCCTGCAGGTGGCGCCCGGGCAAAGCCTGGCGGTGTCGCTGGCCTTCACCGACAAGCTGGATGGGCAAAGCCGCACGCGGTTCGGGCTCATCACGCCTTGGGTACTGGCGGTACTCGGCAAGCATTTTGCCGGGCTGGACAGCCGCGCAGGGCGCTTCGAGAACATCCTCGAGCAACGTATCCATGCCGCGCTGAACAATTTCGGCAGCTCGCTGCTGACCGAGCGTGAATGCCGTATCGCCCAGCTGATCCTGCGTGGCCACTCGACCAAGTCGCTGGCCGAGCGGTTGGGAGTGTCGGAGGACACCATCAAGTCGCACCGCAAGAACGTCTACGCCAAGCTCGACATCGGCACCCAGTCCGAACTGTTCTCCCTGTTCATCGATGCGCTGGCCAATGCCCAGGGCGTGCTGGGCAAGGACCCGCTGGAAAGCTACATGGGCAAGCTGCGCTGAACGCCAGCTGCCCTGCAACCCCACCGCAAAGGAAAACCAACAATGAACGCGCCTTTCGCCCCGCAACGCCAGACCCGTGACTACCAGGCAGCCGATGCCGCCCACCACATTCATGCCTTCCTCGACCAGAAGGCGCTGAACGCCGAAGGGCCGCGGGTGATCGTCGGTGGCGAACGCCTGCACCTGTGGGACAGCGAGGGCAAGCGTTACCTGGATGGCATGTCCGGCCTGTGGTGCACCCAGCTCGGTTATGGCCGTCGTGACCTGACGGCCGCCGCGGCCACGCAGATGGATCAGCTGGCCTACTACAACATGTTTTTCCACACCACCCACCCGGCGGTGATCGAACTGTCCGAGTTGCTGTTCAGCCTGCTGCCGGGGCACTACAGCCACGCGATCTACACCAACTCCGGCTCCGAGGCCAACGAGGTACTGATCCGCACCGTGCGCCGCTACTGGCAGGTGGTTGGCCAGCCAGGCAAGAAAATCATGATCGGCCGCTGGAACGGCTACCACGGCTCGACCCTGGCGGCCACGGCGCTGGGTGGGATGAAGTTCATGCACGACATGGGCGGGTTGATTCCGGATGTGGCACACATCGACGAACCCTACTGGTACGCCGAGGGCGGTGAACTGACTCCGGCCGAGTTCGGCCGCCGCTGCGCCCTGCAGCTGGAGGAAAAAATCCTCGAACTGGGTGCCGAGAACGTTGCCGGCTTCATTGCCGAACCCTTCCAGGGGGCCGGCGGCATGATCTTCCCGCCGGAAAGCTACTGGCCGGAAATCCAGCGTATCTGCCGCCAGTACGACGTGCTGCTGTGCGCCGATGAGGTGATCGGTGGCTTTGGCCGCACCGGCGAATGGTTCGCCCATGAATACTTCGGCTTCGAGCCCGACACCTTGTCGATTGCCAAGGGCCTGACCAGCGGCTATGTGCCCATGGGCGGCCTGGTGCTGAGCAAGCGCATTGCCGAGGCGTTGGTGGAGCGCGGCGGGGTATTTGCCCACGGCCTGACCTATTCCGGCCACCCGGTGGCGGCGGCAGTGGCCATCGCCAACCTGAAGGCGCTGCGTGACGAAGGCATCGTGCGCCAGGTGAAGGACGACACGGGGCCGTACCTGCAGCGCATCCTGCGGGAAGTGTTTGCCGACCACCCATTGATCGGCCAGGTGCAAGGGGCCGGGCTGGTGGCGGCGCTGCAGTTCGCCGAGCACAAGCCGACGCGCAAGCGCTTTGCCAACGAGAACGACCTGGCCTGGCAGTGCCGCACCTTTGGTTTCGAGGAAGGGGTGATCATTCGCTCGACCCTGGGCCGGATGATCATGGCCCCGGCCTTGATCGCCAACCACAGCGAGCTGGATGAGCTGGTGGAGAAGACCCGGATAGCCGTAGACCGCACGGCGCGGCTGGTCGGCAAGCTGTAAGCCGCTGACAAGGGCAACGCGCTTCCCTGTGGGAGCGGGCACGCCCGCGAACACCGGCGAAGCCGGTGCCATCCACCGTGTCGCCTGATTCGCGGGCATGCCCGCTCCCACAGAGGGAGTGCGGCGTGCTTGCGGACTGTGTGGTACCTGTTACTTGCGCAAGAAGGACCGCCACGACGGTCGTTTGGAGTACAAATGTACACTCTCGAATTCTGGCAACAACGCGCCTCGGACCTCTACCTTCCGGCCCATGCACTGATCGACGGCAAACCCGTCAACGCACAGGATGGCGCCACCTTTGCAGCCATCAACCCCGCCACCAACAACGTATTGGCACAGGTTGCCGCCTGCGGCCATGCCGAGGTCGACCTGGCTGTCGCCAGCGCCCGTCGAGCCTTCGAGCAAGGCCCCTGGCCGCGCATGGCGCCGGGCGAGCGCAAGAAAGTGCTGCTGCGGCTGGCCGAGCTGATCATGGCCCATCGTGAAGAACTGGCATTGCTGGACTCGCTGAACATGGGCAAACCGGTGATGGATGCCTACAACATCGACGTGCCGGGTTCTGCCCATGTGTTCGCCTGGTACGGCGAGGCGCTGGACAAGCTGTATGACCAGGTGGCGCCCACTGCTGCCAATGCGCTGGCCACCATCACCCGCGAAGCCCTCGGCGTGGTCGCTGCCGTGGTGCCATGGAACTTCCCGCTCGATATGGCCGCCTGGAAGCTGGCCCCGGCGCTGGCTGCCGGTAACAGCGTGGTACTCAAGCCCGCCGAGCAATCACCGTTTTCGGCCCTGCGCCTGGCCCAGCTGGCGCTGGAAGCCGGTGTGCCGGAAGGCGTGCTGAACGTGGTGCCGGGCCTGGGCGAGCAGGCCGGGCAGGCGCTGGGCCTGCACCCGGATGTGGACTGCCTGGTATTCACCGGCTCCACCCAGGTGGGCAAGTACTTCATGCAGTACTCGGCGCAGTCCAACCTCAAGCAGGTGTGGCTGGAGTGCGGCGGCAAGAGCCCAAACCTGGTGTTCGACAACTGCCAGGACCTGGACCTGGCTGCGGAAAAGGCCGCCTTCGGCATTTTCTTCAACCAGGGCGAGGTGTGTTCGGCCAACTCGCGGCTGTACGTGCAGCGTGCCATCCACGATGAGTTCATCGAGCGCCTGCAGGCCAAGGCTCGCCAGTGGCTGCCCGGTAACCCGCTGGATCCGGCGAGCCGCGCCGGGGCCATTGTCGATGCCGGGCAGACCGGCCGCATCGAGGCCGCCATTGTGCGTGCCGGGCAAGAGGGCGCGCGATTGGTGTGTGGCGGCCGACGCCTGACCATCGAAGGTTCGGACAACTACATCGAGCCGACCATTTTTGCCGGTGTCGAGGGCCGCATGAGCCTGGCGCGCGAGGAGGTGTTCGGCCCGGTACTGGCGGTCAGCGCCTTCGACACGGAAGAAGAAGCCGTGCGCCTGGCCAACGACAGCATCTATGGCCTGGCAGCCTCGGTGTGGAGCGACGACTTCAACCAGGTGCACCGGGTAGCGCGGGCGTTGAAAGCCGGTACCGTATCGGTGAACACAGTCGATGCGCTGGATGTGACGGTGCCGTTCGGTGGGGGCAAGCAGTCGGGGTTTGGCCGCGATCTGTCACTGCATTCGTTCGACAAGTATTCGCAACTCAAGACCACCTGGTACCAGTTGCGCGGCTGATGTATTGATCATTGACCGCGTCGTCTGCTTCGCGGGCATGCCCGCTCCCACAGGTTCAGCACAAGTCTGAGGGTTGTGCTGGACCTGTGGGAGCGGGCGCGCCC
Organism: Pseudomonas alloputida; assembly: GCF_021283545.2. Taxonomy (NCBI): domain Bacteria; kingdom Pseudomonadati; phylum Pseudomonadota; class Gammaproteobacteria; order Pseudomonadales; family Pseudomonadaceae; genus Pseudomonas; species Pseudomonas alloputida. Next base: position 3,850,451 of record NZ_CP128540.1, on the reverse strand, counting down.
GCGAAGAGGCCGTATCTGGCGCCGCGGCGGGACCCGGTTAGAAGTCCACGCTAGCCGAAAGCTGATAGGTCCGCGGCGCCCCCAACCCCAGGGTCTGGGTCAGTGGCACACCCCAGTAGTCCTTGTCCCCCAGGTTGGCGATGTTCGCTCGCAAGGTGACCGGCTTGTTGGCGACCTGGGTCACAAAGCGGGCGCCAACGTCGAAGATCGTGTAACCCGGAATCGACAGGCTGTTCTCGGCATTGATGTATTGCTTGGACTGTGAGGTCACGTTGCCGGTCAGGGTCAGCCCATCCAGGCCGGGGATGTCCCACTCCATGCCCAGCTTGCCCTGCACCTTGGGGTAGGCCGTGGCGGTCTTGCCATCGTTGGCACCGCCTGCGGTCTTGGTCAGCTTGGGGTCGACATAAGCCACGCCCCCCATCAGGCGCACGTCGGGCAGAGGGGCACCGAAGAAGCTCCATTCCACGCCCCGATTACGCTGCTCGCCACCGAACGAAAAGATGTTGGTGACCGGGTCGGTATAGCTGCCCGGGCGCTTGATTTCATACAGCGCCAAGGTGTGGCTGAAGGTGCCCAGGTCGAGCTTGAGGCCGATTTCCTTCTGTTTTGATTTGTACGGCGCGAACACGTCGCCATAGTTGGCAGCGGTGATCGGTGCGGCCGCGCCTTTGCTCAGGCCTTCGATGTAGTTGGCGTACAGCGACAGCTCATCGGTCAGCTTGAACAGGATGGCCCCGGCAGGGGTGGTGGCGTGGGTGTCATAGCCTGGTTTGTTGCGGGCACCGGTATTGGTGTTGTAAGTGTCGGTGACCACTTCCTGGCGACGTACGCCGAGGGTCAGTTGCACCCGGTCATCCAGCACCGACAGGGTGTCGGCGATGCCATAACTTTTCAGGTCGTTTTCCGTGTGGGCAATCAGTGGCCAGGCCTCCGATACCTTCGGGCCCCAGACAGGGTTGTAGATATTGGTCGTCCAGTTCGAGCCGGCGGCGCGGCGGCCGAAGTCCTTTTGCGTGTCGCTGTACTGGGTGGCGTTGACCGACCATTGGTGGTTGATGCCGAAGGTGTCGAAATGGCCACGCAGCCCCACCTCGGCAGAAGTCTTGTGGATCTCCATCTGCAACTGGCCCATCGCGGTGGTGAAATCACCGGCGCTGTTGTTCACCGTTGCTGTGAGTGCGCCGCTGTAGCGATAGTCCGTCTTGCTGGTGCCGACCGCGCCATAGGCCAGCAACTGGTCGTTCAGCTCGTACTCACCACGCAGGATGACGCCCTTGTCCTTGGTTTCCACATAAGCCCAGTCGGGGTTGAGCAGTGTGTCGTTTTTTGGCGGTTTGGGGACTGGTACCCCAGCGGCCAGGCCCATGCCGCGGTTCTGGCCGCTGATGTGGTCGTCGGTATCGAACAGGTCGAGCGACAGCTTGCCACGTTCGCCACGCCAGTCCAGGGCCAGAGAAGACAGCACATTGCGCTGGCGTTGATCGTCGATGGCAGTGTCGCCGTCGCGGTACATGCCGTTGAAGCGCACGCCAAACTGGTTGCCCTCACCGAAGCGCCGGCCAACGTCGACATGGCCGCCAAGCTGGGCATCGGAAGCGTAGGTGGCGGTCAGCCGGGTCAGCGGCGTGTCGCCAGCGCGCTTGGGAATCAGGTTGACAATACCGCCCACCGAACCGCCGGGCGGCATGCCGTTAAGCAGCGCCGACGGGCCTTTGAGTACTTCGATGCGTTCGTACATTTCGGGTGAGGCGCGGTAGTAGGGGGCCATGCCGAACAGGCCATCGATAGTCATGTCACTGACGCTGGTCTGGAAGCCGCGGATCGAGTAGTTCTCGCTGTAGGTGCCGGTCAGGCCGTTGCTGAACACTGACGGGTCGGTGGCGGCGATAACGTCGGTGATGTCCCGGGCCTGCAGATCCTGAATGTAGGTGTCGGTGTAGCTGACGGTGCTGAACGGCGTTTCCATGAAGTCTTTGTTGCCCAGCAGGCCCACCCGCCCGCCGGTGGCCACCTGGCCGCCGGCATACACCGGTGGCAGTGGATCGGCAGCGCTGGCTTGGGCGTCGATCAGGGTGGCGGGCAATTCCGGGGGGGCGGGTTTTTCTTCAGCGGCCTCGTGGGGGTTGGCTGCGTCGGCGTGTGCGGCGATTGGCGCCAGTGTGCAGCTACCAAGGGCCAGGCCAATGAATACGGCATGTGCCAGCGGGGTGCGCGGCAGCGCAGGCAATGCCAGGGCAGGGGACGAGAGTGTGTGCAAGGTACGGATGGACACGCGATGGCTCCAGAGGGACAGATGGCGGGTTGTGTTTTTGCATTTAAAAAGCGAAGAAGTAAGGCAAATGAGAATCACGTGCTAACGCAGTGGCAGGCATTTGCAAAAAGGAAGTGCCTAGTCCTGATAGCCCCTGATCACGTCATCCGCGATCAAAGCCAGTGAGGTCGGGCTGGCGGCCGTGACGTACCAGGCCTGCGGGTCGACGAACACCACGCGGCCGTGCTTCCAGGCGTTGGTCTGGCGCAGCAGGGGGTTGTCCAAGGTGTCTGCTGTCATCATTGGGCGGTGCTCCATGACGGCGGTGCGATCCACCACATAGAGGATGTCGGGGTTGGCCTGCTGGATGAACTCACTGGAAATCGGCTGGCCATGCAGGCCGGTATCCAGGGTAGTGGTGGCCGGCTTGACGCCCAGGTCATTGAAGATGAAGCCGTAGCGCGACTGCACGCCGAAGGCGCTGAAGGCGCCGTTGTTGTGCAGCACCACCAGGGCCCGCTCCGGGCGGTCGCGGGTGACGCTGCGCGCCTGGGCCAGCTTGGCCTCCAGTGCGTCAGCCTTGCGCTGGGCCAAGCCTTGCTTGCCGAACACCTGCCCAAGGCTGAGCAGGTGCTGCCTGACCATGGCGACATGCCCGGTTTCGCTGTCGCGATAGTCCACATCGAAGTGCAGGGTCGGCGCCATTTCGCTCAGTTCGTCATAGTGGTTGGCCTGCAGCGAGGTGATCAGGATCAGGTCAGGCCGCGCCGCATGCACCCGCTCCAGGTTGGGCTGCACGATCGAGCCGACATCTGCCGTTTGCCCGGCATCCTTATAGCGTGCAAGAAAGTCCGGCACGAAGTCCTTGGGCATGCCCGCCACGGGTACGCCCAACTGGTCGAGGAAGTCCACTTCGTTCATGTCCAGAGCCACCGTGCGCTGTGGCAGTTGACTGATCACTGTGGTGCCCAGTTTGTGCTGTACGGTTAACGGCGTGTAGTCGCCATGGCGCGTGGTGTTCGCCGGTGCCGCTGTGGCTGCCGTGGGCTCGTTGCAGCCGTGCAGGGCGAGGGTGGCGGCTAGCAGTAGCGCCAATGGCCAGCCGTTGGCGGGGTGGTTGCGGTTCATTGCTGTTCTCCGGGTGGGTTGAAGTAGTTGCACAGGCGGCCGCGCGCGCTGTGGGTGATGTCGAAATCCAGCCCGTACAGCGCGTGCAGCTGTCGCTCGGTCACAACCTGCTCGACGCTGCCGCTGCAATGCACACGGCCACCCTGCATGGCGACGATGCAGTCGGAGTAGGCGGCTGCAAAGTTGATGTCGTGCACCACCAAAATCACCGTGCGGCCGAACTCGTCGCACAGCCGACGCAGGGCGCGCATGATCTGCACGGCGTGGCGCATGTCGAGGTTGTTCAACGGCTCGTCCAGCAGCAGATAGTCGGTCTGTTGGGCGATGGTCATGGCCAGAAAGGCCATTTGCCGCTGGCCGCCGCTGAGTTCATTGAGGTAGGCCTGGCGCAGCGGCTCCAGGGACAGAAAGGCAATGGCCTGGTCGATGGCCCGACGGTCTGCAGCGGTGAGCGCACCACGGCTGTAGGGGAAGCGGCCGAACGCGACCAGTTCGTCGACGGTCAGGCGCAGGTTGAAGTCGACCGACTGGCGCAGGGTGGCCACGCGCCGGGCATAGTCGCCGATGGCGATGCTGTCGATGCTTTGCCCGTCCAGGCGTATGTCACCGCTGGCAGGCGCCAGCAGCCGGGCCAGCATCATCAGCAAGGTGGACTTGCCGGCGCCATTGGGGCCGATCAGCGAGGTCAGCTGCCCGCGTGGGAAGCTGGCGCTTACCCCGCTCAACACCTCTTTGCTGCCATAGGTTTTGTGCAGGTCGTGGACAGTAATCATGCGGCTCCCCGGTTGCGCACCATCAGGGCGAGGAAGTAGGTGCCACACACCAGGTTCACGAGGATGCCGACGGTGGTCCTGTAGTTGAAGACATGCTCGACCAGCAACTGGGCGGCAATGAACACGGCAATGGCCACGGCGCTGCCGAGGGCCAGGGTGACCCGGTGGCGGAAGGTACCGGCCATCGCATAGGTGATGTTGGCGACGAACACGCCCATGAATGCCGTGGGCCCCAACAGGCTGGTCGACACCGCGACCAACGCTGCGATCAGCGCCAGCAGCAGGCGCACGTTGCGCCGGTAGTCCACGCCCAGTGAAATGGCCTGGTCGCGTCCGAGTGCCAGCACGTCCAGCACCGGTACGGCCCGGGCCAGCAGCACACACACGCCCGCCACCAGCACGGCCGAATACAGCAGCAACTGCGGCGATGCCCGGTTGAACGAAGCCTGGGTGTAGCCCAGCAGCATCGAGAACTCGCCGGGGCTGACTTTCAGCTGGACGAACTGGGTGAACGTGGCCATGACCATGGTCAGCACCAGGCCGACCAGCAGCAGGAAGTACACGTTGTTTTTGCCGTCACGAAACAGCCAGCGGTGCAGGGCCCAGGAGTAGCCGAGCATCAGTAGCATCGAGAGCAGGAAATTGCCGTCACTGCCGAGCAGGATCAGCCCCTGCACGCCCATGCCCAGCACCAGCAGCGCCTGCAGCAGCAGGTACACGGCTTCGTAGCCCATGATCGCCGGGGTGAGGATGCGATTGCCGGAAAGGGTCTGGAAGGCGATGGCGGAGCAGGCCACGCACACGCCACCGATCACCATGGCCGCCAGGCGCACAAGGCGCTTGGGGATGAGGTAGGCGAAATCCGCCCCAGCGTTGACGAACACGAACAGTGTGGCCAGAGCGACCACGGCCAGCCACAAGCAGTGTCGGCCTTTCATCGCTGCCTCCAGATGATCAGCCCGAGGAAGATCAGCCCGCCCAGGCCGCCTGCAGTCAGGCCGATGGGCACTTCGAACGGGTAGATCAGCAACCGCCCGAGCAGGTCGCAGACCAGCAGCAAGGCCGCACCGCCCAGCGCCACCAGTGGCAGGGTGCGGCGCAGGTTGTCGCCATGGCGCAGGGCGACCAGGTTGGACACCACCAGGCCGACGAAGGGGATGGCGCCGACGATGATCACGCTGGCCGACACCGTCACAGCTACCAGCAGCAGGCCCACCGTCACGTTGGCGGTGTAGTTCAGGCCCAGGCTGGTGGCCATGCCTTCGCCCATGCCCAGCACGGTGAAGCGCTGTGCGTACAGGTAGGTGAGCAACACGATCGGTACAATCAGGTAGAGAATTTCGTAGCGGCCCTGCACCACCTTGGAAAAATCACCCAGTAACCAGCCCTGCATGCTTTGCAGCAGGTTGAAGCGGTAGGCGTAGAACTCGGCCAGCGCACTCAGCACGCCGCCGTACATCAGGCCGATGACCGGCACCAGCACCGCGTTGCGGGCGCGTATGCGGCGGATGAGGGCGACAAACAGCAGGCTGGCGGCAAAGCACACGGCCAGTGCGAACAGCATGCGCAGCAGTGCCCCGGCCGCGGGCGCCAGGCCCAGCGACAGCAGGATGCCCAGGCGCGCGGCATCGAGCCCGCCGGTGGTGCCGGGTTCAACGAAACGGTTGCGCACGATCTGCTGCAGGATCACACCGCATACCGCCAGCCCGACACCCACCAGTATCAAGGCGGCCAGCCGTGGCAGGCGGCTTGCGGTCAGGGTCAGCCAGGCGTCGCCTTGCAGGGTAAGCAACTGAGACCAGGCCAGCTCACGAACGCCGACAGCCAGTGAGGCCGCGCACAACACCAGGAACAGGATGAGGCATGCAACACGCATCAGTCGTGTTCCACCCTCGGTGCCCCGATGCGCCAGCCGTTGGCGGCGTGGCGCTGTTCGAGCATGCGTGCATAGTGCCCGCCATTGGCGCGCAGTGTGGCCGGTGTGCCTTGTTCGACAACCTGCCCGGCGTCCAGCACCACGATATGGTCGGCCATGGCCACGGTGCTGAGCTGGTGTGCGATGACCACCAAGGTGCAACGCCCATGCAGGCTGTGCAGCGTCTGGGCAATCACGGCCTGGTTCTCGGCATCAAGGGCGGCGGTGGCTTCGTCCACCAGCAGTACTGGTGCTTGCCTGATCAGCGCACGGGCAATGGTCACACGCTGGCGTTCGCCACCGGAAAGCTGCGCACCACCTTCGCCCACGGACGTATCGAGGCCCCCGCGCAGCCGTTCGAGGGTGTGTCCCAAGCCGGCCATGTGCGCCGCTTGCAGTACCTCGGCGTCGCTGGCATCGGGTTTGCCGATACGGATGTTGTCGGCGATGCTGCCCTGGAACAGCCAGGTGTCCTGCAGTACTTGGCTGACTGTGTCGGTCAGGCTGGCGCGGGCCATTTGCCGCACGTCGACGCCGCCAATGCGCACACTGCCTTCGGTGGTATCGAAGAACCGTGCAATCAGGCGCATCAGTGATGTCTTGCCTGAGCCCGAGGCGCCGATGACGGCGGTCATGCTGCCTGCCGGGATGTGCAGGTTCACGTTTTGCAGCACGTCGGGCCCGGTGGGATTGTAGCGCAAGCTTACCCCTTGCAGGTTGATTGCGCCGCCCACCGGCCGGTGGGGCGAGGCGGGTTCTGGCAACGGCTTGGCTGCCAGGATCCGTTCGATTTCCTGCAGCTGGCCATGGGCCCCGCGCAGGATCTCGACATGGCTGGCCACGTCCTGCAGCGGGTCGATGAAGCGGCACACCAGCACCAGTGCCACGATCACCGCAACTGCGTCCTGCGCTTGGCCACCCGCCTGATCGCCGAACCACAGGCCGGCGGCCACCAACAGCGCGGCAAATGTTGCCTGCACGGCCCAACTGTTGAGCAGTGCTGACAGCGAAGCACGAATGATCAGGCCCATGCCGCTGCTGCGCTGGCGCTCCAGGCTTTGCGCCAGCAACCGTGTGCCCCCACCCTCCCCATTGAAGGCCCGCAGCACCGACTGTGCCTGGGCGAACTCCACCATACGCTGGCTGGCGGCGGCGAAGTGCTGGTGAAAGGCGTGATCGGCCCGGCGCCCCAGGCGTGCGCTGAACAGCAGCACTGCAGCCAGCGCCGGCAGCGCTAGCAGGGCGACAAGCCCCAGCGGCGGGTGCAGGATGAACAGCGCAACCAACAGCACCAGCGGCGTGACGCTGCTACTGATCAAGGGCGTGAGCACATGGGCCGGCAGTTGGGCCACAGCCATCGTGCCCTGGGTGATCACATGCCCGAGCCGCGCGGTGTTGTCAGGGGTGAACCAACCCAGTGGCAGCTGTGCTACCTGGGCGCCAATGTGCTGGCGGCCGCCTTGCAGCACCGCTACCGCCAGGCTTATGCCGGCCTTTTCCACCTGGCGTCGCCAGGCCCAGCACAGCGTCAAGCCGGCGGCCAGCACGACCAACCAGGCACTGGCAGCGTGTATTTCGCTGTTCAGTAGGTGCAGCATGAGCGGCGCCAGGGTACTGATGGTCAGGCCACTGAATACCCCGTACAGCACGGTCATCAGCAGGTAACGGCGCCAGGCCGGGGCGCATTCGCCCAGCAGTCGAACGAAGGTTTTCAGCATGCTGGCAGCGCCTTTTTCACGGTGTCCTGATAACCACCCTGCGCCCACAGCCGTGCATAAAGGCCTTGGCGGTTGAGCAATTCGCTGTGGCGCCCTTGTTCACACAGGGCGCCTTGGTCCAGCACCAGGATCTGGTCGGCATGCATCACCGTGTCCAGCCGGTGGGCGATGACCAGTAGGGTGCGACCCCGGGCGAAACGCGACAGGGCATCCTGGATCGCCGCCTCGCTCTCGGCGTCGGCGGCTGCGGTGGCCTCGTCCAGTACCAGCACGGGCGGGTCGAGCAGCACGGCGCGAGCAATGCTCAGGCGCTGCTGTTCGCCCCCGGACAATTGCGCGTCTTCGCCCACCACCGAGTCATAGCCACGCGGCAGTTGCAGGATGCGTGTGTGAATGTTGGCCAGGCGCGCAGCCGCTTCGACTTGTTCGCGGGTTGCAGCCGGTTTGCCCAGGGCGATGTTGTCGGCCACGCTTGCATGGATCAGCCGCACCTCCTGCAGCACGAAACCTATGCGTCGGTACAGTTCGCGGCTCTCGATCTGCCGCAGGTCGACGCCACCCAGGGTGATGCGCCCGGCGTCTGGGTCGAAAAACCGTAGCAGCAGGCGCGCCAGGGTCGACTTGCCGGCGCCAGAGGGGCCGACGATGGCGGTCGTGGTGCCGGGGGCCAAGGTGAAGCTGACGTCATCGAGCACGTTGTTGCCGGGGGCGTAGGCATGGCTCAGTTGCTCCACGCGCAGTTCGCTGCCGTTGGGCAGGCTGCCAACTGCAGGGGCCGGCAGCACCGGGGTGTCCAGCAGGACCTGCACCCGCTGGGCCGCCCCCACCGCGTTGTTGAGGTCGTGGGTAATGTAGTGCAACAACTGTAGCGGCGCGCACAACCCAGGTGCGACCAAGGCAAAGGGCAGTATCTGTAGCGGCTCTATCCAGCCCAGGGCCACGAACGCCATGCCTGCCAGCAGCACCACACCCACTACCGTCACCGGCGCGATCAAGGCATTGGCCCGTGCCATCGCCGCAACCAGTGGGCGGGTGAAACCGGTGAAGGTGTTGGCAAAGGCATCGACCGCGGCACGGTAGCGGTCCTGCGCGTTGCCGCGCCCGCCGAATGCTTTGACCAGCGGCATGCCATTGACGAACTCGACCACCGCGTTGTCGATGCGCGCCATGCCCGCAACCACATCACCCATATGCGCTGCGCTGGCCTTGATGGCACGGTGCAGAAACAGGAAGAACGCCGGGAAGGGCAGCAGCACGACCACGGCAAGGCGCCAGTCCATGGCGAACAGGTAGGCCACGGAAATCAGCACGGCGCCCACGGTGCGGCCCAGTGTGGTGAAAAAGTGCGCGGTCAGGCTGTGCAGTGTGCCGATGTCGTCCTGCATGGCCCGTTTCACTTCGCTTGATGCCCGCTCGCTGAACCAGCCGAGCGGCACTTGCATCAGGCGCTGGCCGATCGCCACGCGCAGGTGATGGGTGATGTGGTTGTCGGCCTGGTGCGCCAGCATTTCGGCTGCGGTGATCAGGGTCATGCCAGTGAACAGGCTGGCGATGCTGGCTGCGATGGCCCGGCCAATGGCGCCCGATGTGGCGGTTTCGCTCAACGCCAGGTGTGCGATGTGCGCAATGCCTGCCAGCGGTACCAAAGCCAGCATCGAACCCGCCGCAGCCAGCACCGCCGACAGCGCCAGCCGCCCGCGAATGGGGGAAAGCACACGGCTGAGCGGGCTGCGGGCTTTGTTTGTTGAAGGGGCGGCATCGTCAAGGGGCGTTGATGAATCGGACATGAAGCGGGCCTGGAAAGCTGCAAATTAATTAGTTGCATGACTATAAACTAATTTGCGAAAACCCGACAAGGCAGCTACAAGACTGTCTTCACAAAGCCTGGAGGAACCGATGCAACCACCACAACGCACCCCCGGACGCGGTCGCCCTCGCACCATCACCCGTGAACGGATTGCCGACGTGAGCATCGCCATCGGCTTGCCCAACCTCACGTTCGTTGGCGTGGCCGCTGCGTTGGGCGTAAGCCACATGGCGCTGTACAAGCATGTGCCGAACATCGAAGCACTCAAGTGTCTGGTGGCCGAGGAGATCTTTCAGCGCTGGCAGATCCCTAGGGCAGACGGGAATTGTGTAGAAGGGTTGCAGTCCTACCTGACGCGCTTTGCCACGTCGGTACAGGCATTCGTCAAGGCCCACCCGGGTCTGACGCCCTATGTGATCCGCAGGCTGGCAGCGACAGAAGCGATGATCGACAAGATCAATGACCACCAGGCGCACATCGCCCAGGCCTACGGCCTGAGCCTGGAAGAGGCGCGCTGGTTGTTGTCGACGGTGGCGTTCCATGGCTTTGCCGTGGCCGATACGGTGTACACGGTGTCGGGGCGCGAGCCGCTGCTGGAGGCCGACCGGGCTGGCGAAGAATCGGAGATGGAAGTGGAATTGCTTGAGGGCATGCAGGCGCTGATTGTCGGGGCGTTGGTCATGCTGGAGCAGCGGGGTTGAGCCTCATGTAACGGCTGTGCGCCTTTTACTGCCCAGGTTAACTTTTTTGCCATCCCGGCAGAAAGCCCACGTACGCTCTACACTGCTGCCAAGATGGACCAGGGCAGCTTGCCACCATTTGGCCCGTCACGCTGCCTGCGAATGGCCCTGGCCTGCATGATCGTTCTGGCTGCTCCTTCAAACTGCCACACATGGAGTACCTGGAATGGGCTGCGTGTCGAATGGCCGTGTTGCCGGTAAAGCCGGGCGTGGCATCTCGCTGCAATGGCTGGTGGCGCTGGCCGTCGTGCTGGGCATGCTGCTGCTCGGCGCCGCCCTGGCCTGGCAGGGTTACCGCGGAATTCGCCAAACCCTCGTGGCCGCCGCTGGCGATGCCGCCCAGCAGGTTGCCAAGACGATCGACGAGCGGGCCAGGCGCCTGATCGAGCCGGCGCAAAGCAGCATTCGCCTGCTGGCTCACAACACGACGGTGCACACCCAGGCACAGCGCCTGGATCGGCTGGCGCTTTTAAGATCGGGCGCTGAACTTGTTGCAGGCCCAGGCCAAACCTGACTATCGCTACGATCCACGCCTGCGCCCCTGGTTCGCTGAAGCCACGGTACAACCCTCTACTGTGCTGACGCGCCCCTATGTGTTCTTCACCACCCGCGAGGTCGGCTTGACCATGGCCCAACGTAGCGTCGACGGTGGGGCCGTGATCGGCCTGGATGTCTCGGTCAACGACCTGGCCAGCGAGACTCAGGACCTGCGCATGACCCCGGGTACCGAGATCGTGGTGGTCGATGACCAGGGCAACGTTGTGGCCTATCCGGACCCGCAGCGGGCAATCGTGCACGAAGGGCAAGGCGTGCGCCTGTCGCGTGTCGCCGAGCTGGGCGCTCCCAGCCTGGCGCGGCTATACGCTGACCTGCCGAAGGGCAACCAGCCTCAGCCTTATCAGGTGGACGGCCAGACCTGGTATGGCATTCGTGTGCAGCTGACCACCCTGGCCGGGCACGACTTGCACGTGCTGATTGCCGTACCAGGCCACGAGCTGCTGGTGGGGGCACGCAAAGTCTTGTTCGAGCAGTTGCTCTGGACCGTGGCACTGATGGCCGTGTTGCTGGTGCTCGGCGGTGTGCTCGGCCGGCGCATTGGCCGCCCGCTGCGGCTGTTGCGCGAGCAGGTTCAAGGCTTGGCCAGCTTTGATTTCAGCCGTGAAGTGGGCGTGCACTCGCGGGTTTCCGAGGTGCGCGAGTTGAGCCGCGTGCTGAGCCGCATGTCCGGTACTATTCGCCACTTTCAGGCGATTACCCTTGCGCTCAGCCGCGAGCGAGACCTGGAGCGCATGCTCGATGGCGTGCTGAGCCATCTGGTAGAAGCTGCCGGAGGCGACGCCGGCGGGGTTTACCTGTACGACGCTGAACAGGCTTTGCTGCGCCTGGCCGCCTCGTGCCGCGGTGAACACTACCCAAGCGAGCTGGCAGTGGATGAAAGCGCCCGGCAGCACTTGGCTGCAACAGTGACCCAGGCCCTCAGCCTGCACGAACGCAGTCTGGCCGTGGTGCTGAATGACCGTAGCCAGGCACTGTTGGGCATCCTGGTCCTGCAAATGGGCGAAGAGCAGGCGCAGGAGCGGGTGGGCGAGGCATTTCGGCGCTTTGTCGAGGAGCTGTCCGGTGTGGCTGCAGTGGCCATCGAAACCCGCCAGTTGGTCGAAGCCCAGCAACGCCTGCTGGACGCCATGATCAAGCTGCTGGCAGACGCCATCGATGCCAAGAGCCCCTATACCGGTGGCCACTGCGAGCGGGTGCCTCAGCTGGCGCAGATGCTGCTGGATCAGGCAGTGGCAGCCGACAGCGGTCCGTTCGCCAGCTTCAGCATGACCGAGGCAGAGCGGTACGAGTTCCGTGTGGCAGCGTGGCTGCACGATTGTGGCAAGGTCACCAGCCCCGAGTACGTGGTGGACAAGGCGACCAAGCTGGAGACCCTGTACAACCGCATCCACGAAGTACGCATGCGTTTCGAAGTGCTGTGGCGCGATGCGGAGCTGGCTTATTGGCAAGGCCTGGCCAGCGGCGTCGACCAGCAGGTACTGAAAGCCGCACTGCAGCGAAGCCAGGCCGAGCTGCAGGACGACTTCGCTTTCGTCGCCCAGGCCAACATCGGCGGCGAGTTCATGCAGGACACCGATATCCAGCGCTTGCAGGTGATCGGCAAGCGACGCTGGCTGCGCCATTTCGATAACCGCCTGGGCATCTCCCGTGACGAGGCGGAACGCCTTGTCGGCGTGCCGCAGCCTGAACTACCGACAGAGGAGCCATTGCTGGCCGACCGCCCCGAGCACTGCGTGCCCTGGGGCACCCGCACGCCGCCGGTGGTGAAGGACGACCCGCGTAACATCTGGGGGTTCGACATGCATCTGCCAGGCCACGCCAGCAACTACGGCGAGCTGTACAACCTGTCGATCCGCCGTGGCACGCTGACTGACGAAGAACGCTTCAAGATCAACGAACACATCGTGCAGACCATCATCATGCTCAGTGCACTGCCGCTCCCGCGTCAGCTCAAGCGGGTACCCGACATCGCCGGCAACCACCACGAAAAGATGAACGGCAGCGGCTATCCGCGCCGTCTGGACGGGCAGGACCTGGGCATTGCCGAGCGAGTGATGGCGATTGCCGACATCTTCGAAGCACTGACGGCAGCAGACCGGCCATACAAACCCCCGAAGACGCTGTCCGAATCGGTGAAGATCCTGGTGGCCATGGCCCGCGAGGGGCACGTCGACGGGCAACTGCTACAGCTGTTCCTCAGCAGCGGGGTATACCGCCAATATGCCGAGCGCTTCCTGCGCACCGAGCAGATCGACGAGGTGGATGTGACCTACTGGCTGGCGCAAATTCAGGAGCGCAGCGCAGCGAGACCTGTGAACTGAGGGGTGACAGCACTGAAAAATCAGACCGCGTGGCGCTCGATTCAAGCGCCACGGCCTTTCCCGGCGTCCTCCTGCAGAGCGCCGACCACCCGGGTATTGGGGGTCAGCTCACTCATACCCCTGCACCCCGGCAATGTGCCGCCCGGCGACATAGCCAAAGGTCAGCGCCGGCCCCAGGTTGATGCCGCCCGACGGGTACCAGCCACCAAACACGCTGGCCATGTCGGTACCTGCTGCATACAGGCCTGCAATCGGTTGCCCCGCCTCATCCAGTACACGGGCATTGCCGTCGGTGCGCAACCCGGCAAAGGTGCCAAAACAGCCGGGCTTTACTTTCACCGCATAGAACGGCCCGTGCTCGATGGGCGCCACGCAAGGGTTAGGGCCCTTGTGCTGTGGGTCACCCTGCTTGCGGTTGAACGGCGTGGAACCGCGGCCAAACGCCGGGTCCTGGCCGTTACGGGCATGGGTATTGAAGTCAGTGACCGTGGCGCGCAGCCCGGACGGGTCAATGCCGCAGGCCTGGGCGAGCTGCTCGAGCGTAGCGCCGCGTTTCAGGTAGCCGTTGCGCACATGCGGCCCTACCGGCAGCGGTGCCGGGCGGGCATGCCCCAGGCCATAGCGGCGCAAGAAGCGATGATCGCAAACCAGCCACGAGCACACCTCCTGGCCCTGCGGCACTGCAGCGACCATGGCCGACACATAGTCGTAATAGCCATGCGCTTCGTTGACGAAACGCTTGCCGTTGGCCAGCACGCCGATAACGCCCGGTTTGCCGCGCTCGATAATGTGCGGGAAGTGGCCGACGCTGCCGTCGCGATACGGCACCTGTGAAACCGGTGCCCAGGCCACTGGCGACTTCAGGTCGGTGGCAACCACGCCGCCGGCGGACTCGCCCAGCCGCAGGCCATCGCCAGAACACCCCTTGGGCGGCAGCGCCAGGTTGTCGTGGCCGCTGGCATCGCGCGGGAACAGTTGCTGGCGCCGGGCGTTGTCATTGGGGAAACCGCCTGCCGCCAGCACCACGGCCTTGGCGCGGATCAGCTGCTCGCCCTGTGGCGTCGCGACCCACGCCCCGCGCACCTGGCCACCCTCGATCAGCAGGCGTTTGGCCGGCGCCGACGCTTGCAGGTGCACACCCAGGTCCTGTGCCGATTTAGCCAGGCGCGCCACCAGTGCCACACCGTTGACCAGGTGCATGGCCCGACCATGGCGGGCCAGGTGGTACAGGTGGCGGCCAAAGCGCTTGCACACGTGCAGCAGGGCTTTGGGCGAGCGGGTCATGTTGAGGAAGGCGGCAAGGTCGGCACCGGCCATGATCGGCATGCCCATGAACGAGGTTTCGCGCATGGTCTTGCGCAAGCGTGGCAGCAGGGCGCCAACCTCGCGGGCATCGTAGGGCGCGGCGATCACCTGGTGGCCGCCAAGGGCTGCGCCTGGCGTATCGCCATGCATGTCCGGGATGCCGTTGCCGTCGGCAAACTGCAACGCCGTGTACTTCTCGAAAAACGCCACCATATGCGGGCACGCCTCAAGGAAGGCATCGACGCGCTCGGCATTGTAGTTTGCCCCCAGCTCATGGCGCAGATAAGTCCGCGGCTGTTCGATGTCTTCCTCGATGCCGGCCCTGCGCGCCAGCGGGTTGCGTGGCACCCAGGCCCAGCCGCCGGACCAGGCGGTGGCACCGCCAAACACCGGTTCTTTCTCCGCCACGATCACCTTCTGCCCATGCCAGGCAGCCGTGACGGCCGCCGCCAGCCCGGCGGCGCCAGAACCTATGACCAGTACATCGCATTCGGTTTCGAGAGGAGCGGAAGGCATTGCGGGTTTCCTGTGCTTTTATTAGAACAATGTTCCACATTCTTATCAGCAGCGGGTGGTCCTGCAAGGTCAGGTTGGTCATGTCAGGCAAGAACTGGGCGATCATCGGACATTCGGGGTGGCCCGAGCTGCGCTGGCTAGCGACGATGTGGAATCATCTTCTAGAATTCGCAAAAAAATCAGGGACCTGTGACATGGCTGGTAGTCAGATCGAACGCGCCTTCAGTCTTGTAGAAAGCCTTACCGGTGAACCCCAAGGGCTGCCGTTACAAACCCTGGCCGAGCGCCTGGACATTCCCAAAAGCGCTGCCCACCGCATGCTCACGGAGCTGGTGCGGCTGGGCTACGTGCGCCAGAACCGGGAAAACAGCCGCTATCAGCTGTCGGCCAAGTTGGTAGCGCTGAGCTTTCGTTACCTGGCCAGCAGCGGTGCCGACATCATCCAGCCGATTCTTGACCGCCTGGCCCAGGACAGCGGTGAACTGGTGCGCCTTGGGGTAATCGACGGTGCCCGGCAAACCTGGATCGCCAAGTCTCAGGGGGCCCGCTCCGGGCTGCGCTACGACCCGGATATGGGGCGCGACGCGCCGCTGTTCTATACCGCCTCCGGGCACGCCTGGCTGGCCAGCCTGGACGATGAGCAGGCGCTGCAGATGGTGTTGCGCCAAGGTATTGCCGACCCCGACCAGTTCGGCCCGAACGCGCCACGTTCCACCGACGAGCTGCTCGCCTACCTGCACCGCGCCCGCGAGCGTGGTTATGCCTGGGTCGAGGAAACCTCCGCCATCGGCACCTCAGCCCTGGCCGCAGTGGTGCGCCGCCCGCAAAGTGACGAGGTGATTGGCGTGCTGAGCATCGCCGGGCCCAGCGCGCGGCTGGCACAGAGCCGCCTCGCAGCGCTGGCACCGCTATTGTTGTCGGCGGCAGAAGAGCTGTCGGCGGCCAGTCCCGCCAGCGAGCTGTTTGCCTGAGGGAATATTCCGGTCGATTACCGCACAGTCTGTTGCGCCCGTTCTTCTGAAAAGCTGAACTTGGTTCTAAATTGTCGAGTATGAATTTTGGAACCCGGTTTCAGAATTTCATAACAACAATGACAAGAGGACAGGCTGTTGAACGCACCCCTTCGTATTGCCTTGATTGGCGCCGGCATCATGGGCCGGCAGCATTACCAGCACTTGCGCAATGTGCCGCAAGCCCAACTGTGTGCGGTAGCCGACCCCGGCCCGCAGGCCGAGGCCTTCGCTGCCGAGTGCGGTGTGCCATGCTTTGCCGACCACCGGCAAATGCTGGAGCAGGTGCGCCCCGAGGCAGTGATCGTCGCCAACCCCAACACCCTGCATGTCGCCACCGCCCTGGATTGTGTCGAGGCCGGGGTGCCAGTGCTGGTGGAAAAACCGGTGGGCGTGAACCTGGATGAAGTGCGTGCACTGGTGGAAGCCTCACGCCGCCGAGGTGTACCGGTGCTTGTAGGGCACCATCGCCGACACAATCCGCTGATCGCCAAGGCGCACCAGGTGATCAACGAAGGCAAACTGGGCCGTCTGATCAATGTCACCGCGCTGTGGCAACTGCAAAAGCCCGACAGCTATTTCGAAACGCCCTGGCGCCGCGAGCCAGGGGCCGGTTTCTTGCTGACCAACCTGATCCACGACCTTGACCTGTTGCGTTACCTGTGCGGCGAAGTGGTGCAGGTGCAGGCCTTCACCCGCAACGATGTCCGCGGTTTTGCCAACGAAGACAGCGCCGCGGTGCTGCTGCAGTTCGCCAACGGTGCCCTGGGCAGCCTGACCGGGTCTGACGCGGTGGCTGCACCGTGGAGCTGGGAGCTGGACGCTGGCGAAAGCCCCGTGTACCCGCGCCAGGATGGCCAGCCGTGCTATCTGCTGGCCGGTACCCAAGGTGCACTGAGCATTCCCCAGCTCAAGCGCTGGCATTACGCCGAGGCAGGCTCGGGCTGGCATACGCCCCTGTTGCAAAGTTCGGAAAGCATCCCTGCCGGCGAGGCATTGACCCTGCAATTGCAGCATTTTGTGCGTGTTGCCCGGGGTGAACAGGCGCCGCTGATCGACGCTGCCGACGGGGGGCGCACACTGGCGCTGATCGAAGCGATACGACAGGCAGCCCAAAGCGGTCGGGCTTGCGCGCCCGCGCACATTGGCTGATACAACCTTACTATTGCTGGTGATGATAAATGACTGATCGAATTTTTTCCCTCGCGGCCCTGACGGTGCTCGAGCTGTCTCCACCGGACATGGTCGAGGTCGCCGCCCGAGCGGGTTACAGCCATGTCGGCCTACGGCTGGTGCCAGCCACCGAACAGGAGCGGCATTTCCCGTTGGTTGCCGATGCCGAACTGCGTCGGCAAACCCAGGCGCGCCTGCGCGACACGGGCATCAAGGTGCTCGACCTGGAGATCCTGCGTCTTGAACCGGCAACCTGTGTGGCCGATTTCGAAGCGATCCTGGCGGTGGGCGCCGAGCTGGGTGGCACTGAATTGCTGGTAGCGGGCAACGACCCCGACGAAGCGCGCCTGACCGAACGCTTTGCCGCATTGTGCGAGCTGGCGGCGCAATACGGCATTCACCCTCACCTGGAGTTCATGCCCTGGACCGACGTACGTGACCTGCGTCAGGCCATGCGGGTGGTGGCCAACGCCGACCGCGCCAATGGCTGCGTACTGGTGGATGCCTTCCACTTCAACCGCTCCGGCTCTTCGCTGGACGACCTGGCGCAACTGAAGCCGAAGCGCATGCGCTATGCCCAACTGTGTGACGTTGCTGGCCCGGTACCGGCCGACATGGACGAGATCCTGCGCCAGGCGCGTAACGAGCGACGCTTCCCGGGTGATGGCGATGCCGATCTGGTTGGCCTGTTACACGCCTTGCCGCCGAGCGTGCCGCTGAGCCTGGAAATCCCCACGCGGCAATTGCTGGAGCAAGGCGTCAGTGGCGAACAGCGCGCGCGCATGGCGCTGGAGAAAGCCCAGGCGGTATTGGCCGCGGTCTGATCGAGCGAACGTGGCGCATGGCACCGGTTACGCCACGTTCGCGAGTGAACCCACACCGAACGCTGCATTGTCGTTGTCCGCTTCTCAAGAAACTCCAAGCCAAAAAAAGGGCCCGCAAGGGCCCCGTAGAGGTAAGTGGCTAGCGCTCTCAGGCGCTCTCGACCTTGCGCGGTGCCATGAAATACATCCACACCAACGCCAGGAAGTACATGGCCGGGATCATGGTAAACAGCACGGCATAGTTGTTGTTGGTAGCGGTCAGCACGCTGCCGACAATCTGCGTCATGAACATCCCGCCAATTGCCGCACACATGCTGCCGAAGCCGAATACGGTGCTCACCAGATGCTTGGGTGTGTAGTCCATCACCAGGCTCCAGATATTCGCCGTCCACGCCTGGTGCGCGCCTACCGCGATCGAGATGGCCGCCACCGCGACCCACAGTCCACTGGCGTTGGCAGCAAAGATGACGCTGAGCATGGTGCAGGCAAAGATCAGCATGGACACCAAGCGCGCTGTTGTGGCACGCACGCCACGGCCGATCAGCCACGAGGACAGAATGCCTCCCCCGATACTGCCGAAGTCTGCCGTCAGCCAGATGATGATCAACGGGATGCCCATCTGGGTCACGTTGATGCCCAGGCTGTATTGCTGGTTCAGGAACGGCGGCAGCCAGTACAGGTAGAACCAGAACACCGGCGCGGTAATCGCATAGGCCACTGCAAAAGCCCAGGTGCCACGCAGGCGCAGGATGCGGCTGAACGGCACGCGGGTCGGCTCGGGCTCGTCATCCTGCTGGATGTACTGCACCTCGCTCTGACGCACGCGGGGGTGGTCTTCCGGGTTGTAGTATTTCAGCACCCAAAACACGACCCACACCAGGCCCAGGCTGCCCATGGCGATGAACGCAGCCTGCCAGCCCCATACAGCCAGGATCAGCGGCAACAGCGCGGGGGTGACCATGGCGCCAACATTGGTACCGGCGTTGAACAACCCCGTTGCAATCGCCCGCTCACCCGCCGGGAACCACAGGCGCACGGTCTTGACGCAGGCCGGGTAGTTGGCGGCCTCGGTCAGGCCGAGGATGAAGCGGCAGACCATGAAACCTGCAGCCGAGGTGGCCAGGCCGTGGGCACCCGTGGCCAGGCTCCACAGCAGTACAGCGAAGAAGAAGGCCCGTTTGACTCCGACCTTGTCGATCAGCCGGCCTTGCAGCAAAAAGCCGATGGCATAGCCGACCTGGAACCAGAAATTGATGTTGGCGTAGTCCATCGCCGTCCAGCTCATTTCCTTGGCCAGCACGGGCTGCATGATGCCAAGGGCGGCGCGGTCGATGTAGTTCAGGGTGGTGGCGAAGAACACCAGGGCGAGCATGCCCCAACGGGTCTTGCCGACGCCGAAGGCGCCGCGGAGCTTGTCGCCGATCGAGCCCTGGGACATCCGGGGCGCGGCGGGGGGGATCTTGGAGTGGTTCATAGACTGCTCGTTTCTTGAAATTGTATTCAGCTGCGGTGCTACGGGTGCGTGACCGTTTCCCAGGCAGGGGGGCACGCAAGGCCGGTGCATGGTGAGCAGTGAAGACGGCAGCGTCAATTCAAGAGACGGGCTACTGTTCGGTTATCGAACGGTTGCGTTGGCCGGCGGGCGCGGCAGGTATTCACGTCACTGAAGGGTAGAAGGCTTTGGCCTTGGTTGCCTGATGGGCGCAACACCGACGTCAATGATCTGCACAGCCCGCGCTCAACGCTCTACCGGCCAGATACCCGAAGGTCATCCCTGGCCCGAGGGTAATGCCGCCGCTCGGGTAGTACCCACCCATCACGCTGTGCATGTCGTTACCCACCGCAAACAAACCGGGTATCGGCTGCCCTGCGTGGTCCAGTACGCGGGCTGAGGCGTCTGTATCCAGGCCGGCGAAGGTGCCAAGGCTGCCTGGCAGCAGTTTCACCGCATGGAACGGCCCCTTCAGCAACGGCCGAAGCGACGGGTTAGGTACCTGCTGCGGGTCGCCTTGGGCCCGGTTGTAGGCCGACGCGCCACGCAGAAAGGTAGGGTCTTCACCTTGTGCCGCGTGATGGTTGAAGCCCTCCACCGTGCGCTGCAACTGCTCGGCGTCGATCCCGCAGCGCTGTGCCAGTTGCGCCAGGGTAGCGCCGCTGTGCAAATAGCCACTGCGCTGATAGAAGCGGGTAGGGAAGGGAAAGGGCTTGGCCCAACCGATGCCATAGCGCCGTTGCGCAGCATGGTCGCAGATCAGCCAGGCCTCCGGCTGCTCAGCCTGCGGCGTGGCGGCGAACAGCGCGTTCATGAAGTCGTGGTAGCAATCGGCTTCGTTGACGAAGCGCCGACCATCGCGGCGCACGGCGATGAAACCGGGCTTGGCACGGTCGATCAGGTGTGGGAAATGGCCGAAATGGCCATTGCGGCGCGGTACCTGCGATACCGGCGCCCAGGCGCCCCCGTGGGCGCCTGCCGCAGACACCCGCCCACCCGCCTGTTCGCCCAGGCGCAAACCATCACCGCTATTCTCCCTGGGCGCAGCGGAGTAATGCTGGTCACCGTCCGGCGCGTGCGGCATCAGTTGCGAGATACGCTGGCGATCATGTGGGAAGCCACCGCAGGCCAGCACCACACCACGCCGTGCGTAGATCGCTTGGCCATCGGCAAACAGCGCGCCGTTGACCCGTTCTTCGCACAACAACAGACGGCTGGCCGCTTTCTCGGTCAGCAATGTCACGCCACGATCAAGGGCGCTGCGCAGCAGGCGCGCCACCAGCGCGTTGCCATTGACCAGATGCAAGCCGCGACGGTGCAGCAGCAAGTCTCGGCCATGGCGCAACAGGCGCTTGCCAACATGCAGCGCTGCCTTGGGCGAGCGTGTGGCGTTGAAGAAGGCAGCCATGTCGGCGCCCCCGGCAATGCCCATGCCGGCCAGGCTGACGATGTCCAGCGGTGGGCGTAACTTGTGCAACCAAGGCCCTAGCCGTCGCCCGTCGTAAGGTAATGCACACAGCGAGCGACCGCCGCGTGCACTGCCATCGCCTTCACGCATGTCGGGCATACGGCTACCGCACTGGAACTGCACGGCTGTGTGCTGCTCGAAGAACGCCACCATTTCCGGACCATGGCGCAGGAAGGCGCGTTGACGCGGGTCCAGCTCGCGGGTGTGGGTTTGCGCACGCAGATAGCGCTCCGGGGCATCGTCGGCTTCGACGATGCCTTCGGCGATGGCCAGCGGGTTGCGCGGTATCCACAACCACCCCCCCGACCAGGCGCTGGTGCCGCCCAGCTGGCTGGCTTTTTCCGCGACGACCACTGTCAGGCCATGATGCGCGGCGGTTACGGCGGCAGCCAGGCCAGAGGCGCCGGAGCCGATGACGAGTA
The DNA here is from genome assembly GCF_021283545.2 of Pseudomonas alloputida. Taxonomy (NCBI): domain Bacteria; kingdom Pseudomonadati; phylum Pseudomonadota; class Gammaproteobacteria; order Pseudomonadales; family Pseudomonadaceae; genus Pseudomonas; species Pseudomonas alloputida. Next base: position 3,829,027 of record NZ_CP128540.1, on the reverse strand, counting down.
CGTCACATTCAAGGGGGGGCATGGAAGGGGTCCGCTCGGATGTTGGAAGAAGTGGCGTGTGGCTTACTGCAGCGGTGAGAAACCGGTCGGGCGCAGCAGCCGCGATTGCAGGCGCAGTACCGCGCCCAGCTCGCGGTTGCGTCGCGAGAATTCCGCCCAGCGCGAGTCTGCCGCCATGGCTGCGCGGCGTGCCATGCGGTCGTCGAGGCTGGCATAGCCCCAGATGTGCACCACTTGGTTGACGTCGCCGAACTCGCTGGTGAAAAAGCCCACCAGGTTGCCCAGGTGTTCGCTCTGCACCTCGAGTGCGTGGCTTTGGTACAGGGCCAGCCAGTCGGCCATTTTCAATGGGTCGAGGGTGTAGGTTCTCAGTTCGTAGTACATGCCGGGTTCTCCGTAGGGGTAGCCGGCGCCTGCAGGCGCGCGGTGACGTGGTTGGCAGCAAGCCAGCCGAAGGTGAGGGCAGGGCCCAGGGTGATGCCGGGGCCGGGGTAGGTGCCCTTCATCAGTGAGTTCATGTCGTTGCCGACCGCATACAGCCCGGGAATCGGCAAGCCGTTGCGGTTCAGCACGTTGGCATCGGCGTTGGTCACCAGGCCACGGGCTGAACCGAGGTCGCCGGTGTGAATGCGGATGGCGTAGAACGGCCCCTTGGTAAGGGGTGCCAAGCATGGGTTGGGCGTATGTTGTGGGTCGCCCATGTAGCGGTTGTAACTGTTGCCGCCTTTGCCAAAGGCGTGGTCGATGCCATTGCCGGCATCGCTGTTGAACTGTGAAAGTGTTTGCGCAAACACCTGTGGATCGACGCCGATGGCCAGGGCCAGTGCCTGCGATGTGGTGGCCCGGTACAGGTAGCCTGCGTCGATCAACGCCTGGTTGTTGACGGGCTTGGGCCGCGCCAGGCCAAGCCCGTAGCGGTTCATTGCCTCGGCATCGCAGACCAGCCAGCAGCTGGCAATGCCTTTGGCGAACATTGTGTGCACGAAGTGGTGGTAGGAGTCGGACTCGTTGACGAAGCGCCGCCCGGTTTGGTCTACCGCAATCACGCCCGGCTTGGCGCGGTCTGTGACCAGGTGCGGGAAGCGCTCACGTTCACCATCGGCATGACGTAGTTCGGAAACCGGTGCCCAGAAGAAGTTGGCCGCCAGGCCCTCGCCCTCGGCTGCTGCCACGGCCTGGGCAAGGCGCAGGGCGGCTCCGTCGTTGGCCGGTGGTGACAGGGTCAGGTGCGGCGCCTTTTGAGCCGGGCGGTAGTCGGCGGCCATTGCGCCTGCTGCGAATCCTCCCATGGCGCACACCACGCCACCACGGGCCATTACCCGCTCACGTCGGCCCTCGCGCTGTACGACCACGCCCGTGATCACGCCGCGCTCGGCGATCAGCTCCACGGCTTCGCTGCGCAACCACAACTGCGTGCCGTGGGCGAAGGCGCTGGTGGCCAGGCGGGCGATCAATGCGTTGCCGGTGGTAAGCCGGGTGCCGCGTGGGTGCTGCAGGCGGTCGCGCGCGTAACGCGCCATCAACTTCAGGCAATGCCACAGCGACCTGGGTGAGCGGCGAATGCTGAGGAAATGCTGGATATCCACCCGGTTGACCATCATGCCGCCGAACAGCAGCATGCCGGGCGGTGGCATCTGCAGGTCCTTGAAGCGTGTGCCCAGGCGCTTGCCGTCGTACTCGACCATTTCCAGCGCCCGGCCGAACTGAGTGGCACCGGGTGCATCCGGGTAATAGTCGGGCGAGAGTGGGCGCAGGGCATAACGCAGTTCGGTGTTCTGCTCCAGCCAGCGCAGCGCCTGGTGGCCATGCTCGATGAAGGCGTCGCCCAAGGCGGGGTCGTAGCCGTCGCCGATGACCTGCTTGAGGTAGGTGCGCATTGCCTCGGGGGAATCCTTGGCGCCGGCGTCACGGGCTTGGTCGGTGCCGTACAGCCACACCGCGCCGCCAGAAATCGCCGAGGTGCCGCCAAAGCGTTCGGCTTTTTCCACCACCAGCACCTTCAGCCCACGGCGGGCCGCGGTGGCGGCAGCGGCAAAACCACCGGCACCGCTGCCCAGCACAACCAGGTCGAAGCTGTTGTGTGTGTGCTCCAGAGTCGTCATGGCTTCAGATCTCCAACGGTGTGACGCCCATGAAGGCGCCAAGGTGGCCCAGTTGGGCGAAGGCCATTTCCGGGCCAGTCTGGATCCTGCAACCTACTTGCCGCGCGCGGTTCAGCAGCGGGGTGATCTCGGGTGAGGTGACCACGTCGGCGACCAGGGTGTCTGGCTGCAGGGTAGCCAGCAGGGCGGCGGACAACGGCAGCTCTGCGCGGGTGCCCATGCCGACTGGGGACGCGTTGGCCACCAGGTCGAAGTCTTCCAGCCCACTGAACTGTGTGCTGACCGTAAGCCCGGGGAAGCCGTTGCCGAGCAGTTCGCATACCGCACCCATGCGTGCGGTGCTGGGGTCGCAGAGGGTTATGCTGGCGATCCCTGCCTCAGCCAGTGCATAGGCAATGGCACTGCCAACACCGCCGCAACCGATCACCAGTGCCCGTTTGCCCGCCGGCTCGAAGCCATGCTTGTGCGCAGCGCCGAGGAAGCCGGCGCCGTCCACATTGTCGCCCAGCAGGCGTCCGTCGCGCTCGCGACGTATCACATTGATCGAGCCCAGGGCAGCCGCGCGCTCGCTCAGGCCGTCCACGCGGTTGGCCAGCGCCTGCTTGTAAGGCACGGTGACCACGCAACCGCGCAGGTTCTGCCAGCCACGCAGGGTATCCGCAAAGCTGTCCAGCGCCGCCTCGTGCAGGTCGATGGGCAGCATGGCGAGGTTGCAGTTGTTGTGGTTGAACCAGGTGTTGAAGTTTTGCGGGGACTTCACCTGGGCGATGGGCGAACCGACGATGGCGACCAGTTCAGTGGAACCTCGAATCATGCTGACCTCCTTATTGGCGTTGTTATGGCGCCAAGGGTGAGGCAGAGGGGCGTGGGCAACAATGCGCCAAGCGGCCACTTAATGCGATAATCGCAGTCATGATCCGGTTATCGCAGTAATCGGCTGTTTTTGTTCCTCTGGTAGCGAGTCGAATGCATGAACACACCTGCCATCCATCCCCGTGACCTGATCGCGGGCTTGCAGAAAGGCCTGGCGCTGATGCAACTGTTCAGCGCCGAGCAGCCGCGCCTGAGTGTGCCGCAGGCGGCCAGGTTGTCTGGCCTTACGTCCAGTGCGGTGCGGCGGTTTCTGCTGACCTTGGTGCATGAGGGCTTTGCCGAAACTGACAGCCGTGATTACTGGCTGACCCCCAAGGCCTTGCGTATCGGCCAGGCTTATGTGGACTCAGCGCAACTGCCGCGCATGCTGCGGCCGATTGTTGAACAGGTGGCGCGGCAGACCCAGGAGCACGTATCGGTGGGTACCCGCGATGGCGATGAGATCATCCATCTGGTGCGTAGCCGGTATAGCCATGTGGCGTCTTTGTCGATCAGGCCGGGCTCGCGGGTACCGATGTATTGCACGGCCAGCGGGCGAATCTGGCTGGCCTGGCTGGATGAGGGGGAGCGGGACGAATACTTTGCCCGTCACCCGCTGCGGGCGTTGACGCCTTACACACTGACAGACCGGGCGCAGCTGGACGCTGAGCTACAGCGCGTGAAGGGGCAGGGGTTCTGTATCGTTGATCAGGAATATGAAATCGGTATGCGGGTGCTGGGGGTGCCATTGCTGGGGCGGGCCGGCCAGTTGAAAGCCACGCTGACCATCACTACTCATGCATCGCGGTTGAGTATTGATGAGATACGGTTGCGGTATTTACCGACCCTGTATGAGGCGCAGGCGTTGCTTCGGCCAGTGCTGGATTGACGCAGACATGGCGCAGTTTGCGGGCTGGCGCCCTGGATGCGAGAACGGGTCACCCGGAAAGGTGGCTTTGCTTGCCTTTTGGGCCGCTGGACGGCCCAAACCTGTTGACTGACAGGCTTCAGCATCCGGCTCGGTGGCCGGTAGTGGATTTCAATCAATGAGCCAACCCTGGTCCCCCTCGATCAAGGTCCCTCCATGACTGGTAGTGTCACCCTCCCTTGCTGCGGGGTGGCCCTCGATGATCGTGCAGGCAGCGCCGGTTTCGATAACGGCGCCACAACTGATGCGATCGCCCACACGAGCGACGGCCTTGCCATCCACGAATGTTGCATTTGCGCCGGTTTCCACGGTGCCTTCGCCATGGAGCGGGCAGCTATGACGATGGCCTACCAGTACGATGGGTTTCATTTGCGCTTCCTTTTGCCGGGTTGAATGGGGGCTTCCTCAAATGCTTCGGGAGGCGGTGGCGCTGCTCGGACGTTGAACAGGCGGCAGATGCCGTACCAGCAGAGGGCGACGGAGAGGTTGTAGGGAAACAGCACGGCCCAGAACGGCAATTGCCAGTTCTTTTTACCCTGCATTTCACCGGGCTCGCCGGTTCGCCAAGGTGCATAGTGGCGCCAGGCTTCTGCCGGGGTCAGGCAGATGGCGTGCAGTGGCTTGTGCCACCAGTTGGGTTCACCGGGCGGAGGGAGTTTGTCCGGGCCGTGATCCATGAAGTGGCGGAGGTATTCCCATACCTCGGCGACATGCTTGACGCCGGGTTCGGTGGGTTCGTTACTGTCGACCCAGAGGCAGTCTTTTTGGTGCAGGCTGCCGTCTTCGCGGCGGGGGGCGAAGGCGAGGGCATAGCTGGTGGTGAAGGAGGAGCCGCCGAATTCTGTGCGACTGAAAAGACCGCCTGCGACTTGGCTCCAGTCAAATATTATGAGTTTTTTGAATCGCTTATAGTAGATTTTCTTTGTGTGTCGATTTAAATATATGTTCGATAAGTTTTTTATGAAAAGTATTCTGTAGGCTAAGAATGGGGTAAAAATAAAGGGGAGTGAGATCAGGATGGCAACGAAAATGTCGCCGCCGTTGATTGAGTAGTCTATATTTTCATTAATGAGATTGTAACATGATAATACCCAGGTAAATAGAAACATGGCAGTGTAGATTTTTCCCATGAATACAGAGTCGGACACCCAAGGGTTGCGCAGGCATAAGTGTGAACTGGTTGTTTGAATAAGTTGTCCGGAAATTTTTGGCTTGAATCCTGAAGTGTGGGCTTGTTTAAAAAGCCAGATAGTCGCCATAGGTTTAGCGTTCCAGATGAATAGTGGTAGTAGAAGGAGTGTCGTCATCCAGTCCTTGGTTGGCATAGTAATTAATCGTTAGCGTGGCAGACCTGATTTGTCTAGCATCAGTTTTGTAATGAAGTAATAAACCTGCTTGGGTGATATGGCAGTCAGGGTTTATTTGGAGTGGGGTTGTCTGTCTGTCGAGATTCTGGCTCACTAAACTCCCTGACCATTCGCTTTGACCTACTACGAATTCTGGTAAAAGTATAGTTAGCTCGAGTGTTGCGTTTTGTTTAGTGACCTGAGTATGGATAATTGTTGCCCAGTCAGGTGTTGGCCATTTGTTATTTATATCCAAATGTGTCGTTAGGGCGCCTAAGCCGAGCTGCTCAGAGTACGGTGCCAACAATGCTTTCGGTGAGAAAAATTCAATCTGCCATGACTTGATTTCTTCGTGGATGTGGCGAAAGGGTGGCAATTTTTTATCAAAGTCTAACTTTATATTATCCCGTATTTCTCCATCGTTTTCCCTTGTCCCGAAGATGCTTCTGCTGGCCCATAATTCTAAAGGGCTGTGAAGCCGGGAGTGAGCTTTTGAGTAGAGGAATAGACCTCCACCGATCAAAGTTGCTCCGATCAAGGCGATTCCAGCTGCTGTCCAGCCTGCAAAGGGAATGAGGACTGTCGTGCCTGCGATGGCAAGGCTTCCTTCTAGAACAAGAATCGAACCTAAAGCAGTAGTCGCGCTGGCAGCCGCTGTATATAAGCCTGAAATAAGATTGCCGTTCTGCCATTGACGTATTGCCTTAAAAATATCTGAGGAAAACCCCATTATTATCGCCGGGTAGCCTGATGCCCGCGCGAAAAGATTACTCGTCAGAAAGTTGATGATGCCGTTACCAAAGGCCATGCCTGGCGCCGTTGAGATCCACTTCAACATCATGGCCTTTTGCGTCGCCCGCACGCTGACCAATGTCGCCGCCGCTGCACCAATCACCCCGAAAACAGATGAAGCGAACCCCAGGGTGTATTCCGGTGCATCGCTCTTTTGCAGGCTGTTGTAGGCCGTCTTGAGCGATAAGATGTTGAACCACAGCATCCCCGCGTTTAAACCACCACCACCGCCCGAGGTGAGTAACCCAAGGAAGTTGGGTTTCGCACGCGCAGTGGTGGTCAGCTCGATGGACACTGTGCGGCTACCCGAGATGCGCAACGCTTTCATCTCTTCAACCTGCGCCATGCCGCTCTTCAAATACCGCTGCACCTCCTGGCTAAAGGGATTTTCCGTAATGGCCTGCTCGGTGATTCGATAGCGCGCCGCCAGCAACCCCAGCGCTTTCTCGGCATTCGCCTCCCGCGCTGCCAACTGCACCTGCCGCCGCAGGCCATGGCTGGCATCCCATCGGGTCTGCCCGCGCAGTCGCTTGAGCACCACGGTATTGACCGACTGGGCGGTGAGGTCGGTGATATCCGCCATGGCCGGGAAGCGACCGGCGAGCCCTTCGATCACGTTGTCGCTGGCGCCGAACAAGGTGCCGATCGAATCGGCTTTGTCCTTGAACGGGTTGAACGGCGCCAAGGCGGTGTAAAGCGGGCTGTCGTGCTGGTCCAGCCATTGCTCCAGGCGTTTGAAACGCCGGTCATGATCTTCTGTGCCGGGTGTCGGCTGGCCCATTGGGTGAATCAGCAACGCCAGTGAGATTTCCAGACCGCGGGCGGAGGTGCGTTCGTCGCGGTCGTAACAGGCCAGTGCCGCAGCCAGGCTGTAGGGGTTATCAATGTGTTGGGGTTCGGCCGTCGCCAGCCAGGCGTCATGATCGTTGCTGGCTTGCAAGGCCAGGTTGCGCAGGGCGGCAATCCGTCGTTCCAGCGCGTCGCGTTCGGCGAGGAAGCGCCGGTATTTGTCGACATCGAGGCGCTGCGCCAGGCGCGCACCATTGGGGGAATAGTCTTCATGGGTGAGGGCCTGGAAATGTGACTCGGCCGGCGACAGGGCGGGCCCCCGGCGTGACGTGCCCAGCCTGAACGCGGCCAGTTCCGGCGAAGGGGCATCCGCCGGGTACAGGCTTTCCAGCGTCTTGTTCAGCAACATGGCGACCAGGTTGCGATGGTGAAAGTCGCGGCTCTGCGGGCTGAGCTGTTCGGCATCCAGCCGGTAGCATGCCGGCACGCGCTCCTGCTCGGGAGGTTGGGCAGGTTTTGTGTGCTCCAGTTGCTCGGCCGGCATCAGGTCACGCAGTTGATGCTGGTAGGCCGAGACAGACAGGCTCAGGTCCAGGGCCATGCCTTCGGCGTCGGCGAGCGCCACCACCACTGGCACTTTCGGCTGGGTCCAGGGGTAGTGCCGGGCGATGGCATGGAGGTTGCCGATGGGCAAGGTTTCGGTGACCGGGTCGCTGCTCCAGGTCAGCGGCATGCGCCGCTCGGTTGGCTTGAAGTCTTCGACCCAGGTTTGCAGGGCACTCACTGGCAACACATGGGGCTGGGTGGACGGCGCCTGGTTGCCGCTCACCAGCTCGGCCATGTCCAGCTGGCGCATGTGCCGTTTGCGCAGGGCTGCCGAACCAGTGATACGGGCGGTGATGGCGTTGGTCCACAGGTGCGGGCTGTAGCCGATCCACACTTCCTCGGCGGTGTCCTGGCAGGTGTCGGCCCACACCCAGCCGGTGCTCTGGCCGGACAGGTAGCGCTCACGGCGGTGGTAGTCCTCCAGCCCTTGATAGCGCAGCTCCTTGTAGAGGCCCGCGCCGACGTACTCGTGAATGACCAGCTTTTCGCCCCGAGGGCCTTTCATGAACACGTAGACATAGCCCGGGCGCAAAGCGCGGAGGGTGTAGGCCGAGTGCTGCAGCGTGGGGAAGCCTTGTTCCAGGTTGAAGCCTGCATCGGCATAGCGGCAGGCGGGGGCGTCGGCGGTGCGGGGCACGATGGCGTAGCGCACTGGCAGGATGGGCACGCGAGCGCTGCAGGCAGGGCCGGAGGTGGCGCTGCTTACGGAGGCGTTAGTCATGGGCAGGCTCCTTGCTTTCGACCAGTGCCTGGAGCTCGCGAAGGCGGGCCTGGGGCGACTCTTCGAGGTTGGTGTAGATTTTTCCCGCCTTGTCATTGCTCATCAGCCACATGTGCCCGGCTATCAGCCGAATGAATTGGCCCGCAACTTCCTCGCTCCGGAAATTGAGGGCTGTCAGTTGCGGCAGGAGTGTTTCTATCCATAGGCGTATGTCCGCCAAGGTATGGTTGGCATGGGGCGGCATGGCCAAGACCTCATGTGCCAATGAGAGGACAAAGTGCTCGTGCATGCCTGCTTGCAGCCGATCAAGTTCAAGCTGCTGGAGGGTCAAAGGCAGTTCTGATTTTGAGCGGGCAGCAATCGGCTTGTTTTCGTGTGTTTTCCATTCATGAGCCGGCCCCCAGTTGACTCGCCATGCCAACCGAGACACCGGGCCAAGCCAGGCCTTGCGATGGTCGTCGTCCAGCGCATTCAGCCAGGCTGCAAGATGGTCCGGTGTGACATGGTGAGTGGCAACGCTGTGGTCAGGGAGCACGACCTGCACCAGGCTGGTGAAGTGGTCTGCCAGCGCTGCCAGGCCAACCTCGGCATCCAGCGCGATGGCTCCACCGATAGGCATCCAGGTCGTGATTGCATGGGCAAGCAGCTCGTGAGCGTCTGCAACGTCCACCAGCAAAGGCCCAAACTCATGACGGTCATCCAGGGCGCTGTTCTTCCATAACCATGCCTTTTGAGTATTTCGGCTGACAGCGTTTATAAGGTCGAGTACCGATGGGGCATAAGCAGGAACCAGTTCACCTTCCTGCGGGATGGGCCGATAGGCCCAGTTCTCGATTGCACTGGTCATGAGCAGCAGAAAGCGGCAGTTGTGAGCGAAGTCTTCGCTGCGCGGAGGAGGTGATGACAAGGTGGTCATTGGACTTGCCCTCGGATACAGCGGCAATCGGGTAGGGGACAGGAGCCATCAGGGCGGCGCCCACACAGGCGCTCCAGCGGCTTGCCAGTGTTCGGTGCACTGCTGATGGAAAAGGGGCTTGTCGTTCCATTTGCCGACTTGAGCATCTGGCCGGTGATGCGAATCGTCGGGCTGTCCAGTGTGATGCCTGTTTCGTCGATTCGAATGGAGCCACCAGGGCCTTGGATGACCACGGCTTCCGATGCTCGAAGTTCATAACGGCGAGTACGTCTGCGGATATCCCCACGGGCTTCCAGCTCGGCATGCCCTTCGACCCGTTGCTCGAAGTTGCCACCGATACGGGTGTGGTGATTGGCGGCGATCTGATCGTGACGGTGATTGCCGATGTTTTCGACACGGTCCTTGGCGATCCTGATCGTGTGGTTTCTACCGATGTCGAGCGCGGCATCCTGCCCAATGGTGATGCGCTCGTCATTGCCAACCGTTTCCGTACGGTCGTGGCCGATCAGGATCGATTCGTCGTTATCGACCTGCTCTTTGCGGTCATTGCCGACCTGCGTAGTCTCATCATGCTTGACCACATTGTTCTGGTCCCTCTGGGCATGAATGAACACTTCCTCCTGGCCCAGTTCGTCCTCGAAGCGCAGCTCGTTGAAGCCATCGCCCTTGTGGGTCTGGCTCTTGATGGTCATGCGGGTCTTGTGACGGGGAAGGTCGTACGGTGGCAGCTGGTTGCCGCAGTAAGTACGGCCGGTGATCATCGGCTGATCGGGGTCGCCGTTGACGTAATGGATGATCACGTCCTGGCCGATCCGGGGGATGGCCATCGAGCCCCAGCTGCCACCCGCCCAGCCTTGAGACACCCGCAGCCAGCACGAACTGAACTCGTTGTTCTGGCTTTCGCGGTCCCAGGGGAAACTGACTTTTACCCGGCCCCATTCATCGCAGTAGATTTCCTCGCCAGGCGGGCCGACGACGGTGGCCATGTGCGGGCCGTCAACGCGTGGTTTGGGCAACGGAGCTGGGCGCCACTCGGTTCTGCCTGGCACCAGTACCGCCTTTTGCTCGTAACGTGTGCCCTGGTCGGCCCCGGCAGCTTCTTCCTGCAGGCTGGTGGGCTGGCTGCCTTCGTGGTGGACCGTGCTGACCCGCCAATGCACATTCAGGTCTTCGCGCGGGTGGTCGGTCAGGGTGAAACTGAGCCCCGGTTGCAGGCGCACGTCATCGCCCTGGACCTCGGCAATACGCACATCATGGCGCAGCGCTGTGATGCGGTTTTCGGTGAACGGCTTGCCCACGGCATCGCGTTTATAGCGGCCTGGGTAATCGAAGTATTCGTAATCTTTGCTCTGATGCTCCAGGAAGGGCCCGGCGGCTCTGTGCTCCTGGCGGTAGGCCGGGTGGGTGAAGGTGTGGTCGCGCTGCACCTGGCGAGCGGTGCGCACCTGCTCGCTGTAGCGCAAGCGGCGAAGGCAGGGTATGGCTTGATCGCCACCGCTGTTCGCTTGGTACAGGACGCTGTCAGGGCCTACAGGCTCGTCGTCATCGCCGAAACCCTCGTCTTCATGGTCGGCCTTGATGGCGCCATGGCTGATCAGGCCGAGGGACTGCAGCCGATCGGTGATGATCAGCTTGTGCAGCTTTTCACTGTGCGCAAAGCGGTAGACGAAGCCTTCTTCAGCGGCAAGGCGGGCGATGAACGCCAAGTCCGTCTCACCGGCCTGAACGCAGAATTCGCGCACCTGATGGTCCATGCTGGCGCGTAGTTCGTACTGGTCGATGCCTTGACGCTTGAGCATCAGCTCGAGAATTTGCGGAACGGTCTTGTGCTGGAAGATGCGCCAGTTCGAGCGCAGCCTTGCGCGGGCCAGTTGCGGTTCGACCAAGGCGTGATAGTAAGTGCGGTAGAAGCCGCTCTCGCCCTGGCTGAAGCTGCTGACAAGGCCGTGCACGTACCGTACCGGGCGTTCTCCGTCCAAGATGGTGAAGAGCACGGGTTTGTCGAGCAAATGGCCGAAGTCGATGTCGTTTTCGAAGCTGATCAGTTTCAGCTCCAGTTCAAAGGGTGCGCTGATGCCCTCGCGGAGTTCGAACGACACCACTTCGAATGCAGCTTTGCCAACGAGTGCCTCAAAGCTGTAGCGCAAATCAGATTGGCTAGGCATAAAAGATCCTTGTCCGCCGTCTGAATCAACACAAAGCCCGGGCGGGCATGGCCTGCCCGGGGCATTTGCACAGGTCAGGCGGCGGGTGCGCGCCAGTCGTCAGAGCCTTCGGTGTTGGCTACATCGTGAGCCCACGTGATCTTTCGATACGCCAGCGATACTTCAACCAGTTGGGTGTAGTTTTCATTGTCTTTGTCGAGTGCGTGGGGAAGCACGGTATTGATGCTGACGATGGTGGCGTCTTCGAGCGTGGTGGTGAAAAAATGCTCTTGTTTGCCTTCCGACGAGGTGCGATACCAGCTGACCTCGACCGTTGGCAGCATTTCGCCGTTGGCAAGTGCCTGATACATCAGGGGGGTAGCTTTGTTCAGTGAACTGGTGAATATGAAAGGCTTATGCACGCGCTGGCCACTCGGTTGACCGCTCTGGGGGTCAGTGGGCGTAGTCACCTCATGCTTGATTTCCTGAACCAGAATCTGATCTTCATGGCCTTGTTGGAACACGTTGCCGACGGAGTCAGCGGTGAAGGCGCCAGCGGTGATGTTGCCTTGGGTCTGGCCTACGATCTTGATGTAAGCGGGTGTTGGCATGGCAGTTACTCCTGCGTCCATGTGGGTAAAGCACGCGCACCACAGGTGGCGTGGCCATCGGAAACGATGGGCTTGTCAGCGAGGCAAAAACCTCGCGAATTCGTTGAACTCAGTGGTGCTGTGACACGGTTGGCTATTGCTGCAAAATGCCGTTCAGCGACTCCAGCACCTCGGTTGTGATCAGGTGCAGGCGGTAGCTGTAGATCCCGTAGGCCACCGCCATGGCGATGGCGGAAATCACCAAGGGGCTCCACCAGGGCCATTGCCGGCTCATGCGGAAGTTGCGTGGGGCCACATTGGTGTAGGGGTCGCAGACTTCTTCGGGGGTAGGGCCGCGCAGTTCGCGGATGATCCCGTGCAGTTGGTGAATCAATGCGTTGAGTGTTTCTTCGCCTTTCGGCGCGAGCGCGTACTTGCCCTTCAGCCCAAGGCACAGGGCGAAGTACATGAACTCCAGTACGTCCTGATAACGCTTGGGCTCCTGCATCAGGCGGGTAATCACGGTGAAGATTTTTTCCCCACCCCAGGTCTCGTCGTGGAAGATGCTGAGCAGCGGCTCCTGGCTCCAGCAGCTGCTCTTGCCCCAGGGCCGCTCCATAACGGCCTCGTCTATGAACAGGCACAGACCGTAGGAGTACGCCAGCAACTGAGCCGGCTCGTAACCGTGCTGGCGCATTTCTTCCTGAATGTTGTCGATCTGGCTGCGTACTTGCTGGTGCACGTCCTGGATGTTCGGCAGCTCGTCCAGCGTACGCAGGCGTATGACCAAGCCGAACAACGGTGATGCGGCATCCAGCATCAGGTTGGCGAAGCCGCCCCGCAGCTGAAATTCCGGGTCAGCGGGGTAGCCTTCGGAAACGGGCTCTGGCTCAGGTTTGTCCGTGGATGCTTGCCCATTGGTTGCTGCAGCCCGGGGGGCGGGTACTGGCTGTTGAAGGGTTGAATCAAGCGCGTTGACTGCAGCGTTGTTTTCATCGGTGGGCGTATTGTTGTCTTTTCCCATGTCACTCACTCCTGATCGCCCAGAACTGCAGTTCAAGCCCTGGGAAGTCGCCCGCAATGTGGATGCCGAAGCCATTCGCCTTGCTCATGCACGCCCAGGCCGGGTCACGTCGGTCCAGCTCGAAGTAGCTGAAACCCGCATGGAAGGGCAGGTCGCGGGGCGCCACGGGTAATGGCAGCAAAGGGATGCCCGGCAATTGCAGCGGCACCAGGTCATTCAGTGACTCAAGTGAGGTGATCTTGGCTTTCTGGATGAACATCTGGCGCAACGCCTGTGGTGGCATGCTGGCGCGCACGGCGAGGATGAAGTCGGCTTCGTCGATCAGCCGGCGGTCTTCCAGCGTGGTCGTCATCACGCCGAATTGTTCGCTCTCCAGCGGTAGTGAAACAGCGCGTGGCCGCAAGACGGTGCTCAGAGACCGGCGCAAGGTATCTTCCAGCGGTTTGAAAGACGTGCGCAGTGCGGTGTGGTGATAGGCGGGGTACTCCTGCGGCAGCCGGTTCTGGTCGGTGAAGGTGACGAATTCGCCGCAGGCCTGGCTCATGCACAGGTACAGCTGCTCGGGGTGCGTTTGCGCTTGCCTGGCCAGATGCTGGAAGCATGGCCACCAACGGTTCATGGCCTGCAGCAGGTTGAAGTCGCGAATGTCGGCGATCCCGGACTGGCCCGAGGCACCAATCCGCGTGGCAAGGCCGCGCGCCCGCTCGCGCAAGGTATGGGTGATTTCCTCTAGAAACCGCTGCAGCGCTGGCACCGCCCGCACCGAAACGCTGGTGGGGTAGAACGCTTCGTCCAGTTGCAGGCTGCCGTCGGGGCGCCGTTCCAGAATACGTGCCAGGGCCAGGCGGGTGTAGGCGCTGCTGTCTTCGGTCTTGCGTTTGAGCTGCAGGTTGGGCACCGCAAGGTCTACCTGCACCAGGTCACCGTCAGCGGAGTGGGTATCCTTGATTTCCTGTACCTGAGCGGTATAGCGGAAATTGGCTGCATTGTCGGGCCAGCTCACTTCGCGGCCGCCATCGGTACGCAGCGGCAGGCACAGATACACCTCACTGTCTTGGCACGCGTCGTCGCCGATTTCCAGCGGCGGCGGTGGCGGCAGGTCGGCGGGAATGTCGAACACCGTGCCGTCCGGCATCACACCTCGCGCCCGGGTGATGGCGACTTTGCCCAGGCTCAGGTATTCGTCGTTCAACTGAAGTTCGCTGAAGCCGTAAAAGGCTGCATTGAGGCTGGCGAGGCGCTGGTGCAGGGCTGCTTCGCTGGCCCTGGCCGCCTGTTGGAAATGCTGTGGTTTGACGAACAGGCCTTCGGGCCAGAGAACGGGATTGCGTGAACTCATGGGCGCTCCGTGTCAGCGTGAGTAAGCAGGAAGGGCAAAGGGTGTTGAGGCGCCATCAGTCTTCTTCCTTGAGCACGATGTGCGTGTCGTTGACCAACACCGACAGCATGATCTGGCGGCCACGCGGCGGAATGCGCAGTACTTGCCGCCAACTGGCGTTTTCATGGCCTCGGTAGTCGGCGATCACCGCGACGAAGCGGGTTTCGGCGTGGATGGGTTCGAACGGGATGTACTTGAATTGGCCAGGGCGCAGCAGGTAGTCGTCACTACGGATATAGGTACTGCGCAGCGCCTTGGCCGGGTCCTGCTCCAGTAGCTGGTACACGGTGTTGCGCAGCAGTGAGTCGTCGCGCAGTTGCAGGATCGTGATGGCAATGGGCGTGGCGACCAGCGCTGAGGCAACGCTTGTGGTGTGCGGCAAGGTCAACGCCACCTGAGGGTCGTCGTAGCTGCCGGGGCCGCTTTCTTCCAGGGGCGAGCGAGCCGGGTCGCTTTCGTCTCCTTCGTCCAGCTCGACGGGGGACATGGCCGGGAATTGCGCTTGTAGGTATTCGAACAGAACCCCGATTTTTTCGGTCAACGCATAGGGGTCGCCAGCACTCAGGGTCACAGCGTAGGGGCTGGGCTCCAGGGCGCGATCCTGATCGGCTGCGACGTCAAGGCTGTCCGGATTGCCGTTGAGGGTAGGGCTGGCATTGATGCTGAATGCGACCTCGGTCGGGTGATCCTTGGGCGGCCCGATGGGCAACGAGTGGTCCATGGCCACCTGGCTCATTCTGCTCAAAGAGGTGCAGCCGGTGGGCGCGACCAGCGCAAGCAGCAGGGAGGCGAGCAGAAGTGGATGAGGTTTCATGGGTATGCTCCGGCAATCAGGCGCTGCAGCGGGCTTTCTCGGAGTGCCCCTTCACCGTCTGCCGCGTCCAGCGCTGCCAGAGGGTCATTCCCCATGGCTGCTTTGAAGACCGAGCAGATCTCGACGGCTGGTTGGGGGGCAGAAGGCTGTGCCGGCCAAGCGGGTGCAGGCGCTTCCGCTATCAGGCGGTCGAGCACCCTCGGGTCCGGGTTGAACAGGTCCTCCAGCGAGCGCGTGCAGGCCTGATCCTGGGAGTACTGAACCTGTAGCCGATAGGTACCAATGAGAAGCTGGTCACCCTCAACCAGGCGTCTGGGTGGAAGCGGCCCCAGGCTGTTGGCACTGCCATTGAGGTAGGTACGGTGGCAGTGGTCGATCACACAGAAGCTGCCTTCGATCCAGCGGATTTCGCAGTGGATGGGCGCAACGGTCTGATCGCGGTCATTGATCTGCCAGTTTGCTCGCCCACTGCCGATGGTGCCGCCCTTGCAATCGAACAGGTGCCGAGCAGTAACGCCGTGCTGCAGTTGGTCGAGGTTGGTGATGCTCAAGGTGACTGTGTTCATGAGCGCCCCCCGGATGCGTACAACCGGGCTGATCTGGCCATGCCGGTCGTCGACGAAGCTGGTCCAGCCCAGGTATGCGCCCTGGCTGCGGTGCAAGCAGAAGGGTGACAACGCGCTCTGCTTGAGGCGCAGCTCCAGGTCATAGGCCAGCCCGTCACGCAGCAGAAAGTCGATCAGTGCACGCAAACGGCCGAAGTTGATGCCGCTGGGCAGCAAGTCCCGCAGCTGCGTCTGGTCGAGTTCGCTGATCACGATGGTGAACTTGCTGCTGCGGGTGCGCGTGCGGCTGCCAATCATGAACGTGCTGCCCAGCTGGCCGTTGGTCCGCCCCAGGCTTGCAAGCTGCCTGGACGGCGTGACGACTGATCGCGTCTCGAACTCGCGGATGTGCACCTGCTTGAGGTCGAAGCAGTGCGCAATGATGCCGGCTACAGTGCCCGGCGCTCGGCTGCGGCTGGCGATCACGCCGGCAAAACTGAGCAGGCGGCTCCAGGGCAGCGCCGTGTCCCCTCGCAACTGCTTGTCGTTAAGCCCCAGCAGGGCAAACACGTACTGCGAGAACCCGTCACTGGCACCTGGCTGGAAGCGGATGTAATAGCGGTACTTGCGCCAGATACGGTGCAACAGGCTGAGCAGGTAATGGTTGAAAAAGTCGAAGAAGGCCGGCCGTACACCGATGCCATGCGCATGTTCATACGCCACCTGTTCCAGGTAATAGGTGGGCAATGGCGAATCGGTGCCGTGCAACCCCAGGAATGTGGCAATGATGCGGTAGCGCGCTTCCTCAGCGGGCATCCGCTGGGCTTTGTACACGTCCGAAACAGGGAAGGTCAGCCGTGGGTCGCAGGCCAGGCGCACGCGCCGCCGGGTGGCCTTGTCCGGCCAACGGGGTTCCAGGTCATCGCCATGCAGCCCGTGCAACCGCTCCAGCAACTGGAAGAAGTTGTACTGGTGCGCTTCGCAGAGCAACTTGTCGGCTAGATCAGCGGTTGCTTGCCGGTCTGTATTGGCCATGTGTAATGCTCGTTATTGGTGGTGTTGATCACTTCCAGCTGGTGGAAGGAATTGATGCTGGCGTACAGGGCGAAGAAATGAGCGAGCACACAGCTGAACAGGTACAAGTCGCCTTCGCAGAGGAAGGCGGTCTGGTCCAGTTTCAGCCGGGTGTGCAGGCCGCGAATGGGTTGCCCCTTGATCAGCCAATCCATGGGCTGCGTATGAATGTCGCGCATACCTTCCAGGCGTTTACGGGTGGTGCGTGCCTGCTGGATGTCGTGCAGGGCCATGAAGTCGTAGGCGCGGATCACCGCTTTCAGCGGCTCTACCGAGAGCAAGGACAGGTAGTTGAGCGACATGTTGGAGATCAATGCCCACTGCAACTGGCCGTCCAGCACCGGGCGACAGGGGCGGGTGGGTGTACAGAGATTGGTGTAGGTGGCCAGAGGCGGCGTAAGTTCGGTCAGAATGTTGATGTCATCAATGCCCAGCGCCAGCGGGAGGTCCCGATTGGTGCAGGTGAGGTCGATGGACGCGGTTTCCAGCTCGCCTATGTAGCTGTTGGCGTCGGCGCGGACGAAGGCGATTCGATGCATGACGCCATTGCCGTGCAGGCACTCTTCCAGCTGGCAGCGGTAATACAGCGCCGTGCGCCCCTGGACGTGCTCGATTTCATGGGCGAAGGACTCGAAGGGACGGAAGGTCCGAAGGTGCTCACCGGTGTTACCGTCAGTCGTCGTTCGGGTGCTGATCACCTGGTCGACACTGAAGATTTCGTAGCCGTGCGGCGCTGTGCCCTTGGGCTTCAGTGGAACCATGGCGTCCTTGCCGGACAGGTCGATGGGCTCGGCGCTGTGCTGGAACAGGTTGACCGCAGGTGCGCAGAACAGGTTGAAATCTGCTTTGCCGACACGCAGCGAGTCGGGTAGCTGGCGCGTGAAGTGAAATTCGAGGTTTACCTGCTGGCTGTCATGAGCTGGCCAGATTTTTTCCAGGCCGGTAACGCTGAAAAAGTGGAAGCGTTGAGGGAACGCGAAGTACTCCTGCAGGATGCGATAGCCATCAAAGACGTTCTGTGGGTAAGGCAGCAAGGCGTCGTTGGGGCTGAACCCTGGGAAAGCGATGCTGTTTGCCGGCAGCCGACGAACCTCGCCGTTGATGGTCACGCTGACATGCTTGAGGTATTGAGAAACCCACAGGTAAAGCGTGCGAGCGGTTCGGGCATCGCCGCTGAGGTAAAAGTCGAGGCTGGTACAGCCCAGGCTGTTCAACGGCCGCTCGACCAGTGATTGCAGGCCGATGCAGATCACAGAACTGTCGGATGTCTGGGTGGCTGCGACCGTGTCGATCTCGAACGGATGAATGTTGACCGCTGTACAGGTGCGGAACTCGCAGGCCACGCCGTCTACCGGTTTCGAGAACAGCCGCGACCCCTTTGGGATGCGCTGTGACTGGCTGAGGGATTGTCTCACCGGGCTGAACTTGATGATCGTCGCGCTGGGCAGCGGCCGCAGGTAGTTCGGCCACAGCAACTGCAGCATGGGATGGGTCAGCTCTGGCAAGTCGTCTTCCAGCTTCAGCCGTAGCTTGGCGGTCAGGAACGCAAAGGCTTCCATCAGGCGTTCGACATCGGGGTCGCTGGCACCTTTGCCAAGCAACCGCGCGAGTTGTGGGTTGTCCTTGGCAAAGTCGTTCCCCAGTTCGTGCAGGTAACGCAGTTCTTCACTGAAACGGTCTCTCAGAGACATCGGTCACCTCACGCGCGTGTAGCGGTTGTGCCCATCGACCAGCAGCTCGAGTTGCAGCTGTTCTGCGTGGTTGTTGACCTGTACCAGGCAATCCAGCCTGAAATGCAGCTCCAGCGGGGCATGGGTATCGGGCACTGCGTTGAGCGTGCGTACCTGTATGCGCGGCTCGAAGCGCTGGAGGGTGCGGCGGATATCCGCGCTCACCTGCACAAGCAAGTCGCCGTTGCTCACGTCATGCCCATTGAAGTCGCGCAGGCCCAGCTCAGGGCTGCTCTGGGAGCACCCCTGGCGGGCATTCAGCAGCGTTTCGAGGTGGCGCTTGATGGCGGCGAACTTGTGGGAAGCGCTCTCCCGTCGGGAGGCCTCTCGGCGGGTGCACTGGTCCACCATCAGGCGATCAAAAAGACCACTCATTGCGTATCGAGCCGCCCGACCAGGGAAATCTCGAAGTTCGCGCCCATGTACTTGAAGTGCGGGCGTACGGCGAGCGAAACCTGGTACCAGCCCGGGTCACCCGCAACATCCGAGACCTCAATACGGGCGGCACGCAGCGGCCGGCGGCTGCGAACGTCGGCAGACGGGTTCTCCTGGTCGGCGACGTACTGCTTGATCCATTTGTTCAGCTCGGACTCAAGGTCACGGCGCTCTTTCCAACTGCCGATCTGCTCGCGCTGCAGCACCTTGATGTAGTGGGCGAGCCGGTTGACGATGAACAGGTAGGGCAACTGGGTACCCAGCTTGTAGTTGGTCTGTGCCTGAAGCCCCTCAGGGGTTTTCGGGAAGTGCTTGGGCTTTTGTACCGAGTTGGCGGAGAAGAACGCGGCGTTGTCGCTGTCTTTACGCATGGTCAGGGCGATGAAGCCCTCTTCGGCCAGTTCGAATTCCTTGCGGTCGGATATCAGCACCTCGGTAGGAATCTTGGCCTGCAACTGGCCCAGGGATTCGTACAGATGGACCGGCAAGTCTTCGACAGCACCGCCGGATTGGGGGCCGATGATGTTCGGGCACCAGCGGTAGCGGGCGAAGCTGTCGTTGATGCAACTGGCTAACAGAAAAGCAGAATTGCCCCACAGGTAGTTGTCGTGCTGCCCGGCGATGTCTTCGTTGTAGTTGAAGCTCTCGATCGGTTGTTCCTGCGGGTGGTAAGCGGAGCGAAGCATGAAGCGCGGCCCGGTCAGGGCGACGTGGCGGGCGTCTTCGCTTTCACGAAAAGCGCGCCACTTGGCATGCCGAGGGCCGGCGAAGAGGTCTTTTATTTCCTTGAGGTTAGGCAGCTCCTCGAAGCTGTTCAAATTGAAGAATTCGGGGGCAGGTGCAGCAAGAAAAGGGGCATGGGACATGGCGCCAACGGAGGCCATGTAACTTAGCAACTTGATGTCAGGGGAAGAGGGGCCGAAGTTGTAGTTGCCTACCATGGCCGCAACCGGCTCTCCCCCGAATTGGCCATAACCCGCGGTGTAAACATGCTTGTAGATACCGCTGCAGGTAACGTCAGCAGCATTTTCGAAGTCGTCGAGCAGGTCCTCTTTACTGACATGCAAGATTTCAAGCTTGATGTTCTCCCTGAAGTCCGTGCGGTCGACCAGAAGTTTCAGGCTGCGCCATGATGATTCAAGCTGCTGGAACTCAGGCTGATGCAGAATGGCATCCATCTGTTTGCCGAGCATTCGGTCGATCTCGGCAATCATCTGGTCGGCTCGGTGCTTGTTGATCAGCTGATCTGGATCATTGCTCTTGAGGATTTCGGTGATGAAGGCAGATACGCCCTGCCTGGCAATCTGGTAGCCCTCCTGGGCAGGTACCAGTTTGGTTTCTGCCATGATCTGGTCGAGCAGGGTGGTATTGCTCAATGTGTCGGCCGTTGCGTCTGTGGTGATGGCGGTGCTGCTTGGCTTGGGCATGGGGACGCTCCGTTGTCTCAATCTTTTTCTGGCGCCTCGAGCACCAGGTCCAGTTCTTGGGCGAGCTGCTTACGCGCCTGCTCGTTGTTAAGCAGGTGCTGCAATTGCTTGCGGAAGGCCGGGACGTTGCCCAGCGGGCCTTTCAGGGCGACCAGTGCTTCGCGCAGCGCCAGCAGCTTGTTCAGCTCGGGCACCTGGCGCGCGATCCGGTCCGGCCCGAAATCGTTGATGGACCTGAACTGCAGGTGGACGGCCAGCTCGGTATCCGGGGCGGTGCCGAGCCTGGACGGTACCGTCACGTCCAGGCTCACATTGGCGTCGTTCAACACGCTGTTGAATGTATGTTTATCGATGCGCATGACCTGACGGTCCTCAAGCGCACGGCTGTCATCCAGGCCGAAGTCGCCCAGCACCAGCATCTTGTGCGGCAGCTCCACCTCAGCCTGCTCATCGCTGGTAGCGGGGACATACTTGATATTGACGCGTTCTTTCGGCGCAACGGATCCCGTATTTTTAGACATCGGTACGCAACTCCCTGTTGGGCTGTAGGATGTTCAGGTGCTAGTTGTGTTTATTATTGTCTCGGTCTTGTAGGAAGATTCCTACATATGTTCAGTGGGTTGGATTATTTGTCCAATTTCTATAAAAACCATGCACGCAAGAGTGGTCTTTGGTCGAGCATTAAGATGTAAAGAAATATTTGTTTGTGTGCATTCGGTACTGTGTAATAGGCTTCTGCTGGAGTTGTTTTAATTGGTCGCGCGGGCGCATGGGTATTGCTATCTATTTGTAGGAAAGTTCTTTGCGCCATATAGGCCATTTGTACTATTCAGAGAGTAAATTCAGGATGATTAACCGCAGTGTATATGGCGCCGGTCTCTCGTTGCTGTTTTGTCTGCAGCCGGTGCTGGCAGGCTCCACGCGGGACTGTCCCCGGATTGTTTCCAACGTCGAGCGACTGGCCTGTTTCGATCAGGCTGCTGGCACCCCGGCGTACACGCCAAAACGGCAGTGGTCTGCACCGGAGCAGCAGGCCCCCACGGTGTTGCGTGTGATGGCAAATGAAGCTGAACGGGCACCGGATGACCTGACGTTTCGCATCGGGAGTCAGACCCAGGACGGGGCAGGCGCGCCAGCGCTTGTGATTTCGGCGCCCGCCATCGCATCGGGTGATGAACGTGCCTACATGGCAATCAGTTGCATACAGGCCATCTCCCGGCTACAGCTGATTGCCAGGCGTCCGATCGAGGCAAGCTGGGTCAAGGTACGCCTGAGCGGGGAGGGCTGGTCTACCCGTGAGACGCCCTGGCAAGTGATGGAGAACGGCCAAGTGCTCGATGCCGGGCGGGGCCTGCCCGCCATCGAGCAGATCAGGAAGCTGATCGGTGCCCAGCGTATCGAGGTTGTGAGTGATCACGGCGAGGTCGACGGGCTGACCTTCGATGCGCAAGGCCTGGCCCCCTTGATCAGCCGGGCGCGAAGCACATGTCGGTGGTAGCGCAGGTATCCGGGGAAGAGGTCACTCGGTTGCTCGCGCCGATTGATCCGGCAGTTCCGGCTGGCCTGTTCGATGTCGAGGACGAAACCTATCAGGCCATTGATCAGGAGATGGTCAAGCTGGGTGGGCTGCAGGAAGCCTCGATCGACTGGGTCTACATCGAAGACGCGTCCCGTCAGTACCTGAGCCAGCAATGCAAGCACTTGCGAATCGTTGCGCACCTGAGTGCCGCATGGTTGCGTAGCGGCTGCTGGGAGCAGTGGGGATGCACCTTGGCGTTGCTGGCCGGCATGCTCGAGTGCTATTGGGAAGCCGCTCATCCCAAGCCGGGGCCGAAAGGCTTCCTGGGCAAGCGCAAGCTGGTTGCCCTGGTGATCGATCGCTTGGCCGAGGCGCTCCCGCGTCTTGATCGTTTTACCTACACCCCGACCCACGCAGCGGCAGCGCAGGCTGCCTTGAAACGCCTGCAACAACAGGAAACAGTACAGCTGGACACGGCAGCACTGGGCGAGCTTGAGCGCCTGCTAGGCAAGTACTCGGAACTTGCCAACGGTGTTGGCGAGGCTGCTGTGCCCAAAGCGCCGGCTGCAACCGAGAAGCCTGCACCGTTGGCCGATGTCATCGCCACACCCGTGTCACGCATGTCGATGGGCAATGAGCGTGAGACACGCCGGGCCGTGCTGTCCATGGCCGAGCTCATCAACCAGCAGGACCCTTACGACGCTACCGGCTACCAGTTACGGCGTTTCGGTTTGTGGGCGCACATTCAGGTTGCTCCCCAAGTCAGGCAGGGCAACCGTACGGAATTGATGGCGGTGCCGCTGGATATCACGCGGTTCTATGAAGAGGCCATTGCCAGTAAGGCGGTTGACCCCGCCTTGCTGCAGCGTATTGAAAAGAGCCTGACGGCTTGCCCCTTCTGGATTCGTGGCAGCTTTCTGGCTGCGACCGTCGCCACACAGCTGGCGATGTGCGAGGTGGCCGAAGCCATCCGTTGTGCCACCGCCCGGTTTGTACAGCGCATGCCCTCGCTGCAGCAGCTGTGCTTCAGCGACGGCATGGTATTTGTCGACGACCAGTGCCTGGCCTGGCTCAAGGGCACCCAAGGGCCGTCTGGCCAAGGTGCAACCCCCCAGGAGTTCAGCGGCCTGCGCGAGGAGCTTGTCAGCCAGCTGGAAACCGGTGGCATAGAGCCGCTGCTCCTTCGGCTGCAAGGGCTGCAAGCCGGCGTTCGTGCTCCCCGTGAGCGCTGCCACACCACCGTGATTGCAGCTGATCTGCTGGCCGCGCGGGGTGTGTCCTGGCTGGCCCAGGACCTGTGCGCCAACGTTGCCCGAACCATGCAGCAAACCACCGCCAGTGCGTGGGAGCCCGAGGTGTTTGAGCGGCTTCAGCAGTACGCGGCATCCCCAGTGTTGGCAGTTCAAGACAAGGATCAGGAGCCTCGATGAATCAAATATGGACGCAACTCAAACGTTGGGGCTGGCCGTGGGTAACGCGCATTGGCCTGGCGCTGCCGCTGCTGCTCGGGCTTGGCGCCTTGCTGATGCTGGTCGCCATCTGGTGGCTTGGCCCGCAATGGACGTGGCGTGAGCAGCAGCCGCTGGCAAGTGTGGCTCATCGCAGCGTGGCAAGCCTGGTGCTGGTGCTGGTGCCGCTTCTGTGCTGGCTTGGGGTGCTGCGCACGCGCTTTCGCCGCCTGCAAGCGGAGCGCCGCCAGGCACTGGCCGCCGAACAGGATGTCGCGCTACCATTCGTGCAGGCGCAAGAGCGGGCCTTGAGCCAGGGGCTTGAGCGGTACCTCGACAATGCCGGTGGGCGACGCGCGTTGTACCGGCTGCCCTGGTACCTGGTGTTGGGCGACGAACAGTCCGGTAAAAGCAGCTTCATCGACCGCACCGATCAGCGCTTTACCCTGACGCGTATCGACCAGGCCCAGGCACGGGGCCGACAGACTCAAGCAATGGCCTACCCGGTAGGCTGGTGGGTCAGCGACGATGCCGTGATCATCGACCCGCCCGGTGTTTTCATCAGTCAAAAACCACCGGTGGGCTCGGCGGCCAACGCCCCCTCCGAAGCCTCCGCGCCGCCCGGCATCCAGGCCCGGTTATGGGAGCACCTGTTGGGCTGGCTGCAGCGTAAGCGAAGCCAGCGGGCGCTCAATGGAGTGTTGCTGGTGGTCGACCTGCCGGCGTTGCTGCATGGCAGGCCCGAGCAGCGCGTCGCGCTGGCCCATGGGTTGCGCACACGCCTGTACGAAGTGAGCAGTCAGTTGGGGGCGCGCCTGCCGCTGTACGTGGTACTGACCAAATTCGATCTGCTGGACGGCTTCGACCAGTTCTACAGCCAGCTTCCGGCCGCCAAGCGTAAAAGCCTGTTGGGGTTCACCTTCAAGCTGGATGCGGTTGACGCGTTCGACGCCTGGCTGGATGAGTATGACGAGCACTACGGGCGGCTTCTCACCCAATTGCAGGAGCAGGTCATCGACCGGCTGGATGTACTGGGCAAGACAGCGCCGTGCGGGCGCCTGTTCTCACTGCATGCACAGTTGATCGGGTTGCGCCCCATACTGCAGGCATTCCTGCGCGAAACCTTGGCGAGTGACCGGTTCACCACGCCACCCTTGGTACGTGGTGTGTACTGGTCGTCAGTGGTACAGCAAGGCGACATGCGCAATGCCTTTGTCCGAGAAGCGGCTCAGCCCTACACGACGAAGCTGCCCCTGCGTGAAGGTAAGGCACAGGGGAAGGCGTTGGTCTATTTCATCCAGCAAGCATTCAGGCGGGTTATCTATCAGGAAGCCGGGCTGGCGGGTGACAATGTTCGGGTTGCGCGCAGCAAGCGCCACTTGCTGTGGGTGGGCTCTGGTGTAGGCATCCTGGCGTTCAGTATCGCCGTTGCCAGCTGGCAGCGTTACGCCGACATCAATGGCGCCAAGGCTGCCAGTGTGCTCGCCAAAAGCCAGGAGTACAGCGGTCACGAAGTCGATATGCGTCTTGATCCGACCGGGCGCAACCTGCTGGCGCCACTGGACCAGATTCGCGATGCGGTCGCGGTGTTTGGCGACTATCGTGCGGCCTGGCCGGTGGTTGCCGATTTTGGCTTGTATCAAGGGCGCAACATTGGTCCCTTGGTTGATGAGGCGTACCTCAGCTTGTTGTCTAAACGTTTCTTGCCGGCCTTGGCCAGTGGTGTGATCGATGCCATGAACGCAGCACCACCTGGCAGCGAGCAACAAATGGCCGCGCTCAGGGTTTACCGGATGATCGAGGACCGCAACAGCCGCCGGCCCGAATGGGTCGAGGACTGGATGGCCCGTCAGTGGCAACGGGCCTTTCCTGGCCAGGGGCAGTTGCAGCGTGACCTCATGCAGCACCTGAAATACGCCTTGGCCTATGCCGATACCGATTTGCCGCAGTACCGCCAGCGGGTCAGCGAAGTGCAGCAGGCGCTGCGCAAATTGCCGTTGCCACAGCGGGTCTATGCAGGGCTGAAACAACAATCGTACCAGCAGTTGCACGCCGGGCTGGACCTGCGCCACCAGGTAGGGCCTGCGTTCGATGTGGTGTACCAGCCGTCTTCCGGGGCCAGGCAAGGGGATGAGGATGTACGGCTGGCCGCCATGCTCACCGCCAAAGGCTTCAGGGAATACTTCGAGCCGCACAGCCAACGCTTCGCTGAAATGGCGATGGTTGATCAATGGGCATTGGGGGAGCGCAGTCAACTCGACTATTCGGACGTCGACCGCGATGCGCTGACCGAGCGGCTGTATAACCTCTACAGCGCCGATTACATTGACAGCTGGCGGCGCGCCCTGACCGCTTTTACGGTGGCTGACTTCCGTGATCTGGACCATGGTGTCGCGATCCTGGAGCAGTTGACCGGCCCCGCAGCACCATTGCAACGGCTGCTGGATACGGTCAGGGATAACACCTCGCTTGCGCCTCCAGCAGCTGTTGAAGCATCGGGTGAGCTGAGTACGCTGCGCGTAGCAACCGGAAAACCCGAGCAACAGCAAGCGTTGGCCATCCAGCGGGCGTTTGCAGGCCTTGGCGCCATGCTGCAGGCGACAGGAGAAAAGCCGAGCTACTACGATGAAACCCTTGGCGCTGTTGCGGCCGTGCTGGACTACGCCAAGGCCGTACAGGACAGCCCGGACCGCGGCAAGGCTGCTTTGCAGGCCGTGCATCAGCGCTTTGCGATGACAGGGCAGGACCCGATAGGCACCCTCCAACGTATTGCCACAGGTTTACCGGAGCCTATCAGCCACCAGGTCAGAAAGCTCGCCGACCAGACTGCCCAGGTGCTGAACGTTGAAGCACTGCGCGAACTGGAGCGACGTTGGGATGCTGACGTGTACAGTTTTTTCCAGCAACGCCTGGCAGGCCGCTACCCCTTTGTGGTGAAGGCACCCGATGCTTCTTTGGATGACTTCGAGGCGTTCTTCGGGCCGAAAGGGCGCCTGCAGCAGTTTAATGATCGGTATCTCAAGGTTTTCCTGAAGGACAACCTTGAGGCCTTGCAGTCCGCTCAGCACGGGCAATCCCTGATTCGTGCCGACGTGATCGAGCAGCTCGAGCTGGCGGAGCGCATCCGCGAAACCTTCTTCGATCAGCGTGGCAAGCTAAGTGTGCAGTTCAGCATCGAGCCCTTGGGGCTCAGTGCAAACCAGCGTACCAGCCTGCTGGACCTGGATGGCCAGTTGATTGCCTACACCCATGGGCCAAGCCATATCACGGGTATTGTCTGGCCCAATACCTTGGGGCAGCAGGTCCGCAGCAATCTCACCTTGCTAAGGCAAAATGGCAACAGCAGCAGCCTGGAGTACCGTGGCCCGTGGTCGATGTTCCGCTTGCTCAGCCGCGGTGCGCTCAATGGCCGGACGGCGACCAGCGTGGACCTGAGCTTCAGGACCGGAGATGGCGTGATGCGCTATCGGCTTAACGCTGAAAAAGCCTTCAATCCCATTACCCAGCAACCTTTCAAAGGCTTCCGCTTGCCCCGAGGCTTGTTGCAACAGCCAGCCAGTGTGGTGCAGGCGGTGCTACCGGATGGGCAGCGACTATGAACCTCGTCAGGGGCGCAGTGCATTGACTGTGCAGGCTTTCGAAGCCTGGGTATGCGCTGGCTGCCCCCGGCCTCTGCTTACTCCACAGCCTCGGCCACGCCCTGATCCTCACCCAGGAACCCGCCACTCTGATGCTGCCACAACCGTGCATAGGTACCCTTTTTCGCCAACAGTTCGGCATGGGTGCCTTGCTCGATGATGCGCCCTTCATCCATCACGATCAGCCGGTCCATGGCGGCGATCGTCGACAACCGGTGGGCGATGGCAATAACGGTCTTGCCTTGCATCATTTCATCCAGGCTCTCCTGAATGGCCACCTCCACCTCCGAGTCCAGCGCGCTGGTGGCTTCGTCAAGCAGCAGGATCGGTGCGTTCTTCAGCATCACCCGGGCAATTGCAATGCGCTGGCGTTGGCCGCCAGACAGCTTGATGCCGCGTTCACCCACCAGGGTGTCGTAACCGCTGTTGCCCTGGCGGTCGCTGAGCTGGCTGATGAAACCATCGGCCTGGGCACTGGCCGCAGCGGCACGGATCTGTGCTTCGGTAGCATCGGGGCGGCCATAGGCAATATTGTCGCGAATCGAACGGTGCAACAGCGAGGTGTCCTGAGTGACCATGCCGATGGCGCTGCGCAGGCTATCCTGCGTGACCTTGGCGACGTTCTGCCCGTCGATGCGTATTTCCCCCTTGTCCACGTCGTAGAAGCGCAGCAGCAGGTTGATCAAGGTGGACTTGCCGGCGCCGGAGCGGCCGACCAGGCCGACTTTTTCGCCCGGACGAATGTGCAGCGTCAGCTCATTGAGCACCTGGCGCTCGCCGTTGTAGTTGAAGCTGACCTTGTCGAAACTCACCGCGCCACCCGTGGTTACCAGCTCTGCAGCACCCGGCACATCCTGCACCTTGGGGCCGCGGGTGAGGGTGGCCATACCGTCCTGCACGGTGCCGATGTTTTCGAACAGCGAGGTAATTTCCCACATGATCCAGTGCGACATACCGTTGACGCGCAAGGCCATGGCGGTGATTGCCGCCACGGCCCCGGTGCCAACCTGGCCCTGGTGCCACAGCCACAGTGCGTAGCCACCGGCACCAAAGATCAAGCCCACCACCAACGCCTGGTTGACGATTTCGAACTGGCTCACCAGGCGCATCTGGCGAAAACCGGTCTGCTTGAAATCTTCCATGGCTGCGCGCGCAAAGTGCGCTTCGCGGTTGGAGTGCGAAAACAGTTTTACCGTGGTGATGTTGGTGTAAGCGTCAGAAACCCGCCCGGTCATCGACGACCGGGCATTGGCCTGCTCCTGCCCGACCTTGCCCAGCCGGGGGACGAAATACAGCATGGCCAAGCCGAACAGCACGACCCAGGCAATGAAGGGCAGCATCAGTTTCAGGGCAAAGCCGCCGGCCAGGGCAATGATCGCGATGAAATACACGCCAATCCCAGGCAGGATTTCAATGAGTGTAAACAGCACATCTCGTACTGCCAGCGCCGTCTGCATCACCTTGGTAGTGACCCGGCCAGAAAACTCGTCAGAAAAGAACGATAAGCTCTGGCGCAACATCAGGCGGTGAAAATCCCAACGCAGCCGCAGCGGCAGGTTGATCGCCAGCACCTGGTGCTGAACCATGGTGCGCAGCGCCACCAGCCCGATGCTGACCACCAGGACGATGCCGATCCCCCACAGCACACGGCTTTCCTCGGGGCCAACAGTACCGCCTGCCTGCCAGGACGCGAGCAGGTCGACCACCTGGCCCAGGAACGCGAATAGCCAGGCTTCGTATATCGACACCCCGGCACTGAGCAGCGCCAGCGCCAGGATGTAGCCACGGGCGCCGCGGGTACAAGCCCACATGAAGCGCAACAGGCCAACGGGCGGCGGTGGTACCTCGTCGGGTGGGAAGGGGTCGAGCCGACGTTCAAAGATACGCAGCATGCTTGTCTCCGGAAAACGGTTCTTGCTTGGCCAATGCCCTGCCGGCTTGCCTTTGCCGACTGTTGTTTTTAACCCGGAAAAGGTCGGCCTTGGGGTGTTTGTTAACAAACCTTTGCAACTCATTACATTTCAGATTGATTTCATTCTGCCTTGATGCTGTATAATTGACGCAACTTTGTGTTACGCATCATTTTTGTCGTTTTTTTGACATGAGTCATAAAGCGTCAGCAGAGGATGTGACACATTCCGCCTTCAAACCGTTTCAATTTACCTTTTGCAGAACCAGTGTTTTGACTAATGGAATGCAGTTGTTGGCGATTTCCGGCCTGAGCGTCGAGAGCAGCCAGCTTCATCAACAAGGACTGTACTGGTTAGCCTGTGACGCCGCCGAAGACGCCTCCTTGCTATGCCGCCAGGTAGTCGAAGGCATGCCCGATAATGCCAGGGCAGCCCTGATCGCCGATGCGCAAGCCATGGATGACGTGCTGGGTGCGCTCGACGCGACGCGCGGTCCGGCCGAGCTGGCACTGTATGAGGCCAACTCGCAAGCCACCCGTTATCTGGTTGAAGACCTGCCTCGTCTTGATGCCCGTGGGCGTGTGCTGGTGCTGCTGGCACCGGCACACGCCTGGGCGGATACCGAAGTCGAGCACTGGTGCAATGCGCTGCGCCAGGCATTGTTGGCTGAAGCGGCGTTGCTGCTGGTCGTCAGTGGGGGGCAGAGCACTGCCTTGGTCGAGCGCCTGCGCGTTTTCAACCAGTGCCTCGATGGCCTGGGGCAGGTGTACCGCGGCAAAGGTGGGGTGCGCTACCTGCAGCATTTCTGGAGCAACCCGCTTGGCAAAACCGCCACCCGGGACATGGAGCTGACTCGGCTGAGCGCGGGCTTTGCCGTTGCTGCCGCGCCTCAGGCACCCAGCGACACCGGTGGTGACGAGTTGCTGTGCCTGGCCCAGCGCCCGGTACTGGAAGGCGCGCCAGCCTTCTCCGAACACTGGCAGGTCTGCGAAAGCTTTGAGGAACTGGGGGGCAAAGCCAGCCGTGCGGTGTCTGCCACGGTGATCTTTGCCATGGACGGTGGGCAGCGTCTGGATAGCCTGGCGCGCCAGCTGCACCACCTGCGGCAGTCGCGTGGCAACGCCTTGAAGCTGGTCGTGCGCGAAATGGCGTCGACCCTGCGTTATCAAGACGAACAGTTGCTGCTGGCTTGTGGTGCCAGCCAGATCGTGCCGTTCGGTGCCAGCTTGTCACGCTTCCTGACCATGGTAGAGAGCATCCAGGGTTACGTCTGGCGTCGACACCTGCCAACCGACTTCGACGCCTTGCTGGCACGCCTGCGGCCGCTGGCCATCTGCGGGTTGGTAGCGCCACGGGCGTTCGCCGATGCCGTGCAAAGCATGTGGCACGGGGTGCGCAACGGCGAAATCGTCCACCAGTTGCTGGTGTTGCGTCCGGCGCCTGGCCTGACCCCGCTGCAGGCTTGCTCGCGTACGGTATTCCGCCGTGATGGCGACATTGCCTGCGTGGTTGGCGAAGTGCTGTTCCTGTTCCTGTTCGCCTGCCGCTCCGAAGGGGTCGAGCAAGCGCTTGACCACATCTTCCAGCTGTCATGGAAAGAGCTGTTCATCAGCCAGGAGGTACTTGCCGGCGTCGACAGCCTGGCCACTCCGGCCTTCCTCGACAGCAACCTACCGCAGCCACCCCGCAGCGACACGGCGGCGCAACTGCCTGCACAGGCATGGTCGGCGCTGGCACCGCGCAAGGTTGGCCTGGCCAAGCGGGGTGGCGCATGAACTTCGTGCAACTGCTGCAGGTGGTCGGCATTACCGCACTCGTCACGCTGGGCCTGGCCTTGTTGCTAGTGCGCCTGTGTTCGGCATTACGTGGCGTGTTGCGCCGTCGCCTTCCCCCCCGTTACCTGAAACCGCTGGGCGTACGCCGCCGCGCTGCACGCCAGGAACCCCAGAATGACTAATACCACCATCACCCTCCCGGTACTGGCCCGCTGGCCTGGACTGGGAGGGTGGAACCTCTATTTTTTTGCAAAGTTTCTGCTGGTCGCGCTGGGCATGCTCGACTTCCAGGCGCTGCCGAACCTGTTGTTCGCTGCGTTTCTGCTTGTCCCTTTGCCGGGCAAGTGGCT
This sequence comes from Pseudomonas alloputida, assembly GCF_021283545.2. Classification (NCBI taxonomy): domain Bacteria; kingdom Pseudomonadati; phylum Pseudomonadota; class Gammaproteobacteria; order Pseudomonadales; family Pseudomonadaceae; genus Pseudomonas; species Pseudomonas alloputida. Next base: position 3,798,174 of record NZ_CP128540.1, on the reverse strand, counting down.
GCGTATTGCCCGGCAACTGCTGGCGGTGCCAATCGGTATCGCGCTTTTCTACCAGGACACCTGGCTGCCACCCTTCAGCCGCCTGCTGGCGCAGCCGGGGGTGCTGGACTTCTCGTGGGACTATCTGCTCGAGCTGCTGGGCCGCTTCATCAACTGGAACCTGCTGGGGGCGCTGGCAATGTTGCTGGTGGGTTACCTGTACCTACGCCATTGGCTGCGCCTGAGCACCCTGAGCCTGCTGGGGTTGGCATGGCTGTCGGTCGGCGGCTTGCCGTCGCTGGTTGCAGGCCAGGCGCCCGGCGTGGCGGCGCGTACCGCAGCCGAACCCGCGCCTGCCACTGCAGCAGCCGACAATGCCACGCTCGACAGCTGGCTTGAGCGCTTCTTCGCCAGTGAGCGCGAGCGGGTGACGGCGTTCCCTGCCGTGAGTGCCGATGAGCAACCGTTCGACCTGCTGGTAATCAACATCTGCTCGCTGGCCTGGGATGACCTGTCCGCCGTGGGGCTGCGGGACAACCCACTGTTGTCGCGCATGGACGTGATCTTCGACCAGTTCAACTCGGCGACCTCCTACAGCGGCCCGGCCGCAATCCGTGTGCTGCGTGCCAGCTGTGGGCAGTCGTCGCACGCTGGCCTGTACCAACCGGCCCCGGAGCAGTGCCTGTTGTTCCAGAACCTGGCCCGGCTGGGTTTCCAGAGCAACACCTTGCTCAACCACAGCGGCCGGTTCGACAACTTCATCGGCGACATTACCCAGCAGCGCATGCCGCAACCGGGCATGCGCAATACCGACTTCCCACGGGCACTGGTGGGCTTCGACGGCTCGCCGATTGCCAGTGACCTGGATGTCTTGCGCCGTTGGTGGGGGCAACGCAAAGGCACCCCGGACGAACATGTGTCACTGTTCTACAACAGCATCAGCCTGCATGACGGCAACCGTATCGTCACCGCCGACGGCGGTACCCGCGTGGCCGACTATGCCACCCGCGCCAATCGCCTGTTTGGCGAACTTGGCACCTTCCTTGACGAACTGGAGGGCAGTGGCCGCCGCGTAGTGGTGGCCATTGTCCCTGAGCATGGGGCCGCGTTGCATGGTGATCGCATGCAGTTGTCGGGCATGCGCGAAATTCCCACGCCGTCGATTACCCATGTGCCGGTCGGCCTGAAGTTCATCGGCATGGGCCAGCCTGCCCGCAACGAGCCGCTGCGGGTCACTGCTGCCACCAGCTACCTGGCGCTGTCCGAGCTGATCTCGCGTGTGTATGCGGGCCTCGGCCAGCAGCAGGTGCTGGATGTGCCCGGCCTGCTGACCGACCTGCCAACCACCGAGCAGGTTGCCGAAACCTCTGGCGCACAGGTGCTGAATTACCAGGGGCGCGCCTACATGCGCCTGCAAGGCCAGCCTGACTGGCAGCCGATCCCCAAGGAGCGCCCATGATCACTGGCAAGGCAGACCCGTCCGACCGTAGCGACGATATTGCCCAGTTGCGCCAGCACCTGGACATGCCTGAGCTGAACTACCAGGACATCTCGATGCTGGTGGGCGTTCAGCAGGCCCTGCAGCGCTGGCCATTGCTGGGTGAAAGCTGCAGGGCCAGCAGCGACGATGCGCTGTACGCGGCTGTCACCCGGCGCGAGAGGGTCGCGCCATGACCAGCCTGGCTTTGCATGGGGTACGCGGAGGCCTGGGGCGCAGCGCCTTGCTGGCTGCATTGGGCTACGCGCTGCAGGGCGTGGGCGAACGGGTGCTGCTGATTGACCTGTGCCCCAGCAACTTGCTCGGGCTGCACTTCAACCTGCCGCTGGATACGTCCGAGGGCTGGGCGCTGGCCGAGCGGGAAGGGCGGCCGTTCAGCGATGCCGTGTACGAGGTGCTCGATGGCCTGTGCCTGCTGCCGTACGGCAACCTGCCTGGCGGTGCGCAGCACCGTGTGCCCGATGCGCAGTCATGGCCCGCTCGCCAGGTCGAGCTGGCCGAGCATTTCGACTGGCTGTTGTACGACCTGCCGCAATTGCCGGGCGATACCACCGGCAATGGCATCGAGACTGATGTACGGGTACTGGTGGCAGAAGCCGAAATGGCCAGCCACCTGCTGCTCGGGCGACGTCCGCTCGAGCACTTCGACATGCTGCTGGTCAACCGCTATGACCCGGCCAGCCGCTTGCAGAGCGACCTGTTGATGGTGTGGCGTGACTTGTTTCGTGATCGCTTGCCGATCCAGGTGGTCCATCGCGACGAAGCCTTCCTCGAAGCGCTGGCGTACAAGGCTCCCCTGGGTCTTTACGCACCGCAGAGCCTGGCCTGCCGGGATGTGCAAAGCCTGGCGGTGCGCTGTCTGACGAGGCGCCAGCCGTGACCCTGAACCCTCTGTCGGCCTATACCTGGTTCACTGTCCGTGGTGCGCGTCTGCCGGTCGCGTGGCTGTTCACCCTCGGCGTGTGGCTGGCCTTCCTGTTCCTGCGCCTGGAATCACCCGCCTGGCAGGCGCTGCTGGCCGAGCGCCAACGCCTGTACCCGCAGCTGGCGGGCAAGCGCCCGACCCTGGGTGACCCGCTGCGTCTGTTGATCCAGAGCCTGTGGTTGTTGCTGCGGCGCCAACCGCAGGTGCGTACAGCAAGGCCTGGCCGCCGCGCATTGGGCGCGGTGCGCATGCACCTGCGGGCGGCAGGCGGGGTGGCGCGCCACTACCGCGGCCTGCTGATCGATGCATTGCAACAGGTACCCGCGCGCTACCGCGCCAGTGCTTTCAAACACCAGGCCTCGGCACGCCTGCGCGGCCTGAGCGTGTTTGCCCGGCGGGCGTTCTATAGCGTGCTGACGGTATTCGCCCTCAGCCTCGCCCTGCTGTGCGTGACCGAACCGTTCGGCTACCTGGCGCAGCTGATGTTCATCTGCCTGCTGCTGGTCATCGCCTTGCTGGTGCGACACATGCCGGGGCGTTTCCCGACTTTGATGCTGATCGTGCTGTCGACCATTATCTCGTGCCGCTATCTGTGGTGGCGCTACACCTCGACCCTGAACTGGAACGACACCACCGACTTGGTATTCGGGGTGATCCTGTTGGCGGCAGAAACCTATTCGTGGTTCGTGCTGATCCTGGGTTACATCCAGACCAGCTGGCCATTGCAGCGCAAGCCGGCAAACCTCCCGGCCAACACCAGGCACTGGCCAACCGTCGATTTGCTGATCCCCACCTACAACGAAGACCTGTCAGTGGTGCGCACCACGGTAATGGCCGCGCTGGGCCTGGACTGGCCACGCGAGTGCCTGCGCATCTACATTCTCGATGATGGCCGCCGCGACGCGTTTCGTGCCTTTGCCGACGAAGTCGGGGTAGGGTATATCGTGCGGCCCGACAGCAAGCATGCCAAGGCCGGTAACCTCAATCATGCGCTGGGCGTGACCGACAGCGAGTTGATCGCCATCTTCGACTGCGACCATGTGCCGGTGCGCTCCTTCCTGCAACTGACCGTGGGCTGGTTCCTCAAGGACGCTAAACTGGCGCTGGTGCAGACACCGCACCATTTCTTCTCGCCTGACCCGTTCGAGCGCAACCTCGGTTCGTTCCGCCGCCGCCCCAACGAAGGGGAGCTGTTCTACGGCCTGATCCAGGACGGCAACGATATGTGGAACGCGGCGTTTTTCTGCGGCTCGTGTGCCGTGCTGCGCCGCACCGCGCTGGAGAGCATCGGTGGTTTTGCCGTCGAGACCGTGACCGAGGATGCCCACACCGCCCTGCGCCTGCATCGTCAAGGGTGGACATCAGCCTACCTGAGCATTCCGCAGGCTGCGGGCCTGGCCACTGAAAGCCTGTCGGCGCACATCGGCCAGCGCATTCGCTGGGCCCGTGGGATGGTGCAGATCTTCCGCACCGACAACCCGCTGTTCGGGCGTGGCCTTAGCCTGTTCCAGCGGGTGTGCTACGCCAACGCGATGCTGCACTTTCTGGCCGGCCTGCCGCGGCTGGTGTTCCTGACGGCGCCACTGGCGTTCCTGTTGCTGCATGCCTACATCATCTACGCACCGGCATTGATGATTCTGCTGTACGTGCTGCCACACATGATCCACGCCAGCCTGACCAACTCGCGCATGCAGGGCAGGTACCGACAAACCTTCTGGGGCGAGGTCTACGAGACCGTACTGGCCTGGTACATCGCCCGCCCAACCACGGTGGCGCTGTTCGCGCCGAAAAAAGGCACGTTCAACGTCACCGCCAAGGGCGGCTTGATGGAGCAGGAACAGTTCGACTGGCGAATCGCCCAACCTTACCTGTGGCTGGCGGCGCTCAACGTGGTGGGTCTGGGCTTTGCGGTGTGGCGCCTGGTCACCGGCCCGACGGCAGAAATCGGCACGGTGATCGTCAGCTCGCTGTGGGTGATCTACAACCTGCTGATTATCGGTGCCGCAGTTGCGGTGGCCGCCGAAGTGCGCCAGGTGCGCCGCGCCCATCGGGTGCAGATGCGCTTGCCGGCGGGGCTGATGCTTGCCAGCGGTCATGCCTACCCCTGCACCCTGGTCGACTACTCCGACGGCGGTATCGGCCTGCAGGTACAGCCCGGTCTGGAGCTGAAACCGGGGGAGCAGGTACGCCTGCTGCTCAACCGCGGCCAGCGCGAGTTCGCCTTCCAGGCGTGCGTCACCCGTACCGTCGGGCAACACGTGGGCCTGGTGTTCCGCGACCTCGCCCTGCAGCAGCGTATCGACCTGGTCCACTGCACCTTTGCCCGCGCCGATGCCTGGCTTGGCTGGAACGAGCAGCACGAGGTCGAGCGCCCGCTGCGCAGCCTGATCGATGTGTTGAAGCTGGGTGGCGTCGGTTACGTGCGCCTGGTCGAGCACATGCCGCCATGGCTGCGGGCGTGGTTGCGCCCGTTGCGTTCGCTGGCGTCGTGGCTGGCCAGCTACTGGCCCCGCACACCGCAGGCAATCCCTTCCATGAACCCTGTTGATCGAGACGCATGATGACTGGTTATCCCGCGCGTACCTGGGGCCTGGCGATGGCGCTGTTTACCGCCTTGTCGCAGAGCGCCGCTGCTGCTTCCGTAGCTCCGCTTGCCGAGCCTGCGGTACCCACACCCACGGTACCAAACTGGCAGGTTGCGAAAACCTTCGAGCAGCTTGGGCATGCGTCCGACAGCCTGCTGCTGGGGGTACGCAACAGTGAGCATATCGAGTTTGGCCTGCGTCGCGATCGCCTGGCCACCGATGCCAGCTTGCAACTGGACTACACGCCTTCGCCAGCCTTGCTGCCGAACCTGTCGCACTTGCGCGTCTACCTCAACGACGAGCTGATGGGCGTAGTTCCGGTGGAAAAGGAGCAGTTGGGCCAGCGTGTACGTCGCCAGCTGCCGTTGGACCCGAAACTGCTTGGCGACTTCAACCGGGTACGTCTGGAGTTTGTCGGGCACTATACCGATGTCTGCGAAGACCCGGCCCACAGCGGCCTGTGGCTTAACCTCAACCGCAAGAGCCAGGTACAGTTGCACGAGCAGGCGCTGGTGCTGGAAAACGACCTGGCGCATTTCCCGTTGCCGTTCTTCGATACCCGCGACACCGGCAAGGTAGTGCTGCCGGTGGTGTTCAGCGGCGTGCCGAGCCTGGGCGAGCAGCGTGCGGCGGCAATCCTGGCATCCTACTTCGGCAGCCAGGCCGGTTGGCGCAAGGCCAGCTTCCCTGTGTTGTACAACAACCTGCCGGCCCGTGGCGAAAAACCTGCACCGAGCATCGTGTTTGCCAGCAACGACCGTCGCCCGGCGTTCCTCGCCGATCTGCAGCAGTTCCCGCCAGTCGACGGCCCCGTGCTGCAGGTGATCGATCATCCGCACGACCGCTTCAGCAAAGTGCTGCTGGTGCTGGGCCGTAACGACGACGACCTGATCAAGGCCGCCTCGGCGCTGGCGGTCGGCAACAATCTGTTCCGTGGCGCGCGCGTCAAAGTGGAGCAGATGACCGCGTTGCAACCGCGTCAGCCCTACGATGCGCCGAACTGGACGCGCACCGACCGGCCGGTACGATTTGCCGAACTGCTGGATTACCCCGAGCAACTGCAAGTCAGCGGCCTGCAACCGCGGCCGGTGACACTGGAACTGAACCTGCCGCCCGACTTGTTCGTCTGGCGCAACCAGGGTATTCCGCTGCGCACCCTGTACCGCTATACGGCGCCAGCGGTGACCGACGAATCGCGCCTGAGCATCAGCGTCAACGATCAGTACATCACCAGCATGCCGCTGGTGGGCAATGACCGGCGCGGCGGTACCCTTGAGGAAATGCGCCTGGCAGTGCTGTCCGGTGACAACACTGCATTGAGCGAGAACTCGCTGGTGCCGGCGCTGAAGATTGGCGACCGCAACCGCCTGCGCTTCGACTTCAGCTTTGCCAGCACCTTGGGCAGCGCCCAGCGCGATCGCTGCCAGACCTCGCTGCCGGTGGACGTGCGTGCAGCGATCGACGACAACTCCACCATCGACCTTTCTGGTTACCACCATTACATCGCCATGCCCGACCTGCGTGCATTCGCCCGCAGTGGCTTCCCGTTCAGCCGCATGGCCGACCTGTCCGAGACGCTGGTCATCATGCCGGCCAAACCTACGGCGATGCAGGTCGGCACTTTGCTCGACACAGTTGGCGGGTTGGCCGGACAGATCGGTTACCCGGCGCTTGGCCTGCAATTGATCGACGACTGGCAACAGGTCGCAGCGGCAGACGCCGACTTGCTGCTGATCGGCAGCCTGCCCGAGGCCCTGCGCGACGCGCCCGACCTTGGCCTGTTGCTCAGCGCCCAGCGTGACTGGTTGCTGCAGGGCCGCAGCGCATCGTTGCCCGGTGGCCAGCGTTTCGATACTGAGCCGGTGGCTGCAAGCAGCCGCGTGGCGGTCAGCGCCCAGGCGCCGATTGCGGCCATCACCGGGCTGAAGTCGCCGTTCCACGAGCAGCGCAGTGTTGTGGCCTTGCTGGCCAACAGCGACAGCGATTACGCATTGCTGCGCGACATGCTTGGCGATGTAGGCAAGCTCGATGCGGTGGCGGGTTCGGTAACGCTGTTACGCAGCAGTGGCGTGAGCAGCCAGTTCGTCGGCGAGCACTACTTCGTGGGCGCGCTGCCATGGTGGCTGCTGCTGTGGTTCCACTTGTCCGAGCACCCTGTGTTGCTGGCGGTGATCGCGGCTGTTTGCGTGGTGCTGTTCGCCTTCTTGTTGTGGCGGGCACTGCGCTGGGCAGGCAAGCGCCGCTTGGGTGAGGCGGGGTGATGATGCGCCAGATGCTGGTAGGGCTGGTCGCCTTAGGCCTGCCCGTTTTCGCCAATGCCGGGTCGGTTTGCCCATGGCCTGCCTGGGAGCGGTTCAAGGCCGAGCTGGTGAGTGTGGATGGGCGGGTCATCGACCCGAGTGACGAGCGCCTGATCACCACCTCGGAAGGGCAGAGTTACGCGCTGTTCTTCGCCCTGGTAGGTAACGACCGGCAAACCTTCGCGCAGTTGCTGCGTTGGACCAGCAACAACCTCGCCGAGGGTGACCTGGCCCGGCATCTGCCTGCCTGGCTGTGGGGCCGTGACGGGCAGCAGCAGTGGCAGGTGCTGGACGCCAACAACGCCAGCGATGCCGATCTGTGGATCGCCTACAGCCTGCTGGAAGCAGGGCGGTTGTGGGACCAGCCGGCCTACACGCAACTGGGCCAGCACCTGCTGTGGCGTATCGCCGCGCAGACCGTGCGCAAGCTTCCAGGCCTTGGTGTGATGTTGCTGCCAGGTGACTACGGCTTCGAAGACGCCCAGGGTACCCGCCTGAACCCCAGCTACCTGCCGCTGCAGCTGCTCGACCGCTTCAGCGATGTGGACCCCTTGTGGGGTGAGCTGGCGGCCAACACGCGGCGTTTGTGGTTGGCATCGTCGCCAAAGGGTTTTGCCCCGGACTGGTTGCTGTGGACGCCGGCCGGAAAGCCAGCGGCAGACACGAAACATGGCAATGCCGGTGATTATGACGCCATTCGTGTGTACCTGTGGGTCGGCATGTTGGCCGAGGGGGCGGCGCAACGCCGCGAACTGGTGGCCCATTATGCGCCGATGGCGGCATTGACCCAGCGCCAGGGGCTACCTCCTGAGCACCTGGATGCACGCAGCGGTGAAGCCCGCGGCCATGGCCCGGCGGGTTTCTCTGCGGCCTTGCTGCCATTGCTTGCTGCCTCGCCAGAGCACGTGGCCGGCTTGGCGGCCCAGCGCCAGCGCTTGCGCGAACAGCCGGTCGAGGCCAAGGCGTATTACAGCCAGGTGCTGGCGCTGTTCGGCCAGGGCTTCGACGAGGCCCGTTACCGTTTTGACCCGCACGGCCGGCTGTTGCCGGCCTGGAGCGCGCCATGCAGCGAATGATCGGCGTGTTGATGCTGGCGGCAATAACCTGCCAGGCAGATGCGCAACCCAAGGATATCGATGAACAGCGCCAATGGCTGCTGGACCAGGTACGCCGCGGCGAAGCGCTGCACCGTGACGACCTGGTGCGCGATGCGCTGGGCCGTTTGCAGTTGCTTGAGCCGCGCAACCCGGACGTGTTGCTGGCGGCCTTGAGCCTGGCATTGCGCGAGAAGAACAGCAGTGAAGCCGAGCAGTTGAGTGCGCGGATCAGTGCCGTGGCGCCTGGCAGCCTGCAAGCACGTCAGGCCGCACGCCTGCTTGAGCTTCAACAACCGGCGCCTGCACGGCGCTTGCAGCAGGCGCGTCTGCTGGCAGTTACCGGCCGTAATGAAGAGGCGCTGGCGGTATACGAACAGTTGTTTGCCGGCGAACCACCCAGCCTTGAATTGGCCCTGGACTACTGGCGCGTGCGCGGCAATCTGCCAGGCCAACGCCCTGAGGCGATCCGCCAGTTGCAGCGGTTGGATCAGCAGTACCCGGGCAGCGCCGGGCTGCGCCAGACCCTGGCTGGTTGGTTGTTCGCCGAAAAGCGTGACCGCGAGGCCTTGGCCCTGCTCGATCAGCTGGCGCGAGACCCTGGTGCACGGGATGCCGCTGCCCAGCGCGAGTTCGACTACCTGTCCGGGCAAGCCGTGAGTGCCACCAGCGCGGCAGCCTGGCAAGCCTTTCTTCAGCGTTACCCGGCTTCGCCGTTGCTGGCACAGGCCAGCGAGACCTTGCAACAGCAGCGCAAGCTGCTGGCCGACCCGGCATGGCAGGCCGGTCAACGGGGTAAGGCATTGCTCGACAAGGGCCTTAATGCCGAAGCGGAAACGCAGCTGCGCCGCGCACTGCGCCAGTACCCGGGCGATGCCAGCCTGCATGGGGCCCTGGGTTATGCGTTGATGCGCCAGGGCCGCCATGAAGACGCCCATGCGGCGTTCCGCGCGGCGAGCGCCAAGGAGCAGGACACCTACTGGATCAGCCAATGGAAGGACCTGGAGTCGTCCAGCCAGTATTGGGCCCTGCTGAAGAAAGCCGAGCGGGCCCTGGAGGTGAAAGACGTGCGCGGTGCGCGCGCACTTTACCAGCAGGCTCGCCAGCAACGGCCAAAGGATGAATACGCGTTGCTGGGCCTGGCAGATGTCTCGCTGGCCGAGGGCGATGTGGCGGCTGCCGAGCGGCAGTACCTGCAGGTACGGCGTATGGCGCCGGATAACGAAAGTGCCGTGCGTGGCTTGATGCGCGTTTACCAGGCGCAGTCGCCAGGCAAGGCGCAGGCATACCTGGACAGCCTGCCACCACGGCAGCAGGCGCAGTTCGCCAGCCTGCGACGCAGCCTGGAACTTGCGCGGCTGCGCCAGCAAGGGGACGAAGCCCTGCAGCGCGAGGACTGGTCGACGGCCAGCCACGTGCTGGGCCAGGCTTCGGCCCTGGCCCCCGATGAGCCTTGGCTGGTGTATCAGCTGGCCAACAGTCTGCGTCACCAAGGGCGCACTGGCGAGGCCGACGCGGCATTTGCCAGGCTGGTGCAGCACCAGCCACGTGATCCGGCAACGCGCTATGCCAACGGCCTGTTCCTGGAGTCCAGCGACCGTGATGCCTTGGCTCTGGAAAGTCTGAGGGCGGTACCTCAGGCGACCTGGAGCGCGGACATGCACGCGCTGGAACAGCGTGTTCAGCGGCGTATGACCCTGGCCTCTGCGCAGCAGTTGCAGGCACAAGGCCGCAGTGCCGAGGCGACAGCCTTGCTTGAAGCCGGCCTGGCGCGTGGTGAAGGTAGCCCGGACGACTTGATGCTGTTGGCTGACTGGGCAGCAGCGCGTGGTGAACATGGCAAGGCGCGCAGCTATTACCAGCGTGTACTGGTCGTGCAGCCTGGGCGCCCTGATGCACGCCTTGGGGTGATGGAAAGCGCCGTGGCCGAAGGCAACCTGCAGCAGGCCCGGCACATGCTGGGCGTGAAGGTGCCACAATTTGCCGCTGATGACGGCAACGCCCAGCGGCGCCTGGCGGCGGTGTGGACCGCGCTGGGTGAACACGATCAGGCGGCCAGGCTGCTTGACCGGATTGCCGCGCAGCAGACGCGACCCGATCCGTTGTTGCGGCGCGACGCAGCCCGCCTGGTAGCGCAGGATGATCCTCAACGAGCACTGGACCTTTACGCGGCAGCGATGGCCGATGCGCAGTTGCTGGACCGTGCTGCCGTAGCGCCACGGGATGACCGTGCATTGACCCTGGCCAGCCGCGAGCAGGATGGCGACGACTGGCTGGCCCGCAGCCTGCGCAGTGATGTGGATGCCCTGTATCGCCAGCGCAATACCCATGTGACGCTGATGCATGACTACGGCTGGCGCGAGGATGACGGTACGCCCGGTACTTCGGAACTGAGTACCCAGTCGACCTTGTTGCATGTCGACACCCCTTGGCAGGAGGGCACCGCGTTTGCGCGAGTAGAGCGCATTGGCATGGATGCGGGGTCGTTCGAGCCGAACGATCAGGGAAGCTACACCCCCGACTTCGGCAGCTGCCAGTTTGTTGGCCAGACCGCTGACGGCAAAACACTGCCCGCGTGCACGGGGGGATCGCAGACTGCAAACGGCAGCCTGTTGGCGTTGGGTTGGCAGGGCAGCCGCTGGGCGTTCGACCTGGGCACCACCCAGGGCTATGCAATCAACAACTGGCTGGGCGGCGCAACGGTCAACGGTGACCTCGGGCAGGTTGGCTGGTCGCTGACCGCCTCGCGCCGGCCGATGAGCAATTCATTGCTGTCGTTCGCCGGCGCACGCGACCGCCCGACGGGCGTGCGCTGGGGCGGGGTCACTGCCAATGGCGCCACGCTCGGCCTGAGCTGGGACCAAGGTGGCGACAACGGGGTGTGGGCCAGCCTGGGGCACCATTGGCTGTACGGCGAAAACGTGGCCGACAACCAGCGGACCCGGGCCATGGCCGGCTTTTACCACCGCGTGGTGGAAAAGGCCGACGAGCGTGTACGTGTTGGCGTGACGCTGATGCACTGGCGCCATGACAAGGACCTGGGCGGCTACAGCCTGGGGCAGGGCGGTTACTACAGCCCGCAGCGCTACAGTTCGGTGGGCGTGCCGGTCAGTTATGCCTGGCGCAACTACGACTGGTCGCTGCTGCTGGAAGGTTCCGTCAGCTGGTCTCAGGCTCATAGTGGCAGTAGCCGCTTGTACCCGGACGCGCACATCAACCGCAAGGTACTGGCGAATTATGGCGTCGACTCCAACATCGATGCGATGACCGAAGCCAGCGACAGCAGCGGGTTGGGCTACCGCCTGCGCGGTCTGTTCGAACGGCGCCTAAGTGACCAGTGGGTACTGGGCGGCGGCTTCGACTGGCAGCATAGCGATGACTATGCGCCTAGCCATGGCATGCTCTACCTGCGCTACCTGTTCGAACCGTGGCGAGGCAACCTAGCCCTGCCGGTGACACCGCTGGAGCCTTCCAGCGAGTGGCGGTGACGGCAATCGCTGCGTTGCAAGGGGCGCGCCTGCACGGGGCGATGCGGGCCAAGGGTTGACACCAGGCACGCCGCCCCACCATTATCCAGCCATACCTACGCAACGGGCTTGCCAACATGTCCACATCCAACCACGCCATTTCCGCTTCGGGCTTCATCGCCCAGGCAGGCGCGTGCGTTGCCGTTGCCAAGAAATCCAAGAAACAGCCGCTCATCTGACCGAGGCGCGCTGTCTCGTCAGGTGGGCTGACGAGACAGAAGGCGCCAGGTATCCCTGCCACCACTTCCACTCTTCGCCCTGCTGACGCTGACTTTCGGTCAACATCAGGAGTTTTTGCATGTCGAATTTCCGTGGTATCTGGATCGCCCTCGTCACGCCAATGCGCGCCAATGAAATCGACTTCCCAGGCCTGGAAAAGCTGGTGAAGAAGCTGCTCGAAGACGGTGTGGCCGGTTTTGTAGTGTGCGGTACCACGGGTGAGGCAGCGGCGTTGTCCAAGGCCGAGCAACTGGCAGTGCTGGATGCCGTGCTGGCCTGGGTTGAGCCTGGCAGGATGGTGATGGGCCTGTCAGGTTACAACCTGCGTGAGTTGCTGGCCTTCCAGGCTGAAATCCAGCAGCGTGACATTGGCGGGCTGCTGGTGCCCGCACCTTGCTATATCCGCCCTTCGCAGGCCGGCATCGAAGCCTTCTTCGCCACCGTGGCCGATGCGGCCAGCGTGCCAGTGATCGTCTACGACATTCCCTACCGCACAGGCGTACGCATCGAACGTGAAACCCTGCGCCGTATCGTGCGCCATCCACGCATTGCAGCGGTGAAAGACTGTGGCGGTGACAGCGAGACGACCATGGCCCTGATCGAGGACGGCCACGCCCAGGTGCTGGCCGGTGAAGACCTGCAGATCTTCAACAACCTGTGCCTGGGTGGGGCAGGGGCCATTTCAGCCTCCGCACATGTGCGCGCCGACCTGTACGTACGCATGGTGCGGCAGGTTGACAGCGGTGATTGGGCTGCCGCGCGTGGTACGTTCTACCAGTTGCTGCCCTGGATCAAAGTGGCCTTTGCCGAGCCCAACCCGGCCGTGGTCAAGGCGGCATTGCAGCTGCAAAGCCTGATTGCAGACGAGCTGCGCGAGCCCATGCAGACGTGCACGAATACCACCCGAGACAAACTGCAAAGCGTGCTGTGTTCACTCGGCGCCTGAAGCGGCAACGGTTGATGGCGGGTTGACAAGCCGCCACACCCTTGGTTGGTTCGGGGTCGGCGGATGCCTCGCGAGCGGATTTCTGCCAGCAACGCGCTGAGACAGAGTATTGCCAGGGCCGCTTTGCGGCCCTGTCGCGACCCCAGGTTGCTCCTACGCTGGCTGGGTCGGCAGGCGCTTTTCCATCGGCTGATACACCAGCCCGGCAAACTCACCCACGTCGCCTGCCAGGGTGAAGCCGTAGCGTTGGTAGGCGGGTACAGAAGACAATGATGCCTTTACCGTCACCACCTCGGCGCTGGCATGCTCCAGTGCGGCGTTCATCAAACGCTTGCCTATGCCCTGGCGTTGCACGCCTGGTGCAATGAACAGCATCGCAATGTGACGGCCTTCCTTGAGCTCGATCAGCCCCGCGATAGCGCCTTCGACAAAACAGGCCAGCATGAGGTTGTCACCCTGCATGCGCTCGGCAAACGCCTGGGGTGCTGACACCTGGGTAAAGGTCTCGATACCTTGCGCCGACAGTGTGGGCGCGACTGCCTGCATGAAGGCATCCATGCACAAGGCGCAGGCTTGGGGGAGGTCGTCAGGGGTGAGCGTGCGTACTTGCATGGTAATCGTCCTTGTCGGGTGTCCTTCTGTTGCCCACTTTAACCTGTTACGGGTTCAAGGGCCGATGCGGTATCAAGCTGCCCTGGCAGCCCCCGGCTTGCGTTCGCAATCAGGATGTCTTCGAAGAATGCCCCGACAGGTTCGGTAGGGTGGCACAGCTGTATCTCCAGCACCCACACCACCTCGCTCGGGACAATCTCCACCTCGGCCAGCTTGTCCTGGCCGTACAACACATGCGGGAAGTCGGCGATGCGATGCCCGGCCAGGTTGCGCTCCAACTGCCAACCTTTGGCCTGGGCACTGCGCTCGGCAAAGTTATACAGTTCACGCCCGGTCAACCCGCGGCCCCAGGCCTGGCGGGTCTCGTCGAACACTTCATGCAGTGCCTTCACGCAGGCGTGGTGCAGGGCGTGCTGGCCAAACACGAAGGTATCGCCATAGTCACCTTCATAGCCATCCCATACCGGGCCAACGTCGACCACGACGATGTCCGTGGTACGTAACACGCGTTGAAGGTCAATGCCTTGCCGTGGCGTACGCACGGTATCGTCACCAAAACGGATGTAGGTGGGGTGCCAGGTGTGTGAGGCGCCCATCGCCTGAAGGGTATGCGCGGCCATCTCCAGTGCCTGGGCGGTGGTCATACCGACCTGCAGTTGGCTGGCAATGGCAGCCACGGCCCGCACCGACTGTTCGCGGGCCGCGAGCATGCCGTCCAGCGAATAACGTGGGCCGACCTTTTCCAGCTCAGGGTGCAGCGGGTTGGCTGAGGAAGCCTGCGTTGTCAGTGCACCGCTGGCGACAAAGGCCTCGGCGACAAAGCGATGGGGCGGTACCCCTGCTGCAAGGCATTGCTCGCGGGCCTGGCTGATCATCGTGGCATTGCCACAGGCATAGACCTGGGTTTCGCCCCAGCGATGCGTCTGGCTGAGCGCCACCTGCTGTATACGTGCCTGGGCCGAGAGCACCGGTTGCCAGCGAAAGTGCGGGTGCACACGGCTGGACACGTCGAGAAATTCGCGGTCATAGAAATCCGCCGGCGAAGAGCCGCCCCAATACAGCGTGACGTCGGCATCGCCGGCCAAGGCCGTCAGCAACAGCGGCTTTATGCCGGCGTAACCTGTGCCAGTGGCGAAAAGGATCAGCGGGCGTTGGTCATCGTGCTGCCAGGTACAGGCGCCCAGCGGGCCCTCGAGCTTTACCGTTGCACCTGCTTGCAGGGTGGGCAGCAAACCTTCAGTGAACAGGCCGCCGCTGACCTTGCGGATGTGAAACACCAGTTGCCCTTGTTCCCGGGCAGGCAGGTTGGCAATGGAGAAACAGCGGCTGTCGCCGTTGTCCAGCTGGAACCGCATGTACTGGCCCGCCCGCACCTCCAGCGGCTGAGCAGGCTGCAACACCAGCTCGACGATATCTGCGCTCAGCGCGCGCTTGCCAACCACCTGTGCCTGGGTTTCCAGTGCCGGGGCGTCCAGTGACCAGCCGGGTATTTCCAGGCGCATGTCGCTGCAGGCGTGGCTCTGGCACAGCAACATCTCGTCGGCGGCCAAGGGATAGGACGGCGGCGGTGTGTCCGCATCCCGCTGCTTGTCCTGATGCTGCCCTGAGACCACCTTGACCTTGCACGAGCCGCAGGCGCCGCGGCGGCAGGAAAAGGGTACCGGCAGGCCGCTGGCGAGCATGGCATCGAGCAGCAGCTCCTGGCTGGCTTCGAAGGTTTTGCCCGAGGGCGACAATTCAATGACGTGGCGGCTTTGCATGAGCACCTCGGGGCAAATGGAGGTTCGATTGTTGCTATAGTCCAGGACCAGCAGAACCTCCAGTTTTGGATATTTCATATGGTCCAGCTTCGTAAATGGCAGCCACTGCTCAGGCTCGATGGGGCACAGGCTTCGTACCGGCAGATCGTCGAAGGGCTGGTGGCCGCAATCAGCGAGGGTCGCCTGCGCCCTGGCACGCCGTTGCCGGGCACGCGGGAGATGGCGCAATTGCTGAACGTCAATCGCAAGACCGTGATCCTTGCTTATGAGGAAGCCGAAACCAAGGGCTGGCTGCAAAGCGTGCAACGCCGGGGCACCTTCGTCAGCCAGCAGCTGGCGCCTGGCACAGCGGCCGCTTCCGGTGCCGTGCGGCCTTTTGCCCTGGCGCTGCCAGAGGAACCTGCCGTTGCCTACTTCAAGGCGAACGAACAGGCTGTAGCGCAGCAAGGGCGGCCGGGGGCCTTGTTCTTCGACAACGGCGCCTGTGACCATCGCCTGCTGCCACAGGCTGTACTGCATCGCTATTACCGCAATGCCTTGCGCAGCAGCTTCACCAGCAACAGCGTTCGCCACGGCAGCGAGTGCAGCAGCCGCAATCTGCGCAGCGCCCTGGCCGACATGCTGCGGCACAACCGCAGCCTGAACGTTGGCGCCGAGCATATCTGCCTGACCCAGGGGGTGCAGATGTCGCTGTCCCTGGTGGCCAGTGTGTTGCTCAAGCCGGGTGACGTTGTGCTGGTCGAGCGCCTGAGTTACCCCCCTGCCTGGGAGATCTTCCGTCAGCTGGGTGCCCGCCTGGTGACCGTGGAGCTGGACCATGAGGGTTGCCGGGTCGACCAGCTCGATGCCCTGTGCCGGCAGCACAAGGTGCGGATGATGTACATAACGCCCCATCACCAGTTCCCGACCACGGTCAGCCTGCCAGCCGGGCGCAGGCAACAGCTGCTGGAGCTGGCGCGCCAGCATGCCTTTTGCGTGGTCGAAGAGGATTACGACTACGAATACCACTTTGCCGGGCGGCCCTATCTGCCTTTGGCCAGCGACCGCCAGCAGCGGCACGTGATTTACATTGGCTCACTGTCCAAGCCTTTGGGCAGCACGTTTCGTTGCAGCTATATCGTGGCACCGGTGGAAGTGACAACCGTGCTGGAACGCAGGGCGATGCTGACCCTGGGGCAGGGCGATGCAGTCATGCAGCAGATGTTGGCCGACCTGATCAATGATGGGGAACTGAAGAAGCACTTGCGCCGGGTCAACCGCGAGTACCGGCGCCGGCGCGAGACTTTGTTGGGGTGCTTGCGCGATGCGTTCGGCGAACAGATCAGCGTGCAGGCGCCAGAAGGTGGCCTGGCGCTGTGGGTGAGGTTTGCCGATGAGATCAACGTGGATCAGTTGGTCGACAAAGCGCTGGAACGGGACCTGGTGGTGCGCAGTGGGCGACAGTTTTCACCGTTTGGCCATGCCGAGAACGCCTTGCGCCTAGGGTTTGCTTCGCTGGATGCCGATGAGATCCGGCAGGCGACCCAACGCCTGGCAGACGCAGCTAAAGCGATTGGCAAGGCGCGGTAGCGGATGGCACGGGCTTCGCCCGTGTTCGCGGGCAAGCCCGCTCCCACAGTGATCGCGCTGGCCTCAGGATTTATGCAAAAGGGTTATGCCCTAAAGGGTTTCGAGGCCTCTGGGTCTCAACGCATTCCGTTCGGTTACCGCACATAACCGCATCGCGGCGCCTCAAGCCTGCGCCAGTACCTCCGATAGCAGCACACCCACCCTCGAATCATCGATCAGAAGTGGTGCCAACAAGGAGTACTGCCCGCATGCTTGCAAACCTGAAAATTCGCACCGGAATGTTCTGGGTGTTGTCGCTGTTCAGCCTGACCCTGCTGTTTTCGACCGCCAGTGCCTGGTGGGCTGCCTTGGGTAGCGACCAGCAGATCACTGAACTGGACCAGACTGCGCACCAGTCGGACCGTTTGAACAATGCGTTGCTGATGGCGATTCGTTCCAGCGCCAACGTGTCTTCGGGTTTTATCGAGCAGTTGGGTGGCCATGACGAGAGTGCAGGCAAACGCATGGCGCTGTCGGTGGAGCTGAACAACAAGAGCCAGGCGCTGGTCGACGAATTTGTCGAAAACGCCCGCGAACCCGCCCTTCGCGGGTTGGCAACCGAGCTGCAGGCTACCTTTGCCGAATACGCCAAGGCGGTGGCTGGGCAGCGTGAAGCGACCCGCCAGCGTTCGCTGGAGCAGTATTTCAAGGTCAACAGCGATGCCGGTAATGCCATGGGGCGGTTGCAAACCCTGCGCCAGCAACTGGTGACCACACTGAGCGAACGTGGCCAGCAAATCATGCTCGAGTCCGACCGGCGTCTGGCCCGGGCACAATTGCTGAGCCTGTGCCTGCTGGGCGTGACCGTGGTGCTGGCGGTGCTGTGCTGGGCCTTCATTGCCCAGCGTGTGTTGCACCCGCTGCGTGAAGCCGGTGGGCATTTCCGGCGCATTGCCAGTGGCGACCTGAGTGTGCCGGTGCAAGGGCAGGGTAACAACGAAATCGGCCAACTGTTCCATGAGCTCCAGCGCATGCAGCAGAGCCAGCGCGACACTCTGGGGCAGATCAACAACTGTGCCCGGCAGCTGGACGCCGCCGCCACGGCGTTGAACGCCGTCACCGAGGAAAGCGCCAACAACCTGCGTCAGCAGGGGCAGGAGCTGGAGCAGGCCGCCACTGCCGTGACCGAAATGACCACGGCAGTGGAGGAAGTTGCGCGCAACGCGATCACCACCTCGCAAACCACCAGTGAATCCAACCAGCTGGCCGCGCAAAGCCGCCGGCAAGTCAGCGAAAACATCGACGGCACCGAAGCCATGACCCGCGAAATCCAGACCAGCAGTGCGCACCTGCAGCAGTTGGTGGGGCAGGTGCGGGACATCGGCAAGGTGCTGGAAGTGATCCGCTCGGTGTCCGAGCAAACCAACCTGCTGGCGCTCAATGCTGCCATCGAGGCGGCCCGTGCCGGTGAGGCCGGGCGCGGCTTTGCGGTGGTGGCGGATGAGGTGCGCACACTGGCCTACCGCACGCAACAGTCGACCCAGGAAATCGAGCAGATGATCGGCAGCGTGCAGGCGGGGACCGAAGCTGCGGTGGCTTCCATGCAGGCCAGCACCAACCGCGCCCAGTCGACACTGGACGTGACCCTGGCCTCGGGGCAAGTGCTGGAGGGCATCTACAGTGCGATCGGCGAAATCAACGAGCGCAATCTGGTCATTGCCAGTGCGGCCGAAGAGCAGGCTCAGGTGGCGCGGGAAGTAGACCGCAACTTGCTGAACATCCGCGAACTGTCCAACCATTCCGCTGCGGGTGCGCAGCAGACCAGCGAGGCGAGCAAGGCGTTGTCGGGGCTGGTGGGGGAGATGACGGCGTTGGTGGGGCGGTTCAAGGTTTGAGGCGCTGCGCCTGCGTGGAACATTAAGATAAGGTTAAACTTATTTAAAGTTCCCCTTGCGGGTTGACTTCGATACTACGCTTGAATAAAGTTCGACCGCCCCGAGCGCGGGGCCTTTTTTCCCTTCACTGAAGAATTCAATGGACACAGTATCTCGTCGCTGCCTGACCTCTGCCGAATGGCCTGGTCAGGCACTTGAACCGGAACACCGGTCCCGACACCCTGGTCGGGCAAGCCGCGCCAGAGCCTGATGCTCCGCCGTGACTTGCCGCCGCCGGTGTTGGCCGGTTGGAGGCAAGCTCATGAACCTCACTTCATTCGTTTCACATCGCCAGCCTGCGTGCCTTGCGCCGCGGCAGGCCCGCGCCTGGCCGCGGCGTCTGCACGGCTACCTTGACCACCACCAGCACCCCCCAAGTAGTTGCGGGGTGCTGGCGCGTCTTCATGCACGCTTGAGCCCCCGCACTTCTCACTGAATAAAAGATATTGAACGGTATCTTTGTACTCGAACTTTTCATGTTAAAAGTTCGCGGGATAACTATTTCCCTGTGTTTATGAAAAGGAATCAAACCATGGATTGCGCGAGTAGAAAGTTCGCTGCCGACACAACTTCCGACTCTCGGCAGCGGACAGACAACTGTCGGAAAGAACCAGCATTATTCAGCGACCCGACATGCCTTCGTTCACCGCCTGAGTGAAACGTCTGTGTGTCGTGCCGCCGCAGCGGCAGGAGCACAGCAACATGACTGTCAAATACCGTAACACCTCATCGGCCAAGGCCGAACGCGAGACCCGCCTGTCCACCCGCGCCGCCCGTGAAGCGCGCAATGGCCTGGCGGTCACCCTCGCCAACCTCGATGCCAGCGAACAGGGCTTGACCGAGCACGAAGCCGCCAAGCGCCTGGTGCGCGATGGGGCCAACCAGGTTGCCCACGACCCGCAACCCCACGCCCTGGTGCAACTGCTCAAGGCCCTGAACAACCCGTTCATCTATGTACTGCTGACCCTGGCCGGGATCAGCTTCGTCACCGACTACTGGCTGCCGGTCAGCGCAGGCGAAGCAGACGACGCCGACCTGACCAAGGTCATCATCATCATGACCATGGTCAGCCTCAGCAGCCTGCTGCGATTCTGGCAGGAGTACCGCTCGAACAAGGCTGCCGACGCGCTCAAAGCAATGGTGCGCACTACGGCCACGGTGTTGCGCCGCGAGCAGATCGGGCAAGCCCCGCGCCTGCGCGAAGTGCCCATGGACGAACTGGTGGCCGGCGACATCGTGCAGCTTTCTGCAGGTGACATGATTCCCGCCGATATCCGTCTGCTCGAAGCGCGCGACCTGTTTATCAGCCAGGCCGTGCTCACCGGCGAAGCGTTGCCGGTCGAAAAGTACGACACCTTGGGTAATGTCGCGCAGAAGTCCGCCGCCGAGCATGGCGCACATCAGGACAACCTGCTCGAGTTGCCGAACATCTGCTTCATGGGGACCAATGTGGTCAGTGGCCGCGCCCGCGCCGTGGTGGTCGCCACCGGCCGACGCACCTATTTTGGCTCGCTGGCCAAGGCCATTGCCGGTTCGCGCAGCCAGACCGCTTTTGACCGCGGCGTGAACAGCGTCAGCAGCCTGCTGATCCGCTTCATGCTGGTGATGGTGCCGGTGGTGTTCATGATCAACGGTGTGGTGAAAGGCGACTGGGCTGATGCCTTCCTCTTCGCGCTTGCCGTGGCAGTGGGCCTGACCCCGGAAATGCTGCCGATGATCGTCAGCGCCAACCTGGCCAAGGGCGCCGTGGCCATGGCTCGGCGCAAGGTGGTGGTCAAACGCCTGAATGCCATCCAGAACCTGGGCTCCATGGACGTGCTGTGCACCGACAAGACCGGTACGCTCACCCAGGATCGGATCATCCTCGAGCACCATGTGGGCTTCGACGGTCAAACCGACAAGCACATCCTCGAGCTGGCCTGGCTCAACAGCCATCACCAAAGCGGCATCCGCAACCTGATGGACCAGGCCGTGCTGCATTTCGCCGGCCAGGACCACCAGTTCCAGGCGCCTTACGCCTACGCAAAGGTCGACGAACTGCCGTTCGACTTCATCCGCCGCCGCCTGTCAGTGGTGGTGAAGAATGCCTTGGGCGATCACCTGCTGGTAAGCAAAGGGGCGGTCGAGGAGATGCTCGCCATCGCCACCCATGTGCAGGAAGGCGACAAGGTCGTTGCCCTTGATCCGTGCCGTCGCCAGCAGCTGATGGCCAGGGTCGATGCCTTCAACCAGGACGGCTTCCGCGTGCTGGTGGTTGCCACCCGGCAGATCCCGGCGGACGAAGGCAAGGCGCAGTATCACACCGAAGATGAGCGCGATCTGGTCATCCAGGGCTTGCTGACCTTCCTCGACCCGCCCAAGGAAACGGCCGGCCCGGCCATTGCCGCCTTGCGCGACATGGGCGTGCAGGTCAAGGTACTGACCGGCGACAACCCGGTGGTCACGTCCAAGGTCTGCCGTGAAGTGGGCCTGGCGCCGGGCCAGCCCTTGCTCGGCCAGGACATCGAGGGCATGGACGACACCACCCTGAAGCTTCAGGTGGAGGAGCGCACCGTCTTCGCCAAGCTCACCCCGTTGCAGAAATCACGGGTGCTCAAGGCCCTGCAGGCCAATGGTCACACTGTGGGCTTCCTTGGCGACGGCATCAACGACGCCGCAGCCCTGCGCGATGCTGACGTCGGTATCTCGGTGGACAGCGGCACCGACATCGCCAAGGAATCGGCCGACATCATTTTGCTGGAAAAGAGCCTGATGGTGCTCGAGGAGAGCGTGCTCAAAGGCCGCGAAACTTTCGGCAACATCATGAAGTACCTGTGCATGACTGCCAGTTCCAACTTCGGCAACGTGTTCTCGGTCCTGGTGGCCAGTGCGTTCATTCCGTTCCTGCCGATGCTGGCGATCCACTTGTTGCTGCAGAACCTGATGTATGACTTTTCCCAGCTGTCGCTGCCGTGGGACCGCATGGACAAGGAGTTCCTCAGCAAACCACGCAAATGGGATGCCCGTAACATCGGTCGCTTCATGCTGTGGATAGGCCCTACGTCGTCGATCTTCGACATCACCACCTTCGCCCTGATGTGGTACGTGTTCGCCGCCAACAGCGTAGAAATGCAGGCGCTGTTCCAGTCTGGCTGGTTCATCGAGGGCTTGCTGTCACAGACGCTGGTAGTGCACATGCTGCGCACTCGCAAGGTACCGTTCTTCCAGAGCACCGCTGCATTGCCGGTGGTATTGGCAACGGGGCTGGTCATGGCATTGGGTATCTACATCCCGTTCTCCCCGGTGGGCGCGATGGTTGGCCTGGTGCCGCTGCCGTGGGAGTACTTCCCTTGGCTGGTCGCCACCCTGCTGGGCTACTGCGTGGTCGCCCAGGCCATGAAGACCCTCTATATCCGCCGTTTCGGCCAGTGGTTCTGAGCGATGCAAGGAGAGCAGACCATGCGAGTACTGATATGTGCAGGGCGCAACTACGCCGACACCCGGCGCTGCCGCCAGGCCCTGGACGACGTCCAGCGCCAGCGGCCGATCCGGGTGTTGATCCACGGTGGCAGCCAGTTTCTTGGTGGGGAAATCGAAAGCTGGGCGCGCGAGCATGGCGCCGATCTGGTGCGTTACCCGCCAAACTGGCAGCTGCACGGCAAGCAGGCCGAACGCTTGCGCAACCTGTTCATGCTCAATGACAGCCGCCCTGACCTGTTGCTTGCCTTGCCCGGTGGCGATGACACCGAGGAGCTGCTGGCCAGGGCCCGTGGCGCCGAACTTCAGGTGGTGTACGCCAGGCAACCACGCCAGCCCGAGCGGGACGATTGCAGCTAATGCAAGCGCCTGGAGCCGTACGGTACCTGTAGGAGCGGGCTTGCCCGCGAAGCAGGCGCCTCGGCTTCACGGCTTCAAGCTTTGTGCAGCCGTCCTGGGCGGCTGCTCAGCCTGGCTGCGCCGCCAGATCGTTGCTGACGTTGCGCCCCAGCACCAGCACGGTGACAAAGCCACAGCCCACCAGCGCCGTGGCCAGGCTCAGCAGTACCGCCGTGCCCATATGGTCCACGACTTGCCCGCCGAAGAACGAGCCCACGGCAATGATCACCTGGAACATGGCCACGAACAGCGGCATGCCACGTTCGACATCTTTGGGCGCCACGACAAACATCCAGATATTGGCGCAAGCCGGGAACGCACCGAAGGCAAAGCCCCATAGTGCGATCAGCATGGCGGCACCCGTCATGCCGGTGGCGAAGTGCGGGAACAGGGCGGTGCTGACTGCGATCATGAGCGCGACCAGCATCAGGGTATGCCGCACGCTGCGGTTGGCAGCAAAGCCGGCGAAGATGTTGCCCATGAAGCCGGCCACGCCATACAGCAGCAACAATGAACCGATCGTAGGCCCGTCAAAGCCGGCATTCTGTTTGAAGAACGGTGCGACATAGGTGTACGCAGCAAAGTGCGCCAGGCCGATCAGCAACACGGCGATCAAACCGACCCGTGCTTGCGGGTTGATGAACAACGCTGGCAGGTCGCGGATGCGGATGGCCTTTTCCGGCATCAGCCGCGGCAGCAGGAACACCTGTGCCAGCAGCACCGGTACGCCTACCAGTGCAGTGACCAGGAACGTCATGCGCCAGCCCATCAGGCCACTCAGCCAGGTGCCGACAGGCACGCCCACTACCGTCGCCAGGGTTACGCCCGCCATGATGATGGAGTTGGCTTTGGCTACGCCCATTCCGTCAGGTGCCAGGCGACCGCTGAGGGCGATGGCTGTCGCCCAGAAGCCGCCAATACTGATACCCAGTAGCACACGGCCGACCAACAGCAGGTTGAAGTCACCGGCATAGGCCACGATGGCGTTGGCGATGATCATGATCAGCGTCAGGCCGATCAGCAGGTAGCGCCGGTCCAGCGCGCCGACGCCTACGGAAATCAACGGGGCGGCTAACGCAGCCATGATGCCGGGAAGGGTCACCATCAGGCCGGCAAGGCCTGCACTGATGCCCAGGTCGCTGGCCACATCGTTGAGTACCCCCACCGGGAGGAATTCACTGGTGACCAGGGCGAAAGCGCCCACGGCCACCGAGAGGATTGCCAGCCATTGCTGGGTCACGCTTTGTTGGCTGTGTTCGGGAAGGCCGCGAGGGGCCTGGCTGTTGCTTGGCATGGGTTAGGTTCCATGAGGGATCTCGCCTGTAGCAGGCGCAGGAGCGGGGGGATTTGCAGGGGATTGTAGAGGCGGCCGTGCCCAACCGACAGGCAGGCCGCTCGATAGTAATCATCAGCGCAATCGATGAAACGCCTTGTGTAGAGCCGCTGCTCTCAGCAATGACGCCCCACTCGCGAATGCAGTGGGCTGGAGGGGCTCTTCCCAAGCCCGCACGTCAGCAGGCAAGGCCAGCCACGGTGGCATGACCCGGATAGGCGCAGCAGGCGGCAGTGCAGAACGTTCATGCAGCCTAAGGTGTTACCAGCACATCACACTGCGATTCGTTCAGTACATGCTTGGTGACGCTGCCCACCAGCAGTTCCTCCAGCGCGCTTGCCCCCTGCTTGCCGACAACGATCAGGTCGCACTCCAGCTCCTGTTCCTGCTCGGCAATGCGCCAGCCAGGGTCACCGTGCACCAGGATCTGCCGTGCATCGGCCAGGCCGGCAGCCTCACTCAGCGCCGCGAGCTGTACCTGTGCATCCTTGCGGATGACATTGCGGTAGTGGGTGAGGGTATCGTGGTCGAGATGGGCGAAGCGCACGCTGGCTTCGAACGGGGCTTCGTACGCATGCAGCAGAATGATCTCTGCTTGCGGGGCAATGGCCTTGGCCAATTCGATCGTGCGCAGTGAAACGGACGAAAAATCGACTGGCACCAGCACGGTGCGGTAGGCATCACGAGGGGCCGGCTTGACCACCAGCAAAGGGCAGGGCATGCGGTTGAGCAGTTTCTGCACGGTCGAACCCAGCAGCAGGCGCCGCGCTACGCTCTGGCCCCTGGCCCCACACACCAGCAGGTCGCTGTGCTTGTCCTGCACCACCCGGTTGATCTCCGTGATCACCGAGCCGCTGGCGACCTGCACGCCAGCGGAGATACCGTAACGCTGGAACAGCAGCGCTGCCAGTGCGTGGGTTTTCTCGCCTGCGCTATCCAGTACGCGTTTCAACAGATCGTCATCAGGCGTCACCAACTGTTTGAGGCGCTCGAAGGGTGCCGGGTTGGCAACGTAGAGCAGGTCCAGCGAGGCCTGTTGCGCATCGCTCAGGTAGGCCGCGCGCTCAGCGGCGTTGCGAGCATGTGGGGAAAGGTCGGTGGCAACCAGTATGTGTTTCAGCGGGTTCATGTGGGGCTCCTTGGTCAAGGCGCGCACAGCGATCAAGCGGTAAACCTTGCGCACTGTGCACCTGGCGGTACTTGAGTCATTCCTTGCGTGCAGCCATCGTCGCGCGAACCCGGCGCGAGGGCTTGATTTGGGTCAATGGCGTGCAGGTGTAGCGGCAGGTCATGCCTGCCAACAGCACTGCCGGTGTAGCTGCAAGGCTGATTACCCAGGGCTGGCGGGCTGCCTCATTACCGTCTTGACCCTCAGCCTTTCAGCCCGGATTTCCCAGTGGCCTGCCATGAAACCGCATTAACTGTCGCAGCGCTGTCGGCCCTGCAACAGCAGCAGTTCGGTGAGCGTGTCCATGGCCGGTGTTGCCTGGCTGCCTTTACGGGTCACCAACTCGTAGGGGTCGCTGACCGAGCCCATGCTCAAGGGCAGTATGCTGACCTGTTGATTCATCGCACATTGCCGGGCCACGTCGATCGACACCAGCGCAACGAAGTCAGGACGGTTTTGCAACAGCGACAAGGTCGCCAGGATCGAAGTGGTTTCAACCAGGTGCAGCGGGAAGCGCAGCCCGGCATCGTGAAATTCGCGCTCCAGTTGCACGCGCATGGGCATGTTGGCCCGGTAGACGATCCAGCGGCTCTCGGCCAGGTCGGCAAGGCTCAGGCTTGGCGCATGCTTGAGCGGGTGGTCGATGTTGGCGATGACCGCCAGTGTCTCATCCTGGACAAAGGTGCTGGCGAACAGCTGCGGCGTATTGCTGACACTGGTGCGGCACAGGGCGATGTCCAGGCGGCCGCTCTCGATCTGGGTCAGCAGCGACTGGCTGGTGTCTTCGATGATTTCGAACGACATCTGTGGCTGGATGCTGGCCAGCTGTGACACTGCCTTCATCAGCAACGGCACCGCCCCCATGATCGCCCCCACTGCCAGCCGGCCGCCGACCCCACGCAGGATTGCATCCAGATCGTGCCGCAGGTTGGCGATATCGGTCTGCAACAGGCGTGCGTAGCGGATGGCGCAGTGCCCGGCGGCCGTGGGCTCCAGGCCTCGGTTGGTGCGGTTGAACAGCACGGTGCCGAAGGTGGTTTCGATTTCCTGCAAGGCCTTGCTGGCACCAGGCTGGGTAAGCCCGACGCTGCTTGCTGCACCGAGCAGCGAGCGGTGCTCGTCCAACTCGATCAACAAGCGCAGGTGGCGGGCGTGCAGGCGGGACATGATCGAATTGAGCGATGGGGTCATCTGGTATTCGTCCTGGTTATACCGATATGGATTGTTCTCAATACCATGGCCAGCCGCGCATTCCTATACTGGCGCTGCACAGTGTCGCATCCAGTGCGGCTGAAACGCCCAGAACAATAAAGCCAGGAGCCTGCCAAGCCTTATGTCCCTGATCAACTACATCACCCAGATCCAATTCGATATCGGTGCCATCGCCTGCCTGCCTGCCGAATGTGAGCGCATTGGTATAACCAGGCCTTTGATCGTGACCGACCGTGGCGTGCGTGCCGCCGGTATCGTCGATACGGCGTTGAACACCTTCGGCAGCGACACCACACAACTGCCGATCTACGACGGTACGCCACCCAACCCCAACGAGCATGCCGTGCGTGAGGCCGTGGCCATGTTCAAGGCAAATGGCTGTGATGGCATCATCGCCATTGGTGGTGGCTCGGCGATCGACCTGGCCAAGGGGGTGGCCGTGTGTGCCCGGCACGACGGCCCGTTGAAGAGCTTTGCGGTGATCGAGGGCGGCCTGGCCCGGATCACCCCGGCAACCGCGCCGGTGATTGCGGTGCCGACCACGGCCGGCACGGGGAGCGAGGTCGGGCGCGGTGCCATCCTGATACTCGATGACGGGCGCAAGGTGGGGGTGATCTCGCCCCATGTGGTGCCCAAGGCCGCCATCTGTGACCCGTCATTGACCCTCGGGCTGCCGGCACAACTCACGGCTGCCACCGGCATGGACGCGATTGCCCACTGCCTGGAAACCTTCATGGCACCTGCGTTCAACCCGCCTGCCGACGGCATTGCCCTGGACGGCCTGTGGAGGGCCTGGCGCTTCATCGAACGAGCCACCCGCGCGCCGGGCAACCTGGACGGGCGCATCAACATGATGAGCGCATCGCTGCAAGGTGCGCTGGCCTTCCAGAAAGGCCTGGGCTGCGTGCACAGCCTTAGCCACGCGCTGGGCGGGATCAACCCGCGCCTGCACCACGGCACCCTCAATGCGATCTTCCTGCCTGCCGTCATCCGCTTCAACCGCACGGCCGAAACGGTGGTGAATGAACACAAGATGCAACGCATCGCCCAGGCGATGGGGCTGGCCGATGACAGCCAGATCGAAGATGCCATTCGCCACATGACCCGTACGCTGGGCCTGCCGACCGGCCTTGGCGAACTGGATGTCAACCCGGACCTGTTCCCGCGCATCGTCCAGGGTGCGTTGGCCGATCACAGCCACCGCACCAACCCGCGTGAGGCATCTGCCGAGGACTACCAGTGGCTGCTTGAAGCGTCGATGTAAGCCGTTACCTGCTGTTCAACCAATAACAACAAAAGTGAACGCCCATGAATACCAAATATGCGCAACCCGGGCTTGCCCGCGAACCTGAAGCGGTCGCCAGTTCGAACCCGTTCAGAAAGTACCAGGTCATCACCGTCAGCCTGTTGCTGGTGATCGGCATCATCAACTACGTCGACCGCAGTGCGCTGTCGATTGCCAATACCTCCATCCAGCGCGACATGGGCATCACGCCGTCACAGATGGGCATCCTGCTGTCGGCGTTTTCCCTGGCGTATGCCTTTTCGCAACTGCCCTTGGGCATGATCATCGACCGCCTGGGCAGCAAGATTTCGCTGGGGGCGGCCCTGCTGGGCTGGTCGGTGGCACAGACGGCTTCGGGCCTGATCAACAGTTTTTCTGCATTCATCGGGCTCAGGGTGGTGCTGGGAATTGGCGAGGCGCCGATGTTCCCGTCGGCGGCCAAGGCGCTGGCGGAGTGGTTCGAGGCCGAGAAGCGGGGGACGCCGACCGGCATCGTGCTGTCATCGACCTGCATCGGGCCGTGTCTGGCGCCGCCGTTGCTGACGCTGCTGATGGTCACCTGGGGCTGGCGCGGCATGTTCATCGTCACCGGAGTGTTCGGCATTCTGGTTGCCGCCTGCTGGTTCGCTTTCTACAAAAGCAAGGCGCGGTACCTGGCCGAACTGCCTGCCGAGGCGCGTGAGCAGCTGCTGGCGGCCCAAGCGCATAAACAGGCGGTACCAAGCGCCAGGCCCAGTGTGCAGGCACAACTGGCGGCGTGGGCCGAACTGTTCCGCCACAAGAGCACCTGGGGCGCAGTACTGGGCTTCATGGGGGTGATCTACATGCTGTGGCTGCACCTGACCTGGCTGCCGGGCTACTTCGAACGCGAGCATGGCTTGAGCCTGTACCAGACCGCCTGGGTGGTTTCGCTGGCCTATGTGTTCGGCGCGTTGGGCACCATTGTCGCGGGCCGCATCTGCGACCGCCTGGTGAAGCAAGGTGCCAGTGTGCTGGGTAGCCGCAAGCGGGTTGTCGTGACTGCGTTGCTCGCGGCGGCTGCATTCACCGTTCCCCTGTCGTTCGGTAGCGGCTTCCTGCTCAGTGTGGCGCTGCTGTGTTGCGCGCTGTTCAGCGTGAACATGGCCAGCTCTACCGCATGGATGATCGCCAACACCGTGGTCGATAGCCAGCGCGTGGCCTCGTTTGGCTCGATCCAGAACTTCGGCGGCTACCTGGCAGGCTCTGTGGCGCCCATCGTGACCGGGTTCAGCATTCAGCAGACCGGGTCCTTCGCTTCGGCATTCCTGATCAGTGCCGCCGTGGCCGCGGTTGCTGCGATGGCTTATGTGTTGCTGTTGAAGCAGCCGGTTTCCACTGATCGCTGAGCATGCACCTGCAGGCGGATTTCATCAGGCAGTTAAATAACAATTTGTGATGATTTGCATCATGACAATATATTTATCCTTATCAATGTCAGGCCCTAGCATCTGTTGTCCGCCATCGCCTATTTCAATGAGGTCTTGATGAACCGTTCGCTCTTCGTACACCAACGCACTGCAGCCTTGCTACTGCAACACTGGCGCAGCGGTGACCTGCTGACAGAACTGCCCGCCAGCCTCAAGCCCGAGACGTTGAAACAAGGCTATGACAGCCAGGACCAGTTGTTTGCCGCTGCCGCAGGCCAGCGCGCCGGGTGGAAGCTGGGCGTCGGCAGCCCGGCAGGCATGCGTGCCGGCAAGTTGTCGCGGCCCTTGATTGGCCAACTGGAAGCGGGGCGTTGCCATGCCGATGGCGCACATATCCAGCTGCCAGCGGTTACGCCGGTGACCATCGAATGCGAAATTGCCTTCGTGCTGGACCGGGATATTCCTCCGCAAGCCGGGCGCGTACCGGTGAGTGAGGATATTCGTGCCACGTGCGTCACCTTTGAAGTGGTGCGTTCGCGCTTTGTCGACCGCAAGGCTGTCGGCTGGCCAAGTTTTGTGGCTGACAACGTCGGGTTTGAAGCATTGGTGGTCGGCAATAGCCTGGGCGCTGGTATAAATGTGCCGTTGCTCGCCGACCTGGCCGAAACCACCGAGGTGCATGTGGATGGCCAACGGCGCGCCGGTGGCTTGTCTGGCGATGCGGCCACCGACCCGCTGGTGTCGCTGGCTCACCTGTACGCACACGCTGCCGAGCGTGGCCAGACCTTGAAGGCCGGGGATGTCGTGACCACCGGGGCCATGTGCCAGCCGTTCGATTTGCATGAAACAGGCCACCAGGTCAGCGCCAGGTTCCTTGGCCAGACCCTGACGTTTACGCTGTAACTGCCGACCATTGCTCGAACGCTGCCTGCATTCTTTGCCGGGTCTGAGGGTCGGCGGGGATCAGGTGTTCGATGCGCAGTGACTGCACGGTGACATCCTGCGGCATGCCAAAGGTGGTGAACGTGGACAGGAACCGCAGCTCACCATACGGGGTGTTCACGCGGGTCAGCAGCAGAGGGGTGGCTGTCGTCATCTGGCACGGGCTTGCCGGGGCCGGCAAGTCGCGCAAGCGCGCTGCCAGTGCCGGATTGCCTGCGGCCTCCCTGGAGGCACGTTGCCAGGCAGCAGCGCGGATTTCCGGCGCGTTGGCCAGGTGATCACCCAGACCACCGGGGCACAGCAGTGTCTGCAGCAGGTTGAGGCCGGTTGCCGGCTGTGCGCTGACACCGGCCATCGCCAGCAGCAGCCCGGTACTGGCGTTGGCGGCGATGACGTCCCAGTGGCTGTCGATGACGATCGCCGGAGCGGGGTTGTTCACCTGCAGAATATGCTCGATGGCAGTATTCACCAAGGCCAGTTCAGGCGCATCGAGCGGCGTGGCGGCGTAGCGGGGTGCGTATCCTGCAGCAACGAACACTTCGTTGCACCGCTCCAGCGGCGCATCCAGGGCCGAGAGGAGGGCATGCAACGTGCCTGGGCTGGCTTTGGCGCGTCCTGTTTCCACACAGCTCAGATGACGCTGCGACAGCCCCGTCAGCAGCGCCAGTTCCAGCTGGCTGAGGTTGGCCTGACGGCGCAGTTCGCGAAGATGCTGGCCCGCTGAGATGTGCGGGGCAGGGGTGCTGCGATGGAACAGATGCTGATTCATGCGTTGCCCTGATCGTCCTTGAGTGCAATGTCCATGACCTCACGGGTCATTGAGTGCAAGCAACCCTATCACTACTGTGCCGGCAAACCCTATCAAGGAGAGCTATATGGGCTTGCGTATCTGCGCGCTGGCAATACTGGTGCTGTTTTCGCTGTATACCGGCGGGACCATGCTGATTGCCGAGCAATCGCTGCTGGCATTCGGGCTGGCACTGCTGGCGCAGGCGGACACGGCCCAGGTGGTCATCGACCTGTACCTGATGGCCGGGCTGGCCGGTTGCTGGATGGTGCGAGACAACCGCATGCGCGGCAGAGCCGGGATCGCGGTGCTGCCTTACCTGCTGCTGACCGTCGTGTTCGTTTCGCTGGGGCCGTTGCTGTACCTGGTGACCAGAGGCGTTGCCGAGGGGCGCCAGCCATGAGCAGTGCCTTGCAGGCCTATGCGCTGTGTGTGGTGGTGCTGTTCCTCAAGACGTTCCTGGTTTCCTGCTATCAGGGCTATCACCGTTTGCGCTTCGTCGCGTTCACCAACCCGGAGGACGCTGCCGTGTTCAGGCGCATCGCCCAGGCCGTAGAACGCCCGCAGGTGATACGTGCTGCCAAGGTATGGGCCAACGACCTGGAGAACATTCCCATGTTCTTTGCCCTCGGCGGGCTGGCTGTTGCGCTGGAAGCCGCCACGCTACCGGTGCTATGGCTGAGTGTGGTGTTCACGGTTGCCAGGGTCCTGCACACGCTGGCCTACCTGCGGGGTTTGCAGCCTTGGAGAACGTTGTTCTATGGCATCGGGGTCATTTGCCTGCTGGGATTCTGCTTACTCATCACCGCGAGAATAGGCGGCTGAACCAAAATATTGCATGAGTCATCTTGATGCTTTCACATAGCAGTACTAATACTTAAGCACTGCCGAAGGGGATGATCATGCAGACACGCTTCGTTGTGGTTCCCGCAGTGCCACTCAAGAAAGAGGCTTATCCTCGGCGGCTTGGCTTTCCTGCCGCACTGGGGGAGGGTTACGACCTCTACGACACCCAGGACAAGATGCGTCTGAGCCTGAACTTTTCCACCCGTGCCCAGGCTGAGTTCGAATGTGCATGCCGCAACCGCTGTGGGGATGCCGGTGATACAGGTCTCGCCGGCATCGGTTGATCGCCTGCAGTGGCCGGGTTCCTGTTTTTGGTGCCGAGTTGCATGGTCTATCGACACCTTCAAGCGTTTGCGTCGAGGCTGGAGCCGTTCCAGGGTTCCGGCTCGGCGCCTGATGGCACAGTCAATAAGCTCTACCGCGCGGCCTGCCATTCAATAGTCACAAAGTTGTAACACAGCTGATGCAAAGTGTGCCGGCCATCACATGGAGCACATTTTGATGAAACGCCTGATGAAGTCTGCTGCACTCGCCGTTGCCGTTTCCCTTTGCGCCACCTCGGCAGCCTTTGCTGCAGAAAACGTTCGGTTGACCGGTTCGGGCGCCAGCTTCCCTGCACCGATCTACCTGACCTGGTTCAAGGACTTCAGCAAGAACACGGCTGGCGTCACCGTCGATTACCAGTCCAAGGGCAGCGGCGCGGGCGTTCAGGACTTCCTGAACAAGACCGTCGACTTCGCCGCCAGCGACTCGGCCATGAGCGAAGCAGACATTGCCAAGGTTGGCGAAGGCGTGCAATTGCTGCCAATGACCGCCGGTGAAATCGTCCTGGCTTACAACCTGCCGGGTAACCCTAAAGGGCTGAAGCTGCCGCGCGACGTCTACTCCAATATCTTCCTCGGCAAGATCACCCAGTGGAACGACCCGCAAATCGCTGCGGCCAACCCTGACCTGAAGCTGCCTGCCACCCCGATCACCGTGGTCGTGCGTGCCGACTCCAGCGGCACCACTGCCGTCTTCACCAAGCACCTGTCGGCCATCAACGCTGACTTCAAGCAAGGGCTGGGCGAAGGCAACACCGTCAACTGGCCGGCCACCGACAAGTTCATCAAGTCGCCGAAGAACGACGGCGTAACCGCCACCGTCCGCCAGACCCCGGGCGCCATCGGCTACATCGAATACGGCTTCGCCAAGCTGGCCAAGGTCGACTTCGCCATGTTGCAGAACAAGGCTGGCCAATACGTAGTGCCGAATGCCGAGAGCGGTGCCGAAGCACTGGCTGCGGTGAAAATGCCGGAAAACCTGGTGGCCTGGCTGCCTGACCCGGACGGTGCCAAGTCCTACCCGGTCACTTCCTATACCTGGATGATTTTCCGCAAGGACAACGGCAACCCGGAAAAAGCCAAGGCCATGCGTGAAATGGTCGAGTACAGCCTGACCAAAGGCCAGACCATCGCCGACTCGATGGGTTACATCCCGCTGCCGCCGTCGGTAGTCGACCAGGTGCGTAAAGCGTCCGCCAACATCCAGTAATACCCAGGCGCTCCCGGTATTGGCATGAAGCCATGCCGGGGGTGTTTGTCCCTTGTCCCGGAACTCGCCAATGAACACTCCTTTTGCCATACCGGATAACCCCGACTCCGCGTGCCAGCCACCGTCTGCGAAAGACTTTCTGGTCGATCGCACCTTCCGTGCGCTTGCGCGCATTGGCGTGGTGCTGGTGCTGGCGCTGGTCTTCGCGCTGGTCTACGAAGTCGGCCGCAAGGCACTGCCTGGGATTGAAAAGCACGGTTTTGACGTGTTGTTCGGCAGCGTCTGGGACGTTAACCAAGGCAAGTACGGTATTCTGCCAGCGATCTGGGGTACGCTTTACAGCGCCTTGATCGCCCTGTTGATCGCCGGTTTCTTCGGCGTCAGCATGGCCATTTTCCTGACCCAGGATTTCCTTCCGGCCAAGCTTGCCGCGGTGTTTCGCACCATCGTCGAGTTGCTCGCCGCCATCCCCAGCGTGGTGTACGGCCTGTGGGGCATCTATGTGGTCATCCCGGCGATTCGTCCGCTGACCGCCTGGCTGAACAGCGAGCTGGGCTGGATCCCGTTTTTCGGCACCTCCCTGAGTGGCCCAGGCCTGCTGCCTGCGGCGCTGGTGCTGGCGATCATGATCCTGCCGACCATCGCGGCGGTTTCCCAGGATGCGCTGACCAGCGTACCTATGAAAACCAAGCAGGCTGCCTACGGCATGGGTACTACCCACTGGGAAGCCATCCTCAAGGTGATGGTGCCCTCGGCGGCTACCGGCATCTTCGGTTCGCTGGTGCTGGGCCTGGGCCGTGCACTCGGTGAAACCATGGCGCTGGCCATGCTGGTCGGCAACGCCAACACCATTTCCCTGTCCTTGTTCGCACCGGCCAACACCCTGGCGGCGCTGCTGGCGCTGAACTTCCCGGAAGCCGGCCCGAACGAGGTCGAAGTGCTGATGTACGCGGCACTGGTACTGATGTTCATCACCCTGCTGGTGAACGTCCTCGGCTCCATGATCATGCTCTACGCCCAGCGTGGTAACAAACAATGACTGACCTGACGACCCCTGTAGCCGCGCTGCCCAGCCTGCAGCGCAAGCTGGAAGGCCGCGCCCTGCGCAGCCTGGTATTGACCACCCTGGCCTGGTTCGCGGCACTGGTGGCCAGCGTGCCGCTGATTTCCGTGCTGTACATGCTGATCACTCGCGGCGGGGCACGCCTTAACCTGGAAGTGTTCACCGAGCTGCCGCCGACTGGCTTCGAGATGGGCGGTGGTTTCGGTAACGCTATGGCCGGTACCTTCGTCATGGTCGGCATTGCCGCCGCCATCGCTGTGCCGGTCGGTATCCTGGCAGCGGTGTTCCTGGCCGAACTCGGCCCCGACAGCAAACTGGCCAACGCTGCGCGCTTTGCCGCCAAGATGCTCACTGGCCTGCCATCGATCCTGGCCGGGGTGTTTGCCTACGCCTTGGTGGTGATGACCACCGGTACCTACTCGGCACCGGCAGGCGGCGTGGCGCTGGCGGTGCTGATGCTGCCGATCGTGGTGCTGACCGCCGAAGAGTCGATGAAGATGGTGCCCAAGATCATGAAGGACGCCGCCTACGGCATGGGTTGCACCCGTGCCCAGGTGATCTGGAAGATCGTCCTGCCTACCGGCCTGCCGGCCATCCTCACCGGGGTGATGCTGGCTGTGGCCCGCGCGGCTGGCGAAACCGCGCCACTGCTGTTCACCGCATTGTTCAGCAACTACTGGATCTACCACGACGGCGACATGGCGGTGATGAACCCCACAGCCTCGCTTGCGGTACTGATCTACAACTTCTCCGGCATGCCGTTCGACAACCAGCTGGAGCTCGCCTGGGCGGCCTCGCTGGTGCTGGTAATGATCGTGCTGGTCATCAACATTTTGAGCCGAGTCTTCGGCAAGCCCAAGTATTGAGAAAGGGAGCATCCAACTTGAACGTATCCACTGCGCAAAGAGCCGCTCCCATGGTCAGCGAAGCCCCCATCGTCATGGACTGCAAGCTCGACAAGATTTTCTACGGTAACTTCATGGCCGTGCGTGACAGCCATGTGCCGATCAGGAAAAACGAGATCACCGGTTTCATCGGCCCTTCGGGCTGCGGCAAGAGTACCGTGCTGCGTAGCTTGAACCGTATGAATGACCTGGTGAAGGGCTTCCGCTTCGAAGGCCATGTGCACTTTCTTGGGCAGGATGTCTACGGCAAGGGTGTCGACCCTGTTGTAGTGCGCCGCTATATCGGCATGGTGTTCCAGCAGCCCAACCCGTTCTCGATGAGCATCTTCGACAATGTGGCCTTCGGCCTGCGCCTGAACCGCTACAAAGGCGACTTGGGCGATCGCGTGAAGCACGCCTTGCAAGGCGCCGCGTTGTGGGACGAAGTGAAGGACAAACTCAAGGTCAGTGGGCTGTCACTGTCCGGTGGCCAGCAGCAGCGCCTGTGCATCGCCCGTGCCATCGCCACCGAGCCGGAAGTGCTGTTGCTGGACGAGCCCTGCTCGGCACTCGACCCGATTGCCACCCGCCGCGTGGAAGAGCTGATGGTCGAGCTGAAAAAGGACTACACCATCGCCCTGGTGACCCATAACATGCAGCAGGCGATTCGTGTGGCCGACACCACCGCGTTCTTCTCGGTGGATATTTCCCAGGGCACCCGCACCGGCTACCTAGTCGAGATGGGCCCGACCGCGCAGATTTTCCAGAACCCGCGCGAGCAGCTGACCAGCGACTACATCAGCGGCAAGTTCAGCTAAACCATGCAAGCTCAAGGTGGGCGGGTGTTGCAGCCAGGAAGGTTGCAACACCCGGCCGCGTTACCTTCCGTTAAAGTGTTACCCAGGATTACCAATGCGAGCGACGCGTCGTCTTGATCTGTCAGCGGTAGAGCGCGCACTGCGCGAGGTGCAGGGCCGTTTTGCCGAACTCAGCCAGCATTTCACCGAACCGCGGGACCCGTTTACCGACGAGGTGCTGCTGAATGTGGTTGAAGGCTATGCGCTGATTGACGACTATGTCGCTCGCGGTATCGACCTGTTCGATCTGCAACAGCTGAACCTGATGCTGGAAATCAATGCCACCGTGCTATGCGGCAGCGACCCGGCCCGTCGCCTGGAATTCGCCCCGCACCTTGCGGCAACCGAAGCGCACTTTTTCAACAACGTGGAAGGTGGCATCAAGGATTTGTACAACTGGTACTGCGCGTACCGCAGCGATTCCATCTGGAAGCGGGCAGCGGGTGTGTATGTACGGATCCTCAGCAAGCCGCAGCTGTTCATCGAAGGCAACAACCGCACGGGTTCGCTTATTGTCAGCTATTTGCTGATGCGTGCCGGGCTGCCGCCATTCGTGCTGTCGCTGGACAACGCCGAGGGTTACTTCAACCCGTCCTCGGTCATACGCAACTCCGCCAAACACGGTGTCAAGGCTTTGTACGAACTCCCCAAGATCAAGAAAAAGTACGCCGCTTTCCTGGAAGCGAAAGCACCTGAGCCCGGCAAGTTCTTCCTGAACGGCACGCCCGTGCCTGCCTGCGAGGGGAGCCGCTGATGCAAGGTTCATCCCTGTTCGCACGAGGGCGGCAAGCCATCGAACGCAAGCTCAAGCGTGGCCAGGTACGCATTTCGTTCGATATCGACGACACGCTGGCCTGCCTGCCCGAACACGCCGCCGCCGAGGACAGCAAGCTGCCGGGTTTCGTCCATCGCTGGCTGGGTGAGCCCCTGCGCAGCGGCACCCGCGAACTGGTCCGCGACCTGCGCCGCCAGGGCTGCAGCATCTGGATCTACACCTCCTCGGGGCGTACCCCGGCTTACATCCGCCGGTGGCTGATGCTTTACGGCATTCATGTCGATGGCGTGGTCAACAGCGGTCGGCACCAGCACATCCTGGCCCAGCGCGGGCTGGAAAACGCTCCCTCCAAGCTGCCTTCGGCTTTTGATATTGACCTGCACGTAGATGATTCCGAAGGTGTGCGCCTGGAAGGTGTCGACCACGGTTTCCGCGTGGTGGTGGTGTGCCCGAAGGATGAGCACTGGGCGCAGAAGGTGAAGGACGCGGTGGTGGATGTGCAGGCACGGCTGGCCTGGCAGCAACCGCACCGTTATGAAATGCCCGCTTGCCAGCGTTCGCAGGCACTGGCTTCCTGAAGCCAGGAGATTCCGCTCAGATAATGTAATTGGGGCTGCTTTGCAGCCCTTCGCGGGCGAGCCCGCGAAGGGCCGCAAGGCGGCCCCGGTTCATTCAATCGTATTGATACCCGCCTGCCACTCCTGCCTGAGCCATAAGTCTCGAACCAGGACCCAAGCAGGTACCGGGACCAAATCACCGGGCCGTACCCTCCCGCCCCAAAGCACTCGCCACCCCACGCCAAAGCAGCGTTTCTGGCAATTTGCCCACTTCTGATAATCGCCTCCGACATCCCGTCCCCGTTTGGAGCGCGCCATGCACAACAACAATAAGCACCTGCCGCCTCGTTTTCTCGCAGCCGCCATCGCCAGCTTTTCTGCGCTTGGCCTGAGCAGCGTCGCCGAAGCCGAGATCATGCTGTACGACAAGGACCAGACGACGTTTTCCACCGATGGCTATATCAACGCCTTCTACGTCAACAGCGAGGTCGACCGTGAGGGCGAGCAGTTTGACCGCCGCCAGTCGCGGGTGAAGATGGGCTTCTTGCCCAACTACCTAGGCTTCAACATGGGCAAGCAGGTGGATGACCTGAAACTCGGCGCGCGTGCCTCGTTCTGGGTAACCATCAACGACAGTGAAACCAACGGCACCGACACCGCCATCGACGTGCGCCAGTTCTATGGCACGGTGGCCAACCCCGAGTGGGGCGAGGTGCTGATCGGCAAGGACTTCGGGCTGTTCGCCCGATCCAACATCCTGCTCGACGAACTGCTGGCCGGTTATGGCCAGGTCAGCGACACCCTGGGGCTGGTGGACGGCGGCGGGGTGTCGTTCGGCAACATTGGCAGCGGTTACCCATACCCGTTCCCTACCTCACAGATCACCTACCGTACGCCCGTGATGGAGGGCCTACGGGTTGCGGTGGGCATCATGGACCCGGTGGACACCAACGACAGCAGCCCGACCGGAAAGGCCTACCAGGAAAACCCACGCACCGAGAGCGAGATCACCTACCAGTTCGACCTCGGTGGCGCGCAGATCTACAGTTGGGTCAACGGCAGTTACCAGACCTCGGACAATACTGACTCCACGGTAGAAACGATCACTTCCAAGGGGGTGGGTTACGGGGTGCAGGCAAAGATGGGCGGCTGGTCGCTGACCGGCTCGGGGTTCCAGGCCAAAGGCATCAACCCGTTCTTCACCAACAATGCCGGCGAACCGGTTTTGCGCAATGTCGACAGTGATGGCTACCTGCTGCAGGGCTCGTACAAGTTCGGCAAGAACCGCGTGGCGCTGTCCTATGGCAAGACCAAGGACGATGGCAACGGTGCGGTTGGCAGCGGCGCGGACTACGAGACCCGGGGTGTGGCGCTGTTCCATGACATCAACGACAACCTGAAACTGGTGGCCGAGTACAACCAGTTTTCCATCGACGGGCATGACACCAGTGCGCAGAACGAAGACACCGATACCTTTGCGGTGGGCGCGGTGTTGACCTGGTAAGCGGCCGGGGCCGCTAGGCGGCCCCGAATGACACGGTCTTTTACGCCCATGGAACCGCCCACCCGCTACCCAAGTAGCATTCGTCACCCACCACCACCTCCTTAAACTGATCACTCAGCCACCCCGTGCCGGAGACCACGATGCAGCAGGCTCATAACGACGGTGTGGTCAGTGCCATGTCTCAGGCTACCGACGCACGGCTGGCCGCTCAGGACCTGGCGCGGCAGTTGCTGCACCCGCACCTGGGTTTCGTGTTGTTCTTCTGCTCCGCCGAATACGACTTGCAGGCTTTGGGCGAAGCATTGGAACAGGACTTTGGCGGCATACGCCTGGTCGGCTGCACCAGCGCCGGTGAAATCACCCCGCTGGGCTACGGCCGCAATTGCGTGACGGCGGTCGGCTTCGATCACCGGCACTTTTCGATCGCCACCGCGTTGATCGATGAAATGGAGCGCTTCAGCCTGATCGACGCGCAGCAGATGGTCGAGCGGCTGGTCGGCACCTGCCGCAGCAATACCCTGGCGCCAATCAAGGGCCACAGCTTTGCACTCACGCTGCTCGATGGCTTGTCCAGCCGCGAGGAGATGGTGCTTGCCGCACTCAGCGCAGCACTGGGGGATATCCCGCACTTCGGCGGCTCGGCCGGTGACGACAATTACCTGAACCGCACCCATGTGTATTACGGCGGTGCATTCCACAACGGCGCAGCCGTGGTGGTGCTGGTCAACACCTGGCTCGACTTCGAAGTGTTCACCACGCATCACATCCTGCCGCGCCAGGAAAAGCTGGTGGTAACCGGTGCCGACAGCGCCCAGCGCCGGGTTTTCGAACTGAATGCCGAGCCGGCGGCCGAGGAATATGCCCGCCACATCGGTGTGCCCGTGGCTGCGCTCGATCACCGGGTGTTCGCCGCCCACCCGCTGGCCGTGCGCATTCATGATCAGTACTACGTGCGGGCGATCCAGCAAATGCATCCTGACCTCAGCTTGAGCTTCTACTGCGCGGTGGAGAACGGCATCGTGCTCACGGCCATGACCCCGGGCCCGCTGCTGCCGAACCTGCACCAGCTGTTCGATGGCCTGCACCAGCGTCTCGGACCGCTGCTGCTGACCATCGGTTGTGATTGTTTCCTGCGGCGGCTGGAACTGGAGGCCCACCGCGGCCTGGAGCCGGTCGGCGCGTTCCTGCGCGAGCAACGGGTGATTGGCTTCAACACCTACGGAGAACAGTTCAATGGCATGCACATCAACCAGACCTTCACCGGGGTCGCCATTGCCCGCAACCGGCCTCCTGTCGGTCGCTGAACTGCAGGCCGAGCTGACCCGGCTGCAGCATCAGAACCACAAGCTGCAGCGTATCAATGACGCACTGATCGAGCGCATCGAGTCGGGCGTGACCCGGGGCAACGACCCATACGCCGCGTTCCAGCATTCAGTGGTGCTGGCCGAGCAGGTACGCGAACGCACCGATGCGTTGAACCAGGCCATGGCCGAGCTCAAGGCCGTCAACCGCCTGCTCAGCGAGGCCCGGCAGCGGGCCGAGACGGCCCACCAGCACCAGATTCGCCTGATTACCGACAACGTCCCGGCACTGATCGCTTACCTGAACGCCGATCTGGTCTACGAATTCACCAACAAGGTTTACGAAGAGTGGTATTGCTGGCCGCATGGCGTGATGCTGGGCCAGAGCCTGCGCGAGGCCCACAGCGAGCAGCACTACCAGCGCCTGGAAGGCTATGTGGCGCGGGCACTGGCGGGGGAGAGCGTGACGTTCGAGTTCGCCGAGACCAATATCAACGGCCAGGAACGCTACATGCTGCGTTCCTACGTACCGAACCGCCTGGCCAGTGGCGAAGTGGTGGGTATCTTCGTGCTGATCCGCGACATCACCGAGCGCCGCAACACCGCACAGGCGTTGCACCAGGCGTATCAGCACCTGGAGCAACGGGTGCGCGAGCGCACTGCCGAACTGACCAGCCTCAACGACCAGTTGCTGCGCGAAATCGAAGAGCGCAGCCAGGCCGAGTCGCGTCTGCGCGAGGCCAAGCGCGAGGCCGAGCAGGCCAACCTGTCGAAAACCAAGTTCCT
The DNA here is from genome assembly GCF_021283545.2 of Pseudomonas alloputida. Classification (NCBI taxonomy): domain Bacteria; kingdom Pseudomonadati; phylum Pseudomonadota; class Gammaproteobacteria; order Pseudomonadales; family Pseudomonadaceae; genus Pseudomonas; species Pseudomonas alloputida. The sequence continues at coordinate 3,757,171 of NZ_CP128540.1, read as the reverse complement.
GGCTGCGGTCAGCCATGACCTGCTGCAACCGCTGAACGCGGCGCGGCTGTTCACCAGTGCGTTGCTCGAGCGCGATGAGCCGCAAAATGCTGCCCACCTGGTGCGAAATGTCAGCAATTCGTTGGAGGATGTGGAAAACCTGTTGGGTACCCTGGTGGATATTTCCAAACTCGATGCCGGGGTGATCAAGGCAGATGTCGCCCCGTTTGCCCTCCACGAACTGATGGACAACCTGGCTGCCGAATACGTCCAGGTGGCGCGTAGCGAAGGGTTAGAGCTGCATTTTGTGGGGTGTTCTGCCGTCGTGCGCAGTGACATCCAGCTGCTGGCACGCATCCTGCGCAACCTGCTCAGCAATGCTATCCGCTACACCCCCAGCGGGCGCGTGGTGCTGGGGTGTCGGCGCCTGCGCGGTGGCGTGCGGATTGAAGTATGGGACAGCGGCATCGGCATTGCCGAAGAACACCTGCAAGACATGTTCCTGGAGTTCAAGCGGGGTGATGTGCAGCGCCCGGACCAGGACCGTGGGCTGGGTCTGGGCCTGGCAATCGTGGAGAAGATCGCCGGCATCCTCGGCCACCGGATCCGCGTGCGTTCATGGCTGGGCAAAGGCTCGGTGTTCGCTGTCGAGGTGCCGCTGAGCACCACTGCTCCCAAAGCCCAGCCGAGCCAGGTTATCTGCGAGCCGATGCTCGAACGCTTGCGCGGGGCGAGGGTGTGGGTGCTGGATAACGATGCGGCGATTTGCGCGGGCATGCGCACTTTGCTGGAAGGTTGGGGCTGCCGTGTGGTGACTGCGCTGTCGGAGGAAGACCTGGCGCGTCAGGTGGACAACTACCACGCTGACGCCGACCTGCTGATTGCCGACTACCACCTGGACAACGACTGCAACGGTGTCGACGCCGTAGCGCGGATCAATGCCCGCCGCGCCCAGCCGCTACCGGCGCTGATGATCACGGCCAACTACAGCAACGATCTCAAGCAGCAGATCCGCGAACTGGGTCACACGCTGATGCACAAGCCCGTAAGACCGATGAAACTCAAGACGGCGATGAGCCATCTGCTGGCCAGTGGCTTGGCATAGCGGTTGGCCGCTTCGCGGGTTGATCCGCGAAGCGGCCGGAACAGCTCAACGGCGCAGATAATCAGCAAAATCGATATCGCCAGCACTGAGGATGGCTTGTACCCGGTTGTGCACATTGAGTTTGCGCAAAATCGCCGAAACGTGGGCCTTGACGGTGGTTTCGGCGATGTCCAGCGTGTAGGCGATCTGCTTGTTCGATTCGCCTTTGGTCATGCGCTCGAGCACCAGCAGTTGCTTGCGGGTCAGGGCCTGGAGCATTTCCGGAGGGAAGCTCGGGGCATCGTTATGGCGCCGGCTGGTACTGCTTTTTTGCGCGCGGATGATGTCTGGCGGCAGGTAGACATTGCCATTGAGGATCTGCTCGATCGCTTCGATCATCTGTGAGCGTGGCGACGACTTGGTGATGAAGCCCACGGCACCGTAGGTAATGGCCTGCAGCACGATCTGCTTTTCCTGCTCGGCCGAAACGATGACCACCGGCGTGGTTGGCGCCTCGTTGCGCAGGGTGATCAGGCCATTGAGGCCGTGCATGCCGGGCATGTTCAGGTCGAGCAGGATCAGGTCGAGGTCGTCATGGGTCTGGGTCAGGGCCAGGGCGCTTTCAAGGTCGGCGGTCTCCATGACCTCGCTGCCCTGGAAACCATCGCTGATGACATTGTGGATGGCTTCGCGAAACAGGGGGTGATCGTCGGCAATCAGAATTTTGTACATGGCCTTTTCACCTTGTTTTTATTGGATGGAGCGGGGCACGCATACACAGGCACTTCAGGGAAACGGCACCGGTTGTGCCGGCTGCAATGGCAGGTTGGCTTGCTGCCAGGCATCCAGGCCGTCGCGGTACCAGTACAGGTTGTTATAGCCCAAGGCTTTCGCGCGTTTTACCGCGTTCCAGCTTAACCAGCAATCGGAGCGGCAGTAAAAGACCAGTGGTTGGTCCAGGTGCCCGGCCGTGGCTTTTTGCAGGTTACGCACGAAGTAGTCCTGCCATGCCGGGCTCAGTTCGCCGTCGCCGGTGTTGGCCAGCCACAGGCTGCCAGGGAGGTTGCTATGCGGCTGGTCTTCTATGAAGCGACCTTGCAGCCATTGACGGCGATAGACGTCGATCAGCACCGGCCGGGGCGTCTGGCCCAGCAGGCTTTGCAAAGTGGCGGTGTCGACGACCTGGCCGCCTTCGACCTGTTGCGGGGTCGGGCTGCGATAGTGCGTGGTGCGATAGCCGTCGGCGGAGAACAGCGGCGCCGTGTCAGCCTGGGCGATACCTAGCGTCAGGCTCAGCGAAAGTACCGCCAGCAAAGGGCGTGGCAGCCGGGGCAGGGCACGTGGCATGGGGGGGTTCCTTTTTGTTATGGACTCATTACATGCCAGTGGCGGTGCTTTGTGAATGCGACGATAGACAGTAAATGCAGTACTAAAGTAGTAGATGGCCGGGCGCCTGAAGGCATGGAGACGCCCTAGGGAGCAACTGTCTTGCTCAATTTCTGAAAGCTGGCGCGATCCCTGTGGGAGCGGCCTTGCGTCGCGAAAGGGCCGCGCAGCGGCCCCAGGATCTCGGCATCATGCATAGATTGCTGGGGCCGCTTTGCGGCCCAATCGCGACACAAGGCCGCTCCCACACGGGTTACACGCCAGGTTTTCAGCGCGGCTTGCGCAGCGCTGCATGCTGGGGGTTGAAGGTGAGGATCGCCAGCAGGGTGAACAATGCGGTCAAGCCCAGGCACACCGCCAGCGCCAGCAGGTTCAACCGCTCATAAAGTGCAAACCGCACCAGCTCTACGGCATGGGTGAACGGGTTCACAGCACACAGCCAGTACAACCACTGGCTGGCCTCGCGCATTTTCCACAACGGGTACAGCGCCGACGACAGGAAGAACAGCGGGAAGATCACGAAGTTCATCACCCCGGCGAAGTTCTCCAGCTGGCGGATGGCGTTCGACAGCAATAGCCCCAGGGCACTGAGCATGAAGGCCACCAGTAGCAATGCCGGCAGCGCCATCAGCAAGCCCGCTGCCGGTGGTTGTACCCCGTATAACCAGGCGATGGCGAGGAAGGCATAGACTTGCAGCAGGGAAATCAATGAAGTTGCCAGCAGTTTGCTGCCCAGCAGGAACGGGCGTGGCAGCGGGCTGGTCAGCAACACGCGCATGCTGCCCATCTCGCGGTCGTAGACCATCGACAGCGAGCCCTGCATGCCGTTGAACAGCAGAATCATGCAGGCCAGGCCGGGGATGATGTACACCTCGTAGGGGATGTAGGTGTCGTAGGGCTCGATGATGGCAATGCCCAGCGCTGCGCGAAACCCGGCAGCGAACACCAGCAACCACAGCAGCGGGCGCACCAGCGCGCTGAGCAGGCGTGTACGCTGCAGCACGAAGCGCAGCCATTCGCGCAGCATGATGCCGTTGAAACATTGCCAGTAAGCGTTCATCGGGCGTTGGCTCCTGAGGGGGCGTTGGTCAGGCGGGCAAAGGCGTGATCGAGGTCACCGCCGTGCTCAAGGCTCAGCGCATCGGCGGTGCCACTGGCCACCAGGCGCCCCTGATGCAGAATCAACAGGTCATCGCTGGGCTGCACTTCGTCCAGCAGGTGAGTGGCCCACAACACACTGAGCTGCTGCTCGCGGCACAACCGGCGCAGGTGCTGGTTAAGCGCCAGGCGGCTGGCCGGGTCGAGGCCGACGCTGGCTTCGTCCAGTAGCAGCAGGCGCGGTTCATGCAGCAGCGCGCGGGCAATTTCCACCCGCCGCCGATGGCCGATGTTCAGCTCACGCACACGATCGCGCCGGCGTTCGCCAAGGCCTTGGCGGGCCAGTTCGGCCTCGACCCGCAGGTGGCTCTGACGCCGCGACAGGCCATGCAAGGCGGCGTGGTAGCGCAGGTTCTGTTCAACGCTCAGGTCCAGGTCCAGGGTGCTTTGCTGAAACACCACACCCAGCTGGCGCAAGGCCGGACGTGCAGCGTTGCGTAGCGAGCAGCCGCACACGCGGATGTCGCCACGCTGCAGGTCGTACAGGCGCGTGAGCAGGGCGATCAAGGTCGACTTGCCGGCACCATTGGGGCCCAGCAATGCGGCGAAGCGCCCGGGTGCCAGGCTGAAACCGACCTGCCGGAGTGCCTCGCGCTGGCCATAGGCAAAGCTCACGTCACTGACGTCGAGGGCGTTCATGGTGTCACCACCACGCCCCAGGGGTAGCGCCCGACCTTCACCGACTTGAGCACTTTGAGCTGCTTCGCATCGATGACCGAAACGTCACCGCTGACACCGTTGGTGGCCAGCAACTGGCTCTGATCCGGGGTGAATGCCAGCTGCCAGACCCGCCGCCCGACCAGCAAGTAGTCGAGCACATCAAAGGTCTTGGCATCGATCACTGCCACGTGGTTGGCCGGGCCCAAGGCGACGAAGGCGTACTTGCCATCGGCGCTGAGCTTGATGCCCACTGGCTGGACTTTGTCCGGGTGCACACCCTTGATCTGGAAGTTCAGGGTTTTCAGCACCTGGCGCGTGGTCACGTCGAGTATGGTCACCGTGCCGCCGATTTCTGCCGAGGCCCACAGGCGCGAACCGTCTTTGCTGAACTCGACGAAGCGCGGGCGCTGGTCGACCAGCGTGCTGTCGGCCAGGGTCTGGGTGCTGGTGTCGATCCAGTGCAGCATGTTGGTGGTTTCGCTGGTGTTGACCGCCCACTTGCCGTCGGGGCTGACCGCCATGCCTTCGGGTTCGATGCCGACTTCGATCTGCCCGAGCACCTTGTCGGTGACGGTGTCGATCACCGTCACCAGCGCATCGTCCTCGTTTGATACATACAGCCAGCGGTCGTTGGGGTGCAGGGCGAACTGCTCGGGGTCCTTGCCGGAAGGCAACTCCTTGATGATCTTGCGGGTGGCCACGTCCATCACCTGCACCCGGTCCGAATCGCTGGCGCAGATGTACAGCAGCTTGCTGTCGTGTGACAGCAGCAAGCCACGCGGGCGCTGGCCCACCGGCAGGGTTTCGGTGACTTCCAGCGTTTGCAGGTCGATCAGGCTGAGGCTGTTGTCCTTCTCGTTGGAGACCCAGGCGGTGGCAGCCATGGTGTGACTGCTGGCCAGCGCCAGGGCGCCCGACAGCAGGCTGGGGTAAAGCAGGGCCCGGTGGAAGAGGGGGCGGCGCATGGCGGATTCCTTATTGTTGTGGTTGTCGGGTCAGGGGTAGCTACACGTCACTTCGGGCTTGTCATAGCCCAGGCTGTCCATTTCGTTGAAGGGATGCAGGAAGCCCTCCTGCGGCGAGGTGCTGACCAGGGCGCGGGGCTGAACCAACGGGATCGGCTGGCGCAGTTCGCCGTTCCACGGGCGGTAACTGAGCTTGCGCCCCTTGAAACCGTCCAGCGGCAATTGCTCGCTGAGCAGCAGTTGCTGCAGCGCGCGAGGTTCGGCCAGGCGCAGCTTGCTGGCCGCACTGGCGACACTGCGCACAGCCATCCAGGCGGCGAAGTCACGGTCATTCATCCAGCGCCCGGCCTGGGCCTCGAAGCGTTTTTGCAACTGCGCCGCCCCGAAGGTTTCCACCGTCTTGTGCCAGCCCGTGGGGGTCAGGCCCTGGGTACCGGCCACCGGACGTGGATACCACGTCTGGTAGGGCAGGTACTCGCCGAAGTCACCGCGTTCGTCGGCCACCAGTACCACGTCGTACTCGGCAGTCTGGGTGAACAGCGGCATGTCGGCCTGGGCGCTGCGGCGCTGGTCGTTGTCGAAGGTCCAGGTTTTTTCCGCGACCAGTTGCACGCCAAAGCGCTTCACCGACCGCCGCAGGGCAGCGGCGTACGCCTGATCGTCCGGGGTCTGGCCGACCACCAGCAATGCCCGTTGCCATTTGCGCAGCACCAGGAACTGCGCCAAGGCGTCGGCCAGCATGGCCCGGCTCGGCAGGCTATGCAGGACATTGCCCAGGCACTGGCTGCTGCGCAGGCTGTCGTCGGGGCTGCCGGCGTTGAACAACAAGCTGTCGGGCAGGGCGGCAGAAAGCGCACGCAGGCTGGCAGCCGGGGCATTCACCACGAACACGCGCAGGCCTTGATCATGCTGGGCCCTGGCGGCTTGCAGCAGGGCCTCGGGACTGTCGACATTGGCGCTGGTCAGCTGAAACTGCTGCTTCAGAAAGCGCCCGGTGCTATTGCTGTCGACAATGGCCAGTTCGGCACCTTGGAGCCCGGCATCGCCAGGTTCGGGGATGATGTTGGACAGCAGCGGGCCAGCGGCGGGGCGATAGCCCAGGTAGCCGATGCGTATGTGCAGCGGGGCTGCGGCCTGGCCCTGAGCGGCGGGCGCCAGGGGCGTAGCCAGCGTTGCGGCCAAGGCCAGCAGGCAGGTCAAGGCAAGGTGGGCAGGCTGGCGCATAACACACTCCACGGCAGATGGCGCCAGCATAGGAAGCCCGCCGGGAGGGGGAAATATGCAGAAAGTAGCGCTCGGCCGGTACCAAGGTAGTAATTCAGTGCGGGGGCCGTGGTTTTACGATGGTCCACAACGGCCTGAGGAGAACCGCTTGTGCGCCTTGTCAACTTGTCGGCCCTGTGGCGAGTCAACCTCTGGGTCACGTTATGCTTCGCCTTGGTGACGCTGGCTTGTGCCGGGGTGCTGTTGCACCAGGCGGTGGCCGACGTCGAGCGTGAGTTGCAGTCCGCCGAAGCCGTGGTGGCATACCTGGGCGACACCGCCGAACGTGACCCGGCAAACCTGCAGCCCGGCTTGACCAAGAGCCTGCGCCATGTGCGGGTGCACTGGCTGGCAGCGGGTGAGGTGCCAAGGCTGCCGCAAGAGGCCGGTATCGATGCCTGGCTCGGCCGCCAGTTGTTCGGCGAGCGCTACCACAGCAGCCGGCTGCTGGACTTGAGTGATGGCCGCCGCGTGTTGATTGCCGTGGATGCGCGGGATGAAATCGATGAAGTCTGGGACTCCCTGCAACAACTGCTTGGCGTGTGTGGCCTGGCGTTGTTGCTGAGCTTGTGGACCATCCGCTGGGCGGTACGGCGGGCCATGGGCCTGCTGGATGAGCTGCTGGGGGCCTTGCACCAGGTCTCAGGCGGGCAATTGACGGCACGCCTGCGCGAGGCCGGCCTGCCGGAAGCGCGCCAGTTGGCCAAACACTTCAACCGCATGGCTGCAACCCTGGAGCAGGCTCAGGCCGACAATGCCCAGCTGACCCAGGCCCTGCTGGCAGTGCAGGAGCAGGAGCGTACACAGCTGGCGCAGACCCTGCACGATGATCTTGGGCAATACCTGGCAGGCATGCGTGCCCAGCTATGCCTGCTGCGTATGGTGGCCGAACAGCCGGAAATGGTGACGCAGACGGTGCAGGCCCTTGAACTCAACTGCGAGCGCCTGCAGCAAGGTTTTCGCGCGCTGGTGCACAACTTGTATCCGGTGGCGCTGCACTACATGCCGCTGGCCGAGGCCTTCGGGCTGTTGGTGAGCCAGTGGCAGGCCAGCCAGGGCATCGAATGCCGGCTGCGGGTTGGCGAGCACTTGCCGGCGCTGCCTGGGCCGAGCAGAACGCATTTGTACCGCTTGCTGCAGGAGGCGTTGACCAACGTCGCCCGGCATGCCGGTGCCAGCCAGGTGCGGGTGCGCCTGCAGCGCAGTCCCAAGGGCTTGCGCCTGTTCATTCGCGACAATGGCTGCGGCGCCCACCAGCCCCAGCGCCCAGGGGTAGGCCTGCACTCGATGGCCGAGCGCGCCCGCAGCCTTGGGGGGGAGTTACGCATTTTCAGCCGCCCTGGAGGCGGCTGGGCGCTGGCCCTTAACATTCCCCAGGAGGTGTGATGAATATCGTGTTGGTCGATGACCACGCCGTGGTCCGCCAGGGCTACGCCAGCTTGCTGCGGGCGGTGCTGCCATTGGTGCAGGTGCGTGAGGCCGCCAGTGGTGAAGAGGCGCTGGTCAGGGTACAGGAGCAGGTGCCCAACCTGGTGATCATGGACTTTGGCCTGCCCGGTATCAGTGGCCTGGAAACCACCCGGCGCCTGCGCCAGCGCCTGCCGCAATTGCGGGTGCTGTTTTTCAGCATGCACGACGAGCTGCCGCTGGTGCGCCAGGCGTTGGATGCGGGGGCTTCGGGCTACCTGACCAAGAACTCGGCGCCCGAGGTGCTGATCGAGGCGGTGCAGCGGGTATTGGCCGGGCATGCCTACATCGAGCAGCCCCTGGCCACCCAGCTGGCTTGCCTGTCACAGCAAAGCACCAGTGACCCCCGGTTGCAGCGCATGACCCAGCGCGAACTGGAGATATTCACGATGCTGGCCAAGGGAACCCCGGCGCGGGTGATTGCCGAGCAGTTGTGTATCAGTGCCAAGACCGTGTCCAACCACCTGACCTTGCTCAAGAGCAAGTTGCAGGTCAGCTCACACGCCGAGCTTGTGCATCTGGGGATTGATCTGGGGGTGGTGCGGGTGGCGGGGTGAGGTATTTCATTGCACCTGTTGGGGCTGCGTCGCAGCCGACCGCGCCCAACGGAATGTATCCACCCCCCGACATGTGTCCACCCCCGAATCAGGCGTAGGAGCGGGTTTACCCGCGAATACGGTGGCGGCGGCAACGGTGAATAGCGGGTGGAAATTGGCCAGCAGGGCCGGCCCTTTCGCGGGTAAACCCGCGCCTACAGGCCCCTCATTTGTCCCAGGTCTCAGGGCACCCCTTGCACCCCTCCATGTTGGCCTCCTGAAAATTCCCGTAATGCTGCCGTGCCCCGCGTAAATCGGCGTGTGCCAGGTTGCTCTGGCCAAACTTGGCCTCCTGCAGGTTGGCATCCCCCAGGTTGGCCTCTTGCAGGTCAGCCTTGCTCAACCAGGCCATCTCCAGGTCCGCCGCCTGCAAGTTGGCCTGCTGCAGCTTTGCCCCGGACAGCCTGGCGAACTGCAGATAGGCTGCGCGCAGGTCCGCCTTTTCAAACTGTGCGCCCTGGGCGAACAAGCCCCAGCCTTGAATGGCCACCAGCCTGCTGTTGCTCAGGTCAGCCAGGCGCAGATTGCTCTGTTGCAGGCTGGCGCGGGTCAGGTTGGCTCCTTGCAGGCGGGCTTTTTCCAGATTTGCGAGGTCCAGCTGGGCATGACGCAGGTCGGCATCGCGCAGGTCGGCACCGGCCAGGTTCATCTTGCGCAGGTCCTGGTTGGCCAGGTTGGCGCCGCGCAGGTTGGCCCCCGGGCACTGGCTGGCTTCGGCAATCACGCAGCCGTTGATGGTCAAGGGGGTATCGGTGCCGGCGTCGTCGGCGTTCACTGCCAGGGCAGGGGATAGCGCCAGCAGCAAGGTCAAGGGCAGGTAATTCATGGCAAAAGCCTCTGGACGGGAGAAGGGCAGAAACGGGGAGGGGCGCAGGCCGCTCCCCGCTGCAGGTCAACGTTGTGCAGTCTTGTTGTCCCAGCTCGGGATCTTGAACACCCAGAACGAACCACCCTGAGCCACCGGTTTGGTCAGCTCGGCCATGTCGCCGCCCCACAGCGGTACTGCACCGCCGTAGCCCACGGTCACGCCGATGTACTGCTCGCCGTCCTGCTCCCAGGTGATGGGCGGCGAGACGATGCCGCTGCCGGTCTGGAACTTCCACAGCTCTTTGCCCGTCTTGGCGTCGAAGGCCTTGAAGAAGCCGTCGCCCGTGCCGGTGAACACCAGGTTGCCCTTGGTCGCCAACACACCGGCCCATAACGGCAGGTGTTCCTTGTGTTCCCACACCAGCTTGCCGGTGGTCGGGTCCATGGCGCGCAACGTGCCGACGTGGTCGTCGTACATGCGCTTGATACGGAAGCCCATGCCCAGATAAGCCGAGCCCTTCTTGTAGTTCACTTCCTCGGTCCAGTATTCCTCTTTCCACTGGTTGCCGGGGATGTAGAACAGCCCGGTGTCCTGGCTGTAGGCCATGGGGTTCCAGTTCTTGCCGCCCAGGAACGGTGGCGAGACTTCCACCGGCTTGCCCTTGGTTTCACCCGGCAGCGGCTTGGCCGGGCGTTGGCCGGGGTTTTCCACCGGGCGCCCGGTCTTCAGGTCGATATGGCTGGCCCAGGTGATGTTGTCGACGAAGGGGAAAGCGTTTTGCAGCTTGCCGTTGTTGCGGTCAACCACATAGAAGAAACCGTTGCGGTCGGCGTGGGCGGTGGCCTTGACCACGTTGCCGTTCTTGTCCTTGTAGTCGAACAGCACCAGCTCGTTGTTGCCGGAGAAGTCCCAGGCATCGTTGGGGGTGTGCTGGTAGAACCACTTGACCTCGCCGGTGCTCGGGTCGACGCCGACCTGGCCGGAGGTGTACAGGCTGTCGAAGTCATGCGGGTTGCCGTCCTTCGACGTGCGCGCCCAGGTATTCCAAGGGCCGGGGTTGCCAGCGCCGACAATGATGGTGTTGGTTTCGGGGTCGAAGCTCGCGCTTTGCCAAGGGGCACCGCCGCCGTGGCTCCAGGCTTCGACCTTGCCGGTTTCGGTGGTAGGGTCGTCTGGCCAGGACGGCGCCTTGACGTCACCGGTCGGGGTGCTGTCCTTGCCGTTCAGGCGGCCCATGTGGCCCTCCACGAAGGGCCGCATCCACACTTCTTCACCGGTGTCCGGGTCGCGCGCGAACAGCTGGCCGACCACGCCGAATTCATCGCCGGAGCTGCCGTGGATCAGCAGCACCTTGCCGCTGGTCTTGTCCTTGATCAGCACTGGCGCACCGGTCATGGTGTAGCCGGCGCTGTGGTCGCCGAACTTCTTGTTCCACACCACTTTGCCGGTGCGCTTGTCGAGGGCGATGACACGCGCATCGAGGGTGCCAAAGTAGATCTTGTCGCCGTAGATCGCCGCCCCGCGGTTGACCACGTCGCAGCAGGGACGAATGTTGTCGGGCAGGCGGTGGTTGTAGGTCCACAGGCGTTTGCCGGTCTTGGCATCGAGGGCGAATACCCGTGAGTACGAACCGGTGACGTAGACCACGCCATCGCTGACGATGGCCTGGGATTCCTGGCCGCGCTGCTTCTCGTCGCCGAAGGAGTAGGACCAGGCCGGGGTCAGCTTGAACACGTTCTTGTCATTGACCTGGGCCAGCGGGCTCCAGCGCTGGGCATTGGTGCCCATGCCGTACTGCAGCACGTCCTGGGTGGTCAGGTGGTCATTGGCGATGTCTTCCCAGGTGACGTTCTTGCCGGCAGGTGCAGCGGGTGTGCTGGCCGCTGTTGCCACATTGCCCAGGGCCAGGCTACCGGCCATCAGCAGGACGCGCACGCTCAGGGCCAGCGGGGAAAGGGCGGGTAGCGATCTTATTGTCATGGTTGCAGTTCCCAGTGGAGGTTTTGGCCTGCACAGGGTGGGGCGCAGCGGCCATCGCGGGATACGGAAAAAGTCCCGCCCTTGCCGGGAATAATTCCCGCGCGGCACCTCAATTGGCCCTTCGCCACAAGCCCTACTACCAAGGGATTAAGGCCCGGCCACCAAAGCAGCATTCGGCCGCCCGCGGGCTGTTCCTAAGATGGCGGCACGGCCTCTGTGGTTGAGGCTTTGTGTGCAATGGTGAGGGCATAACAATGACAACAAAATGCAATGTGTTGCTTGCTGCTGGGTTGCTGGCCGCAGCCGTGCTGACCGGTACAGCCTGGGCCCATGGCAACGTGGTGCCCCAGGCAGTGGAGACCAAGGGCCTGACCCCGATCAAGGACACTGGCGTGAGCCTGGACGGCGACGGCTGGGCCGCGGTCAACCCGTACCGCAGCTCGCCCGAGCACGACAAGGCCGTGGAAATCGGCGCCTCGGCCTACAACCAGAACTGCGCTGCCTGTCATGGCCTGGAGGCCAAGTCCGGTGGTATCGCGCCTGACTTGCGCATGCTCGATGCGGGTGATGCCGGCGATGAATGGTTCGTCGAGCGGGTACGCCACGGCGCGGTTCGCGACGGCCGCGTGTACATGCCGAAGATGGCCGATTACCTCAGCCAGGAAGCCCTGTGGGCGGTGCGCACCTATCTGGACAGCGTGCACGTCGAGGAGTGACGGCCATGCGTCTGTGGGCGGTGCTGTTGAGTGGCCTGCTGCTGTGGTGCGCGGCGGCCCAGGCGCAGGTGCGCAACTATGACGCGATCATCGCTGCCGGCGAGCTCAAGGTGGCGGTGTACAAGGATTTCGCCCCCTACAGTTTTCAGGACCACGGCCAGCCGCGTGGTGTCGATGTGGAGCTGGCGCAGGCCCTGGCCACGGCCTTGGGGGTACGCCTGCAACTGATCTGGGCGCCACCCGGAGAAAAGCTCGACGATGACCTGCGCGACTACATCTGGCGTGGCAGCCCGCTGCGTCATCAGCAATTGGCCGACCTGATGATGCGGGTGCCTTACGATCGCGCCTACGCGCAGCGGCGCAACGAGCTGGGGGAGCTGGAAAACGCCCAGGTGGTGATGTTCGGCCCCTATCAGCAGGAGCGTTGGCAGGTGGCCTACGATCGCCGTCGACTGGCCTCGGTGGCCAGTGTCGCGGTATTCCAGCAGCATCCTATCGGGGTCGAGGTGGACAGCGTGCCGTCGTTCTACCTGACATCGGTGTTCAACGGCATGCTCAGCGCCAGGACCCACCATTACCCCGGCGTGCAGCAGGCTTTCGCTGCCATGCAGGCCGGCCAGGTGGACGCAGTGATGGCGATGCGCGGCGAGGTTGACTGGCAGCTGCACCAGGCCGCCGACCCACAACTGGCCTTGGCAGAGAACGCCTACCCGAACCTCGGCAAACAGGCCTGGGAAATCGGCATGGCCGTGCATGAAAGCAACCGGCAGCTGGCCTATGCAGTTGAGGAGGCCATGGAAGCGATGATTCGCGATGGCCGGCTCAAGGCGATGTATGCCGCGTACGGCCTGCGTTACGAGGTCCCGGAGATGTATCAATAGGAGTGGCCATGAACTGGCGAGCAACTTTCCTGCTGGCCTGCTGGATGCCCTGGGCCGCCCAGGCTGCGACACAAGGCACCCACACAGACCCGGTGCCTTCCGTGATGTGGGACTTCTACCACAAGCAGTTGCTGGGGCAGGCGGCGTTCGTGTTCGATGACCGTGTGAAGCTTCTGGCGCCGCCCTTTGCCGAGGATGCACGGCAGGTACCGCTGGAGATCGACGCCCGGGCGTTCACGGGCGATGTGGTGCGGATTATCGCCTGGGCAGAGCTGAACCCTCTGCCGCGCATCGTCGACTTTCAGCCCGGTGAGCGCGTGTTGCCCTGGTTGTCGATCCGCATCCGCATCGAACAGGCCACACCGCTGCGCGCCGCTGTACTGACGCGCGATGGCCTGTGGCACGTCGGTTCGACCCTGATCGATGCGGCCGGCGGCGGTTGTACCGCACCCAGCGTGGTGCGCACCCAGCCCGGCTGGGAGGAGCACCTCGGGGAGGTGCTGGGCGGGCGCTACCCGCGTGGCGACAGCAGCCGCCTGCGCCTGCAGGTGGCCCACCCCATGGATAACGGCCTGGTCAGCGGCATTCCTGAGTTCTTTCTCAACCATGCCGAGTTACAAGGTGCAGATGGCCAGCGCCTGGCCAGCCTGGAGCTGTACCCGGCGGTCAGCGAAAACCCCAACCTGGGCTTTGACATTCAGGGCCCCGGGCCAACACGGCTGCTGTTGCGGGACAACAGCGGCAACCAGTTCGAGGCGGCGCTGCCCTGAGCGCGTTGTCTGATTTCACCCTGACCCGAGGCACCGTCATGCGTTGGATCCTGCTGTTGCTGCTGTGCCTGGGGCTGCCGGCCCAGGCTGATCTGGCGTACCGGCTCACCCCCCGGCAGATCGCCGAGGGCACCTGGTTGCTGGAAGGCAGCACCGACAATTTCGCCAAGGCCAATGGCGGCAATGTGGTCAACACCGCGTTCATCGTCACCGACAGCGGTGTGGTGGTGATCGACAGCGGGCCGTCGAAAGGCTATGGCGAGGCATTGCGCAAGGCAATTGCCACCCTCACCGACAAGCCGGTAGTGGAGGTGCTGCTGACCCATCATCATCCTGACCATGTGCTGGGCAACCAGGCCTTTGCCGATGTGCCGATCGGTGCCCTGGCCGGCACCCGCGACCTGCTGCGCCAGCAAGGCGATGCCATGGCCGAGAACATGTATCGCCTGGTCGGCGACTGGATGCGCGGTACCGAGGTGGTGCTGCCGACCCGGGTGCTGCAGCCGGGCGTGCATGAGGTGGGTGGGCACCGCCTGAGGTTGCTGGGGCTGGGCGGGCATACGGGTGCCGACCTGGCGATTTTCGATGAAAAGACCGGGGTGCTGTTCGCCGGCGACCTGGTGTTCTACCAACGCGCCCTGACCACGCCCAACAGCCCGGGGCTGGACGTGTGGCTCAAGGACCTGGATACCCTGCAGGCACTGCCCTGGAAACAGCTTGTACCCGGGCATGGCCCGTTGGCCAGTGATGCGCAGCCGTTCGTGCAGATGCGTGACTACCTGGGCTGGCTCGATGGCCTGATGCGTGATGGCGCGGCGCGCGGTGACGACATGGCTGAGATGATCCGCAGCCCCATTCCCGAACGTTTTGCCGGGATCAGCCTGACGCGTTATGAGCTGATCCGCAGTGTCAGCCACCTGTACCCGCGTTACGAGCGCCAGCAGTTGCAGCGCTTGCCATGACATTTTTTGTGCCTGTCAGCCCCCGTGCCGCCCACCCATCACTCAGGCCGCTACCAAGGAACTAGAAAACTCCGCACTGCGAGCAATTGTTGGCAATCGGGTCGGGACCAAGAATTCCCGACACACCGGGAAATTTTCCCGGGCACAACAAAAAAACCAAAGGTAGCCGTCATGACCCGATCCCCACGTCGCCCCTTGTTCGCCGTGAGCCTGGTGCTCAGCGCCATGCTGCTTGCCGGCGCGGCTCACGCCGCTGTCAGCAATGAAGAAATCCTCCAGGACCCGAAGAACCCGCAGCAGATCGTGACCAATGGCCTGGGCGTGCAGGGCCAGCGCTACAGCCCGCTGGACCTGCTCAATGTCAATAACGTCAAGGAGCTGCGCCCGGTCTGGGCGTTCTCCTTCGGCGGGGAGAAGCAGCGCGGCCAGCAGGCCCAGCCGCTGATCAAGGACGGGGTGATGTACCTGACCGGCTCCTACTCGCGGGTGTTCGCCGTGGATGCCCGCACCGGCAAGAAACTGTGGCAATACGATGCACGTCTGCCGGATGACATCCGCCCCTGCTGCGACGTAATCAACCGCGGCGTCGCGCTGTACGGCAACCTGGTGTTCTTCGGCACGCTGGACGCCAAGCTGGTGGCCCTGAACAAGGACACCGGCAAGGTGGTCTGGAGCAAGAAGGTCGCCGACCACAAAGAAGGCTACTCCATCAGCGCCGCGCCGATGATCGTCAATGGCAAGCTGATCACAGGCGTTGCCGGCGGCGAGTTCGGCGTGGTGGGCAAGATCCAGGCGTACAACCCGGAGAACGGCGAACTGCTGTGGATGCGCCCCACCGTGGAAGGGCACATGGGCTATGTGTACAAGGATGGCAAGGCGATCGAGAACGGTATTTCCGGCGGTGAGGCGGGCAAGACCTGGCCTGGCGACCTGTGGAAGACCGGCGGCGCCGCGCCGTGGCTGGGGGGTTACTACGACCCTGAAACCAACCTGATCCTGTTTGGTACCGGTAACCCGGCGCCGTGGAACTCGCACCTGCGCCCCGGTGACAACCTGTACTCCTCCTCACGCCTGGCACTGAACCCGGACGACGGCACCATCAAGTGGCACTTCCAGAGCACGCCGCATGACGGCTGGGACTTCGACGGCGTCAACGAGCTGATCTCGTTCAACTACAAGGACGGCGGCAAGGAGGTCAAGGCTGCCGCCACGGCAGACCGCAACGGTTTCTTCTACGTGCTCGACCGCACCAACGGCAAGTTCATCCGCGGCTTCCCCTTCGTGGACAAGATCACCTGGGCCACTGGCCTGGACAAGGACGGCCGGCCGATCTACAACGACGCCAGCCGCCCGGGCGCACCCGGCAGCGAGGCCAAGGGCAGCTCGGTGTTCGTCGCGCCGGCCTTCCTCGGCGCCAAGAACTGGATGCCGATGGCCTACAACAAGGACACAGGGCTGTTCTACGTGCCGTCCAACGAGTGGGGCATGGACATCTGGAACGAAGGCATCGCCTATAAGAAAGGTGCGGCGTTCCTCGGTGCCGGCTTCACCATCAAGCCGCTCAATGAAGACTACATCGGCGTGCTGCGCGCCATCGACCCGGTCAGCGGCAAGGAAGTGTGGCGCCACAAGAACTATGCGCCGCTGTGGGGCGGTGTGCTGACCACCAAGGGCAACCTGGTGTTCACGGGCACGCCAGAGGGCTTCCTGCAGGCATTCAACGCCAAGACCGGCGACAAGGTCTGGGAATTCCAGACCGGCTCGGGCGTGCTCGGCTCGCCCGTCACCTGGGAAATGGACGGCGAGCAATACGTTTCGGTAGTCTCCGGCTGGGGCGGCGCGGTGCCGCTGTGGGGCGGCGAAGTGGCCAAACGGGTCAAGGACTTCAACCAGGGCGGCATGCTCTGGACCTTCAAGTTGCCCAAGCAGTTGCAGCAAACGGCAAGCGTCAAGCCATAACGCCTGCCTACTGCCGCTTGCTGCCGCTGATCGGTGGCAAGCGGCCCTACTACCAAATGACGAGAGCCCCGCTGCCAACGATGCATTCGCCCGGCACGCGGGGCTTCTTACCATCGGTGCATCGCCTGTCGTGGGACAGGCACCGACCCGCAGAGGCTCAGCATGATCTACGCACAACCCGGAACTCCAGGCGCCGTCGTATCCTTCAAACCCCGTTATGGCAACTTCATCGGTGGCGAGTTCGTGCAGCCGTTGGCTGGCCAGTACTTCATCAACAGCTCGCCGGTCAATGGCCAGCCGATTGCCGAATTCCCGCGCTCCACGGCCCAGGACGTCGAGCGCGCCCTGGACGCCGCGCATGCCGCCGCCGAAGCCTGGGGCAAGACCTCGGTGCAAGACCGTGCGCGGGTACTGCTGAAAATTGCCGACCGCATCGAACAGAACCTGGAAGTGCTGGCGGTTACCGAAAGCTGGGACAACGGCAAGGCCATACGCGAAACCTTGAATGCCGACGTGCCGCTGGCAGCGGACCACTTCCGCTATTTTGCCGGTTGCATCCGCGCCCAGGAGGGTGGCGTAGGCGAGATCAACGAAGGCACCGTGGCTTATCACATTCACGAGCCGCTGGGTGTGGTGGGGCAGATCATCCCGTGGAACTTCCCGCTGCTGATGGCCGCCTGGAAGCTCGCCCCGGCCTTGGCCGCTGGCAACTGCGTGGTGCTCAAGCCCGCGGAGCAGACGCCGCTGTCGATTACCGTCTTTGCCGAACTGATCGCCGACCTGTTGCCGGCAGGCGTACTGAACATCGTCCAGGGCTTTGGCCGTGAGGCCGGTGAGGCGCTGGCCACCAGCAAGCGCATTGCCAAGATCGCGTTCACCGGGTCCACCCCGGTGGGCTCGCACATCATGAAGTGCGCGGCCGAGAACATCATCCCGTCCACCGTCGAACTGGGTGGCAAGTCGCCGAACATTTTCTTCGAAGACATCATGCAGGCCGAGCCGGCGTTCATCGAGAAGGCTGCCGAAGGCCTGGTGCTGGCGTTCTTCAACCAGGGCGA
Organism: Pseudomonas alloputida; assembly: GCF_021283545.2. NCBI lineage: Bacteria > Pseudomonadati > Pseudomonadota > Gammaproteobacteria > Pseudomonadales > Pseudomonadaceae > Pseudomonas > Pseudomonas alloputida. The sequence continues at coordinate 3,739,479 of NZ_CP128540.1, read as the reverse complement.
GGTGTGCACCTGCCCGTCACGGGCGCTGATCCAGGAGTCGATCTACGAACCGTTCATGGCCGAGGTGATGAAGAAGATCGCCAAGATCACCCGCGGCAACCCGCTGGATACCGAAACCATGGTGGGTGCTCAGGCGTCCGAGCAACAGTACGACAAGATCCTTTCGTACCTGGAAATTGCCCGGGAGGAGGGCGCGCAGCTGCTCACCGGCGGTGGTGCCGAGCGGCTGCAGGGTGACCTGGCCAGCGGTTACTACATTCAGCCAACCCTGCTCAAGGGCAACAACAAGATGCGCGTGTTCCAGGAAGAAATCTTCGGGCCAGTGGTGGGCGTGACCACCTTCAAGGACGAAGCCGAAGCGCTGGCGATCGCCAACGACAGTGAATTCGGCCTGGGCGCCGGCCTGTGGACCCGCGACATCAACCGCGCTTACCGCATGGGCCGCGGGATCAAGGCCGGGCGAGTGTGGACCAACTGCTACCACCTGTACCCGGCGCATGCGGCGTTCGGGGGGTACAAGAAGTCCGGTGTTGGCCGTGAGACCCACAAGATGATGCTTGACCATTATCAGCAGACCAAGAACCTGCTGGTGAGCTACGACATCAATCCGCTGGGCTTCTTCTAAACCGCGTCGCGGCCTTCGCGGGCTTGCCCGCTCCCACAGGTTCACCGCTGGTTCCAGAACCGGTGAAGAACCTGTGGGGGCGGGCGAGCCCGCAAAAGGGCCGGCACATGCATGGCCTACCCGTACCAACGCACCCCGCAAGCTCGTTCCAAAGTAGCATTCGGTCCAGTCCGCCCCCGTGCATTAATGCTTCTACCGGAATCCTCCGGCACAAGAAGAGGACTTGCCCTATGTGGACTAAACCCGCCTATACCGACCTGCGCATTGGCTTCGAAGTGACGATGTATTTCGCCAACCGTTGATGACGGCCCGGCCATCGCCACGGTGGCCGGATCCTCCTGGAGTATGCGCCTGTGAACCTGATTGATCGCCAGCAGGCCCTTGCCTTGGGGCGAGGCTTGCGCCTGGACTGGGAGCCACGGAAGGCTTGCCACGTGCTGTTGTACGCCGGGGGCATCATCGAGCTCAATGCCAGTGCCGGCTGGGTCCTCGAGCTGCTGGACGGCCACAGTACCGTGGCAACGGTCATCGACCGCCTGGCACAACGCTTCCCCAATGTACCGGGGCTCGAAGAGGACGTACTGGCGTTTCTGGAGGTGGCCCGCGCCAAATCCTGGATAGAATGACCGGTAGCCCCGCTTTGGTCTGGTTGCTTTCGTGGTGGGATGCTTTACGCTGGCGGTTATCTTCCAGAACAATAAGAACAGGCTTACCGATGAGCCAGAGTTTCAGCCCCCTTCGCAAGTTCGTATCGCCTGAAATCATCTTTGGTGCCGGCTGCCGGCACAATGTGGCCAATTACGCCAAAACCTTCGGTGCGCGCAAGGTACTGGTGGTCAGCGACCCTGGCGTGATCGCCGCCGGCTGGGTGGCGGATGTGGAGGCCAGCCTGCAGGCCCAGGGTATCGACTACTGCCTGTACACAGCGGTGTCACCCAACCCGCGGGTCGAGGAGGTGATGCTCGGCGCCGAGATCTATCGGCAGAACCACTGTGACGTGATCGTCGCCGTCGGTGGCGGCAGCCCGATGGATTGCGGCAAGGCCATCGGTATCGTGGTGGCCCATGGGCGCAGCATCCTCGAATTCGAAGGCGTGGACATGATCCGCGTGCCCAGCCCGCCGCTGATCCTGATCCCGACCACCGCCGGCACCTCGGCGGACGTGTCGCAGTTCGTGATCATTTCCAACCAGCAGGAACGCATGAAGTTCTCCATCGTCAGCAAGGCGGTGGTGCCGGACGTGTCGCTGATCGACCCGCAGACCACCCTGAGCATGGACCCGTTCCTGTCGGCCTGCACCGGCATCGATGCGTTGGTGCATGCCATCGAGGCCTTCGTGTCTACCGGCCACGGGCCGCTGACCGACCCCCATGCGCTGGAAGCCATGCGCCTGATCAATGGCAACCTGGTGGAGATGATCGCCAACCCTACTGATATTGCGCTGCGCGAGAAGATCATGCTCGGCAGCATGCAGGCGGGGCTGGCGTTCTCCAATGCGATCCTGGGCGCAGTGCACGCCATGTCGCACAGCCTGGGCGGCTTCCTCGACTTGCCCCATGGCTTGTGCAACGCGGTGCTGGTGGAGCACGTGGTGGCGTTCAACTACAGCTCGGCGCCGGAGCGTTTCAAGGTGATCGCCGAGGTGTTTGGTATCGACTGCCGCGGTCTCAATCACCGGCAGATCTGCGGGCGGCTGGTGGAGCACCTGATTGCCCTGAAGCGTGCCATCGGCTTCCATGAAACCCTGGGCCTGCACGGGGTGCGCACGTCTGATATCCCGTTCCTGTCGCAACACGCGATGGACGACCCGTGCATCCTCACCAACCCCCGTGCGTCCAGCCAGCGTGATGTCGAGGTGGTCTATGGCGAGGCCCTCTGACGAGCAGCAGCGGGCGTTGGCCGGGCTGCTGGGGCTGGGTGACCACTCGGCGCGTAAAAGCCATTACCCGGAGCTGTCCGCCCGCCTGGACGAACTGGAAGCCGAACGCAACCGTTACAAATGGCTGTTCGAAAACGCCGTGCACGGTATTTTCCAGGCCAGCCTTCAGGACGGCATGCGTGCCGCCAACCCGGCGCTGGCGCGCATGCTCGGCTATGACGACCCGCAAGCGGTGCTGTTTTCCCTGACTGACCTGGCCGCCAACCTGTTTGATGGCGGTGCCGAGGAGTTGCAGGCCATTACCGCGGTGCTCGCCCGTGAGCACAGCCTGCACGGCTACGAAACCCGTCTGCGGCGCAAGGACGGCAGCCATCTCGATGTGCTGATGAACCTGCTGCTCAAACCCGGCCATGAAGGGCTGGTGGAGGGGTTTGTCGCCGACATTACCGAACGCAAGCTGGCCCAGCAGCGCCTGCAACAACTCAATGACGAACTGGAGCAACGGGTTGCTGCGCGTACCGATGAATTGCTGGAGGCGCGTGATGCCGCCGAAGCCGCCAACCGCAGCAAGGACAAATACCTCGCCGCCGCCAGCCATGACCTGCTGCAACCGTTGAACGCTGCCCGCTTGCTGATTTCGACCTTGCGCGAGCGGCCATTGCCAGAGGCCGAGCATGTGCTGGTGGAGCGTACCCACCAGGCCCTGGAGGGCGCGGAAGACCTGCTGACCGACTTGCTGGACATTTCCCGGCTCGACCAGGCGGCGGTAAAGCCGGATGTGGCCGTGTACCGCCTGGACGAGCTGTTCGCGCCGCTGGTCTCGGAGTTCAGCCCGGTGGCCGAGGCGGCGGGCCTGAAGCTGCATGCACGCATAGCCGACTACGCCATCAGCACTGACCTGCGGTTGCTCACACGCATCCTGCGCAACTTCCTCAGCAACGCTTGCCGGTATACCGAGGAGGGGCGGATCCTGCTCGGGGCAAGGCGCCGCGGCGGCCATTTGCGGCTGGAGGTGTGGGATACCGGACGGGGCATTGCGCAGGACCGGCTGCAGGACATATTCCTCGAGTTCAACCAGCTGGATGTGGGGCGTGCAGCGGATCGCAAGGGCGTTGGCCTCGGGCTGGCCATCGTCGAGCGGATCGCCAAGATACTCGGTTACCGGATCGAAGTGCGGTCGTGGCTGGGGCGTGGCTCGGTGTTCAGCATCGAGGTACCTCTTGGCAAAGAAGTGCCGCTGGCTGTTCACCAGGCTGTGCCGCTGCCCAGCGTCGGTGATCCGCTGCCGGGCCGCCGCCTGCTGGTACTGGACAACGAAGTGAGCATACTCGAGAGCATGGGCGCGCTGTTGGGGCAGTGGGGGTGCGAAGTGGTCACGGCTACCGACCGGGAGGGCGCCTTGCTGGCGTTGCAGGGGCGAGCCCCGGAACTGATTCTGGCCGACTACCACCTGGACCATGGCGTAGTGGGGTGCGAGGTGGTGAGGTACCTGCGTGAGCATTTTGCGACTGCCATACCGGCAGTGATCATTACCGCAGACCGCAGCGATCAGTGCCGGCGGGGCTTGCAGAAGCTAGGGGCGCCGCTACTGAACAAACCTGTGAAACCCGGGAAACTGCGGGCGGTATTGAGCCAGTTGCTCCTGGTGCATTGATAGGGTACTCGTTCACCACTCGGCGAAATAGAGCACTTAAATGGCCTGTCGCGAAGTTTGGATCCACTGGCCTTTGAAACTTACCATTCGGTCAACTTGCAAGAAGTTAGTAAACTAACTAATACGGCTTTAAATACCGCTGGTCGGTGCTTTTGCTCAAGAAATGAACGATTTGCCAGTGGGTCGTTCCTATTTGCCAGCGAATGTGTTCTTCAAGTACCACACTTCGCACCTCTCCCCAGAACGTACTGGACGTTCAACTTGATTTGAATCGCAGGGATGCACACGGGGCTTTTTTACCTCTGACAATGGAGTAACGCCATGTCCAACCGAGGCTCAACGGTTGAGCCACTGTGTGCAATTGAGTAACCCTTTGCTGTTTCAATTAACGATATGAATTTGGTCTTCCCGGTGCGATCAAGTCGTACGCATGCTTGTTGCAAGGCCATCTAGCGCTAATGCATTACGTGGAGAATTCGACGTGGAGTTTAATACAATTATTAGCCTGTTCGGGCAGAAAGAATCCATGGAGCTGGTGCGGTTGTCGGTCATTTATGTTCATTTACTGGCCTGTTGTATCGCCATCGGCCTGGTATTTACCAGTGATGCCGAGATGGTCAGGGACTTGTTGAAGGGGCATCAACAGGCCAGCCATGACGGTAAGAACATGGCCCGATTGCAGGCGTCCGTTGCCAATGCCTTGATATTCCTGTGGCTTACCGGTGCCGCGGTTATTGGTATCGATTACCTTGAAAAAGGCATGAGTTATTTTGCCAATCCCAAACTTCACGCCAAGGTCATTATTGTCTTGCTCCTGACCTTCAATGGCATGTTGTTGCATCGTTATGTATTACCTGCCTTGATCAAGGCCGGTTCTTTGCTTGACCTGAATATAGGCGTACGGATGTTTGCGTTGTTTTCTGGTGCACTGTCAGGTGTTTCCTGGTTATATGCAGCGATGCTGGGCGTCGGTCGGCCACTGGCCTGGAAGTATTCGTTGACCGAGTTGCTGTTGGCCTATCCGGTGATGATCCTGCTTGGCTTTGCCCTGATGGCCGCACTGACCCAGTGGGCGCGAAAACGCAAAATGGCCAAAGCGACGCCAGCACCTGTGTGGCCGCGGGTGGGCATTCCTTGCTGATGGCCTGAGGCACTGCAACGGCGCCGCGAAGCGGCGCTCGCGGTTACGCGTTTGCCTGCACGCTGCGCCCTTTTGCCAGATAGGCATTGAACTCATCTTCCGGCACCATGCTGCCCCCCGTTCCCACAGGACATCACAGCCTTCAAGGCTTGCACAGTACCTGTGGGAGCGGGCAAGCCCGCGAAAGGGCCGGTACAGGCAAAGGATCTGACCCGTTTGCTCATTCAGCCATAAGGCGGCGCTGGCAGTTCGGCCAGCAGGGTTTTCAAACCGTCGCTCCACTGCCTGCGAATCTGTTGATAATAGGCATCGTCGCTGGTAATGCGCTTGCGCGTCATGCTTTCCAGGCTGTTATTGCGGTACACCAGCAAGTCCAGCGGCATGCCCACCGACAGGTTGCTGCGGATGGTGGAGTCGAACGAAATCAGGCCGCAGCGCAGCGCTTCATCAAGCGGCGTGCGGTAATCCAGGTTGCGGTCGAGTATTGGCCTGCCGTACTTGCTTTCACCCAGCTGCAGAAACGGGGTGTCCGGTGTGGCCTGGAAGAAATTGCCTTGTGCATACACGTTGTAGATGGCCATGGGGCCGCCGGCTATCTGGCCGCCGACAATGAATGAACTGCTAAGGTCGATATCGGCCGTGAGCTTGCTGCGGTCTCTTTTGACCACCTCGCGCAGGGTGTCGGCGACCAGCACCGTTGCATCGTAGAGCGTGGCAACGTTCAGCAGGTGGGGGCCGTTGCCCTGGGTGTGTTGCTGCAGCAGGTTTACCACCGACTGCGAGGTCGCCAGATTGCCGGCGGTCTGCAGCACGATCAGCCGCTCGCCCGGGACGCTGAAGACGAACAACTTGGTGAACGTGGAGATCTGGTCGATGCCGGCATTAGTGCGTGAGTCGCTGATGAAGACAAGCCCGTCCTCCAGGTGCATGGCGACACAGTAAGTCATGCGGTTTCCCTTGTGTTGCGTGTGGAAGGGTCTTGCCGCACTCGCGCGGCAAGACCGGTCTGAAGCCAGTCTGTCACTGGCGATGCACGTGAACGCTGGCCTGCATCGATTCGGCGCCGCCGCCGCGGCGTACGCCCCTGACCGGGCAGGCATCAAGGTAGTCCAGGCCCACCGCCAGCTTCAGGTGACGCTCTGGCCGGGTCAGGCGGTTGGTAATGTCGAAGCTGTACCAGGCATCGTCGACCCAGGCTTCGGCCCAGGCGTGGCTGGCCAGGTGTTGTTCGTCCTCGGTGCACAGGTAGCCGGACACATAGCGTGCCGGTACCCCCAGGCTGCGTGCGCAGGCCAGGAACGCGTGCGTGTGGTCCTGACACACACCTGCGCCACCGTTGAAGGCTTCGATGGCCGTGGTGCCCACTGACGTGGCCCCAGGGCTGTAGGGCATGTGCTCGGCCAGGCCTTGCATCAGCCCGATCAGTGCTGCCCGGTCGCGGTGACTGCCACATTGCCGGGCGGCGAAAGCAGTCAGGGTGTCGTCGGCCTGCGTCAGGTGGCTGCCGCGCAGGAACGGCAGGGGCGACTGGCTCTCGGTTTCGTGTTCGCAATCCGGGTCGATCTCGACCTGGCCGTGTGCGGTAAGCGCCAGGTGGCCATGGGGTTTGTCCAGTGTCAGCACATGCAGGATGTTGCCGTAAGGGTCGATCTGGCCCTTGACCTTGCAGGGCAGGTCCAGTTGCCATTGATTGATACGCTGGCGTTCGCTGCTGCGCGGCGTCAGGCGCAGGAACTGGATACTGTTGCACACGTCGCTGGCGTAGCTATAGGTCGTGTCGTGGCGAATGGACAGTTTCATACAACCTCCAGGTAGGAGTGATGGACGGCCTGGCCCAGTTGGTTGATGCGGCCGATGAAGTCGCTTAGCCAGGGATGCAACCCTGCATCGAGGATTTCGTCGATTGCGGTGTAGCGCAGGCGCGCGTTCAGTTCGGCGGCCATGCGCTGGGCGGCACGCCCGGTACTGCCCGGCAGGCCTGCCAGGATCAGGTCCAGTTCCTCGATGCAGGCATGCAGCGAGCGCGGCACGTCCACCCGCAACAGCAGCAACTCGGACACCGGCCGGGCGCTGGGTGCGGCGCGATAGAGCTCGTTGAAGGCTTCGTACGAGGTCAGCGCGCGCAGCAGGGCGCTCCATTGGTAATAACCGCGGGCGGAGTCGTCGCTGACCTCTTCGGAGGCCTCGCCGAACATTTCATAGCGTGAATCGAGCAGGCGCAGGGTATTGTCTGCCCGCTCCAGGAAGGTCCCCAGGCGAATGAAGCTGTAGGCATCGTTGCGCATGATGGTGCCGGAGGTCGCACCGCGGAACAGGTGTGATCGTTCCTTGACCCAGTCGCAGAACTGGCTGATGCCATAGCGACCCAGGCCATTGCTGGCGATGTTGCGCATTTCGATCCAGGTGGCGTTGATGTTCTCCCACATGTCGGCGGTGATACGGCCGCGCACTGCATGGGCATTGGTCCTGGCGGCCTGCAGGCAGCAGTAGATGCTGCTGGGGTTGGTGGCGTCGAGGGCGAAGAAGTGCAGCATGCGCTCGGTGTCGAGTTCCTTGTGGCGACGCAGGTAGTCATCCAGCATGCCCGAGGCCATCAGCGACATTGCCAGTTCGGCATGGCCGTCGCTGCGCCCGGCCTGGGGCATCAGCGATAGCGAGTAGCTGACCTCGAGCATGCGTGCAAGGTTTTCTGCACGCTCCAGGTAGCGGGACATCCAGTACAGGTCGGAAGCGGTTCGCGAAAGCATGGCTCAGTCCTCCACCACCCAGGTGTCCTTGGTACCGCCGCCTTGCGACGAGTTGACCACCAGCGAGCCTTCCTTGAGCGCCACGCGCGTCAGGCCACCGGGCACCAGGCGGGTTTCACTGCCCGACAACACGAACGGGCGCAGGTCGATGTGACGCGGTGCGATGCCGCTGTCGACGAAGGTCGGGCAGGTTGACAGGCACAGCGTCGGTTGAGCGATATAGGCGTGCGGGCGGGCTTTGATGCGCGCGCGGAAGTCCTCGATCTGGGCTTTGGTCGAGGCGGGCCCGACCAACATGCCATAGCCGCCGGAGCCCTGGGTTTCCTTGACCACCAGTTCGGGCAGGTGGGCCAGTACATGGGACAGATCCGCCGGCTTGCGGCACTGCCAGGTCGGCACGTTGTTCAGGATTGGTTCTTCGCTCAGGTAAAAGCGGATCATGTCGTCGACGAAGGGGTAGATGGATTTGTCATCGGCCACGCCAGTGCCGACGGCGTTGGCCAGTACCACATTGCCGGCGCGGTAAACCGAGATCAGCCCCGGTACGCCCAGCATCGAGTCAGGGTTGAAGGACAGCGGGTCGAGGTAGTCGTCGTCCAGGCGACGATAGATCACGTCCACCTGTTGGGGGCCGGCAGTGGTGCGCATGTAGACATGCTCATCACGCACGAACAGGTCGGCGCCTTCGACCAGCTCGATGCCCATTTCCCGGGCCAGGAAGGCATGCTCGAAATAGGCGCTGTTGAAACGGCCGGGCGTGAGCAGCACCGCGGTGGGGTTGTCCAGTGGGCTGGCGCTCTTGAGCGTGTCCAGCAGCAGGTTGGGGTAGTGATCGATGGGCGCGATGCGCTGGGCGGCAAACAGTTCGGGGAACAGGCGCATCATCATCTTGCGGTCTTCGAGCATGTAGCTGACGCCGCTGGGGGTGCGCAGGTTGTCTTCCAGCACGAAGTAGCTGCCATCGCCGTCACGTACCAGATCGACACCGGCAATATGCGCATACAGCCCACGGTGAAGGTCCAGGCCCTGCATGGCGATCTGGTAGCCCTCGTTGGCCAGCACTTGCTCTGGCGGGATGATGCCGGCCTTGAGAATGCGTTGGTCGTGGTAGATGTCCTCCAGGAACAGGTTCAGCGCCTGTACCCGTTGAATGCAGCCACGCTCGACCGTGCGCCATTCGCTGGCGCGGATGCTGCGCGGGATGATATCGAAGGGGATCAGGCGCTCGGTATCCTGCTTGTCGCCATACAAGGTGAAGGTGATGCCTGCGCGGTGAAACAGCAGGTCGGCCTCGCGCCGGCGCTGTTCCAGCAACTCCAGCGGGGTGTTGGCCAGCCAGCGGGCGAACTCCTGATAATGCGGGCGGCAGTTGCCGTCCGCTTCGTACATTTCATTGAAAAAAGCCCGGGACATACCCACTCCTTGCCGCCGTTGCCGGCAGCTTCATTGCGGTTCATCTGCGTCTTTCAGGGTGCTGCCTTGCTGGGGTAAGTGGGAGCTGTGTCTCGCGTTAACCTCGGTCTCGGTAGATTGCCAGTGCGTTGAGCACAATCAGTCTTTGCAATAAAAGTGCCGAATACCCCTGGAGGTTCTGGGGATGCAGGGAATGTGAGGGGCACACCCGATCTGTGCTGCCTGGCCGCAAGGGCCGGCGCATCAAAAAAGGGCGCTTTTGACCCGGGCGCGGGTTTTGAACCGAAATGGGGCGCAGGCCGGTGCCTGGCGGGAGAAAAAGGGAGTATTCCGGGTGCATGACGTGGGGCGGAGGGGGCATGCATCGAGCGCCGCGCGGGCGGCACTCGATTGCGCGAACGCTGAATATCGTGAGACGGGCGCCTTCAGGGCGTCAGAGGCAGGCGTAGACCACCAGTTCCACCAGCATTTCTTCCCGGGCGAGGCCAGCCACCACTACGGCCGCGCGGTTGGGGTAGGGTGCCTGGAAATACTCGGCGTACACGGCATTTACAGTTGCCAGATAACGGCGGTCGGTCACGTAGATCAGCACCTGGGTCACGGCATCCAGCGAGCTGCCAGCGGCTTCCAGGGTGTGGCGCAGGTTGTCCAGTGTCTGGCGGGCCTGGGCCTCGATGCCGCCGGCAACCACTTGGCCCTGCGTATCGATTGGGATCTGCGCAGTGTACAACGTACCGTTGCCGACGACCGCCCATTCCAATGGCGCCCTGGAGGCGAACAGCTCGGTCTTTATCGCATGCTTCATGGGTTGTTTCCTCAGTGGCAAGGGTGTTCAGTCGGCGTCGCTGCCGCCGCCTGCACCGTGGCGGCGTGAGGCATCGGTGCTCTCGACAAGGATGTGTTCGGCCAACTGCCTGAGCCTTTGCCAGGTATGTTCGTTGACTGTAAAGCCTTGCTGCAGTGTGCGCTGCGGGTCGCTTATTGCCTGGGCGGTCTGGCCTGCTCGGGTGAACAGCACCATTACGTCTTGCGCGGCCGCTTCAATGGCCTGGGGCCGGGTTTCACTGCTCAGTTCCGGGCGCGGCATGCCGGCGGTAAAATCGGCCCAGTGGTATCGGCGGGCGTCCTCCCAGCGGGCTTGCACGTGCAGCCCCTGCACAGCTGCCCGGCTCAGGTAGCCCAGCAACAGCAAACGGTTGTGGCAGTGGCGTATGCGCAGTTCAGCCTGACCACAGCGCATGGCCTTGGCTGCCGCCAGTTCCACCACCGTGGCGGCGCAGCGCAACACGCTCTGGCCCTTGGCGTCGATCACCAGCAGGGCGTTATCCTCATGGCACAAGGCGTATGGCCGTGCAGCTTCGGCTTGCAGATAACGCAACGCCTTTTCCAGTGCACCGACGCCATCGAGCCCCTGCAGTTGCAACCAGCCCACGAGTTCGGCGGCATCCTCGCAGTCGCCCGGGGCGAAGCCCATGCCTTCGAATGCCTTGCGGCACATCACCTGTATTTCGTTAAGCGATACGCGCATGGTCAAAACTCCCTTTGCGGCATGACTGCGAAATTCCAGTCGTCTGCGAACGGCTGACCGATGTCGCTGACCAGCGGCGCGCCCTGGAACAGCGTGATACGCACCCAGCGGCTTGACTTGGGGTCGAATTTCCCCGCGCCGAAAAATGCCAGTTTGCAGCGCAGCAGGTGAATCGGCAGCATGTCCCGGGCCAGCAGGTTGGCACGGATTTCACCGTAGTTCGTTTTTGCCATGCCTTGCAGGCGGCGTACCGCGCCCTTGAACATCGGTTGGGCGATCAGGAAGTGAGCGGTCAGCCCCTGAGGCTGCAGTTGCAGGTGCTCCAGCAGCGCGCTATGGCACTGCTGGATATTGCGGGCGATACCCAGCTGCATTTCTTTTTCGGCTCCTGGCTCCTCTGCGCGAATGCCCAGGCGCGGCTCTTCTTTTTCAGCTGAGCGGTACCAGAAGAAGTGCTCCGCATCGGCAGCACTGAAGTCGTAGCGCAACGCCCAGCCATACTGCTGCTCGATGAGCTGGCGCAGTTGCCCAAGGGGCATCTGGGCGTCCAGCTGCCAGCTTTCGTTGACCCCCATGTGCTCGGCCAGGGGCGTGACCTGCTCGGGGTACAGCTCCAGCAGCAGGCTGACCAGAAGCTCCTGGCAGCCCACCCCCGTGTGTAATTGCGCCCAGGCCAGCAGGCGCGGCCAAAGGCCCGCGCCGTCGGCTTGCGTGCCAAGCCAGGTGGCCAGTAAAGCAAGCTCGGCCAAGGTTTGCAGGTTCTGCTCATGCTGGCGCTGGTCTTCGGTCCGGGACTGGCTCAGGTGCAACTGGGCGCGCGCCAGCAATTGCTGCAGGCGCGCCAACGGGGCGGGCTCCGCCGGCTGCGCCAGCACCAGGGCCAGGGCCGTTTCCCGCGTACTGATCCAGTGCTCCACCAGTTGAGGGTGGTTGATCAGAAAAGGGGCCATTCCCAGCCCGGTCGCGTTGCCGACCCCCAGGTAGCGTTGAAGGGCCGGGGCCAGTTGCACTGCCCGCTGCGGGGCGAGTGCCTGGGCCATGTGGTTGATCTGCTCGATGCTGAAGTGACGCAGCAGGTAGACGGTGAACATCTGCGCGCTGAACGGCTGGTTGAAGTCCGGGTTATCTTGCAGGCAACCAAAATCGGCGATGCCGAACTTGCCGTTACCGTAAACAGCTGTAGTGCGATACAGGTAGCCGACTTCAGCCAGTTGCTGTGGATCGGGCTGGCGACCTTCTGCCAGCGCCGCCAGAAACCGGTCGAAATTGCGCAAGCTACGGTTGGCCCGCGACAACACCAGCACGCGTGCATCGAAGCGGCCGGCTTCCTGCAGCGGCACGTTGCGTTGCAGGTCGGCCAGTTGTGCCGAGTCGACATCGCCGGCCACCAGCACGAAGCTGACGTCCCACTGGTCGGCGATGACCCGATCGCTGCGCTTTTCCGGCGGCAGGTAGGCCGAGAAGATCACGCAGTGGTAATGGCCGTTTGGCGTTTCGATGCGGTAGATCGCAGTGCCGAAGCCTTGACCATCGAGGTCGAAACAGCTGCGCCGGATTTGCCAGCGCTGTTGCATCATCCGCCGCATGCTGCTGCGCACGAAGCTTAGCGGGCTCTGGAAGTGGCTACCCAGCCGGGCCAGGTCCATGACTTGGCTGGCAGGGCGCAACGCGGGTATTGCAGGCACGCTGTTGGGCATTGTTGTTGTACCTGGATGGATCATGTTCAGACGCCTTGTTCACGGGCCATGTGTCGAGCGATGCGCACGGCATCCCACAGGGCTGGCAGGATCACCAGCGACACCGGCACCGCGGTGATGACAATGAAGGATTGCAGGGCCGTCACACCGCCTGCGCCAATGGTGATCAGCACCACCGCCGCCAGGCCCATGCCGATTGCCCAGAAACCGCGCAACCACTTCTTCGGTTTATCGTCGCTGGACATCGCCAGCGCCACGGTGAAGGCCATGGCGTCGCCATTGGTGGCCACTGAGATGAAACTTAGGAACAGGAACAGCGCGCTGACAAGGCCACCTAGTGGCAGGTTCTGCGTCACTCCCAGCAGCAGGTCTTCAGGCTTGGCGCCATGGGCGGTGACGCTGCCTGGCGTTTGCAGCTCCAGGCCGATCCCGGTACCGCCCACCACAGTGAACCAGAACATGGTCACCAGCGGTGCGATGATCGACAGCGTCATGATGATCTCGCGGATGGTGCGGCCCCGCGAGATCCGCGCGACATACAGGGCCACCATGGGCGCATAGCCGATGAACCAGCCCCAATAGAACACCGTCCACCAGTCCAGCCATTTGGGGTCGGCGCGGAACATTGTCAGGGGGATGAAGTGCTCCACGTGCAGGGCAAAGGCTGCCGGGAAACCGCCGAGGATGAACAGCGTCGGTCCGAATACCACCATGAACAGTGCCAGGCCGATCATCAACCAGACGTTGATTTCGCTGACAAAGCGGATGCCTTTGAGGCCCACCAGGCACGATACAGTGTACATCGCGGTGACCAGGACGATGGTCAGCGACTGGGTGACGATAGTGTTGGGCAACTCCCACACGGCGTGCATGGCGCTGCTGATCTGCAGGCCAAGGAAACCGATCGGACCGATGGTGCCGGCCACTACCGCGATGATCGAGGCAGCGTCGGCCAAGGTGCCGATCGGGCCCTTGAGCGCTCGCTTGCCGAACAGGGGGTAGAGCAGGGTACGCGGCGCCAGCGGAAGGCCTTTATCGTAATGCAGGTGCATCAGCACGATCGCCAGCAGGCTACCCAGCACGGCCCAGGCCAGGAAGCCCCAGTGCACGAACGATTGCGCCAGTGCCGCGGTGGCCGCCGCTTCGCTGTGCGGTTGCAGGCCGGCGAAGAAGGGCGGTGGGCTGGCAAAGTGCATCAAGGGTTCGGCAGCGGCCCAGAAGGCGCCACCACCTGCCAGCAAGGCGCACATGATCACTGCGATCCAGTTGAAGGTGCTGATGTCCGGGCGCTGGGTGACCCCGCCCAGGCGTACACGCCCGCACCTGGAAAAACCGATGAACAGGCTGACGGCGAAGGTTGCCAGCATCAGCACTTGCCAATAGAGGCCAAAGGCCTTTGTCGACCAGGCGAACAGGGTATTGACCAGCGCCGACACGGTGTCGATGTCGATCAGCGCCGCCAGCAGGAAGGCGCCGAGGAATCCGCCGCTGATCAGGAACAACGGCCAGTCGATATCGCGTGCCATAGGCAGGCCCATGGCCTGGCCGTCGGCCTGCAAGGTGGTTGGGTTTTTCATGAAACCTCCGGAACCTGCGATTGTTTTTATTGTTGATGCTGTCCGTGCAAAGGGTTCAGGCCTGTGCCGTGGTGGCGGTCTCCAGCAGGCGCAACCAGTTCAGCCCCATGATGTTGCCCACGTCGTGCTCGGCAAAGCCGCGGGCGCGCAGGCCCTGGGCGATGTTGCGGAGGTCGCGGCTGTCGCGGAACCACTGCAAGGGCGCCGGCCAGTTGGCGTTGTCCCTGGAGCCTTCGCCGTAGTCCTTGTCCTTGCTCCAGCGGCCGTTGCGCATCCATTCCAGCACCGACAAGGGTTGCGCCTGGCACAGGTCGGTGCCGATGCCGATATGCTCCACACCCATCAGGTCGGCGGTGCGCGCGACCATGTCGCAGAAACTTTCCAGGCTACAGTCCGAGGCACCCTTGAGGTGGAACGGATAGGTGCTGAAGCCCAGCAGCCCGCCGGACTCTGCGATCCCGCGTAGCACCGCATCGGATTTGTTGCGCTTGGCGGCGTGGAAGCTGGCAGGGTTGGCGTGGGAGATGATCACGGGTCGACTCGACAGTTCGATGGCCTCAAGCGTGCTTCGCTCGGCGCTGTGAGACATGTCGATGAGCATGCCGACGCGGTTCATTTCGGCGATCACCTGGCGGCCGAAGCGGCTGATGCCGTTGTCCTCGCGCTCATAGCAGCCGCTGGCCAGCAGGCTTTGGTTGTTGTAGGTCAGCTGCATGACGAACACCCCGAGCTGGCGGAAAACCTCCACCAGGGCAATGTCGTCCTCGATCGGCGAGCAGTTCTGGAAGCCGAAGAAGATACCCACCCGGCCCTCCTCGTGGGCCAGGCGGATGTCGCTGGCCGTGCGCACCGGGCGGATCAGCTCGGGCCATGTCTCGAAGCGGCGGTTCCACTCGCCCAGGCGCGACAGGGTTTCGCGGGCGTTTTCGTGGTAGGCGATGGTGGCGTGCACCGCGCTCAGGCCACCGGCCTGCATCTGCTGGAATATATCCTGGCTCCAGTTGGAGTACTGCAGGCCGTCGATCATCAAGAGGTCGTGCATGGCATGTATTCCTTCAGGGCCGCAGGTAGGTGGTCTTGACCACGGTGTAGAAGTCGCGAGCGTATTGCCCCTGTTCCCGCGGGCCGAAACTCGAGGCTTTACGGCCCCCGAATGGCACGTGGTAGTCGGTGCCGGCGGTGGGCAGGTTGACCATCACGCAGCCGGTCTGGGCGCGGCGCTTGAAGTGGCTGGCGTGGCGCAGCGACTGGGTGATGATCCCGGCTGTGAGGCCGTACTCGGTATCGTTGAGCGTGGCCAGCGCCTCTTCAAAATCGCGCACGCGGATCACGCAGGCGATGGGGCCGAACACTTCCTCGCGGTTGATGCGCATGTCGTTGCGGCTGTTGATGAACAAGGCAGGGCGCATGTAGTAGCCATCGCAGGCCAGTTGCAGGCGCTCGCCGCCTTCTATCAGGGTGGCGCCTTCGGCCTGGGCCAGTTGCAGGTAGGCCAGGTTCTGTTCCAGCTGGCGTGCGTCAGCTACCGGGCCGATCTGGACGCCAGCCTCCAGTGCATGGCCGACCTTGAGCTGGCGCATGCGCAGGCGCAGCGCCTCGACGAAGCGGTCGTGGATGCCGTCGCAGACGATCAGCCGTGACGAAGCGGTGCATTTCTGCCCGGTGCCGAAGAAGGCCCCGTTGAGCGCGCATTCCACGGCCAGTTCGAGGTCGGCGTCGTCCATGACCACCAGGGCATTCTTGCTACCCATTTCCAGCTGGCAGCGCACCAGATTACCGGCGGTGGCCACCGCTACGCGTCGGCCCGTCTGCAGAGAACCGGTGAACGTCAGGGCATCAATCTCGGCGGACTGGATCAGGGCCTCGCCGACGTCGGCACCACTGCCCATCACCAGGTTGAAGGTGCCGCTGGGCAGGCCCTGACGGCTGATGATTTCGGTGAGCGCCCAGGCACTGGCCGGCACCAGGTTGGCCGGCTTGAACACCACGGCGTTGCCGAAGGCCAGGGCCGGGGCGATTTTCCAGGCGGCGGTGGCCATGGGGAAGTTCCAGGGGGTAATGATGCCTACCACACCCACCGGTTCGCGATGCACTTCGATGTCGACCCCAGGGCGCACCGAGGCGGCAGTCTCGCCCATCTGGCGCAGCACTTCGGCGGCGTAGTAATGGAAGAACTGGCCACTGCGGTTGACCTCGCCGATGCCTTCGGCCAAGGGTTTGCCTTCTTCTCGCGACAGCAGTTCGCCGAGCTCTTCCTTGCGGGCGATCAGCTCGTCGCCGATGGCCATGAGCACTTGCTGGCGGCTTTCCAGACCACTGGCGGCCCACAGGGGTTGAGCGGCGCGGGCGGCCTGGATGGCCTGGCGGGCCTGTTCGGCGCTGGCCTGATGGTACTGGCCGATCAGGTCGCCAGTGTCCGAGGGGCTGTAGTTGCCCAAAGTGGCGTGGCCTTCACACCACTGGCCATCGATGTAGTTGTTGTAGGTCTTGTGTGACATGGATGAACGCCTCCGTTTGCATGGCATTCATCATGCGAGCAATATGCAGCAAATAAAAATTAATAAAAAAAATGCTTTGATAAGGAATGCTAACCATGTTGCCCGAGCTGAAAATCGCCCAGTTGCGTTACTTCGTACTGGTCGCCGAACTCAAGAGTTTCCACGCGGCCGCCCGCCAGGCCTTTCGCACCCAGCCTGCGATATCCCTGGCCCTGCGTGAACTGGAGCAGAAGCTGGGGCAGGCACTGGTCGAAAAGGGCGGTGGCCGGGTAGAGCTGACGCCATATGGCGAGCATTGCCTCCCGTTGTTTCGTGGCTTGATCGAGCACCATGACCGTATTGCGCGTGAAGCCATGCTGTTTGCCCGGCATGAAATCGGCCAGGTCAGCATCGCCACCGTGCCTTCTGTGGCCAGCCGAATGCTGCCAGGGCCGCTGGCCCGCTTTGTGGCCGCGCACCCCAATGTGCAGGTCAGCATTCAGGACGGCACGGCCGAACGTGTGCAGCAGTTGCTCGCTCAAGGGCAGGTGGATTTCGGCATCAGCAGCCTGTGGGTGGACGATGACCAGCTCGAATTCGCCCCCATCGTGAATGATCAGGTTGGCGTGGTGTGCCGCAGCGACCACCCGCTGGCGCAGGCGGGCGGGCGGCTGCATTGGGCGCAGTTGCTGGGCGTGCCGATGATCCGCAACGGTACCTCGCAATTGCTGGCGGGTACCGAGGCCGAGGGTTTGCTGGCCGATAGCCGGCTGTTCATTTCCAACATGATTTCGTTGATCGCCATGCTGGAGGAGGGGGTAGGGATCAGTACCTTGCCGTACCTCGCTTTTCCGCAGGAGAACGACAAACTGGCGTTCGTACCCCTTGAGGAGCCCAGGGTAGAACGGCATATCGGCATGCTCACCCGCAAAGGGCGCAGCTTGTCACCTGTGGCGGGGGCACTGATGGCGTTTCTGCAAGTGCAGTTGGCGAAGGCTGGCTGATTCGTTGGCGGTAGGGGCATGGCGCGCCATGACCGGTACTGAGGTTCGCAAACGCACGCCCGGCTTTCAGAGAACCGGGCCTGACGCCACGCTAACACCTGCCAGCGTGGTGAACGAGATGTCCTTGGCCGTGAGCAGAAAATCACGCATGTACGGCACCTCCAGCATGTCACTGCGCAGTGCAGCATAGAGGTTTGCCTGCAGGCCGTGCTCGCCAAGGCGCTTGGCGGTTACATAGCCGCGCGAACTGTATTCGTGCACGGCCCAGTTGGGCAGGCAGCAGACGCCGCGCCCGGAAGCAACCAGTTGCATCATCATCACGGTCAGTTCTGAAGTACGTACCTGTGCGGGCTCGACGTCGGCGGGGTCGAGGAAGCGGGTGAAGATGTCCAGGCGGGTGCGTTCGATCGGGTAGGTGATCAGTGTCTGGCTGGCGATATCGGCGGGCTCCAGGTACGGCTTGTGGCGCATGGCGTGGTGGTTGTCGATGGCCAGCAGTGCCTCGTAGCTGAACAACGGCACGTAGCTGATACCCGGCAGTGTCACCGGGTCGGAGGTCACCACCAGGTCCAGGTCGCCGCGCTCCAGGGCTGGCAGCGGCGCGAAGGAAAAGCCGGAGGCGAGGTCCAGTTCCACCTCAGGCCAGGCGCCGCGGAACTCATCCACTGAAGGCATCAGCCACTGGTAGCAGCTGTGGCACTCGATGGCGATGTGCAGCCGTCCGGCGCAGCCCCCGGCCAGCTTGCCCAGGTCCCGTTCGGTATTGCGGATCTGAGGCAGCACCTGATCGGCCAGCTGCAGCAGCTTCAGCCCGGCGCTGGTGAAGCGCACCGGCCTGGATTTGCGCACGAACAGTGGCGTGCCGATGCGCTCTTCCATATCGCGGAACTGGTGCGACAGGGCTGATTGTGTCAGGTGCAGGCGCTCGGCGGCCTCGTGCAGGCTGTCGGTTTCACGCAGCGCGTGGAGGGTTCGCAGGTGGCGTAAATCGATCATGAGTAAAATGGCGGATCAACGCAGTAATGGCGGGTTTTCTTCACTGCTGCGTGATCCTGACAATTCCTTTGATGGGTATTCCGTGAGTGGGGTGAGGTTCAAGCCGCGTGATGCGCGGCGAGGTTGCAGTACTGCCCCTTGAAATACAGCAGCGGCTGCGTGGCAGCAGTTGCCTGCAGGTTCAACGCTTTGACTTCGCCAATCACGATCAGGTGGTCCCCGGCGGCATGTTCGGCGTGAATTTCGCAATCAAGCCAATGCAGGCTGCCGGCAATGATCGGGTTGCCCAACGGCGACGCTTGCCATTCGACGCCCTGCCACTTGTTGGCGCCGCGCCGTGCAAACTGGTTGGAAATGCCGACCTGCTCACCTGACAGGATGTTGACCGTGAAGCGGCCAGCCTGGCGGATTTTCGGGTAGCTGGCCGAACTGGACATCACACTGAATGACACCAGCGGCGGGCTCATCGATACGCTGTAGAACGACCGGCAGGTGAAGCCGATCGGCTCACCTTCGTGGTGCGATGTAATCACCGTGATGCCGGATGCGTAGTGCCCGAGTGCCTGGCGAAAAGTCGACGGCTCGATCGCCGTACTGGAAAGCAACATGGTAGGTCCTGTGGCTGCATTCATTTCAGCGTGCGTTAGCGAGTTCCTGACGGACAATGGCTGCGCCTGCACTCAACGCCTTGAGCTTGCCGCTGGCTACCTGGCGGGGCAGGGGCGCCATGCCGCAGTTGGTGCAAGGGTAGAGCTTGTCGGCATCGACGAATTGCAGTGCCTTGCGCAGGGTGGCGGCGACCTGTTCGGGTGTCTCAATGACATGGGTGGCCACATCGATGGCGCCGACCATGACTTTCTTGCCGCGAATCAGCTCGAGCAGGTCCATCGGAACATGCGAGTTATGGCATTCCAGCGAAATGATATCGATGCTGGACTGCTGCAGTTTGGGGAAGGCCTGTTCATATTGCCGCCATTCTGAACCGAGGGTCTTTTTCCAGTCGGTGTTGGCCTTGATGCCATAGCCATAGCAAATATGGACGGCCGTTTCGCACTTGAGGCCCTCGATGGCCCTTTCCAGGGTAGCCACGCCCCAGTCATTCACTTCGTCAAAGAAAACATTGAATGCCGGTTCGTCGAACTGAATGATGTCCACGCCCGCGGCTTCCAGTTCTCTGGCTTCCTGGTTGAGAATCTTGGCGAATTCCCAGGCCAGTTTCTCGCGGCTTTTGTAGTGGTTGTCATACAGTGTGTCGATCATGGTCATGGGGCCGGGCAGCGCCCACTTTATCGGCTGTGTGGTGTGCTGGCGCAAGAATTTGGCATCTTCGACAAACACCGGTTTTTGTCGAGCGACAGCACCCACCACCGTCGGTACGCTCGCATCGTAGCGATCACGGATTCTGACGGTTTTCCGTTGTTCGAAATCAACGCCGCTGAGGTGCTCGATAAACGTAGTGACAAAGTGCTGGCGGGTTTGTTCGCCGTCACTGACGATGTCGATACCGGCGTGTTGTTGTTCTTGCAAGGCCAGGCGCAAGGCATCCTGTTTGCCTTCGACCAGTTGCTCGTCTTGCAACTTCCACGGTGACCAGAGTGTTTCGGGTTGAGCAAGCCAGGCGGGTTTCGGCAGGCTGCCGGCCGTGGAGGTGGGTAGCAATTTGTTCATGAACAGTGACCTTGTGCTTTGAATGTTCAACGTGCGTATTGAGCGGACCATTGCGCCAGCGTGGCCTGGTAGGGTTTGACAAATTGCTCCTCGGCAAATTTGCCCTGCTCGATCGCCAGGCGGCTGCGCTCTTCCCGGTCGTAGACAATGCGCGTGAGCGAGTAATCCTGGTTCTTCAGGCTGGGCTGGTAGGCCTTGCCCGCAGGAGAATTGGCGTTGTAGATCTCGGGTCGGTAGATTTTCTGAAAGGTGTCCATGGTGCTGATGGTGCTGATCAGTTCAAGGTCGGTGTAATCAGCCAGCAAGTCGCCGGCAAAATAAAACGCCAACGGGGCGACGCTGTTCGGCGGCATGAAATAGCGCACCGTCAAGCCCATTTTCTTGAAGTATTCGTCTGTCAGGGAGTATTCATCCTGCTGGTATTCAACCCCTAGCACAGGGTGCTGATTTTCGGTGCGCAGGTAAGTCCTGCTGCTGGATACGCTCAGGCAGATAACCGGTGGTTTGCTGAAATGCTCCTGGTAGGTTTGCGAGTTGACGAAGCATTTGAACAGGTTGCCGTGCAGCTCGCCAAAATGATCAGGTGTGCTGAAGGTCGACCGATGCTTGTTATGCTCAAGTAACAGTACGCTGAAGTCGTAATCGCGCACGTACGAGGAGAAGTTGTTACCTACCATGCCTTCGAGGCGAGTATTGTTCTTGCGGTCGACAATATAGGTTTTCAATATTTCGATCAGCGGCAGGGCATTGCCGTACTGCGCGCTTTCAAGGTTCATTTCCACCGATATGATGTCCAGCTCTACGCGGTAGCGATCATGTTCGGGGTTGTCCCAGTGCGCCAGCGCATTGAAACGGTTATTGATCATCGTCAGGGTATTGCGCAGGTTCTGCTGGCGGTTTGCACCCCGTGCCAAATTGGCGAAGTTGGTCGTGATGCGGGTATTTTCGGCAGGGAGATAATGTTCGTCGAACGCAATGCGCTTGACGGTGAATGTTGGCGCTTTATCCATGGTAACGGCTTCCAGGTGCCTGAGTGTGAGCGATCCAGTGCTGGTCAGTTGCGTAGCTGAGTCGTTCACACCGTAATCTTGATGTGTTTGATTGAGGCGTATCCTAGGTGGGGCGCTGCATGAATGATATTGAAGTTATTTCACAGGTTTTTTAGCCCTGCTCATGATGCGTTGGCTGGTCGACTGCGGCATCATGGCTGCCTGGCCTTCACCTCACCCAGGAGACAGCGATGATCAAAACCGGCGATCAATTGCCCGACGTTACCCTTTATCAATACAACAACGACGCAGGCGCCTGCGCGATCGGCCCCAAGGCCTTTTCCATTCGCGAGCGTTGCAAGCACAAGAAGGTGCTGATCTTCGCGTTGCCGGGCGCGTTCACGCCGACTTGCTCTGAACGTCATGTTCCCGGTTATGTCGCGGCGGCCCCTGCGTTGTTCGCGGCTGGCATTGACGAAATCCTGTGCGTCTCGGTGAACGATGCCTTTGTCATGAACGCCTGGGGCAACAGCTTGCAGGTTGGGGATGCGGTCAAGATGATCGGCGATGGCAATGGCGAATTCAGCGAGGCGCTGGGCCTGACCCAGGACCTTTCGGCACGCGGTTTGGGGCGGCGCTCGCAGCGGTATGCGATGTTGGTCGACGACCAGGTAGTCCAGTACATTGCGGTTGAAAGCCCCGGCAAGTTCGAGGTCAGCGATGCGGCCAGCCTGCTGGCTGTGTTGCGCTAGCCATACCTTTCAGGCCTTGCCGACAACGGCTGTCAGGGCTGCCAGAACACCTTTCGAACCGGCCGCTAACAACAAGGTACAGACGGTTGAAACTTCACCAACTCAGGGCGCTGGTCGCCATTCATAACGCAGGTAGCATCCTCGAAGCCTCCAAGCTCATGCACATTACTCAGCCCGCGCTGAGCCGCTCGATCAAGGAGCTGGAGCGGGAGGTAGGGTTTACCCTGTTGCAGCGGTCGCACAAAGGCATGGCCCTTACCGAGGAAGGCAAGCGTGTCATCCGCCATGCCAACCTCGTGGTAGAGAGCATACGCCGCCTGCAGATCGAAGCGGCGAGCATTCAGGATGCGGCGCTGGGCGCCGTGTCGATCGGGGTGACGTCGTTGACGGCGATGCTCGATGGCGTCGATGAAAGTATCCTGGCCTTTCGGCGCAAGTACCCGCGGGTGAAGATCACCATCACCGACCTGCGTCCCAGCCAGATCCTGCAGCGCTTGCGCGATGGCAGCCTGGACTTTGCCATTACTTCGCAGCAACCGCTGAGTCGGCTGAGCCTGGACTGGGAGGCGCTGGGCAGTATCAAGGGCAGGGTGATTTGCCACGCCTCGAATCGGCAGAAGTTCAGCCAGTCACTGCGCACCTTGCAATACGCCCCCTGGATCAGCCTGGACGAGTTGTCCGACCAGGCTTCGCAGTTTCACCAACTGTTCGAGGCCAACGGCCTTCGGGTGCCACAGAACACCGTTGAATGCACTTCAGTGATGATGGCGCTGAAGCTGTTGAAGAACACGGAATCGTTGATGACCATCAGCGAACTGGCGGTGGACCAAGGGTTTACCTACGGTATCGATTGCGAGTTCGTCGCCATGGCGGTGCAGGAGTTGATTCCGGATTACCCCATCAATCTGGTCTGCATCGACCGCCACAGCCTCACGGCGCCTGCCCAGGAGCTGTTCCACAGCTTGCGCGGGCAGGTGCTCAAGCAGACCCGCCCCGTGGGGTCAGAAGTGGTAGTACATGCCTAGTGAGACGTTGCTTGGGTTATCGCCCGCCTGATCCACCGGGGTGCCGGCGTAGGTGACCGACGAGGCGCGCTGGTTGGCGATCATGCCAAGGCGTCCATAAAGGGCCCAGCGGGGGTTGATGAAGTGGTCATAGCCGATCATCACTCCCCACGCGTCCTTGTCGCGGGCGCTGACCTGGCGTTGCATCACTGCCAGGCGCAGCACGTCCAGCTCGCCCACCGGCGCCATCATGCCGAAGGTGTACAGCGTGGTGCTGGGCGTGCCGGCCTGGTCCACGTCCTGACGTTGCCAGGTGAGGCTGGTGGCCAGCGGGCCGAAATCGTAGAACGCCGACAGGCTCTTGAAATCGTTGGCGGTCTGGCGTGAAGCGCCGCCGTCGTCCCATGGGTCGCTGTAGTAACGGTTGTAGGAGGCCAGCAACATCACCCGGCTGTTGCGGTACTGCAGCCGGGCGCCACCGCCACGCACGGTGCGCCCAGCGCTGGCGGCATCGTCGAAGCCAAAGCTCAGCGCGGTACCGAGGCTGAAGCCACTGAAGGTCGGGCTGGTGTAGGCCAGGGTGTGCTTGGGGCGCAGGTCAAGGTAAAAGGCGCCCTTGCCGGCGGCAGGCAGGGCCAGGTAGGTGTAGGGCGAGCCATAGGTGGCCAGGAACGGGTCGGCGTATGTGGGTGTGGCCATGCCGTAGGTCTTGCCGAACTCGAGCTTGCCCAGGGTGCGCGAGCGCAGGGCGACTGTCGCCAGGCGCAGGGTGCCGACGGTATCCCAGGTGCCCTCCAAGGCCTCGCCATTGAGGTTGAAACCCTCCTCGACGTCAAGCTCCACCACGGTATCGGGGTCAAGCGCCTTGCGTGCGTACAGCCCGAGCTTGTTGGTCCAGGCGCCGCCACCGGCCAGCCTGAAACCCGAGTGGTGCTGTGAGTCGTGATAGCTGGCGAATGCATCCACGGTGCCGTACACCTTGAGCGTGTCATCGAAGCCGTAATCCAGCCCGTAATAACCAAAACCCGGCGCAATCCGCGCGAGCGTCGGAAAACCCTCTGCCTGTGCCTGCGCAGCAAGGCAAGCCCCTTGGATCATCAACAGCAACGACGTAATGCGAGTGTTCATTCACGACTCCAGGCCAGCACGGTGATGTGGTGGCTTTAGCGTCGGTGAACAGAACGTTGCAGCGTGATTGCTTATTCGGTCAGGTCATGCCGTTTGGTTAATCAGGGGCTGGCGCGGCGTGTGGATTGGCGAGCGCATCCGCGTTAGACAGGCTTCGTACCCGCGCCAACGCTGCGCTACGGATGCTGATCTGTGGGCGTTATTGGGGCCGCGCGCGGAGCGAGGGCGGACTGTGCGCCAGCTCAGGGCAATTTGGCCAACGATCGCGCCGGCAAATTGCTCATTGGTTATCCCTATGCCGAAACTGCAAGTGTATTGGGTGCCCGATTGGCTGATATTCGCTGCACGCCGCGATTTGCCAACGGAGACAACAATGATCAGACCGCTACCCACATCGCCGAGCCTGCAAAAAGGTGCGCACTCAGCCGCGCAGGTATCGTCCTCCCGTAAAACCTTGGTCGCCTGCTCGTTGGGCAATGCGCTCGAAATGTACGACTTCACGATCTACAGCTTCTTCGCTGTACTGATCGGCAAGCACTTCTTCCCCTCCGACTCGGCCATGGCGTCGTTGTTGATGTCGCTGGCCACCTTTGGCGTCGGTTTCCTGATGCGCCCGGTCGGGGCGATGGTCATCGGTCGCTATGCTGACCGGCATGGACGCAAGGCCGCTTTGAGCCTGACCATCGGGCTGATGACCCTGGGCACCGCGATGATTGCCTTTGCGCCCACGTATTCACAGATCGGGATTTTCGCCACCTTGCTGCTGGTGACCGGCCGGCTCATCCAGGGCATGTCGGCAGGCGGGGAGGTCGGTACCGCGTCGGTATTCCTGATGGAATCCAGTGCGGTCGGCAATCGCTGCCAGAGCGTCAGCTGGCAGGCCGCCAGCCAAGGCTATGCCGCCTTGGTGGGGGCCGGCTTTGGCCTGGCCCTCAGCCAGTTGCTCGACCCTTCCGCGCTGGAAAGCTGGGGATGGCGCATACCGTTCATCTTCGGCTTGCTGATCGGGCCGGTCGGTTGGTACATACGCACGCGGTTGCCGGAAACCCACGAGGCCGCACCGGCGAATAAGGCAGCGCAGGGGCTGGATGCCGAACTGCTCAAACGCATCGCCCAAGGCATCGGCCTGATGGCCAGCTCGACCATTGGCATGTACCTGTTCGTGTTCTACATGCCGACCTACCTGACCACCGCCTTGCATTATCCACCCGGCAGCGCGATGGCGATTGCCTGCATCAGTAGCGGTTGCATGGCCGTCATCTGCCCGTTGGCCGGCAAATTCGCCGACAAGTATCAGCTCAGAAAACGCCTGCTGGTGTGGACGGTCGCCGCGCCGGTGGTGTTGACCCTGCCCGTGTTCTATCTGCTCGGGCAAGTGCAGCACATGGGCCTGGCCATGATGGGCGTGGCGATCCTGATCTTGCCGACCTGCATCGGTGCCGGTGCGTTCTTCGCGCTGATCATGGAGGGCTTCCCGAAGGCCAGGCGCTCCTTCGGCACCTCGGTCAGCTACAGCCTGGGTGTGACCCTGTTCGGTGGTTTTTCGCCGTTGGTGGCCACCTGGCTGATTGCAGCGTTGGGCACACCGTTGGCGCCAGCCTACTTCCTGCTGGCCGGCGGCGTCGTCAGCCTGGCCTGCCTCAGGTACTTCCCCGAAAACAAAGGATGCGAGTGATATGGGTATTTTGCAGAGCAATCAAACACCGGGCTCAGCCGCCGAGCTGGATGAGTTCGTCATGCTGCGCCGGCAGATCCACGCTGCGCCGGAAATTGGCGGCGACACCCCCGATACGTCGGCCCTGGTAGCCGACAAGCTGCAAGCTTTGGGCTATGAAGTGCATCGCAATGTGGGCGGGCATGGTGTGGTCGGCGTGCTGAAAGTGGGGGACAGCCCGCGCAGCATCGGTTTGCGTGCAGACATGGACGCACTGCCCATGGGCGAAAAGAATGCGTTTGCGCATGCCAGCAAGATCCCCGGCCGCATGCATGCCTGTGGCCATGACGGGCATACCGCGATCCTGCTGGCAGCCGCTGCGCAACTGGCGGCTACACGCCAGTTCAACGGCACGTTGAACGTGATATTCCAGCCCGACGAGGAAGGCCTGGCGGGGGCCAAGGCGATGATCGACGACGGCCTGTTCGAGCGCTTTCCGTGCGACTCGGTGTATGCGCTGCATAACATGCCCGGCCTGCCGGTGGGCACGTGCGTGGTGCAGGCGGGGCCCACCATGGCGTCTTCCGAACGTGTCAGCATTCGGATTACCGGTAAAGGCGGGCATGGTGCGATGCCGGAACTGTCGGTAGACCCGGTGATGGCGTTGAACAGCCTGATCAGTGGCATCCAGACCATCAAGTCGCGCAACCTGAGCGTCGAGGACTACGCCGTGATCAGCATCGGCATGATCCAGGCCGGCACCGTCTACAACATCATCCCTGACGAGGCCTGCATGTTGCTGAGCGTGCGCACTGACACGGCCCAGACCCAGCAGAAGATCAACAGCCGCATCGACGCCCTGGCCAAGGGGCACGCAGAAAGCTATGGCGTGGAGATCGATGTGCAATTCACCCAACTGGCGCCCGCCTTGTGCAACAGCGATCACGAAAGCACGTTGCTGCGTGACAGCCTGAGGCCGTTGTTCGCCGACGGCGCGCTGCTGGACAAGATGCCGAAGAAGGTCATGGGCACCGAAGACTTTGCCTACATGTTGCAGGCGCGGCCTGGCTGTTACTTCATGCTGGGCAATGGCACGGGCGAGTTCCATGGGTGCTCGGTGCATAACCCCCACTACGATTTCAATGATGCGTTGGTGAAGATTGGCGCTGATTGTTGGGTGAAGTGGGTTCAGGACTATCTGCGTTGACCCTGCGTCATCTGCGCTGAAATGGTCTACGCTCTGAGCCGAAGCGCGTCGTGACAGGCTTCATCCCGTTATCGTCGCTCTGGCGATTCACACCGACGGACCAGGCTCGGTCCAAAGAGGGTGCTGCAATGGCGACTATCGACACCGAGAACCTTGCAAAGGGGCTGCAGCAGGTTGAAGCCTGCTGGCAGGCGTATACCTCGTCACAGCGGCTTGTCGAAGGCCTCGCGGGCAGCGACCGGAGCAGTGCCATTGAAACCGCCAACCGCGATTTCACCAGGTTTCAGAACCAGTGCCAGCTGTTTTATGCCGAAGTGCGCAAGAGGGCAGCGGATGCGGACAAGCTGGAGAGCGACATGGCACGGTATCCCCATTACTTTCAGTGACGCCTGATTGAACGTCGCGCTGTGCCCGAGTTCTGACAAGCAAAGGGGACAGCGAGGACGCTTTCATGAGCATCGAACGCACCATTGCCGAGCTTGAAGCCTGGTACGCCCAGTACGACGACATCAGTTACCGGCGCGCGTCACCGGATGCCTACCACCATGAACTGCTTCGCACAGCCGAGGCCCTGCGCGACGACGGTGCCATCGACTGGGACGACTGGTTGGCGCTCAAGGCGCTGGCCGATGAGGCGCATATCCGCGCGCTGGAAGATGCCGTGCAGGCCCATGTGAGCGACCCGGACGCATGAAAGCGCTGAAGATTGCCACCTTCAACATCAATGGCATCCGCAGCCGCTTGCCGGCGCTGCTGGCCTGGCTGGAGCGGGAGCAGCCCGACATTGCCTGCCTGCAGGAGCTGAAGGCGGCCGATCAGCAGTTCCCTCGCGCAGAGCTGGAGGCAGCAGGCTATGGCAGCCTTCATCATGGGCAACCGTCATGGAACGGCGTGGCCATTCTGGTGCGGGGCAGTGATCCGCTCGAGGTTCGCCGCGGCTTGCCCGGCCTGGAAGAGGACAGCCAGAGCCGCTATCTGGAAGCTGCGGCACACGGGGTGTTGGTCGCTTGTCTCTATCTGCCGAACGGCAACCCGCTGCCCGGGCCCAAGTTCGATTACAAGCTGCACTGGTTCGAATGCCTGATCCAGCATGCGCGCAGCCTCCAGGAAAGTGGCCACCCCACGCTGCTGGCAGGGGATTTCAATGTCGTGCCCACCGACATGGACATCTATAACCCGCGTTCCTGGCTGAAGGACGCACTGCTGCAGCCTGAGTCGCGAGCGTGTTACCAACGACTGCTTGACCAGGGCTGGCTCGATGCCATACGCCATCTGTACCCGGACGAGCGTGTCTACACCTTCTGGGACTATTTTCGTAACCACTGGGCCCGCAATGCCGGGTTGCGAATCGATCACCTGTTGCTCAATCGCGAGCTTGCGCCTTATCTGAAACGGGCGGGTGTCGATGCATGGGTGCGCAACCAGGCCAAGGCCAGCGACCATGCGCCCGTCTGGATCGAGCTGGGTACGCGTCGTGCTCGGTCATAGTCAGTTCAGCACATGAACGAGCGCCGGGCTGAGGCGCTCCGACAGTAGCCGACTTCAGATTGCATTCAGATTCGGCCCCGATAATTCCCTCCGTCGCACCTAGGCGGGGGAAACTTCATGACTCAGTCTCATCAATGGCACAGTTTGCTTCCGTTACCCATCGGTAGCCATGCCGATCATCAGGCGCATCTTTCTCTTCACCTTAGCGGCGATCATGGGCGAGGCGAGCTGGAGCACTTCATACACGAGCGCTTTGCCAGTGTGCACCAGGCGGATGTGCAGCATTACCTGCCGGAGCTGCTTGCCTTGCAGGGTAGCCACGGTCGCCTGATCGCGGCGGCAGGCATGCGGCCGGCCAGCGAAGGGCCGCTCTTTCTTGAGCGGTACCTGGACGAGCCTCTGGAATCCGCTGTTTCACGGGTAACCGGTGCCTCACCGGATCGCAACTGCATGGTAGAAGTAGGCAACCTGGCCTCGCTCAGCGCCGGTAGCGCTCGAATAATGATCATCGCCGTGACGTGGTTGCTGGCCATGCGCGGTCTGGAGTGGGTCGCATTCACGGGCGCCGCGACACTGTTCAACAGTTTCCGGCGACTGGGGCTGGTGCCCACTGTTCTGGCCTCAGCGGATCCTGCGCGCTTGCAGGGCCAAGTGGACCAGTGGGGGACCTATTACGACCAGCGACCCCAGGTATTTGCCGGCAACATAGGCGTTGGCTTCGATGCCCTGAAGCAGGCGGGCATGTTCGAGCGGCTTGGGTTTCCCATGTTAGCCCTGGAGACCGGCCATGCGGCATGAACTGACAGCCTTTCAGGCACTGTTGCGCCAGCACGCCGTGGAGCATCCTGACGCCGTGGCCGTTCAGGGCGATGCGCAGCGTTACACCTACCGGCAACTGCTCAACGAAGTCGAATCCCGTGCGAGCTGCTTGCGCAGCCAACCACCGGGAACCTTCGCCGTGGTGCTGGATAACGGGCCCGAAGCGCTATTCTGGGATTTGGCGGCGCTGTTCGCCGAACGCGCCAGTGTGACAGTGCCGCCGTTTTTCAGCGCGACCCAGTTCCAGCACTGCTTGCAGCAAAGCGGAGTGACGGCGGTCGTGTGTGAGGCGCAGTGGGCCGAACAGCTCATTGCGCTTGGCTTTGCCCGGCAGGCGCCAGCTGGCGTGTGGCAGCGTGACAGTTTTGTCGCCCCGGCGCTGCCTGAGGGCACTGCCAAGATCACTTATACCTCCGGTAGCACCGGCACGCCCAAAGGCGTGTGCCTGAGCGCTGAAACCCTGTTGCGTGTGGCGCATGAGCTGGAGGCCGCCAGCCGCCCAACCGCGCCGCAGCGATATCTGGCGGTACTGCCACTGGGCGTTTTGCTGGAAAACCTGGGCGTCTACGCCGCGCTCATGGCTGGCGCTTGTGTGCAGCTCTATCCGCAGCAGCAGTTGGGGATGGGAGGGGCAAGCCAGGTCGATTTCAAGCGCCTGTTGGGCGCAATCGCCCTCAGTGGTGCTCAGAGCCTGATCCTTGTGCCGCAGCTGCTGATGGGGTTGGTGACAGCGATCGAGCGCGGGCTGATGCGGGTCGGCCCACTGCGTTTGGTGGCGGTAGGCGGGGCTCGGGTATCGCCAAGCCTGCTCGCGCGGGCCGAGGCAGTCGGTTTGCCGGTGTTCGAAGGTTACGGCTTGTCCGAGTGCGCCTCGGTAGTGGCGCTCAACCGCACAGGGGCTGTGCGCCCTGGGAGCGTCGGCAAGCCATTGCCGCATGTGCAGGTGCGCATCGCCGAGGATGGCGAAGTCCTGGTGGCCGGCTCGACATTGCTGGGCTACCTGGGAGAGCCGCCTGTAACCGGGCAGTGGTGGGCAACAGGCGATGTAGGCCACCTCGATGAGGATGGCTACCTCTACCTGGATGGCCGCAAGAAGCATCAGTTCATCACCAGCTTCGGGCGCAACGTCAACCCGGAGTGGGTAGAAGCCGAGCTGAGCCAAAGTGGTGTGATCGCCCAGGCTTTCGTGCATGGCGAAGCCTTGCCACGCAACCTTGCCTTGCTCTGGCCGCTGGATCCCGGCATCAGCGACGAGGCCATCGAACAGGCCGTACAGCAATGCAACGCGCGATTGCCCGATTACGCCAGGGTGCACGACTGGCGCCGCTTGCCAGTGCCTCTTAGCACGCTTGACGAAACCCTGACTGCCAATGGCCGCCCGCGACGTGAGGCGATCTTGCAGCGTTACCACACCCTGTTGTCCGACATCTCGTTGTGAGGTTCACAATGTCCTTTTTCGACACCCTGCAAGTACAAACCGCCCAAGAGCGTCAGGCGCTGTTCGCCGTACCGGTGATCCGCGAAGCGCTGGCCGGCCAGGTCAGCCTGGACAGCTACGTCGCCTTCCTGACCCAGGCCTATTACCACGTGCGCCATACCGTGCCGCTGATGATGGCCTGTGGGGCTCGATTGCCGCTGCGGCTGGAGTGGCTGCGCGGCGCGGTCTGCGAATACATTGAGGAGGAATACGGCCACGAGCAGTGGATCCTCAACGACATCAGAGCGTGCGGCGGTGACTGGGAGGCCGTGCGCGATGGCCAGCCGGTGCAATCCATCGAGCTGATGGTCGCCTACCTGTACGACCTGATCGCCCGTGGCAACCCGGTCGGGTTGTTCGGCATGGTCAACGTGCTCGAAGGCACCAGCATCGCCCTGGCCACCCAGGCGGCGGGCGTTATCCAGAACACATTGGCCCTGCCTGACCAGGCGTTCAGCTACCTCAGCTCGCACGGTGCGCTCGACCAGGAGCACATGGTGACCTACAAACGGTTGATGGATCGCCTCGACGATGCCGGTGACCAGCAGGCCGTCCTCCACGCGGCCAAGGTCGTCTACCGCTTGTACACCGAGATGTTCCAGGGCTTGCCGCGTGCCGGGCAGCAAGAGGTGCACCATGCGTTTGGCTGAGTCCGTGGTGATCCTCACCGGCGCCAGTGGGGGCATAGGCCTGGAATTGGCTGAACAGCTCTGCGCTGCCGGTGCCCAGGTGTTGGCCGTCAGTCGGCATATGGGCAAGCTGGCTGGCCTGATGAACCGGTACCCTGATCGTCTGCGCTGGCAGGAGGCCGACCTGCGCAGCCCGTCAGGGCGCGAACAGGTCATCGAGCGGGCACGCGAGATGGGGGCTGTGAATGTGCTGATCAACGCTGCTGGCGTGAATCGCTTCGCTCTGCTCGACCAGCTGGATGAGTATGCGTTGGACGAGCTATTGGACATCAACCTGAAGGCTCCCCTGCAACTGACCCGCGCCTGCCTGCCGTTGCTGCGCGCTCAGCCCAAGGCGTTGGTGGTCAATGTCGGGTCGACCTATGGCTCGATCGGCTACCCCGGCTACGCCACCTACTGCGCCAGCAAGTTTGCGCTGCGTGGTTTTTCGCAAGCGCTGCGCCGCGAGTTGGCCGACACCACGGTGAACGTGCTGTATGCCGCCCCCCGGGCGACCCGCACAACGATGAACAGCAGCGCTGCGACTGCGCTCAATCAAGCGCTGAAAGTTGGTATGGACGACCCGGCGGACGTCGCCCGTGCTGTGCTCCAGGCGGTGCAATCCGAGCGCACCGAGCTTTACCTGGGGTGGCCGGAAAAGCTCTTCGTGCGTATCAACGGCATGTTGCCGGGCATGGTCGATCGCGCTCTACGCAAGCAACTGCCAGTCATTCGCCGCTATATCGGCAGCCACTCCAAGGAGTCGAACAAATGAAGCGTCTGTTCATTGCCAGCTTGCTGGCATTTGCACCCTTCACCTGGGCATTGGACCAGGCAGGCAGCCAGCGCCTGAGTGATCTGCAGCAGCGCTGGGCGCAGATTCAGTACCAAATGCCCAAGGATAAGCGTGCCGACGCCTTCGAAAAGCTGGCAGGCGATGCTGCAACGTTTGTTCGTCAGTATCCCGGCACACCTGAACCCTTGATCTGGGAGGGCATCATCAACAGCAGTTGGGCGGGGGCGACGGGTGGCCTCGGTGCACTGGGCAAGGTCAAGGCGGCGAAAGCTAGCCTGGAGCAGGCCATGAAATTGGACCCCGCCGCCCTGCAAGGTTCGGCTTACACCAGCCTGGGCACGCTGTATGACCAGGTGCCAGGCTGGCCTATCGGTTTCGGTGATGCCGAGATGGCCGACAAGATGCTGCGCAAAGCCTTGCAGATCAACCCCAACGGTATCGACAGCAACTATTTCTGGGCCGATCATCTGTATCGGCAGAAGCGCTACCCTGAAGCTACCGCCGCCCTGCAGAAAGCCTTGCAGGCACCGCCCCGGCCGGGGCGTGAGTTGGCTGACCAGGGCCGGCGTGCCGATATCGATGCTTTACTCAAGACCATCAAGGACAAACAGGACTGAACATGCGGCTGTTGCTGGTTGAGGATGACATCGCACTGGGGGAAGGGATCTGCGACGGCTTGCGCCAGGAGGGTTACACCCTTGACTGGTTGCGGGACGGTGTCAGTGGCTTGCATGCGTTGCAGCACGAGACCTTCGACCTGGTGATCCTGGATCTTGGATTGCCCCGCATGGATGGCCTTGAGCTACTCAGGCGATTACGCGCCGGCGGCGACAGCTTGCCGGTGCTGATCCTCACCGCGCGGGATGCCCTCGATGATCGCATTGCCGGCCTGGATGCCGGCGCCGATGATTACCTGGTCAAGCCTTTTGACCTCAATGAGCTCAAGGCACGCCTGCGCGCCTTGCTGCGGCGCAGCGTCGGGCGCGCCAAGGTGCTGATCGAGCATGCCGGGGTCAGCCTGGACCCGACCACCCAGCAAGTGCAATACAACGGCGTCGAGGTTGTGCTCACTCCCAAAGAGTATGTGCTGTTGCATGAGTTGCTGGCACAGCCGGGCAAGGTATTCACACGTGAGCGCCTGACTCAACTGCTGTATGGCTGGGATGAAGAGCCGGAGAGCAACACGCTGGAGGTGAACATCTACCATTTGCGCAAGAAGCTGTTCAACGGCCTGATTCGCACGGTGCGCGGAATTGGCTATCTGGTCGAGGTCAAGGCATGACCTCGCTTCGCCAGCGCACGCTGTGGCGCGTGATGCTCTTGCTGCTACTCGGTACCGGCTTGCTCGCGCTCTATAACTACCACGACAGCAGCCACGAAATTAACGAGGTATATGACGCGCACCTGGCCCAGAACGCGCGTTTGCTGCAAGGCGTGATGAGCATGCCGGTACAAGAGGGCTCGCGTGAGGCGCTGTATCAGGCCTTCAACGATGCCTTGGGCAAAGCGGGGCGGCATCAGGTGGGGCACCCTTACGAAAGCAAGCTGGCATTCCAGGTCTGGGGTGAAGGCATGGCGTTGCTGGTGCATACACCCAGTGCGCCACCCATCGACCCACCACCCACTGCTCCAGGGTTCTACGACTTTTCCAGTGGCGGTGAACAATGGCGCGGTTTCGTTTTGCCGGTGCCGGAAAAACACTGGCTTATCTGGGTGGGGGAGCGTGATGATGTGCGCTACGACCTGATCGACCGCATCGTTCGCCACACGCTGTTCCCGTTCCTGCTTGGCAGCCTGGCGTTGGCACTGCTGGTGTGGGCTGCGATCGGCTGGGGGCTGCGGCCACTGCAGAACATGGCCAATGTCATCCGCAGGCGTCATGCAGATTCGCTGGAGCCGCTGCAACTGGTACCGCTTCCCACTGAACTGGAGCCCATGCAGGCGGCCATCAATCGCTTGCTGGCGCAGATCGACGATCTGCTGCGGCGTGAACATCGCTTCATTGCCGATGCTGCCCACGAAATGCGTACGCCTCTGGCCGTATTGCGCCTGCACGCGCAGAACGCGCTGGCCGCCAGCAATGATGCCGAGCGCCAGAAAGCCCTGGGCTTTCTTGTGGGCGGGGTCGATCGGCTGACACGGGTGGTCAACCAGTTGCTGACCTTGGCCCGCGTCGAGCCAAGACTGGGGCAGCGAGCCAGCACCCGGATCGACCTGGCCGAGGTCGTCACCGAAACCCTGGCTGAACTGACCCCATGGATACTGGACCGTGGCCTGGAACCCTCGCTGGACATCGACGAAGGGGACCACCACCTGCAGATCGACGCCGGCGCGCTGGGCATTGCGCTACAGAACCTGGTGTCCAACGCGGTAGAACACTCACCGCCTGGGGGGCGCATCGCCGTGTCACTGCGGCGTCTGGACAGCAGCGTCGAACTGGTCGTCGAGGATGAAGGGACGGGCATCGATGAGGAGAGCCTGTCCCGTGTATTCGAGCGCTTTTACAGCCGAAATAGCCCAAATGGTGCAGGCCTTGGGCTGTCCATCGTCGCGACCATCATCGACCGTATGGGGGGGCAGGTACGCCTTGAAAACAGAGCGGGTGGCGGGCTGGCCGCTACCTTGTCGTTTCCACTGTCTTGAATCACCTTTGCTTCAGATGGATCGCTGATTGACCCGCTCAGATAGCTGCTCGGCGCTTTCCTTGCGCTCCGAATAGCGATCGACCAGGAATGCCTGGCGGTCGCGCAGCAGCACGGTAAACTTCACCAGCTCCTCCATGACATCAACCACGCGATCGTAGTACGGCGATGGCTTCATCCGCCCGGCGTCGTCGAACTCCAGATAAGCCTTGGGTACCGAAGACTGGTTCGGGATGGTGAACATCCGCATCCAGCGGCCCAGCACGCGCAACTGGTTGACCACGTTGAACGACTGCGAGCCGCCGCACACCTGCATCACGGCCAGGGTCTTGCCTTGGGTGGGGCGCAATGCCCCCAGC
The DNA here is from genome assembly GCF_021283545.2 of Pseudomonas alloputida. NCBI lineage: Bacteria > Pseudomonadati > Pseudomonadota > Gammaproteobacteria > Pseudomonadales > Pseudomonadaceae > Pseudomonas > Pseudomonas alloputida. Next base: position 3,704,090 of record NZ_CP128540.1, on the reverse strand, counting down.
GCCAAGGGAATCCAGTCGATCTGTGCCTTGAACACCGCCGACATCGCCCCATGGCGCTCTGGCGAGCACCACACCTGGCCTTCTGACCATTGCACCAGTTCACGCAGCTCCTGCACCTTGGGATGCTCTACGGGTACATCGTCAGGCAGCGGCAGGCCCGACGGGTCGAAGGTGCGGGTTTCGGCACCGAAGTGCTCCAGGAGGCGCGCGGCTTCTTCTACCAGCAAGCGACTGAAGGAGCGTTCTCGGGTAGACCCGTACAGCAGCAGGATGCGAGGTTTGTGTTCGCAGGTCGGGGTTGCCGAAGGCGGCAGGTCGAACAGCGTGAGGTCGAGGTTAGGCAGTTGCTCGGACATGTTTTCTTCCTGTTCAAAGCGAGCCGATGCGATCCAGCGCGTGCTTGAGCTGCTCGCGGTCGAGGTGATCGAACGGCAGCGCGAAGAAGGCCTGGCAGCGAGACTCGATACGGGCCAGTGTGGCCCGGAAAGCCGCATCGACCGTAGCTTCGTCACCCACGACATCGGAGGGGTCTTCCAGCCCCCAATGCGACTTCAACGCAGGGCCGAAATACACCGGGCAGGCTTCGCCCGCTGCCTTGTCGCAGACGGTGATGACGATGTCGGGTGGGTTGCCCTCGAACGCATCGTTGCCTTTGCTGCTCAAGCCCTCGGTCGAGATATTGGCCTGCTGCAACGTGCTCAGGCTGCGTGGCAGCACCTGGCCCTTGGGAAAACTGCCAGCGCTGACTGCCTCGAAACCGGGCGGTGCCAGGTGGTTGAACATTGCTTCGGAAAGGATGCTGCGGCAGCTGTTGGCCGTGCACATGAACAGGACTCGCATGGAGGGCTCCTCCGCTGGGGGGCGAACGTCAGAGGCTCAGGCGCAGTGCCAGAGCAGAAAGGGTGATCAGCAGAACCGGTACCGTGAGCAGCAGGCCGACCTTGAAGTAGTAACCCCAGGTGATGCGCACGCCTTTACGCGCCAGCACATGCAGCCAAAGCAGCGTGGCGAGGCTGCCGATCGGGGTGATCTTCGGTCCGAGGTCGCAACCGATGACGTTGGCGTAGATCATCGCCTCACGTACCAGGCCCTCTGCACCGCTGGCCTGGATCGACAATGCGCCGATCAGCACGCTGGGCATGTTGTTCATGACTGAGGACAGCAGGGCGGAAATCAACCCGGTGCCAATGGCCGCGCTCCACAGGCCCTGCTCGGCAAGCGTGTCCAGCAGGTGGGTGAGCATGTCGGTAAGGCCGGCGTTCTTCAGGCCGTACACCACCAGATACATGCCCAGCGAAAATATCACCACCTGCCACGGCGCTTCCCGCAGCACGCGACGGGTTGAGATGCGGTGACCGCGAGCGGCCACGGCAAAGAGGATTGCGGCGCAGACGGCGGCCACCGCACTGATCGGGATGCCCAGAGGTTCCAGTGCGAACAGGCCTGCAAGCAGCACCAGCAGCACCCACCCACCGACTTTGAAGGTGGCGTGGTCATGAATTGCCTCGCTCGGCGCCTTCAGCGCATCGAGCGCGTACTGCTTGGGGATATCACGACGGAAGTACAGGAATAGCACCAGCAGGGTGGCCGCCACGCTGGCGATGTTCACCGGCACCATCACCGATGCGTATTCGGCGAAGCCCAGGCCGAAGTAGTCGGCCGAGACGATGTTGACCAGGTTGGAGACCACCAGCGGCAGGCTTGCCGTGTCGGCAATGAAGCCTGCTGCCATGACAAAGGCCAGTGTCGCTGCAGGTGAGAAGCGCAGCGCGAGCAGCATCGACATGACGATGGGGGTGAGGATCAGCGCCGCACCGTCGTTGGCGAACAGCGCCGATACAGCGGCGCCGAGCAGTACGCAGAAGGCGAACAGGCGGTGGCCGCTGCCGTTTGCCCAGCGTGCCACATGCAATGCGGCCCATTCGAAGAAACCCGCCTCATCCAGCAGCAAGCTGATGATGATGACCGCGATGAACGTGGCGGTGGCGTTCCAGACAATGGCCCATACGGCAGGGATGTCATGCAGGGAAACTACGCCTGTAGCCAGGGCGATGATGGCGCCTAGCGCGGCGCTCCAGCCAACACCGAGCCCCTTGGGCTGCCAGATGACCAGTATGAGGGTGAACACGAAGACAGCAATGGCGGGCAGCATGAAAATCTCGCTTGGTGATGATCAGCAGCAGACGGAATCACGCACGGGGCGACCGTCCATGTTCTTCAGCCGAAGGGCATTGTCAGCCAGCCATTGCGAATTGGCCTGCAAGGTGACCTGCAGCATTTCGTGAACCCAGGAAGGCAGCTCCGGATTCAGGCGGTAATACACCCACTGGCCCTGACGGCGATCCAGCAGCATGCCATTGCTGCGCAGTTGTGCCAGATGGCGACTGATCTTGGGTTGGCTGTCGTTGAGCGCGCACATCAGCTCGCAGACGCACAGTTCGCCCAGGCTGGCGATAAGCAGAGTGGCGCGAGCGCGGGTTTCGTCAGAGAGGCTTTTGAAGACATCGGGCGGTGTGATCATGGGGGTGCCTGTACATACGGAAAACCGAATATACGTATTTCCATATGTGCTAGCAAGCCTTCCTGGGCTTGTGCGCTTGCAGCTCGCCGTCGCCACGCCCTTCGGTCGACAAAAGCAGGGTTTTGGCAGGCTTCAGACGCTGATGGCAATGCAGGGTGTATAGTGCTTGCTCGGGTGACTGTCGTTCAGTGGCTCATAACCGAGATGCCAACATGTCCCAGACGTACCCCAGCGCGGCCCAAAAAGCCCATGTGCGCATCTGCGAGCAGGTCGAGGCCTTCCTTCAGCATGGCGGCCGCATTCAGCAGGTAGCGATCGGTGTCACCGGCTACGCTGAAGGTGTCTCCAGGGCGCAGTGGAAGAATGGGCGCACTGCAAAGCCTTGAGGAGGCCAGCCGCCGCCGGGAAACGTTCCTTTCAAGTGGTGGTTCATGGCTTGTGCATTCGCGAAGCGGAGACCGGGGTGGTCTTGAGCACCCCATCATCGAAGAGCTGGCCAAGGTGGCGCACCTGAGCACTCGGCAGTTCACCCGTGTATTCGGTGGTTCCATCATGGATAACGCTCAGGAGGGGTTTTCGGGTTGACCTCGGGAAGTGCTCGTCAGCAGGTGATAAGGCGTAGCATCAGCGCCGCCCTGAACCTTCTCTGAAGGCGCTTTCCTTGAAGCGCGTTTATTCTTGCGCCACCCCCTCAGGTTCATCAGGCACAACACAAGCTGCAGCACAATCAAAGCCCAGGCCTGGGCATGCCACCCCCAGACTGACCACAGTATGTTGCTGGCGATAAAACAGCAGAAGCCCACCATGCGCCGTCCTGGACGGTGCGACCCGATACACCAGGCTGCCACCACCGTGACCAGCATGGCCGGCCACTCCAGCAAGTCGATCCAGCTCTCCATCGAAGCGAGTCCCAAACATTAATCCCTGGCGTCAGGCCGGGCCGGTCGTGCCCGACCCGGCTGGCGCCTTTGATTCAAGCGGCCCGTTGCTCACCCTTGAGCAGTTTTTTCTGGGCTTGCATGGCGAGCCCCAGCTCGTCCAGTTGGTCTTTGCCGAGGAGCTTTTTCGCGGTGGGGAAGAGCTCTTCCTCCTCTTCTTCGATGTGATGCTCAAGCAGCTCCTTCATCACCTTGACCCGACCGGCGAACTCAAGCGTGCCTGGTTGCGTATGAAGCAGATCAGGCAGCACCAGGGCGTCGACAGTCCGGTGTTCTTCCTTGGCTTCGTAATACATCTTGGCTTCCTCTTTACCACCGGCTTGCTTGATCGCCGGGTAGAGGATGTCCTCCTCCAGAGCGGTATGGATTTGCAGTTCCTGCTCAATGCGTTGCAGCAGTTCGGCGCGTTTCTTCACGGCACGCTCTGTGGTCGCACAGAGCTCTTCCAGCAGCTTCTTGACTAATTTATGGTCTTGAACCAGCAGGTCGATAGCATTCATGGTGTCACCTCGTCGCGGGCGAATGAAAAATGGCTTGCATGAGGTTGAGTAGCAGTGGGCGGCAGGGTTCAACGCTAATGACGTCTGGTAGGGCACGCGTCAAGCCCAGGCTCTATACCGCTCTGCCAGAGGCGCCGAGGCCCGCGTCAGCAGGCCTCCGCAGCACGATCACAGAATAGGTTTGCCTCCCGTCACGGCGTAACGCGAACCCGAGATGTAGCTGGCTTCATCGGACCCCAGCAAGACATAGATTGGCGCCACCTCCACAGGTTGACCCGGCCGTCCCATCGGGTAACCGGAACCGAAGTTTCTCACCGCCTCATCAGGCATGGTGGCCGGGATCAGCGGGGTCCAGATCGGGCCGGGTGCGACGCTGTTGACGCGAATGCCCTGCTTGCCCAGCAGTTGCGCAAGGCCTGCAGTGAAATTGGCAATAGCCCCTTTGGTCGCGGCATAGGCCAACAGGCTGGGTGACGGGTCGTCAGAGTTGACCGAACTGGTGTTGATGATCGAACCGCCCTTTGGCATCGAGGGCAAAGCGCGCTGGCAAATGCGGAAAATGGCGGTGATGTTGGTATCGAAGGTCTTCACCCATTCATCGTCATCAATGTCGTCCAGGCTTTCATGGGCCATCTGGAACGCGGCGTTGTTGACCAGGATATCGATGCGACCAAACTGCGCCACGGTCTTGTCGACGATGTCGTGGCAGTGCTGTTTCTGTGCCAGGTCGCCGGGCAGCAGCAGGCACTGGCGGCCAGCCGCTTTGACCCAGCGCGCGGTTTCCTGCGCATCGTCGTGTTCATTCAGATAGGCAATGGCAACGTCAGCGCCTTCTCGGGCATAGGCAATCGCCACCGCACGCCCGATGCCGCTGTCAGCACCGGTTATCAAGGCGATCTTGCCTGCGAGGCGATTGTTGCCGGTGTAGCTCTGCTCACCGCAGTCCGGATACGGATCCATCTTGCGCTGGGAACCGGGAACGCTTTGCGGTTGGGATGGGAATGGAGGGGTAGGGTAGTCGCTCATGCTGGAAGCTCCTGCAGGGTTGGAACGCTCATTCCCGTTCGAAAGGCGCGCCAGGCCAGTGTTGAAGTGGATCTTCGTGCTGAGCGACGAGCGGTTGATGCACCCATTCCCAGTGAATTTTTACCCTCCGCCTAGCTCTACCGCTGACGGGGCTTGCTGGCATGGGTGAGGCCCACGTCATCAAGGAGTCTGCAGTGCCTCGAATCATCACGCCTTCCACGCCGGAACATGAGATCGATCAGACGAACGAGAGGATGTTCGGTACGCCCAAGGAGCGGCTGGATTTCTATCGACGCGAAATTCAGTATGAGACCACCATCCTGGCCAACCGTACCGACGCTTATCTTGCGGCCCAGTCGTTCCTGGTGATCGCCTACGTGTCATCGATGGGTAACCTTAACCAAAGCTGGGGCGAAATGTTCACCCTGATGGTCCCGGCTTTTCTCGCACTGCTCGGCGTGCTCAGTACACTGAATGCCTGGCCTGGCATCCGCGCGGCCTTCCGGATTATCGAGCACTGGCAGATGAAGCAGAGCCACTTGCTGCGCAGCGAACCGCTGATGGGGCTGGCCTATGACGAGTCGCCGCTGTTCTGCGAGGCTGAAACCTCTCAGGCGGGGCACCGCAAATCGCTGCTGTTTTCCTTGCGCACGCCCTGGATTTTCCTGTGCTTCTGGGTGTTGCTGGGCAGTTATTCGGTTTTCATCCAGCTGGCGTGATCAGTGCGTGCTGGTCGGCATCATGGGCGACCAGCACGCACTGAGCAGTAGCAGGTTCAGTCTGCCAGTGCCTTGATCAACTGCTCATTGAAGGCGGGGATATCGTCCGGCTGGCGGCTGGTGATGAGGTTGCCATCGACCACCACTTGTTCATCCACCCACGTACCGCCCGCGTTGCGAATGTCATCTTGCAAGGTCTTGTAGCTGGTCATTCGTTTGCCTTTGGCCAACCCGCTCGATATCAGCAGCCACGCGCCGTGGCAGATAACCGCCAGCGGCCTGCCGGCCGCATCATGGCTTTTTACCAGTTTCTGCGCACCGGGGATCAAGCGAATCGTGTCGGAGTTCTGCACACCGCCGGGCAGCACCAAGGCGTCGTAGAGGTCAAGCTGCGCACTGTCGAAAGTCGCATCCACGCTGAACGCGTCGGCGGGTTTGTCATGGTTCCAGCCACGTACCGTGCCTTCTTTCTCGCTCAGGATATCGACCACCGCGCCGCTGTTTTCCAAGGCTTCACGCGGGCCGGTCAGTTCCACCTGTTCAAAGCCATCGGTGACCAGAAAGGCCACGCGCTTGCCGTTCAATTGTGCACTCATCATTTTCTCCTCGTGCTGATAGGCCTTTCATAAGGGCCTGCAAACAGCGAGCAAAGTTCCTGCTCGATGCCTGGCGGTATGGGGAGAACCTGCTAACGGTTGCGCACGGTATCCAATGCAGGCGACCAGACCGTATGACCGCAACGTGAACACGCCAGGGTGTCATGAGGCTCATGGTAGGCCGGGAAACCACAGCTCACGCAGCAATGCACCCCGGCGCCGGGCGGCGATGTGTACTCCGGGCGATGCTCGACCGGCAGCACTGACAGGCCTGGGCGTGTGTCTTGCTGATCGTAGAAATACAAACTGAGATCGCCATCGGTTTCCAGAAGGCCCAGTCGAACCTGGCCCAGGTGCTCGACACCTTGCTGGCGTAGCTCCATGAACAGCTCATTCGGTGAAATGTTCATGTGACGCAGCGAATGGATTTCGTACATGCCATCTTTCACTACCGTGACCGGCAGCCCGTCGATCCAGGCCTCGCAGGTTCTGTTTCGCCTCATGAGGTAGACCGTTCCTCGGTAAAGCATGAACAGCGTGAGGAAAACCAAGGCCACCGGAAGCAGCGGTACGTCCTCGTAAAAGGTCACATCGCCGGCAGCTGAGCCCAGGGTGAGAATGACCACGAGCTCGAACCGGGACAGCTGTCTGATCCCGCGCCGGCCACTGAATTTCAGAAAGAAGAACACGGCCAGGAAGGCCGCTGAAACACGCACAGCAACTTCCAGCAGAAAGGTAAAAGGGAAGTCGCCTATCAGCATCCGTTGCAGATCAAACGAAACCATTCGTTCCACCCTTCCTTCTGCCGTTGTCAGATAAAGGGTTGACCGTTCGCGCTCAAGGCTGGTTCATCGACTTGGCCTGCAACTCTCCGCGCGCGTCACCAGGGAATCGGCGTGCCATCCCACGCCCAGAACGTTCCGCTCTGCGCCGGGCCGTGACGGCTCACAAGTGCCAGGATGCAGGTGGCGGCAAACGCGGGCGAGAACAGTTTGCCCGGCGGCACATTGCCCTGAAAGGGTCGGGAAAGCTGGGTGTCGGTGGTGCCGGGATGCAATGCAAGTACCGTTGAAGCGGGGTTCAGTCGCTTCAGCTCGATGCTTGCAGTGCGCAGAAGCTGGTTGAGCGCGGCTTTGCTGGCACGGTAGCTGTACCAGCCCCCCAGGTGATTGTCGCCGATCGACCCGACTCGCGCCGACAAGGCGACGAAGGCCATCGGGTGCCGACGCAGCAGCGGCAGCAAATGCTTGAGCAGCAGAACAGGGGCGAAACAGTTGGTTGTGAAACTGCTCAGCAACCCCGCCATGTCTAGCTGGGTCAGTGCTTTTTCAGCCCGCGCCGGGCCTTCTTGCAGCACGCCAAGCGTGCTGAAGACCAGGTTCAGTTGGTCGCAGCAGGCGCCCACCTGCGCGGCCAGTGTTTGCAGTGCCTGCTCGGATCGGGCGTCGCAGTCGAGGCGAACCAACCGTCGCGCGTGCTCTGTGAACAAGGTATCCAGCGCAGGGCTGGTGGTGGCTCGTCGCGAAACGGCGAACACCAGCCCGATGTCATCGCGCGCCAGCAACTGCGTGCACAATGCCAGGCCAATTCCTTGGCTGGCCCCGCAGACCAGCACGTTGGCGGGTGTCTGAAGGTCGTTGATCAGGCTCATCGGCGTGTCCTCTTGGCTGGGCGCTGGCGCCTCGTCCTGTGATGCCTGCCAACGTTCGTGCAGCTGGCAGGGGGGAGCTCACAGCAGGATATAGTCGCTGTACTGCCGTAAGCCGTCATGTGGCCCTTCGATCAAGTGCACGTAACGGTCGTTCACCCAGTCGATCGGCAGGCAATCGTCGACGTCCAGTACCGCGTCGGTATGCGGCTTGAGCCAGTCTGCCTGCAGGCGCTGTTTGCCCAGTTGCCTGGCCTCGGCCTTGTCCCTGGCCACCACCAGCAGGTAGCGGTGTGCCTCGCCAAACACCCCGGGCTCGTAGCCGCCAAGGTTGATGAAGAACAACCTGGGATCGTGTGGGCCAGGCGCTACCTGACTGAACGCGACGCGGTAGCGGTCAATACCGTCGACTTCCATCCATGCGTCGATGTGCAGGCCCGTTCGGCTCCCGAACCAGGCTTGGCGCAGATGGGGGTAGGCCTGTTCAAGTGAGTCCGCCTGCGCGAACAACACGTCGTGGACCTCGATATTGGCCCGTGGGTGACGTCCACCGAGCATGACGACGTACAGCATGAGCAATTCCTTCTATCTCGACTTTCATGGGTGTTCGATAACGGGGGCGCGAGGCTTGCAGAAATGTGCATGCTGGGCATTAAAAACTATACATGGCTCGTCAAATATCTGTACAAGCGTCTACTATTGTATAGTATTTAGCAAAGTGCTCGAGGTCAGAATGGCGCACCCTGCACGTTGGACCTGTCTATGCCTGCTGCTAGCCGCCATGTCGTCGGCGGCAGACTGGCGAGCGGAGCTGCCTGCGGCGCAACGGCTGGGCGCCGGTGATTTCACTTGGTTTGGCCTGCGGCTGTATACCGCCCGATTATGGGCAGTTGGCCCGGTTCAGGACTGGAACCAGCCGTTTGCCCTTGAGCTGCTCTATCACCGTTCATTGTCCAGGGACACGCTGGTCAAGGCCAGCCTTGAGGAAATGCAACGCCTGGGTGGCGGCAGCATGACGGCACAGCAACGCGCGGCATGGACCAGGGCGATTGAGCAGGCATTCGTGGACGTGAGCCCTGGCATGCGCATCACGGGCTTGTACCTGCCGAGGCAGGGTTGCCGCTTTTACGTCGACGGCAAACTGAGCCACGCGATCGACGATCCGGTGTTCGCCCGGGCCTTCTTCGCCATCTGGCTTGACCCGCGGGCCAGAGACCCCCAATTGCGTCAGCGGCTGCTTGGGCTGGCTGGCGATGACCGAGGAGCCTGAACATGTACAAAGCGCTGTTGCTGGCTGCCTGCCTGCTTCTGGGCAGTTGTGGCAATGTCGGTATCGAGCACTATGCCCAGGAGCAGCCGAAGCTGGACCTGGCGGCGTTCTTCTCGCGCCCGGTTCAGGCGTGGGGGATGTTTCAGAAGCGTTCCGGTGAGGTGGTCAAGCGCTTCCATGTGCGCATCGACAGCCGCCGCGAGGGTGAACGGCTGATCCTCGACGAGCATTTTCTCTATAGCGATGGCACACGCCAGCAGCGTACCTGGACGCTGGTGCCGGACGGCCCCGGGCGCTGGCGGGGAACAGCGGGGGACGTGATTGGCGAGGCGCGTGGCGAAGTGGCGGGCAACGCGCTGCGATGGCGTTACCAACTGGATCTGCCGGTCGACGGGCGGCACTGGCAGGTAGACCTGGACGACTGGATGTACCTCATGGATGACGACACCCTGATCAACCGCTCGAGCATGAGCAAACTGGGCGTTGAGATTGGCCAGATCACCTTGTTCTTCCGCCGCCTGCCAGAGGGCACACCATGAACCTGATCGCGCTGACCCAGCTGGTTTCGACCGGCGAAGCCAAGGAACTTGAACTGCTGTCGCTGGAGGGGGGCTTCTACCTCCTGCGCGCCCTGACCGACGCCGGCCCTGTGACATTGAGCGATGCCCAGGGGCAGCCCGTGCGCGTGCGCTCCACGACCGAACTGCGGCAGTTGCTGGCCGACCTGCCGCCGGTGCCGTGCATGCTGGTGCAGCAGGTGGTGCATGATGAGATGTGCGGGCAACGTGACGGCCCCATCGCGCCGCTGCGCGTACCGGTAACGCTCACCAGCCAGTGGTAGCCCGGACGATGCGCCTGGGCCTGGTGCTGGGTGACCAACTGTCGTTCGACCTGGCAAGTCTGGCGTCCCTTGACCCTGCTCGCGATGCGGTCCTGATGGCGGAAGTGGAGGGGGAGGCCCGATACGTACCGCATCATCCGCTGAAGATCGTTCTCATCTTCAGCGCCATGCGGCATTTTGCCCAGGCCCTGCGTGAACGGGGTTGGCAGGTGCACTATGTCGAACTGGACGCCGAGGGTAACAGCGGCAGCATCGTGGGTGAGTTGCATCGTTGGCAACAAGCCTTGGGCGCCACCCACATTCACTTGACCGAGTGCGGTGAGTGGCGCCTGGAGCAGGCCTTGCGTGATGCCGCACTGCCGCTTGTGTGGTTTCGCGACACGCGTTTTCTGTGCTCCCGTGAAGCCTTCGGGCGCTGGGCCACAGAACGTCGCCAGCTGCGTATGGAGCACTTCTACCGTGGCATGCGCAAGCGAACCGGCCTGCTCATGGAGCCCGACGGCAGCCCGGCAGGTGGCGCCTGGAATTTCGATGGCGACAATCGCAAGCCATTGCCACGGCAGCTGCGTGGCCCGTTCGCTGCGCATTTCGCGCAAGACGACATCACGGCAGCGGTGGTGGCCTTGGTGCGTCAGCGCTTCAGCGACCACTACGGGGGCGTCGACGGTTTCGACTACCCCGTGACCCATGCCGAGGCACAACAGCTGTGGCAGCATTTTCTGGATTTCGGCCTGGCGGCTTTCGGTGACTACCAGGATGCGATGGCCGAAGGCGAGCCGTACCTGTTTCATGCGCGCATCAGTGCGGCGCTCAACATCGGCCTTCTGGATGTGCGTCGTCTGTGCGACGACGTCGACAAAGCCTGGCGCGAGGGGCGGGTGCCGCTCAATGCAGCCGAAGGCTTCATTCGCCAGCTGATCGGCTGGCGTGAGTACGTGCGTGGCATCTATTGGCAGCGCATGCCGGCATATGCCGGGCTCAATCACCTGAACAATCACCGGGCGCTGCCAGAATTCTACTGGACCGGGCGCACCCGCATGCGCTGCATGGCGCAAGCCATCGGGCAGACCCTGCGGTTGGGCTACGCTCACCATATCCAGCGGTTGATGGTTACCGGCAACTTCGCCTTGCTGGCCGGTATCGTGCCAACCGCAATTTGTGAGTGGTACCTGGCGGTCTACATGGATGCCTTCGAGTGGGTCGAACTGCCCAACACGCTTGGCATGGTGATGCACGCCGACGGCGGCTACCTGGGGTCCAAGCCGTACTGCGCCAGTGGTCGTTATATCCAGCGCATGTCCGATCATTGCAAGGCTTGCAGTTACAGGGTCGACCAGGTGACCGAAGAGGAGGCCTGCCCGTTCAATGCCTTGTATTGGCATTTTCTCATTCGCCATCGTCCCCAGCTCTCGGCTAACCCGCGCCTGGCCTTGGTCTATCGCAGCCTTGATGGCATGCCCGCTGGCCGTCGCGATGCCGTGTGGCAACGTGGCCAGTCATTGCTGGCGCGGCTCGATGCGGGGCAGGCGTTGTGAAAAAGAGCCTTCTGCCCAGCAAGGTTTGCGTGGTGTGTGGCCGGCCGTTCACCTGGCGCAAGCGCTGGGCACGCTGTTGGGAGCAGGTGCGTTACTGCTCCGAGCGATGTCGCCGGTCAGCGCCGCGCCGCGAGGCGCGCCAGCAGGGGCAGGGCCAAAGCCCATAACGGCATCAGTAGCAGGCCGGTTTCCAGCGCGCCCAATGGCAAGGCAACACCTGCCAGCCTGGCGCCGCCTACATAGGCCAGAGGGCCGCCAATCGCCCCCAGCAGTGCGCCGATTCGCCAGTGCCTGCCGGCCCATGCCAGGCTGTGACGCATCCCGCTGGCCAGCACCAACCACAGCAGCGCTAGCCACAGCGGCAGGGGCCAGGCGTCGAAACCGAACACCCCCAGCGCTCCCAGCACGCTGTCGAGCACGCAGCCGACAAAGGTGACGCGCAACAGCGCCTTGAGCTCGGCATTGATGTCCGGGCACAGGCGCAGGTGCACTGCCACGCCCGGAATCACCAGCAGCAACAGCAAGGGCCGCTCGGCCCCCAGCACGCATACCCACCAGCCGGCTTGCAGCCAGAGGGCATTGCCGATCAGCCAGCGGTTGGGCATCAGGCACCGCCAGGCAAGGGCGCACGGCGTGCCTGGGGTGCTGCCCAGAGCAGGTGCGCAACACCGATCGCGCGCTCCTCGAAACCGCCCTGGCAGTAGCAGAGGTAAAACTCCCACAGGCGCTGGAACATGTCGTCGTAGCCAAGGTCCGTCAGCGCAGTGCGTGCCTGACGCAGGTTTTCACGCCAGTGTCGCAGGGTGTGGGCGTAGTCCAGGCCAAAATCTTCCATGTGCACAAGGTTCAGGCCAGTGTGCCGGCTGGCGGTGTCGAGCAACACGCTCAGCGAAGGCAGGGCGCCACCGGGGAAGATGTAGCGCTGGATAAAGTCGACCGAGCGCTGCGCCTGGGCATAGCGCTGGTCGCGGATGGTGATCGCCTGCAATAGCATCAGGCCTTCAGGCTTGAGCAGCGAAGCACACTGGCGGAAATACACCGGCAGGTAGCGATGACCGACCGCTTCGATCATCTCGATCGAAACCAGTTTGTCGAACGTGCCTTGAAGGTCGCGGTAGTCTTCGCGGAGCACTTGCACACGCTGCCCCAGCCCCAAGGCCTTGACGCGCTCCAGGGTATGGCTGTACTGCGCCTCGGAGAGCGTCGTGGTGGTGACCCTGCAGCCGTAACGGGTGGCTGCGTGGATAGCGAGGCTGCCCCAGCCGCTGCCAATTTCCAGCAGGTGATCGTCAGGGCTCAGTTCGAGCTTCTGGCAGATGCGCTCCAGCTTGTGCAACTGGGCCTGCTCCAGTGTTTGCCCCGGGTGTTCGAATTGCGCAGCCGAATACATCATGGTGGGGTCCAGCAGCCGCTCGAACAGGGCATTGCCCAGGTCGTAGTGGGCCAGAATGTTGCGCCGGGCGCCGCGCTTGTCGTTGCGGTTGAGCCGGTGCAGCAGGCGCAGGGCAGGGCGGCCCAGGCGGGCCAGGCCACCCTCGAGCGCGTCGAGCACTTCAAGGTTGGCGACGAACAGGCGGGTCACCAGCGCCAGGTCGGGGCTGCGCCAATAGCCGTGAATGTAGGCTTCGCCAGCTCCGATCGAGCCATTGCCGGCGATCAGGCTCCAGGTGGCGTCATCGAGGATCTCCACCTCGGCCTGCAACGGGCTGTCGGCATCACCGAAACTCCACTGCTGCCCGTGGCTGAGCAGGCGCAGGTGGCCGTGACGCAGCTTGCTCAACTGGGCGAGCACGGCGCTTCGTGCCAGCCCGCCGAGCAGGGGCGCAAGGCCTGCGAACTTGCTAACGCTCAGGGTGGGATTTGACATCATCAAGGTCCTCGCAAGGTTGGCCGAGTGCCAGGTCACCCTGGCAGGTGGTGTGGTCATGCACGGGGGTGCGTTTGAGTAACAGGCGCAGCGCTTGCCAGTAGATGGCCGAGACGGTGCGCAGGCTCATCCATGGGAAGTTCAGGACATACCGACGCAGCGCTGCACCATCGAGTGGCTTGCGGCGCAGGGCGAGGTCGGCCTCGAACACCTTTGTGCCGCCTTGCCAGTTCTGCATCTGAATGCGTACATGGTCCGTGTCCAGGAAAAAGCGCAGGCGATAGTCCATGTCCAACGGCATGAACGGCGACACATGGAAGGCCTTGCCGACGCTGAAGGGCCTGGCAAGGTTGCCTTGCACCGGGAGTACGTAATGAAAGCGTTCACGCCAGGGCGTGTTGCGCACTTCCATCAGGATCGCGGTCAGGCACCCGTCACGGTCATGGCAGAAATAGAAACTCACCGGGTTGAACGACAGCCCCCAGCACCTCAGTTGCGTGAGCAGCTGTACCCGGCCTTCGGGCAGGTGCCCCGTCGCCTGCCCGACCAGCAAGCGTGCAGCCTGGGCCAGCGATTCACCTTGGCGGGTCAGGGCGGGCAGGTAGTCGGTCTCGCGCCAGCACAACGGCGCCAGGCGCCAGCGTCCCAGCCAGCGTGACAGGCCCATCAGCCAGGATTGTTCGTCCAGGTCCAGGTAGAACATGCCGATCCGGTAGCGGAACGCGTGGACCCGCGGCGTCAGCCGTCGGTGGCTGATCCAGCCCACGCAGAGGCTGCTGTTCACAGTTGCTCTCCGAAGTGCGCGGCCACCTTCAGTGCGCTGACCACCCCGTCTTCATGAAAGCCATTGCCCCAGTAGGCGCCGCAGAAGTAACTGTGCTGTTGCCCTTGCAGTTGCTCCTGGCACGCTTGCGCGGCGGACGCTGCAACGCTGTACTGGGGATGGGCGTACTGGAAGCGGGCGATCACCTGCGCCGGGTCTATCAGTGCGGTCTGGTTGAGGCTCACGCAGAAGGTTGTCGGTGCCTGGATACCTTGCAGAATGTTCATGTTGTAGGTCAGCGCGGCGGGAGCCCGCTCGGGGCCGCCCAGGCGGTAGTTCCAGCTGGCCCAGGCGAGCTGGCGGCGTGGCAGCAGACGGGTATCGGTATGCAGCACCACGTCGTTGCTGGCGTAATCGATGGCGCTGAGTACGGCGCGCTCCTGGTTGCTGGGGTTCTCCAGCAGTGCCAGGGCCTGATCGCTGTGGCAAGCGAACACCACATTGTCGAAGCGCTCGGTGCCGGCCGCGCTCACGAGGGTGACGCCACCTTCGTCGCGGCTGACTCGGTAAACCTTGCAGTTGAGGCGGATGCGCTCAGCGAACGGCCGGCACAGCGGTGCGACATAGCTGCGCGAGCCGCCTTTGATCACCCGCCACTGTGGACGTTGGTTGACCGACAGCAAGCCGTGGTTGCGGCAGAAGCGCACGAAGAACTCAAGCGGGAAGTGGAGCATGTCTGCGCGAGACATCGACCAGATCGCCGACCCCATCGGTACGATGTAATGATCGATGAAGCGTTGCCCATAGCGGTTCGCTTGAAGGTAGTCGCCCAGCGTGGTGCTGGCATCGATACGCTGGTTGTCCAGGTCGGCCAGTGCCTGACGGTTGAAACGCAGAATGTCCCGGATCATCCCCCAGAACCCTGGGGACAGCAGGTTGCTGCGTTGGGCGAACAGGGTGTTCAGGTCGTGGCCGTTATATTCCAGGCCCGCAATCGGGTCATGCACGGAAAAGCTCATCTCGGTCGGCTGTGATGGCACCTGAAGCTGGTCGAGCAAGCGGATGAAGTTCGGGTACGTCCAGTCGTTGAAGACGATGAAACCGGTATCTATTGCATGGCGCTGGCCTTTCCAGACCACATCAAGGGTGTGCGTGTGGCCCCCGACCCATTGCTCGGCCTCGAAAACCGTGACTTCGTGCTTGCGTGACAGCAAATGGGCGCAGGTCAGCCCCGCGATGCCACTGCCGATGATTGCTATACGCATGGATCATCATTCCTGTTCATGACGGGCGAGGCGTTGGCCCAGCGCCAGGCGCAGGCGCGCGGGCAGCGCCCCGAGCAGGCGCAACACCAAGGTGAAAAGACCGGGGAAGTTGATTTCCAGGGGGCGGCCGGGCAGGCGCCTGGCGATATGCCGGGCGGCACGCTGCGCAGACCACAGCTGTGGCATGGGGAAATCGTTGCGACGGGTCAGGGGCGTGTCCACGAAGCCTGGGCTCACCAGGGTGACCGCGATGCCTTCGCGGGCCAGGTCGATTCGCTGTGACTCCACCAGATAGCGCACTGCGGCCTTGGACGCCCCATAGGCGCCAGCGCGGGGCAAGGCCAGCCAGGTTACCGAACTGCCCATCACCACCAGGTGGGGGCGTTTGCCTGCGCGAAGCAAGGGCAGTGCCGCCGCCAGGCAGTAGCTGACGCCCAGCAGGTTGGTGCGCATGACGCGCTCGACCAACGCCGGATCGAAATGCCCAGGCTCCAGGTATTCGCAGGTGCCGGCATTGAGAATGGCCATGTCCAGGCCTCCCCAGGCCTGCTCGATATGCGCAGCGATGCCGGCGACCTGCTCCGGGTTGTCAAGATCGCCAATGGCCAGCAATGCCTGCCCGGGAAACCGTTCTGCCAGCGGGGCAAGGCGGTCGGCGTTGCGCCCGCCCAAGGCGACCTGGTGGCCTTGCTCCAGGAGGACTTGCGCGAGCGCGGCACCGATACCACTGCTGGCGCCGGTCAGCCAACAGCGGCTCATGCCAGCCTGCCTTTGAGCCAGCGGATTGCTGTGCCCATGACGGGAAGGTGCTCATAAAGCAGGGCGCCGGCGTCGAAATAGTCCTGGTGGAAATGCACACGGTCGCGCCAATGCAGGCAGCTGCAGCCTTGCAGCGTGATCGGCTGGCCGCCGGCCAGGCGCGGGTGGCAAAACTGCAGTGTCCAACGCAGGTAGCCCTGCCCGGGCTTTACCTCGTCGGCGCTGGTGAAGGCGTAGCGGATATCGGTGGCGTTGGCGTACAACTGCTCGAAGTAGGCACGCAGGGCCTGCAGCCCCTGTATCTGGTGCAGGGGATCACGAAAGGTGACATCGTCGCTGTACAGTTTATCCAGCGTTTCGAGGCTAGCCCCATCAAGGCGGGCGAAGCGCTCGGCGAATTGTTGTAGGTACGCTGACATACTGGGCTCCAGGCAATCCTGTACAAAATTGAATTGTTGTACAGGTATAACTGAAGCCTAAGCCTTTATCTATACAAGTCAACGGTCTTGTATAGGTTTTTTGTCAGTGCTTGGCCTGGCCCTGCTGCCGGCGCAGTTCCGCCACTTCAGCCTCCAGCTCGCGAACCCTTTCCTCGGCGAATACTTGCGCTGTGACATCGCGCTGGATGCCGATGTAGTAGGTCAGCTGGTCCGCCTCGTTGTGCACCGGTGTGATGGACAACTCGTTCCAGAACAGGCTGCCGTCTTTGCGGTAGTTGCGCAGCACCTGGCAGCAGGGGCGGCCTTCGCGGATCGCCTCGCGGATAATTGCGATGCCCGGCTGGTCGTGATCCTCGCCCTGAAGAAAACGGCAGTCCTGATAGAGAATATCGTCGGCGCAGTAGCCGGTCAGGCGCTCGAAGGCCGGGTTGACGTAGATAAGGATGCTCTCATTGCCTTCCTGCTCGGCGACAACGATGCCATCGTTGGAATGTTCGACCATCAGTTGCAGGAGTTTTGCGTTGATCATGGGGCTCACCTACAGGCATTTCGTATGCGATGTGCGCCAAAGGCTTCCTTGCAGAAGCTTTTGGCGCCGTTTGTTGCATGATGAACCAAGGAGGCTCGCCGCAGAAGGTGCATCTGGGTTTAGAATGTATCACCCCTTGAATGACACCTCGTTATGACCGACGCCACCCCACCCGAATTGCTACCCATGCGCGATGTGGTCAGCCTGACCGGCATCAATCCGGTGACCTTGCGTGCCTGGGAGCGGCGTCATGGGTTGATTCGCCCGCAGCGCACCGAGGGCGGCCATCGCTTGTACACGGCTCAGGATGTGCAGCGCATACGTGACATCTTGCGCTGGACCGCCAACGGCCTGCCCATCAGCAAGGTTGGCGACAGGCTCGCCGGCCAGCCTGAGGCGCCTGTGCAGCAGCCCTCGGCCTTTGACGACTGGCGCGCCGCCGTTGCGCGCGCTTCCAGGGCATTCGATGCGCAGGCGCTGGAAGCGATCCATGGACAGCTGTTCACACTTTTGCCAAAGGCCACGGTGCTGCGGGACGTGCTGATGCCGGTTTGGCATGACCTGGCTTCAGGTACTGCGCCAGGCCAGCGTAGCCAATGGCTGTTTCTCGATACGTTCTTGCGCGCCCGGCTGCTGCTGCGCTTGCAGATGAACCAGGTCGATGCGCCGCGGGTGCTGCTGGCGGGTACCGAGGGTCAAGCCGAATGCCAGGTGTTGTGCGCCGGGCTGCTGTTGAGCAGCGAGCGACAACGCATCGACGTGCTCGGCTGCGGGCAGCCGCTGGAAGAGCTCCCGCTGCTGTGTGCAGCGGTGCAGCCTGCGGCACTGGTGATCGCGCTGCAGCCACCGGTGAGCCCTGCCTTGGCCAAGCGCCTGCGCTCGCTGCAGATGGAAATTGATTGTCCGCTGGCCTTGACAGGCGAGGGACTGGCCGGTGTGCAAGCGGCCTTGCACGGGCTGCCGGTATGCCTGCTGGACGAGCAGGGTGCTGACGTCGCGCGCGTGCTTGACGCCTTGCTCAGGGGGGCGCTGGACCTTTGAGCTTGGTTCTGCGCCGTGCTCAAAGTGGTTGGGTGCACAGCGGGTTGGTGATGGGGGCGCTGCTCGGCATGCGTTGGACCCATATCGGCCTCACCGTCTCCAATGTCCTGCTGGCGGTCTGTGGGCCGGTGATCATTGCGCGGCACCTGAGGCCTCATTGCTCACCCGGTGTTTTCAGGTTTGGACGGGGCCGCGTGCCACTGCTCCTTGGGCACCCATTTGGGCTGCTCGGGGTCGCCCAGGTAGTGAGGCGACATGATTTGCACCCCATACTCGTTGAACACGTCCTGGATATTGGCGTGCAACAGGCTCAAAAGCTGCGCGCGTGGCCTGGGCTCTGACGGAATGGCCTGGGCCACTAATCGGTACTCGGGGTAGAAGTCCGACAGCGCCGTCTGGAATACCTGGGGCGTGGGCGTTTGCAGCACGCCGTCGGTGCGCCGAGCCGCTTCCAGCAACATCGCCTCGACCTGACGCCACGGGGTGTCGTAGCCGATGGTCACCACGGTATCGACCACATAGCCTGGCCCTTGCACGATACGTGAGTAGTTCTTGGTCACCGAGCCGGTAATCATCGAGTTGGGGAGT
Source organism: Pseudomonas alloputida (assembly GCF_021283545.2). Classification (NCBI taxonomy): domain Bacteria; kingdom Pseudomonadati; phylum Pseudomonadota; class Gammaproteobacteria; order Pseudomonadales; family Pseudomonadaceae; genus Pseudomonas; species Pseudomonas alloputida. The sequence continues at coordinate 3,685,244 of NZ_CP128540.1, read as the reverse complement.
GTCAGCACTTCGCCAAGCCCGGTGCGAATGGTCGTGGTGAACATGCCCACCTCGGTCACCGTGCCCTCGTGATCACCCACACGTACAAATTCACCGGCGCGCAGCGTGCGTGTGTAGGTAAGGATCAATCCGGCTGCCCCTTGGCCGATGACACTGGTCGCCCCCAGTGAAATCATCAGACCGAGCAACACTGACAACCCCTTGAAGGCATCGGTACCCGAGCCGGGTAGATAGGGGTAGGCCATCACCAGGGCGAAGAGCCAGATCGCCAGCGACGTCAGGCGCATGGTTGGTTGCAAGGTTTCAGCGGTCAGCCATTTCAACGTGCCCGGGCGTGCCATGCGCCTTAGCACACGCTTGGAGAAGGCGCTGATGCCACGGGCGATGAAGAAGATCGACAGTGCAACGGCCAGGCCGGGCATGGCGCGCAAAATACCGCTGATCAGGTAGTTGAGCAGCGCCATCAGGTGGATATTGAGGCTTTCCCCCCAAGACCTTGTGTAGGGGAACTGAGACAGCACGAAGCCCAGCCACTGGTAGCAGAACAACAACACGACCAACCAGTACAGCAGCCAGAGTGAACGGTCGATCAGGTAGTACAGGTTCTGCAGGTCGAACAGTTGCGTGTGGCCGACCTTGAGGCGCTCGGAGTGTTTGCCCATCAGTTTGGGCAGCAGCCCCAGGAGCTTGCGTCGACAGTAGCCTGCGGCCTTTACCAGCATGAAAAAGACCAAGGTTGCCGCAGCGCTGTAGCCTATCGCGGTGAGCAAGAACCGCAGGCTACGCGCCTGGCGGGTTTCCTCGACGACAAGGCGCAGGTTCTCGGCGGCCTGCTCGGCGGCTTCGCCTGTTGTAATGTTGTCGGCCGCAGCATCCAGTGGCGTCACGATGAATGCACGGCGCCCGCCCAGCAGCACCAGGTAGCTTCGCAGGATAGGGTCGACGCGAACCTCCAGGTCGTTCGTTTCCTGGAGCGTTTCCTCGATGACCTTCTTGGCGCGCTGGGCGCGCACCTTGGGTGTTTCGCCCAGCAGCGTCGCACGAAAGACCAGCACCGTGCGGTTGATGACGGTCAGCGGGGCGGGTTCGGCAATCACACCCTCTATCTCCGGCCCGGCCTGAGGGGTGCCTGCGTGGAGCAGGGGCGAGAACAGCAGGTGGATCAGTAGCATCAGCCAAGCAGCCCGTCCCAACCTGCGCTTCATGCCCATTTGACAGCCCCTGTGCCGACGAGTGGATTGCTACCAGCATAGTCGGCTTCAGCCAGCATTCAGTGGCTTAGTTCGCGGGCACGAGGATCACGAAATTCTTCTTCATGTCTTCCACTACGGTCCATTTGCCCTTGGCGCCCGGTTCGATAATGAACGTGTCGCCAGCGGCCAGTGTGACCGGGGCGCAACCCTCAAGCTCAATGACACAGCACCCACTCAGGACATGGCAGAACTCCCAGACTTTGTAGTCAATGCGCCACGCCCCGGTGCTGGCTTCCCATTCTCCGGAAATGCGACCTTGCTGTTCATCGTGATAGTACTTGGACGTCAGCGTGTGAGGGGTGCCTTCCAATACTTCTTCAAAGAAGGGCAGGTCGCGCAGCGGTTGGATATCCAGTTCGCGGAACACGGTCAGTTTCTGGTTCATGGCTGTCTCTCGAGCACGTTGTGAGTAGGGCGATACATTAAATAGGCTTCACCGGTAACGCCCAGCATCGGGTGCGGAACGATCTGGCAGGTTTTAACAATTTGAAAACCATGACGTTCGTAGAAGCGGCGTGCACCGTGGTTTTCTGCGTAATCGATCAGGCATAGTCCATCGAGGCCTGCGTCGTCAGCGCGCTGCTGGGCGTGGCGAAGAAACTCGGCACCCAGCCCCTGGCTCCGCCAGGCCTCATCCAGTGCCAGGCTGGATATGTACAAGGTATCGGGTATTTCCATGTCGGAATAAGGCGCGAGGACGGGGTCGGTCTCGACTGGCCTGTCAGGCGTTGCGCGCAAGGCATAGCTATGCATCATGCCGATGACGCGCCCTTCGAAAGTGGCCATCAGGCAGTTCTTGTATGAAAAGTCGCCCTGTTCTCTGGCATAGCGAGACGCACCGACACTCAGCAAGGTTTCTCCAGGTGCGGCGAGCTTGCTCCATATGTAATCGGCCATGCCCTCCGATGTCAGTTGAAAGAAGCGCGCAATATCATGCGCGTCCGAGACTCGAGCGGGTCTGAAGTCGATAGGCATGCACAGTGCTCCCATGGTGCCGGGGTCAGTTTTCAAGGGTTACGCCTTTGGCTGGGGGCAGGGTAGACGGTTATAGCTGTTCCCATGATGCTCTGCGCGAACACCATCAGCATGGTGTGCGACACGGCCCTCATGGCCAAATGGCCCGACGATTTCAGGAGCAGGGACACTCCGCCGGCGCCACCTGCGCCGGGGTCATGCGCCAGGGCCCGAACGGTTGGCAAGCAGCTCGGCGACCAGGGCGCTGGTATCGACGATATCCAGTTGCTCCAGGCATCGCACAGGCAGGCGAAAGGGGGCGATGCTGTCGGCCACCAGTACCCGTTCGAACGCGCCGCTGTCGAACAGCTCGCCACCGGTGGTGAACAGGCCGTGGGTGGCCGCGGCCAGCATGCGGCTGGCTCCGGCCTGCCGGCAGGCCTGGGCAGCGCGTAGCAGCGTCTGCCCCGTGCTGATCAGGTCGTCGAATACGATGACGGTGCTGCCTGCCACGTTACCGACCAGGTGTTCGCCGCTCAGGCCTGCCTGCTGGCGGTGTTTCTCCATCATGGCCACCGAGACCGGTCGCGCCAGCAGGTGCGCCAGGGCCTGGCGAAACTGCTCGGCGCGTTTGACGCCACCGATATCCGGTGACACGACCGTGACCGCCTGCTCACCGAGTAGCGGGGCCAGGCGTTGGGCGAATAGCTGGGTGCATTGCAGGTTCCAGCTCGGGATTCGGTAGGCGTTGTCGAAGGCGCTGGGGTTGTGCACGTCCAGCGCCACAATGCGGTCCACGCCGCAGCTTTCCATCAGCCGAGCCACATGGCGGGTGATGATAGCGTCCTGAAACTCCACCTTACGGTCCTTGCGACCATAACAGAGGTAAGGCGTGACTGCCGTCACCTGGCGGGCAGCAGCGTCCTTGAGCGCGCCACAGAAGAACAACAACCGGCATAGCTTGTCATGCGCGCTGTGGTGCGCGTCACCATACAGCGAGTGGAAGACGATGACCGATCGACCGTCCACCGATTCGCCAGGCCAGCACTTGTGCTCACCGTCCTCGTAGTCGCGCTCTTCATGTGCAGACAGTTTCCTGCCCAAGCGTTGCGCCACGGCATTCCCATAGTCCTGGCTGCCTTGCAAGGCGAACAGTAACGGCGGTGTGTCATTCATGCCCTGCGCTCCAGAGGTCGTTCACAGCAACATGAGCTGCATGGCACTGTGCGGTTTGATGAGTACCTAGTCGAGCATAGCCAGCGGGCGATCGTTCAACCGTGAATCGCCAGAATACTGGAGTGAATCTTGTACAGGGTTTGCTCGGTAGTACTGCCGACGACCTTGCTCACCCCCTCGTGGTAGAGCGTGCCCATCACCACCACATCGAAGCCTTGCTGGTTCGCGTACTCGCTGACCACGTTACGGGCAGCACCCCGCACCAGGTGCAGGTGATCTGGCTTGATGCCATAACGGCCGCCAAACGTCGCCATGCGCTCGCGCGCACGACCGGACATTTCCTCGGCCAGTTTGTCTGTCCAGGCCACGGGTGCGGCGGCATAGGCAACGAAGCTGGCGCTGGGTTCGTAGGCCTGCAGCAGATGCAGTTGCGCCTTGCAGCGTTGTGCCAGTTCCAGTGCCGATTGCAGGATGTGGTCGTTGAGCTTGTCGATCAGCGGGTCGTGCTCGACCAGGTCCACGGCGACCAGTATGCGCGCTGGCAGCGTCGTTTCAGCCTGGGCTACCAAGTGCAGCTGGATCGGGCAGCGGCGTAGCAATTGCCAGTCCAATGGCGTGAGCAGGGCACGGCTCAAGGCGGTTTCGTGCTGGATGTCCTTGATCACCATCCCGACCCGGTGCAGTTGGGCCAGCCGGATCAAGTCCTTGAGCGGGTCTTGATCGTCCAGCGTCTCGGCGTAGGCGGTAATGCCCAGCTCGCCCAGCGCCTTCACCTGCTCAGCGAGCCACGCCTTGCGATGCTCGGCGTCCTGCTTGCGGGCGTTTTTGCGTAGCACCTGGTCCAGGGTTGCCAGGCGCGAGGGCAATTGACTGAGCGCCACCAGGTGCAAGGTCGCACCTGTCGCACTGCTCAGCGCTTGAGCACGCGTCAGGGCAGGCGAAGGGTGCAGGTCTGGATGGCAGATCAGCAGCAGTCTTGAGTAAGTATTCATGATGGCCTCCACCGCGGTGGCAGCCTCGATGAAGGCCCACCGGTTCAGGCCAAGCGTGACGCAGTGGGGCTCGATGACCTTGATATTTATCAAGATTGGCTGAATGCGGTGTACTCATGACCGGGTCGCAGAGCCCGGCATGTTTCTCGCTGCGCATCAACACTGTTCGCTGTTGTACAGCTGATCAGCAGTAATGTCGCCTTGCAGGCATTGAAGCTGCTTCGAGTAATCTCTATGCCCTTGTAAATAAAGAGAATATTTATTGGCATGAATTGTGTTGATAGAGCATTGAAAGGCGCCGAAACAGGGTGCCGAGCCTATCGAGCAGGAGCCCCCCATGCCACGTGAAATTCGTTTGAACGCCTTCGAGATGAACTGTGTCGGCCATCAGTCGCCCGGACTCTGGAGGCACCCCAAGGATCGCGCCTGGCAATACAAGGATCTGGAATACTGGACGGACCTGGCCAGGTTGCTTGAGCGCGGTAAGTTTGACGGCATCTTCATCGCCGACGTGATCGGCATCTACGACGTGCTGGGCGGCAATGGCGATGCGGCCATCCGTCAGGCGACCCAGGTTCCGGTCAATGATCCGCTGGCGCTGATCACCCCGATGGCGCTGGTTACCGAGCACCTCGGTTTTGGCCTCACCGCCTCGCTGACTTTCGAGCACCCGTATCCGTTCGCCCGGCGCCTGTCGACCCTGGATCACCTGACCAAGGGGCGCATCGGCTGGAACATCGTTACCTCCTACCTCGACAGCGGCGCGCGCAACCTCGGGCAGAAGGCGCTGAGCGACCACGATGCGCGCTACGACTACGCGGACGAATACCTTGAAGTGCTCTACAAGCTGTTCGAAGGGAGCTGGGAAGAGGGCGCTGTGCTGCGGGATCGCGAGCGCGGCATTTTCAGCGATCCGAACAAGGTTCATGAGATCCGCCACCAGGGCAAGCACTTTCAGGTGCCCGGCATCCATCTTTGCGAGCCTTCGCCACAGCGCACGCCGGTGCTCTATCAGGCGGGGGCGTCGAGCCGTGGCAAGGACTTCGCTGCCGGGCACGCCGAGTGCGTGTTCGTCGCCGCACCGTCCAAGGTGATCCTGAAGAAAACCGTGGCCGACATCCGCCGTCGCGCTGCCGAGGCCGGGCGTGATCCACGCAAGGTGCTGATCTTCAACCTGCAGACGGTGATCGTCGACGAGACCGACGCCAAGGCTCAGGCCAAGTGGCAGGAACTCGCGTCATATAGCAGCTACGAAGGTGCGCTGGCGCTGATCTCGGGATGGACGGGTATCGACTTCGGTCAGTACCGGCCCGACCAGGTGCTCAAGCATATCCATACCAATGCCATTCAGTCGGCAGTGGAAACCTTTTCCACCGCCGACCCCGACAAGCAATGGACGGTGCAGGAACTGGCCGATTGGGTTGGTATTGGCGGCTTCGGCCCGTTGATCGTCGGCAGTGCGCAGACCGTCGCCGACGAGCTGCAGGCCTGGGTCGAGGAAACCGACGTGGACGGCTTCAACCTGGCTTACGTCCTGGCCCACGAAACCTTCCGCGATGTGGTCGACCTGTTGGTGCCCGAGTTGCAGAAACGCGGCGTCTACAAGACCGAATATCGTTCCGGAACCTTGCGCGAGAAGCTGTTCGGCGATGGCCCGCGACTGCCCGCCAACCACCCTGGCGCCGGCTATCGCGACCTCAGCCAGCAGCGCGAAAACGTCAGTGTCGGCCCGGCAGTGCCGGCCTGAATCGGCAGAGGAGTCATCGCATGAGCATACATGAATGCTATCCGCCGTTGCCCGACATAGTGGCCGACAGCGCCCTGACGGCGCTGCAACGTTGGGCCAGAGAACGCCCGACACAAATCGCCCTGCGTCATCGCCGTCTCGGTGCGTGGAAGGCCTGGCGCTGGATCGATGTGCTGCGTGAGGTCGAGCGGGTTGCCGATGGCTTGCGCCAGCAGGGTTTCACCCCTGGCGCGCGACTGGCATTGAGCGGTGCCTTCGAGCCGAGCCTGCTGATGCTGGCGTTGGCGGCCCACCAGCTTGGCGGCCAGAGCCTGGTGATTGGCCGCGACAGCCGTGGCGATGACCTGCAACGGCAACTGCGCCAGGCACATCCGGGGTTCGCCTTCGTTCAGCGCCGTGAAGACGTATCGCACTGGTTGGGTAGCGGCCTTGCCGAGCTGTGGCCACTGCGTTTGTTTTCCGCACAAGCCAATGCCGTGAGCAACGGCTTGTGGCAGGTGCAGCCGCTGTCGACGCTGTTTGTCGGCGAGGCGCCGGTGGCGCAGCGCCAGGGTTGGGCGCAGGTCGCAGGCGATGACGTGCTGTGGGTCGTTGAGGGCACCGAATGGCGTGAGGGATTGGGGCATTTGCTGCGCCGCTGGTTACAACATGGCGAAGCTCTAGCCTTCCCGGAGACTAGCGAGTCTGCTGGTCGCGATCGCCGCGAAATCGCCCCGACCGGGTTGCTGCTGTCCGCTGCGGGAGCCCAGGCGCTGGCTGACGAAATCGACGCCCGCCTGGCGCCACCAGGCAGTTGGCGACGGCGTCTGTGTGACTGGACGCTGGAGAATCCACACCAGGGCTTGCGTCGCTGGCTGAAGCAGCGGGTGCGGCGTCTGCTCGGCTTCCATCGCGTGCGTCGGATCGAGGTGCCAAATACGTCTGTCAGCGTGGCGCTACAAGGCCCGGCACGCTTGTCATGGCTGCACGAATATCAGGAGCGCGCGGCATGAGTGCTTTGCTGGAGGTGCGCAACGTGTCGCTCTCGTTCAAGGGCGTGAAGGCGATTTCCGACTTGTCCTTCAGCGTCAGGCGCGGCGAGATCTGCGCCCTGATCGGGCCGAATGGCGCCGGCAAGAGCTCGCTGCTGAACATCCTCAATGGCGTCTACCGGGCCGATGCCGGCCAGCTGTTCTTCGCCACCGAGCCGTTGCGCCGGCCGCACCCGCTGCAGGCGGCGCGGCTGGGGATCGGCCGTACCTTCCAGAACAATGCGCTGTTCAAGAAGATGAGTGTGCTGGACAACCTGCTCACCGGTCTGTCGCGTTTCCAGCGCAGTTACTTTCTCGAACAGGCCCTGGGCCTGCCACGTGCCCGGCGCGAGGCCCGGGCTTTTGCCGAGCGCGCCGAGCAGGTGCTGGCGTTCCTCGAGCTGCAACCCTGGCGCGATGTTGCCGTGGGCAGCCTGGCCTATGGCCTGCAGAAACGCGTTGAGCTGGGGCGTGCGCTGATCGCGCAGCCGACCCTGCTGCTACTCGACGAGCCGATGGCGGGGATGAACGCCGAAGAGAAACAGGACATGAGCCGCTTCATCGCCGATATCAACCGTGATCTGGGCACCACGGTGATTCTCATCGAACACGACATTCAGGTGGTCATGGGGCTGTCCAGCCACGTGGTGGTGCTGGACTACGGGCGTAAGGTCGGCGATGGCACACCGGCCGAAGTGCAGGCCAATCCCGATGTGATCGCCGCCTACCTGGGAGCGCCGCACGGATGAACTTCTTCCTGGAGACCTTGATCGGCGGCTTGCTCGCCGGGACCCTGTATTCGCTGGTGGCCATCGGCTTCGTGCTGATCTACAAGGCCAGCGGCGTGTTCAACTTTGCCCAGGGCGCGATGCTGCTGTTTGCTGCGCTGACATTCGTTAGCTTGCACGAGCAGGGCCTGCCGTTCGCCCTGGCGTTGGCCCTGACCGTACTGGTGATGATCGTCGGCGCGCTGCTGATCGAGCGCCTGGTGCTGCGGCCCCTGGTCAATCGCTCGCAGATCACCCTGTTCATGGCCACCCTTGGCCTGTCGTTCATCATCGAGGGCCTGGCCCAGGGCTTGATGGGCGCCCAGGTACGTGCGCTGGATCTGGGCATCGAGGACGTCCCGCTGTTCGTCGGCGAGCTGATGATCAGCCAGTTCGACCTAGTCGCCTCTGGCGTTTCCGCCTTGTTGGTGGCAGTGCTGGCGCTGCTGTTCAACAAGACCCGCATCGGTGTGGCCTTGCGTGCGGTGGCCGACGATACCCGCGCGGCGCTGTCGCTGGGCATCAACCTCAACCGCATCTGGCAGATCGTCTGGGCCGTGGCCGGCATGGTCGGGCTGGTGGCCGGGCTGCTCTGGGGGGCGCGCCAGGGGGTGCAGTTCTCGCTCTCGCTGGTAGTGCTCAAGGCGCTGCCGGTGCTGATCATCGGCGGCTTCACCTCAATTGGCGGAGCCATCGTCGGCGGGCTGATCGTCGGCGCCGCCGAGAACCTCGCCGAAGCCTACATCGGCCCACTGATCGGCGGCGGCATCACGCCCTGGTTCGCTTATTTCCTCGCCCTGATATTCCTTTACATCCGTCCGGCCGGCCTGTTCGGCGACCGGGCCATCGAACGGGTATGACGCAATGACCGCTACCGTTTCACGCTTGGGCGCCGGCTTCGACGAGGCGCCGCTGACCCTGGTGCGCCGTCGCTGGCCAGTGGGCCTGCCGTTGCTGCTGCTGGTGGCCTTCGTCGGCTTGCCCTGGCTGGGCAACGACTACTGGCTCAACGCGATCCTGATTCCCTTCCTGGTGCTGTCGCTGGCCGGGCTGGGGCTGAACGTGCTGACCGGCTACACCGGGCAGACCTCGGTCGGTGCCGCCGGCTTCATGGCGGTGGGCGCCTTCGCCACCTACGGCCTGCTGCTGCGTGTGCCTGGGCTCCCGTTGCCGCTGGCGCTGATCGGCGGCGGGCTGATTGCCGGCCTGGTCGGCTTGCTGTTCGGCATTCCCAGCTCGCGGATCAAGGGTTTCTACCTGATGGTCACCACGCTGGCTGCGCAGTTCTTCCTCGAGTGGGTGTTCGCCAAGTTTCCCTGGTTCTACAACCATGCCTCGTCCGGCACCATCAGTGCACCGCGCCTGGAGTTGTTCAGCCACAGCCTGGCCTCGCCGGTCGGTCGCTACCTGCTGACCCTGAGCTGCGTGGTGCTGCTGACCTGGGTCGCGGTCAACCTGGTGCGCAGCCAGGTCGGGCGCAACTGGATGGCGATCCGCGACATGGATACCGCCGCCTCGGTCATCGGCATTCCAGTGGAGCGCTACAAACGCCTGGCCTTTGCCGTCAGCTCTTTCTACCTGGGCATCGCCGGGGCGCTCTGGGCCTTCGCCTACCTGGGCACGTCCAGTGCCGGCAGCTTCGACATCAACCGCTCGTTCCAGATCCTCTTCATCATCATCATCGGTGGCATGGGCAGTATCGCCGGCAATTTCATCGGCGCGGCTTTCATCAGCCTCACACCGATTCTGCTCAGCCATGCCGGGCAGTGGCTGTTCGGCGGCAACGTCGATGCCGGGCAATTGCAGAACCTGCAGAAGATTCTCTTCGGCTGCCTGATCATCTGGTTCCTGATCAAGGAGCCGGAAGGCCTGGTACGCCTGCTCGGCGACCTGCGCGAACGTATCAGGGTCTGGCCGCTGCGATTCTGAGCACGACCGCCGCTTTCCATCAACCTTGACCCGACCGCGGGAAAGGAGGTTTTCACCCCAGCACAAGAAGCTCACACCATGCGCAAACCCTTGCATCGCCACCTGCTCGTCAGCCTCTTCGTGCTCGGCGCCCAGGCCCTGTCGCCGGTCGTCACCCAGGCCGCCGACAACCAACAGTTCATTCCCATGGCCACCTACCGGGTCGGCGCCTATGCCTCCAGCGGGATTCCCTGGTGGGCCGGGGAGATCGACTATTTCCGCTACATCAACGAGGTGGAAGGCGGAATCAACGGCGTCAAGCTGGTCTGGCAGGAGTGCGAGACCGAATGGAACGTCGACCGTATCGTCGAGTGCTACGAGCGCTACAAGGATGGCAAGGATGGCGCACCGACGGCGTTCTTCTTCACCCACAGCACTCCGGGGTCCTATGCGCTGATGGAGAAGGGCGCAGCCGACCGCATCCCGTTGATCGATGGTGCCGGCGGGCGCACCGAGTCTACCGACGGCAGCGTGTTCCCTTATGCCTTCCCACTGCTGCTGAACTACTACGGTCAGGCCTCGGTGGGCATCAACTACATCGCCGAGCGCGAGGGCGGCTTCGACAAGCTCAAAGGCAAGAAGATCGTCACCGTCTACCACGACTCGGCGTACGGCCGGGAAACCCAGGCGCCGATGAAGCTGCTGGCGGAAACATACGGCTTCGAGAACATCCAGATCCCGGTGGCCGATCCGGGCAATGAGCAGTCGGCGCAGTGGCGCCAGGTGCGGCAGATCAAGCCAGATTGGGTGTTCCTGCGTACCTGGGGCGTGTCCACTCCGGTCGGCATAAAGACGGCTGCACGCTTCGGCATCCCGGTGGAACGCATCATCGGCGACGTCTGGGCCGGCTCCGAGGCCGACGTGCTTCCTGCCGGCGCGGCGGCCAAGGGCTATCAGGCCCTGGCGCCGTTCCCCGGTGGCGACGGTTTCGAGATTCACCAGCGCCTGCGCCAGCACATACTCGATGTCGGCAAGAGCGACCTGAAGGATAAGCGCTACTTCGGCAAGGTGTACTACAACATCGGCCTCATCAATGCCGCGATTGCCGTCGAGGCGCTGCGCACCGCCCAGGGCAAGTTTGGTCACCGCCCTCTCAATGGTGAGGAGGCGCGCTGGGGCTTCGAGCATCTGAATATCGACGCCGCGCGCCTCAAGGCCAGTGGCTTCGAAGGGCTGCTGCCGCCGCTGCAGCTGTCCTGCTCCGATCACGAGGGCGGTGGTGCGGCCCGCGTTCAGCAATGGGACGGAGAGAAATGGGTGCTGGTGACCGACTGGATCCAGGCCGACCGCACCACCTTGCGTCCGCTGATCGAGGCCAAGTCCGCCGCCTATGCCCAGGAGAAGGGCATCACCCCGCGTGATTGCGCCAACGAGCAATAAACCCCTATGACCTACGCCCGGCCACCGTCGCGTGGGCCGGGCGGCTGTGGAGAAAGACCATGCATGCAACCCTGAAACGCAGTATCGCCGCCTTCGGCCTGGCGCTCGCGAGCTACGCCGCGCTGCCGGTGGCGGCCCAGGCGGCCAATGAACAATTCTTCCCGCTAGCCACCTACCGAGTCGGTGCCTATGCCTCCAGCGGCATTCCGGTGTGGGCCGGGATGATCGATTACTTACGCTACATCAACGAAGTCGAAGGCGGCATCAATGGCGTCAAGCTGGTCTGGCAGGAATGTGAGACCGAGTGGACGGCCGAGAAGGGCATCGAGTGCTACGAGCGCTTCAAGAACGGCCTCAATGGCGCTCCGGTGGCGGTCTACCAGCCCAATGGTGCGCCGGCTGCCTATGCCCTGGCGGACAAGGCCGAGGCCGACCGGATTCCGCTGATCACCCTCGGCTATGGTCGTACCGAGGCCACCGATGGCCGCGTCTTTCCCTACAACTTCCCTGTGATGTTGACCTTCTACAGCGAGGCTTCGGCATTCATCAACTACGTGGCCGAGCGTGAGGGTGGGCTGGACAAGCTCAAGGGCAAGAAGATCGCCACCGTCTACCACGATTCCGCCTATGGCCGGGAAACCCAGGGGCCGCTGAAGCTGCTGGCGGAGAAGTACGGCTTCGAGAACATCCAGATTCCCGTCGCCGACCCGGGTAACGAGCAGGCCTCGCAGTGGCGCCAGGTGCGCCAGCTCAAGCCGGATTGGGTATTCCTGCGCACCTGGGGCGTGTCCACCCCGGTGGCGATCAAGACCGCGGCGCGCTTCGGCTTTCCGGTCGACCGCGTCATTGGCGACATCTGGGCCAGCTCCAATGAAGACGTGCTGCCGGCCGGCGAGGCGGGCAAGGGTTATCTGGCCCTGACGCCCTATCCGGGCGGTGCCGACTTCGACATCCACCAGCGCATCAAGGAACACATCCTCGACAAGGGCAAGAGCGACCTCAAGGATCCGAAGAGCTTCGGCAGCGTCTACTACAACTCCGGCCTGGTGAATGCCGCCATCGCCGTCGAGGCGATCCGCGCCGCGCAGAAGCACTTCGGCGCACGCCCGCTCAATGGCGAGGAAGGGCGCTGGGGCCTGGAGCACCTCGACCTTGACGATGCGCGGCTCAAGGCGATCGGTTTCCTGGGGCTGATGCAGCCGCTGAAGCTGTCGTGCAGCGACCACGAGGGTGGCGGTGCCGTCAAGGTGCAGCAGTGGGATGGCCAGCAGTGGAAGCTGATTACCGATTGGGTGCAGGCCGATCATGCCACCCTGCGCCCCCTGATCGACGCCAAGGCTGCCGAGTACGCGAAAGAGAAAGGCACGACGCCCCGCGTGTGCGACGCGCCGTGAGCGCGCGCTTTCCAGCTGCGACAGGGGCTTTGGCCGGAACCGGTACGGGCAACGCATTTCAAGGCTTGGGGGCGGCAGGCGCCGCCCGCTGAACGATGACCAGAGGGTAATAATCCATGACCAATGCGACGCTTCCAGCCGCCGTCAGCAGCGAACTGCTGGCAGTGGAGGACATCGAAGTGATCTACGACGGCACGATCCTTGCCGTGGCCGGTGTATCCCTGCGGGTCGGGCAGGGCGATATCGTCGCCTTGCTAGGCGCCAACGGTGCTGGCAAGAGCACCACGCTCAAGGCTATTTCCGGCCTGGTTCAGGCCGACCGGGCGCATGTCAGTCGTGGCCATATCCGCTTCCAGGGGCAGGACACCGCCGGTGTCGCGGCCAACCTGCTGGCACGCCAGGGTATCGTCCATGTGTTGGAAGGACGGCATGTGTTCTCCCACCTGACTATCGAGGAAAACCTGCGCAGTGGCGGCTTCCTGCGTAACCCGACGCGGCGCCAACTGGAGCAGGATCTGGAGCGCATCTATGCCTGGTTCCCGCGCTTGAAGACCAAGCGCAAGACTCAGGCTGGGCTGACTTCCGGCGGTGAGCAGCAGATGCTCGCCATCGGCCGCGCGCTGATGACCAAACCGCGCCTGGTGCTGCTCGACGAACCCTCGATGGGCTTGGCGCCGATCATCGTCGAGGAGATCTTCGCCATCGTCGCCCAGCTCAATGCGCAGCAGGGCGTGAGCTTTCTGGTGGCCGAGCAGAACATCAACGTTGCCCTGCGCTATGCGAGCCATGCCTACATCCTGGAAAACGGCCGGGTGGTAGGTGAGGGCAGTGCTGCCGAGCTGGCCGCGCGGGAAGATATTCAGCATTTCTACCTGGGCGGCAAGGGCTGACTGAGCGGTGGCGACGGCTGTGGAGCGGCGCAGTCATACCGCCTTTTACTGAGTAGGTGATGTTCCATTCAACGCGGCCCAGGCCGCGTTTTTTTCGCCCTGACGAAAGCGCTGTGGCGCCGGCAACAGCAGTTGTGCAGATTGCTTCGCAGACGGAGCATCATAGTGTTGAGGAAGTTGTTCAATTGCTTGAATAACAATGGTTTTTTTTTGTTGGCATGGTTGTTGGAACAACGGGATCTGCAGCGCCTGGAAAGGCGCCTACCTCGTCATTCCAAGGATCACTGCCATGCGCTCTACCGTTTGCTACAGAACAGCTCTTTCTCTGGCCATCCTGCTGGCCAGCCCCGCTTTTGCCGACAGCGATGATGAAGGCTTCATCGACGGCACGCGGGTCCATGTGCTCAACCGCAATTTCTTCTTCAGCCAGGACTATCGCAACGGCGACTTTACACTCAATCCCAATAATGGCGAGCGGCAGAGCCTGCATCGTGAATGGGGCCACGGCATCATCGCCAATCTGCAATCCGGTTTCACCCGTGGCACTGTCGGCTTCGGCGTGGATGTGCAGGGGCTGGTCGGGCTCAAGCTCGATGGCGGCAATGGGGCGGTCGGCAATGGTGTCGGCGTGCCTGGCATCGTGTCGCGCTCGGGGAGCAACTTCGATGGCGAGCCGAAGGACAGCTACGGCAAGGTTGGCACCGCGCTCAAGGTGCGCGCCTTCGACACCGAGCTGCGCTATGGCGACGTCAGCCCGACCAGCCCGGTGCTGCACGCCAGCGACATTCGCCTGCTGCCGCAGACGCTGCGCGGCTTCATCTTCAACAACAACTCGCTGGATGGCCTGAGCCTGCAGGGCGGCAAGCTGGAGTCGAGCAGTGACCGCAACGCCAGCAACCACCGTGGTGATCTCGGCACCGTCTATGCCGGGCGTATCAAGGGCGCCAACGATGTGGTGTACCTGGGTGGCGATTACCGGTTCAACGACCAGCTCACCTTGCGCCTGCACAGCAGCCGCCTCGACGACGTATGGAACCAGTCGTTCTTCAGCGTCGACCATGTGCAGCCGCTGGGTAGCGAGCTGAGCCTGAAGACCGGCCTCAATTATTACCGCACCCGTGACAGCGGCCAGGCGCTGGCCGGCCAGATCGACAACGACTCATGGAGCGTGCATGCCGGTCTGGCTGCCGGCGCTCATGGCTTCAAGCTGTCCTACACGCGCATCGATGGCGACACGCCGTTCGACTACGTGTGGAACACCTATGACCTGCAGCTGGATGCCGCCTCGCAGGTTTCCGACTTCAATAACCCCAATGAGCGAGCCTGGGAAGCCCGTTACGACTATGACTTCGCCCCGCTTGGCGTCCCTGGGCTGAGCCTGACGGCCCGCTACGTACGCGGTACCGACATCGACGGCACGCGCGCCGGTGGCGCTTACAGCTACTTCAATGGAACCGAGGACGGCCGCCACTGGGAGCGCAACCTGTGGCTGAAGTACGTGCTGCAGAGTGGGCCGGCCAAGGACCTCTCGTTCAACCTGATGCAGGCCACCCACCGCGTCGGTGGCGATCACGTCGCCGAGTCCAATGTCGACGAACTGCGCCTGATCGTCCAGTACCCGCTGGATATCAGCCTCTGAGCACCAGCTCACGGTCTCGCGAGATACCGCCATGCAACACCGATGGCGGCCTGGCAAAAACAGGCGAGGAGCGGTCGGCAGGTTCTGAGGCAAGTGTCCGCCCGGCAACAGCCAATCCACAGTTTGCCGCCACAGGTGCTTTTCCGATTATCTGAATTGCACGTCAAGTCATTGAATAAGAAGGATTTCCTGAGTTGGTACGGGCTGTGCACTAGCCCTGGGGAATCCATCACGCTTGGAGCAACACATGACCCAGTCACAACCCGCCGATCTGCGTGAGCAGGTCAGCTCGGCGCCACGGCGCCCGGCACAGATCATCCGTAGCGACGCCGAAGCCATCGAGGTGGCGCAGCGCTTGGCCGAGGATTTTGCCCGTGAGGCGGCCTGGCGTGATCGCGAGCGGCGCCTGCCCTGGGAGGAACTGGAGCGCTTTTCCGAAAGCGGTCTGTGGGCGATCAGTGTGCCCAAGGCGCACGGCGGCGCCGGGGTATCTTATGTCACCCTCAGCGAGGTGATCGCGACCATCTCCGCCGCCGATTCATCACTCGGTCAGTTGCCGCAGAACCACTTTGGTGTGCTCAGCAACCTCGGCCTGACCGGCAGCGAGGCGCAGAAGCACCGCTACTACGCCAAGGTGCTGCAAGGCTACCGTTTCGGTAACGCCTTTTCCGAGGCGCGCAGCCAGTACGTCACCACCTTTCAGACGCAGATCCGCTTCGACGGCGACAGCGCCGTGCTCGATGGCGAGAAGGCCTACTGCACGGGGGCGCTGTTCGCCCACATCGTCCCGGTCGCAGGGGTCGACGAGGAGGGCCGCCCGCACATCGCCTTCGTGCCACGCGATGCCGCTGGCCTGACGGTGATCGACAGTTGGGATGGCTTCGGCCAGCGCACTACAGCCAGCGGCCAGGTGCGTATCGAAGGCGTCCGGGTGCCAGCGAGCGATGTGATACCGGCCTGGAAGGCCTACGACCAGCCAACCGCTGATGGCCCGATCTCGCAGATCATCCAGGCCGCCGTAGACACCGGCATCGCCCGTGGTGCCTTTGCCGAAACCCTGCGTGTGGCGCGTCAGGCACGCCCCTGGGTCGACAGCGGCTTGCAGCATGGCTGGCAGGATCCACTTGGCCAGGCACTGATCGGCGAACTGGCCTGGCGCCTGCAGGCGGCCGAGGCGATCTTGCAGCGCGCTGCCGAGGCCGTTGATCGCGCCGTCGCCGAGCCTAGCGAAGAGCACGTTGCTGAAGCCTCAGTGGTGGTCGGCCAGGCCAAGGTGCTGTCTACCGAGATTTCCCTAGAGGCGTCCAGTCGCCTGCTGGAGCTGGGCGGCACGCGCAGCGTTTCGGCCAGCCAGGGGCTGGATCGCTTCTGGCGCAATGCGCGCACCCACACGCTGCATGACCCGGTGCGCTGGAAGTACCACCTGGTCGGCAATCAACTGCTCAACGGCATCAAGCCGCAACGTCATTCCTGGAACTGAGGTCACGCCATGTCCAACACCCATTCCCAAGGCCGGGGTGACCTGGCCCACGCCCGTCATGTCGAGGCAGCTCTGCTTGACTACCTGCGCGGGCAGAGTGCTCGCCATGAAGCGCTGGTCATCGCTGCAGTCGGCGAGTTGCGCATCCGTATCGACGCCGCCGACGCGTTGCTGGCACGCGCCGACGCCTCGCAGTCGGCCGCCATCGCTTTTCGTTTGGGCGCCGCCGAGGCCGCGCGCCTGGCCGCGCAGACGCATTTCGAACTGGTCGGCAGTAGTCTGCCGCGTCCACAGCCGGGCAGCGCCGAACCGGCACTGCCCACTCAACGGCGACTGCTCGGCGACCACTACCTCAACGGCGCCGCCTTGGCAGATGAGCAAAGGGCGCAGGCATGAGTCGAATCCTGACGTTGCTCACCGTTCTGGTGCTGACATTGGCGGGCGGCCTGGCACACGCCGAGGAGGAGGGTGAGGCCGTACCGTCGCTGGTCGGCAAGCGCATTGCCGTGAGCATGACCGGCACCAGTCATTACTTCGACATCAAGGCGTTCCAGGCGCAGGTCAATGAGATCAAGCGCCTTGGCGGCACGCCGATCACCCTCGACGCCGGGCGCAACGACCGCAATCTGGTCACACAACTGCACACGGTGGTAACGCAAAAGCCCGATGCGGTAATTCAGACCCTCGGTACCCTGAGCGTGATCGACCCCTGGCTCAAGCGCATCCAGGCAGCAGGTATCCCGCTTTTCACCATTGATGTGCCATCGCAGTACAGCCTCAACAACACCACCTCGGACAACGTCGCGGCCGGCCGCGCGTTGGCCGAACAGCTGGTGCGCGACACCGGCGGCAAGGGCCGCATCCTGGTGTTCAACGGCTTCTACGGGGTGCCGGTCTGTGCGATCCGCTACGACGAGTTGAAGAAGGTACTGGCCGATCATCCGCAATTGCAGATCGTCCAGCCGGAGCTGCGTGACGTGATTCCCAACACCGTGCAGGACGCCCGCAGCCAGATCGCCGCGCTCCTGAACAAGTACCCCAAGGGCGATATCGCCGCCATCTGGTCAGCCTGGGACATCCCTCAGCTCGGCGCCAGCCAGGCGCTGATCGACGCCGGGCGCAGTGAAATCCGCACCTATGGTGTGGACGGCACGCCGGAGGTACTGGAGCTGCTCGCCCATGACGATTCGCCCATCGGCGCGGTGGTTGCGCAGCAGCCCGACCTGATCGGCCGCACCGCCGTGCGCAACGTTGCCCGCTACCTGGCCGGCCAGCGTGATCTGCCGAAGGAAACCCATGTCGCCGCGCTATTGACGACCCGCGACAACCTGGCTCAGGTCAAGCACCTGCGAGGTGACCAATGAGTGACAACGACTGCTCCGGCATGTCCCGGCGCTGCCTGCTCGGCGCGTCCTCGGCGATGCTCGCTCTCGGGCTTGCCGCACCATTGACCCGCGCCATGGCGGCTGGAGCCGACAGCGGTGCCGAGGCCAGTGCCACAGTACCTTCGCTGAAGGGCAAGCGCATCGCCATCAGCACCGTGGGCACCAGCATCTACTTCGACAGCCGGGCCTTCAAGGCGCAGGTCGAGGAAGTACAGCGCCTGGGCGGCACGCCGATCACCTTGGATGCCGGGCGCAACGACAAGGCCATGGTGACCCAGTTGCAGAATCTGGTGACGCTGAAGCCCGATGCAGTTATTCACACCCTCGGCACGCTGAGCATCATCGAGCCCTGGTTCAAGCGCATCAGCGCCGCCGGCATCCCGCTGTTCACCATCGAGGTGCCGTCGCAGTACGCGGTCAATACGATTTCCGCAGACAACTGGAGCACGGGTTTGCTGCTGGCCAAGCAGTTGGTGGCCGATCTGCGCGGCAAGGGCAGGGTGCTGCTGTTCAATGGCTTCTATGGCGTGCCGAGCTGCGGCATTCGCTATGACCAGTTGAAGCTGGTGAGCAAGTTCTACCCGCAGATCGAGTTCATCCAGCCGGAGCTGCGCGACGTGATTCCCAACACCGTGCAGGATGCCCGCAGTCAGGTTGCCGCCTTGCTCAACAAGTACCCCAAAGGTGAGCTCGACGCGATCTGGGCGGCCTGGGATCTGCCGCAGCTCGGTGCCAGCCAGGCGCTGATCGAAGCCGGACGCAATGAAGTGCGCACCTATGGCGTCGACGGTACGCCCGAGGTGCTGGAATTGCTGCGCCAGCCCGGCAGCCCGGTGGCTGCAGTGGTGGCGCAGCAGCCTGCGTTGATCGGCCGTACGGCGGTGCATAACGTCGCCCGCTACCTGGCCGGCGAGCACGATCTGCCGCCCGAAACCTTCGTCGAGACCCTGCTGACCACGGCGGGCAACGTCGATGACGTCAAACGCATCCGAGGCGACGCATGAGTACGCCGGTGCTGGAGCTGCGTGGCATTGTCAAGACCTTCGGTGCCACCCGGGCGCTCGACGGCGCCAGCCTGCGGGTGGCGGCGGGCAGCGTGCACGGTCTGGTGGGCGAGAACGGCGCCGGCAAGTCTACGCTGATCAAGGTGCTGGCCGGCATCCACCGCCCGGACGCCGGCAGCCTGCTGCTCGACGGCCAGCCGCACGGGCATTTCAGCCCGCGCCAGGTGGAGCGCCTGGGCATTGGCTTCATCCACCAGGAACGCTTGTTGCCGGCCCGTTTCACCGTGGGTGAAGCCTTGTTCTTCGGCCATGAACGGCGATTCGGGCCCTTGCTCGATCGCCGCTCTCAGCAGCGCGAGGCCGCGCGTCTGCTGGACGACTACTTCGGCCTGCGACTGCCGGCGAATGCGCTGATCGGTGAACTGAGCAGCGCCGAGCAACAGATGGTGCAGATCGTCCGCGCGCTGCTGATCAAACCGCGTGTGCTGGTGTTCGACGAACCCAGCGTGGCCCTGGTGCAGCGTGAGGTGGAGCGTTTGCTGCGGATCGTCCAGCGCCTGCGTGACGATGGCCTGGCGATCGTCTACATCTCCCATTACCTGCAGGAAATCGAGGCCCTGTGCGACCGCGTGACGGTACTGCGCAACGGTCGCGATGTCGCTGAAGTCTCCCCGCGCAACACGTCGCTGGAGCAGATCACCCGCCTGATGGTCAACCGCGAAGTCGGCGAGCTGTACCCCAAGGTAGCGGTGCCTGCCGGTGCGCTGTTGCTCGACGTGCGCGGGCTGGGGCGGGCACGGGCCTACCAGGGCATCGACCTGCAGGTGCGCCGTGGCGAGATCGTCGGCCTCACCGGGCTGGTGGGCTCGGGCGCCAAGGAGTTGCTACGCAGCCTGTTCGGCCTGGCGCCACCGGACAGCGGCGAGGTGCGCCTGGACGGGCAACCGTTGTCCTTGCGCAGTCCGCGCGAGGCTGTCGCCCAGGGCGTCGCGCTGATGCCCGAGGAGCGCCGTCGGCAAGGCGTGGCGCTTGATCTGAGCGTGCAGGAGAACACCACCCTGGCGGCACTGTCGCGCTTCGTCCGCCTGGGGCTGCTGTCGCCGGCGCGCGAGCGGCATACCACCCTGGAGCTGATCGAGCGCCTGAGGATCAAGGCCCATGGCGCGCATGCCAAGGTGCGTCAGCTCAGCGGCGGCAATCAGCAAAAGGTGGCGCTGGCCAAGTGGTTCGCGCGGTGTTCCAGCCTGTACCTGCTGGACGAGCCCAGCGTTGGCATCGATGTTGGCGCCAAGGTGGAGATCTATCGGCTGATCGGTGAACTGGTGAAGGAGGGCGCCGGGGTGCTGATCCTCTCGTCCGACCTGCCGGAGTTGATCGGCCTCTGCGACCGCATTCATGTCATGCACCGCGGCGCCATCGCCGCACGTTTCGCCGCTGGCGAGGCGAACAGTGACCGCCTGCTGGCGGTGGCTACCGGCGCGCAACGCGCGCAGAACGAGGAACGACCTTTCTATGCCTATGCCATTGCTATCTGATGCCTTCCACCCGCGATTCGCGCAGTGGCTGCTGCGCCGTGGCGCGCTGCTGGCCTTCGCCGCGATCCTGCTGGCCTTCGCCCTCAGTGCGCCGAACTTCCTCACCCTGAGCAACCTGGTCAATGTGCTAGCTCAGTCGGCGATCCTCGGCAGCCTTGCCTTCGGCCTGACCACGGTGATCATCGGCGGCGGCTCGAACGTGGTGTCCGGTGGGCTTGATCTGTCGCTGGCGGCCAACCTCGGGTTGTCCGCTGCGGTCTATGCCAGCCTGAACAACGCCGGTTTCGGCGATGTTGTCAGCATCGCCGCGACGCTTGGCACTGGCCTGGCCATCGGCACGCTGAATGCGCTGGTGGTGGTCGGTTTCCGTTTGCCGCCGCTGCTGGCGACCCTGGCCACGATGAACCTGGTGGCCGGGCTGGAACTGGTGCTGACCGAAAACACCGTGCTGCCCAGCACTTCGCCGTTGCTGGAAGGGCTGGCTTTCGGTAGTTGGGTCGGCGTGCCAGCCCTGGCCTGGGTGCTGCTGGCGGTCGGTGGCGTGCTGATCGTGTTGACGCAGTACACGCCATTCGGCCTGCGTCTGTACGCCATCGGAGAATACCCGGAGGCGGCTAATGCCGCTGGCCTGTCGGTGCGTGGCTACGTGTTCGCCAGCTACCTGATCAGCGGTCTGTGCGGCAGCCTGGCCGCGTTTTGTTCGGCGGCCTGGTTCAGCGGCAGCACCACCGGTTCCGGCGAGATGCTGCTGTCCGTGGTGGCCATCGCTTTTCTTGGGGTGATCTTCTCCCAGCGTCTGCAGCCGAGCATCGGCGGCACGCTGCTGGCAACGTTGCTGGTCGGGGTGCTGATCAACGGCTTCCAGCTTCTGAATATTTCCAGCTTCTGGGTCGACGGCGTGCAGGGTGTCCTGATCCTGCTGGTGGTGGCCCTGTCCGGTTTGCGCAACAAGGAGGCCTGAGATGTCCGATTCGTTATCCGCCCCGCAGCCTGCCGGTCTGACCGGGCTCTCTGGCCGGGCGTTGCTGCGCCTGGTCATGCCGACGCTGTTCGCCGCCGTTCTACTGTTCTTCGCGTTGAAGGCACCCGGCTTTCTCACCGTCGGCAACCTGTCCAGCCTGTTATTGAACAATTTCGTGCTGCTGGCCATCGTCGCCATCGGCATGACCTACGCCATCGCTGCGGGTGGCATCGACCTGTCAGTCGGCACTGCGCTGGACTTCTCGGCGCTGACCTTCGTCCTGCTGCTCAATGCCGGCTTCGGGCTCTATGTCGCGATTCCCGGTGGGCTGCTGGCTGGCAGCCTGGCCGGGTTGTTCAATGCCGGGCTGATCGCCGGGCTGCGTATTTCCCCTTTTCTCGCCACCCTTGGCACGCTGTTCATTGGCAGCAGCGTGCAAAAGCTGCTTTCCGAGGGCGGACAACCGATCTACCTGGAGGCGCAGGTACGCAGCGGCTTGGCCACTGAGCGCATGCTCGGCGTGCCGCTACCCTTGCTGCTGGTCGCACTGTTGGCGCTGGTGTATGGCGTGGTATTGGCGCGTGGCCGCTTAGGCCGGGAGATCATCGTCCTTGGCAGCCAGCCACTGGTGGCGCGTTATTCGGGCCTGGCGCAGCGACGTATCGCTGCCCTGGTGTTCATCGCCAGTGCCTTTGCCAGCGCGCTGGCGGGCATTCTGCTGCCGGCCACGGTGAACGCCTACGCGCCGATGTCCGGCAATGCCTTCCTGATGAATGCCATCGGTGCGGTCTTCATCGGTGCCACGTTGAGCCTGCACAACCGGGTCAACGTACCCGGTACACTGCTCGGTGTGCTATTTCTCAACGTAACGGCCAACGGTCTGCTGCTGATCGGCTGGAATTTCTTCTGGCAGCAGGTGGCCACCGGCGTTCTGATTCTCTCGGTTCTGCTGTTCAGTTTTGCCAGTCGGCGACTCGGCGCTGGATAGTTCTGGCGTTCCGGGCGGAACGCCAGTGTCGTGACGAGGCCTGGGGTATGCCCCAGGCCATGCTTTCAGGACTGCTTGGCACCGCCACCGATCTGCCATACATAGGGCGGCTCGCTGCCATTGACGTGCCAGTCGCCGATGATGCGTTCCTTGTAGATCACCGGGTTGTGCGAGGCGGCAGTACGGGCGTTGCGCCAGTGGCGATCGAGCTGTTTGGTGGTGCTGGTACCAGAGGCGCCGAGGGTGTTGAACAGGTCGCTGGTGGCACGTAGCACCGCTTCGATGGCCGCCACCTGGGCCTGGGCCGATTCCAGTTCGGCGGCGATGTTGGCCTTGCGCTCGGCGTTTTCGTCATTGCCGAAACGCGCCAGGTAGGCTTGCTGCGCGGCTTCGCTGGCGCGCAGGGTGCCTGCCTCGGCGGCATAGATCAGCCCGGAGGCCTTGCCGATAACCTGCAATACCTGTGGGTCCTCGCTTACCGCTGCGCCATTGCCATGGCTGAACACGCGCGTGCGCTTGCGGGTTTCCTGGCTGAAGTCACGCACGGCGGCGCGGCCGGAACCGACGATGACGGCGAGCAGCACCAGTTGGTAGAACGCCGTCTGGTATTTGAAGCGGGTGGCGAAGTCGATGATGTTCTCTTCCTCGACCACCGCGTTCTCGAACACCGAGGTGCCGCTGCCGGTGGTGCGCTGGCCAAAACCATCCCAGTCGTCGCTCTGGGTGATGCCGGGTTGGCGGGTACGGATCGCTGCGATCACGTCGCCACCGGTGTCGTCTCGGCGGGCGAACAGGTCGATCCAGTCGGAGAAGAGGCTGCCGGTGCTGTAGTACTTGGTGCCATTGACCACCCACTGATCACCCCGGCGCGACACCCGGGTGCTGACGTCGCCGATCTTCACTGCGCCCACCTCCGTCCACGCGCAGCCCACCAGATCGCCGTCGACGAAGCGTTTGAACCAGACGTCCTGTGGTGTGCTGGCATGGGCGTTGAGGCGATCCTCGACGAAAGCAAAATGCCCGCGCAGTGCCTGCGGCACATTGGAGTCGGCTTCGGCCAGTTCGATCAGCAGCTGGAACAACTGTGGCAGGGAAGCGCCGGCACCGCCCTGTTCGACGGGTACACGCACGGCGCCGAAGCCGGCGTCCTTGAGCCACTGGATGGGCTCATGGGGCAGGGTGCGGTCGCGCTCGCGTGCCACGCTGGATTCGGCGATGCGGGTAAAGATGGGGCGGAAGCGGGCGGCAAGGGATTCGTAGTGGGTACCGGTAGACAGGTGGGGCAGTGGGGCTTGGGCGGTCATCGCAGTTCTCCTCGATTGATGCGATTGCTGACGGTGACGCTCTCGCAAACTTCGTGCCTTGCAGTGAATTCCTTTTAAATCAACGGGTTGTGATCATTCTGGTGGGGCGGGCTGTTCGCTCGCCGACAGCTTGCTGAATGACTGTTGGTGGGCGGTCAATTGCGTTTTCCGGGGCAACTGTTGGCCGAGGGTCAGTGGTTCAACAGCTTGTTGGCCAAAAGACAGTTCAGGCTGCTAGCGCTATCGTTCAAGTACTTGAATTTAAAGGTTTTTATGGGTTGGCACGGTTGCTGCTGAAGCTCCCTCAGGTAATGCCCGCTGGGCAAGGAGGGATGAGCATGAACGCACGTGTTATCAGGGTCGTGGTGGTGTCCGGCAGCCTGCGGGCCCCATCACGCACCCATGGTCTGCTGCAGGCCCTGGTGGAGCGGCTGCCGGCCGTGTTGCCGAAGCTGGAGGTGCACTGGGTGCGCATCGCCGAACTGTCCGCCAGCCTGGCCGGTTCGCTGGAGCGCGATAGCGCCTCGGCTGACCTGCAACCGCATTTGCAGGCCATCGAGCAAGCCGACCTGCTACTGGTCGGCAGCCCGGTGTATCGCGCGTCCTACACCGGTTTGTTCAAGCACCTGTTCGACCTGGTCGATCACCAGTCGCTCAAGGGCGTGCCCGTGGTGCTTGCCGCCACCGGTGGTAGCGAGCGACATGCCTTGATGATCGATCACCAGTTGCGCCCGCTATTCGCTTTCTTCCAGGCCCACACCCTGCCGTACGGCCTGTACGCCAGTGTCGAGTCTTTCGACGATCAGCGCCTGGCTGACCCTGCGCAGTTCGAACGGATCGAGCGGGTACTCGATACCGTCGGCGCCTTCTTTCATATCCCGGTCGCCCGCGCGGCCTGACTTTCCGAGTTACAGGAGACATCGCCATGAGCCAACCGATCAAATTCGCCTACTGGGTTCCTAACGTCAGCGGTGGCCTCGTTGTCAGCAAGATCGAACAACGCACCAGTTGGGACATCGATTACAACCGCAAGCTGGCGCAGATTGCCGAGCGTTCCGGGTTCGAGTACGCGCTTTCGCAGATCCGCTTCACCGCCGGCTATGGCGCTGACAACCAGCACGAGTCGGTAACCATCAGCCACGCGCTGCTGGCCGCCACCGAAAAACTCAAGGTGATCGCCGCGATCCTGCCCGGACCCTGGACGCCGGTATTGGCAGCCAAGCAATTGGCAAGCATCGACCAGTTCACCGCGGGCCGCATCGCCATCAACGTGGTGTCCGGCTGGTTCAAGGGCGAGTTCCGCGCCATCGGCGAGCCATGGCTGGACCATGATGAGCGCTATCGCCGATCCGAGGAGTTCATTCGTGCCCTGAAGGGCATCTGGACCCAGGACAATTTCAGCTTCCACGGCGATTTCTACCGTTTCAACGACTACACCCTCAAGCCCAAGCCGCTGCAGCAACCGCACCCGGAAATCTTCCAGGGCGGGAGCTCGCGGGCCGCGCGCGACATGGCCTCGAAGGTCTCCGACTGGTACTTCACCAATGGCAACAGTGTCGAGGGCATCAAGACCCAGGTCGACGATATCCGCACCAAGGCAGCGGCCAACGGGCATTCGGTGAAGGTCGGGGTAAACGCTTTCATCATCGCCCGCGACACCGAGGAAGAGGCCCGCGCGGTGCTGGCAGAGATCATCGCCAAGGCCGACCCGGAGGCGGTCAACGGCTTTGGCAGTGAAGTGAAGAACGCCGGTGCGGCCAGCCCGGAAGGCGAGGGCAACTGGGCCAAGTCGACCTTCGAAGACCTGGTGCAGTACAACGACGGCTTCAAGACCAACCTGATCGGTACGCCACGGCAGATCGCCGAGCGCATCGTCGCGCTCAAGGCGGTCGGCGTCGACCTGATCCTCTCCGGCTTCCTGCATTTCCAGGAAGAGGTCGAGTACTTCGGCAAGCATGTGTTGCCGCTGGTGCGCGAACTGGAGCAGGAGCAGCATGCCTCCCTCGCTGTGGCCTGAGGTGCGCGGCCATGCATGAGGCGCTCGCGAACAACCTGCCGGCCAGCTTGCTGGCCCGGGCACATCAACGTGGGGCGGACGTTGCGTTGCGCCACAAGCGTCTAGGCCTGTGGCAGGCGCGCAGCTGGGCGCAACTGCTGGCCGAGGTGCAGAGCCTGGCCACCGGGCTGCGCGAGGCCGGCTTCGCGGCCGGCGACAGCCTGCTGATCGTCAGCCGGCCGCGCCCTGAGGCGCTGCTGGCAAGCCTGGCGGCGCAGTGGCTGGGCGGCGTCGCGGCACTGCTCGATCCGCTGATGCCCGACGCGGAGCAACTGACGCTGTTGCGTGAACTGCAGGCCGGTTTCGTCTTTGCCGAAGGTCAGGAGGAGGTCGAGCGGGTGCTGGCGAGCGGTCATGTACCGGCATTGCTGTTCTACGCCGATGGCCGTGGCCTGGCGGATTCCGGGTTGCCGAATTACGCTCGCCTGGCCGCGCAGCTGCCCGATCCTGCCTTGGCGGTGAAGGCGCAGAGCGAGCGCCCAGCGTTCAGCTTTCACCGGCTGGATGCCGATGGCCAACTTCAGCAGCACGGGCTCAGCCATGCCGAGGTGCTGGGCGAGGGGCGTCGGCTGGTCGAACAGGAGCGCCTGACGGCGGCCGAGGAAGCCTTGGCCTCCCGCAACTTCGCCACCAGCGGCCAGGCCCGCTACCTGCTGGCGCCTTGGCTGCTGGCAGGCTTTCGGATGAATTTTCCGGAGAGCCTGGCGACCCGCGACACCGACCGCCGTGAACTCGGCCCGACCCTGGTACTCGGCACCCACGACAGCTACGGCCGCCTGTATGCACTGGCGCAGCAGCGTCTACCGCTGCCGGGCAGCCTGCTGCGGCGCTGGCTGGACTGGGCGCTTGACGCGCGCGGTGGGTTGCTGCGCAACGGCCTTGGCCACGTGTTGCTGCGTCGGCCGCTGGGCGATGTGCTGGGCCTGAGCCGCACCCGGGTGCCGCTGCTGGTCGGTGAGGCCCTGCCGGGCGAGGTGCAGGCGTTCTTCGCCGCCCTTGGGGTGGCGCCGCGTATCTGGCGGGAGGCGCCCCGCTGGCAGGCCGTGCGCAGCCCTCGTTCATCCCTCGCTGCTCGGTCGCAAGGCCGGGTTCAGCCCGTCTGAGGAGCGTTCATGTCGAATTTACCGTTGCTGGAACTGGAGGGCATCAGCCTTTCGTTCAAGGGTGTGAAGGCCATCAGCGACATCGGCTTCAGCGTCGCCGAAGGCGAGATCTGTGCGCTGATCGGGCCCAATGGCGCGGGCAAGAGCTCGCTGCTGAACATCATCAATGGCGTCTACCGGGCGCAGCAGGGGCGTATTCGTTTTGCCGGGCAGCAGCGTCGGGTGATGCACCCACATGCAGCGGCACGCGACGGCATCGCTCGCACCTTCCAGAACATCGCGCTGTTCAAGGGCATGAGCGTGCTCGACAACGTGCTCACCGGGCGCAACCTCAAGCGCCGCAGTTCCTGGCTGGAGCAGGCGTTGCGCATCGGCCGCGCGCCGGGCGAGGACGATCGCCAACGCGCCGCCGCCGAGCGGGTAATCGAGTTTCTGCGCATCCAGCCGTGGCGTGACGAAATCGTTGGCACCTTGCCCTATGGCCTGCAGAAGCGGATCGAGCTGGCCCGTGCGCTGGCCGCCGAGCCTCGCCTGCTGCTGCTCGACGAGCCGATGGCCGGGATGAATGCCGAGGAGAAGCGCGAAATGAGCCGCTTCATCGTCGAGATCAACCGTGAGTTCGGCATGACGGTGGTGCTGATCGAGCACGACATCGGCGTGGTCATGGGCATTTCCCACCATGTGGTGGTGCTCGATTACGGCCGCAAGATCGGCGACGGCTCCCCCGAGCAGGTTCGCCGCAACCCCGACGTGATCGCGGCCTATCTGGGTGTACGCCCGGCGGCGGCTTCGGGGCTGTTCCCACACAGGAGCGCGACATGGCATTCTTTTTCGAAGTGCTGATCGGTGGCCTGCTGGCCGGGGTGATGTACTCCCTGGTGGCCATCGGTTTCGTACTGATCTACAAAGCCAGCGGTGTGTTCAACTTCGCCCAGGGGGCGATGGTACTGTTCGCCGCGCTGACCTTCGTCAGCCTGCTGGAGCGCGGCGTGCCGTTCTGGCTGTCCTTTCTCGTCACCCTGGCGACGATGATCGCCCTGGCGCTGCTGATCGAACGGGCGGTACTGCGGCCATTGGTCGGGCGTTCGCCGATAACCCTGTTCATGGCCACGCTCGGCCTGGCCTACATCATCGAGGGCGCCGCCCAGGCCTTATGGGGCGCCCAGGTTCACGGCCTGGAGCTGGCCATCAGCGACGCCCCGCTGGAGCTGGGCGGCCTGCTGCTGTCGCAGTTCGACCTGTTCGCCGCCGCAACGGCGGCGGCCCTGGTGGTGCTTCTGTCCTTGCTGTTCAACCGCACGCGCATCGGCCTGGCGCTGCGTGCGGTGGCCGACGATCCCCGCGCGGCGATGAGCGTCGGTATCCGCCTGCCGAGGGTGTGGGCGGTGGTCTGGGCGGTGGCCGGGTTTGTCGGGTTGGTGGCCGGGCTGCTCTGGGGCGCACGCCTGGGGGTGCAGTTCTCGCTCTCGCTGGTGGTGCTCAAGGCCCTGCCGGTGCTGATCATCGGCGGTTTTACCTCGATCAGCGGGGCGATCGTCGGCGGCCTGATCATCGGCGCTTCGGAGAAGCTCGCCGAGGTGTATTTCGGGCCGCTCATCGGCGGCGGCATCGAAAACTGGTTTCCCTATGTGCTGGCCCTGCTGTTCCTGCTGGTGCGTCCGGCTGGGCTGTTCGGCGAGCGCGCCATCGAGCGAGTCTGAGGAGCGTCGATCATGCTGTATCGAGAAGCGGGTCAGTTCAGCGTGCGTTACGCCGACGACCGTCGATTCTTCCGCCTGCGCCAGGATCGGCTGGGCTTGGCGGCCTTGGTCCTGTTTGCCTTCATCGGTGTGCCACTGCTGGGCAACGATTACTGGTTCAGTGCCATCCTGATTCCATTTCTACTGTTGTCGCTGGCCGGCCTCGGGCTGAACCTGCTGACCGGTTATGCCGGGCAACTGTCGCTGGGTTCGGCGGCGTTTATGGCAGTAGGTGCCTTCGCGGCCTATAATTTCGAGCTGCGCGTGGCGTGGCTGCCGCTGCTGGCCAGCCTGCTGCTCGGCGGCCTGGTGGCGGCGCTGGTGGCCGTGGTGTTCGGCCTGCCAAGCCTGCGCATCAAGGGCTTCTATCTGCTGGTGTCGACACTGGCGGCGCAGTTCTTCGTGCCATGGGCGCTGACCCGCTTCAGTTGGTTCAGCAACGACAGTGCCTCGAGGGTGATCAGCGCGCTGTTCTGGCTGGGCGCCAACCTGGTGCGCAGCGAACTGGGGCGCAACTGGATGGCGGTGCGCGACATGGACACCGCCGCCGCAGTGATCGGCATCCCCCTGTTGAAGACCAAACTGCTGGCTTTTGCCATCAGCGGCTTCTACCTCGGCGTGGCCGGTTCGCTCTGGGCCTTCACCTACCTGGGCACGGTGGAGCCACACGGCTTCGACCTGAACCGCTCGTTCCAGATCCTGTTCATCATCATTATCGGCGGCCTGGGCAGCATCCTCGGGAACTTCCTCGGCGCCGCCTTCATCGTGCTGTTCCCGGTGCTGCTGTCGAACCTGGCCGGGTTGCTGCCGACTGGGCTGATCGATGCCGGGCAGATAGAGAACCTGCAGAAGATTGCCTTCGGCACGCTGATCATCATCTTCCTGATCAAGGAACCGGAGGGCCTGGCGCGCCTCTGGCAACGCTTTCGCGAGCGCGCTCGGCGTTGGCCGTTGCGCTACTGAGCGAACCTTCGCACCGGGCTTCGCCCGCCTTATGCCACTGCCCACTGATTTGTAAAGGATAACCACGATGTCGACCCGATCCGTCCTCGGCCGCCTGGCGCTGGCCGTAAGCTTAGCTGCCGGCGCACTCAACGTGCACGCGGCCAACGAACAGTATTTCCCCCTGCAGAGCTACCGCGTTGGCCCCTATGCCGCAGGTGGTACCGGTTTCTTCGGTGGTTTTATCGATTACCTCAAGTACGTCAACGCCCAGGGCGGCGTGAATGGCGTCAAGCTGACCTGGAGCGAGTGCGAGACTGAATACGTCGTGGAGAAGGGGGTGGAGTGCTACGAGCGCCTCAAGGGTGGGCTCAACGGCGCACCGGCTGCCGCCACCAATCCGCTGTCGGTGGGTATCGCGTATGCCACCCTGGAGCGCTCCACGGCCGACAAGCTGCCGCTGATCACCATCAACCACGGGCGTACCGATTCCACCGACGGCAGCGTATTCCCTTACGTCTTCCCGCTGCAGCTCAATCCCTATTCCGAGGTATCGGCCATCGTCAACTGGATCGCTCAGCAGGCAGGCGGCGAGCAGGGGCTCAAGGGCAAGAAGATCGTCACGCTCTTTCACGGTTCGCCCTACGGCAAGGAAACCAACGAGGTGCTGCAGGCCCTGGCGGACAAGTACGGTTTCGAGTTGAGCCTGCTGGAGGTACCGCACCCCGGCAACGAGCAACAATCACAGTGGCTGAACATCCGCCGCCTGAAGCCGGACTGGGTCATCCTGCGCGGTTGGGGCGTGATGAACCCGGTGGCGCTGAAGACCGCGCAGAAGGTCGGTTTCCCTGCCGACCGCATCATCGGCAATATCTGGAGCAATTCCGAGGAAGACGCGGCGCCTGCCGGCGCTGCAGCCAAGGGCTTCATCGCCATCACCACGCATCCGTCCGGTACCGAGTTCCCGGTGTTGCAGGGCATCAAACAGGCGGTGGTGGACAAGGGCCAAGGCGACCTGGCCGATCCGAAGCGCTTCGGCACGGTGTACTACAACCTCGGCGTGGTCAACGGCATCCTCAACGTCGAGGCGTTGCGTCTGGCTCAGGAGAAGTTCGGCAGGCAACCGCTGAGTGGCGAGCAGGTGCGTTGGGGCTTCGAACACCTGAACCTGGACGATACCCGCCTGCAGGCACTCGGCGCCAAGGGGCTGGTGCAGCCGCTGAAACTATCCTGCTCCGACCATGAAGGCGGTGGCGCGGTGCGCTTCCAGCAGTGGGACGGGCAGAAGTGGAAACTGATCAGCGACTGGGTACAGGCCGACCGCGCGTTCTTGCGGCCGATCATCGAGGCCTCGTCGCATCAATATGCCAAGGAAAAGGGTATTACCCCGCGTGATTGCAGCCAGGAAGGCTGAGCGCGCCGGCAGGGCCGGTGGCGTCCCCCCGGCCTCTCAGATTGATAGTTGCATCGCCCGCTCAGGGCGCGTCTGGGGCTCTGGCCGGCGCCGATTGACCACCAGTTCGCCGATGGCGATCAGTCGGGCGCGGGTGATGTTGCGGCTCAGGCCCAGCAGGCTGGCCGTGTGCACCTGGTTGCAGTGGCAGAAACGATAGGCACTGCGTAGCAGGCTGTCCTCGACCTTCTCGTGCAGGCCGCCGGCCTGCTCCTCGAACAGGCGCTGAAAGGCTCGCAGCAACTGTTCTTCGGCGCTTTCGGCGGTGCTCACCGGCGACTTGTCCTGGCGCTCGATGCGCAGGTGCGACAGGCGCAGGTCGTCGTCCTGCACCAGGCCATTGCGGCACACCAGCAGGGTGTGGTGGATGACGTTTTCCAGCTCGCGGATGTTGCCGGGCCAGTCGTAGCTCACCAACTTGCGTTCGGCCTCGGGGGACAGGCGTACTTCGCCGTAACCCAGGCGGTTGCAGTAGGTCTTGATGAAGTGTCGGGTCAGCGGCAGGATGTCGCCCGGGCGTTCTCGCAGCGGATAGAGTTGCAGGCTGACCACGTTGAGGCGGTAGTACAGGTCTTCGCGGAAGTTGCCGGCAGCGATGGCCTTGTCCAGTTGCACGTTGGTGGCGGCGACCACGCGCACGTCGATGGGGATGCTCTTGCGCGAGCCCAGGCGCACCACTTCACGCTCCTGCAGCACGCGCAACAGCTTGACCTGTATGGCCATGGGCAGGTCGCCGATTTCGTCGAGGAACAGCGTGCCGCCGTTGCCCTCCTCGAACCAGCCGGCCTTAGCCGCCAGGGCGCCGGTGAAGGCGCCTTTCTCGTGGCCGAACAGCTCGGCCTCCACCAGCGACTCGGAAAAGGCGCCACAGTTCACCGCGACGAAGGGGCCGTTGCGCCGTCCGCTGAGGTTGTGTATGTGGCGTGCGACCAGCTCTTTGCCTGTGCCGGTTTCGCCAATGATCAGGACGCTGGCTTCGCTGGGGGCGACCTGTTGCAGGTGGGCGAGCAGCGCCTGCGATCTAGCGTCTTCAAAGACCTGTGCGGTTGCCCGGATCGATGTCGCCAGTGACGGCGAAGGGGGGAGGGTCAGCAACTGCATGGCGATTCCTATGAGTAGAAAGATGGGGTGGGTCGCGTGTGGCTCAGTGCCCACTCACCCAGCTCGTGGAGTTTGTAGTCCAGCGGGTCGTGCAGGCTCTGGGTACGCAGGTTGCGCCAGTAGCGATCGAGGCGCAGCGAGGCGTGGGTCGCGCGTGCGCCAGTGACCTCGAACAGGCGGTTGCAGATGTCCAGGCCAGTGCGTGCCGCCGCCACCTTGGCCGTGGCGATGGCCAGCGCCAGTTGCGCACGCTCTTCGGCGCCGAGCGCCTGCTCCTTGTGCCAGGCCGCGTCGAGTTGCGTAGCGGCGCGCTCCACCAACAGGCGCACGCCCTCCAGACCGACCCAGAACTCGCCGTAGTGGCGCAGGATGTAAGGGTCTTCGCTGACATGTCGGGCTGTGGAGCGGAACCACGGGCGGCCTTCCTTCAGGGTGTAATGGCGAGCCTCTTCCAGAGCGCCTTCGGTGATACCCAGGAACACGTTGGCGAAATGCAACTGCGCGATCAGCGGGCGCAGGCTGGCGAAGGGGGTGCTCAGCGGGCCGGGGTCGAGAAGCATCTCGTTCTCTTCGACGCGCACGCGCTCGAAAGTCGCGCTGCCGCTGTCGGTCTGGCGCTGGCCCATGTTGTTCCAGTCATCATGCAGTGTGATACCGGTCCGGCCGCTGGGGATGGCAGCGATCAGCAGCTTGCCGCCAGCACTTTCATCGACTGCAGAGGCAATCAGCATTTCCGAGTCGCTGGCGCCTGAGCAGAAACTCTTCTTGCCGGAAAACTCGTACCAACCATCGAAGCGTGTGAGTACGGTGCGGCTGTCCAGGGGGTTGAGCGCATTGCCCCAGAACCAGTTCTTGCGCGCGGTCTGCTCGAACCAGGGTTGCCACTGATCGCGGCGGGAGAACAGGCGTACGGTTGCCAGCATCAGGTGCTGAAAGCCGAAGACGTGGGCAATGGAACTGTCGACCCGGGCAAATTCGCGCACCACCTCCAGGGTTTCGCTCCAGCTAGCGCCGAGGCCGCCAAACTGGGTGGGTATGCTCAGGGCCAACAAGCCGCTCTGGCGGATAGCGTCGCGCTGGGCCTTGGGTGTGCCGCCGGCCTCGTCCCGCTCGACGGCGGTTTCGGCGAACTCCGTCGCTAGGCGGCGTGCAGTCTGCAAGGGGGTGAGCACGGCAGGTCGTAGAGGGGTTGTCACTCGGTATTCCTCGCTGGCGGGTGGGGAGGGCGGATAAGGGGGGCATAGCGGCTCCTCAGGCAATCATGTTCAGCACATACGCTTGGCGAGTCGCAGAAGTCGGCCTTGATGGCGTACACGCCGCAGGCAGCGTCAGCGCCTGGAAGAAACTGAACAGCGGGTGCAGCGGCAACAGCACCAGAGATTGGCCGTAGGCAAGCAATGACGTTGGCATCAGAAATGTCTACCCTCCAACACCGTCACCCCGATCCATCGCGGGTCTGATGAAAGTATAAAAGTCGATTTATATCTCTAAAAATAATAAAAAATAATATTTATATTCATTTTAGCAATATTAATCATCTAGGACAGCAGACTTGTTCAACGCTGTTTCCCACGCAACAGCAGCCATGCAACGTTGCTGCCTCCTCAACACCATGCCGTCAGGGCAAAACCCCATCCCGCGCTTGATTACGCGGGTTTTGGCCGATTGGCATGGAGCCTGCTTCGCTGCCCTGGAATCCATTGAACGCCAGGGGGCGACGTGATCGCTGATAAATACCCACAGATTGCCAACGACCCTTTGGAAACCACTGCGCGGATCAGCGCAGACGCCCTTGGCTCTGTATCGATTCACGATATTGCGCTGGAATTTCGTGCGGTCACCAAACGGTACGAGGGGAGCCGGTCAGACTCCACCAACGCGGTTGAGCAAGTGAACCTCGCGGTGCGGCGTGGCGAAGTGCTTTGCTTGATGGGTACATCCGGCAGCGGCAAGTCGACTTTGCTGCGCCACGTCAACCGGTTGATAGAGCCGAGCAGCGGCGAGGTGCTCATCGACGGTGAGGTCCTGAGCAGCTTGACGCAGCCTACGCTGCGCCAGCTGCGGTCGCAGCGCATCGGCATGGTGTTCCAGCATTTCGGTTTGCTGCCGCATCGAAGCGTGCTCGACAACGTGGCCTTGCCCCTGGAATTGCGCGGTGAGCCAGAAAGTACTCGCCGCACAGCGGCACTACGGCAGTTGCAGGCGGTGGGGCTGAAAGCGTGGAGCGAGCGTTTTCCCCACGAGTTGTCTGGTGGCATGCAGCAACGTGTCGGGCTTGCGCGGGCGTTGGTCACCAATCCTGACATTCTGCTGATGGACGAACCCTTCAGTGCACTGGATCCCACCATCCGCCGCGATTTGCAGGGGCGATTCCTGCAACTGGTGCGCGAACGGGGAATCACGACGCTGCTAGTGACCCACGACCCGGGTGAGGCGTTACGTCTGGCAGACCGTATCGCCGTCTTGCGCGGTGGTCGGCTGATTCAGGTCGGCACCCCGGGTGAATTGCTTGAACACCCGGCGGACGAAGGCGTGGCGGATTTCTTCGACGAGCGGCCGCATATCGGCCCGAGCATTGCGTCGTCTAGCGACGAGGTGCTCAGCGAGCCAGCGTCGGCCGAGCTGCCAGCGCGATCGACAATCCATTGGATTCGCCAAAGCGTGTTGGGCCCGGCAGCGCTCGCTGCCGCCGGACGAGGTGGTTGGTTCTGGCTGGCGCTGCTGGTGGAGGTGGCGGCCCTGGCCATGCTTGCTGGCGCGTGGCGCGAGGGGGCGGGGTGGCTATCGGCCACAGCACTGGCAGTGCTGCTGGTCAATCGCTTGGGTTGTGCTTGGGTGAGCCTGCACGGCCACGGCCGTGACTCACCGGGTGTCGCTTTACCCTTGGCGCTGCTACTGGTGAGTCAGGCACTGACCGTATGGCGCGCCCTGACGCCAGAGGCTGCCGGGACATTGGTGCAGTTTCCCTCCGATCGCGACAGTATGCTGGCGGCCGCTGGTGCCATCGACGCGTTGATTGGCTGGTCTCAGGTAACCTTCGAAAGCGCATTCGTCGGGGTGATCGTGGCGGTGCGCACCGTCATCAATGGCGTCGAAGGTGCGCTGGGCTGGATTCCGTGGCCGGTACCGGCGCTTGCATTGGTCTACCTGGCCTGGCGCTCCGCCGGCGCGATCCTGGCCCTGACGACTGCGTTAGCCCTGGGGTATATCGGCCTGTTCGGTTTCTGGGAGCGTACGATTTCCACCATCGCTCTGGTCGGCGCTTCGGTGCTGCTGTCGCTGCTGATCGGCATTCCCACCGGCATTCTTCTGGCCAAGCGGGCGCTGGCTCGGCGCTTGGTCACGCCGCTGTTGGATGTCATGCAGACCTTACCAACCTTCGTCTACCTGATTCCAGCGGTGGCCTTCTTCTCGGTCGGGAAGACGCCGGCGGTGATCGCCACGGTGATTTTCGCCCTGGCGCCGATGATCCGTCTCACCGCCCTGGGTATTCAGGAGGTGCCCAAGGCCGCGGTGGAGGCTGCGGTTGCCCATGGCGCAACGCCCTGGCAGACGCTCACCCGGGTCGAGTTGCCATTGGCCTCCGGCTCTCTGTTGCTGGGGGTGAACCAGACCATCGTGATGAGTCTGTCCATGGTCGTCGTGGCAGCACTGATTGGTGCCGGAGGCCTTGGCTACGACGTCATGACCGCCTTGCGCAACATCAAGGGTGGTGAGGGCGTCCTGGCGGGTATTGCCATTGTTTTTTGTGCCCTGGTGCCCGACCGGATCATTCAGGCATCCCTTCGCAAACGTCATCATTCTACTCAGGAGTAACAGGTTCCATGACCCGATTCCTTTCCCGCGGGCTTGCCGGGTTCGCTCTGCTGGCCGCGCTGGTACCGGCGACAGCAAGCTTCGCCAAGGACAAGATCGTTATTGGCGAGCAGAACTGGACCGGCGCCATCGCCATCCAGTACATCCTCGGCGACATCATTTCCAATCGCCTTGACGGCGAGGTTTCCTACCTGGCCGGTGATCTGCCGATATTGTTCGCCGCCGCTGCCAAGGGTGACGGTTCGGTGGACGTGCTGACCGACATCTGGCTGCCGAACCAATCAGCAGCCTTCGCCAAGTACGTGACCGGCGGGACCCATTCGCTTATTCCCAACAAGCAACCTTATGTCGGAGTGCAGGGCTTCTATATTCCGGGTTACATCCAGGACAAGTACAACGTTAAGTCGGTGTATGACCTGAAAAAGCCAGAGGTCGCCAAGTTGTTTGCTCCGCTGGGCGGCGGCAAGTCGCAGTTGTTGGTCGGGCCGGCAGGTTGGGAGTCGACGTATATCGGCCAGATAAAAGCCAAGGATTTCGGTTTTGATGGCAACTTCGAGTCGGTCTCCACGGAGGCCTCGGTGACTTACGCGAAGCTGGATGCTGCCTACAAGGCCGAGCGTGGGGTGATTTTCTACGCCTACACACCGGACTGGATCTTCTCCGCCTATGACCTGCGCCGTCTCGATGAACCGCCATTCGATGGCTATGCCCAGGACAACAAGAAGGGCGACCCGTTGTACAAGGCTGACGGCTGCTGGAAATTCATCAGCCCGACCGTGGATGCCGACTGGCTGAACAAGAGCAGCATCACCTGCGCGTATCCCGATGCGAAGGTGCACATCCTCGCGTCTTCTGCGCTACGCCAGCGCGCACCGCGGATTGCCGCCTTTCTGGAGAACGTGAGTATCGATCCGGCCTCCCTCAACGACCTGATCCTCAAGATCGAGCGTGAGAAGCAGCCGGCGGATGCTGCGGCCAAAGCCTGGGTCGCCGCCAATCAGGCGACCGTCGATCGTTGGTTGAGTGCCACTGGCACCCAGGTGGCTGCCCAATGACTCGGCGTGCCTGGACTTTGCTCGATGGTGGGATGGGACGAGAACTCAAGCGGATCGGCGCACCCTTCCGGCAGCCGGAATGGTCGGCACTGGCGCTGTTCGAAGCGCCCGAATACGTGACGCAGGTTCACCGAGCGTTCATTGCCGCCGGGGCCAGGGTAATCACCACCAACAGCTACGCGGTGGTGCCGTTTCACATTGGCGAGGAACGCTTTGCGCGCTCCGGGCGGGCGCTGGCTGAACTGTCCGGGCGGCTTGCCCGTGGTGCTGCCGACGAGGCGGGTGCTTCGGTACAGGTCGCCGGCTCACTGCCGCCGGCGTTGGGGTCGTATCGCCCGGACCTTTTTGATCCAGCCCGTTCCCAGGCCATCCACCGTGAATTGATCTGCGGCCTGACGCCCCATGTGGACTTCTGGTTGGCGGAAACCCAGAGCTCCCTGGCCGAAGCGCGCGCCGTGCATGCGGCCCTGGACGGCGATGGCAAGCCGCTCTGGCTGTCCTTCACGTTACTTGATCCCGACACAGAGCACGCGGTGCCTTTGTTGCGCTCGGGTGAAAGCGTGCAGCAGGCAGTTTTGCTGGCGCTTGAACTGGGGGCCAGCGCCTTGCTATTCAATTGCAGCCAACCGGAGAGCATGGGCGCAGCGCTGCGCAGTGCCCGGCAGGTGTTGAAGCAGGAGGCTCGCGAGTTAGCGCTGGGTGTCTATGCCAATGCCTTTCCTCCAGTCCGTGAAGATGCCCAGGCCAACGATACGCTGCTCGATATTCGTGCCGACCTAGGGCCCGAGGCGTACCTGCAGTGGGCGCAGCAGTGGGTCGAGGAAGGGGCTGACATTGTGGGCGGCTGCTGCGGCATCGGCCCGGAGCACATCGCCCGACTTGACGAGCATCTGCAAGCCTGCAAGCAGGGGATGGAATAAGCGAAACAGAGGAGGCCGCGCTTGGCGAAGGCTGTTTCTGGCGGCTGGAGCGGGCGTTGCGTGAGCTTGGCGGTGTGATCGACAGCCGCGTCGGGTGAGGCAGACGGGCAGCGAAGTGCGCCTCTACCCAAGTATCAAACAACCACCCACCGCTGGGTCATCTGGCTGTTGCCTATGGCCGGCTTTGCGTCGGGGCTGGTTTATCACCTGATCGGCAAGCCGGTGAACTCGGCAATAACCTACTGATCGACGAGATTCACGACCCGAAGAAAACCGTTCCGCTGCGCAGGGTGCCTCTGGTGCTTGCGGGTACGGTGATATCCCGCTTCTGGAACTATCGTGCTGTTTCAAGCAATCGATTTTGTCATTTTACGACCCCTCTCCAAGCCCCATTGAGCTGCATGAATCAAAGGTTTCAGGGCGCGCTGGGATTTCTCACAAAAAGCACTGATGGCACGTTGACTCTCCCCTTAGGGGGAGACTTTAGACTCCCGGCCCCCGATAGATCTGGCCTCAAAACAGCTTTTTTTGGCCCGATGACTTTATTCATTCAATGCGGCTTTTGTAGGGAAACACTCAATGAATAATCCGTTGGAATTGGACAGCGTCATCAGCAGTACACAGGATATTCTTGCGCAGTTGCTGGTGCTGGATAGGGGCGACGTGACAGAGCACAGCAGTATTGTTGACGACCTCAGCGCCGACTCGCTGGACATCGTCGACCTGAGCTTCCAGCTGGGCCGTCAGTACGGTTGCACCTTGCCGAAAACCAGCGTGCTGGATCACGCGGTAGCGGTGTTCGGCGACGCCACCCGGTTTGTCGAAAATGGCCGAATCACGCAGGACGGCGTGGCCTTGCTGGAGCAGAGCCTCAGCGCTTATGCGCCGGGCCAGTTGCACGTGGGCATGCAGCCGGGCGATGTCTTCTCGGCCACCACCGTGCGTAACTGGGCGCAGCAATGCCATAACGTTTTCAACTACCTCCCCGAGACCTGCCCTGAGTGTGGCGCGGTTCATGCCCAACTCAATGAACGCCAGCAAGTGGTGTGTGGCGGTTGCAGTGCTCGCCTGACCCCTCTGGACGGTGACTCGATCTCGCGTCTGTTGGTTGAGCAGTACGCGGCCGCCCAGTTGAAGGCTTCGGCGTAGGGGGTGCCTTGATGCAGGCCCGAGAGGTTCTGGTCACCGGCTATGGACTGGTGGCTCCCACGGCACTGGATGCGGCCTCGCTGTTCACCACGATCAGCGAAAACCGTTCCTGCATTGGCCAGCACCCGGCGTTTGTCGAACTGGGGTTTGCGAACCCGGCGGCCGGATTTATCGATGAGCAACAATGGCAGGTCATCGCGGCGGCCTTTCCGGGCGACCTGCAGACCACCTCCCGCCAGGAATGGCTGGCGCATTACGTGGCCCGTCAGGCGCTGGCCCATGCCGGGTTGGCCGACGGCGCTTTTGCCCGAGTCGCCAGCGGTATTTTCGTCGGGGCCAACAAATATTGCGTGAGCGGTGATTTGCGGGACGCCAGCCGTTACATGGACGATCAGGGGCGGGTCGATCTCGACCAGTTCCTGGATAACCACACCCTCAGCGGTGGGGCGTTTGCCCGGCGGGTTGATCAGCAAACCCGCCATCTCGCCGAATGGCTGGGTGTACGTGACCATATTTCCACACATTCCGATGCCTGTGCCGCCGGCACCATGGCCATCGGCAGCGCCTATCGAGCGATCGCCCGTGGCGAGATCGACCTGGCGTTGTGTGGCGCGGTGGAGTTGATGGCCCATGAATTGTCCTACTACAGCTTTGATGGGCTGGGCGCACTCTGCCAGCGCGTGGACTTTTCCCCGCAAGAACAGAGCCGGCCATTCATGCCGGACCGCTGCGGCTTTGTGCTGAGTGAAGG
The DNA here is from genome assembly GCF_021283545.2 of Pseudomonas alloputida. Taxonomy (NCBI): domain Bacteria; kingdom Pseudomonadati; phylum Pseudomonadota; class Gammaproteobacteria; order Pseudomonadales; family Pseudomonadaceae; genus Pseudomonas; species Pseudomonas alloputida. Next base: position 3,645,332 of record NZ_CP128540.1, on the reverse strand, counting down.
GGCGGCGCTGTTGGTGCTGGAATCCCGCGAGCATGCCGAGCGTCGTCAGGCCTGTTCGCTGGGCCGGGTGCTGGGTTACGCGAATCTGTGCGAGGCAGAGAAAATCACCTCCAGCAGCCGCGACGGCAGCAAGTATGCCGCCTGCATGACGGCGGCCCTGGCCGATGCCGAACTGACCAGTGCGGCTGTGGACCATGTGAATGTTCACGGTACGTCGACACAGGCCAATGACCGTTGCGAGGCCCTGGGCCTGGCGCAGGTTTCGGCGAAACCCTGGAGCAGATGACGTTCACCGCCAACAAATCTGCCGTAGGGCATTCGTTGGCCGGCAGTGGTGCCATTGAGGCGGTGCTGTCGTTGATGAGCATTCAGTTGGGCGTGGCCTTGCCGACCCTCAATTTTCAGCCGGAAAAATCCGAATTTCCGGCGTTGAAATTCCTTTGCGAACCGTTGCAGCAACCGATCAATGTCGTGCTCTCCAACTCCTTCGGGTTTGGTGGCGTGAACAGTTCGTTGGTGCTGGGCAGGGCATGACATGACCAGATCCAATTCAACTGCTGTTTATATCACTGCGGCGTCGGTACTCAACGCTGCCGGTACTGAATGTGCGCCTCGTGACAGTCAACCTCAGGCCGCGCAACCGCTGGATTTCGACCCGGCACGTCTGGCCCATTGTGTCGCAGCGCCCGCCTTGCCGGCGGGTGTGTACGACCGCAGACTGTCCCGCAGCCTCGAGCCTCAGGGCGCGCGCCTGCTGTATTGCGCCGGCCGTCTCGCCGAGACCTTGCGTGGGCTGGAGCTGCCCGACGAGCGGATCGCATTGACCGCTGCCATTCCGGAAGTGGATGGCCCCAGTTCGTGCTGGGATGCAGTGCAGGCCATCGGCGCACAACCGGCAGATCTGTTGGCGCAATTCTTTGCCCACACACCGCCGCTGCATGCGCTGATGATGCTCAACAGCAGCGTCATGGCCCACGCGGCTGAGGCCTTGCGTTGCAAGGGGCCCATGGGTGGTTTTTGCTCCCAGGGCAATGCGGGGCTGGATGCTTTGATGGAGGCCGCTGCCCATCTGAGCGAAGGCCGTGCCGATGCTGCCGTCGTCGTCAGTAGCAGTCCGAACATCACCCCGGCGTTGTACCTGCGTGACGCTACTCACCCACCTGTGAACCCCGGCCCGTGGGTTTTCGGCGAAGGTGCTGCGGCACTGTTGCTGACGACCAACCCGGGCAGCGGTGCTCGATCTGCGTTGCGTATTGCCGGGTTTGCCCGTGGTTACAGCGCGCAACCCGAGCGTGGACTGGCGGTTGGTCGCGACGTCATTGAGCGCGCTTTGAGCAACGAAAAACTGTGCCTCAACGATATCGGGCAAGTCGTCGCCGATGCACAGGATCCGCAGATTGCCGCGTTGTTTAGTCTATCGGGGCACACCCTCGAACACTCCAAGGCGTTGCTAGGTGACTTGGGCGCCAGCGCCTTGCTCAGCGAAATCGCTGTGACCTGGGCACTGGATTGCAGCCGTTACACGCTGTTGCTCGAACATAGCCGAGGCGGGCATTGGGGCGCGGTACTGCTGGCCAGAACGTCGTCGGACACAGAGACAATGGAGAGTTACCCATGAGCCCCACACGGATCGTGATCACGGGCATGGGCGCCGTCACCGGCTTCGGTTTCGAGTGGCAGTCCATGTGGCAAAGAATGTTGGCCGGCGAGCATTGCATTCGGCCATGGCAACCGGAAGGCGTCGAGGCGGGTGCGTTCCCCGTGCGTTACGCAGCGCCCGTGGATATGGGCTTGATGCCGGCACACTTGAAAGACCATCCGGCCTGGGGATTGTCGCTGGAAAAACGCACCCGCTTTGGCTGGATCGCGGCCACCCAAGCCATTGCCGATAGTGGTCTGAGCCCCGAACAGTTGCGTGGCGCGGCGGTATTGTCAGCGTCCGGCGCACCTGCTCATCGTTTGCAGGACATGCTGCTCAGCCTGGCGGATAACCCGGCGCAGGCGCCGTCCTGGGCTCAATTGATGGCGCGACAGGCGCAGGTCGATCCTGACAGTTCACTGCGTCAGAGCAACGACCGCCTTGCGCGGGTGATTGCCGATGGCATCGGCAGTGAAGGCCCGGTGATCAATGTCAGCAGCGCCTGCGCGGGAGCGTCCCAGGCCATCGGCAATGCATTCCAGATGATCCGTCGCGGCGAGGTCGAGCTGGCCATTGCCGGGGGCGCCGATTCGGTGCTTAGCCTGGACACCATGACCGCGCTGTATCTGCTCGGCGCCGCCAGCAGCGAACAGCGTTGGGGCACCGAACTGTGTCGGCCGTTCGATCGCCATCGCAGTGGCTTGATTGCGGGTGAGGGCGGTGGTTTTGTCGTGCTCGAAACCCTCGAACGGGCGCTCGCCCGAGGGGCAACGCCGTACGCCGAAGTGCTGGGTTTCGGCAGCAGCCTGGATGCCTACAAAATCACCGCACCCGACCCGCAGGGCCGGGGCGCGGTGCTGGCGATGCAGGCGGCCCTGACGGATGCCGGGCTGGCGCCGCAACAGGTCGATCTGATCAATGCCCACGGTACGTCGACACCCCTCAACGATGCCGCCGAAACCCTGGCGATCAAGACCCTGTTCGCCGAGCGCGAACATTATCGGCGGTTGCTGGTGACGGCCAACAAATCCCAGTTCGGCCACCTGATTGCGGCCGCCGGAGCACCGGAGTTCATGCTCACGGCCCTGGCCTGCCGGGATGATCGGGTCACGCCGACCCTGAACTTGCAGGATGCCGACGAACAATGCGACCTCGACTACTGCGCCCACCAAGCGGTCAAGCGCAAGGTCGACGTTGCCCTGAGCAACTCCTTCGGTTTCGGCGGCCTCAACACTTCACTGGCGCTTGGCAAGTACCGGGAGGCGCCGCGATGAAACAGGCGGTCGCGATTGCCGGTGCGGGTTGCGTGTTGCCCAGCGGCTGGGGTGTCGAGTCTTTCTGGGCGGCCGCAACCGAAGGGCGAAGTGCAATTACGGCGCTGAACGCCCGACGGTTCAGCAGCGAACGCGTGGTGGCGTTCGGGCAAATTCAGGATCAGGACCACCAACGCAGCCGACAAGACCTTGCGCAAAACCTTCAGCGTTACTGCACGCCGGCAGTGATCTGGGGTGTCAGCGCGGTACGTCAGGCGTTGGAAGAAGCCGGCCTGGCCGATGAGCAGCCGGATGTCCGTTTCGGTTTGTATTGCTGTCAAGGCGGCTACACCCATCCGTCTCTGGAATCCTATGCCGAGTTGTTGCACGGCTGTCGGCAGGACGGCGTCGCCGACATGGCGGCGTTCGCCAAACGGATCCTGCAAGACCGTGCCCAGGACCCTTTTCTGGTGCTCAAAGGCTTGAGCAACTGCTTGCTGGGTGTCACCAGCCTGGCGCTGAAACTGGTGGGCGAGTGCAACGCCTATATGCAAGGTGTCGCCGGCAACCTGGCAGCCTTGCGTGAGGCTACGGCCGCTTTGCAGGCTGGCCGAATTGACGCGGCAATCGTTGTCGGCGCGGGCAGCGAGCTGGATGCCCTGGCGCTGTCCGGGTTGGTCCAGGCGGGTGTCATCAGCGCCAACGGCTCGAACACGCTGCTGCCGTTCGACCTTCGGGGCACCGGCGGCATTGCCGGGGAGGGCGCGGCAGCGTTGGTGCTGCGCCGGCGCGAAGACCTGTCGGCCGGTCCTCAGGCGTGCCTCGCCGACATGACGGCCCATGCCTCCCTCGGTCGCTTGAGCCTGCCCGACAGCCCAACCGATGTGTTGGTGTGCAGCGGCACCGGCGATGCGCACAAAGACCGCGTGTTGTGCCAGACGCTGGCCCTTGCGCGCGCCTCGCACATCACCAGCGGGTTGGCGATCAACGGCATTCTCAGCGCGGCGCCGAGCCTGGTGGATCTGATGCTTGCGCGTTGCGCATTGCAGGCCCAAAGCGTGCCGCCGATTGCCGGTTTGCAGCAGCCAGTGGCGAACCTGCCGTTCATTCAGGGCGCGCCCCACGCCGCGAGCCTTGCGCATTGCCTGGTGCTGAACCGCGACGACAACGGATTCAGCGCCGCCTATCAAGTGCACTACAGCGCAAAGGTCACTCAGGACTGCCGCTGACTACCGCCTCTTTTTTTACTTTCAAGGGATATGACTGTCATGGATTATCGCGATTTCGTTCGGCCCAAATTCGTCGGCCTGCTGCAGGCACTGGGCCTGGAGTGTGAATTTGAGCGCGCCCTCGGTAGCCAGTTGTTCTACCGCAACCCCAAGGGCGACATGGTCACGGTCACCGACTTTCTCGGCGGTTACGGTGCGGCACTGTTCGGCCACAACGACCCACAGTTTGTCGATCAGCTATGTGCGCTGCTGCGCAGCGACGTGCCGTTCAACGCACAAATGTCGATCCGCGGTGCGGCCGGGCAATTGGGGCGAGCGCTCAGCGACGCCTTCAATCGCGAACTGAAGAACACCGAACGTTATATTTCGACTTTCTCCAACAGCGGCGCGGAGGCGGTGGAAATCGCCGTCAAGTACGCGGAGTTCCGTCGTCAGAAGAGCCTGCAAAAGCAGTTCGACGACATCGATTTCACCCTGGCCAGCCTGACCGCCAGCGAACACGCTTACCGCGAACTGGATGTGGCCGACCTCGACCTGCCTGCAGGTGTCCTGCCGGCCACCCTTAACAGCGTGACCTTGCGTCAGGTGGTTGAAGCCGTTCGCCAACACAACCTGGCGCAGTTGCACATCGAACCGGTATTCGTCGCCCTGCGCGGCAGCTTCCACGGCAAATTGGTCAATACCGTGCAACTGACCTATGGCCGTCAGTACCGCGCGCCGTTTGCCCGTTTTGGGCTGAACGTCGAGTTCATCGACCCACAGCAGCCCCATCAGTTGCAGGAATTGCCGGCCCGGCACACGCACCATTGGTTGAGCCTGCAATGGGACGGCGAACACCTGCACGTGCTGCAATTGCCGTTCAGTGCAATTACCGCCGTGTTGATGGAACCGATTCAGGGCGAAGGCGGTATCAACGAGTTCGCGGCCGAGTTCTATCTGGGGCTGCGCAAGCTGTGTAACGAGCAACAATGCCCGCTGGTGGTCGATGAAGTGCAGTCGGGTTTTGGTCGCGCCGGGACGTTTCTTGCCAGCAGCCAGTTCAACCTGCAAGGCGACTACTACTGCCTGTCCAAGGCACTCGGCGGCGGCTTGATGAAAATCGCCGCGACGGTGATCCGCAGCAGCCACTACGAAGGCGAGTTCAGCTATATCCACAGCTCGACCTTCGCCGAGGACGATCCGTCCTGCCATATCGCGCTGTCGGCATTGCGCCGGTTGTTCGCCGATGACGACGCGATGCTCAAAGACATACGCACCAAGGGCGCCTACCTCAAAGCCTCGCTCAATGAACTGAAGATGGCCTATCCGGATGTGATCGCCGATGTGCGCGGGCGTGGCTTGCTGGTGGGGCTGGAATTGCACGACTTGAGTGTCAGCAGCTCGCTGGTACAGGCGTCGGCCCAGTACAACGATGCCTTGGGTTACTTGATCGCCGGTTACCTGTTGCAATTCGAAGCGTTGCGGGTAGCACCTTCGGGCAGCAACTCCAACGTGATTCGCCTGGAGCCGCCAGCCTGTATCACCCTGGGCGAAATCGACAAGCTGATCGCTGCCCTGCAACGGGTCTGCGACATGCTGCGCCGTGGCGATGCCTTGCCGTTGGCTGCGGGTATCTGCGCGGACTCGATGCCCGCCTTGCCAGCCCGTCAGGACGATTTTCGGGTGACCGAGCCCGTTGAAAACAGGGATGCCAAGGTCGAAGTCGTCGCTCGGGTAGCGTTCATCAACCACCTGATCGATGCCGATATCCTCGGTGACGTCGATCCCTCGTTGGCAGCCCTGAGCCCGGAACAAAAACGCACGTTCATCAATCGCACCAAGCCTGAGCGCCGCGCTGTGCCAGTCGGCCCGGTGATCATTCGGTCGCGCCTCGGCATGGCGGTGGAGTTCACGTTATACCCGCTGTGCATGGACTCGGATGCCATGGCCGAGTACATCCGCAGCGGTGACCTGGACAGCATTCGCGAAGAAGTCGGCAGGCGTGTCACTGATGCCCGCGCCGATGGCTGCAGCATCGCCGGCCTCGGGATGTACACCTCGATCGTCACCAACAATTGTCAGGCGCTGAAGATTGCCGACATGGCGCTGACGTCCGGCAATGCCCTGACCATCGGCATGGGGCTCGAAGCCATCGAGCAAGGCTGTGTACAGCAAGGTCTGGCACTTTGCGAGCAAACCGCTGCCGTTGTCGGTGCCGCCGGTAACGTTGCGTCGACCTATGCCTCGGTGCTGTCCGCCACCGTCGATCACCTGATTCTGATTGGCAGCGGTCGTGATGGCTCGGTTCGGCGCCTGGAGAAAACCGCGCAACAGATTTACGCCGACGCGGCCCGTTCGATCCTCAAAGGCACGGCCGAACACGACCGGTTGGCCCAGCGACTGCTGACCCTTGATGGTTTTCGTGGCTTGTTGCACTCACATGGCCAAAAAGCCGACCTCGGTTTGCACATCGCCCGTCTGGTGGATGAGCGCCTTGGCGCGAACGCCTTCATCACGGTCACCAACGATCTCGACGCCATCAAGGGCGCACGTATTGTCCTGTGCGCTGCCAATGCGCCTCAGCCGTTCCTCGGTGCCGAACATTTTGCCGAGCGCAGCGTGATTTGCGATATCGCCGTGCCGCTGAACGTCCATCAAGACCTGCCGAGCCAACGCGAAGACGTGCTCTACATGCACGGCGGCATCGTCCAGACGCCGTTCGACGACGGCCTGGCGCCCAACGTGCGGGCCTATCTGAAGAAAGGTCAGCTGTATGCGTGTATGGCCGAGTCGGTGTTGATGGGCTTGTCTGGCATGAGCCAGCACGGCTCCTACGGCGATATCAGCCGTGAGCAAGTGCAGCAGGTCCGCGCACTGGCCGCGACCCACGGTTTCACCCTCGCGCAATTCAAAACTCAAAACTCACTGTAAGGAGCGGTCATGACTCAGAAAATAGCTGTCGTGACCGGCGGCAGTCGCGGCATTGGCAAGTCCATCGTGCTGGCCCTGGCCGGCGCGGGTTATCAGGTTGCCTTCAGTTATGTCCGTGACGAGGCGTCAGCCGCTGCCTTGCAGGCGCAGGTCGAAGGGCTCGGCCGGGACTGCCTGGCCGTGCAGTGTGATGTCAAGGAAGCGCCGAGCATTCAGGCGTTTTTTGAACGGGTCGAGCAACGTTTCGAGCGTATCGACTCGTTGGTCAACAACGCCGGTATTACCCGTGACGGTTTGCTCGCCACGCAATCGTTGAACGACATCACCGAGGTCATCCAGACCAACCTGGTCGGCACGTTGTTGTGCTGTCAGCAGGTGCTGCCCTGCATGATGCGCCAACGCAGCGGGTGCATCGTCAACCTCAGTTCGGTGGCCGCGCAAAAGCCCGGCAAGGGCCAGAGCAACTACGCCGCCGCCAAAGGCGGTGTAGAAGCATTGACACGCGCACTGGCGGTGGAGTTGGCGCCGCGCAACATCCGGGTCAACGCGGTGGCGCCCGGCATCGTCAGCACCGACATGAGCCAAGCCCTGGTCGGCGCCCATGAGCAGGAAATCCAGTCGCGGCTGTTGATCAAACGGTTCGCCCGGCCTGAAGAAATTGCCGACGCGGTGCTGTATCTGGCCGAGCGCGGCCTGTACATCACGGGCGAAGTCCTGTCCGTCAACGGCGGATTGAAAATGCCATGAGCCAGTTACGCACGATTGTGATTACCGGCGCGGCCAATGGTATTGGCCGCGCCGTCGCGGAAAGTTTTGCAGCCCAGGCCGAGCACCTTTTGATCTTGCTTGATCGGGATCTGGCAACCTTGCAGGGGTGGGTCACCGAGGGCGAATTTGCCGCTCGTATCGAAACCCATCAAGCGAACATCGCCGATCTCGCCAGCCTGCAACTTCTGTTCAAGGGCCTGGCCGACCGGGTCGGCTTTGTCGATGTGCTGGTCAACAGCGCCGGGGTCTGCGACGAGAACGAACCCGAAGACCTCGACAACTGGCACAAGGTCATTTCGATCAACCTCAACGGCACCTTTTACGTCACCTCGTTGTGCCTGCCACTGATGGCGGATGGTGGGCGGATCGTCAACATGTCGTCGATCCTCGGCCGAGCGGGCAAGGTCCGCAACACCGCTTACTGCGCCTCCAAGCACGGCATCATCGGCATGACCAAAGCCTTGGCGCTGGACCTGGCGCCACGGCGAATCACCGTCAATGCCATCCTGCCCGCCTGGATCGACACACCGATGCTGCAAGGCGAATTGGCGGCTCAAGCGCGCATCGCCGGGATCACCCATGAGCAGATCCTGCGCAATGCCAAGAAGAAGTTGCCCCTGCGGCGCTTCATTCAGGGCGACGAAGTGGCGGCCATGGTTCGTTATCTGGCGAGCCCGCAGGCGAGTGGTGTCACGGCGCAAAGCCTGATGATCGACGGCGGTGCCGGGTTGGGAATGTAGCCATGGCTCGACTGGGATTGAACCGCGGCCTTTTGGCCGCGCTGGTCAGCCTCGGCCCGCCAGCGGCGATCGCCGAGTGGTTGCCGGAGCATCATGAAGCGGAGATCGGCGTTGCCACGGCCGTGCGTCTGCACGGTGACGACCGGGTCACGCAAAAAGCCGTGTACCTCAAGTTCAGCCTGGAGGATGCCTGGGACAGCGGCTACTACAAGGCCAAGGGCCGAGCCCGTTATGACTTCCGTTATGACGGCAACAACCCATACAGCGCGCAAGCCCGGGACGATTACCGGGCCACTGCCGATTGGCGGCACCTTTACTGGGGGCTCTACGTCGGTGACGGCGAGCTGACGGTGGGCTGGCAGCAGGTGGTGTGGGGGCGTGCAGATGAATTACGGGTGCTCGATCAGATCAACCCGCTGGATTATCGCGAGGGTGTGATCGGTCTGTTGGAAGACAGCCGCATCGCCGTGCCGATGATTCGCCTGGTGCAGCCGGTCGCCGAGTGGGAGCTGGAAGCGCTGGTGATCACTGACTTTGTGAAAAACCAGGCGCCGGCCGTCGGCAGCGAGTTCGATGCACCGATCTTTGCCACACCCGATCCGCAGATGTTCGTGGTCGATTCGCGGCCCGGTTATGACGGTCACAGTGGCTTCGGTTACGGCGCCAGTGCCAACGGCCGGGTCGGCACGGTGGATGTCAGCTTCGTTGCCCTCAACGCCCGCCAACAGGACCCGGTTTACGCCGTCGAAGGCCAGACCGAAGAGGGCCTGATTCGCCTTGAGCGGCAATTCCCGCGCTATTCCATGGGCGGTGCCGGTGTGGCCATCGATGCCGGCCACAGCATCGTGGTACGCAGTGAAGTCGCCTACTTCGACAATTGGCGCGTCACCAATCCTTACCGCGCTTACGGCAGCGACCAGACGGCTATGACCAAGTCGCTGCTGGGCGTCGATTACCTCTTGCGGGACTGGCTGATCTCGACGCAGTGGCAACATCAGCGGCTGCTCGACTGGCAGCCCGGCATGGTCCAGGACAAACGCGACGACCTGTTCACCGTGTCTGCCGAAGGCTCGCAGTTCCAGGATCGCCTCAAGACCCGTCTGGTATTCGGCATGTCGCCGCCAGCGCAGGACGACAGTTTCGTTCAGGGGATCTTCACCTACAAACCGGTGGACTGGCTCAAGTTGGGGCTCGAAGTCGATGTGTTCTTCGGCAAGCCCGACCGCCAGTTCGGTGCGTACGACAACCGCGATCAGGTGCGCTTGTCCGCCGGTTATCTGTTCTGACCACACCGGTGCGGTGTGCGAACCACTCAAACAATGAAAAGGAAATCGCCATGTTGCCCATCTTCAAGACCCTGACTGTAAGCGCACTGCTGTTGAGCGCCGCTGCCGCCATGGCAGCTGAAACACGCACGGCCGACGACATCATTCGCCAGGCCCGGGACCGCGATGACGGCAAGAGCTTCATGTCCCAGGTGTCCCTGATCCTGATCGACAAGCAAGGTAACAGCCGCATCCGCGAGTTCAGCTACCTGCAGAAGGATTACCCGGACAGCGACAAATTCACCATGTATTTCTCCGCGCCAAGTGATGTGCGTGACGTCGCCTTCCACATCGAAAACCCGCGCGAGGCCCTGGGCCTCGAAGACAGCCAGTGGATGTATTTGCCGGTCAGCCGACAGACCCGAAGGATTTCCACCACCGACAAACGCGGGGCGTTCATGGGTAGCGACTACTCCTATGCCGACCTCGACAAGATTCGCGCCGAAGACTATCGCCAAACGCTGGTTGGCGAAGAGCAGTTGCAGGGCCGCGATTGCTACGTGATCGAGCGTGAGCCGGCGACGCCTGCCGTGCTGGCCAAGACCGGCTACAACAAGCTCAAGGTCTGGGTTGACAAGAAGAACTCACTGGTGCTGCGCCAGGACTTCTTCGATGTAAAAGGTGTGATGTTCAAGCAGATGCGCACCCTGAAGACTGAAACCATCGACCAGATCGACAGCATTACCTTCAGCGAAACCGAGGACTTCATCGCCGGTACGCGCTCTCAGCTGCGCTTCAATCAGTTGCAGTACAACGTCGCGCTGGACGACCGCCTGTTCACGCAGACCGCGATCAAGCGCGGGCTGAAAGCCGGCGACTTGCCGGAATACGCCGTGTCTGCCCGCTAAGCGCCGCTCTCGATTCATCTGGAACCCTCATTCATGGAAAGATACCTGAACTTCGTCGAGCGCTATGCGCGGGCAATTGTGTTCGTGTTGGTGGCGATCACCGCCTACTTCACCTACACCCTCGGCGCGCTGATGTCGGACACCAATCCGTATCTGCTCAAGGACACTCACCCGGCGCGCAAGACGATCATTGATCTGCAGCGCGAGTTCACCGGCACCTATGACTCGGTCATGGTGGCGCTGAACAACCCCGTGAGTGTCTTCAACACCACGTCGCTGAACGCCCAGTTCGAGCTGTCCCAGGCCATACGCCAGTTGATGCTGGCGAACGATGAGGACCGTGTCGAACTGCAGCGCATCGTCGGCCTGCACAGTGACGACCCTGATGCCCAGGGTTTGCTGGTGCAGATCCTCGCCGAGGGTTTTTCGCAGAACGATTACGCTGCCGCCAAAGCGCTGCGCGACCATGGGATTGCCCGGCACTGGGACAGCCATGACCTGCAGTTTTTGAGCTTTCTTGCCGAGCGGATCAACCCGATCCAGGAAATGGCCTCGATGGCTGACCTGGAAAACATCAGTTTGAGTGCCGATGGCGAGTTGTGGATCCACAAGACCCTGCACGCCCTGGATATGGACCCGATCAAGGTCGAAGCGCAGATCATGGGCAACGAGCAGATGGTCGGTGGCGTCGTCTCGGCGGACAAGAAAGTCGCCATGGTCGTCGCTGAACTGGGCACCAAACAGGACGACGCTCAGGCCCAGTTGCGTGCCTATCACCAGGTCCGCGAGATCATCGCGAAGTACCAGGCCGCCCACCCGGAGTTCACCGATGAGGTGTTCATCGCCGGCATGCCGATCTTCATTGCGGCCCAGCAGGAAATCATCGATCACGACCTGGCGATGCTGTTCCCGATCGTGTTCCTGTTGGTGACCTCTCTGCTGGTTTTCTTCTTTCGCAAACCACTTGGCGTGGTGCTGCCGCTGTTCAATATCCTGTTCTGCACCATCTGGACCCTTGGCCTGATGGCGCTGCTGCGGGTGCCGATGGACTTGCTCACCAGTGTCTTGCCGGTGTTCCTGTTCACCATCTGTTGTGCCGACGCGATCCACGTCATGGCCGAGTATTACGAACAGCTCAATTCGGGTAAGTCTTTCCGCGAAGCCAACCGTGAAACCCAGCGCCTGATGGTCACGCCGGTAGTGTTGACAACGGTCACGACGATTGCGACGTTCCTGATTTCCACCACCAACAACATTGTCAGCATCCGCAACTTTGGCGTGTTCATGTCCATCGGCCTGACGGCGGCGCTGATCATCTCGTTGCTACTGATTCCGGCGTGGATTTCGATCTGGGGCAAAGATGCCGTCCCGCGCAAAGTGCAACTGAAAGAGTCGCTGATCTCCCACTATCTGGTGGTGTTCTGTGCCTGGCTGATTCGCTGGCGCAAGCCGGTATTGCTGGTGACCCTTCCGTTGTTGGCGATGATGACGGTGTTCACGTTCAAGGTGGATATCGAAGACTCGGGCATTGCCTACTTCAAGAAGGACAGCCCGGTGCGGATGTCCGACGAGTTCATCAACCGGGCCGGAGTCGCCGGTACATCGCCGGGCTGGATCGCTTTCGACACCAAGACTCCGCGTGGCGCGCTGACCACTGAAACCGTGCAGTTCCTCGACCGTCTGGACCAGTTCATCAAGGCCCAGCCGAACGTGAGTTACACCTATTCGGTGGCGACCTACATCAAGCGCATGAACCTCGTGCTCAACGACATGAACCCTGCTTTCCTGCGGGTGCCGCAGGCGGTGGAGCAGGTGACGGTGGTCGATGATGACGGCAAACCGGAGACCTTCGATGTCGATGGCAACTCGCTCATCGAACAACACATCATGATGTTCGAGAACGGTGGCGGCACTGACTTGCAGAACGTGCTCAATGCCGATTACTCGAAGGCGGTGACGCTGTTCACCATGACCTCCTCTGTGGCGGGCGATTACCAGGCGATGCTCGATAAACTAGACGCCTGGCTGGCCATCAACAAACCGGCCAACCTGCAGGTCACCCATGCCGGTACGCCGTACATATGGACCGGGGTGTTGCAGGAAATCACCCAGGGTCAGGTGCTGAGCTTCTCGCTGGCGTTGCTGGCCGTGACCTTGATGATGATGTTCTGGCTCAAGTCAGTACGCCTGGGCATCCTCGGCATGCTGACGTTGCTGACCACGTCGGTGACGGTTTACGGCAGCATGTACCTGTTGGATATTGAGTTGAACATCGGTACCACATTGGTGACGTTCCTGGTGGTGGGCGTGGTGGATTACGCCGTTCACCTGCTGTCACGGATCAAGATGCTGGTGCAGAAGGGCATCGAGATCGACGAGGCCATCCTGGCGGCCATGCAGGGCGTCGGGCGCTCGACGGTGGTCAACGTCGTGATCTTCTCGATGGGCTTTGTCGCGCTGCTGTTCTCCGCCTACAAACCCGTCATTGACCTGGGTGTACTGGTGATACTGGCGCTGTCATCCAGCGGCTTCATGACCATTTTGTTGGTCACGCTGATTTCGCCGTGGTTCTTTGCCTCGATTGTGCCGCAGCCAGCAGTGCAAGAGGGCGAGCAGCCGGGGGGTGGGGCTGTGCCAGGCTAAATCGCCGGGGCGCCTGCGTGCTGAAAACGGCACCGGGCGCCATGGCCGTTCAGGGGCGGCGGAGCGGATTCAGCGGGCTTTTTCCAGGTGTTCGAACTGGCATTGCATCTGAGCATCCTTGAGGCTCAGCTCAAACTCAACCAAGCCGTCATGCACTTGCTGCAAGGCCTGGATCTGCCCCATCAATTCCTGCTTTTTGTTATCGATGGCCTGCATGGCCAGATCCCAGGGCAGCTCCTGGCCGCGATGATCCTGCAGAATGGCCTGCATTTCCTTGAGCTTGAAACCGAGTTGCTGAGCGCATTTGATGAAGGTCAGCAGCTCTACGCTTTGCTGGCTGTAGATGCGGTACTTGCCTTCGCGTTGCGGTGGGGGTAGCAGGCCGATTTCTTCGTAATGGCGGATGCTTTTGACGGTGGTGCCCGACAGCTGGGCGGCTTTGCCGATGTACATGAAAATCCCTTTTTTGACGCATCAGAAGCGAAAAGATGTCGCGTGCTCGTACAGGCGCGCGACATTTTTGCACAAGCGTCAGGGGGTGGGAAGCCAAGCTGAAAAGGCGTCACAGCACGGCGGCTCGGCTGGGCAGCGCAGGGGCACGGCCCGACCGGGGCCGATCAGCGGCTGGCGACTGCCTGGACTTGTTTGAGCCAGGCTTCACGCTGTTCCGGCTTGGAGCCCAATACCGGACCGAAGGTCAGGGTTTTCAGGGGTTTTATGCCGCAGAACTCCAGGGTGGTCTTGCGCATTTGGTGCAGGCCCGGCATGCGATACACCCACCGGTAGTACCACGGCGGCGTGTCCATGGTCACCAGTAGGTGAGCCGTGCGGCCCTTGAGCAGTTTATCCGGGAAGGGCGAGCCCTTGCGGTACTTGAAGGCAAAACCGGGCAGAAACACGCGGTCGAAGAACCCCTTGAGCAACGCCGGAATGCCGCCCCACCAGATCGGGTACACCAATGTCAGGTGTTCGGCCCAGGTAATGTCGTTCTGTGCGTTGATCAGATCGGGCTCAAGCAACTGGATCTGGTTATAGCCATCGTGCAAGACCGGATCGAAATCCAGGGTATCCAGGCGCAGCAGGCGCACCTCATGGCCTGCTTGCGTGGCAGCCTCGACATAACGTTCGGACACAGCGCCGCAAAAGCTGTCGTTCGAAGGGTGGCCGAGGATTACGAGCATGCGTTTGCGCTTCATGACAAACTCCAGGTAATGAAGTGCCAAGGGTAAAGTCTGCCCCTTACGGTAGAGTCAAGCCTTGCCGGTTAGCGGTAGCGACAGACAGTCCAGCAGCATCGCTAGCAACCCGGCGATGTACGTCGAGCCAGTCAGTTCGCGGATGATTAGACGGTATAGGGCCTTGAGGCTGTCCAACCAGACGTCATGGGTTGAACATGGGATTGGGGCTTTCATTCAATTGGCAGATCGCAAGCGCCGCCACAAGGTTGTGCGGCTGATGCCGAGACGGCGGGCGGCTTCGTCGAGGTTGCCGCGGCAGCTTTCCAACGTTTCCTTTACATGGCGCAGTTGCGCGACCTTGCCGATGGTGTGCAGGTCCGTTTCGCCTGACGACTTTTTCCGGGCGGGTGAAGGGGGAGGGCCTTCGCACAGTTCAGGTAGCACGCGTGCTAGGTACTGCTCGTTCACGCGGTGTTCCTCAAGCAGTTCGCGTGCCGAGAGCATCGCGCGCTCGATCACATTCTCCAGTTCCCGGACATTGCCCGGCCAGGCATAGCGTTCAAGGTACGGCAGCAGCGCGGCGGGGATGTCTGCAGCTCCCGGTGGTTGCCCCTGAACGAGCAGGCGCTGGCTGATGCCCCGGCAGATCAGGGCAATGTCCTCAGGGCGCTCTCGCAGCGGGGTGGTCTGCAGACGCAGGATGTTGAGCCGGAAATACAGGTCGGTACGGAAATCGCCATCGTCCATGGCGCTGCGCAGGTCCTTGTGGGTGGCGGCAATGATGCGCACGTCGATGGCAATCGGTTCGGTGCTGCCCAGGCGCAGGACTTCGCGCTCTTGCAGCACGCGCAGCAGGCGTGTTTGCAGCGACACCGGCATGTCGCCGATCTCGTCGAGGAACAGCGTGCCGCGGTGTGCTGCTTCGAACAGGCCTGGCTTGCCACCTTTGCGCGAGCCGCTGAAGGCGCCTTCCTCGTAGCCGAACAATTCACTTTCCAGCAACGACTCGGGAAACGCCGCGCAGTTGATGGCGACGAAGGGGCCTTGCCGGCGCGGGCTTTCGTTATGGATTCCCTGGGCGAGCAGTTCCTTGCCGGTGCCGCTTTCACCGGTAATCAGGATGGTCGAATGGCTGGTGGCAAAACGCTTGGCCAACTGCAGCATCTCGCGGTTGGCCTTGCTGTTGCCGTTGAGCTGGTCGAGCCGGTAACGGGCAGTGAACGCACCAGGGCGGCGGGTGGATCGGATGCGTTGGTCGGCACGTTGCACAACAGTGATGTCCTGGCAGGTCAGGACCAGGCCGGTACGTTCGCCGTTCTCCAGGATAGGCAGTAAATTGCTCACCACGGCGTGCGAGCCGAGCCGCATCACGCGGTTTTCTTCACCCGTGCCTTCCTGCAGCGCCTGCTGCAGGTCCAGTTCCGGGCACAGCTGCTGCAGCGGCCGGCCCAGCGCTGCGCTAACCGGCAGGTCCAGCAGCTGCGCAAGGGCAGGGTTGAGCGACTGCACCACGCCTTGGTTGTCGACCGCTGCTACGCCGGCGGGGATATGCCGCAGCACGGCATTCAGATGCCGCCGTTTGGCGATCTCGACGCGTTGAGTGTCGAGAATGCCCAGGGCTTCCTCCAGCGCTTTGCGCGCGGTGTCTTCGCTCAGCGACAGCACGCCATGCAGCCCTGCCTGCTCCGCCAGCTCCACCACCGTCGACGAGCCGATGATGCTGCGACAGCCTAGCTGGGCCGCCTGTTCGACGGCCTGGCGGGCCTCTTCCAGGGAGGTGTAGGCGGCCTGGTGAACCTGGACGGTGAAGAGCGCGGCCATGGCTTGCAGGTCGTGGTTGACATGGTTGTAGCTGAGCACGGCCACTTGGGAGGAGCGTTCGCGGGCCTGCCCCAATGCCCGTAGCAGGTCGCCACTGCCCACGCGCATCGCCAGTACCGGGCGTGTCAGGTGTTTGCGCAGGTAGGCGGCGGTCGCCCCGGCGCAGACGAACACATCGACCTTGCCTGCCTGCTCCAATTCTCGGGCGGTCTGTAGTGCTTCAGCCACCGAGGTGTCGAGGACTTCGATACGAGTATCTGGGTAGTCCGTCGTGAGCCCGGCCACCACATGGGCGAGCCGGCTCCGTTGTTGGGGGCGCTGCAAGTGGCTGATCAGCACGACGACCTGGGAGGCAAGAGCATCCATCACGGGGCCTGTTCATGTTTGAAATGTTTCGATAATGAATCAATAGCTTGCAAATATGCAACAAGCAGCCTGACTTTCGCTCGGCGGTGAGGCGTCAGAACCCAGGCTGTATGCGGCCTGTGGCTGACTTTTGAAGAGTTGGCCCAGGCCTTGCTCTTGGGCTTGTGCCAACCCAGAAACCAAAGGCAGGGCCTACAGAACCATGAGCAGTTCACCAACGATTTCCCCGGCCAGCGATACGTTCGCGGCCATGACTGACGATCACCGCCTGGCCGAGTTCATCCGCGAGCAGGCCTCGGCAACGCGGGTGGTCATCCAGGCGCGCAAGCGCCTGAGCGGCGGCGCTATCCAGGAAAACTGGCTGCTGGACCTGCTGATCGAAGGCGGCCCGTGGGCCGGTGTCCGGCGTTGGGTACTGCGCAGCGATGCGCTTTCAGCGCTACCCGCCAGCCTTGACCGTGAACAGGAGTTCGCCGTGCTGCAGGTGGTTTACCAGGCCGGCGTGAAAGTGCCACGCCCGCTCTGGCTGTGCCGCGATGTGCGCGTGCATGGGCGGGTGTTCTTCCTGATGGAGTATGTGCCGGGTAGCGCTGCCGGCCGCGCGCTCAGCACCGGCGCCGGTCCTCAGGGCCGGGCGCAACTGGCGACGCAGCTTGGCGCCAACCTGGCGCGTCTGCATCAGGTCCGCCCGCCGTGCGCCACGCTGTGCTTCCTGTCCGTTCCGGACAGCTCGCCGGCCCTGGCGACGATCGACGCCTACCGCCGCTACCTCGACACCCTCGCCGATGCCTATCCGGTGCTGGAATGGGGCCTGCGCTGGTGCGAGCTGCATGCGCCGCGCAGCAGCACCCTGTGCCTGTTGCACCGTGACTACCGCACCGGCAACTACCTGGCCAGCGAAGAAGGGCTGGAGGCCGTGCTCGACTGGGAGTTCACCGGCTGGGGAGATCCTTGCGAGGACCTCGGCTGGTTCACCGCCCGTTGCTGGCGTTTTACCCGTCCAGACCTCGAAGCCGGCGGCATTGGCCAGCTGGAGGATTTTCTGCGTGGTTATCACGAGGTGTCTTCGCTGTGCATCGAGCGCAGTCGGCTCCACTACTGGCAAGTCATGGCCACCCTGCGCTGGGCGGTGATTGCCTTGCAGCAAGGGCAGCGCCATCTGTCCGGTGAAGAACCGTCGCTCGAGCTAGCACTGACAGCCCGGCTGTTGCCGGAGCTCGAACTCGACATCCTGCACATGACCGGAGCCGAAGCGCCATGACCCAACCCAACGCCCACGAATTGCTCGAGATCGCCCGCGCGACGCTTCTGGAGCAGCTGCTGCCAGCGCTGCCCGGCGAGTTGCGTTACCCGGCCCTGATGATCGCCAACGCCATGGCCATTGCGGCCCGCGAAAACCGCTTGGGCGCTCAGGCCGAGGATCAGGAGCAGGCGCGTCTGGCCGCCTTGGTCGATGACGCGCCGTCGACATTGCCCGACCTGCGCCGCCAACTGGCTCGCGCCATTCGCCAGGGCAGCCATGACGCCCCGCAAACCCGGCGCACCCTGGTCGAGACATTACGCCAGATCACCGTTGCCCGATTGGCGATCAGCAACCCCAAGGCCTTGCCCTGAAACCGCATCGACCACCCCATTCCTCCGATAGACAAGAACACACAAGGACAGCCATGAACTTCACTCTCCCGGACGAACTGCTCGCCTTGCAGGCCAAGACTCGAGACTTCATTGCCGAACAGGTCATCCCATTCGAGAACGACCCCCGCCAGAACAGCCACGGCCCCAGCGACGCACTGCGCCAGGACCTGGTGCTCTGCGCCCGCGCCGCTGGCTTGCTGACGCCTCACGCCAGCCGCGAAATGGGCGGTCTGGAACTGAGCCATGTGGCCAAGGCGATCGTCTTCGAAGAAGCCGGCTACTCGCCGCTGGGCCCGGTAGCGCTGAATATCCATGCGCCGGACGAAGGCAATATCCACCTGATGGACGTGGTCGCCACCGAAGCGCAGAAGGACCGCTGGTTGCGCCCGCTGGTCCAGGGCCATGCCCGTTCGTGCTTCGCCATGACGGAGCCTGCTCCGGGCTCCGGTTCGGATCCGTCGATGCTGCGCACCACTGCCACCCGCGATGGCGACGACTACCTGATCAATGGTCGCAAGTGGCTGATCACCGGGGCCGAAGGCGCGGACTTCGGCATCATCATGGCGCGCATGGAGGACGGCACCGCGACCATGTTCCTGACCGACATGAAGCGCGACGGCATCATCCATGAACGTCAGCTGGACTCGCTGGACAGCTGTTTTACCGGCGGTCACGGGCAGCTGCGTTTCGACAACCTGCGTATTCCGGCGAGCGATGTCCTCGGCGAGATCGGCAAGGGCTTCCGGTATGCCCAGGTGCGCCTGGCGCCTGCACGCTTGACTCATTGCATGCGCTGGCTCGGTGCCGCGCGCCGCGCCCACGACATCGCCTGCGACTATGCGCGCACCCGGGACGCCTTTGGCAAGCCGCTGGGCGAGCACCAGGGCGTGGGTTTCATGCTGGCCGACAACATGATGGACCTGCACGTGGTGCGTCTGGCGGTCTGGCACTGCGCCTGGGTGCTCGACCAGGGCCGGCGCGCCAATGTCGATTCGAGCATGGCCAAGGTGATCAGCGCCGAGGCGCTGTGGCGGGTGGTCGATCGTTGCGTCCAGGTATTGGGTGGACGCGGGGTGACCGGGGACACCGTGGTGGAGCGGATCTTCCGCGACATTCGCCCGTTCCGCATCTATGACGGCCCGAGCGAAGTGCACCGCATGAGCCTGGCGAAGAAGCTGCTCGACCAGCGCCTGGAGGCCCACTGATGCAGCCGAACCTTGCCCGACTGTTCGCCCTCGACGGGCGTCGCGCCCTGGTGACCGGGGCCTCCAGCGGCCTGGGCCGTCACTTCGCCATGACCCTGGCCGCCGCAGGCGCCGAGGTGGTGGTGACCGCCAGACGCCAGGCGCCGCTGCAGGCGTTGGTGGAGGCCATCGAGGTGGCCGGAGGGCGGGCGCAGGCCTTTGCCCTCGATGTGACGAGCCGTGAGGACATCTGCCGGGTGCTCGATGCCGCCGGCCCGCTGGATGTTCTGGTCAACAATGCGGGGGTGAGCGACAGCCAGCCTTTGCTAGCCTGCGATGATCAAACCTGGGACCACGTGCTCGACACCAACCTCAAGGGCGCCTGGGCCGTGGCCCAGGAAAGCGCCCGGCGCATGGTGGTGGCGGGGAAGGGGGGCAGCCTGATCAATGTCACCTCGATCCTCGCCAGCCGTGTGGCCGGCGCCGTCGGCCCTTACCTGGCGGCCAAGGCCGGCCTGGCCCACCTGACCCGCGCCATGGCGCTGGAGTTGGCGCGCCATGGTATCCGGGTGAACGCCCTGGCGCCCGGCTACGTGATGACTGATTTGAACGAGGCCTTCCTGGCCAGCGAGGCCGGTGACAAGTTGCGCTCGCGGATCCCCAGCCGCCGCTTCAGCGTGCCGTCGGACCTGGACGGCGCCTTGCTGCTGCTCGCCAGCGATGCCGGGCGGGCGATGAGCGGCGCTGAGATCGTGGTCGATGGCGGCCACCTGTGCAGCAGCCTGTAACGCGCCGTGGCGCAATAACAACAAGAACAGGAGGTAGGTATGTGCGTGCAAAACCTGAGCAATGTGTCGATGAGGTGCCTGCCATGATGGTTCCAACCCTCGAACACGAGCTTGCTCCCAACGAAGCCAACCATGTCCCGCTGTCGCCGCTGTCGTTCCTCAAGCGTGCCGCGCAGGTGTACCCGCAGCGCGATGCGGTGATCTATGGCGCAAGGCGCTACAGCTACCGTCAGTTGCACGAGCGCAGCCGCGCCCTGGCCAGTGCCTTGGAGCGGGTCGGTGTTCAGCCGGGCGAGCGGGTGGCGATATTGGCGCCGAACATCCCGGAAATGCTCGAGGCCCACTATGGCGTGCCCGGTGCCGGGGCGGTGCTGGTGTGCATCAACATCCGCCTGGAGGGGCGCAGCATTGCCTTCATCCTGCGTCACTGCGCGGCCAAGGTATTGATCTGCGATCGTGAGTTCGGTGCCGTGGCCAATCAGGCGCTGGCCATGCTCGATGCGCCGCCCTTGCTGGTGGGCATCGACGATGATCAGGCCGAGCGCGCCGATTTGGCCCACGACCTGGACTACGAAGCGTTCTTGGCCCAGGGCGACCCCGCGCGGCCGTTGAGTGCGCCACAGAACGAATGGCAGTCGATCGCCATCAACTACACCTCCGGCACCACGGGGGACCCCAAGGGCGTGGTGCTGCATCACCGCGGCGCCTACCTCAACGCCTGCGCCGGGGCGCTGATCTTCCAGTTGGGGCCGCGCAGCGTCTACTTGTGGACCTTGCCGATGTTCCACTGCAACGGCTGGAGCCATACCTGGGCGGTGACGTTGTCCGGTGGCACCCACGTGTGTCTGCGCAAGGTCCAGCCTGATGCGATCAACGCCGCCATCGCCGAGCATGCCGTGACTCACCTGAGCGCCGCCCCAGTGGTGATGTCGATGCTGATCCACGCCGAGCATGCCAGCGCCCCTCCGGTGCCGGTTTCGGTGATCACTGGCGGTGCCGCCCCGCCCAGTGCGGTCATCGCGGCGATGGAGGCGCGTGGCTTCAACATCACCCATGCCTATGGCATGACCGAAAGCTACGGTCCCAGCACATTGTGCCTGTGGCAGCCGGGTGTCGACGAGTTGCCGCTGGAGGCCCGGGCCCAGTTCATGAGCCGCCAGGGCGTCGCCCACCCGCTGCTCGAGGAGGCCACGGTGCTGGATACCGACACCGGCCGCCCGGTCCCGGCCGACGGCCTTACCCTCGGCGAGCTGGTGGTGCGGGGCAACACTGTGATGAAAGGCTACCTGCACAACCCAGAGGCTACCCGTGCCGCGTTGGCCAACGGCTGGCTGCACACGGGCGACCTGGCCGTGCTGCACCTGGACGGCTATGTGGAAATCAAGGACCGAGCCAAGGACATCATCATTTCTGGCGGCGAGAACATCAGTTCGCTGGAGATAGAAGAAGTGCTCTACCAGCACCCCGAGGTGGTCGAGGCTGCGGTGGTGGCGCGTCCGGATTCGCGCTGGGGCGAGACACCTCACGCTTTCGTCACGCTGCGCGCTGATGCACTGGCCAGCGGGGACGACCTGGTCCGCTGGTGCCGTGAGCGTCTGGCGCACTTCAAGGCGCCGCGCCATGTGTCGCTCGTGGACCTGCCCAAGACCGCCACTGGAAAAATACAGAAGTTCGTCCTGCGTGAGTGGGCCCGGCAACAGGAGGCGCAGATCGCCGACGCCGAGCATTGATCGAGTGCAACGCCTGTACACCCATAACAACAACGACTTTGACCGAGGTGTCTCATGTCCAGCCTGTTATACGCGCGTGTTCGCGCCAATGCCCGGTTCCAGCAACTGGTGGCGCGCAGAAACCGTTTCACCCTGAGCCTGTTCGTGCTGATTCTGGCCACGTTCTATGGCTACATCGGGTTGGTATCGTTTTGGCCCGAACTGATTGCCAGGCGCCTGGCCCAGGGGTCGAACATGACCGTGGGCGTGGCTGCCGGCGCCTTCCTGTTCGTGTTCTTCTGTGCGTTGTCGGCGTTCTACGTGTACCGGGCCAATGGCGAGTTCGATAGCCTGACCCAGGCGCTGCTCAGCGGGCTGGAAGAGGAGCAGGGCGCATGAAAAAACTCGTACCTCTGGCCCTGCTGCTGCACTCAGGCCTGCTGCTGGCTTCGCCTTCGCTCGACGCTGGTCAGCGTCAGCCGCTCAACCTGCATGCCATCGGCATGTTCATGGTGTTCGTGCTGTTCACCTTGTGCATCACCTGGTGGGCGGCGCGTCGCACACGCTCGACGACAGACTTCTACAGCGCCGGTGGCGGCATCCAGGGCTGGCAGAACGGCCTGGCGCTGGCCGGGGACTACATGTCCGCCTCGACGCTGTTGGGGATCACCGCACTCATCTACACCTCCGGCATGGATGGCTACATCTACCTCATCGCTTTCTTCGCGGGCTGGCCGGTGTTGCTGCTGTTGATGACCGAGCGGCTGCGCAACCTGGGCCGCTTCACCTTTGCCGATATCACCTCGTATCGCCTCGACCAAGGCAAGGTGCGCACCATGGCCGCCATCGGCTCGCTGACCGTGGTGTGTTTCTACCTGGTGGCGCAGATGGTCGGGGCCGGGCAGTTGATCAGGTTGCTGTTCGGCCTGGACTACCACATCGCGGTGGTCATCGTCGGTGCGCTGATGATGCTGTATGTGACCTTCGGCGGCATGGTGGCGACTACCTGGGTGCAGATCATCAAGGCGTTCCTGCTGCTGGTCGGCGGCTCGCTGGTGCTGTTCCTGGCGATGCGCGAGTTCGACTTCAGCTATGACGCGCTGGTGAGCAAGGCCATGGACACCCATGCCCTGGGCGAACGCCTGCTGGCGCCCGGCAGCCTGCTGGCCGACCCGTTGACCGCGCTGTCGCTGAGCCTGGGGCTGGTGTTCGGCACCGCCGGGCTGCCGCATATCCTGATGCGCTTCTTCACCGTCAGCGATGCCCGGGAGGCGCGCAAGTCGGTGCTCTATGCCACCGGGTTCATCGGCTACTTCTTCAATGTCATTTTCCTGCTGGGCCTGGCGTCGATCGTGATCGTCAGTCAGCAGCCGAAGTTCTTCGAGGGCGGTGAGGTGGGTGGCAAGCTGCTGGGCGGGGGCAATATGGTGGTCATGCACCTGGCCCAGGCAGTCGGCGGCAACCTGCTGCTGGGTTTCTTGTCTGCAGTGACCTTCGCCACCATCCTGGCTGTGGTTTCAGGCCTGGCTCTGGCCGGGGCGTCCGCCATCGCCCATGACCTGTATGCGCGGGTGATCATGAAGGGCGCGGCCAGCGAGGCGCAGGAGCTGCGGGTGACCAAGTTGGCTACCCTGAGCCTTGGGTTGGTGGCCATAGCCTTGGGCATCCTGTTCGAAAATATCAACGTGGCTTTCATGGTTGCGCTGGCCTTTGGTATTGCCGCTTCGGCCAACTTCCCGGTGCTGTTCCTGTCGATGTTCTGGTCGGGGCTGACCACCCGCGGCGCATTGGCCGCTGGCTACGTCGGGTTGCTCAGTGCCATGGGCTTCGTGGTGTTTTCCAAGCTGGTGTGGGTGGATGTGTTGCACTTTGCCGAACCGCTGTTCCCCTATACCCAGCCTGCGCTGTTCTCCATGCCGCTGGCGTTTTTGGTGGCGTATGCGGTTTCCCGGATGGACCGCACTGCGCGGGCCAAGGCCGAAAGGGCGGCCTTCGCCGACCAGTTCGTCCGTGGCCAGACCGGCCTTGGTGCCAGCGGTGCCGTCGATCATTGAGTTACCCGCGGCCGCAAGCGCAGGAGTGCCAGCGGCCGTGTGATAGCTCGCTAGTAACCTCTGAAGATCTCCCCGATGCTGGTAATCGGATGCCCCATGTGCTGCGCCGTCCCCCGGTTGACGAGGGACGGCCGAGGGGCAAGTAGGGCACTCAGGAAAATGGCCAGCGTCAACACGGCAAGTAGAAAACCAAATCGGCGCATAGGATCCTCCAGCGTTTTTTATAGTTGTTGTCGTCGGGTTCAATCCGCGAAAGCACGGTTAATGCCCTGGCTCTTGCTCGCGGGCGAATGACTTGGTCGTGGCTGCGATGTCCTGGTCGCCGTAGCCCATTGCGGCCGCACGCTGCACGACCTGGCACACCGCATCGAAGACCGGGGTCCAGACGCCTTGTGCGTGCAGGGATTGGGCAATGTGCGCGAAGGCGTCCGCATGCACATCGAGCCTCGCCTGGTCACCTTTGAAATCTTGCGTTTCGAGCCGGCGTACGGCTTCCTCGAGTGCGTCAGCGACGAAAAAACGTGATGTTTCGAGCAGGAGCCTTGCCGTCTTCGAAACAGGCAGGCCAAAACGATCGCCGGCACCCACGGCCTCGAAGAAAGTCACCATCGCGGCAAACGCATGCGCGTGAAGGACGGTCGCAAAGGCCAATGCTTCGTCCCAGGGAAGGAACACCGTATGGCCGGCGAGCCCCTCAAGCAGCGCCCGATGCTGCTCGAAGGCTTCACGATCGCCGGTATGAATGCTGTGGCTTTCGCGGTGGCCGACGTTGCGGGGGTAGGCCACTATCATCCCTTTGACGTAATGGCCGCCCGCCTGATTGACGAGGCCCTGAAGCGCCAGGCCTTCGTCTTGGGCGTTGGTCGTGTAATCGACGATCGTACGATGGGCGAGTGCACGCGCCACACCCGGCATCCCGAGGACCTCGTGGGTCGCGTGGTTGTCCAGGAGCACGAAGATCGTGGCCGGGCTTGCGCTCAGCGCGGCTTTGACGCTTTCGCACAGATGAGCGCCAGCGGCGACGAGTGCCGCGGCCTTGCCGGGTGATCGGTTCCAGATCGCGACGCGCTTGCCTTGCTTGAGCAACACTTGGGCCATGATGGTTCCCATGGCACCGAGCCCGATCACGGAAACGTCGAACTCGAAGCTTTCATCACTGTGTTCACGCACGGTCAAACC
The DNA here is from genome assembly GCF_021283545.2 of Pseudomonas alloputida. Lineage (NCBI taxonomy): Bacteria > Pseudomonadati > Pseudomonadota > Gammaproteobacteria > Pseudomonadales > Pseudomonadaceae > Pseudomonas > Pseudomonas alloputida. The sequence goes on along the minus strand of NZ_CP128540.1, from coordinate 3,620,063 downwards.
CTCATGATTGTTGTTTTACGTGAGTAGCCATCAGATGCAGCCTTTGCTCACAGCAGGTGCTGTGAGCGCGCCCAATCCGTCGCGTCAGCCAGCGTCCGCTCGAAGGCGCTGAAGATCGCCTCGATATCGTCCTGGGTGGTAATCAACGGAGGACAGAAGGCGATCGTGTCGTAGATGGCGCGAATGATCAGCCCATGCTTGTGAGCCTGTTTGAACACGTAGCCGCCCAACGTCCCTGGCTGGGCGAACGGTTGGCGGGTGGCCTTGTCGGCAACCAGTTCGATCCCGCCCATCAGCCCGACGCCTCTGACGTTGCCGACCAACGGGTGGTCTTCGAACGCGCGCAGGTGGCGCTGGAACACGGGGGCCAGGTGCTGCACATGGCCGACCAGATCGCGCTCTTCGATGATGCGGATGTTTTCCAGCGCAACCGCCGTGGCGACGGGGTGGCCCGTGCAGGTCAGGCCGTGGGCGAATGCCCCCAGGCGCTGGCTCTGGCTCACCAGTACATCGTTCATGGCATCGGACACCACCACGGCCGCCAGCGGCTGGTATGAGGAGGTGAGCTGCTTGGAGAGCACCATGATGTCGGGCTGGATGCCGTACAACTGAGAGCCGAACATTGTGCCAAGCCTGCCAAAGCCGGTGATGATTTCGTCGATCACCACGAGGATGTCGTAGCGTTTGCACACCGCCTGGATCGCCGCCCAGTAGCCTGTGGGAGGAGGGATCACGCCACCTGCCGCGATTACCGGCTCGCCGATGAACGCGGCGATGGTTTCCGGCCCTTCGGCAAGGATATAGCGTTCCAGTTCGTTCGCCAGACGGACCGTAAAGGCCTCTTGCGATTCTCCTGGCCGAGCAAATCGGTAGAAGTTCGGGCAGGTCAGGTGATGAACCGGGATGGCCGGCAGATCGAAGTCACGGTGCATCGATGGGATGCCGGTCAGGCTTGCTGCGGCGACGGTGGCGCCGTGATAGGCCTGTTGTCGAGAGATGAATTTCTTTTTGGCGGGCCGGCCCAGTGCGTTGTTCACGTACCACACCATTTTCACCACCGAATCATTGGCCTCGGAACCTGAGTTGGTGAAGAACACATGGTTCAGATCACCCGGCGCCAGCGCTGCCAACTTGGCGGCGAGCGCTGCGGCAGGCGCATTGGTCTTGTGGCTGAAGCTGTGGTAGTAGGGCAGTTGCTTGAACTGCTCGACGGCAGCATCGACCAGGCGCTGTTCACTGAAGCCCAATGCCGCGCTCCACAGGCCCGACATGGCTTCGATGTAGGCATTGCCTTGCTCGTCAAAGACCCGGACGCCGTCACCTCTGGCGATCACGAGTGGCCCGACCTCTCGGTGCTGGGCCAGGTTGGTGTTGGGATGAATGAGTGCCGCCAGATCGTTCTGAACGGTTGAAGAGTGGGTGCTCATTGGCTCATGTTCCTGTCGCAGGGCGAGGGTTGCCCGCAGGTGAGCAGGTGGCGTGCGCCCAGTGTCCGCTCCGGGTGCACGCCTGGACCCTGCAGTTACTGGCGAAGCGCTGCCGCGACCGCCTCGCCGAAGGCGTTCAGGCCCTGTTCGAGCTGGTCGGTCGGGGTGTTCACCGGCGGCATCAGCTTGATGATTTCGCCATTCGGGCCGCAGCGGTCGACCAGCACGCCCGCTTGCAGAACGCGCTGCTGGGCATCCTTGGCCAAGGCCACGTTGCCGCGGCCGAAATCGATGCCGGCGATCATGCCGCGCGAGCGGGCGGAGGCGACGCCCGGGATCTCCGCGAAGCCGGCAACCGCACGTGTCATGGCCGCGCTGTTGTCGGTCAGCAGCTTCAGGAACTGCTCGTCGCGCCAATAGCCGAGCGCGATCTGCGCGGTCAGGAAGGCCAGCTGGTTGCCGCGGAACGTGCCGATGTGATCGCCCGGCTGCCACACATCCAGCCCGGCGCGGATCAACACGATCGCCATCGGCAGGCCAAAGCCGCCGATGGATTTCGCGCAGGTGATCAGGTCCGGCACGATCCCGGAGCGCTCGAAACCGAAGAAGTCGCCCGTGCGGCCACAGCCAGCCTGGATCTCGTCGCAGATGAGCACCACCCCGTGATCGCGGGTCCATTGGCGCAAACGCTGCAACCACAGGTTGGAGGCCGGGTAGACACCGGCCTGGATCTGCACCGACTCCACGATCACGGCGGCTGGCAGTTCCGATCCGCTGCCCTGGTCGTTGGCCAGCCGCTCGAGGAAGCCCATGCTGTCGAACTCACCGTAAGGGCTGTCTTCGTACGGTACGAACACCACGTCGTTGGACAGCCCGGGGCCTCGGCGGGTGCGGTTCCCAGTGACCGCCAGCGCACCGGCCGTCATGCCGTGGTAAGCCCCGTAGAAGGAGACGACCTTGGTGCGCCCGGTCGCCTTGCGCGCCAGCTTCAATGCCGCTTCGACGGCATCGGCACCGGTCGGGCCGGTGAACTGCACCTTGTAGTCCCAGCCTCGTGGCTTGAGCAGGTCACGCTCGATCGACTCCAGGAACTGGCGCTTGGTGGTGGTGTGCAGGTCGAGGGCATTGGTCACGCCGTTGGCCGACAGGTAGGCGATCAACGCATCGCGCATGCGCGGGTCGTTGTGGCCATAGTTCAGGGCTCCGGCGCCGGCGAAGAAGTCCAGGTACTCGCGGCCATCTTCGCCGCGGATCTTGCTGCCCTGGGCGGTATCGAACACCAGCGGCAAGTCGCGGCAGTACATCCGCACGTTGGACTCGAGCCTTTCGAACGTTTCGATCTTGTTCATGCATAACCTCTTGCAATGATGGGGTGTCGTGGGGCGGTCAGTGCTTGAACATCACGTGGCGGACCAGGGTGTAGTCTTCCAGGCCGTACATGGACAGGTCCTTGCCGTACCCCGACAGCTTCACGCCGCCATGGGGCATTTCGCTCACCAGCATGAAATGGGTGTTGACCCAGGTGCAGCCGTACTGCAGGCGGGCGGCCAGGCGATGTGCCCGCCCCACGTCGGCGGTCCACACCGAAGAGGCCAGGCCGTAGTCCGATTCATTGGCCCAGGCCAGTACCTGGGCCTCATCCTCGAAGGGCGAGACCGTTACCACCGGGCCGAAAATTTCACGGCACACCACCTCGTCTTCCTGCCGGGTGCCGGCCAGGACCGTGGGCTCGAAGAAGAACCCGGCACCTGCGGCGCGCTTGCCGCCCGTGACGACCTCTATATGGGGCTGCTCCCTGGCCCGGTTGACGAAGCCCTCGACACGCTGCAGGTGCTCTTGGGTGATCAGCGGGCCCATTTCGGTTGCCGGGTCATCCTGCAACCCACATTTGATGCTGGACACGGCTTCGCCAAGCTTGCGAACGAACTCCGGGTAGACCGCCTTCTGCACATAGAGGCGACACGCGGCCGTACAGTCCTGGCCGGCGTTGTAAAAGCCGAAGGCGCGAATGCCCTCGACGGCGGCGTCGATGTCGGCATCGTCGAAGATCAGCACGGGGGCTTTTCCCCCCAGCTCCATATGCATGCGCTTAACGCTGTCGGCCGTGCCTTCGATGATGCGGCTTCCGGTACGTACGGAACCGGTCAGCGACACCATGCGCACCAGAGCATGACTGGTCAGCGGCTCACCCACCGTGGCGCCGCGCCCATGAACGATATTGACCACCCCGGCGGGGAAGATATCGGCGAGCAGTTCCCCCAGCTTCAAGGTGCTCATCGGGGTGTGCTCGGAGGGCTTCAGGACCACGGTGTTGCCGCCGGCCAAGGCCGGGCCGAGCTTCCACGCCGCCATCAGCAACGGGTAGTTCCACGGCGCGATGGAGGCGACGACACCGACCGCGTCGCGGCGGATCATCGAGGTGTGCCCCGGGATGTACTCGCCCGCCGCCGAGCCTTGCAGGCAGCGAACGGCGCCGGCGAAGAAGCGGAACACGTCCGACACGGCGGGCAGTTCATCCTGCAGCACGGCCGTGAACGGCTTGCCGCAGTTGTCCGCCTCCAGGCGGGCGAACACCGCGGCCTGGGCGTCGATGCGGTCGGCGAGGGTGAGCAGCAGTGCCGCACGGTCCTTGGGCGGTGTTTGCGACCAGGCTTCGAAGGCCGCATCCGCGCTTTGCACTGCGGCATGGACCTGTGCATGACTGGCCTCGTGGGTCTGTACCAGGACGCGGCCCAGGGAGGGGTTGTAGACGTCCACGTGGTCGCCTTCGCCGGCTACGAGGGCACCATTGATCAGCAGTTTTGTTTGCATGTCGATCTCGTCATTGAGCGGCAAGGCCTGTGGCCTGCCTTGTGATTGTCGTCAGAGCGTTCGATGGGAAGAGGGGGCTATACCAGGGCGTCGGGGACCGGGTTACGGAACAGGCTGGTCCGGCAGGCGAGGTAGACAAGCCCAAGGCCGAGCCAGCAACCGCCCATGATCAGGGCGTCTTTATCCAGGCTGACCAGCATCCACCCGGCCGTGACCAGGCCGATGAGCGGAAAGAGCACCCCGCGCAGCAACCCGGCGCCGTCCTTGACGCGCGCATCGAAGGTGAGCCGCAAGGCGCACAGGTTGACGGCGGTGAAGGCGAGAAAGGCGCCGAAGTTGACCAGGGAAGTCGCGGTTGCGATCGTCAGGCCAAACCCGGCGGTGCCGAAAACACCGCACAGCAAGATGTTGAAGGCCGGGGTCTTGTAGCGCGGGTGCAGCGCGCCGAACAGCCGCCGGGGCAGTTGGTTGTCCCGGCCAAGGGCGTAGAGCAGCCGGCCCACGCTGGCCTGGAATGACATCCCCGCAGCGAAGTGGGCGACGATGATCCCGGTCAGGACCACGGCGAAGAACAGGTCGCCGCCGATCATCCGGGCAATCTCGAAGGCGGCCCCGTCCACAAGCTCGAACGTGGGGGAGGGGTGCGCCAGGTACATGAAGTACGAGGAGCCGACGTAGACCGAACCGCCGATCAAGGCGACCAGCAGGATGGCGCGCGGCAGCGTGCGGCCAGGGTCGCGGGTTTCCTCGCTCAGCGTGGACAGCGCGTCAAAGCCCAGGAACGAGTAGGCGGCGATGGCGGCGCCGGCCATGCTGGTGGCGAAGGGCACGTCCTGGTTGAAGAACGGCTTGGCCGACAGCAGCCCGCCAGGGCCGTTGGCTGCCACGATGTAGTGCACGCACAGGCCGATGAACACGGCGATGATGACCAGTTGCACCACCATCAACAGCACGTTGAAGCGGTTGGCCACCTGGATGCCGAGCACATTGAGCAGCGAGGTAGAGACGATGAAGCCGGTGATCCACACCCACTGGGGCACCTCGGGGAACGCCATGTTGAGGTAGCTGGCGCCGAGCAGCCAGATCAGCATCGGGATGAAGAAATAGTCCAGCAGGGCGGCCCAGCCCACCATGAATCCGAGGTTGGCATTGAGCATCTTGCGGGTGTAGGTGTAGGCCGAACCTGCCACCGGGAACACCCTGACCAGTCGGCCATAGCTCAAGGCCGTGAACACAACGCCGGTGGCTGCGACCAGGTAGGCCATGGCCGTGGTGTTGCCGCTGGCCTGGGTGATCACGCCGTAGGTGCCGAAGACGATTAGCGGGGCCAGGAAGGCCAGGCCGAACAGCAGCACGGAAAACGGGCCCAGGCTGCGCCTCAACGAGGCGCCGGAGGTTGACTGACTCATGACGGAGCCCTCTTACGCGACGAAGTGGTAAGCGGTGGTGATGATGTCGTGGTAGGCCTCTACGGACATCGCCTTGGCATTGCTGGCGTCCGAGAAGTTCTGCTTGGACTTCTCGGCAATGGTCGGGAAGTCTTCCTCGCGCACACCCTTGACCTCGGCGAAGCGGGGGATGCCCAGGTCCTTGCTCATCTGGAACAGATGGCCGACGGCGGCCTCGGCGGCATCGACCGGAGACAGCGTGGGGTCGATCCCAAACGCGTAGGCGACCTGGGCATGGCGGACGATATCGGCATCACGGTTGTGACCGAACACGAAGGGCAGGAAGATCGCGTTGCCCACACCGTGGGGCGTGTCGTACATGCCGCCGATGGCTTCGGAAATGCAGTGCACGCTGCCGACGTCGGCGTTGCCGAAGGCCATGCCGGCAATCAGGCTGGCCACCAGCATCTGCTCCCGGGCCGCCTGGTTGTCGGGCTCCTGCACGGCCGCCTTGAGGTGCTGGCTGATCAGGCGGATGGCATGCAGCGCCAGGCCGTCGCTGATCGGGTTTGCCACGCGGCAGGTGTAGGCTTCGATGGCATGGGTCAGGGCATCCATGCCGGTTGCGGCTGCAATCGACGGCGGCAGCGTGTCGGTGATATGGGAGTCGAGCAATGCCAGCACCGGGCCGATGCGATAGTCCAGCACGTTCATTTTGAAGTGGCGGGCGGTGTCGGTGATCACCGAGAAGCAGGTCACTTCGCTGCCGGTGCCGGCCGTGGTCGGGATGGCGACGATGGGCGGGATGGCATGGGTAAGCGTGAACGACCCTTCGTAGTCCTCGATACGGCCGTCGTGGGTGAGCAGCAGGCTGATGGCCTTGGCCGCATCCATCGCGCTGCCGCCACCCACGGCCAGCAGGCCGTCGATACCCGTGCCCCGATAGCGCTGGGCGGTGTGGTTGATGTCGTCACTGCGCGGGTTGGCCTTGATGTCCGCCACTTCCTCGTAGGCGATACCGGCCTTGTCGAGGCTGGCGTAGACGCTGTCCAGCAGGCCTGCTGCCTTGACCCCGGCATCGGTCACGATCAACACGCGGGCCAGGCCGAGTTGCCGCAGGTGTTCACCGGTGCGCTCGCGCAGGCCCGGTTCCATCACGATTTTGCTGGGGAGTAGAAACTTGAATTCCATACGTACCTCTTGCTCAATTGTTGTCATTGTCGAAAGGGCAGTGGAGGGGCATCCGCGCCTGGCCGTGTTTAACGGCTCGGGCGTGTAATGTGGGCCTGGCGGTTACGCACGGGCCTGAATGTTGTTGTTTTGGGTCTTGCGTAAACCTGTTGCGAAAAGGCTCCAGCGGAATAAAAAGAGGGGCGACCAAGCGACGGGCCCCTAAAAGAAAATCTGTGCTAACGCATGTGCCCCGTCAGCAGGGACAGCAGCGTGCCCGACAGGCACGTCGGCAAGTCATGCCCCATCCCGGGCAGCAGCACCAGGTTGGCGCCGCGAATCGCCGACGCCGTGGCAAACCCGCCGTTGGTGGCGACCATGAGGTCTTTGTCGCCATGAATGACCAGCGTGGGGCAGCGAATCCGCTGCAACTCCTGGGTACGGTCACCGGAGTTGATGATCGCGCCGATCTGCCTGGCGGTGCCGAGGTTGCTGGCCTCACCGCCACCTCGCGGCCAGGCTTGCATGGCGTAGTCACGCAAGGCCGGCTCGTTCCACTCCAGCCGCGAACCGATCAGCCCCATGATGTCCACGTAGTCGCGAACGCTTTCGTGCTGGTTACGCGGTGGGCGGCGCAGAAGCTTGAACAGGGCTTTAAGCGCCGGCTGGCCGACGCGCAGTGAGCCTGTCGTGGAAAAGATCGAGGTAAGCGTGCTGACGCGCTCGGGGTAACGCGCGGCGAGTGTCTGGGCGATCATGCCGCCCATCGACATCCCCACCACATGCGCCGCTTCCAGATGCAAAGCGTCCATGAGCCCGATCACGTCGCTGGCCATGTCCCCCAGGTCATAGCCGGGCGTGCGCTTGCGCAGGAACTGCTGCAGGGGCGTGGGGGGCGCCACATCCGTGAAGAACGAGCGGCCCGCGTCACGGTTGTCCAGCGTGATGACCCGAAACCCCCGCTCGACCAGGCCGTCGATAAGCGCTTGCGGCCAGTAGGTCAGTTGCAGCCCCAGGCCGACGATGAGCAGGACTGCCGGGGCGGCTTCATGGCCATGGCTGCGATAGCAGAGCCTGCGCTCGCCTGCCAGCTCGCAGAAGCGATCGGTGCTCATCGGCGGCTACCTTGCTGCTGCAACTGGACATCGGCGTGCAAGGGCGCATTGGGTACTGCGGTGAACTTCAGGCACTTGTCTGTCACCGCGCCACGGCGCAGCAGTTTGACGTCGCGGAAATAATCCATCGACATCACCCAGGGTTCGCGCGGGCCCTGGCGCGGCATGCTGTCCAACGCGCGCTGTACGTAGCCGGCACCAAAGTCGAGCAAGGGGCGGGTTTCGACGCCTTCCGGCGCCTTGGGCTCGCAGACGTTGTAGCCTTCGCGCTCCATCAAGCCCAGCAAGCGGCAGAAGTGGTCGCACAGCAGGCAGACTTTCAAGGTCCAGGATGAGTTGGTGTAGCCCACCGCGAACGCAAAATTGGGGACACCGGAGAGCATCATGCCTTTGTAGGCCAGGGTCTCGCTGAGCACGACCGGTTTGCCGTCCTTGTGCAGGGTGATGCCGCCGAACAGCTGCACGTTCAGCCCCGTGGCGGTGACGATGATATCGGCCTTGAGCATCTTGCCTGACTTGAGCAATACACCGTGCTCGGTAAACCGCTCGATATGATCGGTGACGATGTCGGCATTGCCCGCGCTGATGGCTTTGAACAAATCGCCTTCGGGCACCGAGCACAGGCGCTGATCCCAAGGGTTGTAGGGCGGGTTGAAATGCACGTCGACCGGGTAGTCTTTCGGCAACTCCTTGCGGGTCAGCCACAGCAGCAGTTTCTTCGAAAGCTTGGGGAAGCGCTGGCAGAAGCCCCAGAAGGCCAGGGTGATCTTGGCGTTCTTGTAGCGCGTCAGGGAATAGGCGGTTTGCGCGGGCAGGACCTTGCGCAGGAACGCTGCAACCCCATCGTTGGCGGGCTGGTTGATGATGTAGGAGGGCGTGCGCTGCAGCATGGTGATGCTGGCGACCTTGTCGGCCATGGCCGGGATCAGGGTTACCGCAGTTGCGCCACTGCCAATGACCACGACGCGCTTGCCGGTGTAGTCGAGGTCTTCCGGCCAGTGTTGCGGATGGATGATCTGGCCCTTGAACTGTTCGCTGCCTTCGAACCGGGGGCTGAAGCCCTGATCATAGCGATAGTAACCGCCTGCACTGAACAGCCAGCGGCATTCGACCGTGCGGATCTGCGCCGTGCGGCCATCCTCGACACGCACCGACCACAAGCCCTTGTCGCTTTGCCAGTTGGCCGAGATGACTTTCTGCTGGTACTGGATGAAGGGAGCCAGCTGGTGCTCGTCGATGGCTTCGCTCAGGTACTCAAGAATATCCGCGGCGTCCGCCAAGGACTTGGCCTTGGTCCAGGGCTTGAAGTCGAAACCGAAGGTGTAGAGGTCCGAGTCGGAGCGGATGCCGGGGTATCGGAACAGGTCCCAGGTACCCCCCATGCGCTCGCGGGACTCGAGAATGGCAAAGGTCTTGTTCGGTTGATTGCGTCGCAGGTAGGCCGCCGCGCCGATGCCAGACACACCGGCTCCCATGATCAGAACATCGAGCGGCTCAACCGGAAGAGCAGTGTGAGAGGACATGTCGCCTCCTATTGTTGTGTTATAGAGACTGATCTTTTGACTTGATCATTTGACTCAGAATAAGGTCGCAGGAAGGGTGGGACAAGGTGCAAAATGCACCACGTCACTGCTATTTCAGGATGATTTGCACCTGTTACTTCGCCGATCAACGATCAGACTGGGTCAGTCTGGTAGATATCGTCATCGGAACGTTCGAAGGGGGGCGCTGCGGCTTTCAGAGCCGGAGGGGGAGGGGATCGCCGTGCAGCGACGCAGCACGGCGAATCCTGTGGGGCCTCAGTAACTGGCCACCAGCAACTTGACTGCCTGGCAGGCGGTCTCGGTCTCGGCCTCCAGGCGTGCACGGTCGCCGTGAGCGGACCAGGCGAGCATCAGGCCGTCGAACAGATTGATCAGCAAGCGGCTGATAGTGGTCAGTGCTGCCTGGTCCAGTGCGCCGTCGGTGACCTTCACGATGGCCTGTTGGGCCGCTTCGAGGGAAACGGCATAGATCTTGGTTGCCATCTCCGGGTTGTTGCGCAGGTTCCAGCAAAACAGTTCGAACTGCGTGGTCGCCATCTCAGGATGAGCGGTGAACCAGTTGACAAGCTGGCGCAACATTTCCCCCACCGATTCCGCCGCCGTGGCGCCTGTCGGCACGTGTTGCAACGATTGTTGCGGCATGTTGATCAAGGACTCGTAGACCGCATAGAACAGCTCGTCCTTGGTGTGGAAGACATAGTGCAACGATGCCAGCGGCGAATCTGCTGCCGCAGCGATTCGCCGGGTTGTGGCGTTGGCCACCCCATGTTCCGCGATCACCTTCACGGTGGCCTCGATAAAGTCCTGCCTGCGCTCTTCAGCACCAATCCGAGCCATTGAGCGTTCTCCCTTTTCGGTATTGCCGCCGGCCCCTTGGCCCGGCGTTGACGGTGACGAATGCTAGCGCAAGGTCAAGCCTCAATCCATGAGTCGATGCAATCCCATACCGCATGGGCAAAGGAAGGTACGAAAAATGAAAATCAAATGACTTGATCAAGTGACCATGTTCGGTGATGATGAGTTCACCACCCAAGTCGCCCGGCCTCGGTGGGCAGAACAATGACAAAACCAGACAGGTAGAAAGCAGATGGATACACGAGCGCTCTCCACAGTCAGCAGCGATGCCTCGATCGAGCAGGTGGTGGACATCATTCGGCGTGACGGCGGCGTCATCATTGCCGACTTTGTTTCGCCGGCAACGCTGAAGTCCCTCACCGAAGAACTGGACAGCTACCTGAAGGTCACGCCTTGTGGTGTCGATCCATATTTCGCCGGCACCCAGACCCGCCGTGTGGCCCGAATCATTGGGCGCAGCGACACCGCCGTGGAGGTGGCATTGCACCCGCTGTTCCTTGGCGCGGCCAGGCAGATCCTGCAAACCCCTACCCATGTCTGGGTGGGCAGCGACCGCATCGAGATGGCGCCTGATATTCAACTGAGCATCACCCAGGCGATCCAGATTGGCCCGGGCCAAGGCCTCCAGCCCCTGCACCGTGACGATGCCACTTCGCTCTGGCGGCACCCGCAGTATGGGCGTGAGGCCAGGCTGCAAATGATGCTGGCCATTTCAGATTTCACCGAGGAAAACGGTGCGACGCGCGTCATCCCCGGTAGCCATCAATGGGATGACGAACGAATGCCGACCCAGGAAGAAACCGTCGCCGCGCAGATGAAGGCAGGTTCGGCGCTGCTGTGGATCGGCTCGGTGTATCACGGCGGCGGCGCCAACACGACGGCAGCGCCTCGTACTGGCCTGACAATGGCCTACGACCTGGCCTTCCTGCGCCTTGAAGAGAATCACTTCCTGTCCATTCCCGTCGAACGTGTTCGCCAGCTCCCGAGCGAAATGCAACGCCTGCTGGGCTGGAGTGCCAGTTCGACGCTGCTGGGGTGGGTGGAAATCGATGGCCAGATGCGCGACCCGCAGGAACTCCTGGGCATGCCGGCATTCTCCGAGCCGGGTAAAGGCTTCTGATAATTCTGGGAGTGACGCGAATGAATGCCTTGAACAATGCGGCCGATGGTGACTCAGCACCGTTGAAGTTTCGCGGTCTGGGGGGATGGGTAGAGCGACCGGCTGATCTGCAGCCGGCCCTCGAAGGTGACGCGCAGGCCGATGTGATCGTGATCGGCGCCGGCTTTGCCGGGCTGTCGACCGCGCTGGAACTCAAGGCGCTCGGGGCGGATGTGATCGTGCTGGAACAGGAATTCGCCGGCTTCGGTGCCAGTGGCCGCAATGCCGGCTACCTGCTGGGCAGCATGGGCATCGAGTACGATATGTTCGTCAAACGGGTGGGCGTGGAGCAGGCCACGCAGTTCGTCAGGTTCTATGACGAGGCGGTGCCCTACGTGGAAGGTCGATTCAAAACCTTGGGTATCGACTGTGACTACAACCCTTCGGGCGTGCTCCGGGCAGGTGTTCATCCCAGTCAGGAGAAGCGCTTGCGGGAAAACATGGCGCTGGGTCAGACACTGGGGGCGACGAGCCGCTTCGTCGAAGGTGCCGAGATGCGTGCGCGGGGCATCCCCCCTGCGTTTCTGTTCGCCGCCGAGCAATGTGGCGGCACCTTGAATCCAGGGAAGTACATCGGCGGCCTCCGGCGCGCGGCCATCGAGGCGGGGGTGAAGCTCTACGAACGCACGCCGTTGCTGAGCTTCAGCGAAGGGCCGGTCATTACCTGCAAGACTGCCCATGGCCGTGCAACCGCCCCGGTGATGGTGCTGGCAACCAACGCCTATACCCCGCAGCTGGGGGTGTTGCGCAACAAGGTCGCGGCGATTCGGGTGTCGGCAATCGAAACCCAAACGCTGTCGACGCAGCAGTTGGCTGCCCTCGGCTGGCAAGGGCGGGAAGGGATCATCACGCCGCACTACACCATGGAGAGCCACCGCCTGACGGCACACGGCACGATGGTGTTGACCGTCAAGAAGCTAGGTTATGCCTACGGTTCGAAGACGCCCAATGTCCCGGACCAGGGCGCCTATGCGGCATTGGCGCAGGTACTGCGCGAGCGCTATCCGGCATTGCAAGGCCTTGGCGTCAAGCACTGCTGGAGTGGTTACGTCAGTGGCGCCTACGACTTTCTGCCGGTGATCGGTGCCATGGGCGCGAAACAGAACATTTACTACGCCACCGGCTGCTCGGGCCACGGGCTGGGCACGCAATCGTTGATCGGCAAGCTGTTTGCCCAGCAAATCAACGGCCAGGCGCCTGAGCTGCTGGCAGCACTGCAACACAAAACGCCGTCCTTGCTGCCTGAACCCTTGCAATGGTGCGCCGTACACGCTGCCTTTGCGGCGGCCAAGTTGCTGGATGACTGGACCGATAGAAAAGTGCGTAAAGACAAGGCCAGGAAGGGCTGATTGCAATTGATGTGCGTGTTCTATGCCCGTATGTGCAGAACTACGGCGCGACCCTTTTGACAGAGGCTGTTATCGTGGAACTCATAGATTTGTTTGCGTTGATCGCATGCGTGCTGCTGGTGATGAGTGGCTTGGGTTATGGTGTTGCATTTATCAGGCGCAAGAATTATTTGTTGGGCGTGGAGTTCTTGATTGTCGGTATTTCCGCAACAAACTTTACGACGTTCATCGCCACGGGGTGGCAAGCCAATTATAAAGTCGCCATCTTTCTGGATGCGTTTTCCCGCGGGGTCGGCGTGCCGGTTATTGCAACGCTCGGGTTGATGGCCGTGACGCATAATTATAAGCCGTCGCCGGTGAAGGACGTGATATTGTTTTTGGCCGCGTTTGCCGCGACTGCCCTTTACTACCTGTCGACGAGCTTTAAAGAGTTGCTGCCCTATTTCTATGTGTTGATGTGGTCGTTGTACACGTTGTTTCTGGTCTACTTTATCTGGCGGCTGGTACGTGCCGGCGAGTCGCTGCACGCGCTGGCCACCTTGCTGGGAGGGGCGGCGGGGCTGACGATCGCGCTGCGGTATGACTTCTTCCCGATCCCGGGGGATGATACCAAGATGATCTTCATGAGCTGTGCCTTCCTGACCTGGTCCTATTCGATTGTGCAGTTGTTTTATGCCTATGGGGCACTTCAGCGCTCAAGGAAATTGCCCTCGCATGCCATGCTTCATCCCAGTTAAGTTGCGGGTTGGTTAACGGGCTGTTCAATGGCAGACGGGATGTGTAGTTTGATATCTGCTGTTACTCCATGGCGGGCGAAAGCCTGCTTTTTTACCGCCCCTAGGGGCGGTTTTTTTATGGGTGAATCATTCGCGTCAGTCATGGGCCTGGATAAGCGAAAAATAGTTAGGGTTCAGTGTGGCAGTGGTAGACCTTTAGGTGGCGCACTATTAAAAGGCATCTTTTGGTAACACATGTTTCCTTACTTCCCAATAATGTGCAGGCGCCAGGCACGCATTAGTCGATAAATAAATTCAACTCGCTGATTTCTCTAGCGTAATCCGCCTATGACGCATTCTGGCATGTGGCTTGCGTGTTGATCACATGACATGGTCAGTTGATCATGTCGCTTGATCAGGATGTAGTAGGCGCCGATCTTTCCACCCGAAGGGTCGAGCAGCCGGTCCAAGCCCTTCGTTTGAGGATCCTCCAATGAAACAAGTCACTGCACGGTCGGAAAGTGTCGTATCCGCCCGCCGTATTTTCAGGCAGCTGCTGGTTACCCTTGCGGCCTCGACCGCGATCTGTTCGGTACAGGCTGCGCCCCAGGGGGCGGAGGCGCTGGGTTCGAAGTTGACGCCGCTGGGGGGCGAGAGCGCCGCCAGTTCTAGCGGCGATATTCCAGCCTGGGCACAGCCAGGGCAGCAGGGGGCAGGATGGAGTTACGGCCAGGTACGAGGGGAGCACTGGAAGTTCAAGGGTGATAAGCCCCTCTACAACATCGACTCGAACAATGTGGCACAGCATGCGAGCAAGCTGTCGCCTGGGCAGCTCGAACTGTTCAAGAAAGTCCCAGGCTATCGCATGGATGTCTACCCGACCCGTCGTACCTGCAGCGCGCCGGATTTCGTGGCCGAGAACACCAGGCAGAACGTGGGTTTCGCCAAGCTTGATGCTTCCGGTGTCGCCCTTGAAGAAGCCCATGTTCCGGGTGTCCCGTTCCCGATGCCCACTACCGGTGCAGAGGTGATGTGGAACATGAAGCTGCGCTATCGCGGCGTTGGCGTGGAAATCCCCCGGAGCATTTCAGGTATTTCTCCTCGCAAGGGCGGGGAATGGCTGCGCCAGTCGACCGACACCTTCTTCCTGACCCCCTGGGGCAAGAAGGGCAGTGCGCTTTTCTCGTCCTACGGCCGCCTGGAAAACGCGACCTTCTTCAACTATCTGGCGCCCGCTGCGCTGGCCGGTCAGTCCGCCGTGCAAACGGCTGTGGCCGGCGAGCAGGCCACGACCTTCTACTACTTCCCTGGCCAGCGTCGCGTGCGCCGTATGCCCTCATATTCCTACGACGCGCCTCAGATCGGCCTGGACAACCAGTACACCGTGGACGAGGCAAACGTCTTCTTCGGCACCATGGACCGTTTCGACTGGAAGCTGATCGGCAAGCAGGAGCTGCTGGTACCTTACAACGATTTCGGGGCCTACGACACCGCCGCCAAGGTAGAAGCGTTCGCCGGCAACGACTCGATCGCGCCGCAGTCGCGTCGCTATGAGCTGCATCGCGTCTGGGTGGTCGAGGCCAATGTCCGCCAAGGCATGCGCCACCAGGCGCCCAAGCGCATGTTCTACATCGACGAGGACAGCTGGAACCCGCTGCTGGCCGTCGACTTCGACAAGCAAGGGCAGATCTGGAAGGTGCGTGAAGGGTTCTCGATTCCCGTTTACGAGACCGGCGCTTGCGACGTGCAGGCCCAGGTCCAGTACAACTTGGCCGATGGTCGTTACCTCTTCGACATGACCTCGATCGGGGCAGGCAAACACGATATTCGCTGGATCACCGAAGACAGTGGCAACCCTCGCCTGAAGCGCGACTTCTTCACCTCGGATAACCTGCGAGCCATCAGCGAGCGCTAAAACCGACGTCAGATCGAGAGCCAGCATGAAAAAAATAATTACGAAAGCGTCAGGCCTTGTCATCGTGTGCGCAACCCCGTTGGCAATGGGGTTCACCTTTGAAACCGAAACCCTCAATGGTTCCTTCGACTCCACCATCACCGCAGGCATGGGCCTGCGTACGGAGTCGCGGGGCTGCAACCTGATCAACCAGGGGCCGACCGGGCACAACGTGCCCTCCGGCTGCCTGGCGCAGAGCTCCGGTGTGGCGGACCAGGGCGACCTGAACTACGACCGCGGCGACATGTTCACCAACTACCTCAAGGGCACCCATGAGCTGTTGCTCAAGATGCCCGAGGACGTCACCTTCATGGCGCGTGGCACCTGGATCCGCGACTTCGCGGCCACCGATACCACCGGCACGCTGTCGTTCAATACCCCAGAGAGCGTCGGCAGCAACGGGCTGAGTGACGACGCCCGCGACGACCTCGCCTTCAAGGCCCGCCTGCTGGACCTGTGGGTGAGCAAAGGCTTCGACGTGGGTGGGCAGCGGGTCCGTGCGCGCCTGGGCAACCAGGTGATCAACTGGGGCGAGAGCCTGTTCGTGGCCGGTGGCATCAACAACACCAACGCCTACGACTACCAGGCCTTGGCGCGCCCCGGCGTGCAACTCAAGGAGGCCGTGCTGCCCGCGCCGATGCTCAGTGTTGCGTCAGGCCTTGGCTCGGGTGTCAACGTCGAGGCCTACTATCAGTTCCGCTGGAACAAGAGCGAGTTGCCGCCGGTGGGCAGCTATTGGTCAAACACCAACGCACTGGGCGAGGGCAGGGGAGACTACGGGTTCTCCGAAAAGGACGCCCGCGACAGCGGCCAGTGGGGCCTTTCGCTGCGCTGGCAGCCGGAAGACAGCGACATCAACTATGGCTTCTACGTGATGCGTTATCACGACAAGTTGCCGTCGTTGCGCGTCGCCATTCTTGACCCGAACACGTTCGCGGCGGCACCCACCTGGGAATACCAGGAAAACCGGATGATGTATGGCGTCAGTGCCAACATGCCGATCGGTGACTGGGCAGTCGGTACGGAGCTTTCTTACCGGCCGAAGGATTCGGTCATGCTCAACCCTGTCGTCGACCTGTGTTCCAGCAATGGGGGCAAATGCTGGAAAGACGAAAAGAAATTCCAGTGGCACCTCACCGGCCTTTACAGCTTCACGCCGTCCAACTCCCCGACGCTGCTCGATTTCACCGGGGCCAGCACGGGCACCCTGCTATCGGAACTGGTGGTCATCAAGTACCCCGGGCTGCATGACGAGGTCAATGGCGAACCACTCGCCCCAGGGCTCAATGCCTGGCAACTGGATCCTGCGACAGCGCCCAAGTCCCGTGGCGACAAGACCTCGTCGGGCATCAACCTGGACTTCAGCCTGACCTATGACGGCACGTTGCTGCCGGGCTGGCAGGTCACGCCCGGCGTCTTCTACTCGCGCTCGCTTGGCGGGCGAACGCCGAACCTGAGCGCCACCTTCACCGAAGACGCGAGCAGCATGAACCTGTACCTGAATTTCGTACGAAACCCGGCCAGTTGGCAGATTTCCCTCAACTACGCGAAGTTCATGGGCGGCGAAACCCCCTACGACCAGCTTTATCGTGACCGCGATTATGTCGGCATCGCGATTTCCCGCACCTTGTGAGGCCTGCCGTGAACGGTTCTGTAAAGCTATCTGAAGCCCCGGCACGTGGCCTGTTGTCACGCGTCGAGGGTGTGTTGTTCGGGCATCGTCGTCTGGTGCTGGCGAGCCTGGCGGTGTTCACGCTGATCATGGGCTGGTTCGCCGTGCAACTGCGCATGGATGCTGGCTTCGAAAAGCAGTTGCCGCTAGGCCACGAATACATCAAGACATTCGAGGCCTACCGCAACGACCTGCTGGGAGCGAACCGGCTGACCATCGTGGTCAAGGCCCGACAGGGCGATATATGGAGCGCCCCGGGCCTGAAGCGGCTGTATGACGTCACCCAGGCAGTGACCTTCCTTCCTGGAGTGTCGCGCAGCAGTGTGCGGTCCCTGTGGACGCCCAATGCCTTCGTCAACGAAATCACCGAAGAAGGTTTTCGCGCTGATCCACTGGTACCGGGTACGGTTTCTCCCGATCACCTGGATGACCAGATCATCGCGACGATCGCCAACTCCACTGCCCAGGGTGGTTTCATCGGCACGCTGGTTTCCCGTGATCAGAGCAGCGCGATGATCACGGTGGAACTCAACGAGTACGGCACCAATGGCGCCCACCTGGACTATGTGGCGTTCAACCACAGGCTGGAAAAAGAGATCCGCCAGCAATTCGAGGATGGCGAATTCGAAGTCCAGATCATCGGTTTCGCCAAGCAGATCGGCGACATCGCTGACGGTGCTTCAGCCGTACTGGAGTTCTGTTTGCTTGCGTTGCTTCTGACCGCGGGGGCGGTGTACTGGTATTGCCACTCACTGCGCTTCACGCTGCTGGCGCTGGTCTGTTCGCTGGCCTCGCTGGTGTGGCAGTTCGGCAGCCTGCGCCTGTTGGGGTACGGGCTCGACCCGTTGGCGGTGCTGGTGCCCTTCCTGGTGTTCGCCATCGGGGTTTCCCATGGCGTGCAGCAAATCAACTTCATCGTGCGCGAGATCGCTATCGGCAAGAGTGCCGAAGAGGCGGCGCGCTCGAGCTTCACCGGCTTGCTGATACCGGGAACACTGGCCTTGGTGACCGCACTGGTGTCGTTCGTGACGCTGCTGCTGATTCCTATCCCGATGGTACGAGAAGTCGCCATCACGGCCTCCCTCGGTGTGGCCTACAAGATCATCACCAACCTGCTGATGCTGCCATTGCTGGCCTCCATGCTGCGGGTGGACGATCGCTATGCGGCTGCCCAGGAAGTTTCCCGGCAGCGCCGTACCCGCTGGCTGCGAGGCCTGGCCCGGCTCGCCGAGTGGCGTAACGCACAGTGGGTGCTTGGCGTGGCCCTGGTGGTGTTCCTGGTGGCGATCTGGCAAAGCCACGACCGGGTCGTCGGCTCGTTGCAGGCGGGTGCGCCGGAGTTGCGTGAGGACTCGCGCTTCAATCGCGATGCGGTCTCGATCGCCACCAGCTACGACATTGGCCTCGACTGGCTCAGCGTGGTTTTCGAAGCCAACCAGGGGGCCTCTGGTGAAGGCGAGGCGGCGGCCTGCGAGGATGTCGCGGCGGGTCAGTACCAGGATCGCTTCGTCTGGGCCATGCAGGGGGTGCCCGGTGTGCTGTCGGTGGCCTCCTTCTCCAGCAACATGCGTCAGTTCAACGAGGGGTACAACGAAGGCAATCCCAAAATGGCCGCGGTGCCCATCGACCCGATGAACTATGCCGCGCTGGCCACCGAGGTGGCGCGCACGCCCGGGCTGGTGCGTACCGACTGCAGCATGTCGGCGGTGCACCTGTACCTGGCCGATCACAAAGCCACGACCATCAACCGAGTGGTGGACGCCGCCAAGGCGTTTCGCAGCGACTATCCGCAGCCTGGCCTGTCGATCCGCCTCGCCTCGGGCAACGCCGGCGTTCTGGCCGCTATCAACGAAGAAGTGGAGAAGAGCGAAACTCCCATGCTGCTGTATGTCTATGCCGCGATCGCGCTGCTGGTGTTCGCCGTCTACCGCGACCTGCGGGCAGTGCTGGTTTGTTGCCTGCCTTTGACCATCGGCACCTTCATCGGCTACTGGTTCATGAAGGAACTGCAGATCGGCCTGACCATTGCTACCTTGCCGGTGATGGTGTTGGCCGTGGGCATTGGTGTCGACTACGCCTTCTACATCTACAACCGGCTGCAACTGCACCTGGCCCACGGCCAGTCGATCACCAAGGCGGTCGAGCACGCATTGCTCGAGGTGGGCGTTGCGACGATCTTCACCGCCATTACCCTGGCGGTGGGCGTGGCTACCTGGGCGTTCTCGGAGCTCAAGTTCCAGGCCGACATGGGCAAGCTGCTGGCCTTCATGTTCATCGTCAACATGGTCATGGCCATGACCGTGCTGCCGGCCTTCGCGGTCTGGCTGGAGCGGGTATTCCCACGTAAGCGCCCTGTGCGCATGATCGGCGCGCTGGTGCACTGAGGAGAGAAGCATGAAGTTCAGGGTTTCATTCACCGCGGCCTTGCTCGCAGCAGCATTGCCGCTGATGTCTCTTCAGGCCGCGCCGTTGCAGGCCGTGCCGGCCGTACAGGCGAGCAATGCCACGCAGGCCACCATGTTGGCCGCTGGCTGGGCCGGTGCGCGCGTGGTTGCCGTGGGCGACCACGGTGTCGTGTTGTTGTCCGACGACCAGGGCCTGCAGTGGCGCCAGGCGAGTTCGGTACCGCTGTCCACACCATTGACGGGCGTGTCTTTCGTGGATGCCAAACGCGGGTGGGCGGTTGGCCACTGGGGCGCGATCCTGATCACCACCGATGGCGGGGAGTCCTGGCAGGTCCAGCGCCTGGCCACCGAAGAAGACCGGCCACTGTTCGCGGTGCACTTCTTCAATGCCCGTCAGGGTGTTGCGGTAGGCCTCTGGTCGTTGGTGCTGACTACCGAGGATGGGGGCCAGACGTGGTCCGAGCAGCCGCTTCAGGCCCCGCCGGGGGCCAAGCGGGCCGACCTCAACCTGATGGGGCTGTTTGCCGACAGCCGCGGCACGCTGTACGCCACGGCCGAGCATGGGCAGGTACTGCATTCCGAGGACCAGGGTAAAAACTGGCGTTACCTGGATACTGGCTACGAAGGCACCCTGTGGGCAGGCGCGGTACTGGCCGATGGACGTCTGCTGCTGGGCGGCCAGCGCGGTACCCTGTTGCAGGGTTCAGCGGACGGCAAGGGCTTTCACCGAGTGCCAACGCAAAGCAAGGGCTCTGTCACTTGCGTAGCGGTAGCCGGCTCTCGTGTGCTGGCGGTCGGGCTGGATGGGCTTAGCGTGCAGAGCAGCGATGGCGGGCACAGTTTCCAGGAAACGCAGACCGCGGATGGCCTTTCACTGACGGCGGCGTTGTTCAACGCCGAAGGTGTACCTGTATTGTTTTCACGCCGAGGGGTAATGCCCTACCAGGAGTGAAGGGTTGGCCACTCGCTCAGAAGCCAGGCATCGCAAACCGATGCCTGGCCTGTTTTCTTGCCTGGGCGAATGGGTGGTCGTGGCACCTTCAGGCCCAGGCAAGTCAACGCTGGACGCTAGAGCTGAAGGTAATCCGCCAGGTCTGCGTAGTTATGTTGCCAAAGGCCAGGGCTGCCATTGGGGTATTGGGAGCGGAAACCGAGGATCTTCTGTACCCGCGGAGAAAGCGTGCGCACCAGCTCGAGCGGCACGATCAACGGGTAGGCTTCTTCAGGCGTGATTATCGAAGCCTGCATCGGGATGGTCAGCCCGCGACGGTAATAGTCGGTGGTCACGTTGGCCCCGCCACCGTGAACGACCTTGCCGCCGAACAGCACGGCATCCCCGGCTTTGAGCAGGGCAGGAATCGTCATCTCTGGGGTGCCGACATCGTCGAAGTCATCCCAGTCCTGGCTCCCGGGGATCAAGCGCGTGGCGCCGTTTTCCTCGGTGAAATCGGTCAGCGCCAGCATCAGGTTGGTGATGGCGCGTGGCGCATGTTTGTTCATGGCCACGAACGGTTGGTACTGCATCATGTCACGGTGCAGCATTTGCGCTTTGTTGCCTGGGCCGATTTCGATCAACTGGGCCGTGGTCAGCCACCAGTCACCGGACTCCGGGGCGTAAAGCACGTTCCCCAGTTCGTGGAAGAGGTCGTCATCGAGGACTTCCTCACGAAAGGTCTTGCTGTGGGTGACGAGGTTGGTTAGCCGTTTGGTCTGATGGCCATGGAACTCGGCGATCAGCTCGTGCTCGTGCCTGGAGCCGGCATCGAGCGCGGCCAGGGGGGCGTCGAGTTCGTTGTTGATCCGTACGACTTGTTCAGGGGTCATGAAGTTGCGGATGATTACCGCACCTGCTTGGTCGCTCAGCAGCGCAATCTCTTGCGCGGAAGTCGAGCGGGTTACCACGGGCAGGCTTGGCGTGGCGTCGCGAGAGGCTGACATTGAGAACACTCCAGATTGAAAGGAACGGTTGCGCAGGCGGGTTGACGTTTGATCAACGGGCATCAGGAAACAGGCCTGCTTGCCACTGCGCTAAACCCAAAAAAGGGACATGAAGCGTCACGGTGCCTCCTTGTATTTTTTGTTCAGGCAGTGAGTTCATGCTAGGTTTCCACTGGCCCTGCGCCAAGGTACGAACTGCACCATTTTCCAGCCGATTTTTGAGTGATTTGCACCGCCCATGACCAGCACGCCGTCGCCCTGGCCACGCCCCTCGGAAACCGTTCGCGAGCTTATGCGCAAAGGCGCCGAACTCGCTCAGGCGCTGCCAGCCGAGTGGGTCGAGCGCCTGAACCAGTCACTGTTCTCTTCGCCCGAAGATGCCAGGTTGCTGGAGGACCCGGTCATCCTCGCGGCGTGCCGGCGCGCCAACCGGGCAGAGTTGCTGCACTGGGCCAATGCCAACCTGCAGCGCCCTGGGGAGCCGGTGGAGCCCTATGTGTCTGCTGACATGGTGGACACGGCCAGGGAGCTCGCCCGCAGGGGGTTGTCCGAACTGCTGATGAATGTTGCAAGGTCGACACAGAACGCAGCCTGGGACCTGTGGATGAAGATGGCCTTCAGCCTGACGCAGGATCCCGCGGTGCTCGAGGAATTCCTGGAGGTCTCGTCGCGGTCGATCTCGGAATTCATCGACAGCAACATGCGCGTGGTGACGCAGATCATCCTCGAAGAAAAAAGCGCCCAGGCCCATGACGACCCTATCGATAAACGCAGCCTGGTCAGCCGGCTGCTCGATGGCAGGGATGTGGACGCGGAGCAGTTCGGCAGGCGACTGGGCTACAGCCTGGCTCAGAGGCACCATGCCTGCCTCGTCTGGAGCGAAACCCCGGACGCCGAGATTCGCCCCCTGGAAGACATGGCGCGTGCCCTGGCGCAGCTCACGGGCACGGTAGCGCCGCTGATCGTATTCGCGGGCCCTGCGACCCTGTGGGCCTGGAGCAATGCGGCAAAGCCGCTGGACCTGAACCTGCTGCAGGACGTCGCCCGGCAATTTCCGAAGATACGCGCGGCAATCGGTTCGGCGGGCGCGGGGATGAATGGCTTCCGGCGCTCGCACCTGGAAGCCTTGACCACCCAGCGGTTGATGGGCCGTTTGGCGGGTTCACCCGCCGTTGCCACGATCGATCAGGTGAGGATGGTGTCGCTGATGACCCAGGATGCCCGCGCGGCCAGGCAGTTCGTCTTGAGCACGTTGGGGCGCTTGGCGACCGAGCCCACGGTGCTTCAGCATTCGTTGCACGCCTTCCTGGCCAATGGCTGCAACATCACCCAGACCGCCGAGGTGCTGGGTACCCATCGCAATACCTTGCTGCGCCGGCTGGAGCGCGCCCAGGACCTGCTGCCTATCCCGCTTGCCGACCATCGCATCCAGATCGCCGCTGCCCTTGAGCTGGTGATCTGGAGCACGCCGCTCGATGACGCCGAGCAATAGCGTTCATTCCCTTCCTTTGACGCAATAGGTCTTCACGGCTGTTGCCCTGCGCGGGCGCTCAATAGGGCGCCCGCGTGGCAATGCCCTGTAGAAACGCGCTCTCCAGCACCGTTGCACACTCTCTTGGCGCGCGCCCCCGTTGGCGGGCGTCGACCATGCCATGCAACAGCGATACGAACATCTCGGTCAGCAACGCCGCGGTGACATCCGCTCGAAATACGCCTTGTCGCTGGCCGCTGGCAAACAACGCATCGAGCCTTTCCAGATAAAACCGCAGGTCGTGCTGCACGCTCATGTGCACAGGGTAACGGGAGGCCAGGAAAGCGATCAGTTCACCCTGGGCCAGGTGCGCATGAATCAGCTGACGCAACGCGGCCAGGGGCTCGCGGCAGGCCAGCGTGCCGCTGTTGTCGAGGATATGCATGAGCGTGTCTTTGGCGTGCTGTTCGAGCTGGCTATCGAGGTTGTCTCTCGTACCGCAGTAACGGTGCAGGGTTGCCCGGCTGATGCCCGCCAACACGGCCAGCTCGCCCATGGACGCTCTGGGTCGCAAGGCGGCAGCGGCATACAGGGCATTCACCAGCTTGGCGGGAAGCGTTGAAGGTGGAAAGTCTGAAGGGGTCATTAAGAGTCTTTTATGATTTTAATGAGACAATATTGACTCATGTGGGTTTGAAAAGTAGCATCCGCCCCGTTTTCAATCTAGGTTCGGGTGTGTGATGGGCAAGACAGGTTCGATAAGGGTGGGCGCATTGGCCATGGCGATCGCCTTGGCCGGGTGTGAGCCCGCAGCAGAGCAGGACGGTGCAGCCAATGCGAGCTACCCGGTGGAAATCGTGACATTGGCGCCCGAGCAGGTCGCCTTGGCGGCTGAACTGCCGGGCCGGGTCGAGCCGATGCGCGTCGCCGAGGTGCGGGCGCGGGTGCCGGGTATCGTGTTGCACAAGCGCTTCGAGGAAGGGGCTGACGTCAAGGCGGGGGATGTGCTGTTCCAGATCGACCCGGCGCCGTTCAAGGCCGCACTGGCCCGTGCCGAGGCTGACCTGGCCCGAGCCCAGGCCGTGCAGCAGGAGGCCCAGGCGCGGGTGAAGCGTTATGAGCCACTGGTCAAGATCGAGGCGGTCAGCCAGCAGGACTTCGACAGCGCCACCGCCGAGCTGCGCAGTGCCGGTGCGGCGGTGCGCTCTGCCCAGGCCGACGTGCAGGCCGCACGCCTGAACCTGGGCTACGCCACCGTCACCGCGCCGATCTCCGGGCGCATTGGCCGTGCGTTGGCCACCGAAGGCGCGTTGGTGGGGCAGGGGGAGGCGACGCTGATGGCGCGTATCCAGCAACTCGACCCGATCTACATCGACTTCACCCAGTCTGCCGCTGACGCACTGCGCCTGCGACAAGCGTTGAAGGACGGCGCACTTTCGGCCGACAGCCAGCGCCTGACCGCGCAAGTGGAAGGCACCGACTTCCAGCGCTCGGGCGAGCTGATGTTCACCGATGTGAGTGTGGACCGCGGTACCGGCCAGGTCATCCTGCGGGGGCGCTTCGACAACGCGGACGGCACGCTGCTGCCGGGCATGTATGTGCGCGTGCGCACGCCTCAAGGCACCGACAACCACGCCATCCTGGTCCCACAGCGTGCGGTTCAGCGAGGCAGCGACGGCCAGGCGCGGGTCTTGGTCGCCACCAATGGCATCGCCGAGGCACGCGCGGTGCGCACCGGCGTGATGCAAGGCTCGCGCTGGCAGATTACCGAGGGGCTGGAGCCGGGCGATCAGGTGATCGTCGGCAGCCCCGCAGGGTTGGCCCCCGGTATGCCCGTTGCGCCTGCGCAGAAACAAACGGCTGCCGCCCAGTGATGCGAGGGAAGTGAGATGTCCAGGTTCTTCATCCATCGCCCGAACTTCGCCTGGGTCGTGGCGTTGTTCATTTCACTGGCCGGTTTGCTGGTGATTCCATCCTTGCCCGTGGCCCAGTACCCCAACGTGGCGCCACCGCAGATCTCCATCACCGCCTCCTACCCCGGCGCTTCGGCCAAGGTCATGGTGGAGTCGGTGACCAGCATCATCGAACAGTCGCTCAACGGCGCCAAGGGCCTGCTGTACTACGAGTCCACCAACAACTCCAACGGCGTGGCCGAAGTGATGGTGACCTTCGAGCCAGGCACCGACCCGGACATGGCGCAGGTCGACGTGCAGAACCGTTTGAAACAGGCCGAGGCACGCATGCCACAGGCGGTGCTGACCCAAGGGCTGAAAGTCGAGCAGGCCAGCTCCGGCTTCCTGCTGATCTACGCCCTGACCAGCACGGCCGGCAACCGTGGCGATACCACGGCCCTAGCCGACTATGCCGCGCGCAACATCAACAACGAACTGCTGCGCGTGCCCGGCGTGGGCAAGCTGCAGTTCTTCGCCTCGGAAGCGGCCATGCGGGTCTGGGTGGATCCGCAGAAGCTGGTGGGCTATGGCCTGTCCATCGACGACATCAACTCGGCCATTCGCGGCCAGAACGTCCAGGTACCGGCCGGCAGCTTCGGCAGCACGCCCGGTGCCAGCGAGCAGGAGCTGACCGCGACCCTGGCCGTGCAGGGCACTCTCGACACCCCGGAAGCGTTCGCCGGCATCGTCATGCGCGCCAACCCCGATGGCTCCAGCGTCCGCCTGGGTGATGTGGCGCGCATGGCCATCGGTAGCGAGAACTACAACCTGTCGGCGCGCCTGAACGGCCACCCGGCGGTGGCCGGTGCGGTGCAGTTGGCGCCGGGCGCCAATGCCATCCAGACCGCGACGCTGGTCAAGGAGCGCTTGGCCGAGCTGTCGCAGTTCTTCCCCGAAGGTGTCGAATACTCGGTGCCGTACGACACCTCGCGCTTCGTCGACGTGGCCATCGAGAAGGTGATCCACACCCTGATCGAAGCCATGGTGCTGGTGTTCCTGGTGATGTTCCTGTTCCTGCAGAACGTGCGCTATACCCTGGTCCCGTCGATCGTGGTGCCGGTGTGCCTGCTCGGGACGCTGATGATCATGAAGCTGCTCGGCTTCTCGGTGAACATGATGACCATGTTCGGCATGGTGCTGGCCATCGGCATCCTGGTGGACGACGCCATCGTGGTGGTGGAGAACGTCGAGCGGTTGATGGCCGAGGAAGGTCTGTCGCCGGTGGAGGCGACCATCAAGGCGATGGGGCAGGTGTCCGGGGCGATCATCGGCATCACCCTGGTGCTGGCGGCGGTGTTCCTGCCGTTGGCGTTCATGTCCGGTTCAGTGGGGGTGATCTACCAGCAGTTCTCCGTGTCGCTGGCAGTGTCGATCCTGTTCTCCGGCTTCCTGGCCCTGACCTTCACCCCGGCGCTGTGCGCCACGCTGCTCAAGCCGGTGCCCCATGGCCACCATGAAAAGGCCGGTTTCTTCGGCGCCTTCAACCGTGGCTTCGCCCGTGTCACCGAACGCTATTCGCTGCTCAACAGCGAACTGGTGGCACGTGCCGGCCGCTGGATGCTGGCGTATGTGGGCATCCTGGTGGTGCTGGGCTATTCCTACCTGCGCTTGCCGGAGGCCTTCGTGCCGGCCGAGGACCTTGGCTATAGCGTCGTGGATGTGCAGTTGCCACCAGGCGCCAGCCGGGTACGCACCGACCACACCGCTGAGGCGCTGGAAAAGTTCCTGATGTCCCGTGACGCGGTGGCCAACTCGTTCATCGTCAGCGGCTTCAGTTTCTCGGGCCAGGGTGACAATGCCGCATTGGCGTTCCCGACCTTCAAGGACTGGTCGCAGCGCGACAAGGCGCAATCGGCGGAGGCGGAAACGGCAGCGATCAATGCACAGTTCGCCGCCAACGGCGACGGTGCCATCACCGCCGTCATGCCGCCGCCGATCGACGGCCTGGGCAACTCCGGTGGTTTCGCCCTGCGCCTGATGGACCGTGGTGGCCTCGGGCGCGAAGCACTGCTCGCGGCCCGTGACCAGTTGCTGGCGCGTGCCAACGGCAACCCGGTGATCCTCTACGCGATGATGGAAGGCCTGGCCGAAGCACCGCAGCTGCGCCTGCACATCGACCGGGAAAAGGCCCGAGCCCTGGGCGTGAGCTTCGAGGCCATCAACAGCACCTTGGCCACCGCCTTCGGATCGGCTGTGATCAACGACTTCACCAATGCCGGGCGCCAACAGCGCGTGGTGGTGCAGGCAGAGCAAGGCGAACGCATGACCCCCGAAAGCGTGCTGCGCCTCTATGCTCCCAATGCCAACGGCGAGCAGGTGCCGTTCAGCGCCTTCGTCACCACCCAGTGGGAGGAGGGCCCGGTGCAACTGGTGCGCTACAACGGTTACCCGTCGATCCGCATCGCCGGCGACGCCTCGCCGGGGCACAGTACCGGGCAGGCAATGGCCGAGATGGAGCGCCTGGTCAGCGAGCTGCCGCCAGGTATCGGCTACGCCTGGACGGGCCTTTCCTACCAGGAGAAGGTCTCCAGCGGCCAGGCTGCCAGCCTGTTCGCCCTGGCCATCCTGGTGGTGTTCCTGCTGCTGGTGGCGCTGTACGAAAGCTGGGCGATCCCGCTGACGGTGATGCTGATCGTACCGATCGGTGCCCTGGGCGCGGTGTGGGCGGTGACGCTCACCGGCATGCCCAACGACGTGTACTTCAAGGTCGGCCTGATCACCATCATTGGCCTGGCGGCGAAGAACGCCATCCTGATCGTCGAGTTCGCCAAGGAACTGTGGGAGAAGGGCTACAGCCTGTGCGACGCCGCCATCGAGGCCGCGCGCCTGCGTTTCCGTCCGATCGTGATGACCTCCATGGCGTTCATCCTCGGCGTGGTGCCGCTGGCCATCGCCTCCGGCGCGGGTGCGGCAAGCCAGCGCGCCATCGGTACCGGCGTGATCGGCGGCATGCTCAGCGCCACCTTGCTGGGCGTGGTGTTCGTGCCGGTCTGTTTTGTCTGGGTGTTGACGTTGCTCAAGCGCAAGCCTTCCCCGGTGCAACAGGCTGTCGAGGAGGCAGAGTGATGATCATGGTCAATCGTGTGCTTCCTATCGTCCTGGCCTTGACCTTGGCTGGTTGCTCCCTGACGCCGACCTATCAGCGCCCCGAAGCGCCGGTGGCGGCCGAATGGGGCGATGCAGCCGGCCATACTGGCCACTCGGTGGAGCAGTTGGACTGGCAGGCATTCATCGTCGACCCAGTGCTGCGTCAGCTGGTCGGTACCGCGCTGGACAACAACCGCTCCTTGCGCCAGACCCTGCTCGACATCGAGCAGGCCCGTGCGCAGTACCGGATCCAGCGGGCCGACCGGGTGCCGGGCTTGAATGCCAGCGCCTCCGGTAATCGCCAGCATTTGCCTGCGGCGCTTTCGAGCGATGGCCGCGAGGGTGTCAGCAGCACCTATCAGGTGGGCTTGTCGCTGCCGGAATACGAAGTGGACCTGTTCGGCCGCGTCAAAAGCCTGAGCGATGCGGCCCTGGAGCAGTACCTGGCCACCGAGGAAGTCGGGCGTGCCGCACGCATCGCCCTGATCGCCGAGGTGAGCCAGGCCTACCTGGCCTTGGACGGCGCCGAGCGGCGCCAGGCGCTGACCCGTCAGACCCTGGCCAGCCGCGAGGATTCCCTGGCGTTGGTCGGCCAGCGGCGCGCCGCCGGCACGGCCACGGCGCTGGACCACCAAGAGGCGCTGGGGCTGGTCGAGCAGTCCCGTGCCGAGCTCGAAGTCACCGTGCGCCAACAGCGCCAGGCCTACAACGCGCTGGTGCTGTTGCTGGGCAGTGCCGAGGCGGCCAAGGCGATGCCCGCTGAACGCCCGGATGAGCCGATGGTGCTCAATGACATTGTGCCGGGCGCGCCGTCGGCATTGATCGAGCGCCGCCCCGATATCCTCGCCGCCGAACACCGGCTGCGCGCGCGCAATGCCGATATCGGCGCGGCGCGGGCAGCGTTTTTCCCGCGTATCAGCCTGACCGGCAGCTTTGGTACCGCCAGTGCGCAGATGTCCGGGTTGTTCGACGGTGGCTCGCGTAGCTGGGCCTTCATGCCGCAGCTGTCGCTGCCGTTGTTCGACGCCGGGCGCAACCGTGCCGGGCTCAGCCTGGCTGAGGCACGCAAGGACTCGGCCGTGGCCGCCTATGAAGGCGCGATCCAGGTCGCCTTCCGCGAAGTGGCCGATGCGCTGGCCGCCACCGACACCCTGCGCCGCGAGCAAGCCGCGCGGCGGGCCCTGGCCGACACCAGCCGCGAGACCCTGACGCTGGCCAAGGCTCGTTACGAGGGTGGGGTGGACAACCATTTGCGCTACCTGGACGCCCAGCGCAACAGCTACGTGAACGAAGCAGCCTTCATCGAAGCCAGTACCCAGCGACAACTGGCGTTGGTCAACCTGTTCCGCGCACTCGGCGGCGGCTGGCCGAGCAAGGGCTGAAACAGCCTCCTTTGGTTGGCTTGTCCAGCCACTTGGCCCCAGGGATCGATGCCCTGGGGTTTTTTTGGCTGGTGAAGGCAGGTCAGCGAGCGGGTGCCGCAGCACCGTCGAGGAAAAGCAGCTCCAGCGTTTGCACGGACGTCGCGCTGGCCGCCCGCCCGCGTCGTTCGGCATCGACGATGCCGTACACCATGCTCAGGAACATTTCGGTGAAGATCGCCGCGCTGATATCGATACGGAAAGCCCCCGCCTGCTGGCCGCGCAGGAAGAAGGCATCCAGGGCGTCGGCATAGGCCCGCCACGGGCGGTTCGTCTCGCTGTCGTCGAACGAGTCCGGGCGGTACTGGAAGAGCAGGAAGATCATCATCTCGCGATGCTTGAGGTGCTCGACGATGAGGCGATGCAGGGCTGCGGTCGGGTCGCTGCCGTGCAGGTCAGCGTTGCCGATGACCTGCGTCAGGACCTGGTCCCCATAGCTTTCCAGCATGTTCACCAGGTTGTCACGGGTGCCACAGAAACGGTGCAGGGTCGCCTTGCTCACGCCCGCCGCCTCGGCCAGCTCCTTCAATGTGGCTCGGGGGTGG
Organism: Pseudomonas alloputida; assembly: GCF_021283545.2. NCBI lineage: Bacteria > Pseudomonadati > Pseudomonadota > Gammaproteobacteria > Pseudomonadales > Pseudomonadaceae > Pseudomonas > Pseudomonas alloputida. The sequence continues at coordinate 3,590,084 of NZ_CP128540.1, read as the reverse complement.
ACGACGATCGCGTCGGCCAGCGCTTTGAGCAGGCGCTCATCGGTAGGGAGGTGCATCAGAAGATTCCACACTGCATATCGTGCGGGCATTGTGAATGAAAACGGCTCATAGGGCACCCATTTGAGCAAATAATGGCTCAATCAAGGCTCGCAGGTCGCAGCCCTGCAGGGGCTTGCCTGCGAGCGCCAGGCGCTGCCTCCCCCGGTATGCCAGGTCAGGGGAGGCGGCGAAGCTCAGGGCAGGGTGAAGAGCACTTTGACCTTGTCGTTGACGGCAGAGGTGTCGATATAGCCGATGGCATTGGCCTCGCTGCCCACCTTGGCGATCACCGCGGCGTCATCGTCCACGCTCTGCAGCGGTTGCCCCTTGCCCGTGAACACCAGGCCTGACCAGTACGACTTGAGCTGGGATTCGTTCTTGTTGGTCAGCGCGCTGTAGAATCGTTCCTTGGTGGGGTTCCAGCCTTTCTGGTCGAGGCCCTTGAGGCTGGTGTCCTTGCCCAGGAATATGTTGGCCACCTCGGCCTGGGACGGTGCGGCGCTGGCGCCGGCATTCATGATCACGGCCACCTCGGCACTGGCCAGGGTGCTGGCTGTGGCCAGGGTTGCGCCGAACATTGCGGTGAGGAGTGGTTTCATATGGGCGCTCCTTAGAAGACGAAATCGACGCCGACGCTGACAATGTCGCCGTCGTAGTTGCGCGAAGGAGTGCCGGCGGTACCGTTGCTGGCCGCGAAGACTGCATGGTCGAAGGTCTCCTGGGCGTTCTGCACGAAGGTGCCGCGGTAGCCGTTGCCGCGCGTGTCCACCCGCTTGTACTCGCCCTTGAGCACCAGGTTCGGCGCCAGGTTGTAGTTCATGCCGTAGGTCCAGGAGCTCTGGCGGCCAGCGTCTTCGTCGAGCTGAGCGTAGGTAAGGTGGAGCAGCGCGTCGCCAAAACGGCGCCCGCCCATGAGGTAGAAGGCATCGATGCTGCCTTGCTGGTCGCCTTCGGTGTTGTTGCTGGTCCACTCGTTCGAGGAGACCCAGGTGCCGTTGTCGTACTGGTAGCCGATGGACGCGAAACCGCCTTTCTTGCGGTTCAGGCTCAGGAAGTCGACCTGTGTAGGCGAGCCCCCTGGGGCGACGACCGAGGCGCTGAGGTTCGTGTCGATGTCCGCTTCGGCGTACCCGAGACGCAGCGTGCCGAAGTCATAGGTTTCCAGGCTGACGTTCGCCGCGAAGATCTTCTTGTAGTCGATGTCGTACAAGTCATCCATGGCGAACAAGTTGCGGTTGGCGGCCTGGCCGCCGGCCACCTGGAACGTCACGGAGCCGATGCCGGTGGTCACGGTGTAGAGGGCATCGGCACCTTCGTAGTTGCTCAGCTGGACCTGGCTGTAGACCTCATCCGGCAGCCGCAGCCAAGGGTGGGTGACACCGACGTCGAGGGTTTCGGAATACATGTAGATCGGCAGGCGCAGCCGCCCTACGCGCACCGTCAGGCCTTCGGTCGCTTTCCAGGAGAGGTAAGCCCACTCCAGGTTGCCTTTCCAGGTGTCCTGTTCCGGCTTGAGGGTGCCCTGCACGGTCACCCCCAGCGTGTCGGTGAGCCCATATTGGAGCTGGCCACCCAGCCGGGAGAGCTGGTCACCGCGCCAGGCGTCCGTTGTCTGCCCGCTGATGCCGAAACTGCGCCCTTTGTCCTCGCCCCCCAGGTGGGTGAGGCCGGCGGTGCCGAAGCCGTTGAATTGATAGTCTCCCTGGTCCAGGGCCATTGCTGGGGTGGTCGCGATAAGGCCTGCGATACCGAGTGCTCTAATGCCTTGCATGCTTCAACTGCTCTCGTGGTGGGGAAGGTTCAAATGCGAAACTGAGCGGTGGCGCTGCGAAGGTGGTTGCCCGTACCGACCAATTGCTCGCCGAGCCGTGCGGTGGCGTCGGCACCTTGGGTGGTGGCCTGGGTGTCCTGTTGCAGCCTCTCGGTGTCTTGCTGGATCGAACGGGAAAGGCCGATCTGCTCGTTGGTGAAACGGGCGATGCCGGCGTTTAACTCATCGATCTGGCGAACGGCCCCGGTAATCGCCTCCAGGGTCTGCGTGGCATGTTCAGAGCGCTGAATGCTTGACCTGGCCTTTTCGCCGTTCAGGTTCATCGCGTGCAAGACACTGCTGGCGCTGTTTTGCAGGCGCTGGATGATGTCTTGGATCTGCGCGGTGGAAGCGGTCGTTTTCTGGGCCAGGTTGCGCACCTCATCGGCGACCACGGCAAAGCCCCGCCCTTGCTCGCCAGCCCGTGCCGCTTCGATGGCGGCGTTCAGGGCGAGCAGGTTGGTCTGTTCGGCGATGCTGCGGATCACCGTCAGCACCGAGCCGACGTGCTGGGTTTCTGCTTCCAGTTGTTCCATGGCCTGCACCGAGCTGAGCACGCTGTTGCCCAGGTCGCCGATGCTCAAGGACAGGCTGTCGATGTTATGCCTGGCTTCGTTCGCTTGACGCGCCGCGGCGCTGGCTTGCTCGGAGGCCTGCTCGGAGCGCTGCGCCACTTCCTGAATGCTATTGGTCATGGTGTCTATGTCACGGCTGATGGACTCGGTGCGCTCTTGCTGTGAGCGCGCACTGTCCTCCGCGCCCTGGGTGAGCCGGTGCAGTTCGCGGGACATCTGCTCCAGGGGCGCTGCGGTTTCGATGACCTGGCGCAAGGTGCCTTGCAGGCTGTCCAGCAAACCGTTGAACAGGCCGATCATCTCGCCGATTTCGTCTGAGGAGTCGACCTGCACGCGGCGGGTCAGGTCGCCATCGCCGCTGGCAATGGTCTTGAGCGATCCGATGACGCCGCGGACATTGCTCATGACCTGACGAATCACCCAGGCCGCGCTGGCGCTGACCACCAGCAGCAGGCAAAAACTGAGCAGGTAGCCGACGCGCGTGGTGGTGGCGTTGTCGGCGCGGACTTGGGTCAAGCTGCTCTGGAAGTCGGCGTAGGCGTGGCTGCGAAACTGCTCGCCGAGCGCCTGGGCGTTCTTGAGGTCGCTGGCCATGCGATCAAAATGGGGGCGTAAATCATCGAACGCCGCCCCATCGAGCAGTTGCCCGGAGGAGGCGAACGCGTTATCGGCGTAGCGCTTGATCGCCGCCGACCAGGCTTGAATTTCCCGGTGTCGGTCGGCCCGTTCAGCGGTCAGCGGTTCCAGGTCGCGCAGCCGCGCATGGACGTCGGCCAGCACGTCGCTCGCTTCATCCAAGGTGTCCCGCTCGCCCGCTGCCACGGCGCTGTTGAGCAGGCCGGGCAGGCGGGAGAACTGGAAGATCACGTTGTCGGCAGCTTCCAGCGTTGGGTAGCGCTGTTTTTCGAGCGACACCAATCGGTTGTCGTTGTCGTCCAGTTGCACCGCGGTGTAGCCCACGAACAGCAACATGCCGAACAGGGCGATGGCAGGTGGCAGGAAGAGTTTCAAGGTGAGCGGAATGTTTTTGAACATGGGCTGTGCGGGCCTCGTCGGGACGAAGGGCAAATTGCAGGCAAGCAGGGCCGCAATAGCCGGTGCGCTTTTGGCAGGGCGTGCTATCGCGACACGTCGGACAAAGGGCTGTCCTTCGACAGCGTAAGTTGGCGTTACGTGATCATGGCGCCCCTCCGTGCCCCGTTGCGAATTGGCCGCCCGATTGCGTGGAGGGTCAGGCCGAGGCCAGGTTTGGAGAGGTGGAGGAAGGTGAGGTCGTCAATTTCAGGCAACCTGCGTCTTTGTGGAATAAGGATCCGGTAGCCCTGGCATGCCTGCTCGGACCGCGACAGCGCCTTGGTGCTAAAGCCCATTTTCGCTCCTGCCACTTGGTTGTGTTTTATTTGTTATATCAAGTGTTTTGTAAAATACAGGAGTTTTGCTTACATGCAAGACGCAATGGCGCCAGAGCCTGCAAAAAGCAGGGCAGGCGCTATCGGGGCCTGGTGCTTGGGTTGGATCGGCAAGGCGCGGGGCGGCAGTTGCGCGACGACGGAAGGCGGCGAAGACACGAGCGGTTTGGTGGGGGTGACGCCTTCCAGGGAAGGCGCCGGGTCTACCGGGAGGCGACTTAGGACTTGGCGGTTTTGGGTGGAGAAATCATGACAATGAAGGCGTCAATCAAGGCTTTCCCGCGCTCTGCGCTAACGGGTTCGGACTCGAAAGGCAGCATCATGAGCCAGCCATCACTGAACGCGGCAATGTGATCGGCCAACACATCGGCCGGCACATCTTCACGGATCTGGCCCTGGCGCTGGCCGGCCTCCAGCACCGAAGTGGCCACCTCGCGGAAGTTGGTATAGCGCTGCTTGATGACACTGGCGAACGCGGGCTGGTGCCGGGCATGGGTGAGCAGTTGCAGCCATGCAAGCCAGTTGCCTGGCTCGTCAAGGCTGATCCATTGGTGCCACTGCTCAATAAGCGACTTGATGTCGACCTGATCGAGGTCGATGTCCAGCAGTGCGTCGACTTTGTCGAACAGGGTCTGCGCAACGGCACTGACCATTTCTTCCTTGTTGGCGAAGTAGTAGGTCACCGCGCCTGTGGTGCACCCGGCGTGCTGCGCCACCTTGCGCATGGTGGCACCGGCATAGCCTTCTTGCGCGATCACCGCGATCGCCGCCGCCAGCAACTCGGACCTTTTGGCGTCGCGATCGCCAACCGGGCGCCCACGACGGGCAAGCGGTTCGGATTCGCTTTCATTGGCCTTGGCCTTGGCGTTGGGAGCAGTGCGGGGGTGTACTTCAGGCATAGGGGGGCGGTTTCATCGGTCAAACAATAGAAGCGGCAGTTTGCCACAGCACTGCCGACGCGCGCGATGTCAGTGGGGGGCGAGGCTCGTGCTTTTTACCCAGTCGGCGCTGACGAGGTCGACATCTTCCCAGCGCATTTTCACCAACTCTCCAGGGCGAACCGGCAGCATCACCAGCAGGCGCATCGCGATGCTTATACTGCTCGGGCTAAGTTCATCCAGGCGCAGCAAAAACTCCCCCAAATCGGCCGGTCGCTCGATCGCCGGATTACTGGTTACCACGTGGCGAACCTTGAGTTCCTCAGTGTTGCTCAGGGCTACGTTGCGCTCCACCCAGCCCCGCCCCTCGGCGAAACCGAGCACGGCACGAATGATGGTGCGTACGCGTTTGGCCATGGCCAGTGTGCGTGCGCGGCGCAAGGTGGCGATTATCTCGATGATGTGATCCAGCTTGATCTCGCTGACGGGGATACTTCCGATCGTGGGCAGGATGTGATTGTTCAACGCGCCGCGGAAGCCCGCGAGGGATTTGCTCACGAGGTCGTGCGATTTGATCTCAGTGGAAGCCTGTCACAAGCTATCGGGATCCCCAAAGAACATCTGTATCCGCGACCGCAGCCACCGCTCCGCCGGGTCATTGTCCTGTGCCCCGCGCCAGGCCATGTGCAGTTCGAAACTGCGCACGGGTATCGGCAGGTCCTCGGCCCGCAAGCCGCCGGCGGCCGTCAGTGCATCCGCCGTGTAGTCCGGTACCGTAGCCACGATATCGGTGCCTGCCAGCAAGCTCCCCAGCCCGTTGAACTGCGGTACCGCCAGCACCACGTGGCGCTTGCGGCCGATGTCTTCCAGGGCTTCGTCGATGAACCCGGACAAGTCCCCGGCAAACGACACCAGCGCATGGGGCCGGGCGCAGAAGTCATCCAGGGTGATGCTGCCGGGTACGCTGTCGGCGCGCAGCAGTTTCGGCATGCTGCGGCGCAGCACCTTGCGCTTGGCGTTGGCCGGCAGTTCGCTGGTGTAGCTGACCCCCACCGAAATCTCGCCCGAGGCCAGCAGGGTTGGCATCAGCAAGTAGTTGACCCGTCGCACCACCAGCACGATACCGGGCGCCTCGGCGCGAATGCGCTTGAGCAGTTGCGGCAGCAAGGCGAACTCGGCGTCGTCCGACAGGCCGATGCGGAACACCGCATTGCTGGTGGCCGGGTCGAATTCGGCGGCGCGGCTGACTGCAGTGGAAATCGAATCCAGTGCCGGTGACAGCAGGGCGAAGATCTCGTGGGCCCGTGCCGACGGTTCCATGCTGCGCCCTGTGCGCACGAACAACGGGTCATCGAACAGGTTGCGCAGGCGCGACAGCGCCGCGCTGATGGCCGGTTGGCCGAGAAACAGTTTTTCTGCGGCACGGGTCACGCTGCGCTCGTGCATCAGCGTTTCGAACACGATCAGCAGGTTGAGGTCTACACGACGCAGGTCGTTTCGATTCATCGGTGCGCTTCGCCTAATGTGGGGCAGAGGTGAATCTTAAGGCCAAAGGCTGTTACCCTGCACGGGTTTAGGGGGACCAATCGCAGGGAAAGTCAGGTGCCCAATCGATGACAAGCATGTCGACTATTAATGCCCACTGATGGTCTAACGGGCAAAGCCCGGATAGAGTCAGTGGTAATTAGAGGTTCACAAAGGCGAGGTATGCGATGTCCCGCATGATCCGTTTCCACAAGTTTGGCGCTGCCGACGTGCTCCGTTGCGAAGAGCAGGCCGAACCGTCACCCGCTGCCGACGAGGTGCAGATCCGCGTCGAAGCGGTTGGCGTCAGCTGGTATGACGTGCTGTGGCGCCAGAATCTGGCACCGTCCCAGGCGCGTCTGCCAGCGGGGATCGGTCACGAAATGGCAGGGGTGGTGACTGCGGTTGGTGAAGGGGTCGATGATATTGCCGTCGGTGACCGGGTCGCCAGCTTCCCGGCCACCAGTGCCAACGACCACCCGGTGTACGGCGATGTCATCGTACTGCCCCGTACAGCCATCACGCGCTACCCGAATGTGCTCACCCCGATCGAGGCCAGCGTGCACTACACCCCGCTGCTGATCGCCTATTTCGCCTACGTCGACCTGGCACGTGCCAAGGCCGGGCAGACAGCACTGGTCACCGATGCCAGCCATTGCGCCGGGCCTGCCTTCGTGCAGCTGGGCAGGGCCCTGGGGCTGAAAGTGTTCGCCGCCACCAAGGAAGCGGCGCAGCGTGACTACCTGCTGGGCTTGGGCGCAGACAAAGTGATCGTCACCGAAGAGCAAGACCTGCTGCTGCAGATTGGCAAGTACACCGATGGCCGTGGTGTGGACATGGTGCTCGACGGCATGGGCGGCCCGCAGATGTCACTGTTGGGTGATGTGCTGGCGCCGCGTGGCAGCCTGGTGCTGTACGGTCTGCAAGGCGGCAACCAGACGCCGTTCCCGGCTTGCGCGGCATTCCAGAAGAACATTCAGTTCTATGTGCACTGCATCGGTAATTTCACCGGCAAGCCAGAGCTTGGCATCAGCCAGGACCAGGTGGCGCTGCAGCGTGCCTTGCGCGATATCAACCAGTTCACGGCCGACCAGCTGCTGACACCGCAGATCATCAAGGTGTACCCGTTCGAGCAGGTGGTCGAGGCGCATCGTTACATGGACCAATGCCCGTGCGGCGGGCGCGTCGTGCTGGACATGGCGCAACACTGACGGTGGATGGCACAAGCGGCGAACCCGGGCAAGGTCCCGGGTTTTTTGTGCGCGGGATAAAGTGATTCAACACTTAAAGTAGGACTGTTCCTACAATAAATCACGATATGGACTACATATAAGTCCGTAGTTTTCGGGATGTCAGAAATATCCCGGCAAATAATCAGCCTTGAACGCTTTTGCCTTGCGAGTCACTGTGAACTGACACGGATGCTGAATGGTTTTTTTACCCTGAACTGTATCTTCAATTCGCGCTGCCTCCCTCTCGATAATGGCCCAATGATAGTTTGTGCAAGGAACGTGGGATGAGCATGGCTATGCCTGATATGGAGCAGTATGTGACAGCGACAGGCCATCGCAGGGGCGGTTTTTTCTCGATGGCTTGGCGACAGTGAAGGGTTACGTCATTACTTTCATTTTGTTGTAGGAAATTTCTTCTAGGTAAGTTTGGTGCATGTTCACGCTCAAATGTTGGGTGCATGCGCTGGCTGCATGAAGTTGATGAGGTGATTGCGTGACTGCTATTCACGACCAGGCGATGCATTATATCTACCAGCAAGTACTCGAGCGCTTGTTGAATCACATGTCCCAGGCGCAGCGCGCTTCCTTGCAGTTGCTGATACAACGCCTGTTGGTCGCTGCAGGTGGGCCGGAGTACATCGGTACTTTCAGCTTGCAGGTATTGCAAGGGAGCGACCGCCATAGCAGCCGGCTGCTGGCCATGTTGCGTGCCGCGCAACTGAGCATTGCCCTGCGTTCGCCGGTAACTTTCCAGCTGCGGGTATTGGTGGTCAGCCTGCCGGTTGCCGATAACGCCACGCTGGAAGCTCACGAGCGCAGTTTCAGTGCGTTGTTCATGCAGGATGACCCGCGGGTGCAATTGCAGATGATCGAGGGGCGCGCAGTGGTGCCGTTCAGTCGTCGGCTCTCGGTAATGCCTGAGCGCTGGCTGCTGGCGAGGGACGCGATGTTGATGTTCGGCCACATGATCGATGCCAGGCCGGAAGCCCTGCTGGGTTGCCGCCTGTACCTGGAGCTGGCGGGCGCCGTGGTTCAGGCGTTGCAGGCAGCGGTGCCTCCCGATGCGTTGGTCACCGCCATGCCCGGGCTCCAGCGGCGCCGATACCTGGCGTGGGCCCGGCGCAGCCTGCGCCTGGCCGGCGTGCATGCCCCGCATGCAGTGCACCAGTGCCTGGCGGCGCTGGCCCAAGGGCTGAGCCGATTGCACGGTGCTGTTGGGGGCGCACCGGGTGGTCAGCACGAGCCGGTTCCAGGCGCCGTACCGGAGCGTGCGCCGGTGCGGCTGATCGCTATTGATGACCTGTTGCCGCACTTGCTTGAAGAGCAGCAGCTTGACGCGATGCTGGGTTGTCACTTCGAGACGGCTGCGGATGCTTTGCCGCTGTCCGAATTCGTCGACTCGCTAGCCACGGCACAGCTGCATGAACTGCGCGCCCGCAGTCTGGAGCCGCTGGCCGGGCGCCCAGCGCTGAGGCTGGCAGGGCAGGCGGGTGGCAGCAAGCAGCGTGACGCCGTGCCGTTGCTATTTGGCAAAGCCTACGGCATCAACCAGGCCCAACTGGTGTGCCTGCTGTTCAGCCCGTTTGCCAGGCAGGGGAAAAACCTCGAGCGGTTCTTGCAGTGTCGGCACGCCGACATGGTGGTGGCGTTGCCGTACCTGCACAGGGCCTTGCAAGGCAAACCCTGCCCCGATGCAGTCAAAGCCTGGCTGGTGAATACCAGTGGCTTGCCGTTGGGGCAACTGCGGCAAATTTATGATGGGCAGTTGCCGTTGGCGGGATGGCGCCTGCTTAACAACCTGGCCCGCCGCGATGTACACCTGAGGCTGCTGCCACAGCTGGCGTTGGGGCGGCGGCGTGGTGTTGCGGGGCTGCCTTGATGGGGCGAGCGGCCCCAGGCGAGTTCGCGTATCGCAAGGTGTATCGCTACCTGGAAGCGTTGATCGAACAAGCTGCAGGCGTTGGCACATGCCGTTTGCCATCATTGCGTGAGCTGTCCCGGCGGCTGCGGGTGTCGTTGGCCACGGTCCAAAGTGCCTACAGCCTGCTGGAAGAGGAGGGCCGTGTACACTGCCTGCCGAGGTCGGGCTATTACGTACAGAACGGCGGCAAAGATCAGGCTGTGGCCTTGGCCCGGCAGCCTCCCTTGCCGACGCAGCCACTGTTGGAGCGCATGCTGCTTGGTCACGAACGGCGTTTGGCCCGTCAGCGTGATCGCAGCGTTGCGTCCTGGGAAGCGCTGGGTAGCGCCCGTTTGCGCAATGCCGTGGCTGAGCGATACACCCGCTGCTCCAACCAGTACTGGCATGCCGATGACGTCCATCTGGCCCCCGATGTGCTCGCGTTGCTGGAGACGCTGCTAGCGGCGCTGGCCCTTCAAGGTGGTACCGCATTGGTGCATTCGCCCTGTTGCTGGCAAGTGTTGCGCGCCCTGGCGCGTGCCGGCATGCGCGTGCTGGAGGCACCACTGGATGCCCGTGGCAACCCCGAGCTGCACGCGTTGGCCAAGCTGCTGGGTAGCGAGCCGGTAAGCCTGCTGGTCATGCCGTCTTGCCTGGGCATGCCACAAGGGCGGCTGGTTTCCCCGTATTACCAGCAGCAGCTTGGTCTTTTGCTTGGCCAGCACCCTGTATGGCTGCTGGAAAACGACCTGGACAGCGAGCTCTGTTACGACGGGCCGCCGAGCACACGCCTGCGTGACTGGATCGACCCGCGCTGGCTTCTGGTGATGGGCACGTTCGAGGCCGCAGTGGGGGCAGAGGCGCCGTATGCCTATTTACTGAGCCATGACACCGTGTTGGCCAAGGCATTCGCTGAACGGGCGTTTCGGCTTGCGCCGCTACGTTTACAGGCGCTTGCTCACATGCTCGGCAAAGGGGAAATCGAAACGCAGCTGGGCCAGCAACGCACAGACTTGCAAAGGCGTACGCAATACCTGGCGCATGTACTGCAATCGCAATTCGGCCAACGGGTGGTCTTCGACATACCGCAAGGTGGGCAGATGCTGTGGGTGAGCTTTTGCCAGCCGCTGGCGTGGGACGGTATTGCCGCAGCGTTGGCAGGTTCTGCACTGCACGCACTACCGGGTGAGCAGTTCGGCCTGCCGGGGCATTACCCTCAACACCTTGCGCTGATCTGGCTGGGTGGGCGCCCGGATGAACTGCAATTGGCGGTAAGGCGACTGGCGCAGGCGCTTGAGGTGCGCTGCGGGCGAAACACCCGCTTCACAAGTTGAAATCAAGACGCTTGCAGGTGCTGCCAAGTGCTGCGAGAGGGCCGACAGGTGAAATGACGGCCTGAAAACCTCAAGGCTCATTCGCAGCACAAAGAGCCACCTGCAGGCGGCGTAAATTGAGTTCTCCTCAGGGTTGCTCTTGCCCCTGACGCAAACGGGTACTGACCAGCGCCGCACATACCAGCAACGCGGCAATGATCCACAACCCGTTGCGGGTGCTGCCGGTGGTCTGCTCGATCAAGCCCATCACCGACGGCCCGACGAAACCGCCAAACAGACCGCAAGTGGTGACGAAGGCCAGGCCCGCCGCCAACGCGCTGCCGCTCAGTCGGCTGGAGGGGAAGACGAAGATGATCGACTGCACCACGAACAGCATCAGCGCGGTCAGGGAAAACCCGATCAGGCCGATGAACGAGTTGGTCAGCGATGCCAGCAGCAATCCGGCCGCCATGGTCAGCAGGCCAAGGAACAGCAGCGTGCGGCAGCGGCGCGGCGAGGTGGCCAGGCGTGGCAAGGTCGCTGCACCAATGGCTGCTGCAATCCACGGCACCGCTGTCAGCAGGCCGACCTGGAAGGGCGAAAGCGCAGCGTAGGTGCCGATAATGCCCGGCAGGAAGAAAATCACCGTGTAGATGGTGATCTGGTGCACGAAGTAGACCGCGATTGCCAGCCAGATCTGCCGGTCGCGGAACATCTGCCCCAGCTTGCTCTGCTGCGGTGCGGCGGCCTGCTCTGCGGCCAGGCGGCGCTCGATGTCCTGGGCGTCGGCAGCCGTCAGCCAAGGCGCCGAGGCCGGACCGTCCGGCAGCTTCTTCCACACCACATAGGCCAAGGCTACGGCGGGCAGGCCTTCGAGCACGAACAACCATTGCCAGCCATGCCAGCCCAGTACACCATCCAGCTCCAGCAGGGCACCGCCCAGCGGGCCGCTAAGGATGTTGGCCACGCACACACCCAGCAGGAAGTACCCCGTGGCACGGGCGCGTTGTTCGCGGTCGAACCAGTAGGTCAGGTACAGCATTACCCCGGGGAACAGGCCAGCTTCGGCTACCCCCAGCAACAGGCGCATGATGTAGAACGAGGTTTCACCCTGAACGAAGGCCATGCCTGCCGAGAGCAAACCCCAGGTAATCATGATACGGGTGATCCAGAAGCGCGCGCCCACCCGGTGCATGATCAGGTTGCTGGGCACTTCGGCCAAGGCATAGGTGAGGAAGAACAAGCCCGCGCCCAGGCCATAGGCTGCTGCCGAAAGGCCCAGGTCGATGCCCATGCTGGCTTTCGCCAGGGCGATGTTGGTGCGGTCAAGAAAGCTCATCACGTAGACGACGATGAGCAGTGGCATCAATTTGCGTAGCAGCAGGCCGTTCAAGCGCTGCTCATGGGTGGTGGCAGGGGCGCAAGCCGCTGCGCGGGTGAGGGTTGTCATTGTTTTTTTCCCCGTGAAAAGTGCTGGTGGTGTGCCGCGCAGCAGCGGCACACTCAGGTCTGTGGGTCAGGAACGGTTGATGTCGAGCCACACGGCGCCGTTGGGGTACTGGTAACGTTCCAGGGTCTCAGCGTGCATCTCGATGCTGTAGCCAGGGCGTTGTGGCGGCATGTAGCGCCCGCGATGGATCACCACCGGGTCGATGAAGTGCTCGTGCAGGTGGTCGACGTACTCCAGCACCCGGTTGTGCAGCGAGGCAGAAACCGCGATGTAGTCGAAAAGCGCGATGTTCTGCACATATTCGCACAGCCCGACGCCACCGCCGTGCGGGCAGACCGGCACGTCGTACTTGGCGGCCATCAGCAGCACGATCAGGACCTCGTTCAGGCCACCCAGGCGGGCTGCGTCCAGCTGGCAGAAGTCCAGTGCACCGGCCTGGAACATCTGCTTGAACATCACCCGGTTGTGGCAATGCTCACCGGTGGCGACACCGATTGGCGCAATGCGCTGGCGAATGGTGGCGTGGCCAAGAATGTCATCGGGGCTGGTCGGTTCTTCGATCCAAAGCGGTTCGAATGCGGCCAGGCGGCGCATGTTGGCCACCGACTCTTCGACGCCCCACACTTGGTTGGCATCCATCATCAGGGTGCGTTCCCAGCCGATTTCGTCGCGCAGGATGCTGGCGCGGCGGATGTCTTCTTCCAGGTCGGCCCCGATCTTCTGTTTGATGTGGGTCCAGCCGTCTGCCACGGCCTCGCGGGCCAGTTTGCGCATTTTCTCTTCGCTGTAGCCCAGCCAGCCCGGGGCAGTGGTGTACCCGGGGTAGCCTTCACGCAGCATGTGTGCCTCGCGCTCGGCTTTGCCCGGCGCCTGGCGGCGCAGCAGGGCGATGGCCTCTTCGGGGGTGAGCACGTCGGTGACGTAGCTGAAGTCCAGGCAGCGCACCAGCTGCTCCGGCGTCATGTCGGCCAGCAGTTTCCACACGGGCTTGCCTTCGTGCTTGGCCCACAGGTCCCACACTGCGTTGATGATGGCGGCGGTGGCCAGGTGGATCACGCCCTTTTCCGGGCCCAGCCAGCGCAACTGGCTGTCGCTGACGGTAAAGCGATGCCAGAAAGCGCCCATGTCGGCGCTGATTTCTTCGAGCGTAAGGCCGACGATCAAGGGGGCCAGCGACTGCACCGCTGCTGCGCATATTTCGTTGCCACGGCCGATGGTGAAGGTCAGGCCGTGGCCTTCGAGGGCGGCAGCGTCGGTGTGCAGCACCACGTAGGCCGCCGAATAGTCGGGGGCACTGTTCATGGCGTCGGAGCCATCCAGCGACAGCGAAGTGGGGAAACGGATATCGCGAACGCTCAGGTGGGTAATGCGTATGCTCATGGTCGACTCTTGTTCTGTTCAGGCACAGGGAGACCTGACTGTAGGTTGTCGAGCGATACAGGCATAATCGCCAAATCTTAATCAGTGATACCGGATTCGATATGTCTCGCTTGCCACCTGACAAGGCTCAGGCGCCTGCCAGCCTCGGTGCCTTGAAGATTTCCAGCCGTCAGATCACGTTGCTCAATGCGCTGGGCGAATTCGGCAACCTGCGCCGCGCCGCCGCCGCGATGCACACCACGCAACCGGCCGCCAGCCTGTTGCTACAGCAGCTTGAGGAGCGCCTGGGGGTACGTCTGTTCGAGCGCCTGCCCCGGGGGATGCAAGCGACGCTGTATGGCGAGGTGATGATTCGCTATGCGCAAAACGCATTGCATGAGTTCGATCATGCCCAGGCGCAAATCGCCGAACTGGCGCGCGGAGCCTTGGGCCTGGTGCGGGTGGGCAGCGTCATGGGCCCGGTACCAGGCGTGCTGACCAAGGCGGTGCTGGCCTACAAGCGCGACCAGCCCAAGGTGCGTATCTCGCTGGAGGTGGGCACCAGCGACACCTTGCTGCCGGCCTTGCTACGCGGTGATTTCGATATGGTGGTGGGGCGCCTGCCGGACCAGAGTGACAGCCAGGAACTGAATATCGAGCTGTTCGACGGCGGTGAGCAGATGCGCATAATTGCTCGCGCAGGTCATCCCTTGGCGACAGCCACAGGGCTGCAGTTGGCCGACCTGGTGAGCTTGACGTGGATCTTGCACCCCATCGGCAGCCCGATGCGCCGTCGCGTCGAAAGCGCATTGCAGGCCGGCGGCATGGTGCAGTCGCTGGATATCGTCGAAACCGCTTCGATCCTGGCGACCACTGCCATGCTCGAAGCGTCCGAAATGATTGCGGTGGTGCCCAATGACGTGGCCCAGCATTATGCCCGCTATGGCATGGTCGCCGTCCTGCCGGTGGAGTTGCCACTGGCGATGGCCAACCTCGGCGTGCTGACCCTGCGCTCGCGGCCCAACTCGGTTGCCCTTGATACCTTGCTGCGTTACCTGCGGGCACAATAACTTTCACCTGCATGAGGCCCTGCGTCTATGCCGCCGGACATGACCCATTCCAGCTTTTGCAACTGGATCCGCTACAAGCACCTGGTGTTGATCGACACGCTAGCGCGCACGCGCAACATGCACGCCACCGCCACGCGCATGAACCTCAGCCAGCCGGCGCTCAGCAAAATGCTGCGTGACCTTGAGGAGCAGTTCGGCTTTGCCCTGTTCGAGCGCCTGCCGCGCAGCATGCCACCCACCGAGTTGGGTGAATACGTGGTGCGGTACGCCCAGGGTGCCCTGGCCGAGTCGCAACAGTTCGTCGACCAGGTCAACCGCCTGCGCAACGGCGGGCACGGTTTCATCCGCGTTGGCGGGATCTTTGCCGCGACCGCATTGGTATTGCCGCAGGCCATCGCCGCCATCAAGGCGCGAAGCCCGTTACTGTCGATTGAAGTGGTGGAGCATTCCAGCGATCACCTGCTGACCATGCTCGAGCAGAACAAGCTGGACATCATGATTGGCCGCTTCACCGAGGAACGCTTCGGTCAGCTGTTCGACTTCCAGCCGCTGGAGCCCGAACCCTTCAGCCTGGTGGTGAACAGCGAGCACCCGCTCAACCAGCTCGATAACACACCGCTTGAAGCGCTAGGCGATTGGCCGTGGGTGCTGTACCCGGTGGGTACGCCCATCCGCAACCGCCTGGAGCAGGCGTTCCGGGTGGCCGGAATCGCCACGCCTGCCGACTGCGTGGAGACCATCTCCATGCCGATGTTCCTGCAGTTGCTGCAATCGGCACCGATGATTGCCATGCTGCCGCGCTCGATGGTGGCCGCGCAGTTGGCCAGCGGGCAGTTCAAGGAGCTGCGCAGCCCTTTGCAGGTGCCCGCGCTGGAGTATGGTGTGGTCACCCGCAAGGATGAACCGCTCAGCGCCTCCGCCAGGGCGTTTGTCGAGATTCTGCTGGAGGGCGCGCAACGCCGGCGGCAATCTTCGGAAGACACTGCGTTCTGCCCCTAGCCGATTGAAGATCACGTACCGAAATACCCTTTCGATAACTTCAGGTTATCGCTCGATCGGATCATCTCATTGGGAATGCGGCACCAGGCTTCTTACAGTGGCTACAGCCATAACAAGAAGTCAGCCGCTCCGCCCTGAGAGGTCCCATGCAACTGATTGCCAAATCCGGTGACCCCGCCGTCATCCGCCTCAACCCTTTGGACAACGTCGTCATCGCCCGCCAGGCCCTGCTGCCAGGCGTGCGCCTGGATGCCGAGGCGATTACCGTGCGCCAGCCCATCCCTTCAGGCCACAAGCTCGCCACCGAGCCTGTGGCGCAAGGCCAGCCGTTGCGCCGTTACGGGCAGATCATCGGATTTGCGTCCCAGGCGATCGACGCTGGCGACCATGTGCATGTGCACAACGTGCAGATGGGCGATTTTGCCCGCGACTATGCGTTTGGTGTCGATACCCGCAGCCTGCCAGGCAGCGCCGCGCAGTTCCAGGGCATCGTGCGCGCCGATGGCCGTGTCGCCACCCGCAACTACATCGGCATTCTCACCTCGGTGAACTGTTCGGCGACCGTGGCCCGGGCCGTGGCCGACCATTTCCGCCGTGACATTCACCCCGAGGTGCTGGCCGACTACCCGAATGTCGACGGTGTGGTCGCCCTGACCCACAGTGCCGGTTGCGCAGTCGACCCGAGCGGTGAAGCCCTGGGCCTGTTGCGCCGCACCCTGGCCGGGTACGCCGTCCACCCCAACTTCGCTGCCGTGCTGATCATCGGCCTGGGCTGCGAAACCAACCAGATCGAAACCCTGCTGGAAACCCAGGGCCTGCAGGCGAGTGCGCAACTGCGCGCCTTTACCATCCAAGGGATCGGGGGCACTTCGAAAACCATCGCTGCCGGTATCGCCCAGGTCAAGGCGCTGTTGGCCGAGGCCAATCAGGTACGGCGCCAGCCGGTCAGTGCCCGCCACCTGGTGGTCGGCCTGCAGTGCGGCGGCTCAGATGGCTATTCGGGGATCACCGCCAACCCGGCACTGGGCAATGCCGTTGACCGCCTGGTGGCCGCCGGTGGTACCGCCATTCTCTCCGAAACCCCGGAAATCTATGGTGCCGAGCACTTGCTCACGCGCCGCGCGGTAAGCCGTGAGGTGGGGGAGAAGCTGGTGGCGCGCATTCGCTGGTGGGAAGACTACTGCCAGCGTATGAACGCCGAATTGAACAACAACCCCTCGGCCGGCAACAAGGCAGGGGGGCTGACCACTATCCTCGAGAAATCCCTGGGCGCAGTGGCCAAGGCAGGCTCCAGCAACCTGGTCGATGTGTATCAGTACGCGCAAGCCGTGCGTGCCCAGGGCCTGGTGTTCATGGACACCCCCGGCTACGACCCGGTCTCGGCCACCGGTCAGGTGGCCGGCGGGGCCAACCTGATCGCCTTCACCACCGGCCGCGGCTCGGCCTACGGCTGTGCCCCGGCGCCATCGATCAAGCTGGCAACCAACAACCGGGTGTTCGAGCACCAGCAAGAGGACATGGACGTCAATTGCGGCGGCATCGCCGATGGCTCCACCAGCATCGAGGAGCGCGGCGCATTCATCTTCGAGCAGATGCTGCGCATTGCCTCCGGGGAACGCAGCAAGAGCGAACAGCACGGCTACGGGCAAAACGAGTTCGTCCCGTGGCAGATCGGCGCCGTGACCTGATCGACCGCTCCCGTCCCATTTGCGAGGCAACTGCAATGATTCAAACCACACTGTACAACGTGCAAGCGCTTACCACGTTTGTCGAGCAACTGTTCATGAAAGCCGGAGCCGACGTGGACGTCGCCCAGGTAGTGACCCGGGTGTTGCTAGAAGGCGAGCTGCTCGGCCACCGTACCCATGGCCTCAACCTGGTCAGCCGCTACATCGACGGCATGCTCAGCGGCCAGGTCAAGGCCCGCGCGCAGGCGCTGGAACAGGTCGCCGACAGTGGTGTTTCCAGCCTGTTCGACGGCCACTACGTGTTGGGGCCCTATTGCGTCAGCCGGGCACTGGATTGCGCGGCCGCGGGCGCGATCAAGCAGGGCATCGGTATTGCGGTAGTACGCCGCGCTGCCCATATCGGCTGCCTGGCCGCCTACCTCAAGCCATACACCGACCAAGGGTTGCTGGCCATCGTCTACTCGTCGGATCCGTCGGTGGGGCTGGTCTGTGCTCATGGCGGCATCGACCCGGTGTTCACCCCCAACCCGATTGCTGCCGGTATCCCGACCCAGGGTGAGCCGATCCTGCTGGATGTCAGCATGTCCACCGTCACCCTCGGCCTGGTCGGCCAATGCCGCGATGCCGGCCGGCGTCTGCCGCACCCTGTGCTGGTGAGCAATGACGGGCAGCTCAGCGATGACCCGGGCGATTTCTTTACCCGCCCGCAAGGCAGCATCCTGCCGCTCGGCGGCCAGGCCTTTGGCCACAAAGGTTTTGCCCTTGCGCTGTTGGTCGAAGCCCTCACCTCGGGGCTGGCCGGCCGTGGGCGCAAGGATGCACCGGATCAGTGGGGCGCCTCGGCCACTGCGCTGGTGATTGACCCGCGCATGTTCGGCGGCCTGGAGGCGTTCCTCGACGAAACCAGCTTCCTGGGGGGATTGGTTCTGGCAAGCCGCCCGCTAGACCCCGAACGCCCGGTACGCCTGCCCGGGCAAGCAGGCCTTGCCCTGCGTCGACAGGCCTTGGAGCAGGGCGTGAGCCTTTCGCCGCAGCTGATAGCCGACCTTGAGCGCGTGGCTGGGCAGTTGCAACTACCGGGACTTTTCCAATGATGCAAAGCAAGGGAACACAGATGACTGATCGAACGAACGCCAATCAACCGCTGCCACTGAGCCATGATGCCAGCGTTTTCGACCGCGGCAGCTGGGTAGGGCGCGTCTGGTTGCCGGAGCAGGGGCCGGCGGTGGTGCTGGTGAAAGCCGGCGCCGTCTACGATATCAGCACCCACGTGGCGACCGTCTCGGCGCTGCTGGAAGTGGACGATCCGGTGGCCTACCTGCGTGCCTTGCCGCTGGCCGAACCCTTGATTGCACTGCCGGCATTGCTGGGCAACAGCGATCCCACACGGCGCACCCCGCACCAGCCGTGGCTGCTGGCGCCGATCGACCTGCAAGCGGTGAAGGCCGCTGGTGTGACCTTCGCCACCAGCCTGCTGGAGCGTGTGGTAGAAGAACAGGCCAAGGGCGACCCGGCCAAGGCCGACGCCATCCGTGACACCCTGGCCAGCCGCATCGGCGCCGACCTGTCGCAGATCGTGCCCGGCTCGGCTCAGGCCGAAGCGCTGCGCAAGGTGCTGGTAGAGCAGGGCCTGTGGTCGCAGTACCTGGAGGTGGGTATCGGCCCGGATGCCGAAGTGTTCACCAAGGCCCAACCGCTGTCCGCGGTTGGCCACGGCGCCGACATCGGCATCCACCCCAAGTCCAGCTGGAACAACCCAGAGCCGGAAGTGGTGCTGGCCGTGTCGAGCAATGGCAGCATCAAGGGCGCCATGCTCGGCAACGACGTCAACCTGCGCGACTTCGAAGGGCGTAGTGCGTTGCTGCTGTCCAAGGCCAAGGACAACAACGCTTCCACTGCACTGGGCCCGCTGCTGCGGTTGTTCGACGAAAGCTTCGGCCTGGACGATGTGCGTGCTGCCGAGGTGGACCTGCGGGTGGAAGGCGAGGACGGCTTTATCCTCTCCGGGCGCAGTTCCATGCGCCAGATCAGCCGTGACCCGCAAGACCTGGTGCAGCAAACCCTCAACGAAAACCACCAGTACCCTGACGGCCTGGTGCTGTTCCTCGGTACCCTGTTCGCCCCCAAGCAGGACCGCGATCAGCCGGGTAACGGCTTTACCCACAAACCGGGAGACGTGGTGAGCATCAGCAACCCGCAACTGGGTACCCTGTGCAACCGCGTGACCACCAGCGATCTGGCACCGCAGTGGGACTTCGGCCTGCGCGCGTTGATCGACAACCTCGGCCGACGTGGCCTGCTGGAGGTCGCGGCCACCGCCCGCCCGCTTTGAACGGCTCGCTGCGTCAGGGAGGGGCGCAGCATCATCGAGGGATCGTCAAGGCGCTGACAGCGCGGCAACAATAATAATAAAGGTCATCACATGAACCCAATGAAGAAGTACCAGCGCATTACCGTCGTGTTCCTGCTGCTGATCGGCATCGTCAACTACCTGGACCGTAGTGCGCTGTCGATCGCCAACACCTCCATCCAGAAAGACATGATGATCAGCCCGTCGCAGATGGGCATCCTGTTGTCGGCGTTTTCCATTGCCTATGCCTTTGCCCAGTTGCCAATGGGCATGATCATCGACCGCCTGGGCAGCAAGATCGCCCTCGGCGCGTCGTTGCTGGGCTGGTCGGTTGCCCAGGCGGCGTTTGGCATGGTCAACAGTTTTGCCGGTTTCATGGGGCTGCGGGTGTTGCTGGGGATTGGCGAGGCGCCGATGTTCCCATCGGCGGCCAAAGCATTGTCAGAGTGGTTCGACGCCAACGAGCGCGGCACCCCGACCGGTGTGGTCTGGTCGTCGACCTGTCTTGGCCCCTGCCTGGCGCCGCCGTTGCTGACGCTGTTCATGGTCAACTTTGGCTGGCGCGGCATGTTCATCATTACCGGCGTGATCGGCGTGGTACTGGCGCTGTGCTGGCTGACCTTCTACAAGAGCAAGGCCCGTTTTCTGGCAGAGCTTGCCGCCGAAGGCAAACCGCTGCCGAGTGAGCGCCAGGCCGCCGCTGCAACCGCGCCGAAGGCTTCGTACTTTGCCGGCTGGCTTGATCTGTTCAAGCACCGCAGTACCTGGGGCGCGGTGTTGGGTTTCATGGGGGTGATCTACATGCTCTGGCTGCACCTGACCTGGCTGCCGGGCTACTTCGAGCGCGAGCATGGCCTGGACCTGTACAAGACCGCCTGGGTGGTGTCGCTGGCGTATGGCTTCGGTGCGGCGGGTACCATCGTTGCCGGGCGCTTCTGTGACTGGCTGGTAAGGCGTGGCATGAGCGTGCTGGGCAGCCGCAAGTTCAGTGTCATCACTGGCCTGGTGCTGGCAGCGCTGTTCACCTTGCCACTGTCGTTCGTCACCGGCCTGACGGGGTGCATCATGCTGCTTTGCCTGGCGCTGTTCAGCATCAATATGGCCAGTGCCACCGCCTGGATGATCGTCAACACCATTGTCGACAGCCAGCGCGTGGCCTCGTTTGGCTCGATCCAGAACTTCGGCGGTTACATCGCAGGCTCGGTGGCACCGATCGTGACGGGCTTCAGCATCCAGTACTCGGGCTCGTTCACCACAGCGTTCATGATCAGCGCGGTGGTGGCGCTGTGCTCGGCGGTGGCGTACTTCCTGCTGCTACAGGCACCCATTGGCAGTGCCAAGGTCGAGGCGGGCGGGATGGCTGGCGCAACTGAACAGGCGTGAACGCTACGGGGGCTGCAGTGCAGCCCCTGAACCCTGGTTGATCGTGAGGCGACCCGCGGCGCTTGTCATGGAGGGGTATCTGTATGTATAAACAGTGCCTGTTGCCGCAACCTGACCTCCGCCCGTGATCGCCCATTCCGTCGACGACCCGTTCTACTACCTGCATAACTTCCGCCAGGTCGTGCTGTGGGTCGAACAGCGCTACCAGGACCTGCTGGATGACCAGGAACTGGCCTTCATCCGTGCCTTCAGTCAACTGCAAGCGCCAGCCCAGGCCTTGATGGTGCGCATGGTGATGCGCAAAGGCGAGTTGTTTCGCAGCGATCGGCTCGACTACGCCGAAATCGGCGATACTGCGCTGGCGCTGCAGCCGTTGCTGGCCCTCGGCTGGGTACGGGAGCCCGAGCAACTGGACCTTGAGCAGCTGTTCGCGTTGCTGCGCAAGGAAGAACTGGCCCGCTGCTTCGCCCGGCAACTGAACCGCCCGCGCGCGGCCAAGCATGAGTTGTTGGCACAGCTGCAACCCCTGGCGCTGGCAGCCCGGTCACTGGTCGAATGGTTTCCTGACAGCGATGTGCGCATCCTCCAGTGGTGCCTGCAACCTTTGTGCGACCGCATACGCCTGCTGTTTTTCGGCAACCTGTACCAGGACTGGTCAGACTTCGTCCTCGCCGACCTGGGCTTGCTGCGTTACGAGCAGGTGCCGTTCAGCCCTGATTCGCGTGCCTTGCAGCAACGTGACGATGTCGACCTGGCCATGGCGCTGCACCATTGCGCCGAGCGCCTGGAGCAGGGCGGCGACCCCCTGCCGATCCTTGCCACCCTGCAGGGCCTGCACAGCAGCAACCCCTGGCTGGCCCGGCGCCATGCGCGGCTGCAATTCGCCGTGGGCCAACAATGCGAGCGGCTGGGTGAATGGGACCTGGCCACGGCGGTGTATGCGCAATGCAACCATCCCCAGGCGCGCATTCGCCAGGTGAGGGTGCTGGAGCGCAGCGAACAGTGGCACCAGGCCCATGCACGGGCGTTGCAACTGGCAGCGGCACCTGCCAATGCGCTGGAGGAGCAGGCGCTGCAACGCATGCTGCCACGCCTGGCGCGCAAGCTCGGCGGCCCGCCACAGCGGCGCCAGCGCACCACGCCGCTGGAACTGATAGAGCTCGAACTGCCCCGCGGGGACGCTGCGCTGGGCGTTGAAGAAGCCGTGCGTCAGCACCTGATGCAAGAGGGGGGGCAGGCGCATTACGTGGAGAACACGCTGTTCAACAGCCTGTTTGGCCTGTTGTGCTGGGAGGCCATCTTCGCCCCGGTGCCCGGCGCATTTTTCAACCCGTTCCAGGCCGCGCCACAGGACCTGCACGACAGCGACTTCCAGCAGCGGCGCAGTGCGCTGTTCGAACGCTGCCTCGGGCGGCTCGACGAGGGTAGCCATCGCCAGGCGATTCTCGACTGCTACGTGGCCAAACAGGGATTGCAGTCGCCGTTCGTGTCCTGGTCCATGCTCAGCGAGGAACTGCTGGAGCAGGCCTTGGCGTGCCTGCCGGCCGCAGCGCTCAAGCAATGTTTCCTGCGCCTGTTGCAGGACATTCGCAGCAACCGTGCCGGCATGCCCGACCTGATTCAGTTCTGGCCCGAGCAGGGCCGTTATCGCATGGTCGAGGTCAAGGGGCCCGGTGACCGCCTGCAGGACAACCAACTGCGCTGGCTGGCGTTCTGCAGGCAACACGGCCTGCCGGTCGCGGTGTGCCACGTGCGCTGGAGCGAAACACCTTGAGCTACAGCGTAGCGGTGCGCGCCTTGTGTGAGTTCAGCGCCAAGGTCGGCGACCTGGACCTGCGCTTCACGCCATCGCCCACCGCCCAGGAGGGTATCGAAGG
The DNA here is from genome assembly GCF_021283545.2 of Pseudomonas alloputida. Taxonomy (NCBI): domain Bacteria; kingdom Pseudomonadati; phylum Pseudomonadota; class Gammaproteobacteria; order Pseudomonadales; family Pseudomonadaceae; genus Pseudomonas; species Pseudomonas alloputida. Next base: position 3,567,228 of record NZ_CP128540.1, on the reverse strand, counting down.
GCATCAGCGGGTGGTGGCACGGCGGGCTGCTGGCTACGAGTCGGAAATCGCCCTTGAAGGCCAGTTCGAAACCCTCAGGGTGCGGGGCCGTGCCGACGGATATGACCCTGCCAGCAATCGTCTGGAAGAGATCAAGACGCACCGTGGCGATCTGGCGCGTCAACCGGCCAATCACCGTCAGTTGCACTGGGCACAGGCCAAGGTCTATGGCTGGTTGATGTGCCAGGCACGACAACTGCCGGCCATCGAGGTGGCGCTGGTGTACCTCGACGTGGACAGCGACGGCCAGACGCTATTCACGGAGCACTGTTCGGCTGCCGAGTTGCAGGCCTTCTTCGAAACCCAGTGCCAGCGCTTTCTGGGCTGGGCCCGATGGCAGCAACGACGCTTGGCCGAACGTGACCAAGGCCTGCTGGCGCTGAGTTTCCCCTACCCACAGTTCCGAAAGGGCCAGCGGCAGTTGGCTGAAACCTTGTACAAGGCGGTGAGCACCGGTCGTTGCCTGATGGCCCAGGCCAGCACCGGCATTGGCAAAACCCTTGGTACCTTGTTCCCGCTGCTCAAGGCCATGGTGCCGCAGCAGCTGGACAAGCTGTTTTTTCTCACCGCCAAGACACCAGGCCGGGCACTCGCCCTGGATGCCCTGCGCCAGATCACCGATGCCACGCCGCAACCTGCCCTGCGCACACTGGAGCTGATCGCTCGCGACAAAGCCTGTGAATACCCGGACAAGGCCTGTCATGGTGAGTCCTGCCCATTGGCCGCAGGTTTCTACGACCGTTTGCCGGCTGCGCGCGAGGCTGCGGCAGCACTGCCGTTGCTCGACCGCGCCAACCTGCGTGAAGTGGCCTTGGCGCACCAGGTGTGCCCGTACTACCTGGGCCAGGAGATGGCGCGCTGGGCCGACGTGCTGGTCGCTGACTACAACTACTACTTCGATGCGCATGCTTTGCTGTTCGGCCTGACCCAGCTCAACCAGTGGCGAGTGGCAGTACTGGTGGACGAAGCGCATAACCTGGTCGAGCGGGGGCGCGGCATGTACAGCGCCAGCCTTGACCAGGGCCAGCTGCTGGCGTTGCGCCAGAGCAAACCGCCTGGGCTGGTCAGTGCGCTGGACCGCCTGAACAGGCAGTGGAACGCGCTGTATAAAGAGCAGCGTGCGCCGTACCAGGCCAGCGAGTCGCTGCCCGAAGGCCTGCTGCGCGCCCTGCAGCAGTGCGTCGGGGTGATTCAGGAACAGATGAACCAGGCACCCACGCACATCGACCCCCAGGTGTTGCAGTTCTACTATCAGGCCTTGCAGTTCTGCCGGGTTGCCGAGCTGTTCGACGAGCATTTTCTGTTCGACATCAGCCAGCGCCAGGGCCCGCGCAAGCGGCGGCTGGCCACGCTGTGCCTGCGCAATGTCACCCCGGCGCGGCTGCTGGCACCACGCATGCAGGCGGCGCGCAGTGTGACGCTGTTTTCCGCCACGTTGAGCCCGCGGCACTTCTACAGCGACCTGCTGGGCATGCCAGCCGATACCGCCTGGCTGGACGTGGCCGCGCCGTTCCGTGCCGAACAGCTGGAAGTGCGCATTGCCAGCCAGGTGTCCACCCGTTACCAGCAGCGCCAAGCCTCCCTGGCGCCGATCGTTGACCTGATTGCCCGGCAGTATGAGCGCATGCCGGGTAACTACTTGGCGTTCTTCAGCAGCTTCGAATACCTGCAACAGGTGGCAGGGCTGTTGGCCGAGCAGCATGGGCAGATTCCGCTGTGGTCACAGGAGCCGGGCATGGACGAGGCGGCCCGCCAGGCATTTCTCGATCGCTTTGTCGCCGATGGCCGAGGTGTGGGCTTTGCCGTATTGGGCGGCGCTTTCGGCGAAGGGGTGGATTTGCCCGGCACGCGGCTGATTGGCGCGTTTGTCGCTACCCTGGGGCTGCCTCAGGTCAACCCGGTCAACGAGCAGTTCAAACAGCGCCTGGGGCGGCAATTTGGCGCGGGTTTCGATTACGCGTACCTCTACCCGGGCGTGCGCAAGGTGATCCAGGCGGCGGGCCGGGTTATTCGGGGTGACCAGGACCGTGGCGTACTGGTGCTGATTGACGAACGCTTCGCCGAGCCCCGGGTGCAGCAGATGTTTCCAGGGTGGTGGGCGGCGGCTATTGTCTAGCGGTCTTTCGCCTTTGACGATCAGTCGCAATCAGGGGGGGGGATCAAACCACCCACCAAGTTCCCCTCATGGCACACCGCCGCAAGGCGGCCCAAGCACGTCAACCGGGCATTCCGTCTGCCCGGGGCCGGAGCAGGATGGGCAGGTAATGGCGCAGGAACAGCAACAGCGCCAGGCTCCAGCACAGTGCCGAAACGCTTACCCCCAGCGATGTGAACAGCGGCAGAATCACCCGGGCCAAGGTCGCCAGTTGCATCAGGGCAAAGGCCCAGGCAATGCTGGTCGGCACCTGCAATGGCCTGCCGGTGTGGCCCAGGCTGACCCGCGCCATCATGGCCAGGATCAGCCCGGTCATGGCGCCAACGGTCAGCGCGTGGGTCACCAGGCTCGGGTTCAGAGCCACCCCGCTATGCCACAACGCCATGCCCAGGCAGGCCAGGGCGAGCCAGGCGTAGGCCAGGTGTAGCGACCACAGCAACGGTACGCGCCACAGGCCACGGTCGTGCCACAGCACCAGTCGGGTCGCGTGCAGCGCGAACAAGGCAAAAAACAGCACCGCCAGGCTTGCTTGCGGCGTATCGGCCAGGCCGGTGGCAAACGCCAGCGGTACTGCGACGCTGAGCAACAGGCAGGCTCGGTCCAGCCATGGGCGGGCAGGGGCCGCGTCAAGCTGACCCAGGCCACGGCGGGTAAAGAAGGGTATGACCCGGCCGCCGAGTACGGTCATCATCGCTGTCACCAGCCACAGCCCGGCAAATATTCCACGACGCTGCCACAGTTCGTCCTGGTGCAACCAGCCGGCCAAGGTCAACCACTGGCAGGCGGCAATCAACAGCACCAGTACGACGATCGGGTAGTTGTTGCGCAGGCGCCGTTGCAGGACCGGTCGTGCCAGGCTCAATGCCACCAATGGCAGGAAGCTGCCCTCGACCAGTACCAGCAAGCTACCCGGTAGTGGCATGAACCAGCTTACCCGCCCCAGCAGCCAAAGCAGGAACAAACCCTGCAGCGCCCGCCCGCTCAAGCCTGGGATGCCGCTCCAGTTCTGCACGGCGGTCAGCAGAAAACCTGCGATAATGGCGGCGGCGAAGCCGAAAAGCATCTCGTGGCGGTGCCAGGCGAGCATACCCCCGGGCGGTGCAGGGGCCGGTGCCCCAGCCAGTACGCCAGCCCACAACAGCAGGGCGGTCAGCGCAAACAAACTGCCACCCAGGAAGAACGGGCGAAAACTCAGGCTCCAGACGGCTTGGCGTGGGCGTGAAGCAGTGGGTTGCAAGAGCATGGGCAGTCCTTGGTTCGTTCAGTAGGCTTCAATTGGGGTAAGATCACGATCCGTGCCAGTTGCAAAGCCCTTGAATATCAAGGTGATGGCACTTATCAGGGTCCGAATGACACGCGTGTGTTGCGGTCATTCAGACTGGCTTGTATGTCGTTTTGACTTGCTTCAGGGTTTGCCTGGTTCAGTGCCGGCTGACGCTTCGCTACAGGATTCACGTTTTGTCCGACCTCTCGAAAAATCCGCTGCTGCAGTACATGGCCCGTCTGGCCCCATCCAGCCAGCAAACCATGCGCTACATTCTTCAGGACGCCGCCGACCGGCTAGGTTTTGTCGACTGCAACATTGTCGATGTGCCTTGGCATCGGCTCGAGCCGGGCCATGTGATTGCACTGGTGGCTGCCCTGCGTGCCGATGGCTTCGCGCCCAACAGCTCGTCGCTGTACGTCAACGCGATTCGCGGGGTGATGAACGAGGCCTGGCGTCAGGGCCTGATCGACCACGAGCAGCTGTTGCGTATTCGCGAGGTCAAGCCGGCCACGGGCAGCCGCTTGCCGCCAGGGCGCAACCTGCGCCGCAGCCTGATCCGCGAGCTGATGGATGTGTGCGCCGCCGACCCGCGGCCACAGGGGGTACGTGATGCGGCGATCATTGCCTTGCTGTACGGCACCGGCATGCGCAAGTCGGAGTCGGTCGACATCGACCTCGACCAGGTCGACTTCGAGGCGCGCAGCCTGCAGGTGGTGGGCAAGGGCAACCACCAGCTGGTCAAGTACGCACCGCCGTGGGCGTTCGAGAAGCTGCAGGCCTGGCTTGAACTGCGCCGCCAGGACCTGCCTGCCGGGGCGGAAGATGACCCGTTCCTGTTCAACCGCATCCGTCGCGGCAACCACATTACCCGGGCACGCATTACCAAGCATGCGATCTACTACATTGCCCGCCAGCGCGGCGCGCAGGTGGGGGTGAAGATCATGCCGCACGATTTTCGCCGGGCATTCATTACCCGGGTGATCGAAGAGCACGACCTGTCGATTGCGCAGAAGCTGGCGCACCATGCCAATATCCAGACCACGGCCATCTATGACCGGCGTGATGACAACGAGCGTCGGCGTGCCGTGGACCGCTTCGATTACTGAGGCTTGATATTGTGGGGCTCAAAGCAGCCCCATTTTCACGTATGCCGGCACCGAAACAGGGCCGACACACGCCCCTGCTTTGTGCGCCATTGCCCCGCATGCCCGATGCCAGAGCGGGCACCGCACAGGTTTAATCATCGTTCACCTGCGAAGTTGGCCCGCAACCTGCTATATCCAGCCTGCGAATTTGATCGAGTGGTCAGGCCGTGCGCGCTAGCAGGCGCCCGCGCCGGACCCTCTAAACGGCCAGCAGGCCACGGATTTCAGGGGCCGCAGGATGTCGCTCGCGGAGCAGATCGAACAACAGCAAGACGATGCAGGCTGGAGTGCTCACCTGCAGTTGCGCTTTGTCCAGCGTGACGGCGTGACCCGCCTTGGTGCGTGGAAGCATTTCGGACCTCTTTTGGTGCAGCGGCCTTTCTATCCTGAAGGTGCGCCGTGCCATGTCTATGTCCTGCACCCGCCAGGCGGCATCGTCGCCGGCGACCGCCTGGAACTGGACATTCACCTGGAGCCGGGTAGCCACGCGCTGCTGACCATGCCCGGCGCCAGCAAGTTCTACCGCAGCATTGGCCCGACCGCGCGGTTGGCCCAACGCTTCCATCTGGCCGCGGGCAGCACCCTGGAGTGGCTGCCGCAGGACAGCATCTTCTTCTCCGGCGCCCGCGCCAGCCTCGCCAGCCGTTTTACCCTTGAACCGGGCGCCCGCCTGCTGGCCTGGGAAACCCTGTGCCTGGGCCGTCCGGTCATGCACGAGCGTTTCGACCACGGCGCCCTCGACAGCCTTTTGCACATCGAACTGCCTGACGAGGTTGGCCTGCATGAGCGCCTGCGTCTCGAAGGCGGGCACCTGGGCAAGCTGGGTGGGCACCCGCTACTCGCCACCTTCTGCGCCGCACCTGCCAATCAGGCCGTGCTGGAGCAGGTTCGCCCGCTACTCGATGAACTGGGCAACCCGGCCGGTGCGACCCTGCTCGGGTCGTTGCTGGTGATCCGGGTGCTCGACCATGACAACCAACACCTGCAACGCACCCTGCAACGCCTGTGGCATGTGCTGCGCCCGGCCATCCTTGGCCTGCCAGCCTGCCCGCCGCGTATCTGGGCTACCTGAGAGAGCACCATGGAGCTTACCCCGAGAGAGAAAGACAAACTGCTGCTGTTCACTGCCGCGCTGCTGGCGGAGCGGCGGCTGGCCCGTGGCCTGAAGCTCAACTACCCGGAGGCCGTGGCGCTGATCAGTGCCGCGGTGCTCGAAGGCGCCCGCGATGGCCGCACAGTCGCCGAACTGATGAGCCTGGGGCGTGAAGTGCTGACCCGTGAGCAGGTGATGCCCGGTATCGCTGAAATGCTTCACGACGTGCAGGTCGAAGCGACCTTCCCGGATGGCACCAAGTTGGTGACCGTGCATGACCCCATCGTCTGAAACCGCCAAGGAGCGTCGCATGATCCCAGGTGAAATCCAGGTCGCCGCGGGCGACATCGAGTTGAACAGTGGCCGGGAAACGGTCAGCGTCAGTGTGGCCAACCATGGCGACCGGCCGGTGCAGGTCGGCTCGCACTACCACTTCTATGAAGTCAACGACGCGCTGGTGTTCGACCGGGCGCCCACCCTGGGCTTTCGCCTGGACATCCCGGCCGGCACTGCCGTGCGCTTCGAGCCGGGTCAGGCGCGTACCGTGCAACTGGTGGCTTACGCCGGCAAGCGTGAGGTCTATGGTTTTCAGGGCAAGGTGATGGGCGCGCTGGAGGGCAGGGCATGAGCCATATTTCCCGTCAGGCCTATGCCGACATGTTCGGGCCCACTGTTGGCGACCGCGTGCGCCTGGCCGACACTGCGCTATGGGTGGAGGTCGAGAAAGACTTCACGATCTACGGCGAGGAGGTGAAGTTCGGCGGCGGCAAGGTCATTCGCGATGGCATGGGGCAGGGCCAGATGCTGGCGGCCGAGGCCATGGACCTGGTGTTGACCAATGCGCTGATCATCGACCACTGGGGCATCGTCAAGGCCGACATCGGCATCAAGCATGGACGCATCGCGGTGATCGGCAAGGCCGGCAACCCCGATGTGCAGCCGGGCGTGAACGTGCCGGTCGGGCCAGGGACCGAGGTGATCGCGGCCGAGGGCAAGATCGTCACCGCCGGTGGTGTCGATTCGCATATCCACTTCATTTGCCCACAGCAGGTGGACGAGGCATTGAACAGCGGTGTCACCACGTTCATCGGCGGTGGAACCGGGCCGGCCACTGGCACCAATGCCACCACCTGCACGCCCGGCCCCTGGTACCTTGCGCGCATGTTGCAGGCTGCCGACAGCTTGCCGATCAACATCGGGCTGCTGGGCAAGGGCAATGCCTCGCGGCCAGACGCGCTGCGCGAGCAGATTGCCGCAGGCGCTGTCGGGCTCAAGCTGCATGAAGACTGGGGCTCTACGCCAGCAGCCATCGACTGTTGCCTGGGCGTGGCCGAGGAAATGGATATCCAGGTGGCGATTCACACCGACACCCTCAACGAGTCGGGCTGTATCGAAGACACGTTGGCGGCCATCGGCGACCGCACCATCCACACCTTCCATACCGAAGGTGCCGGTGGCGGCCATGCCCCGGACATCATCCGTGCGGCGGGGCAGGCCAACGTGCTGCCATCCTCGACCAACCCGACCCTGCCTTACACGATCAACACCGTGGACGAGCACCTGGACATGCTCATGGTCTGTCACCACCTGGACCCGAGCATCGCCGAGGACGTGGCCTTCGCCGAGTCACGCATTCGCCGCGAAACCATCGCTGCCGAGGACATCCTCCACGACATGGGCGCCTTTGCCATGACCTCGTCCGACTCCCAGGCCATGGGCCGGGTTGGCGAGGTGGTGCTGCGCACCTGGCAGGTGGCGCACCAGATGAAGCTGCGTCGCGGGCCGCTGGCACCGGACACCCCGTACAGCGACAACTTCCGGGTCAAGCGCTACATCGCCAAGTACACCATCAACCCGGCACTCACCCATGGCATCGGTCACGAAGTGGGCTCGGTGGAGGTCGGCAAGCTGGCCGACCTGGTGCTGTGGTCGCCAGCGTTCTTTGCGGTCAAGCCGGCCCTGGTGCTCAAGGGCGGGATGATCGTCACCGCGCCCATGGGCGACATCAACGGCTCCATACCCACCCCCCAGCCGGTGCACTATCGGCCGATGTTCGGCGCGCTGGGGGCGGCTCGGCATGCCACACGCATGACATTCCTGCCCCAGGCGGCAATGGACCGCGGGCTGGCCGAGGAGCTGAACCTGCGCAGCCTGATTGGCGTGGTCAACGGTTGCCGGCGGGTACGCAAGCCGGACATGGTCCACAACACCCTGCAGCCGCTGATCGAAGTCGATGCGCAGACCTATCAGGTGCGTGCCGATGGCGAACTGCTGGTCTGCGAACCGGCCAGCGAACTGCCGCTGGCCCAGCGCTATTTCCTGTTCTGAGGAGCACAAATGATTGTCTTGAGCCGCCGTATATCCGAACCCGGTACGCGGGTTGTCAGTGGCACTGTCACCCTTGACGTGGACAGCCGTATCAAGAGCCGCCTGCGAGTAACCCTGGACGATGGCCGCGAAGCCGGGCTGATGCTGGAGCGCGGCCACCTGCTGCGCGGAGGTGAACTGCTGGCCGATGCCGAGGGCACCCAGCTGATCCGCGTGCTGGCTGCGCCCGAGGCGGTGTCGACGGTGCGCTGTGCCGATCCACACCTGTTGGCACGCGCCGCCTACCACCTGGGTAACCGCCATGTGCCGCTGCAGATCGAACCCGGGCTGTTGCGCTTCCAGCACGACCATGTGCTGGACGACATGCTGCGGGGGCTGGGCCTGACGGTAGAGGCGGAACAGGCCCCGTTCGAGCCTGAAGCGGGCGCTTACCAAAGTGCACCGCATGGCCACAGCCACAGTCATGCCCATGGCCACGATCACCCGTTCGTACGCCTGCCTGCCCATTCCTGAACTGCCCTGGAGCAACCGATGAAAAAGACTTTCGCCTTGTTTCTGTTGATGCTGGCACTGCCAGCCTTTGCCCATCCGGGCCATGACAGCAACCCGCTGCAGGACGGCCTGCTGCACCCGCTGACCGGGCTCGATCACCTGCTGATGCTGCTGGGTACCGGCGTGCTCGCCGCGTTGACCCGTCGCAACCTGACATTGCCCCTGGCTACCCTGGCGGCCATGTTCGGTGGTGCCGTGTGCGGTCACCTGTTCGGCGATGTGCTGGGCATGGAAACCCTGATTGCCGTGTCGCTGCTGGTGGCTGCCGGGGCGGTGCTGCTGCCGAGCCGCCAGTCGCTGCTGGCCATGGCCATGCCTGTGTTCGCCTTGTTCCATGGTTGGGCACATGGCGTAGAAGCCACGCCGAGCGCGTTCTGGCAATTCAGCGCGGGGTTTGTCGTGGTCAGCGGCTTGCTGCTGGCGGCGGGCTTTGCAGTCGGTTGCCTGCTGCGCCGCCACAGCGGCCTGCAGAAGGCCTTTGGCGGTGGCCTGTTGGCCGGCGCCGCGCTGGTACTGGCCGGTTGATGAACAGCGACCTGGCGCTGCTGCGCCTGCTGCAGTTGGCCAGCCCCGGCTTGCCGGTGGGTGGTTTTACCTATTCGCAAGGCCTGGAGTGGGCGGTCGAGGCCGGCTGGGTTCGGGGCGTGGACAGTTTTGCCGGCTGGCAGCGTGAGCAGGTTCACGACACATTGGCCTGCCTCGACTGGCCGGTGCTGGCGCGTCTGTACCACGCCTGCCAGGCTAAAGACGCCGAAGCGTTCGGCCACTGGAGTCGGTTCTTGCTGGCCAACCGCGAAACCGCCGAGCTGCGCCTGGAAGAACAGCAGCGCGGCGCAGCGCTGGCGCGGTTGCTCGACGGCTGGCAACTGGGCCAGGCACCGGCCTGGCGCGCCAGCCTTGAGCTGACTCAGTTGGGCGGTATGGCCTGGCTGGCTGCACACTGGGCCATCCCGCTGCGCCAGCTGGCATTGGGCCATGGCTTTGCCTGGCTGGAGGGCGCGGTCATGGCCGGGGTCAAGCTGGTGCCGTTCGGCCAGCAGGCTGCCCAGACCTTGCTGCGCGACCTTGGCGCCGACTTGCCCGCTGCACTGGACCAGGCGCTAGCCCTGGGCGATGACCAGCTCGGCGGCGGCCTGCCGCTGCTGGCCATCGCTTCATCGCGTCACGAAACCCAATACACCCGTTTGTTCCGTTCCTGAGGACTGCCTGCATGCAAAGCTATCAACAACCCCTGCGCGTCGGTGTCGGCGGCCCGGTCGGCTCTGGCAAGACCGCACTGCTGGAAGCGCTGTGCAAGGCCATGCGCGATCACTACCAGATCGCCGTGGTTACCAACGACATCTACACCAAGGAAGACCAGCGCATCCTCACTGAGGCCGGCGCCCTTGAGCCGGAGCGCATCGTTGGCGTTGAAACCGGCGGCTGCCCGCACACGGCCATCCGTGAAGACGCCTCGATGAACCTGGCGGCGGTCGAAGCGCTGGCGCGCAAGTTCGGTAATCTTGAAGTCATTTTCGTGGAAAGCGGCGGTGACAACCTCAGCGCCACGTTCAGCCCGGAGCTGGCTGACTTGACCATTTACGTGATCGACGTGGCCGAGGGCGAAAAGATCCCGCGCAAGGGCGGCCCAGGCATTACCAAGTCTGATTTCCTGGTGATCAACAAGACCGACCTGGCGCCTTATGTAGGGGCGTCACTGGAGGTGATGGAGCGCGACACCCAGCGCATGCGGCCGCAGCGGCCCTGGACCTTCAGCAACCTGAAGAAGGGCGAGGGGTTGCAGGCCGTGATCGATTTTATCGTCGAGCGCGGGATGCTGGGGGTGCGAGGCTGACAGATCGAGGACTCTGTGCGGGCATGTCCGCACAGAGACCAACGCGGTGGCTGGCACCGGCTCTGCCGGTGTTCGCGGGTTTACCCGCGAATACGGTAGCGGCCGCAACAATGAACGGCGGGTGGAAATTGGCCAGCAGGGCCGGCCTCTTCGCGGGTAAACCCGCTCCTACGGGGCGACCGCGCAGGCCGTCGAATGTTGAGCAGGACAGTTGCCCCCCACAGGTGTGCGTGTTGCCAGCATCATCTGTGACAGCAGTGAGGCTTGTCCGGTTGCCCTTCATAGCGGTCATGGTGCCGCACCCAGTCCATGGTCCCACCTTCGTTACGCCCCAGTGGCGCAATGTCGAGGAAGTTGTAGGTGTTGACCAGAATGTCCAACCCGCGGGCGTAGGTTGAGTAGGTGTGATACACGCCGCCGTCGCCTTCGCGGAAAAAAGCACTCAAGCCGGGCAGCTCGCTTTCATTGCCCTCATACGGCTCATAGTTGTACTGCCGCTGGCCTTCGCTGCCGACACTGACGCCAAAGTCCTCGTTGAAGTCGCTGCCATGCGACGAATACCACGGGAACTGCCAGCCCATGCGCTGGCGAAATGCCTGGAATTCGGCATACGGCGCCCGTGACACCGCCACCAGCGACACATCGTGGTGGGCCAGGTGCAGATTGGCGCCGTCAAAGTGGTCGGCCAGAAAAGAGCAGCCGGGGCAGCCCTCGCTCCAGCCTTCGGCGAACATGAAGTGGTAAAGCAGCAACTGGCTGCGGCCTGCGAACAGGTCGGCCAGACTCAACGCGCCATTTGGCCCGAAGAAGCGGTAATCCTGCTCGACCTTTACCCAAGGCAGGGCGCGACGGGCTGCAGTTAGCGCGTCGCGGTGGTGGGTAAACGCTTTTTCGTGCAGCCACAGTTGCTGGCGAGCCGCCAGCCACTGGCTGCGGGAAACCACCGGGTGCCTGCTTTCGCGTGTGCTCATGGTGCTGTCTCCTCGCTGGGGGATTCACACCTTGGTCGAGTACGACCAGGTCGATTCGACAAGCACCGGTGGCCGGGCGATGAGCGGTATCTGCTCAGCCCGATTGGGCGATATGCCCCTCGGCCCGTTCATCGGCGCCGTCATCCTCACCAGGCAGGGCGGTGATCACGCTAAAGTCGCTGACTTCTACCTTGCCGCCGCCATAGCCCAGCAAGTGGAAGGAAAACGCCTTGCGCTCGGTCGGGTTGTCGAAGCTGAACTCCATCTCCAGTGGCGCGTCGGTGGTGACCTTTACCTCTTCTGGCAGGCCCAGCGGCACGTCCTGTTCCAACTGCTTGGCCTTGAGCCGGATGTAGGCCGCACGTTTGGGGTCCAGCGAGCGGACCTTGACCCGCACGCGGGTGTGCGAGCCTCCGGGCATTTCCAGATACTGGGCGCCAATGAGGTTGTCGGCCCAGTCATCGTCAATGCGCTTGCGCAACTTGATCGGCGAAGGGCCGCCGAACTGGTAGCGCAGGTTGAGCGGGGTTTGCAGCAAGGATTGGTCGAGTACCACGGCCAAGGCACCGATCTGTTGGCCCAGCAGGCTGTCGGCCGGCCCAAGGTAGCGGGCCTGGTCGGCGATGAAGCCCTCACTGGCATAACGCCGGCAGCGCTGTTGGAAGTCACATTCGGTGAACAGGCCCTGGCCGTTGTGGTAGCGCAGCATGCCGTTGGTGTAGGAGATCATCTCGCGGCCGCTGTCGTAGTCGCGGTACAGCGAGCGACCGCCAAGCGCGACGGGAATGGGCAGTGCGAAGTAGTCGAGCAGCGAGGTGGCCAGGTCGATATGGCCGTAAGTGCCGCGCTTGATGGTTGGCAGTTGGGCCTGCTCCGGCGCCAATGTAAGGTTGAAGCCCCAGGACGAGGCCAGGCGCACGCCATCGATGCCGTGAGACTCGTCGGAAGTCACCACCACCAGTGTGTCCTTGAGGACGCCCTGGCGCTCGAGATTGTCAAGAAATGCCCCGACTGCGTCATCCAGGTAGGCGACGGCTGCCTGTTTCGGTGTGTCGAAGCGCTCGAGGTACTCGGCCGGCGCCGAATAGGGCTGGTGGGTGCCCACGGTGAGCAGCGTCAGCATCCATGGCTTGTCCTGCTTCTGCAACTGGCCCACATAGCCCAGGGCGCCTTCGAAGAAAGCGCGGTCATCCTTGCCCCATGGGAAGTGCAGGTAGTTCTTGTTGCTGAACCACTCCTGGCCATGCACCGCATCGAAACCGATGTGCGGCATGATGCGGTCCTTGGCCATGAAGCGCAGGCCTGCGCCTTGCAGGTAGTGGGTGGTGAAACCGGCCTGGCGTAATTGTGCCGGCAGACAGGCCTGGTTGCGTTGGTTCTGGGTCAGCAGTTCCACGCCCTTGGGCGTGCCGTTGGCCAGCTTGTCGTAATCGCCGCACAGCATCGCATACAGGCCACGGATGGTCTGGTGGGTGTGCAGCACGTAGTCTGGGGTGTTCATGCCGCGCTCGGCCCATTTGCTGAGCTTGGGCATCAAGTCTTCGTTGAAATGGCTGTTCAGCGCCTGGCGGTTAGGCCGCAGGTAGGCGCCCGGGATGCCTTCCAGGGTAATCACCAGCAAGTTGCGGGCGCTTCCCGGGCCGGCAAGCAGCCTTTGCCCATGCAGGTCGGATTGAGTCAGGCCGCTGCTGGCCAGCGGGGTGAAGGTTTGCGTGTGGCCCATCCAGCCTTCGACCTGGCGTTGCAGGTTACCGACCCCGGCAGACATCAACTGGTGGGGGAGGTTGTATTGCCGCCACTGGTCGGCATCGGAAGGTAGCAACTGCTGGCTGCCCCAATGCGCGCCGAACAGCAGTACGGGTATGGCCCAGGCTTTGCGCGGCAGTGGCTGGCTACGCCGAGCACGGCTGCGCCACGCAAAGGCCAGCCAGGCCAGCAGGCCGCCACCCAGGGCCCAGGGCAGCCAGGCATGGGCCAGGCCGCCACCGGTCGAATTCTCCATGAATTGCGGGTCGGTCAGGTAGTTAAGGTCGGCGCTGGTGGGCAGTCGGCCCACTGCGCTTACCAGTTCGGCCGAGGCCACCCACAGCGCCGCCCAGGCCAGCAGCACGGGCAGCGCCAGCCACCACGGCCTGCGGTGTAGCAGCACTATCAACAGGCTGCCGAGGGCGAGATCGGACAGGTAACCGAACGGGTTGGACCAACCCAGCATGGCGCGCGTACCCAGTGGGATCACCAGCACCAGAGCCGCCAAAGTGGCAAGCCGGGTGCTTGGGTGGTCGGACAGGTTCTTCACAAAAACTTCCCTTTTGCCATTAAATCGTCATGCATCTGTGCTTGATGATATCAGGCCAGGGCAGGGAAGGCGGCCAGTTACAAGGCTTGTAACCAAAGCCGGGCCCGTTCGCACAGGCCCGGCCGATGGCAACTATCAGAAGTAATAAGGGAATTTCAGGCTGAAAGAAAAGTCAGGTGCGTCATCGGTCAGACCAATGGACAGGTTGGGCACGATGGTCAGGTTGTCGGTGGCGGCGAAGGTCAGGCCAATATTGAAGTTGGCGGCGTTGTAGTCACTGTTGGAGATCGATTGCCAGTCGCCGCCATCAGGTTTGATCTTGCTCTTGCGGGCGAACTGGTCGGATACCGAGAACGACATGCTCATCTTTTCGTTAAGGGCAAAGGCGATGCCCCCGCCGATCTGCCACGAGTCGCCAAGCTTGACGTCACCCGGTACCTTGCTGTTCACCTGCGGACTGATGTCGCTGAACGAGTCTTGCATGTTGTAGGTGTAGGACAGGCTGCCGAACAGCACGGCCGGGTCGAAGGTCTTGACCAGCGAGATGCCCGGTGTGATCGACCATACACCGTTGCCGGTCGGTAGGCTTTCCGGTACCGCGAGGTTGTTGTTGCCGTCCACCTCGCGCAGTTTGATGCCGTAGGGGTCTTTGCCGGTCGGTGCCTTGATGCGCAGGGTGGCCACTGCGTCAGGCCAGGTTTCGTCCTCGTCGAGGAATTTGTAGGCCACCCCGACGTTGATATCGCCGATTTCCGGGTCGCGGGTCACGCTGGCATCGGAAGTGGTTGCCCCGGCCCCCCCCGCACCACCGGACGAGTAGGTGGACTCGCGGTAAACTACGGGGACGTTGATGTCGAACTGCCAGCGCTGCGCCAGGTTATAGCGGGCAGTCATGTCCAAGGTCCAGTTGTCAGCCTTGATCCGGTCGAGGTTGATGCTGCCGAGGAAGATCGAGTCCAGTGCCAGAAAGCCATTGAGGGTTAGCGCACGGGTATCGTAATGGGTATAGGTGACGCCGGTTTCGAAGCTGAACTTGCCCCCGCCAAAGAATCCGCTGGCTTCGTCATACAGGTTGGAAACGCTTTGCGCCGGCTCGGAATCGGCTGTCAGCGCCTGGCCGTAGGAGCTCCCTGTAGTGCCCGGTGCGCCAGAAGCGACGGTCTGAGCACCTTTCACCCCCTCGGCCGGAGACTTGACCAAGCGTTTGGGTTGCGCGGCAGCAGGGGCCTCCTCGACCTGGCGCACACGTTGCTCCAGCACCATCAGTGCCTGTTGCTGTGCCTCATAGCGGCGTTTGAGTTCAATCAGTTCCTGCCTCAGCGCTTCGACTTGTGGGTCGGCGGCTGCGTAAAGTGCGGTGGCGGGGGCCAAGGTCGTCAAGCACACAAAAGCTCGGAGCGTAAAAGATCGGTACATGGAGTTGCCGTCCCTTCCAACTACTTTCGATGAGACTGAGCGTAGATCAGTATCCGAAGGTGCGAAGACCTTTGAGCTGGTCGAGGCTACCGTTGAGGGAAGCCGCTGTCGGCACGCTCTCGCGCATGACAACGTTCAGGGTGGTGACGTTGTTGACCAGGTTGCCGTTGCCAAGCAGCGTCGAGTTCTGCAGCAGGCCACCTTGGGCCAGGCGTTGCACGCTGCTGCCCTGGTTGTTGCTGGCATTGATGTTGAGCTGCACACCCACACCGCTGGAAGACACACTGAGCGCGCCGGCGCCATTTTCCCCGACCAGGGTCTGGCCGGCGGCCAGTACCTGGCCTTGCTGTTGTACGGCGGGTGCCTGGTTGGCTTTGGTCACGTTGATATCGACGTTGTTGTAAGCGGCGTTGTTGTCACCGGCTGCACGGACCACCTGGGTTACACCTTCGGTGGTGGTCAGGCCGTTGCCGCCCGTTACCACGCCAGTCCCGGCAGCAGAAGCGTTGCTCGGCGCCGGACCTGCGCCTTTTTTGTCAATCATCGAGACATAGAACTGGGGTTTGATGGTCGATTGCTGAACCTGCAGCGTGGACGTTGCCCCGATCACATCCCCTTTTGTATTTTGCCAAGTACTGGACATGACGATGCCGAAGCTCACGATTCGTCCGGGCATCACATAGCGGCCTCGCAGGTTCGCCAGCTCCTGGTCCTTCAGTTCAATGGGTTTCAACGCCTCTGCGTGACTGGGCAAGCTGGCTGCCAGGCAGGCGATGGCCAACCACAATGAAGTCTTCATGAAATGCTCCCTGGAGCCTCATGCTCCTTGTCATTAGAACAGTCGTTAGAAGAAGTCGCTTCTGATGAAGCCGAAGTCCAGCAGCTCTGAGTCCTGCACGGGGGTGAAGTTGTTCACCCGGCCCTTGGCGGTCAGTGGCAGGGGCGGGTCGAGCAGGATGTTGTTCTTGTCGTAACCCTGGCCGATCACCGCGAAGATGATGCCGTTCCAGCCCTTGAGGAAATCGTCGACCTTGTATCGTTTGTGGCCCAGCACCGGATCACCGATGTACACCCAACCTTTGTCGACTTTCTGCATGACCACGAAGTGCTTGTAGCCGCGCACATCCATCAGCACTACGACGGGAATGCGCACACTGTGCAGGGTTTCGGGCGCCACCCGGTAACCGCGGGCACGCATCCCGAGGCTTTCGACGTAGCGCTTCATGTCGAGCATCGAGAAGCCTTGCGTGCGCACAAGGTCCTGGTCGGCGTGGGCCAGCATGCCTTCGATGATCTGATGTTCGTCCACATCCAGCCAGTAGGCCTGGCGCAGGATGGTCGCCAGCGCGGCCGCGCCGCAGCTGAAGTCGGTCTTTTGTTGCACCAGGTCGGCGAACTTGCGTTCGCGCAAGCTCTGGATCGGTTTGAACACCACGGCCCCGCCCGGCAGGACGGACAGCGGCATTTGTGCAGCTTCGCTCACGCTGGCCAGGCACAGCAAAAACGCCAAGGCGAAAATACGCATGATCGGATGCCTTACGGTGTGTTGAAGAAAGGCCCCCCGAAGGGGGCCTCAAGCACAGCGGTCAGAACGAAGTGTTGGAGATGGCCAGCGAGTTGCTTTGCTGGTTGCCCACACCGGCTGCTACGTTCACGCCCAGGTTACCGCTGCCACCGTTCACCGAACCGCTAAGGGTTGCAGTGTTGGTAACTGGGTTGGCCCAGCCGGTCGGGGTCAGCACTTGGAAGGACACAGTATTGCTCAAGTCGTAGGCGCTGCTTTCGCTGTAGCTCTTCGAAACGTCGTTCGAGGATTGTTTTGATTGCTCGCCAGACTTCGAGAACTCGGACGCCGAAGCATTCTCGTACGAAGAGTCGTGAGACTTGGTGTACGAAGACTCTTTGGACTTGTCGTACGACGACTGATGCGCCTTGTCGTAGTTGGAGTCGAATGCTTTCTCGAACGACGAGTCGTATGCACTTTCGTGCGACTTGTCGACCGACACATCCAGCGACGCATTCAGCGAGCCATCGAAGGAGCTGGAATCGGTACGCTCGAAACGACCAAAGTCGGTGGTACGGGTACGCGAGGCGCTAACGTCAGCGTCCAGCGAAGCTGCCAGGCTGGCGCTGCTCGACGCGCTGTGGCTGCCGCTGGCAGAGCCACTGGCACCCCAGCCGAACGAGCCACTTGCGCTCGAGTTGTGGGAGCCGCTGGCATTGCTGGATTGCGAGCCGCTGGCGTTCCAGCCACTGGAGCCGCTGGAACTGGCGCTTTGCGCACCGGCGACGCTGAAGCTCGAAGACGAGCTGCGGTCGTCGGTCGAGTTGAAGCTGCCTTCCTTCGAGCTTGAACCGCTGGCCGACTTGGTGATGGTAATCGTATCCACCCGATAGGTGCGGTCGGCACTGTTGTTTACAATCAGGCCTGGGCCGTCCTGATTGGCCGAAGCCGTGGCAGTGGCGTTACCCAGCGGAGCACCGGTGTTGGCGATGGCCATGGTGTTTTTCTGCTGGTTGAGGTCGCCACCGGCAACGTTGATGCCGATGTTGCCCTCAGCCCCGCTGGCTGAGCCGCTCATCACCGCCGAAGACTGGGTCGAATAGTTGTCGACCCGGTTGTTTCTGCTGGTTTGCACAACGTCAGCTGTGGCACTGGCCATGCCGAACACGAAGCTGTTGTCCAGGCTCGAGTCGGAGCCTGCGTTGGCAATGGCAGCGGCGTTGTCTTGCTGGTTGCCGTTACCGGCCGCCACGTTTATGCCAACGTTGCCGCTGGAGCCGGTGCCAGAGTCACTCATCTCGGCTTCGTTGATGGTGCCTTGATTGGAGATGCGGTTGCGGGTACTGGTTTGGGTATCCCAGGCATTGGCCGTTGCATACACAGGGATCTTGGTGGGTGGAGGATTGTGATGACCATTGTTATGGTGGCCGTTATGGTGGTCATTACGCCGATCATTTTGCCCAGCTTGTACAGCAACAGCCATGACCGCAGCAATTGCGAAAACCAGAGGCTTGATTGCCATCGAGGGTTTCATGGTGATTCTCCGTACGCTATTAGGTTAAGTGTCGTTCTTAACTGCAGGGTCAATCCGCGACCCGGATGCTCAAGGTGTTGGCCATTCGGTTTCCCACCCCGGCACTCTGGTTCAACTGGATCACCCCTCGGCTACCGGTGAAGGCCTGGTCACTGGTAGTGACCTGGCGATAGCCTGCTGGAATGTCAGTTGCTCCTGAGTTGTTGATCAGCGCCACGTTCTGTTGCATGAGGACGCTGTCGTCGATGCTTTGCGGTTGTGCACCAATGCTGATGCTCAGTGCGTTGGCTTGCTGGGTGTTGGCACCTGCGCTCTGGTTGACGCCCAGGGCGCCGCTGCCGTTGCTGAAAGCGTTGCCCTGGATGGTTGAGCGGGCGTCCATCGCGGGGTCGGCGGGCGTGTCGAGCCGTTGTCTGATCTGGGTGCTTGCATTGGCTTCGGGGCCGACGGCGATGGCGCGCGCATTGACCTGCTGCTGTTTGTCACCTGCGGCCTGGTTGACAGAGAGGTTGCCCTGATAGCGGCTGCCGGAGCTGTCGATATCGGCGTTGTTGATGACCGGAACCAGGGATTGCGCAAAGGCCGGTGCAGTGCAAAGGGCGGCCAGCATCAGCAGTGTGCGCTTCATCTCACTTGCCCCCGCCGGTCAGAATCTGCAGCGGCGCGAGGCCACGCTGCACGCTTGAGTTGACCATGTTCGAGATACCGTTACCCGACCCCGTGCCGCGTCCGCCCGCCAAGTTGGGAAGCTGGTTCTGGTTGCCGAGGTTGCCACCCAGGTTGTTGGTCTGCTGGGTGACCAGGTTGCTGATGCCTGCACCACTGCTGATGCTGGCGAAATCGCCATCGCTCAGCTCGTTGGTTTGCTTGAGCACGTGGGCAGAAGGGTTGGCATTGATGGTGGTAGGGCTCGGGTCTGGAATCAGCGGCGGGATGGTCGCGTTGCGCACCTGCACATCGCGCTTGATGATGATGATCCCCTTGTCCGCCTGAGCCGTCAGGCTGAGTGACCCCAGTACACAACCCACCAGTAATAGGTGATAGAGGCGTTTGTCACGTTTCCTCACGACGGCAACTCCTTCTTTGAGCGCTGGCCCTGTTCAGCGATGCGAACGATAGAGCAGAAGGTGTGCCGCTTTTTAGAATACGTTTCAGATCAGATAGTTAGGAAAAGAGGTTGATAAAATGCGGCGCATGCTGTCTCAGGCTTGAAACAGCTTGCCCTGCGCGTTGCCGGCAAAGTCAGCTGTGGCCTTGATGGGAAGGGTTTTTGCAAGTGTGTTTCACGGGCTTGACACTGCCCCCAGGACGGGGGGAAGCCCCGCAATTTCGGGGGCTTTGCCCCACCGGGGTGTGTCAGTGGTTTAACACTCTGTCGGGCATGATGGCGCATCGCTATTAAGCAGCTTAGCAACCGATTGCAGGGCCAGCAATTGGCGTTGCGGCCAATTGCCATCAAGTATTTGGTGCGGTTGATTGTGCCGCCTCAGCCACGCCTGGCTGTCGTCGAAAAAGCGCTGACGATCACTGAGGTCGGGTTGGCAACGCTGCCCATCGGCAATCCAGTCCACCCCTTGCGGGCTGAGCAACAGGTGGAGGTCGTAACGCCGTGCCAGCAGTGCCTCTTCCAGCCAGGTTGGGCAGTCGCCGAACAGTGCGTGGCTCCAGAGCATGTTGCTTAGCAGGTGGGTGTCCAGAATTAGCAGCGGGGGCGCCTGCTCCCGCGCACGGTCCTCCCATGCCAGTTGTCCGCGGGCGATGGCGGGAATATCGGCGTAGCAGGTGTCGCGGCATTGCTGGTCGATGAAATGACGCACGTATTCGCCCACCACCAGGCCACCAAAATGTGCCTGGATCACCCCGCTAAGCCAGCTTTTGCCACTGGATTCTGGGCCGCACAGTACCAGCACTTTCATTGCTTGCGGCGCACTCATGGCTGTACCACCGCCGGGTCGCGCCGCCATTCCAGCCAGCCGCGTACGGCAATCAGGGTGAGCACGGCGAAGAAGCCTGCGGTGAAATACAGCTGCTGATGCAGGTATTGGCCCACATAGACGATGTCGACCACGATCCACAGTGGCCAGCACTGCAGGCGTTTCTGCGCCATCCACAGTTGCGCGACCAGGCTGAATCCGGTCAGGGTGGCATCCAGCCAGGGCAGGGCGGCATCGGTCCAGTTGGCCATGGCCGCGCCCAGGGCGGCGCTCAGCAGCACCCCGGCGGCCAGGCCTGTGAGCAGTGCCGGGCGTGGCAGACGGGAGACCTGGCGGGCGTCTTCAGCGTGGTCGGGGCGCTTCCATTGCCACCAGCCGTACAGTTGCAGGATGGCGTAGGCCACTTGCAGCAACATGCCCGAGTAGAGCTTTACTTCGTAGAACAGCCAGCCATAGATCAGCACCATGACCAGGCCGATCGGCCAGCACCAGGCGTTCTGCTTGACCGTGAGCCAGACAGCGGTAACGCCGAGGAGGGCGGCAATGAGTTCAAGGCCGGACATCGGCGATCCTTGGAGGCTACGGGGAAGGGGCGAGATTGTAGCGGGTCGGCCGGTGAAGGTGTAGGGCGCAACTCAACCCTTTGTAGGAGCGGGTTTACCCGCGAATACGGTAGCGGCGGCAACGGTGAACGGCGGGGGGAAATTGGCCGGCAGGGCCGGCCCTTTCGCGGGTGAACCCGCTCCTACGACGGCTTGTGCCGAACCACCGATGGACGACGTAGGCTCAGACCCGGAACTGCCGCAACAACTGCTCCAGCTCTTCGCTCAACCGCCCCAATGCCACCCCGGCATCGCTGGACTGACGCGCCGCATCGGCGGTCTGCTGCGACAACCCGGCAGTATCCAGCACATTGCGGTTGATCTCTTCGACCACATGCGACTGCTGCAAGGTGGCGCTGGCAATGGAGGCGTTCAATGCGGTGAGGTTGTTCAGCGCCTGGTTGATGGCGTCCAGGCTGGCGCCGGCCTCGCGGGCTTGTTCGACGGTCTGGCGCGATGCCTCGCTGCTGGTGTCTATGGCCTTGACCGCAGCGTCCGACTGACTCTGCAGGTGCTCGATCATGGTATGAATCTCGGCCGTCGATTGTGCTGTACGCTGAGCCAACAGTCGCACCTCGTCGGCGACCACGGCAAAGCCCCGGCCTTGCTCGCCAGCCCGTGCCGCCTCGATGGCGGCATTCAGCGCCAGCAGGTTGGTCTGTTCGGCAATGGAACGAATCACGTCCAGCACGCCGCCGATGCGCGTGCTGTGGCCGGCCAGGTCGCGGATTACCTGTACGGCCTCATCGATGGTCAGCGACAGGCGGTCGATCTGCGCCAGGCTGCCGTGGATAGCCTGCTGGCCGTGCGTCACCTGTTGTTGTGCCGTACGCATTTCTCCGGCGGCCTGTTCAGCGGTCTTGGCCACGTCCTGCACGGCGTAGGTCACCTCATTGACTGCAGTGGCCACCTGGTCCATCTGTAACGATTGCTGGGCACTGCGCTGTTGTGCGGCACCTGCATTGTCACCGACGTGCCCGGCGGACTGGGCCAATGCGTGGGCCGCGCCTTGCAGTTGGCCGACGACACCTTGCAGTTTGCCGTTGAAACGGTTGAAGTGCTCGCCAAGGTGGGTGATCTCGTCGCTGCCATGGGTGTCCAGGCGCCGGGTCAGGTCGCTTTCGCCGCTGGCGATGTTGCCCATCGCCTGCACTGCTTCCTGCAGCGGGCGGGCGATGCTGCGGGCAATCAGCATGACCACCAGCGCCATCAGCAGGGCAATGCCCACGCCAACCAGCGAAGCGTCGCGCAACTGGCGAGCGAATTCGGCCTGTACGTCATCGACGTACACGCCCGAACCGATGATCCAGCCCCACGGCTTGAACAGCTGAATATACGAGGTCTTGGCTACCGGCTCACTGGCGCCGGGCTTGGGCCAGCGATAGTTGACCGGGCCGGCGTCCTGCTGGCGGGCGAGGGCGACCATTTCGTTGAACACGGCGAAACCATCGGGGTCGCGGATGGCGGAAAGGTCCTGGTCGTCGAGCTTGGGGTTGGCCGGATGCATGATCATCTTCGGCCCCAGGTCGTTGATCCAGAAATAGTCGTCATGGTCGTAGCGCAGCGCGCGCACTACCTGCAGCGCCTGTTGCTGGGCGGCTTCGCGGCTGAGCGTGCCGGCAGCTTCCAGGCCTTGGTAATAGGCCAACACACCCGCGGCGGTCTGCACCACGTGGCGGGTTTTCTCCGCCTTGGCCTGGTACAGGTCACCATGGATCTGCCGCAGCATCAGTAGGCCCAGTACCACCAGCATGGCCACCGCCACCACAAGGATCAGCCACAGGCGCCGACTGATTGACATCGATCTCAGAGTGTTCATCCATCAGCTCCCGCATTGTTCTTTTTATTGAGGTGCATCGAAGCATGCTTTGCAGTGAGCCCACACCCGACTAATGGCTAAGTGCTATGTTGGTGATAGTCTGCAACGGGTCAGGTAGAGCGATTGCCAAGGGGCTCTGTCAGGATTTCGGCCGCGCAAGATGAAACCTTTAACAGGCGTGAACTTTTCTACTGGCGTTGCGCCCAACAGTCGCTGTAAAACAGCCGGGCCGTGTAAGGCAATTTCAAGCAAATCAAGAACAAGGGGCCTGCGACAAGCAGCGCTCCATCCGGGGGAATGATGGATTTTTGGACTGCCTTCCAGGCAATCATCTTAGGCGTGGTCGAAGGGCTGACGGAGTTTCTGCCGATCTCCAGTACCGGTCACCAGATTATCGTCGCCGACCTGATCGGTTTTGGCGGCGAACGGGCCATGGCTTTCAACATCATCATTCAGCTGGCGGCGATCCTGGCGGTGGTGTGGGAGTTTCGCAGCAAGATTTTCGAAGTGGTCTTCGGCCTGACCAACCAGCCCAAGGCGCGCCGCTTCACGGGCAACCTGCTGTTGGCGTTCATGCCGGCGGTGGTACTGGGTGTCCTGTTTGCCGACCTTATTCACGAATACCTGTTCAACCCCGTCACCGTGGCAGCAGCGCTGGTGGTGGGGGGCGTCATCATGCTCTGGGCCGAGCGCCGTGAGCACCGCGTGGAGGTGGACCATGTGGACGACATGCGCTGGAGCCATGCGCTGAAAATAGGCTTCATCCAGTGCCTGGCGATGATCCCGGGCACGTCGCGCTCCGGTTCGACCATTATCGGTGGCTTGCTGTTCGGCCTGTCGCGCAAGGCAGCGACCGAGTTCTCGTTCTTCCTGGCAATGCCGACCATGGTCGGTGCGGCGGTGTATTCGGGCTACAAATACCGCGACTTGTTCCAGCCCGGCGATCTGCCGGTGTTCGCGCTCGGCTTCGTGACCTCGTTCATCTTCGCCATGATTGCCGTACGGGCGTTGCTCAAGTTCATTGCCAACCATAGCTACGCGGCATTTGCCTGGTATCGCATTGTGTTCGGCCTGTTCATTCTGGCGACCTGGCAGTTCGGTTGGGTCGACTGGTCCACGGCACATGGCTGAGGCGCTGCGTGGGCAACGGGCTGAAGGCGTGCGCAACGTGCGCCTGAAGCTGCTGCTGTTGGGCGTGCTTTGCCTGTTGCCCGGCCTGGGGGCGGCGCGCATGGCCTGGAACGATCAGGCCTGGTGGCCATTGGCGTTGTACCCGGCCATGAGCCTGATCAGCCTGTTGCTGTATTGGCAGGACAAGCGGCAGGCACGTAACCAGGCCTGGCGTACACCCGAGAAAGTGCTGCATGCCAGTGAGCTGCTCGGTGGTTGGCCGGGGGCGCTGTTGGCGCAGCAGCTGTTTCGGCACAAGACCCGCAAGGTTTCGTTCCAGGTGGTGTGCTGGGGGATTGTGCTGCTGCACCAGGTGTTCTGGGCAGACTGGCTGTTTCTTGACGGGCGTTATCTGCCCCTTGGTTGATGTGCAGTTGTACCGGCCTCTTCGCGGGTAAAGCCGCGAAAGGGCCGGAACAGGTCGATCACATGACCAACCCCACCTGCAACCGCTTGGGCAACCGACGCACTACCAGCTGGTGCGACCGCTGCAACACCTCACACAGTTCATCACGCCCCATGGGGTAGGGCGGCGCCATGCTGACCCACCGCGCCCGCGCCAGGTACGGCGCCGGCCGTATCCCGGGTCGATCGCAATAACCCAGAAACAGCTCGTCGGCTACCTTGAACGACAACCCGGCACCCGCCAGGTCGAGCACCGCGAACATCTTGTTTTCTGCCACCGAAAACACTCGGATGCCGCCCCATTTGTAGTCTTCCCGCGCACCCGGCAGGCTCAGGCAAAATGCCGCCACCTGGGCCTCGCTCATCTTCCGTTCAGACATACCGCTCTCCACAAGCCTCGAATGACGCCGCCAGGTGGTCGATCCACACCCGGACCGCAGGCAGCAGGCCGCGCCTGTGTGGGTAAACGGCCTGCAGGTAGCCACCCGGCAGCGACCAGTCTGGCAGCAGGCGCACCAGTTCGCCGCGTTCCAGTTCCTCTTCACAGAACATGCTGGGCAGCGCAGTGAACCCCAGGCCGGCACGTACAGCAGCGTTACGTACTACGAAATCGTCGATCGCCAAGCGTGGCTCCAGCGCTATTTCCTGCTGTTTGCCATGGGGGCCGAACAGGCGGAAGTGTACCAGCCGGTCTGCTTCGGCTGCGCCCAGTACGGGCAATGATGCCAACTCGCCCGGTTCGCGAATGTGGTCGGCAAAACCGGGTGCGGCCACCAGTTGCATTTGCGCCTGGCGCAGGCGGCGGGTGACCAGGGCCGGGTCTTCGTCGCCCAGGTCGCGTACGCGCAACGCCACATCAATGCCTTCGGAAATCAGGTCGACCCGGCGGTTGAGCAATACCATGTCCAGTTGCACCAGCGGGTACTGCTCGAGAAAGCGGCTGATCACATCCGGCAGGAAGGCGTGTGCCAGTGCCACCGGGCACGATACCCGTAAACGCCCGCGCGGCTCACTGCTCATGCTGGCCACGGTCTCGTCGGCGGCTTCGGCCTCCAGCAACATGGCCTGGCAATGATGCAAGTAACGTTCACCTACTGCGGTGAGCTTGAGTTGCCGTGTGGTGCGCTGCAACAGGCGTGTGCCCAGGCGCTCTTCAAGCTCAGCGATACGCCGCGACAGGCGCGACTTGGGGATGCCCAGCTGGCGCCCGGCGGCGGCAAATCCGCCGGCTTCGACGACACGCGCGAAGTAGAAGAGGTCGTTAAGGTCTTGCATGGGAAAGTCTCACTGTTCCATCTGTGGGACAAACTAACGCATTTTTGCTTACTTATCAGCTATTGATCATCTCGGTAGGATTCTCCCCATCGTGATCGCCCACAGCTGCGGTCTTCACTCACAGGAGAGTCCCATGAAACTGTTGCACATCGATTCGAGCATCCTGGGCGACAATTCCGCCTCGCGTCAGCTGAGCCGTGAAGTGGTCGAAGCCTGGAAGGCTGCAGACCCAAGCGTTGAAGTGGTTTATCGCGACCTGGCTGCCGATGCCATCGCCCACTTCTCCGCTGCCACCCTGGTCGCTGCAGGCACCCCTGAAGACGTACGCGACGCGGCCCAGGCTTTCGAAGCCAAGCTGAGCGCCGAGACGCTCGAAGAGTTCCTGGCTGCCGATGCCGTGGTGATTGGTGCGCCCATGTACAACTTCACCGTGCCGACCCAGCTCAAAGCCTGGATTGACCGCGTAGCCGTCGCCGGCAAGACCTTCCGCTACACCGAAGCCGGCCCGCAAGGCCTGTGCGGCAACAAGAAAGTGGTGCTGGTTTCCACTGCGGGTGGCCTGCACGCTGGCCAGCCGACTGGCGCCGGGCATGAAGACTTCCTGAAAGTGTTCCTGGGCTTCATCGGGATTACTGACCTGGAAATCGTCCGGGCCCACGGCCTGGCCTATGGCCCGGAGCAGCGCAGCCAGGCGATCGATGCTGCACAGGCGCAGATTGCCAGCGAGCTGTTTGCGGCTGCCTGATCAAGGGAGCGTTTGGTTGCAAGCGTGGCCCTGTCGAAACACAAGGCCACTCCAACCTGTAGAAGCGTTCAGGCCACCGGGATGAGCGGATCAGCTGCCGCCAGGGCCGATGCCCGGTCAGCCGCTGGCGGATAAATCCACACTGAATTGATCTGGCGCTTCAGCGCCTTGGCTTCGGCCTTGTCCTCCGGTGGCGAAACCTCACGGTCCCATCCTTCGGTGTACACCGCGCCCCAGGCCCCCAGGTCCAGGCACGTCACGTACTTGGGCTGGCTGTAAGCCGTTGGTGCTACGCCAAGCAACTCGGCAGCGGCATTGTTGCCCGCATGGCGCCCCAGCGCAATCGCATGTTGGCACGACATCACGGCATGATTGCCAAGCTCGTCACAGGTGGCGTAGGCCACGTCTCCAGCTGCATACACGGCATCATTGCCCTTGACCTTCAGGTTGCCATCGACATGCAAGCGGCCGCGGTTGTCGCGCTCGCCGCTGATCTGTTCGGTGAGCGGGTTGGCCTTGAAGCCAACCGTCCAGACCACCGTGCTGGCGTCGATCCGCTGGCCGTTGTCCAGCTGCACACCGGCAGGGTCTACCGAAACTACTGTGGCACCGCAAACCCACTCCACGCCCAGTGCCTCGCATGCCTGCTCGATGGCTGGGCGAATGCCGTCACCCAGGGCTGCGCCAATCCTGGCGCCGCGGTCGATTACCACTATGCGCAACGCGGCGTCTTCACCCAGTATCGCGCGCAAGCGGGCCGGCAATTCGGTGGCCGTCTCGATGCCGGTAAAACCGCCCCCGGCTACCACCACGGTATTGCGTGCCGGCGTGTTCGGCAGGCTGGCCAGTGACTTCAGGTGGGCTTCCAGGCGTGCGGCGCTGTCGAGCTTGTCGACGTCGAAGGCATGCTCGATGCCGACCATGTCAGGGCGCTCGAGCTCACTGCCGCAGGCCATGATCAGACGGTCGTAGGGCAGGGTGCAGCGAGTGCCGCTGCGAGTGCGATAGCCCACGCGGCGGGCCGCTTCATCGATGTGGTAGGCCGTGCCCTGCACGAAACGGACATTGACAGCGTCGAACAGCGCCTGCAGTGGTGCGGCCATGGTATGCACGTCTGGCTCGTAGAAGCGCGGACGCACATGCAGTTCAGCCTGGGGCGCGAGCAAGGTGACCTCGACGCCCTTGCTGCCGTTGAGGTCAAGCTGGCGGATGGCGCTGAGTGCGCTCCACAGGCCGGCAAAGCCCGCACCAATGATCAGGATCTGCTTCATGGTTGTGCTCCTTTGAAGTTCGGTGGACAAGGTAGACCGTATTGCCGGTCAACGGTGTTACCAGGGCTTGCTGGAGTGCTTCAGAATGTTGGCGGCGTGATCACCCAGATCACCACGGCATCCACTTCACCGGGGTTGCCGTAGCGGTGAGGTTCCTGGCTCGAGAAGCTGAAGCTGTCGCCTTCACTCAGCTGGAAATACCGCTCGCCTACCCACAGCTCAAACGTGCCGCTGAGCAGGTAACCGGCTTCTTCGCCGTCGTGGCTGTAGCTTTGCTGGCTGTAGGTACCTGGCGGGAAACGTGAGTGCAGCATCTCCAGCTGGCGGTTGGGCTGGGGGGTGAGCAGTTGATCGACGATGCCATCTTCGTAATGCACGCTCAGGCGGCTGTTGCGCCGCACCACATAGCCTTGGTCTTCGGGCGCGGTGGTGGCCTCGCTGGCGAAGAACCACTGGATGGTCACGCCCAGGCTGCGGGCGATGTTGAACAGCGCCGGGATCGACGGGTAGGAGAGGTTGCGCTCCAGCTGGCTGATGTAGCCTGCGGTCAGTTCACTGTGTGCGGCCAGCTCCGCCAAGGTCATGCCGCGGCGCTTGCGCAGGCCGCGGATGCGGGTGCCGAGGAACTGCGGCGCGGCGCCCCCGGGTTCGCTGGCGGGGGGCTGGGGGGGTTGGCTCATGCGCGTCGGTCCATCGCAAAAGCCGCAGTATGTACAGCCTCAGAGCGCCCAGGCAACCGTCAGGCCATCGTGAATCGCTTCTTCGGCCGTGCGCGGCGCCAGGCAGTCGCCAATCCGCCGTACGTCCACCACACCTGCCAGTTCAGTGGCCAGGCGGTCTTGCGGTTGATGCCCCATGCACAGCACCAAGGTGTCGATGCCTTCGAAGATCATCGGATCGCCGCTGGCGGTGTGCTGCAGGTACACCGTGTTGTCGTCGCTGCCGTACAGGCGTGCGTATGGGGTGACAGGGATACCCAGGCGATGCAGCTCGCCGGCCAGTTGGTCACGTACGTAAAGCGGCAGGCTCTCGCCGCAATGAGTGCCGTTGACCGCCAACTGGACCTGATGGCCTTCGCGCACCAGGCGTTCGGCGATACCGGGGCCGATCCAGTCACAGCGCCAGTCGATCACCAGCACCGAACGCCCCGGTTTCACTTCATTGCGCAGCAGTTGCCAGGCGTCCACTACCTGAAGCTCGCCGGTACGCTCGAACGCCGGCCAGTAGGGGGTGGCTCCGGTAGCAGCAATGACCAGATCAGGGCGCTCACGTTCGACCAGTGCGCGGTCGACCCGGGTGTTGCGCACCACTTCTACACCTGCCAGGGCCATTTCCCGTTGCAGGTTGGTACTGGCACCCCCGAACTCGCTACGCCGTGGCAGTAGCTGGGCCAGTAGCACCTGCCCACCGAGCTGCGGGCCCGCCTCGTACAGCGTGACCTGGTGCCCGCGCGCGGCGGCCACGGCGGCGGCCTTCATGCCGGCCGGCCCGCCGCCGGCGATCATTATGCGTTTGGGCGAGGAAGTGGGCGTGAGGTGCCCGTACTGCAACTCACGCCCGGTTTCCGGGCGCTGGATGCAGGAAATGGGCAAGCCACGATGGAAATGGCCGATGCATGCCTGGTTGCAGGCGATGCAGGCGCGCACGTCTTCGACCTGGCCGCGTTCGGTCTTGGCTGGCATCGACGGATCGCAGATCAGCGCCCGGGTCATGCCGCACACATCAGCCTGGCCGCGGGCCAGGATCAGCTCGGCTTCCTGGGGCTGGTTGATGCGCCCGGTGACGAACAGGGGGATAGCCAGCTGTTGCTTGAAGGTGCCAGCCTCGCGGGCCAGGTACGCCGGTTCGATGGCCATCGGTGGCACGATATGGACCGCGCCACCCAGCGAGGCCGAGGTACCGGCGACGATATGCAGGTAGTCGAGCTGGCCCTGCAAGGCCATGGCAGCAGCCAGTGACTCGTCCTCACTCAGGCCCTGGCTGTCGCGCTCGTCAGCGCTGATGCGCAGGCCAATGATGAATTGCTCATCGGTGGCCGCGCGCACTGCGGCCAGCACTTCGCGCAAGAACCTCAGGCGCTGATCCAGGTCACCGTTGTAGCCATCACTGCGTACGTTCACCCGCGGGTTGAGAAACTGCGCGGGCAGGTAGCCATGGCTGGCCACCACCTCGACGCCATCCAGGCCGGCCTGGTGCAGGCGGCGGGCGGCGCTGGCGTAGCCCTGGACGATTTCGTCGATCATTGCCTGGTCCAGCGCCCGTGGCATCACCCGGAAGCGCTCATTGGGCACCGCAGACGCCGAGTAGGCTACCGCCAACAGGCCGTCTGCCGACTCCATGATCTCCCGCCCAGGGTGAAACAGTTGCGACAGCACCACGGTGCCGTGCGCATGGCAGGCCTCGGCAAGCTGGCGGTAGCCGTCGATGCAGGCATCGTCAGTGGCCATTAGCACATGCGAGGTGTAGCGGGCACTGTCGTGCACCCCGGCGACCTGCAGCACGATCAGGCCGACGCCGCCGGCAGCGCGGTCGCGCTGGTAGGCGATCAGCTTGTCGTTGACCAGGTTGTCGGTGGGCAGGCAGGTGTCGTGACCGGTGGACATGATGCGGTTTTTCAAGCGTTTGCCGCGGATCTGCAAGGGCTCGAACAGGAGTGGGAAGGCGGTCTGCATCAGGCGGCTCCGGTGCGGTGTTGTTATTTTTACTTATAAAAGTGTAGCGATAGTAAAAAATCAACTTGTTTTTTTACTTACGTCTGTCTAGGTTTTCCTCACTCGCATGGCGAGGGTGTGACCTCAGAACAACAAGAAAACGGGCCCGTCGGGCACCGCCAGGAGGAAACTACGATGCAGCTATATCCACGTGTGACCGGCCTTTGTGCAGCCTTGTTGGCCCTTGGCCTGAGCAATGCGCAAGCTGCGCAGCAGATGGTCGTGGTCGGTTATGGCGGTGCGGGCCAGAAGGCCCAGGATGAGGCGATCTTCAAGCCCTTCGTTGGCCAGGACGGCAGCCAGCTGATCCAGAGTGAATACAACGGCGAAATGGCACGGATCCAGGTCATGGCCGACACCGGGAATGTCGATTGGGACGTGGTGCAGATCGAAGGCCCTGACTTGATGCGCGGCTGCGACGAGGGGATTTACGAGCGCCTGGATTGGCAGCGCCTGGGCCATGCAGCCGAACTGATCCCGGCAGCCGCACAAGATTGTGGGTCGGCCGCGCTGGTCTGGAGCGTGGCTATTGCCTACGACCGCAGCAAACTGGCCCAGGCGCCGGCGTCGTGGGCCGACTTCTGGGACGTCGACAAGTACCCTGGCAAGCGCGGCCTGCGCAAACGTGCGGTGTACAACCTGGAATTCGCGCTGTTGGCTGACGGGGTCAAGGTCGAGGACGTATACCGGGTATTGTCCACGCCGGCAGGTGTCGAGCGGGCCTTCGCCAAACTCAGTGAACTCAAACCCCATATCCAGTGGTGGGACGCCGGCGCTCAACCCGCGCAATGGCTGGCAGCCGGTGACGTGGTCATGACCTCCACCTACAGCGGACGAATTGCGGTGGCGGCGCAGCAGGGCAGCCCGTTGGCCGTGGTATGGCCTGGCAGCCTGTACGGTATGGACTATTGGGCGATCATCAAAGGCTCGCGGCATGTCGACCAGGCCAAGCGGCTGATTGCCTATGCCAATCAGCCGGATACCCAGGTGCGGTATGTGCAGCAGATACCCTATGGGCCAACCAATACCCAAGCCGCGGCCAGGCTTGACCCGGCGCTGGCCAACTGGGTACCCACTTCGCCACAGAACCTGCAAGGGGCGCTGGCCATGAACGTGGAATTCTGGGTCGATCATGGCGAAGAACTGGAGCAACGCTTCAATGCCTGGGCCAGCAAATAGCGTTCAGTAAAGGGGCAACAAGATGACTGAAACGGAACTAAGCCTGCGTCGGGAGCTGGCTGCCTGCTACCGGCTGATCGCGCACTTTCGCATGAGCGATCTCATCTTCACGCATATCTCTCTGCGCCTGCCTGGGCCGGAGCACCATTTCCTGATCAACCCGTACGGCCTGCTCTTCGAGGAGATCACAGCGTCCAGCCTGGTGAAGATCGACCTGCAGGGGCGGCCGGTGGGGGCTGCCTGTCATCCGGTCAACCCGGCCGGGTTCGTCATTCACAGTGCCATTCACGCTGCCCGCGAGGATGCCCGGTGCGTGCTGCACACCCACACCCGCGCAGGCTGCGCGGTGGCCGCATTGGAATGTGGCCTGCTGCCGGTCAACCAGATGTCCATGGAGTTTTACGGCAATGTGGCTTACCACGCCTATGAGGGCGTCGCGCTGGACATGGATGAACAGCAACGGCTGGTGGCCGACCTGGGCAACAAGCCGGTGATGATGCTGCGCAACCATGGGCTGTTGACCACGGGGCGCAGTGTGGCTGAAGCCTTCTTGCGCATGTACTACCTGGAGAAGGCTTGCGAGATCCAGTTGGCGGCACAAAGTGCTGGGCAACTGATATTGCCGTCGACCGAAGTGTGCGTGCGTACCGAACGGCAGTTCAACGCGCCGGGGAGAGGGTTGAAGCAGGGGGAACTGACCGACCCGGATGCGCTGCACTTGGCGTGGGCGGCGTTGTTGCGAATGTTGGAAAAGGTGGCGCCTGGTTATCTGGATTGAACCTGTGCTTGCTGATTTGGCAGTTAGTCCTCCAGCCGACAGCGGGCGGACGGAACAGTCACTGTAGTGCAACCATTGGTTTCAACTGTGCTGGTCCCTTCTCAAGGAATACCGTTATGCTGTAACGAAATATGTCTAAAAAGCCTGCAGAAGGAAGTCGCAATGCCACTCAAGGACCTGCTTATCGCCCTGGTGGTGATTGTCGCCTGGGGCGTCAACTTTGTGGTCATCAAGGTTGGCCTCGACGGGCTGCCACCGATGTTGCTGGGGGCATTGCGTTTCTTGCTGGTGGCGTTCCCGGCGATCTTGCTGGTCAGGCGGCCCAAACTGCCGTGGCGCTGGCTGATCGCTTACGGTGCGACCATTTCACTGGGCCAGTTCGCGTTCCTGTTTCAGGCCATGTACAGCGGCATGCCGCCAGGGTTGGCTTCGTTGATCCTGCAGTCGCAAGCCTTCTTCACCCTCGGTTTTGCTGCGTTGTTTCTCGGTGAGCGGCTGCGCCTGGCCAGCGTGCTGGGGCTGCTGGTGGCGGCCGGCGGCCTGGCACTGATCGGCAGCGAAGACGGCGGCCATGTGCCCATGCTGGCGTTGGTGCTGACCCTGTGTGGCGGTGCGATGTGGGGCCTGGGCAACATCATTACCCGACGGTTCGGCTCGGTCGACCTGGTCGCGTTGGTGATCTGGGGTGGGCTGATACCGCCACTTCCATTCCTGGCACTGTCCTGGTGGCTGGAAGGCCCCGAGCGCATTGGCCATGCCTTGGCCAATATCAGTTGGAGTTCGGTGCTGGCCCTGGCGTATTTGGCCTTTGTGGCCACCATGCTCGGCTACAGCCTGTGGAGCAAGTTGCTGTCGCGTCACCCGGCAGGCAAAGTGGCGCCGTTCTCGCTGCTGGTACCGGTGATTGGCCTGAGTTCGTCGGCGTTGCTGCTGGGAGAGCGCCTGACCGCTACGCAGGGCTGGGGCGCATTGCTGGTGATGGCCGGCCTGCTGGTGAATGTATTCGGTGCGCGCATCGGTCAGCGTTTGCGGGCTGCCAACGCGTAAAGCGCTTAAATCTACCGAACTGCGCTCTGTTAGAATCGGCCTCTTTTTGCCAGGCCAACGGAGCGCATCCATGATCATTTCCACCACCAGCCAGCTCGAAGGCCGCCCGATTGCCGAATACCTGGGCGTGGTCAGTTCTGAATCGGTGCAGGGCATCAACTTCGTGCGCGATTTCTTTGCACGGTTTCGCGACTTCTTCGGTGGCCGTTCGCAAACCCTGGAAAGCGCGCTGCGCGAGGCCCGGGAGCAGGCCACTGAAGAACTCAAGGCCCGGGCACGACAGTTGCAAGCCGATGCGGTAGTGGGGGTGGATTTTGAGATCAGCATGCCGTCGGTACAGGGCGGCATGGTCGTGGTATTTGCCACCGGTACGGCAGTGCGCCTGAAGTAAAGCCCTTTGCCATTGGTCGGCTACAAGGTTCTTGTCCGGTCGGTCCGCAAATGACCAGCTAGTCTCACTTTCACAGGCCGCGTTTCCTGGGCAACTTGTCTGGTTGCCGACGCGACCGCCACTGGAGGGAGACTGGGCATGAGCGAATCCTTTTTCGAAGACCTGAACGATGCGTTCCCGATCAACAGCCAGGTGCGTTGCGGCCAGGCGGCATTTCGCCTGGGTTTCGCCCACATGACGCTGGATGATTCCGAACAGCTCCAGCCTGCACATTTGCAGCGCAGCAAAAAAGGCCGCTTCATGCCGCGGGTACCGCTCAAGAAGTGATCCCGCGTCTGCACACACCCCGCCCAACGGCGGGGTTTTTATTGCCATTCGTTGATCCGCCTCATGGTATTGCCCGGTAGCGCTCGCCGGATGGCCCGGCCTGTGGTTTTCTGACGCGGCATTCCAGCAACGGAGGATTGAATGCTCATGCGAGTCAGGGAAGAAACCTATTGGCAGTGGGCCGACGCACAGCTGCACAGCCGCTGCCACGACGAAGCACTCAGCGACGGCACCACACTGGACGTGCAGGTGCGCTTGTCGCGCCTGGGGGCGACGCAGCTGTTTCTGGGGTTGTACGCCGGGGATGGGCGGGCGTTGCTGGAAGAGTATTACCCCGCGCTGCCGGGCGAGACCATGACCCGTGCGCTGGTGTGGGGTGTCGACCGCGCCCGGGCGATGGCAACAGGCGCCTTGCCTCTGCCGGAAACCCGTCTGCAGCGGCGCCAGGCATGAAAAAGCCCGGCCTATGCAGGCCGGGCTCTGGTAAGGGTGCGAACCCTCAATTCAGCGGTTCGATCACCTTGACTGCCTGCTGCTCGCGGGCAGCGGGCCATTCTTGTTGCAGGGTCTGCAGCACGCGGCCAACGAATTCAGTGTCGGCGGCGGCTTTCTTGCCGACGTAACCTTGGCCACGGCGGTAGACCTTGAAGCGGGCACGCATGCTGGGCAGGTGCTCTTCAAATTCATCTTCGACGGTGTTCGGTGGCAGGCGGTCGAGGCGCACTTCACCGGTTTGGCTAACCCACAGCAAATGGTCGTCAAGGCTGTCCTTGCGCACGGCGAACAGCTGGGCCAATTGGTCGATAGTCGGATTGTTGTTCAAGTTCATCATAAAGCCCCCATTACCCATTCATAGGTGATTTTCACAGTTGGCGCTATTACGGTGTAGCGCACTACCAAGGCTGCTACAGCAGCATCGCAACAGGGGCTTTCTCACGCTGCCTTTTGGACAGTTTCCCTCTCCACGGACGGCCTGCGTTACCGCGCAGGCCGTCTGGAACACCCTTGCCACCGCTCCCGATCGGGGAGACGGCTTCATCATGCCCAAGCGCGATGAACGGCGTCAACCATTTTGTAGTGAATATTTTTGCTCACTACATTCTGTCGTTTTGTCCGACAATCAACGCGAGCGTTATAAGCCGGAAAGGATGTCGAAGGCGGCTTGAACCCGCGCCTGGTTGGGGTAATTCCGATTGGCCAGCAGCACGACTGCCAGCTGTTCTGCCGGCACGAACGCGGCGTACGCGCCGAAGCCGTTGGTGGCGCCGGTCTTGTTGTACCAGGCTGCCGGTAGCGCGGGCAGGGCCGGTTGCAAGCGAGTGGTGGCCTGCGGTTCGCGGATCAGCTGTGGGCTGTTGCCATCGATCAGTGTGCTCAGCGTGACCGGGTAGGGGTAGCGTTCCCAGCCCAGGCCTTGCGTCATGGCGCCAACCTGGAAGTAGCCCTGCTGGGTAATGGCGGTGGCTTTCGCCAGGGCCGGTGGCAGGCCCTGCGGCTGCATGTGCAACCGCACATAGCGCAGCAGGTCGCTGGCGCTGGTTTTGATGCCGTAGGCCTCATCGGCGTAAGGGCCGGGCCCTACACGCACCGGCTTGTCGTCGGCGTCATACCCTTGGGCATAAAGCCCCTGGGCGCTGGCCGGAACCTGAAGGTAGGTGTTTTTCAGGCCCATCTTCGTCAGCAGGCCCTCACTCATCAGCGTGGAAAACGGTTGGTGCTGCGCACGGGCGGCCAGGTCACCGAACAAACCCAGGCTGGGGTTGGAGTAGCAGCGCTGGGTGCCAGGTTTGGCACGAGGTTGCCAGTGGCGGAAGAAATCGACTACCTGTTGCGGTGTTTGTACGGTGTCGGGGAACTGCAGTGGCAGGCAGTCGGCGCTATAGGCGCCCAGTTCCAGCACCGTCGCGTCGCCGATGGGGACGCCGGCCAATGCCGGGTGATAGCGCTTGGCCGGGGCCTCGAGGTCAAGCTTGCCCTCGGCGCTGGCAAGCGCGGCCAGGGTGGCCGTGTAGGTCTTGCTCAGCGAACCGATCTCGAACAGCGTATCGCGGCTGACCGGTACGTTGTCGGCCTTGCTGGCCACACCGTAGCTGAAGTAATGCGCGTGGTCGCGTGCATAGATGGCCACAGCCATGCCGGTGATGCCTTGTTCCTGCATGAGCGGGCGGATGATCTGGTCGACCTTGGCCTGTAACTGGTCGTCGGCCTGGGCGCTGGCAGGGCCTAAGGCAAGGGTAATGGCGGCTGCAAGTGCAGCCAGACGTGGGCGGAGCATGGTGAGTCCTTTTGTGGAGCGTGTCCGTTGAGCGATACCACTCGGGGTTCCGGCGTTAGCGACGGGGAGCCAAAGACCTTATCGTCTGCCCACCCACCATGACAAGATGGATACAGTGATGAAGTATTTGCGCATGTTATTTGACAATTTCACCCTGGCCTTGCTCGGTGTGGTACTCATCGCCACCGTACTGCCTTGCTCGGGCGATGGCGCGGTGTATTTCGGCTGGCTGACCAACCTGGCCATTGGCCTGTTGTTCTTCCTGCATGGCGCCAAACTGTCCCGTGAAGCCATCATTGCCGGTGCCGGGCACTGGCGCCTGCACCTACTGGTGTTCTCCTGTACTTTCGTATTGTTCCCGCTGCTGGGCCTGGCGTTCAAACCTCTGTTCGTACCGCTGGTGGGTAACGAGCTTTATCTGGGCATCCTGTACCTGTGTGCCTTGCCTGCAACCGTGCAGTCGGCCATTGCCTTTACCTCGCTGGCCCGCGGTAACGTGCCAGCGGCCATCTGCAGCGCGGCGGCCTCCAGCCTGCTGGGTATCTTCCTCACCCCGTTGCTGGTGATGCTGCTACTGGGCGCCGGTGGTGATACAGGTTCCGGCCTGGATGCGGTGTTGAAGATCACTTTGCAGCTGCTGGTGCCGTTCGTTGCCGGGCAGGTCGCGCGGCGCTGGATCGGCGCCTGGGTCAAGCGCAATGCGCGCTGGCTCAAGGTGGTGGACCAGGGTTCGATCCTGCTGGTGGTGTACACCGCCTTCAGTGAGGCCGTGGTTACCGGTTTGTGGCACACCGTATCGCCGCAGCACTTGGCGGGGTTGTTCGTGGTGTGCGCAATTCTGCTGGCAGTGGTGCTGTTTGGCACCCGCTTGCTTGGCAAGGCGCTGGGCTTTGACCTTGAGGATCGCATCACCATCCTGTTTGCCGGCTCCAAGAAAAGCCTGGCTACGGGTGTGCCCATGGCCCAGGTGTTGTTCGTGGGCAGTGGCATTGGCGCGATGATCCTGCCGCTGATGCTGTTCCACCAGATACAGCTGATGGTGTGTGCTGTGCTGGCGCAGCGTTATGCCAGCCGTGAGCAGGCGGTGGAGGCTTCGGCGGTGTCTTGAGCGCCTTTACGTTCCCATGTAGATGCTGTGTTGGCGGTCAAGCTTTTCTGCGGTGCTGAGAGCTGAAAAGCTTGGTCGTATCAAAGGGTTGATAGCCGCGAAGAGGCCGGGCCTTCTGGCCAATCTCCACCCGTCGTTCATCGTTGCCGCCGCCACCGTATTCGCGGGTAAACCCGCTCCTACCTTGGTTCGCGCTAACGGCTGAATTTTGCGCCGGGCAAGACAGGCGCTGTAGATGTGGAGCGCAATGGCAGCGATCAGCGGGCCAGGCCTGAACGACGCTCGCGCAGCGCCTTGTCGACTTCGGCCTCGATCTTGTAGGCCGGCCCCTCCAGGTCGTCGAAGTTGCGCGTATAGCGTCGGGCAAATTCCTCCACGCCCAGCTCCTGATACTGCTGCACATGCTTGAGCTCGTGCGCCCACAAGGCCACGTTGTCCTCGGCATCGGCGGTCCGGCGGAAGATGATCGTGTCGATCAGTGTAACGGCGTTCACATCGGGGTTCTGCATTAGCGCATTGGCTGCGCTGATCTGTTGCTCATCCCCCACCCGGAAGCGCGCCGCGTCGAGCACGGCAAAGTCATACCAGGGTTCCAGCTGCGCCCGAATATGCAACGGAATCGGCTGCACACCGCTGGCCGTGGCTTCGTCGCGGGCCTGGCGCAAGGCGTATGCCAGGCTGGACGAGGCCATGACCTCCACATCCTTGAGGATCTGCCCGGCCTGGCCTGGGTCGATCGGGGCGCAGAAGCAGCCCATCAGGCACACTTGATACTGCCCAGGCGGGCAGGCCTGTTCGGCAAGCGCAGGGAGGGCCAATAGCAAACCCAGCAGGGCACTAATCCGCCTCATGCAGGGCCTGTTCGACAAACTGGCGGCTGGCGCCCAGTACCTGCGCTTGCACGCTTTCACTGGCCAGCATGCGCCCGACCAGCAATGCCCCTACGCACTGGCTGATCAGCACCCAGGCCAGCTGCTCATCCTCCAGGGTTGTGCTCCAGGCCCGGTGCAGTTCTACCAGCCAGTGCTCAGCCACTTCACGCACCGGCGTGTCGGCCCGGGCGATTTCCACACCCAGCGGCGGCAACGGGCATCCACCTTCGGCATTGCGCAGGTGGACCAGGCTCAGGTACTGCTGCAGGCAGCGGCCCAGGCGTTCACGGTTGGCTCCCTTGCTGGCCAGGCGTGCCAGGGGGCTGTTGCTCAGCTCCTGGCGTACCACCTCGGTAAACAGGTCGTCCTTGGACGGGAAGTGGTTGTAGAAGGCACCGCCGGTCAGGCCGATCGCTTTCATCAACCCGGCCACGCCGGTACTGGCAAAACCCCCGCGCTTGGCCAGCGCGCCGCTGCTGGCCAGCAACCGTTCGCGGGTTTGCTGTTTGTGTTCGTTGGAGTAGCGCATTCACATGCCTCGGCAAACAGGCTTGACGATGACCGCGATCATAACATAGCGTTCGTTTACTAAACGATCATTTACCAATGGAGGCAGGCATGTCAGAACAACAAAAAGTCGTGCTGGTGATCGGGGCGGGCGACGCCACTGGCGGCGAGATCGCCAAGCGTTTTGCGCGTGAGGGCTATATTGCCTGCGTAACCCGTCGCCAGGCCGACAAACTGCAGCCGCTGCTGGAGGAAATACACGCCGCTGGCGGCCAGGCCTACGGTTTTGGCTCTGATGCGCGCAAGGAAGAGGAGGTGGCCGAACTGGTAGAGACTATCGAGCGTGATATAGGTCCGATTGAGGCATTTGTCTTCAATATCGGTGCGAATGTGCCGTGCAGCATTCTCGAGGAAACCCCACGCAAGTACTTCAAGATCTGGGAAATGGCCTGCTTTGCCGGTTTCCTCACCGCGCAGGCGGTGGCCCGGCGCATGGTTCAGCGTGAGCGCGGCACAATCCTGTTCACCGGCGCTACAGCCGGTACCCGCGGCGCAGCCGGTTTTGCCGCCTTCGCCGGGGCCAAGCATGGCTTGCGTGCCCTGGCACAGAGCATGGCGCGCGAGTTGGGGCCACGCAACATCCATGTCGCCCATGTGGTGGTGGACGGTGCCATCGACACGGCCTTCATCCGCGACAGCTTCCCCGAGCGCTATGCCCTCAAGGACCAGGATGGCATCCTTGACCCGGCGCACATTGCCGACAGTTACTGGTTCCTGCACGCCCAGCCCCGCGACGCCTGGACCTTCGAGCTGGACCTGCGCCCCTGGATGGAACGCTGGTAACCCCCGTTAACATGCAAGGACCGTCACCATGCACACGTCTGTCGATTTCTTTTTTGACCTGGGTAGCCCGGCCAGCTACCTGGCCTGGACCCAACTGCCGAACCTGTGTGCCCGCCACGGCGCTACGCTGCGCTACCGGCCAATGCTGCTTGGCGGGGTTTTCCAGGCTACCGGCAATGCTTCGCCGGCCATGATCCCGGCCAAAGGGCGCTACATGTTCACCGACCTGGCCCGCTTTGCCGAACGCTACGGTGTGCCGTTCGGGATGCCGCCGGGCTTCCCGGTCAATACCCTGACGTTGATGCGCGGCGTGACAGGGACCCAGTTGCGTTCACCGGATCGGTTCGAGGCATTGCTATCGGTGCTGTTCACTGGGCTATGGGTACAGCGCCGCAACCTGAGCGACAGCGCTGTGCTGAATGAAACACTCGCGCAGGCAGGCTTCGACCCACAGGTTTTTCATGCCCTGGCCGCTGACAGCGAAGTAAAAGCAGCGCTAAAGCACGCG
The DNA here is from genome assembly GCF_021283545.2 of Pseudomonas alloputida. Lineage (NCBI taxonomy): Bacteria > Pseudomonadati > Pseudomonadota > Gammaproteobacteria > Pseudomonadales > Pseudomonadaceae > Pseudomonas > Pseudomonas alloputida. The sequence goes on along the minus strand of NZ_CP128540.1, from coordinate 3,527,327 downwards.
ACCGAGGCCGCTGTGGCGCGCGGGGTGTTTGGCGCGCCCACCTGTTTTGTCGGTGACGGGATGTTCTTCGGCCAGGACCGCCTGGACTTTGTCGAGGAGGCGCTACGTCAGGGGGCCAGCAGCCTCTCCAGCTGAGTGCGCTCCCACAGGCTGAGCAGGTCGGCGGGGTTGGTGCCATAGCGCTGCCAGTGTTCGAGGCCGGCCTGTTCGCCGTCGGGGGCTTGGCAACGAACGCAATGCGCCAGGCCTTCGGTATCCAGGGCCAACGTCAGTTGCCAGCCCTGGATGCCGACATCGATCAGGCCGCCATCGCGGCGTGCAGCCACCTCAAGGTGGTGCACGCCAAGGGCCACATTGCGCAGGCACTGGTAGACATCCCGGGCGTTCGGTGAACGTCTGTGGGTCAAGATCAGAAATTCGCCGGCGTGTTGGCGCTGATGATCTCGGCCTCATCCGGGCCGATGTTCTTGAAACTGTGCGGCAGGGTCGTGGGGATGTAGTAGCCGTCGCCCGAATTGAGCACGCTGACCTGGCCGTCGACCCACAGCTCGACGGTGCCACGGGTGACCAACCCGCATTCTTCGCCTTCAGCGTGCACGATCGGCTCGCCAGAGTCGGCGCCGGGTGCGTACAGCTCACGCAGCATGCGCATTTGGCGGCCTTCGACGCTGGCGCCGACCAGCAGCATGCGCAGGCCATTGCGGCCCAGGTCGGGTTGTTCGCCACCACGGAATACGTAGCGTTCCTCACGCACCGGCTCGTCGAAGCTGAAAAACTCCGCCAGGCTCATGGGAATGCCTTCGAGCAGTTTTTTCAGGGAGCTGACCGAAGGGCTGACGCGATTCTGCTCGATCTGCGAGATCGTCGAATTGGTCAGCCCGCTGCGACGGGCCAGTTCCCGTTGGGAGAGGTTGTTGCGTTCACGCACCAGTTTGAGTCGCGTCCCCGTGTCCATAGCCGCCTTGTAATCAGAGGTGTCAATAATAATGAGCGATGCGCATTAAAACACACTCTGCGCCCTTGCGCGCTGTGCTTCTCAAACCCGCTGCTCACGCGGCATTGGCCACAGCCCGACCAGCAGCAACAGCACGGCCACGGCCAGGAATGGCAAGCGCGGATCAAGGGCATACACCAAGGTACCGGCGAGCGGCCCGATCACCGCGCCCATGCCTTGGGCGGCGCCAATGGAACCGGCCGTGGCGCCTTGTTCGGAGGCCTGCATGGCATTGGCCGCCAGTGCCGAAAACGCCGGGAACACGAAGCCCATGCCGGCCGCCGCAACAAAATAGCAAGCCCACAGCCACGGCGCCGTGGTGGCCAGCGAGCCACAGGCAAAGCCCAGTGCCGATACCGTGGCACCCACCCGGATCATCTTCAGCGGTGGCCACTCCAGTTGGCGCAGTATCACCTGGGCCAGCATCAGTGCCACACCCACGGTGGTCAGGGCGATGCCAGCCGCCTGGGCCGCTTCGGCAGGGCCCAGATGCAAGCGGTCAAGGGCAAAGAAACCGACGATGATCTGTGACACGGTCACGCTGAGCATGGCGCTGAATGCCACCAGCAGCGGCCGGCGCAGGCGCGGGTCGTTCAGCCGCACCGGGCTGGGGGCGTGGCTGTGCGGCAGCGCCTGTGGTTTGAGGGTGAAAAACAGCACGAGGAAGGCAGTGGCCGGCAGCAGCGACATGATATGGAACGGCAGGCTCAGGCTGTGCCGCGCCAGCAGTGCGGCCAGCGCCGGCCCGACCACCAGACCGACGGCGTTGGCTGCTCCCAGTGAGGCCATGGCCCGCGCCCGGCGTTGCGGCTCCACATGGTCGGCGATCAGCGCATTGTAGCCTACCGGGATGGCGGCATAAAAGGCGCCGATGCAACCGCGCGCGATCATCAGGCCGATGAACGCCAAGGTCGCCCCCGGCATCCAGCGCAGGGCGCCTTCGACGAACAGGCACAGCAGCCAGTAGGCCAGGGTAAAGCCGGCGCTGCCCAGCAGCAGGATGCGCCGGCGGCCCAGGCGGTCTGCCGCGCGGCCCCAGGGCCGGGCCAGCAGCACCCAGACCACGCCAGCCACGGTCACGGCGGCGCCGGCTTGCCAGGTGGCCATGCCAAGCTGACGGGCTATCGGGCCGATCAGGGCGACGAAGGCCATCATCGACATGGTGCAGGCCATGTTGGCCAGCAACAGCGGGCGCAGGTTCAGGGTGCTGGCAGGCAGAAGGGTTGCAGGATCCTTTGCGACGTTCATGGGCAGTCCAGGGCAGAGTGGCAAACAAAATCGATATTATTAGGAATCATTATCGATTGTCGAACCCCGTGCTGCTACCGTTCATTCGCTGCGGTGCAAGGGGCCAGGCCACATGCTACGCAACACACCGTCGCGACGCACCCATGCATGCATCAAGGCTGCCCCCACATGCACCAGCACCGTGGCAAACAGCAGGTAGCCGGCCCAGCCATGGGCCTGGCGCAACACGGCATATAGCTGCAGGTTGTGGGGGGCGATGGCGGGCAAGCCGAGCGGGCGCGGGTAATCGCCTGCCGACAGCATGGCCCAGCCCAGCAGCGGCATGGCCAGCATCAGGCCATAGAGCAGCAGATGCGAGGCTCCGGCGGCCCAGCGCTGCAGTTTTGGCAGGTCGTTCGGCAGGGGCGGGTGAGGTAGGGTCAGGCGCACAGCGATGCGCAGTACCACCAGCACCAGCAGGGCCAGCCCGGTGGCCTTGTGCAGGCTGATCAGCACCGGGTGGCGTAGCGACAGGTCGGGGACCATGCTCACGCCGATGAACAGCATGGCCAGAATCAGCACGGCCATCAGCCAGTGCAACAAGCGGGCGAAAGGGTGGAAGGCTTGAGGTTTCATGGCTTGGCTCCGGTGCTGAGCGATTCGCGGCTACGGCGGTTGAAGGATTCCGAATAGGCGGCCGAGCGGGCGGCGAGGATCGGGTCGGCCGACGCCTCTATACCGCGCGGCAGGATCAGCGGGTCGAAGTTGAGGTCGCGGCAGGCCCCTTGCTCGGGGGCGTCTACCTGTTCCAGCACCAGGGTGCCGGCGTCCACGCTGCGCCGCTCGGCGGGCCACGGCCGGGCAGGGTCGTCCACGGCATCGCCTGGTTCGGCCAGTACCAGGCGCAGCGTCCAGCGCAATGGGCCTTGGGCAAGGCGCTGCTGCAAGTCGTGTTGCAGGAATTGCTTGTCATCAACTTGCGCGGGTAATGCTGCAAATGCAGTTTGTGGCTCGAGCTGCCAACGCACCGGGTGGGCCGCGCCAGCTGCGTCGATCAGGCGGAAGGCATTGATACTGTGGTATTGCGTGTTGGCGAAGCTGTCGCTGGGTTTGTAACCCGCCGCCCATTGGCGAAACGCCGCGCTTTCCGGGTGGGCGGCGAAGAACGCCTGCAGCTTGCCAGGGTCCGGTTTGCCGGTCGCCGGGTCTGGTGCACTCGCCAGTACTTGCTGGTAGAACGCTTGGGGCGTGCTGACTGCCAGTACCGGCGGGTTGTTCATGCCGGTCCGCCAGACCTGGCCATCGTCGGTGCTCAGCTCAATCGCCAGGCTGCGTACCGGTATACCCGTATCCGGGGCGAACGGGTTGGCACCGCCAATGGCAAAGCGGCCAACCACCGGCACCCGTTGCTGGCTGAAGGCGCGCGCCGTGGACAGGTTGGCGGCCTGCCCGCTGGCCTGGAAGTAGCCGCTCACGCACAAGCCCTTGGCGTGGTTCTTGCGGTAGCCTGGGTAATGCCCGGCCTGGGCTTCGAAGGTGTCGATGATGCGCTGTGGCGTCAGTCGGGGGGCGCCGAGCCAGCCAGCGGCATAGGCAAAGCCGGCACCTGCGGCCAGCAGCACGCCGCCAATGGCGGCCAGGCGCAAGGCTTTGGCCGGGCCGTGCAAGGGTGTGTTCATGGTCATCGTCCGGTTCAGTGAAGGTGCCAGTACGACGTGTCAGAGAAAAAGTTATTCCCTGATCGGGAATAGAATTTGTTCACAGGCGTCTGCCCTTTACACTGACAACCCCAGAGGCCGGGACCTAGCCATGCATGATTTGGACGACCACCAGTGGCGCGAGCTGCTGGCACGCCTGCGCCGCTTTGCCGTGTGGCTGACCCGCGAGCCGGGCAGCGCCGACGACCTGGTGCAGGCTACGGTCGAGCGGGCCCTGAGCCGTCGCGACCAGCAACGGGACGCCGATGCCCTGCGTGCCTGGCTGTTCACCATCCTGTATCGACAGTTCCTCGACGGTAAGCGCCGTGAGCGATTGCATGCGCGCTGGTTGTCCTGGTTCGGCGGTAACGAGCACGACGATGAGCCGGTCGGTGACAACCTCGAAACCATCGTCCTGGCACAGGCCGACCTGCAGGCCTTTGCCCGGCTGACGGCGGAGCAGCGTGCCTTGTTGTTGCTGGTCAGCATCGAAGGCTTGAGTTACAAGGAGGCCGCCCAGGCCTTGGGCATCCCCATCGGCACTGTGATGTCGCGCCTGTCGCGCGCGCGCAATGCCTTGCGCGAACTGACCGAGGGCAACCCCCAACCCCCGGCCTTGCGGAGACTGAAATGACGCGGCTGATCCCCAGCGATGATGAATTGCACGCTTTCGTCGATGAACGCCTGGAACCTGTGCGCCGGGCCGAGGTGCAGGCCTGGCTGGCGGCCAACCCGCAAGCTGCGGCACGGGTGGAAGGCTGGCGCGCCGATGCCCGAAGGCTGCGCACAGCGCTGGCCGGGTTGGGCGAGCTGCCCGGTGCGGCGCAGCTGGACCTTGGCCAGTTGCGTCGGCAATTGCGCCAGCGTCGGCAGCGGCGCTGGGCTGCGGCGGCGGTAGTGATGCTGGCGTTGGGTGTGGGGGGCTTGGGCGGCTGGCAAGTGCGCGATGCAACCCTGGCGCGGGTCGACCTGCCCATGGCTGATGCTGTTCAGGCGCACCGTCTGTTTGCCGGCAGTGAAGCACTGGATATCCAGGCCAGTGATCCTGGGCAGTTGCGCGACTGGCTGGGCCGCCATTTCAGCCGGGTGGGCCAGTTACCGGACCTGGCGGGATATGGCTTCAAACCGGTGGGCGCGCGCTTGCTCAGCAACGAGCAGGGGCCGGCTGCATTACTGGTATTCGAAGATGGCAAGGGCCAGCGCATCAGCCTGTTCCTGCGCTCGCCGGGCAACCTTTATCGGCGCATGCCGGACGGGCAGCGGGTCGATGGCCAGCTGGAGGCGCGGTACTGGTCGCATGGGGCTTATAACTTTGCCTTGGTCAGCGCGGCGGACGATGTGCGTGGGGCGGGGGTGGGGGAGGCGTTGAGGTTGGGGTTGTAAGTGTGGGCCCAAGGTGTGCACCTTGGGCCCGTCACCCTAATCAGCTCAACTCCAGCCAGATCGGCGCATGGTCCGACGGCTTTTCCATCCCGCGCAGCTCATAGTCCACGCCCGCTGCCTTGATGCGCGGCACCAGCTGCTGTGAGGCCATGATCAGGTCGATGCGCAGGCCGCGCTTGGGCTCGTCCTCGAAGCCGCGGCTTCGGTAGTCGAACCAGCTGAAACGGTCGGTCACGTCCGGGTACAGGTGGCGGAAGCTGTCTACCAACCCCCAGCCTTTCAAACGTTCCATCCACTCACGCTCCTCCGGCAGGAAGCTGCACTTGCCGGTCTTCAGCCAGCGTTTGGCGTTGTCCGGGCCAATGCCGATATCACAGTCTTGCGGCGAGATGTTCATGTCGCCCATCACCAGCACTGGCTGGTCGTTGCGGAACTGGCTTTCCAGCAGTGCCTGCAGGTCGCTGTAGAAGCGCTGCTTGGCCGGGAACTTGGTGGGGTGGTCGCGGCTTTCGCCTTGGGGGAAATAGCCGTTCATGATGGTGATCGGGCTGCCGTTGGCATCGGCAAAGGTACCCCAGATGAAGCGGCGCTGGGCATCCTCTTCGTCGGTGGCAAAGCCCTTGTGCAGGCTCAGCGGCGGTTGGCGCGACAGCAGGGCCACGCCGTAGTGGCCTTTCTGGCCATGGTAGTGCACGTGGTAACCCAGTGGCTGCACGTCGGCCAGCGGGAACTGATCGTCGCTGACCTTGGTTTCCTGCAGGCCGATCACGTCCGGCTGGTGCTTTTCGATCAGCGCCGCCAGCTGATGCGGGCGGGCCCGCAGGCCGTTGATGTTGAAACAGACGATCTTCATGGAAAGACAATCCCGGTAAAAGGCGCGATGCTAGCCGACATCGACCTGCATCACCAGCATGGCGGCCAGGCGAGCCTGCTGCTAACGTGCTGTTGGGGGTGAACGAAGCGCGCTGGGGCACCTCCAAGGCACTGAATGCCCATTCCAGGAGGTCTGCCCGCAATGCCCGAAACCACAGCCGCCCCGGCCCGTGTCTGCCTGCTCGACGACGGTTACAGCCGCGAGGCACGTTCGCTGCTGTACAACGCCTACCGCCACGAGCCCACCTTCGCCTATATCTTCGAAGCCCAGCGCCCGGGGTATGAGCGGCGCCTGCGGGTGATGGTGCGCGAATGGGTGCGCCAGCACTTCTACCTGCAACTGCCCGCCATCGGCCTGCTGGTCGAGGACCGCCTGATTGCCCTGGCCCTGATCGTGCCGCCGCAGCGCCGGCTGGGCGTGGCCGACAGCTGGGCCTGGCGCCTGCGCATGATGCTGGGTACCGGCCTGCGCTGTACGCGGCGCTACATGGACTACCAGGCTGCATTGGCCAGCTGTCTGCCCACTGACCAGGTGCATGTGTTGCCTTTGCTGGGGGTGCACCCGCAGTTTCAGGGCAAGCACTACGGCGAGCAATTGTTACAAGCTGTGCACGACTGGTGCGCGGAAGACCCAGGCACCCAAGGGGTGGTGCTGGACACCGGTAACGAGCACTACCTGGCTTTTTACCAGCGTCAGGGTTACGAGGAAATTGGCGAAGTAGCTGTAGGACCAATCCGAGAGAGGGTGTTCTTTCATCCTAATCCAGTCTCTTCAAAACCCGCTTTTGCCTGAACAGGCCGCCGGGCGGCTCCCTTGAGCGCCTGGCTCTGGTAGCATGCGCCGCATGACGTATTCAGGAAGATTGACCTGGGGCCTGGTATTCTGGGTCGCCAGTTTCGCAGCATGGGGCCAGAGCGAGTTGTTGGTGAAGGTGAAACCGGCCAACAAGGCGCTCAAGGCCAATGTCGAAGGCTATATAGGCACATTGGGTGACCGCGACGAAGAAGCACTTTTACGCTTCAGTCGCGGGGCAGAGGAGCAGGCGCGCAAAGCGGCGCAGGCACTCGGCTACTATCAGGCGCAGATCGATACCGAGGTCAAGCCCGCCAGCGACGCAGACCATCCCCCAAAACTGATCATCAGCATCAACCCGGGCGAACCGATTCGCCTGCGCAACGTGACCGTGCGCATCGAGGGCCCAGCCAGCGAGATGAAGGCCTTCCGCGTGCCTGACAGCAAGGCGCTGCGGCCGGGTGAACAACTCAATCACGGCCATTACGAGGATGCCAAGCGGTTGATCCAGAACCAGGCGTCGCGCTATGGCTTCTTCAGTGGGCGCTTCAGTAGCCAGCGCCTGGCCGTCGACCCGCAAGCCGGTGTGGCGGATATCGAACTGGTCTACCAGAGTGGCCCGCGTTATCGCCTGGGCGCCGTCACCTTCGGTGGCGACACACCGCTGGACGAGGACCTGCTGCAGCGCATGGTGTCGTTCAAGCCGGGTACCCCTTACGACTCGGAACTGGTCGCAGAGCTGAACAACGACCTGCAATCGAGCGGCTATTTCGAAGGCGTGCGCGTGGATGCGGCGCCCACTGCTGCTGTGGGCGAAGAAGTCCCGGTGGATGTTCATCTGGAAACCCGTAAACCACGCACCATGGGCCTTGGCCTGGGCTTCTCGACCGACGTCGGGCCGCGCGGCAAGGCCAACTGGACCCGCCACTGGGTCAACCCACAAGGCCACAGCTATGGCTGGGAAACCGAACTGTCGGCCCCGCGCCAGAACGTCGGCCTGTGGTATGACATTCCCCTCGACCCGCCGCTGACCGACAAGTTGCGCTTTGCCGGCGGCTACCAGAACGAGGAGCTTGCCGGCACCGACACGCTCAGCAAGCTGTTGACGGTCGGCCCCGAGTGGCACAGCAAGCTGCCCAGTGGCTGGCAGCGGGTGATTTCGCTCAAGTACCAACGCGAAGAATATCGCCTGGGTGACGACTCCGGTTTGAGCAACCTGCTGATGCCGGGCGTCAGCTTTTCCTTCCTGCGCAGTGACAACCGTATCGATCCGCACAACGGCTATCGCCTGCAGTTCGATGTTCAAGGTGCCAAGGAAGGGCTGGTGTCCGACACCAACCTGCTGCACGGCAACGTATTGCTCAAAGGCCTGACCACACTCGGCCACAACCACCGCTTTCTCGGACGCGTACAGTTTGGTGGCAGTGCAACCAATGGCTTCAAGAACAACATTCCGCCGTCGCTGCGTTTCTTCGCGGGTGGCGACCAGAGTGTGCGCGGTTACGACTACCAGACCCTGTCGCCGAAGAACAGCGACGGTGACCGTATCGGCGGGCGCTACTTGGTGGCAGGCAGTGTCGAGTACCAGTATTCGCTGACCGAAAAATGGCGGGTCGCGACGTTCGTCGACCAAGGCAACTCGTTCAACGACCTGGAGCTGCCCAGCCTCAAGACCGGTGTCGGCTTTGGTGTGCGCTGGGTATCGCCAGTCGGGCCGCTGCGCCTGGACCTGGCCAAGGCGCTGGATGACGAAGGGGGCATTCGCCTGCACTTTTCCATGGGGCCCGAGCTGTGAAACGCGTAATCAAATTTACTTCACTGGGCCTGCTGGGGGGTGTTGCGAGCGTGGGCCTGGTGCTCGGCTTGCTGCTGGGTACCCAGGCCGGCAGCCGCTGGGTACTGGGCAAGGTGCCTGGGCTTGAAGTGGCCGACTTCCAGGGGCGCCTGGCGGGCAGTTGGCAGGCCAGCCGGCTAACCTGGGCCGACGGCGGCAGCACGGTAGAGATGCAGGCGCCGTTGCTGGCCTGGTCGCCTGCCTGCTTGCTGCGCGCGACCTTGTGCATTGACCAGTTGCAGGCAGACCGCATTGACATGGCCTTTGCGCCAAGCACCGAACCCACCGAGAGCGCCCCGCTGCAATTGCCGACTCTGCGCTTGCCGCTGGCCATCGAACTGGGCGAGGTCAAGGTCGGGCAGCTGCGCCTGGATGGCAGCGATCTGCTTGGCGATTTGCATCTGGCTGCGCACTGGACCAACAGCGGGATACGCATCGACAGCCTGCGGCTGCTGCGCGACGACCTGCAATTGAGCCTACAGGGCGACCTGCAACCCGAAGGCGACTGGCCGGTAAAACTACAGGCGCAATTGCAGTTGCCTGCGGTAGACGAAAAACCCTGGCAACTGGCACTGACGGCCAATGGCCAATTGCAGAAGACGTTGGAACTCGCCGGCACCAGCAGTGGTTACCTCGATGCCACATTGAGCGGGCAGTTGCAGGCACTGGCCGAGCACCTGCCGGCGACCTTGCACATCCGCTCCGAGGCGTTCAAGCCGGCTGGTGCGTTGCCTGACACCCTGCAATTGAACGCGCTCGAGCTCGATGCCAAGGGCGATCTGCTCCATGGCTATAAACTGTCCGGCAAGGCCAGACTGCCGGCCGAGCAGTCACCGATCGCCTTGCTCCTGTCCGGTCTGGTCGACAGCAAAGGCGCCAGGCTCGATGCCCTGGACCTGACCGCCAGCGACAGCCAACGGGTCAAGCTGCAAGCCACGGCTGACTGGCAGCAAGGCCTGAGCGCCGATGCGCAGCTGGACTGGCAGGACTTCCCGTGGTTGCGCCTGTACCCGATGGAGACCCCGCCCGAAGTCACCCTCAAACGCTTCAATACCCAGGTGCATTATCGCGATGGCAATTACCAGGGGACTTTCACGGGGGACCTGGACGGCCCGGCGGGAGCGTTCAGCATCGCCAGCCCGTTCGAAGGTGACCTCACCCAGGTGAAACTGCCGCAGTTGGCGCTGACCGCCGGCCAAGGCAAGGCAGCCGGCAGTGTCGCCGTACGTTTTGCCGACACCCTGGCCTGGGATGTCGACCTGCAGCTCTCCGCGCTCGACCCGGCCTATTGGCTGGCCGAATTGCCGGGTACCCTGGCGGGGCCACTGCGCAGCAAAGGCGAACTCAAAGGCGATGTGCTTACCTTGGATGCCCAGCTTGACCTCAAGGGCCGCCTGCGTGGCCAGCCAGCCATGCTCAAGGCCGAGACCCAGGGGGCAGGGCAAAACTGGACCCTGGGCACACTGGCCATCCAGCTGGGTGACAACCGCATCAACGGCAGTGGCAGCTTGCAACAGCGCCTGGCTGGGCGAATCGACCTTGACTTGCCGCGCCTCGGCCAGCTGTGGCCGAGGCTACAAGGCCGGGTCAAGGGCCGGCTGGATGTCGCCGGCACCTTGCAGGCCCCGCAAGGTACGCTCACCCTGCAGGGCCAGCGCTTGGCCCAGGCCGAAAACCGCCTGCAGCAGTTGGACCTGGATGCCCGCCTGGACAACGCCCAACGCGGTGTAGTCGAGCTCAAGGCAACCGGTATCCACCTGGGTGACACAGCCTTGGGCACGTTGCAGGCCAACGGCAAGGGCGACATTCGCCAACAGGCCTTGACCCTGGCGCTGGACGGCCCGCAGCTCAAGCTCGACCTTGGCCTGGATGGCCAGTTGAACAAAGGTGACTGGCGCGGCCGACTGGCCACTGGCCGAATCCAGGCCGGTGGCCAGGAGTGGCAGTTGCAGGCGCCTGCACGCCTGCAGCGGCTGGCCAGCGGCCAGCTCGACTTCGGGGCCCACTGCTGGCGCTCCGGCCAGGCAAGCCTGTGTGGCGACGACCAGCGACTGGCCCCCGAACCGCGCCTGCGCTACCACCTCAAGCAGTTCCCGCTGGGCAGCCTGGCCCAGTGGCTGCCGAAGGACTTTGCCTGGCAAGGCCTGCTCAATGCCGACATCAACCTGGACATCCCGGCCAGCGGCCCCAAGGGCACTGTCGTGGTCGATGCCAGTGGCGGCACCCTGCGCGTGCGCGACAAAGGCCGCTGGATCGATTTCCCTTATCAGGCCCTGCGCCTGGACAGCACGTTGGCACCGCGGCGTATCGATACGCGCCTGGCGTTTCGCGGTGAGCGCCTGGGTGAGCTGAACGTCAACGCCCGGCTCGATCCGCTGGGCAAGAACAAACCGTTGTCGGGTGATTTCCGCCTGGCCGGGCTGGACCTGTCGGTGGCCCGCCCATTCGTGCCCATGGTCGAACGCCTGGCCGGGCAGCTCAATGGCAGTGGTCGGCTTTCAGGCACCTTGCTGGCGCCTCAGGTCAACGGCAACCTGATGCTCAGCGGAGGCGAAGTCAGTGGCGCCGAGCTGCCGGCCAGCCTTCAGGACCTGTCATTGCAGGCGCTGATTGCCGGCGAGCAGGTGCAGCTCAACGGTAACTGGCGCAGTGGCGAGGCGGGACGTGGCCAGTTGAGCGGCAACCTCACCTGGGGGCAGGCACTGGGCATGGACGTGCGTCTGCAAGGCCAGCAACTGCCGGTCGCGGTCGAGCCCTACGCCACACTGGAAGTTGCCCCGGACCTGACCTTGCGCCTGATCGATGACAAGCTGGCGGTGACCGGCAAGGTGCAGGTACCCAAGGGCAAGATCACTGTACGTGAGCTGCCGCCGTCCACGGTCAAGGTGTCGGATGACACGGTAATCGTCGGTCATCAGACCGAGGAAGGCAAACCCCCCATGGCCATGGCCATGGACATCGATGTCGAAGTCGGCCGCGACAAGCTGTCGTTCAGCGGTTTCGGGCTGACTGCCAACCTGCTGGGTCATGTGCACATCGGCGATAACCTCGATACCCGTGGCGAACTGAGCCTGGCAGACGGCCGCTACCGTGCCTACGGCCAGCGCCTCACCATCCGCCGGGCGCGTCTGCTGTTCGCCGGCCCGATCGACCAGCCGTATCTGGACATCGAAGCGATCCGCAAGGTTGACGATGTGATAGCCGGCATCCGCCTGAGCGGCAGCGCCGAGCAGCCGACGACCAAAGTGTTCTCGGAGCCGGCCATGAGCCAGGAGCAGGCGCTTTCGTACCTGGTCTTGGGCCGACCATTGGGCAATACCGGCGAAGATAACAACATGCTCGCCGAGGCAGCGCTGGGCCTGGGCCTTGCCGGGAGCGCCGGCATTACCGGCAGCCTGGCGTCGAGCCTGGGGATCGACGACTTTCAACTGGATACCGAAGGTTCTGGCAACAGCACCAGCGTGGTCGCCAGCGGTAACATCACCGAGAAGCTCAGCCTTCGTTACGGGGTGGGCGTGTTCGAACCGGCCAACACGATCGCGTTGCGTTACAAGCTGAGCAAGAAGGTCTACCTCGAGGCCGCCAGTGGGCTGGCAAGCTCACTGGACATCTTCTACAAGCGCGACTTCTAGGCCCGCAGCGTGGCGGCCATCAACGGACGGTGGCCGCCTCGATGAACTCGTTGGTGTCGGGTGAGGGCGGTGGGGTGGTGGCGCGTACCGGGACGATCAGGTTGGTGTATTCCTCGATCAACCGGTTCAGGGCCTCTGGCGGTTCGCTCGCCTGGAACTGCATGCGGATCTGCACTTCGTCCGGGTCGCGGTTTTCGCCCTGACGGCCTTGGCCACCAATGGTGACCTTGAAGCTTGCGGCCTTGCTCTCGCTCGCGGTCAGCAGTGCCTGCTGCGCCTCGGTGCCTTTGACCCTTACCGACAGGTCGACCTGCATGCGCTCAAGGGCCAGGCCTTTAGGTGACACCAGCGCAAACAGGGGGACGCGCATGATGTGCTGCCCATCCATGGCCACCTCGACCATCTTGGCTTTCATGGGGGCGCCCAGCGCTTCGGTGTCGCACTCGAAAAACTGGTCGAACAGGTTGATGTACTGCTGGGCAATCAGGCTGTTGGTGGCACTGGCGGCTTCTTGCAGGCCACGGGTAATTTCACGCAGGTCAATGGAGGTCATGGGGGCGGGGGGCTTTTGCAATGATTCGACTCCTCAGGCCAGGTTGTGCCCCTCCCACTACCGGCAGGAGGGGCTGTCGGGTCAAATGCCAATCTCTTACGGGGACGTCAGGTTCGCAGGCGCGGGCCGTTTCAAGGTGTCCGCCTGGGATATTTCGTCCGGGCTTTCCAGTTCGGCGGTTCGGACAATGGTTGGCTTGGTTGCGGCGTCAGTGAGGAACTCGATTACCCTCATCATCGCTTCGGGCGGTTCCTGACGCTTCAGGGTCGTGTTGAAGGCATAGCGGGCACGGGTATCTGTTTTGCGGGTTTGCGTGGATTTGTGGCTCACGCTGCCTTTCACGTTCAGCCTGAACGGCCCCCATCCCAGTGAGCCGGTGGCTTCTGCATTCATGTCCTTGCTGGAAACATCTTCCGACATCTGGTTGATAATTAGCTCGAACTCTACAGTGCCCTCTTCGATGGAAATGTTCGGGTGGGTAATGGCCGCCATCAGCGGCACTTTCATGGTCTTGCTGACCACGCCTTTGTATTCGCCCTGTTCGTCGACAATGGTTTCGTCGTAGTCGAACTGGATGGCCACTGCCTTGCCATCCTGGACGCATACCTGCATCAGGAAATCGGCGTACGATTTGCTGGCGGTTACCTGCGCCTGCACCATGGCCTGCAAGGGGCCGGCGATCATGCGGTCCATCGGCAGGGCATTGATCACGGAGCCTATAAGGCTGTTATCTAACGGCATATCGGGAAGCTCGCTCTATCTAGTGGGTTAAGGCAGCCGCGAATAGCAGCCAAGGTGGTCGGGCGTCAGCGCTCGCAAAGCTCCTGGCGCCGGATGTTGCCGATCTGCCGCAGGCTCAGGCCGTACTTGTTGGCCAGCAGGCTGCGGGACAAACCGTTGGCGCTTTCCTTCTGGATCTGCTGGTTGCGCAGCTGACGCAGAAAGTGGTCAGCCTTGGGGATCTCCAGGGCGACCCCGGCAAAGCGCTTGATCAGTGCGTCGAGCGCTTCGGCCGGCAGCACGTCAGCGAGCTTGGTGCGCTCGCGGTGCTTGGGGATGTACTTGGGCCTGCCGCCGTAGGCGCAGGTCAGCTGGTAGGCGTTTTCGATGCCGATACAGTCGATCAGGGCCTGCAGCGAGTGGGGCAGTTGGCTGATATCGATCTGGCTCAAATCTGGCATTTGCATATGGCGCTCCTTCGGGGTGGATGGGATGTGCGACCCGATCACCCACGGCGTTATGTCGAAGGTGTGAGCAAATTCTGTGCGACAGCCGAGGCGCGTCGCTAGGCGGCATATGGGTTGGGGGTTGTAGCTTCGGTGAACAGGATTTGCAGGCAGCGATATCTGGCGCTGTAGGAAATGGCGTGGACATCTGGCTGCGCCTCCTGGTTTCCTGTCGGGGCGCTCGCGATGATGTGCAGTGGGTACAGCACCCCTCAATCGCACGGGTAGCTGCTCAGCAAACTGGCGCTACCCAGATAGGCTTGAGGGGTGGCGCGCATGCTCGGCGGCAACGTGCGCCAATCGACCAGCAGGCACAGCGCGTGCAACGGCTGGCCGTTGCGCTGGCCGATGACCTGGTCGGCAAAGTGGCGGCGGTACAGTACCTGGGTCTGATTCAGTGGCTGTGCCTGGTCGGCCTGCGCCAGCGTTTGTCGGGCCAGGTCGGGCAAGCGGGCTGTGGGCCCGCTGAAATGTACCGGTGCGGCGTCGGTCTGCAGGTAGCCGGCCTGGCGTACGCGTTGCCACAGTTGTTGCCATTGGCTGGCACCGGCATGGGTGGCCAACTCGCGGCCCAGTTCGAGCAGGTGTTCGGTCGGCGTCTGCTGGGTGTCCAGTGCATGAAGGGAGAGCGGGGTCAGTAACAGCGATGCGAACAGCAGGGGTTTGTACATGGTGCCTCCGGCGTGGGTGCTAGGAAGCCCCATGCTTTCAGGCTGACGTCACCCCACCCAGCAGGAAATCCAGCGCCGGGGGCGGTGACCGTTGTATCATTGCCGCGGCTCGTTGCGAGCCATTTGCCCCTGATGTTGCAAGGAACATTCGATGACACACGTGCAGCGCCTCAAATATTCACTTCTGATCATCCTGGTGGTACTGGGCCTGATGCTGGGCCTGTCCCACCTGCAGAAGCAGGGCACGATCAGTGAGCAGACCTTCCAGATGCTGGCCATCGCCATTGCCGTGGTGGTCGTGGTGATCAACGGCATTCTGCGGCGCAAGGTCAAGCCCTGATCTGCGCGGGCCGGCCAGGTATGGCCGGCCATGCGCTCAGCGCGAGGGTGTTTGCTCCAGTACGGCGCGCGCCTGGGGGTTGAGCCTGTAGCACTTGTCGCTACCCAGTTGTATGACGCCTTCGGTGCACAGGCGCTTGAGCACTTCACGCACACTGAGGAACGACAGCGGGATATCCAGTTGTTCCAGTTGTGCGTGCACCCCGCGCACGCCAATACTGCGGCCATTGCGGTCGGCGGCGTGCAAGGCGTCGATAACCTTGAGGCGGATCAGGCTGGTGCGCAGGCCGAAGGTGCGCAACAGCTCGCGGATCTGTTCGTTGCCGATTCGTTCTTCAGCAAACACGTCCTGTCCCTTGGACGTTTTGCCTGGGACGCGCCCGGCCTGGACCGAGGTTTGCGGGTTGTACATGCGAATGCTCCTTTTCGTGGACGAACCCGAAATGTGGGTGGCTCACTTACTAGGACGAATGAGCACGCAAAAACTGCAACCCATTCGTGAAAAAAAATGCCTGTTTCTCATCAAGACGTTCCATCGCCTTGTAATACGTAAAATATTCATCTGGCCATTCGTCTGATCGGGATGACCCCCGAACCCGAGGAGTGCCCGTGTTTCCATTTTGCCGTCCCATGACCTGCGCCGGCCTGGCCGCTGCCCTGGTGGCCTTCAGCGTCGGTGTGCAGGCGCAGCCCGCGCCAGCCGACGCCAGTGCCCAGATCCGCTATACCCGTTACGGCGTACCGCATATCGTGGCCAAGGATGAGCGTGGCCTGGGCTATGGCGTCGGCTATGCCTACGCCCAGGACAACCTATGCCTGCTCGCCAATGAAGTGCTGACCGTGAGCGGTGAGCGCTCACGCTATTTCGGCGCCAAGGGCCAGACCCTGGAGCAGCGTGACAACCTGGCCAGCGACCTGTTCTTCACCTGGCTCAATAGCCCAGCGGCGGTCGATGCCTTCCTGCAGGCGCAACCCGCGTCGGTGCAGGCATTGCTGGCGGGATACGCCAGCGGCTACAACCGGGCGTTGGTCGAACGCCGTCGTCAAGGGCTGCCCGCCGAGTGTGGCGATGGTGAGTGGGTGCGGCCCATCAGCAGCCAGGATCTGGTCAAACTGACCCGCCGGTTACTGGCCGAGGGCGGTGTCGGGCAGTTCGTCGAGGCGTTGGCAGGGGCGCAACCGCCAACGCTGGCCCGTGCGCAATCGTCAGCGGGCTTTGCCAGCGCGTTGGCCCGGCAGGAGCGGTTCGCCGCGGAGCGCGGCAGCAATGCGGTGGCAGTAGGCGCGCAGCGTTCAGCCAATGGCCGCGGCCTGTTGCTGGCCAACCCGCACTTCCCGTGGATGGGCGGCATGCGCTTCTACCAGATGCAACTGACCATTCCCGGCCAGCTTGATGTGATGGGCGCGGCGCTACCGGGCCTGCCGGTGGTCAACATCGGTTTCAACCAGCACCTGGCGTGGACGCACACCGTCGACACCTCCAAGCACTTCACGCTCTACCGCCTGCAACTCGACCCCAAAGACCCGACCCGCTATGTGCTCGATGGCAAGTCGCTGCCTATGGCCCGGCAAACCATCCGTGTCGCGGTAAAAGGCACGGATGGCAGCCTGAGCCAGATTGAGCGGCAGGTTTACAGTTCGCAGTTCGGCCCGGTGGTGCAATGGCCAGGCCGCCTGGACTGGGATGCGCAGGCGGCCTACAGCGTGCGAGACGCCAACCTCGAGAACTCACGGGTGTTGCAGCAGTGGTACCAGATCAACCGAGCCGACAGCCTGGCGGCATTGAAGGGATCGGTCGAGCAGTTGCAAGGTATCCCTTGGGTCAACACGCTGGCCGTGGATCAGGGAGGGCGGGCCTTGTACCTGAACCAGTCGGTAGTGCCCTATGTCGACCAGCAACTGTTGGATACCTGCAGCAACCCGCAGGCGCAAGGGCGCCTGGTGGTGCTGGATGGCTCGCGTAGCGCATGCCAGTGGAAGGTTGACGCGCAGGCGGCGCAACCGGGCATCTTCCCGGCGCGGCTGCTGCCAAGCCTGGAGCGTGAAGACTTCGTACAGAACTCCAACGACCCGGCCTGGATGGCCAACCCGGCGCAGCCGCTGACCGGCTACTCGCCACTGGTCAGCCGCAATGACCAACCACTGGGCATGCGTGGCCGCTTTGCCTTGCAACGCCTGCAGGGCAAAGCCCGGTTAGGTGTAGATGAATTGCAGCGCATGGTCACCGATGAAGAGGTGTACCTGGCCAGCCTGGTGTTGCCAGACCTGCTGCAATGGTGCAAGGGCGCCAGCGCAGATGTGCAGGCCGTGTGCAGCAGCCTGGCCGCCTGGAACGGCAAGGCCGACCTCGACAGTGGTATGGGCCTGGTGCACTTCCAGAACCTGTTCAATGCGCTGGCCGAGCACCCTGAAAGCTGGCGAGTGGCATTCAACCCGGCCGATCCGCAGCACACCCCGCGCGGCCTGGCTGTCGAGCAGGCGGCGGTAAGCAGGCTGGTTCATCAGGCAGCACTGGCGTCGCTCAAGCAGGTCAGTGAAAGCGGCGTTGCCGGGGCGGCACGCTGGGGGCAGGTGCAACAGGCCCTTGATGGTACGCCGGTACCAGGCGGCCCGCAGGCGCTAGGGGTGTACAACGCGATCTACAGCGTGCCGCACGGGCAGGGCAAGCGGCTGGTGGTGAGTGGCACCAGCTACCTGCAACTGGTCAGCTTTACCGACAAGGGGCCAGAAGCCCGTGGCCTGCTTGCGTTTTCCCAGTCGAGTGAAAAGGCTTCGGCGCATGCCAGTGACCAGACCAAGGCCTTTGCGGCCAAGCAACTGGCGCTGATTCCGTTTACCGAGGCGCAGATCAAGGCAGATCCTGAGTACCGGGAAGTGGTGATCAGTGAGCGGGACAAGGGGGCGGTAGTCAGCCAGCCCTGAGGCGTCAGCCTGCGCCGGCCCATTCGCGGGTAAACCCGCTCCTACAGGGGCCTGCGGGCTTGCCCGCGAGGCCCTGTAATGTCAGGAAAACTCGAACGGCGCCAACTGAAAGCCCTGTTCGTCAACCTGCAAGGCCCAACCGCGGCGGTCCCAGTCGCCCAGCACGATACGCCGTGCCGGCTGGCCATCGACCATCAGCTTGTGAATCGCTGGCCGATGGGTATGGCCGTGCACCAAGGTGCGGACGCCATGCGCCGCCATCACCTTGGGTACTTCTTCCGGCGTGACGTCGACGATTTCGGTGGACTTCATCCGCACTTGCGTGCGGCTTTCGCTGCGCAGCTTGCGTGCCAGCTTGTAGCGGGCCGACAGCGGCAGGTGGCGTAGGATCCACAAGCTCAGCGGATTGCGTAGCAGGCGGCGCATCTTCATGTAGCCCAGGTCGCGGGTGCACAGGGTGTCGCCATGCATCAGCAGCACCTGTTCACCACCCAGCTCGATCACGCTGGGGTCGTTCAACAGCGTGCAGCCCGCAGCTTTGCAAAAGGCCTGGCCAATCAGGAAGTCACGGTTGCCATGCATCAGGTAGATGGCCGTGCCACTGTCGCTCAGCCGGCGCATGGCCTGGCAGATCGACTGCTGGAAGGGCGTCATGGCATCGTCGCCAATCCACGCTTCGAAGAAGTCACCAAGGATGTACAGGGCCTTGGCATGGCGGGCGCGGCCATCGAGCAGATCAAGAAACGCCCGGGAAATATCCGGGCGTTCTTCTTGCAGGTGCAGATCAGAGATCAGCAGAATCACTCAATGATCTCGGCTTTCTCGATGATCACGTCGTCCTTCGGTACGTCCTGGTGGCCAGCTTTGGAACCGGTGGCCACTTTTTCGATGGCGTCGACCACTTCACGGCCTTCGATCACTTCACCGAATACGGCATAACCCCAGCCTTGCACGTTCTTGCCGCTGTGGTTGAGGAAGTCGTTGTCGGAGGCGTTGATGAAGAACTGCGCCGAGGCGGAGTGCGGCTCCATGGTACGGGCCATGGCAATGCTGTACTTCTTGTTCTTCAGGCCGTTGTCGGCTTCGTTCTGGATGCTGGCGCGGGTTTTCTTCTGGCTCATGCCGGCCTCGAAGCCGCCGCCCTGGATCATGAAGCCTTTGATCACACGGTGGAATACGGTGCCATTGTAGTGGCCGTCCTTGACGTACTGAACGAAGTTTTCGGTAGTCAGCGGCGCTTTCTCGGCGTCCAGTTGCAGGACGATGTCGCCGTGGTTGGTGCTCAGTTTGACTTTGGACATGCTGAAACTCGCTCTTTCAAGGCAATCAGAAATTAGGGTGCGCAGGGCGCGGGTTATCACCAGACGCAGGATCAGGCGATCGCGACACATGGCGCGCACTGGCCATTTTGCCAGGCTGCGGCAAAAAGCCGTGATAAATCACATCAGTTTGTCCGGGCGCGGCTGTCAGCAGCTTGACTGCTTCGGCTATGATAGGCCCTTTGATTCAATCGGCCTACCCAGGCTGGACACACGCATTCAAGGATCCTATGAGCAAGCCCACTGCCGACAACGCGCCCAACGCCGCTGCCAAAGGCGCCCCCGCTGTCCCTGCGAACTTCCTGCGGCCGATCATCCAGGCCGACCTGGACTCGGGCAAGCACAGCAGCATCGTCACCCGTTTCCCGCCGGAGCCCAATGGTTACCTGCACATCGGCCACGCCAAGTCGATCTGCGTCAACTTCGGCCTGGCCAAGGAATTCGGCGGCGTCTGCCACCTGCGTTTCGACGATACCAACCCGGCCAAGGAAGACCAGGAGTACATCGACGCCATCCAGAGCGATGTCAAATGGCTGGGCTTCGAGTGGGGCGGCGACGTGCGTTACGCCTCCGACTACTTCGACCAGCTGCACGACTGGGCGGTCGAGCTGATCAAGCGCGGCAAGGCCTACGTCTGCGACCTTACTCCCGAGCAAGCCAAGGAATACCGCGGCAACCTCAAGGAGCCGGGCAAGAACAGCCCGTTCCGCGAGCGCAGCGTGGAAGAAAACCTCGACCTGTTCGCCCGCATGAAGGCCGGCGAGTTCAAGGACGGCGAGCGTGTGCTGCGGGCCAAGATCGACATGGCCTCGCCAAACATGAACCTGCGCGACCCTATCCTGTACCGCATTCGCCATGCTCACCACCACCAGACCGGCGACAAGTGGTGCATCTACCCCAACTACGACTTCACCCACGGCCAGTCGGACGCCATCGAGGGCATTACCCACTCGATCTGCACCCTGGAGTTCGAAGGGCATCGTCCGCTGTACGACTGGTTCCTCGACAACCTGCCGGTGCCGGCACACCCGCGCCAGTACGAGTTCAGCCGCCTGAACCTGAACTACACCATTACCTCCAAGCGCAAGCTCAAGCAGCTTGTGGACGAGAAGCACGTCGACGCCTGGGACGACCCACGCATGTCGACCCTGTCCGGCTTCCGTCGCCGTGGCTACACGCCGGCTTCTATCCGCAACTTCTGCGAAATGATCGGCACCAACCGTTCCGACGGTGTGGTCGACATGTCGATGCTCGAGTTCAGCATCCGTGACGACCTGGACCGCACCGCGCCACGCGCGATGTGCGTGCTGCGCCCGCTGAAAGTGGTCATCACCAACTACCCGGAAGGCCAGGTCGAGCAGCTTGAGCTGCCACGTCACCCGAAGGAAGACATGGGCGTGCGTGTGCTGCCGTTCTCCCGCGAGCTGTACATCGACCGCGACGACTTCATGGAAGAACCGCCGAAGGGCTACAAGCGCCTGGAACCGGCCGGTGAAGTGCGCCTGCGCGGCAGCTACGTGATTCGTGCTGACGAAGCGATCAAGGACGCCGACGGCAACATCGTCGAACTGCGTTGCTCGTACGACCCCGACACCCTGGGCAAGAACCCTGAAGGCCGCAAGGTCAAGGGCGTGATCCACTGGGTGCCGGCCGAAGGCAGCGTCGAGTGCGAAGTGCGCCTGTACGACCGCCTGTTCCGCTCGCCGAACCCGGAAAAGACCGAGGAGGGCGGCAGCTTCCTGGACAACATCAACCCTGCTTCGCTGCAAGTGCTCAGCGGTTGCCGTGCCGAGCCGTCGCTGGCCCAGGCGCAGCCCGAGGACCGCTTCCAGTTCGAGCGCGAAGGCTACTTCTGCGCCGACCTGAAAGACAGCCAGCCGGGTCGCCCGGTGTTCAACCGCACTGTCACCCTGCGTGACTCCTGGGGCAGCTGAGGAACCGCCGTGCTTACCATCTACAACACCCTGAGCAAAACCAAGGAAGTCTTCAAGCCGCTGGATGGCAACAAGGTGCGCATGTACGTGTGCGGCATGACCGTGTACGACTACTGCCACCTGGGCCATGGCCGCAGCATGGTGGCGTTCGACCTGGTCACCCGCTGGCTGCGCAAGAGCGGCTACGAGTTGACCTATGTGCGCAACATCACCGACATCGATGACAAGATCATCAACCGGGCGAACGAGAACGGCGAAACCTTCGACGCCCTGACCGCCCGCATGATCGACGCGATGCACGAAGACGAGCGCCGCCTGAACATTCTGCCGCCAGACCAGGAGCCGCGTGCCACCGACCATATCGCCGGCATGCACGCGATGATCCAGACGTTGATCGACAAAGGGTACGCCTACGCGCCAGGCAATGGCGACGTGTACTACCGGGTTGGCAAGTTCGTCGGCTACGGCAAGCTGTCGCGCAAGAGGATCGAAGACCTGCGTATCGGTGCACGCATCGAGGTCGACGAAGCCAAGCAGGACCCGCTCGACTTCGTCCTGTGGAAGGGCGTCAAGCCGGGCGAGCCAAGCTGGGAATCGCCATGGGGCCCGGGTCGCCCGGGCTGGCACATCGAGTGCTCGGTCATGTCCACCTGCTGCCTGGGCGAGAGCTTCGACATTCACGGTGGCGGCAGCGACCTGGAGTTCCCGCACCACGAGAACGAGATTGCCCAGAGCGAGGCGGCCACCGGCAAGCAGTACGCCAACGCCTGGATGCATTGCGGCATGATCCGTATCAACGGCGAGAAGATGTCCAAGTCGTTGAACAACTTCTTCACCATCCGCGACGTGCTCGAGAAGTACCACCCGGAGGTGGTGCGCTACCTGCTGGTGGCCAGCCACTACCGCAGCGCGATCAACTACTCGGAAGACAGCCTGCGTGACGCCAAGGGCGCGCTGGAGCGCTTCTACCACGCCCTGCGCGGCCTGCCACGGGTGGCGGCCAAGGGTGGCGAAGCGTTTGTCGAGCGCTTCAGCGTGGCGATGAACGACGACTTCGGCACCCCCGAAGCCTGTGCGGTCCTGTTCGATCTGGTGCGCGAGATCAACCGCCTGCGCGACAGCGACGTGGAGGCCGCTGCTGGCCTGGCCGGTCGACTGCGCGAGCTGGGTGATGTACTGGGTGTGCTGCAACTGGAGGCCGATGACTTCCTGCGTGCTGGTGCCGAAGGCAAGGTCGATGCGGCTGAAGTCGAGGGCTTGATCCAGGCGCGCCTGAAGGCGCGTGCGGACAAGAACTGGGCTGAGTCTGACCGCATTCGCGATCAGCTGACCGCCATGGGTGTAGTGCTGGAGGACAGCAAGGGCACGACTACCTGGCGTCTGGCTGACTGAAGTAACTGGGGCTGCACCGCAGCCCCAGCTTTTATTTGCTTAGACCCGCAAGCGGGCAGTGCAATACCAGCCTGGCCCCACCCAACTCGCTTCCCCCAATCTCCAGCCCGAAACCATGCAGGTCGACGATCGCCGCCACGATCGACAACCCCAGCCCGAAGCCGGCATGGCGGTGGCCTTCATCGCTGCGATAGAACCGTTTCAGTACAGCCGTTCGCTCTGCTTCGGGAATACCAGGCCCGCTATCCTCGATCGCCATGTGTACGCCGCTGTCATCCTGCGTGGCGGTGATGCGCACCCGACCACCCTCGGGCGTGAACTTGATCGCGTTACCCACCAGATTCGCCAAGGCCTCGAACAGCAGTTCGCGGTCGCCGTGCAACGCCGGTAGCTGCGCAGGTTGGTGCAATTGCAGTTGAATGCCGCCATCCTCGGCCAATGGCAGGTAAAAATCATGCAGTTCTACCAGCAGCTCATGCGGGTCAAGCTGGATGAAGCCCGCGCGGCGCTGGCGGTCTTCCAGCTCGCTGATGCGCAACAACCCGCGAAAGCGCGCCATCAAGGTGTCGGTTTCGCCAATGGCCTGGTCCAGCGCTTCGGCTTGCGCAGAATCCACGTCGCTTTGCTGGCGAATACGGTACAGCTGGGCGCGCAGGCGGGTCAGCGGTGTGCGCAGGTCATGGGCAATGTTGTCGCACACGCCCTTGACCTCATGCATCAGCCGTTCGATACGGTCGAGCATGGCATTGACGATCGCCGCAAGCATGTCCAGTTCGTCGCGGCGGGCCGACAGTGGCAGGCGGTGGGTCAGGTCGCCGGCGACGATCAGTTCGGCCTGGGCCTGGATCGCCCGTATACGCTTGAGCGGCCTGCGCCGTAGCAGGTACCAACCGGCAAAACCCGGGATCAGGGTCAGCGAGATGCCCCAGAGCAGGGCGTGCAGGATGATACGGGTAACCACGAACAGCGAGCCATTGTCACGCACCAGCACCAGCCACCGGCCATCCTGTACTTTGATTGCCACCGCGTCGCAGCTGTCGCGGGGCATGCGTGGGTCGTCGGCATCCAGGCAGCGTTCCAGCTCATGGATCTTGCCATCCAGTCTGAGCTCTGGGGGCAGGGCTCGCACGGTGCCGCCAATCGGGTTGAGCTGGCTATCGAACAGGCCGTAGGCGTCAAAGCTGCGCTCCTCGAAGGCCTGGCTGGCGATCAGGGCGTCGTCCAGTTGCTTGCCGCTCATGTGGGCGAACAGGTGCTGGCGCTGCAGCATGGAATGACGGGTGAGTTTGTTCAGGTAGCTGGAGACCTCGAAGTACAGCACCCCCATGAGGATGCTGCTCCAGGCCACGAACAGAAAGCTGTACAGCGCCAGCAGGCGGCTGGTAGAAGAACTCCAGCCTTTAGACGGGTTCAGCAATGGCATAGCCGGAGCCCCGTACCGTACGGATCAGCGGCGACTGGCCGGGTGAGTCGATCTTCTTGCGCAGGCGGCCGATGTGCACGTCGATCAGGTTGGTGCCCGGATCGAAGTGATAGCCCCAGACTTCCTCGAAAATCATCATCCGCGTGATCACCTGGCCGCTGTGGCGCATCAGGTACTCCAGCAGCTTGTACTCGGTGGGCAACAGGTTGAGGGTGTTGTCACCGCGGCGCGCCTCGTGGCTGATCAGGTCCAGCTGCAGATCGGCAACCTGCAAGCGGGTCTGGGTCGTGGGTACGCTGTTACGGCGCAGCAATACCTCGACTCGCGCGGCCATTTCGTCGGAGGCGAACGGCTTGGTCAGGTAGTCGTCTCCGCCGGCACGCAGGCCGCGCACCCGCTCATCGACGTCGGAGAGGGCGCTGATCATCAGGATCGGCGTAGCGATCTTGAGGTTGCGCAGGGTGGTGACGATGGTCAGGCCGTCGACCTCGGGCAGCATGCGGTCCAGGGTGATCAGGTCGTAGCCGCCCGCAATGGCTTTGGCCAGGCCTTCACGGCCATTGTCGGCCCAATCCACTTCCAGACCGTGGCTGGTCAGTTCGGCGACGATTTCCTGGCCGGTGACGGCGTCGTCTTCGATGGTCAGTACGCGAGGCATGCTGGTTCCTGGGCATCTAATGGAGATCTGATTGTGCCAAAGAATAGACAACCGGCGATTTAAGAAAAATTCATCTAGCGGGCACCGATGCCTTCGGCGTGCATGATCTGCGCAATGATCGGTACCGGTGTCATCAGGTGCGAGCGCATCATGGCGCTGGCGGTTTTGGCATCCCGGGCGAGGATCACCTCGACCAGTGCCGCATGCTCCTGGCGCTTGAGCGCCAGCGCCTCTTCGGAAAACACCGTCTGCGTCAGCCACAGGTGGCGGTAGCGCTCGGCCTGGTCGAACAGGTAGGTGCGTGCCTGCAGCAGGTGCTTGGAGCCGCAGCCCGAGGCAATGGCAGTATGGAACGCCTTGTGCCGCTCGTCCCACACATCCAGCCGCTGCTCGCGGGTTTTTACTTCCACCACCTTGGCCAATGTATGCGAGTGGGCCAGCACCGATGCCTCCCAGGCGTCATCGCCGCGCTCGATGGCCAAGGCAATGATCATCGCTTCCAGGTTGGCGCGGGCGTCGTAGATGTCGTTCATCTCATCCAGCGACATGGGCGCTACCCGGTAGCCTTTCTGGCTGATCGCGTTGACCAGGTGCTCGGCCACCAGTTGCGACAGTGCTTCGCGCAGCGGGCCCACACCCAGGTCGTAGCGTTCCTTGAGGGTGCTCATCAACAGCTTTTCACCGGGCTTGAACACCCCGCGGATGATGTCCTTCTTGAGCCTCTCATACCCGCTGAATGCTGAGTTTTGTCGGGGGGCGAGCGCTTCCAAGATCCTGTTCCTCAAAACGTTTTGCCGATCATACCGAAACCCTCTGCTGACGAAAAACAATGGACAAACACGAGTAGTGTCGTTGAAAAATAAAAATGTAGACATTTTCAGTTAGTGGCGATATTTTTACCTCGCCCGCACTGATCCAGGTCATGACCGGACGGCGCCATCTACTTTTTTAGCCAGGACACTGCCATGAACGCCTTTACGCAGATCGACGAACTTGTCATGCCACTGCCTCTCGAACCGCAGGGCTACACCATCGCCCCCTCGAAACAGTCGCCGCGCCTGCTGGAGCTGACCTTTGCCCGGGAAACCGTCGAAGCGTTCGTGCAGGCCGTTGCCCAATGGCCGGTGCAGGCATTGGAGTACAAGTCGTTCCTGCGTTTTCGTGTAGGCGAAATCCTTGACGAGCTGTGCCAGGGCACGCTGCGTCCGGTGCTGCTCAACACCATCCTCGACCGCGCCACAGGCGGCATGCTGATTACCCCGATCGGCCTGGATGACGTGAGCCAGGCCGAAGACATGGTCAAGTTCACCACCGCCTGCGCTCACCTGATCGGCCGTTCCAACTATGACGCCATGAGTGGCCAGTTCTATGCGCGCTTCGTGGTGGTCAACAGCGACAACTCCGACAGCTACCTGCGCCAGCCGCACCGGGTCATGGAGCTGCACAACGACGGCACGTTCGTGAACCAGATCACCGACTACGTGCTGATGCTGAAGATCGACGAAAAGAACATGGAAGGCGGCAACTCGCTGCTGCTGCACCTGGACGACTGGGAGCAGTGCGAGGCGTTCTTCCGTCACCCTCTGGCCCGCCGCGAAATGCGCTGGACCGCACCGCCGAGCAAAAAGGTTGCCGAAGATGTGTTCCATTCGGTATTCGACACCGATGCCGAAGGCCGGCCGACCATGCGCTACATTGACCAGTTCGTGCAGCCGGAAAACTACGAGGAAGGTATCTGGCTGAACGCCTTGTCCGAGTCGCTGGAAGGCAGCGGCAAGAAGGTCTCGGTACCGGTAGGCGTAGGCAGTTTCCTGCTGATCAACAACCTGTTCTGGCTGCATGGCCGCGATCGCTTCACCCCGCACGAGGGCCTGCGCCGCGAACTGATGCGCCAGCGTGGTTACGTCGCCTTCCCCAAGCCGCTGTACCAGCGCGGTCAATAATGACAGGGCGCGGGGCGGGCGCCCGCCCACGCGTTTTTGCACAAAACTATGCCACCAGGCCCCGTGCGGGCTATGGTGAGCCTGCCAGGCAATGCCTGCGTGTGAGGTAAGGCTGTGTACGATTTCATCATCATTGGCGGCGGGATTGTGGGCATGTCCACGGCCATGCACCTGATCAAGGTCTACCCGGACGCGAAGATGCTCCTGCTGGAGAAAGAGTCTGGCCCGGCTCGCCATCAGACCGGCCATAACAGCGGCGTGATCCACGCCGGCGTGTATTACACCCCCGGCAGCCTCAAGGCGCGCTTCTGCCTGGAAGGCAACAAGGCGACCAAAGCCTTCTGCACCCAGCACGGCATTCGCTTCGATGAGTGCGGCAAGCTGCTGGTAGCCACCAACGATCTGGAAATGCAGCGCATGAAGGCGCTGTGGGAGCGGACGGCGGCCAATGGCCTGGAACGCTACTGGCTGTCGGCCGACGAGTTGCGCGAGCGTGAGCCCAACATCGTCGGTATGGGGGGCATCTTCGTGCCGTCCAGCGGTATCGTCAATTACGCCCAGGTGACGGCTGCGATGGCCGCTGAGTTCCAGCGTGCCGGTGGCGAAATCCGCTATGGCGCAGAAGTGGTCGGCCTGCAGGAACAGGCAAATGAAGTGATCGTGCGCACCCAGCGTGATGAACTGCACAGCCGTTTCCTGGTGACCTGCTCGGGGCTGATGGCTGACCGCGTGGTGGGCATGCTCGGGCTGCGTACCGAGTTCGTGATCTGCCCGTTCCGTGGCGAATACTACCTGCTGCCCAAGCAGCACAATCAGATCGTCAACCACCTGATCTACCCGATTCCCGACCCGTCGATGCCCTTCCTGGGGGTGCACCTGACCCGCATGATCGATGGCACCGTCACCGTAGGCCCCAACGCTGTGCTGGCGATGAAGCGCGAGGGCTACCGCAAGACCGATGTCAGCCCCAGCGACCTGTTCCAGACCCTGACCACGCCCGGCATCCTCAAGGTGCTGGCGAAGAACTTCCGCCCGGGCCTGATCGAGATGAAGAACTCGCTGTTCAAGGGCGGGTACCTCAAGCAGGTGCAGAAGTACTGCCCGAGCATTATCAAAGCCGACCTCACGCCTTACCCGGCCGGCGTGCGTGCCCAGGCGGTGTCGCGCGACGGCAAGCTGATCGACGATTTCCTGTTCGTCAACACCGCACGCAGTGTCAACGTGTGCAACGCACCGTCGCCAGCTGCTACCTCGGCCATCCCGATCGGCGCCTACATCGTCGAGAAGGTGTGCGAGCAGGTCGGCCTGCAGGGCGGCAGCTTCCCCAAGGCCGACCTGTCGGCCAACCAGAGGGCTGCCAGCTGACAGCCGGGTAACACCTTCTGCGGTTTCGTTTTACTCAACCCGTACTGCCCTGCTCACCATTCAGGGCAGGGCGGGCTTTTTCGCGCCTGCGTCGGTGACGTGCAGCCGGCGGCCCCTGCGTGGGCATGACAAAAACAACAAGGTAGCGCCATGCAAACCCACAAGAACAATTTGAGTCATGGATTGAAATCACGGCATGTCACCATGCTGTCCATTGCCGGCGTGATCGGCGCCGGGCTGTTTGTCGGCTCTGGCCGCGCCATCGCCGAAGCGGGGCCTGCCACCATCCTGGCCTATATCCTGGCGGGCGGCCTGGTGGTGCTGGTGATGCGCATGCTGGCTGAAATGGCTGTGGCCTCCCCGGACACCGGCTCGTTTTCAACCTACGCTGACCTCGCCATCGGCAAATGGGCCGGTTACAC
Source organism: Pseudomonas alloputida (assembly GCF_021283545.2). Classification (NCBI taxonomy): domain Bacteria; kingdom Pseudomonadati; phylum Pseudomonadota; class Gammaproteobacteria; order Pseudomonadales; family Pseudomonadaceae; genus Pseudomonas; species Pseudomonas alloputida. Next base: position 3,498,727 of record NZ_CP128540.1, on the reverse strand, counting down.
CATCGGTTGGCTGTACTGGTGGTTCTGGGTGCTGATCATTCCGATCGAGGCCAATATCGCCGCTACCATCATCAACTCCTGGGTCCCGCAGCTGGAGATCTGGGTGTTGTCGTTGGTGATCACGTTGCTGCTGACGGCCACCAACCTGTTCAGCGTGAAGAATTACGGTGAGTTCGAGTTTTGGCTGGCACTGGTCAAGGTGGTGGCCATCGTCAGCTTCATCGCCCTGGGTGTTTGCGCCATTTTCGGCCTGTTGCCGGGGGCCGGCGTCAGCGGCGTCTCGCGCCTGTGGGATACGGGGGGCTTCATGCCCAACGGCTTTGGTGCGGTGCTGAGCGCGATGCTGATCACCATGTTCTCGTTCCTCGGGGCCGAGGTGGTGACCATTGCTGCGGCTGAGTCCGACGAGGCGGGCAAGCATATTTCCAAGGCCACCAATTCGGTGATCTGGCGGATAACGCTGTTCTACATCCTGTCGATCTTCATCGTCATCGCATTGGTACCGTGGACCGACCCACGCCTGGCGACCGAAGGCTCTTATGTCACGGTGCTGGACACCCTCGGCGTGCCAAATGCCAAGGCCATCATCGACTTCGTGGTGCTGACGTCGGTGACCAGCTGCCTCAACTCGTCGCTGTACACCGCCTCGCGCATGGTCTATTCGCTTAGCCGCCGGGGTGATGCCCCGGCCTGTGCCCAGATAACCAGCCGCAGTGGTACACCCGTGGTGGCAGTCTTGTTGTCGACTGGGGCTGCATTCCTGGCGGTGATCGCCAACTACCTGGTGCCGGCCAAGGTGTTTGGCTTCCTCATGGCAAGCTCCGGCGCCATTGCCTTGCTGGTGTATCTGGTCATCGCCATTTCCCAGCTGCGCCTGCGCCAGCGCCTGACGGCACAGGGCAAGACACTGGGTTATCGCATGTGGCTGTTCCCGTGGCTGACCTGGGGCGTGATCCTGTTCATCAGCGGCGTACTGGTATTGATGCTGTTCCGCCCGGATCATCGCCTGGAAGTGGTCTCGACGATGGTGCTGGCGGTGTTGGTGGTGTGCTCGGGGGTGCTGGTGACCCGGCGCCGGGCGCGCGGCGGGGCCGTGGCTGGCGTAGGGCAGGGCGCCTGATTCGTCCGGCCTGAAGACAGACGAGCAAGTCGCATCAGGCTGTGAGAGGATGTCCGCCAACAAAGCCAGGACCCTGAACGCAGCCTGATGAAGACACCTAAAAGAATCGAACCGTTGATCGAAGACGGCCTTGTCGACGAAGTACTACGGCCGTTGATGAGTGGCAAGGAAGCCGCTGTGTACGTGGTGCGCTGTGGCAGCGAGGTACGCTGCGCCAAGGTCTATAAAGAAGCCAACAAGCGCAGTTTCCGCCAGGCCGCCGAATACCAGGAGGGCCGCAAGGTACGCAACAGCCGTCAGGCCCGGGCCATGGCCAAGGGCAGCAAGTACGGCCGCAAAGAAGCCGAAGATGCCTGGCAGAACGCCGAAGTGGCAGCGCTGTTCCGTTTGGCCGCCGCAGGTGTGAGGGTGCCCAAGCCTTACGACTTCCAGGACGGCGTGCTCCTGATGGAGCTGGTCACCGATGCCGATGGCGATGCGGCCCCGCGGCTGAACGACGTACACCTCGAAGCGGAGGATGCCCGCGCGTTCCACGCCTTCGTCATTCGCCAGGTCGTGCTGATGCTGTGCGCCGGAATGGTGCATGGCGACCTGTCCGAGTTCAACGTGCTGCTCGGCCCGGACGGGCCGGTGATCATCGACCTGCCGCAGGCAGTGGATGCAGCCGCCAACAACCATGCCTTCAGCATGCTGCAGCGCGATGTGGACAACATGGCCCACTATTTCGGGCGCTTTGCCCCGGAGCTGAAAAGCACCCGCTATGCGCAGGAGATGTGGGCGTTGTACGAGGCCGGCGAGTTGTTGCCCGACAGCCCGTTGACCGGGGTGTTCGAGGATGACGAACATGAAGCTGATATAACCGGGGTGATGCGTGAGATCGACGCCGCCCGGATGGACGACGCTCGTCGCCGTGCAGCACGCGCCGAGGCCGAGCATGGGCCGGCCAAGGCAGAGGAGGTAACGCCGCCCTGGCTGCAGTAGTTTATTCCTGTACCGCCTCTTCGCGGGGTTACCCGCGAAGAGGCCAACACAGGCAAACCACGGCCGTTGCCATTGACGCAAGACACATTCTCGTCATTTAGCCTTTTCACTGGCGCGCGACAGGCATAAGGTATACGCCGTTCAAATTCCCTGGAGCTGTCATGTCCAACCAATTCCCCTCCGTTCGTCCCCGCCGTCTGCGGCAGAACGAGTCCCTGCGCACGATCTTCCAGGAAACCGAGTTCCGCCTTGAAGACCTGATCCTGCCGATCTTCGTCGAAGAGGGCATCGATGATTTCGTGCCGATCACCAGTATGCCCGGTGTCAACCGTATCCCCGAGAAGCTGCTGGCCCAGGAAATCGAGCGCTATGCCCGCGCCGGTATCAAGTCGGTGATGACCTTTGGCGTATCGCACCACCTGGATGCCGATGGCAGCGACACCTGGAACGAAAACGGCCTGGTTGCGCGGATGTCGCGTATCTGCAAGGACACCGTGCCGGAAATGGTGGTGATGTCCGACACCTGCTTCTGCGAATACACCAGCCACGGCCACTGCGGCGTGCTGCATGACCATGGCGTGGACAACGACGCCACCCTGGCCAACCTGGGCAAGCAGGCAGTCATTGCCGCTGCTGCCGGTGCCGACTTCATTGCCCCCTCGGCGGCGATGGACGGCCAGGTGCAGGCTATCCGCAGTGCCTTGGACGGTGCCGGCTTCCACGACACCGCGATCATGGCCTACTCGACCAAGTTCGCCTCGTCGTTGTATGGCCCGTTCCGTGAGGCCGGCGGCACCGCACTGAAGGGCGACCGCAAAAGCTACCAGATGAACCCGATGAACCGCCGCGAAGCGGTGCGTGAGTCGCTGCTCGACGAGCAGGAAGGGGCGGACGTGCTGATGGTCAAGCCGGCCGGTGCGTACCTTGATGTGATCGCCGACATCCGCGCCGCTTCGCGCCTGCCACTGGCGGCGTACCAGGTGAGTGGCGAGTATGCGATGATCAAGTTCGGTGGCCTGGCCGGTGCCATCGACGAAGGCCGGGTGGTGCGCGAAAGCATTGGCGCAATCAAGCGTGCTGGTGCAGACCTGATCCTGACCTACTTCGCCATGGACCTGGCGCGCGAAGGTATCTGAAGCCAGGCCTTGGTCATGAAAGCCGCTGCCATTGCAGCGGCTTTTCTTTGTGCGCCGTTGGGTGGTGCCGCAAACGCACAAAAAAACAGTAAGCGCTGAATTATTTAGTGTCCTGTTGTATCTGATCCCTTAGAGCATTCATCGACAGGGATACGGGTATGAAACCTCGCAAGAAAAGCGTCCAGCCAATCGGCCTGAAGGACATCACCATCGTCGACGACGCCAAGATGAAGAAGGCGATCACAGCCGCCGCGCTGGGCAACGCCATGGAGTGGTTCGACTTTGGGGTATATGGCTTCGTCGCTTATGCCTTGGGCAAGGTGTTTTTCCCCAACGCCGACCCCAGCGTGCAAATGATCGCGGCCTTGGCCACCTTCTCGGTACCGTTCCTGATCCGGCCTCTTGGCGGGTTGTTCTTCGGCGCCTTGGGCGACAGGTTCGGGCGGCAGAAAATCCTCGCCGCGACCATCGTGATCATGTCCCTGAGCACCTTCGCCATCGGCCTGATACCGTCCTATGCAAGCATTGGTATCTGGGCGCCGATCCTGTTGCTGCTGGCCAAGATGGCCCAGGGCTTTTCGGTGGGTGGCGAATACACCGGTGCCTCGATTTTCGTTGCCGAGTACGCGCCTGACCGCAAGCGCGGCTTTCTCGGCAGCTGGCTGGATTTCGGTTCGATTGCCGGCTTTGTACTGGGCGCAGGGGTGGTGGTGCTCATTTCCACGGTGCTGGGTGAAGAAAAATTCCTCGACTGGGGCTGGCGCCTGCCGTTCTTCCTGGCCCTGCCGCTGGGCATCATCGGCCTTTACCTGCGCCATGCGCTGGAAGAAACACCTGCGTTCCAGCAGCACGTCGACAAGCTGGAGCAGGGCGATCGTGAAGGCCTGGCGTCCGGGCCCAAGGTGTCGTTCAAGGAGGTGGCCACCCAGCACTGGCGCAGCCTGGTGACCTGCATCGGCGTGGTAATTGCCACCAATGTCACCTACTACATGCTGCTTACCTACATGCCCAGCTACCTGTCGCACAACCTGCACTACAGCGAAGACCATGGCGTGCTGATCATCATCGCGATCATGGTCGGCATGCTGTTCGTGCAGCCGATCATCGGCCTGCTCAGCGACAAGTTTGGCCGACGGCCGTTCATCATTGTCGGCAGTGTCGGCCTGCTGGCCTTGGCCATTCCGGCATTCATGCTCATCAACAGTGGGGTGCTAGGGCTTATTTTCGCCGGCCTGCTGATCATTGCCGTGCTGCTGAACTTCTTCATCGGTGTGATGGCCTCGACGCTGCCGGCCATGTTCCCCACGCACATCCGTTACAGCGCCCTGGCCAGCGCTTTCAACATCTCGGTGCTGATCGCCGGCCTTACCCCAACCCTCGCTGCGTGGCTGGTGGAGACCACAAACGACCTGTACATGCCGGCCTATTACCTGATGGTGATCGCCGCTGTCGGCCTGGTCACCGGCCTGACCATGAAGGAAACCGCCAACAAGCCCCTGCGCGGCGCGGCACCCGCGGCATCGGACATCGAAGAGGCGCGTGAACTGCTACAGGAGCACCACGACAACATCGAGCAGAAGATCGAGGACATCGATGCGCAGATCGCCGAGCTGGAAGCCAAGCGCGAGAAACTGGCACTGCAGCACCCGCGCATCGAATGATCAGCGCGGCATGTAGCCACGCTGCCAGGACCGCGGAATGAACCGCGATATCAGCGCCAGCACGCAGGCCAGCGCACAGCTGCCGGCCAGCGCCTGCAGGCCCAGGTGTTGTTGCAACCAGGCGCCGAGCGCGGCGCCCAGCAACATGCCGGCCCAAGGCACCAACTGCACCCGCCAGCCGTTGCGCCGCTCGCCCAGCAGCCAACGCCCCAGGCCGCGGCCGAAACGCGACAGGGCGCCCGTTACGTAAGTCAGGCCGATGGGCAGGCCATTCACCTGTTCCACGACCGCATTGATCATGCCCATGGCCAGCGTGGCCGCCAACAGCGCAGGGAAGGTGGCCGGCAACGGCCACGCTGCGGCGAAAGCCAGCAGTGCGGCAACCACCAACAGCACCGGCCAGGCTCGACGGCGCAATCCGTGAGCCAGGAGAACACCCAGCGCATTGCCCGCGACGAAACCCAGTACGGCGCCACTGAGGCGTAGCACAAGGGCCAGGTCAGCTTCACTGATGGCCACCGCCAGGCGTGTGGTGTTACCACTCATGAACGACACGAAATCGCCCAGTGCCAGCAAGCCGATGGCATCGGTCATGCCGGCCAGCACCGACAGGGCGGCGACCAGGCCGAGGCCGACGCGACCACGCATTACCTGCAGGCGCAAACGCCTGGCTGAGCGCGCGGGGAGGGCGTTAGGGAGCATGTGCAGGCCTCAGGGCAGCAGGTTTTCGCGGGCCAGGGTACCTTTGATGGTGCGCTCTACCACATCGACCAGCACCATGGTCTGATGGTCGACCTCGATGTTGAGCAGCTCACCTGGGTGGTAGCTGGCGAAGGTGGTCTGACGCAGGGTTTCCGGGATCAGGTTGATGGTGATCACGTTGTCCTCCACATCAGCGACCGTCAGGCTGCAGCCATTGACCCCGATGAAACCACGCGGGAACACGTACTTGCCCCATTGCGGCGGCATGCGGAACTTGATGAAGGCGCCGGTTTCCTTGATCGACAGCTCGACGATCTCGGCGGTGGTGGCGATGTGGCCGGCCATCAGGTGGCCGCCGACTTCGGCGTTCATCTTCGCCGAACGTTCGATGTTCACGCTCCGGCCAGGCTTGAAGCTGCTCAGATTGGTGCGCTCGAGGGTAGCGGTCATGGCGTCGAACCTGACTTGGCTGCCGTCGATTTCGGTCACGGACAGGCAGGTACCTTCGACACTGACGCTGGCACCGATTTTCAGCTCGTCGAGCAGTTCCGGGGTGAGGTCGATGGTGAACTGGTTGTGGCCCGGGTAGGTGGTCACATCAAGCAGAGGGCGGACGGCCTGGACGATGCCGGTGTACATGGAGTTGCTCCTGGGCACGGAAAAGAAAACTTCCGAACGCTATGCCCGTAGCGCAGTAAATGCAAGACCAGGCTTCCTGGCTGGCAAGCCGGCTTGCGAGTCTGGCGCCTGCGCGGGGCAGGCGGCGTGCTTGTGGGCGAAACCGGTTTGCGACGGCATGGCCACGCCAGATTCAAACATGCCCGCTGCTGTTGACGATCCGCAGGCACAGCGCCTCGTACGGGTCCAGGTTCACCATCAGGCGCCCGTCCTCGGTCAAATCGCCTTCGACCGTCTCGTTGATCATGTCGACCACCGGCCCAGGTGTGAACCCGGTCAACAGCAGTTCCTCGGCAATCGCGTCCTGGCCGAAGTTCAGCGCAGTGATCTGGATACCGCGCCCGGCTGGCAGCTCATGCACCATCACCAGCAGCCCCGGGCTGCTCACCTCAGGTACCAGCACCTGACGGCTGGTGGCGATGCCGTAGGCCTGGCGCACAGCCAGCAGTTTCTTCACCTTGCAGGCAAATGAATCACTCTCGTCCAGCTGCCTGTCCAGGCTGCCGTATAGCGCCCGGGCACGCGGCATGCCCCGCACAGAAGCCTCTGCCTGTGGGTCAAGCCCGGCCAGGTCATAGCCGCCCCGGTGAATCCAGCGGGTATCGCCATCGAGCATGCGTTCGGCAACCGCTTCGGCGGGCAAGGGCAGGGCACCGACCAGGTCCCAGCCGGACAAGGCGACCACCCCCGGCTGCATGGCGTTGTACATGACCAGCAGCAGGTGCACCTTCTTGATCAGTTCGATATCCGCTACACCAATCTGTTCGAGGTCGCGAATACCCAGTGCAGCAGCGATCAGGCTGGCGGTGGTGCAGGCAATGCCGTTGGTCACGAAGCGCAGGTTGTACGGCGCATGTTCCCCCGACAGCCGTTCGTAGATCTCTTCGCGAATATGTTCGCGCAGGATGCTGCCAGGCAGGGTTTGGCCCTTGTACAGGTACATATCGTGCGCGTGCAGTGTCCAGAAGTGCACCAGCTCCACGGTCAGCTCGTCATGGTTTTGCAGGGCATGGATGAGCGAGGCCGGGTCGATGCCGAAGGCGTGCATCTCCTTGAGCATCAGGCGCAGGAACTCGGTGTCGCCCGTCAGCAGCGCATGCTGGTAGGCCGGCCGGGTAATGAAATCGTAGGACAGGTCGGCACCACCCTTGGACATCTGCGCAATGTCATCGAGGGTCAGGTTCAGCTCCTGGAAGCTGAAACCGCCGGCCTTGCGGATCATGCCACCGATCAGCTGGTTGCCGACGAGCGACAGCGGGTGGCTTTCCGACCAGGCGGTGCCGCTGGCGCGGGTTTCCACGCCGAGAAAGCCGTTGGCGTCCAGGCGCAGGCCGCGTGCACCCAGGCAGTCCAGCGCGTGCAGTGCGTCACCAATGATCATCTGTTGGGCGGCGAAGGTAGGGTCCAGCCAGTTCAGCGAGGGCTGGCCTTCCTTGAAGTAATGCAGGTACACCCAGCGGCGGGTCTTGCCGTCGACGCCTGTGATCGGCGGCGTGGCGCTCCAGTCGGTTTCCTTCACGCCCGGCTCGAAGAAGATTACCCGTTGCAGCTGGCCAACGATGTAATGGCGCGCCTTCAGCTCGTCACACTGAGCTGGCAGCAGATTGACCGCATCGCGCCCGGCGGGCACCTCGGGCAGCAGCGCCCAGTCTTCTTCGCGGATCTCGACCATGTGGTACAGCCCCGGGTAGGGGCCATGGGCGAGCTCGGCCAGGCGGAAGTCGGCGCCCTTGCCGGTGTGCGAGGGGATCAGGTCGTCGATGGTCACGGCATTGTGCGCAGCGGCCATGCGGCTCATCTGGATCAGTTCCTGCTCGCTGCCGTACAGTGGGTCGATGTCGAAGCTGATGCGGTCGAAGTTGCCGTCCACGCTGGGGGTGAGTTCGCGGCCGCGGATGCCACCGGACAGTTTGATCGGGCCGGTGTGCAGGCCCTGTACGCCGATCTCCGACAGGCGCTTCCACAACGCTTCGTGGGCCAGGGCACCGAGCACCGAGCAACCCTCGGGCGCGATGATGGCGTCGGGGTAGACCGTCAGCCACACCGAGGCGATTTCGGTGGCGCGGCGGGGCTGGGCCTCGGCATAGGGTTGCTGCCACAGGCGCGACTGGCCTGAGTACAGGCTGGCCCGGTCCTGGGAGGCCTTGAGCATGGCGCGGTCTTCGAGCCATTTGACGTATGACGGGTCGGGCTGGGTCATTTCGCGTCCTCTTTGCGTGTCGGCACCGGCTCAGGTTATGACGGCGCTGCGGCCTGAACGTTCGGCTCAAGATGGGTGTTGGTTTCTTCGCGGGCTTGCCCGCTCCCACAGGCGGACATACCGCTGAAGATTTGCGCTGCACCTGTGGGAGCGGGCGCGCCCGCGAAGAGGCCGGGCCTGCAAAGGCAGGATCAGCGCCGGGCCGACAACTGCTGCGGTGCCAGAAACGCATCATGGAAGTAATTGCGCACCGCCTGCATCGCCGGGCTGAATGCCCGTTCCCGGTGCCAGGCCAACCCCACGCTCATCGGCGTGACCGGGTCGCTGATGGTCACCGTCTCGATGCGCTTGCCCTCCAGCGACCACGGCCGGTGCACCAGGTCCGACAGGATCGCCACTCCGCTGCCATTGGCGACCATGCTGCGCACGGCCTCCACCGAGCTGGTGCGCACCCTTACGCTTGGCCGTTGCCCGGCCTGCTCCCAGTAGCGCATGGCACTTTGCTCGGCCTCATCCACGGTCAACAGTATGAACGGCTCACAGGCCACCTCGGCCAGGCTCACGGCCGATCGCTCGCACAGTGGGTGATGCCCGGGCAGCCACAGCCGGCGCTCGGAGTTGAACAGGGTTTCCGAGACGATGTCGGGGTGGGTGAGGTTGGCGGTGAGCACCACCGCCATGTCGAAACGCCCCTCCAGCAGGCCTTGCTCGATGGCGCTGCGCTCCTGCTCGTACAGCTCCAGTGTCACGCCCGGATGCCAGTGCTCCAGGCGCTGCAAGTGGTGCGGCAGGAAGTAGCCGATCACCGTGTAACTCGCCGCCAGGCGCAACAGGCCACTGGCACGCACGTCCGGAAGCGGGCTGTTCAACGCATCGTCGACACTGCGCAGGATGACGTAGGCACGGTTCAAGAAGTGCCGGCCGGCTTCGGTCAGGCTCATGCCTTGGGCCGAGCGCTGGAACAACAGCACGCCGAGCATCGCTTCCAGCTCCTTGATGGCCGTAGTGACTGCCGACTGGGAGATGTTCAGGTGGATCGCCGCTTGCGAGATCTGGCCGATTTCAGCGGTGGCAACGAAGTAGCGGACCTGGCGCAGGGTGAGTGACACGGTAGGCTCCCGGGGTATCTGTTTTTCAGAAGGTACCCCATCTGTTTATAGATCTTCCCAAGGGGGTGCGGAGAATCTAACGTGGCTTGCATGCAGTCACAAGTGCCAGGAGACGCGGTCATGCAAGCAGTGGATTTCAACTCGGACATGGGTGAGGGCTTTGGCCCGTGGACCATTGGCGATGGCGTCGACAATGAGCTGATGGGTTACATCAGCAGCGCCAACATCGCCACTGGTTTCCATGCCGGCGACCCCGGCACCATGCGCCGCACCGTCGAGCGCGCCAAGGCACTGGGCGTCGCTGTGGGGGCACACCCGGGGTTCCGTGACCTGGTCGGCTTTGGCCGCCGGCATATCAATGCCTCGGCGCAGGAACTGGTGGACGACATGCTCTATCAATTGGGCGCGCTGCGTGAAATCGCTCGTGCCCAGGGCGTGCGCCTGCAGCACATCAAGCCGCATGGGGCGCTTTACATGCACTTGGCGCGTGACGAAGAAGCGGCGCGCTTGCTGGTGGAAAACCTGCGGGTGATCGAGCCCGAGTTGCTGCTGTACTGCATGCCGGGTTCGGTGATCTGCCGCATTGCCCAGGAACTGGGGCAGCCGGTGATTCGCGAGTTCTATGCCGACCGCGAGTACGACCTGAGCGGGTCGATCGTGTTTACCCGCAATGTGCGTGGCTACGAGCCCCAAGCCGTCGCCGAGCGGGTACTGCGTGCTTGTCGCCAAGGCGTTGTGCGCACGGTCGAAGAGCAGGACCTGGCGATCGAATTCGATTCCATTTGCCTGCACAGTGACACCCCGGGCGCGCTGGACCTGGTCGAGGCCACGCGCAAGGCACTGGATGCGGCCGGCATCGTGGTGCGGGCACCGCGCTGAACCCGTCAGGCATCCGGCAAACCGACAAGCCGGAGCCCGTGCCTTTTGTTTTCGCCTGCCTTTCTATAAAGATTCCAAGAAAAGGAACTGTCATGGCCGAACCGCTTGCTACAACCCCGATCCGTTACAGCTTCGGCGCCGACGAGCACCTGTTTGCCGAAGTCAGCGAAAGCATGTCGCTGGAGGCCTTTTTCAAGGGTATGGCCGTCACCCGTGCGGTGGAGCGCATGGCCCTGGATGGCGTGCTTGATGTGTGCCTGGCCAATGCGTCGTTCCAGGTCCGCTTCGACCCGGACCGTATCGCCCCCGAGGCACTGCTCGAAGCCGTGCGCGGCGCCGAGGCGCAGGCGGTGGCCGAGCGTTCGTTGCAGACGCGGATCATCGAGATCCCGGTGCTGTACAACGACCCCTGGACCCATGAAACCCTGATGCGCTTTCGGGATCGCCACCAGGACCCGACCAGCACAGACCTGGAGTACGCCGCGCGCATCAACGGCCTGGCCGATGTCGAGGCCTTCATCGCCGCCCACAGTGGCGCGCCATGGTTCGTATCGATGGTCGGCTTTGTCGCCGGCCTGCCGTTCATGTTCCAGATGGTCGAGCGCGAGCGGCAGCTGCAGGTGCCCAAGTACCTGCGCCCCCGTACCGACACGCCCAAGCTCACCCTGGGCCATGGCGGCTGCTTTGGTTGCATCTACTCGGTGCGCGGGGCCGGGGGCTACCAGATGTTCGGCGTCACCCCGGCACCGATCTACGACCCACAGCAGACCTTGAATTACCTGAAAGAGCACATGGTGTTCTTCCGCCCAGGTGACATCGTGCAGTTTAAGCCTATCGACCGCCGCACCTACGACCAGGCGGTGGCGGAAGTGGAGGATGGCTGCTTCGACCTGCGCATTCGCCCGGTGGCGTTTTCCCTGGACGCCTTCCTCGCCGACCCGGTCGGCTACCCCAAATCGTTGCAGGAGGTGCTGGCATGATCAAGGTACTCAAACCGGGGCTGTCCACTTCTGTACAGGACCTGGGCCGCGAAGGTTACTACCACCTGGGTATCCCACCGTCCGGCGCACTCGACCAGTACGCCTTGAGCGCAGCCAATCACCTGGTGGGCAACCCGGCCGGCGCTGCGGGCCTGGAGTGTGCGCTGGTGGGGCCGGAGCTGGAGTTCCAGCAGGACGCACTGGTCGCTGTGTGCGGTGCGCAGATGCCAGCGTTGCTCGATGGCCGCGAGCAGCGCCCGGACACTGCGTTTGCCGTGCGGGCGGGGCAAGTGTTGCGTTTCGGCTTTCCAACAGCGGGCGCCCGGGCCTACCTGGCAGTGGCCGGAGGCATCGATGTGCCCGAGGTACTGGGTAGCCGGTCCACCTACGCGCTGGGCGCGTTGGGTGGCTTTCATGGGCGCAAACTGATGGCGGGCGACCTGCTGCCGGTCGGCGTGCCCAGCGGCAAGACCCGTGCCGGTGCAAGCTTGCCCATGGCCCTGCGTCAGGCCCTGGGGGGGGAGGTGGTGTTGCGGGTGGTGCCTGGGCTGTACTTCCACCGCCTGACCGAAGCTGCAGCGCAACGTTTCTTCACCGACGCCTGGACGGTTGGCTCCGAAGCGGACCGCATCGGTTATCGCTACAAAGGCGGCAGCGCCTTGAGTTTCCAACCGCGCGAGCAGCCGTTCGGTGCGGGGTCGGACCCCTCCAATATCGTCGACAGCTGCTACCCGATCGGATCGATCCAGGTGCCGGCAGGGTTGGAACCGATCATCCTGCATCGCGATGCAGTGTCGGGGGGCGGCTACGCCATGATCGGCACGGTGATCAGCGCCGACCTCGATCTGATCGGGCAGATGCAGCCCAACCAGCAGGCGCGGTTCCTGCCGGTGAGCCTGGAGCAGGCACTGGAGGCACGGCGTTCGTACAAGAAGAAGCTGGCCTGCCTGGCCAGGCTCTTCAGCTGAGCATCATGTTTTCGCTGTAGCCGCTGCCTTGCGTCTCGACGGGGCCGCAACAGGCTCCGCAGCTACACCGAGCGCGCAGGCTTGCTGATGGTCTTGCCGGTTTGCGAGGCCACCTCAAGGGCTTGGCCGTCTCGCTGTTTGCCTTGGCGCGCCAGGCCTTCAAGCTGCGGTATCAGCATGCCTTCCGGCAAATGCCGCCAGAACCGCCCTGGCATGTGCAGGCGCAAGGCATCCGGGTTGAGGCGGGCCGGGTTGAAGGTGTGGCGGTAGTAGGTGCGCCAAAGTTCGGCGCCGGGGTCTTCGGCGTTGCGGGCCCACTGGCGCCAGGGCTCGGGGCACTGTCGCTGGTAGTCGAACGACTGGCCGTCGAAGCGAATGCCATCCTGTGGCGTGGCAATCAACCAGCGCAAACGCCCCAGACGGTCGGCGAAGTGGGCGCTGGCACTGTGCAGAATGTCGTGTGCCGGCTCGTGATAGGCCACCAGATCCAGCTGCAAGTGCTCAGCCAGTTCCTCTGGCAACGGCACGAAGCGTACAAACGCGTGCAAGTGATGCGCCTCGCGGGTTACCTGCTTGATGCGCCGTTGCAGCTCACTGCCCAGCCGGTCACCGGCCAGCATTGCCGTGCGGTCGCCATGGGCGACGCGCCACAGCACTTCATACAGCAGGTTCCAGCGCTGCTCGCCACGGTAGCGAGAGGCCTGCTCCAACTGGCTCAGCAGTGCGGCCGGGACTTTGGCCCGGAAAGGGCCCGGCCCGTCAGGCGGCGCTGCCGGCACGGCCAGCACGGCCAGCAGGTCCGCCATCGGGCCTTGCGACCAGGTGACTTCCGACGGGTCGATGCCATGGCTCAACAACCCCCGGGCCTGCTCGCGCCAGGTGGCGAACAGGTCGTCGCAGTCGAGTGCGATCACCCCCATAACCCCATCTGCACGGGCGCTGGCGGCTCACTCAAGCGCGCTCGCAGCAAGCCGCTGCGCAGCTCGGCCTGGGCGGGTCGGTAGTCGCTTGTAACGATGAACGGCCGTGCCTTGTCCAGCACGCAGCGCAGCTGGATCAGGTCGTCATAACGGATGCGCCGCTCCCGGCGCAGGGCGACCAGACGCTGTACGCTGCGCAGGCCGATGCCGGGGATACGCGCCAGTAGCGCAGGTTCGGCGCGGTTCACGTCCAGCGGGAACACGTCGCGGTTGGCCAGCGCCCAGGCCAGCTTGGGGTCGATGTCCAGTGCCAGGTTACCGCTGTGGCCCAGCAGCTCGCCAGCCTTGTAGCCATAGCCACGCAGCAGGAAGTCGGCTTGATACAGGCGGTGTTCGCGCAGCAGCGGTGGTGCGGCGAGGGGTACGCTGCCGGGGCTGTCGGGGATCGGGCTGAAGGCAGAGTAGTACACGCGCTTGAGGCCGTAGCCCTGGTACAGCGACTCGGCATTGCGCAGCAAGGTACTGTCGTCGGTGCTGTCGGCGCCGACGATGACTTGGGTGCTCTGCCCGGCCGGGGTAAAGCGCGGCGCCCTGGGCTCGTTGGCCACGGCCTGCTGGCCCTGATGAATCACGCCCATGGCCTGGCGAATGGTGTGCCCTTGCTTTTCTGGCGCCAGGCGCTTGAGGCTGGCGTCGGTGGGCAGTTCGATGTTGACGCTGAGGCGGTCGGCCAGGCGCCCGGCCTCTTCTATCAGCAGCGGGTCGGCATCGGGGATGGCCTTGAGGTGGATGTAGCCGCGGAAGCTGTGTTCTTCGCGCAACAGCCGGGCCACACGGATCAACTGCTCCATGGTGTAGTCCGCCGAGCGGATGATGCCGGAGCTGAGGAACAGGCCGCTGATGCAGTTGCGCCGGTAGAAGTCCAGGGTCAGGCGCACCACTTCCTCGGGGCTGAAGCGTGCGCGCGGCACGTTGCTGGAGCGGCGGTTGACGCAGTACTGGCAGTCGTACAGGCAGAAGTTGGTCAGCAGTACCTTGAGCAGTGATACGCAGCGGCCGTCCGGGGTATAGCTGTGACAGATACCCATGCCGTTGGTGGCACCCAGGCCGTCAGCGCCGCGCGAATTGCGCTTGGGCGCACCACTGCTGGCGCAGGAGGCGTCGTACTTGGCGGCGTCGGCAAGGATGCCGAGTTTGGCGATGAGTTGCATGGTGGCTGACCTGCGATACTGAGTATTCATACAGTATTTTGAGATGTGGCCGATTGCAAGTGTTTGTGCGTCGTCATACCCGACTAAACGCGTCGGCTAAGCTTGTGGCTGAACCACGGACAGCAACGAGGCGCGGGAGAGGTTATGAAGATCACCATCAAGCCAAAACTGGCGATGGCCGGGCTGGCCTTGGCCATCGGCATGCTCAATGCCCAAGCGGCGGAAACCCGAAAGGTCGATGTGCTGCTTGTGGGCGGCGGCATCATGAGTTCTACCTTGGCCGTGTGGCTCAACGAGCTGGAGCCCGGCTGGTCGATGGAAATGGTCGAGCGCCTGGACAAGGTGGCCGAGGAGAGCTCCAACGGCTGGAACAACGCCGGCACCGGCCACTCGGCCCTGGCGGAGCTGAACTACACCCCGGAAAAAGACGGCAAGATCGACATCAGCAAGGCAGTTGAAATCAACGAGTCGTTCCAGGTAACGCGCCAGTTTCTCGCCTGGCAGGTCAAGCAGGGCGTGCTGAAAAACCCGCATTCGTTCATCAACACCACCCCGCACATGAGCTTTGTCTGGGGCGATGACAATATCCGCTTCCTGAAGAAGCGCTACGAGGCGCTGCAGGCCAGCCCCCTGTTCAAACCCATGCAGTACTCCGAAGACCACGAGCAGATCCGCAAATGGGTCCCGCTGATGATGGAAGGCCGCGATCCCAACCAGAAGCTGGCCGTGACCTGGACGCCGATCGGCACCGACGTCAACTTTGGCGAGATCACCCGGCAGTATGTGGGTTACCTGCAGACGCGGCCGAACTTCGATCTCAAGCTGTCGAGCGAAGTGCAGGACATCACCCGTAACGACGACGGTTCCTGGCACGTCGAGTACAAGAATCTGAAGAATGGCAGCAAGGCAGCCACCGATGCCCGGTTCCTGTTCATCGGCGCTGGCGGGGCGGCACTGCCGCTGCTGCAGAAGTCGGGTATCGACGAGGCCAAGAACTATGGCGGCTTCCCGGTCGGTGGCTCGTTCCTGGTCACTGACAACCCGGCTATCGCCCAGCGCCACATGGCCAAGGCCTATGGCATTGCCGCAACCGGTGCGCCGCCCATGTCGGTGCCGCACTTGGACACCCGGGTACTTGATGGCAAGCGCCTGATCCTGTTTGGGCCGTTTGCCACCTTCTCGACCAAGTTCCTCAAGCAGGGCTCATTGCTTGACCTGCTCGCCAGTACCAGCGTGCACAATGCCTGGCCGATGGTGCGGGTAGGGGTACGCGAGTTCGACCTGGTGCAGTACCTGATCGGGCAGGTGCTGCAATCGGACGATGACCGCTTCGAAGCGCTGCGCACCTACTTCCCCGAGGCGAAGAAAGAAGACTGGCGGCTGTGGCAGGCGGGCCAGCGGGTGCAAATCATCAAGAAAGACGAAGCGTTGGGCGGCGTGCTCAAGCTCGGTACCGAGGTGGTGACGTCCAGGGACGGCAGTATCGCCGGCTTGCTGGGGGCCTCTCCCGGTGCGTCGACCGCTGCGCCTATCATGCTCGATGTGTTGAACAAGGTGTTCAAGAACAAGGTGGCGTCGCCCGAGTGGCAGGCCAAGATCAAACAGATCATCCCGTCCTATGGCATCCGCCTGAACGACCACCCGGATCAGCTAGAGAAGGAGTGGGCATATACCAACGAGGTGCTGCAGCTTGAGCCGCCTGTCAGTCCGCAGCGCCCTGAGTCGATAAGGCCGGCTGACAGCCAGGGAGTGGCCAGCCGGTAATCATTGCCGTCAAGCTGGCGCAATCTTGCCACGTCCGATGCCGTAGTAAGCCAGCCCTGCCGAGGCCATGTGCTCGGGTTCGTACAGGTTGCGGCCATCGAACACCACCCGGTCGGCCAGCTGCTGCGGCACCTCGTCCAGGTTGAGCACACGGTAGTCCTGCCATTCGGTGACGATCACCAGGGCATCGGCGCCCCGCAACGCATCGTCCTTGCAGGGCACCAGTTGCAGGTCGGCACGCGGGCCGTAGTGGCGCCGGATTTCTTCCATGGCCTGAGGGTCGTGAGCCTGCACCCGCGCGCCCGCGGCCCACAGTGCTTCCAGCAGGACCCGGCTGGAAGCTTCGCGGATATCATTGGTATTGGGCTTGAACGACAACCCCCACAGGGCAAACACCTTGCCCCGCAGGCCGCCGGGGTAATGGCGCTGGATCTTGCTGAACAGCCGGCCCTTCTGCTGCTCGTTGACCGACTCTACTGCCCGCAGCAACTGTGTCTCGAAGCCTTCCGCCTCGGCACTGTGGCGCAGGGCTTGCAGGTCTTTGGGGAAGCACGAGCCGCCAAAACCGCAGCCGGCGTAGATGAAGTCGTAACCGATGCGCGGGTCCGAGCCGATGCCACGGCGCACCATTTCGATGTCGGCCCCCAGGTGCTCGGCCAGGTTGGCGATTTCGTTGATGAAGGAAATCTTGGTGGCCAGCATGCAGTTGGCTGCGTACTTGGTCAGCTCGGCACTGCGCGCGTCCATGACCATGAACTTTTCGCGGTTGCGGTTGAACGGCAGGTAAAGCTCGCGTAGCAACTCCACTTCGGCCGCTTCTGCGCCGCCGATGATGATGCGCTGGGGGCGCATGCAGTCATCCACCGCAGACCCTTCCTTGAGAAACTCCGGGTTGCTGATCACCTGGAAGCGGCTGGTATCGGCCACGGCCTGGGCGATGCGTGCCTTGATGCGGTGTACCGTACCCACCGGCACGGTGGACTTGTTGACGATTACTTTGGGCCCGTCAGCGTGTTCGAGGATGCTGTCGACCACGGCGAAAACGTGCTTCAGGTCGGCGCTACCATCGGCTTGCGGCGGAGTACCGACGGCAATGAACTGCAACCGGGCATAGTTGGCAGCCGCTGCGGCATCCGTGGTGAAGCGCAGCCGACCGCAGGCGAGGTTCTTCTCCAGCAGCGGCGCAAGGCCGGGCTCGAAGATCGGGCAATGGCCTTCACTCAGGCTGGCCACCCGATCGGCATCGACATCCATGCACAACACCGAATGGCCTACCTGGGCCAGGCACACTGCCTGGGTCAGGCCGACATAGCCGGTTCCGAAAACCGTGACCTTCATTTGACAGCTCCTTGATAGGAAAGCTGAAAAAAAATGTCACATCGTTGTTTAGGAATTGTGACCTGAGGGAAATGCTCGTGGGCCATATGGCCGTTATTCCACGTCGCCCAGGCAGAGCATCTAAACTTACTGACAGCTCGCGGTAGCGTGTTGTACCGCGAACGAAAACCCTTGAACCGACCACCGCCTTCCCGGAGCGGACGTCCCTCGTTGGCGATGGCCTTCTTGCAGAGGAGGGCAGGTCATGGACGAGGCAAGGCTTCACGATTTCATGGGCAAGCTGGTGGGCGACATGGGCGCAGCGGCGACGCTGGCCAATGTCATTCTCGGCGATGAACTGGGGCTGTACCGGGCCATGGCCGACAGCCAGGCGGTCACCCCTGAGCAACTGGCGGAAAAGACCGGCTGCCACCCGCGGCTGGTGCGAGAATGGTTGAATGCCCAGGCGGCATCGGGCTACATGGTCCATGACAAGGGCCGTTTTGTGCTGCCTGAAGAACAGGCCATGGCCCTGGCGCTGGAGGACTCCCCGGCCTACATGGCCGGCGGCGCGGCAGTGGTGGCGGCGCTGTTCCATGACAAGGACAAGCTGGTAGCCGCCATGCGCGGCGATGGCGGGTTGGCCTGGGGCGATCACCACCCGTGCATGTTCAGCGGTACCGAGCGCTTTTTCCGGCCGGGGTATCGCACCTTCCTGGTTGCGGATTGGCTGCCGGCACTGGAGGGTGTGGTGGCCAAGCTGCAGGCGGGCGCCAAGGTGGCGGACGTGGGCTGCGGTCATGGTGCCTCGACGCTGGTGATGGCGCAGGCGTTTCCGGCGTCGACCTTCGTGGGGTACGACTATCATCAGCCTTCAATCGTCACCGCCAACGCGCGTGCACGGGAAGCGGGGTTGGAGGGGCGGGTGAGCTTCCAGCAGGCCAGCGCCAAGGAGTACCCGGGGCATGATCATGACCTGGTGTGCTTCTTCGATTGCCTGCACGACATGGGTGACCCGGTCGGGGCAGCCAGGCATGCCTACCATGCTTTGAAAGCTGATGGCACGGTCATGCTGGTGGAGCCATATGCCGAGGACTCGCTGGAGGGTAACCTGACACCGGTCGGGCGCTTGTTCTATGCGGCGTCGACGTTTATCTGCACGCCCAATTCGTTGTCGCAGGAAGTGGGACTGGGGTTGGGTGCGCAGGCCGGGGAGGCGCGATTGCGGGCCGTCTTCGAGGAGGCGGGGTTCAGCCGCTTCCGGCGCGCGACGCAGACGCCGTTCAACCTGATTCTGGAGGCCCGCAAGTAGAGCGTGATCTTGCGCCGGCCTCTTCGCGGGCTTGCCCGTTCCCACAGGTTACGTGCTTGTTTCAGGGCTGTGGCGATCCTGGACCTGGAAAGCAGAAGGGGTCCTGCATGGCACCCCTTCTGTTTGTCGCTTAGGCTTCAGCGTCCCAGGGACGATCGCCTTTTTCATCTTTGACGCGGGTCGGCAGGCCCATCACGTCCAGCGCCTTGAGGAACGGCTCGGCTGGCAGCTCCTCGACGTTGACCATGCGCTTGGCATCCCACTCGCCACGAGCGACCAGCAGGGCAGCGGCCACTGGCGGTACACCGGCGGTGTAGGAAATGCCCTGGCTGTCGGTCTCGGCGTAGGCTTCTTCGTGGTCGGCCACGTTGTAGATGAACACTTCGCGCGGCTGGCCATCCTTGGTGCCTTTGACCAGGTCGCCGATGCAGGTCTTGCCGGTGTAGCCAGGGGCCAGCGAGGCCGGGTCTGGCAGTACGGCCTTGACCACTTTCAGCGGTACCACTTCCAGGCCTTCGGCGGTTTTCACCGGTTGCTCGCTGAGCAGGCCCAGGTTTTTCAGAACAGTGAACACGTTGATGTAGTGCTCGCCGAAGCTCATCCAGAAGCGCACGTTCGGGACGTTGAGGTTCTTCGAAATCGAGTGAACTTCATCGTGGCCGGTCAGGTACAGGTTTTGCGAGCCTACCACTGGCAGGTCGTCGGTACGCTTGACCTCGAACATGGTGTTGCTGGTCCACTGGCTGTTCTGCCAGCTCCACACTTGTCCGGTGAACTCGCGGAAGTTGATTTCCGGGTCGAAGTTGGTGGCAAAGTACTTGCCATGCGAACCGGCATTGACGTCGAGAATATCGATCGAATCAATGCTGTCGAAATACTGCTGCTGCGCCAGCTTGGCGTAGCTGTTCACCACACCCGGGTCGAAACCGACGCCGAGAATGGCGGTAATGTTCTTTGCCTGGCACTCTTCGAGGTGTTTCCACTCGTAGTTGCCGTACCACGGTGGGGTCTCGCAGATCTTGCCCGGCTCTTCGTGGATGGCGGTGTCCAGATAGGCGACACCCGTATCGATGCAAGCACGCAGCACCGACATGTTGAGGAAGGCGGAACCCACATTGATCACGATCTGCGATTCGGTTTCGCGGATCAGCGCCTTGGTTGCCTCGACATCGAGGGCATTGAGCGAGAAGGCCTGGATGTCGGCGGGTACCTTGAGGCTACCCTTGGCCTTGACGCTGTCGATGATGGCCTGGCATTTGGAGATGTTCCGTGACGCGATGGCGATACGACCCAGTTCGTCGTTATGCTGCGCGCACTTGTGGGCCACCACCTTGGCGACACCTCCTGCACCAATGATAAGAACGTTCTTCTTCAATTTACCCTTTGCTCCTTACTTGAAAGCCGGTCTTACGACAGGCTGGAAACGTAGTCTTCGAAACCGAACTCGCGGACGACTTCGACGCTGCCGTCGAGCTGCTTGACCACGATGGAAGGCATCTTCAGCCCGTTGAACCAGTTTTTCTTGACCATGGTGTAACCCGCCGTGTCGATGAACGACAGGCGATCGCCAATGGCCAGCGGACGGTCGAATTGGTACTCGCCGAAGATGTCACCGGCCAGGCATGACTTGCCGCAGACCATGTAGGTATGCTCGCCGTCATTGGGGGCCATCTTGGCGTTGAGGCGGTAGATCAGCAGGTCGAGCAGGTGCGCTTCGATCGAGCTGTCGACCACGGCCAGGTGCTTGCCGTTGTACAGGGTATCGAGCACGGTCACTTCCAGCGAAGCGCTGTTGGTGATGGCGGCTTCGCCCGGCTCCAGGTAAACCTGCACGCCGTATTTTTCCGAGAACGCCTTCAGGCGCGCGCAGAAGGCGTCTACTGCATAGTCTTCACCGGTGAAGTGAATGCCGCCACCAAGGCTGACCCACTCGACCTTGTGCAGCAGGTGGCCGAAACGCTCTTCGATGTGCGTGAGCATCTTGTCGAACAGGCCGAAGTCACCGTTCTCGCAGTTGTTGTGGAACATGAAGCCGGAGATCTGTTCGATCACCTGTTCGATCTTCGCCGGGTCCCATTCGCCCAGGCGGCTGAACGGGCGGGCCGGGTCGGCCAGCAGGTAGTCGGAGCTGCTGACCTGCGGGTTGACGCGCAGACCACGCACCTTGCCTTCGGACTGTTCGGCAAAGCGTTGCAGCTGGCCGATCGAGTTGAAGATGATCTTGTCGCAGTTCTCAAGCATCTCCTCGACCTCGTCGTCGGCCCAGGCCACGCTATAGGCATGGGTTTCGCCGGCGAACTTCTGGCGGCCGAGCTTGAGCTCGAACAGGGAGGACGAGGTGGTACCGTCCATGTACTGCTGCATCAGGTCGAACACCGACCAGGTGGCGAAGCACTTGAGGGCGAGCAGCGCCTTGGCACCGGAGTGTTCGCGCACGTAGGCGATCTTCTCCATGTTGCTGAGCAGCTTGGTTTTATCGATGAGGTAATACGGCGTCTTGATCATTTAAAGGCCCCCGGCCAGGCCGGCCAAAAAAAGGACACGCATTGTGCCTTCACTTGCCGCAGACCGAAAGGGCGGGATACGCATTTCGTCAGGGTTGACGCTATTGCGAGGGCTTTTTCGGTTGCGGCGAGCCTAGTAGATCAGGTGCATGTGACTGTCGTAATCACCCCCGACAGATGGCAGCTTCAGTCTGCCTGCTGCAGCCAGGCCTGGATCTGCTCCAGTGTTGCGGTAGCGCCACCACAGACCACCACCAGGACATTGCGCAAGGCGCCCAGAGCCTTGGCATCATAGGCCACTGCCAACGCCGCCCCGCACGCGGGCTCGACCAGCACACGGTGGTCCAGCAAGAACCGCTCACAGGCCTCCAGCGCTGCGCGATCGCTGACCAGATGGCTGTGCACCGGATGCTGCTGCACGCACATCAGCGCCTGATCAGCCACACGCTTGGCCCCCAGCGACGTCGCCACCGAGGCGATGCGCTCCAGCTCCACCGAATGCCCAGCCTGCATGGCCGCATGCAGCGACGCCGCGCCCTCGGTTTCTACCGCCAGCACAGGCACATCGCCCCAGCCATTGCGCTTGAGCCCCTCCACCACGCCACTGAGCAAGCCGCCCCCGCCGACTGACAACACCACCGCGTCCGGCTTCAGGCCGGCCTCGGCCACTTCATCCACCAGGCTGGCATGCCCGGCCCACAGCAGTGGGTCGTCGAATGGGTGGATGAAGGCATCGTTCGGGCCTACCAGTGTCTGTGCCAGGGCGTTGGCCTCTTGCCAGGAACTGCCTTGCACCACCACCTTGGCGTCTTCCAGGTGCAGCAACTGCTTGGCCCGTTCGGTGGTGGTTTCGGGTATCACCACGGTCACCGGCACCCCCAGCTTGCGTCCGGCATAGGCGACTGCCAAACCGGCATTGCCACCTGACGAGGACACAAAGTGCCGGGCGCCACGCGCGTGGTGTACCTCGCAGGCGTGGCCTACACCGCGCAGTTTGAACGAACCGCAGGGTTGCAGGGCGTCGAGCTTGAGCCAGATATTACGACCGGCCGCCAACGACAGCGGGCGCGACTCGATCAGGGGGGTATGAATGTGCAAGGTCATTGGCTGGCTCCGCGTAGTTGCTCGAGGTAGTTGTAAATGGTGTAGCGCGTCACGCCGAGGGCGCTGGCAGCCTTCTCGACGCCGCCCTTGACGATGAACAGGCCGCGCTCCTGCATGACGCGCACGGCCTCGACCTTGGCCTGTTTGTTCATCCGCCCCTGGCCGCTGCGCTGCAGGGCGGCCTGGATGATCTCGCTCATCAGCAGCTCCATGTCGGCAGGTTCGTTGACCGCAGGTATGGCCCCCAGCGGCTGCAGCTGCTGGAGAAAGTTCATGGCAGCATCCAGGCCGGTGACGTCGGTGTTGACGCACAGGCTGGCGAACGGGTGGCCGCTGCTGTCACGGAAGATTGCCGTGGCACTTCGTAGCGTGCGGCCTTTGAGCGTAGTGGGGTAATCGGGCAGCACCACCGGCTCACGGCCGTGCTGGTCGGCCGAGGCCTGCATCAGTGCCTTGAAACCCTGGTCCTGCTCCGGTGCGGCAAGGATCGGGCTGCCCACGCTGCGGCCGGAAAGATGCCCGTTGACGATCGCCACCACCGAGTGTTCGGGGTGGTCAAGGTCGTGCAGGAGTATTTCCATGTTGCGTGCGGCAACGCTGCCCAGTGCCTGGATCGCGGCCTTGAGCACGGTGAGGGTGAGTTGGCGTTCTTCGCTGGGGGGGATAGGCATGGCAGACCGCAAAATCAACTGTTTGTGCATTTTTACACATATAGTTGAAATTCGCGATCTGCTTTCGCGGGCCCTGTAAGACTCAGCCGAGCGCCGGCGTGCGCGGCGGAACCATCCGGCGCGAGCCGGTGGCCTCGAACGCGGCAGCAAAACTCAGCAGCGCGTTGTCGCTATAGGCCTTCCCGGCAAAGGTCAGCCCCACCGGCATACCGATATCGGCCATCACGCCCATCGGCACGGTCACGGTCGGCACGCCCAGGTGACGGATTGCCAGGTTGCCGTTGGCTACCCAGACACCGTTGCTCCAGGCGATGTCCGCCGATACCGGGTTGATATCGGCATCGGCCGGGCCAACGTCGGCTACGGTGGGGAACAGCACCGCGTCCAGGCCCAGCTTGTCCATCCAGTCTTCCAGGTCCAGCTTGCGGGTCTGCTCCAGGCCGCGCAGGCCGTCGGGCAGGGTCTCGATCTGGTCCCAGGTCTTCAGGCCACGTTTGGCCATGTTGACGTACTCGTCCATGCCGGCAGCCAGGTCGTCTTCACGGTTGGGCAGGGTGCCCGGGTCGTGGGGGAAGATCTTCAGCCCGTCGACATCGGCCAGGCGATTAAGCTTGGGGTCATCGTTGGCGCGCAGGAAGTCGTCAAAGGCCCAGCCCGACAGTTCCCACAGTTCGTCATGCAGGAATGCCTTGCTGACGATGCCACGGTTGTACACGGTCGGCGCACCTGGGCGGTCGCCTTCGCAGTTGGACACCAGCGGGAAGTCCACTTCCAGTACTTCGGCACCCGCCGCTTCCAGGGCCTGGCGTGCTTGTTGCCACAGGTCGATCACCGTGGCGCGGGTGTTGATGCGTTGGCCGGTCGGCCCGCCGATGCCTGGCTTCTCGGCGGTGCCCGCTTCGGGATCGGCATTTATATACATGCGTGGGACGCCAAAGCGCTTGCCCTTGAGCGCGCTGGCATCTACCGCCAGTTCAAGGTACGACGCTGGGCGTACCGTCGAGGCAGCGGGGATCGGCACCCACGGCTGCAGGCGCCACAGGTCGCCGCGCTTGTCGGCGTCATCGGCTACCACCACGTCGAGGATTTCAAGGAGGTCGGCCATGGTGCGGGCATAGGGCACCACCACGTCCATGGTCGGCGTTAGCGGCCAGTTGCCACGCACCGAAATCACCCCGCGCGACGGGGTGTAGGCGCACAGGCCGTTGTTGGACGCCGGGCCACGGCCGCTGGACCAGGTTTCTTCGGCCAGGCCAAAGGCGCTGAAGCTGGCGGCGGTGGCGGTACCGGCACCGTTGGACGAGCCCGAGGCGAAGGGCGCGGTCAGGTAGTCGGCGTTGTACGGGCTTTCGGCGCGGCCATAGACGCCGCGCTGCATGCCACCGTTAGCCATGGGCGGCATGTTGGTCTTGCCCAGGCACACGGCACCAGCGGCGCGCAGGCGCTCGATGGTGAAGGCGTCGCGCTGGGCGACCAGGTCCTTGAAGGCAGGGCTGCCGGAGGCGGCAGTCAGGCCTTTGACCAGGTAGCTGTCCTTGGCGGTGTAGGGGATGCCGTCCAGCGGGCTAAGCACCTGGCCCTTGGCGCGGCGGGCATCGGAGGCCTCGGCTTCTTTCAGCGCCTCCGGGTTGCGCACCACTACGGCGTTAAGGGCAGTGGCCGTGTCGGCGCCATCGTAGGCGTCGATGCGCGCCAGGTAGGCCTTGACCAGCTCGACCGCCGTTGTGCGGCCCGTCTCGAGCGCGTCGCGCAGCTCGGCAATGGAAACCTCGGTTACCTCGATCATGCGTTCACCAAAAAATGTGCAGGTGGGGGCTAATGCGAGGAGTGTACAAGAAGGGCTTGGCGGACGCAGGTTTGCGCAGGGGCAAATGGTTTTATGCAAGGGGGCATTGTCGGGGGCATTCGCAGGTATTGCACAGCCCATTGTGGGGGCGGCCTTTCAGTCACCCAAGGGCCGCTCCCACACGGTTTGCGTCAACCTTCCAGGTCTGCGGCGCTATGGCGCTCCGGCACCTGGCTGTGTTCATCTCCCCAGGTACGGTTCACGCGTGTACCGCGCTGCACAGCAGGGCGCAGGGCGATGTCCTCGGCCCAGCGCTGTACGTTCGGGTACTCGTCAACCGCCAGGAACTGCGCGGCGTCATACAGGTTGCCGCGCACCAGCTGGCCATACCACGGCCACACGGCAATATCAGCGATACTGTATTCCTCGCCGCTCAGATAACGGCTTTCGGCCAAGCGGCGATCAAGTACGTCCAGTTGACGCTTGGCCTCCATGGTGAAGCGGTTGATGGCGTACTCGAACTTTTCCGGTGCATACACGTAGAAGTGGCCAAAACCACCGCCCAGGTAAGGCGCCGCCCCCATCTGCCAGAACAACCAGTTCAGGCATTCGGTGCGCGCAGCCGGCGATTTTGGCAGCAAAGCACCGAACTTCTCTGCCAGGTACAGCAGGATCGAGCCTGACTCGAACACCCGCACCGGCGGCTCCACGCTGCGGTCGAGCAGGGCAGGGATCTTCGAGTTGGGGTTGACCTGGACGAAGCCACTGGAAAACTGATCACCCTCGCCGATGCGGATCAGCCAGGCATCGTATTCGGCACCGGCGTGGCCGAGGGCAAGCAGCTCTTCAAGGGCAATGGTGACCTTGACGCCATTGGGCGTGGCCAGGGAATACAGCTGCAGCGGGTGCTTGCCCAGCGGCAGGTCCTTGTCGTGAGTCGGGCCGGCTACCGGGCGGTTGATGCTGGCGAACTGGCCGCCGGAGGCTGCGTCGTTGCGCCAGACTTTGGGTGGCACGTAGGCAGGCTTGCTCATGCATGAATCTCCTTCAAAGGCGCGAAAACGGTCACGTGAAAACCTTGACCTGCATCTATGCCACGGGTTCGACGCAATGCGCAAATGCACAGGGTGCAGGCGCAGCTTGCATGACGGCGGTTTCATCCAGTTTTCATCCGGCACAACGCCGGCCGGTTTTATGCTGGGTTATCCCTTCGTCCTGCAAGGAACCGCTGGCCGATGACCCTTGCACGCTGCGTGTTGGCGCTGGTCCTGCTCGGCGGCCTGTTGGCCCGCGCCGAGGCCGCGCCGTGGGTTGCCGGCCTGCACCTTATGACCTTGACCGACCCGGTCGATAGCCGCCCGATGCAAGCCCTGGCGTTCTACCCGGCCGTTGGCAAAACCCGTATCAGCCGTATAGACGGGTATCCCGTCGACGTGGCCGAAGAGGCGCCCGTCGCCATGGGGCGATTCCCGTTGCTGGTACTGTCTCACGGCAATACGGGCAGCCCACTGGCCTTGCATTACCTGGCCACGTCGCTGGCGCGGCAAGGGTTCGTGGTGGTGGCGGTGGTGCACCCGGGGGACAACGTGCGCGACCACAGTCGCCTTGGCACCCTGAGCAATCTTTATGGACGGCCGTTGCAAGTCAGCGCGGCGATCACCGCAGCGCGTGATGATGCAGTGGTCGGGCCTTATCTGAATGACGGCAAGGTGGGTGTGATCGGCTACTCGGCCGGCGGAGAAACCGCGTTGATCCTGTCTGGCGCACGCCCCGACCTGGAGCGTCTGCGTCAGTACTGCCTGGAGCGTCCGCATGACGCAGACGCCTGCAAGACCCACGGCATACTGATTGCCGACCGCAGCGAACTGGCGCCCGAGACCGACCCGCGAGTGGGGGCGGTCATGTTGATGGCGCCGCTGAGCCTGTTGTTCGGGCGCCATGCGCTGGCCGGGGTGCAGGTACCCGCACTGATCTACAGTGGCGACAGCGATCAGCTTGTGGCCGTAGACCGTAATGCCGAGGCCCTGGCCCGCAAACTGCCGGTCACACCGGACTACCGCCTGTTGGCCGGTGCCGGGCATTTCGTATTCATGGCCCACTGCGATGCCGAGCAGTACGCGCGAATGCCGGCGCTGTGCAAGGACGCCGACGGCGTCGACCGCCGGTATATCCATCATTCGCTGCAGCGAGAAACGGCAGCGTTCTTCAGCCAGGCGCTGGGGTCGCCAGCGCCGGCTGAGCGTTCAGCTGCGACGGGCGCGCCGCGCCAGCCACAACGTTAGGCCGACCCCGGCCAAGGCGAGCAGGGCAGCCACGCAGAAGATCGAGGCATACCCCAGGTGTACCGCCACGGCGCCCATCACCGGGCCGGCAATGGCCAAGGCCATGTCGAAGAACACAGCATAGGCACCCAGCCCTGCGCCGCGGCTGCTGCTGGGGACTTGCTTGATCGCTTCCACGCCCAATGCCGGGTAAACCAGCGACAGCCCGAAACCGGTCAGCCCGGCGCCAACCAGCGCCCAGGGCGGCGAGGGCGCCAGCCACAGAAGGCTCAGGCCGAGCACTTCGGTGGCCATGCAGGCGACCGCCACGTTGTACCCACCAAAGCGGTTGACCGCGTTGACGAACAGCAGCCGCGAAATGATGAAGCACACACCAAACGCACTCAGGCACCAGGCCGCGCCGGCCCAGCCGCGCTCGAGGTAATACAGGGTGACGAAGGTGGTCAAGGTGCCGTAGCCGATCGAGGCCAGGGTCAAACCCAGGCCACACGGGGCAACCCGGCCGAACGCCGACCAGAAGGGCAGGCGCTCGCCGCGTACCACGACCACGTCGGGGCGCTTGCGAAGCACCAGCAGGGCAAGGGTTGCCAGCACCAGCAAAGCCGGCCCCAGCACGCTGAAGTCCAGCCCGTCCACGGCCAGAACGCCAACTGGCGCACCGATGGCGATCGCGCCATAGGAGGCGATACCGTTCCACGAGATGACCCTGGCAGTGTGCTCGGGGCCGACCTGGCTGATGCCCCAGCTCAAGGTGGCCACGCCGATCAGCCCTTGGGCGATGCCCAGCAGCAAACGTCCACCGAGCAGCAGTGCCAGGCTCAGCAGCGGTAAGGTGAGGGTCCAGGCTGACAGCAACGTCAACACCCCGCAACCGGCAATCCCCAGCAAGCCAAAGCGGATGGCCTGTTTCCCTCCCAAGGTGTCCGCCACCCTGCCTGCAAACGGGCGGCTCAGCAGCGTGGCCAGGTACTGCAGGCCAATGGTTACACCGGCGATCACTGCGCCAAAGCCGAGCTGGTCGTGCACATAGCTGGGCAGCACCGCAATCGGCAGGCCGATGCAGAGGAAGGCAATGAAGGTATAGAAAACGATCGACAGGATCTGCAGGGTGATGTGCAGCGTGTGACTGGCGGGGGCTGGTTGTTGCGCGGTCATGGGCTCTTTCGCGGGCGGGCGGTTGGGCGTGGTCCCATCATGGCCGTTGCGCGAAGGAAAAGACAGCAGGCTAACGAATTATTCGTCGGGCCGTGCCGGTCGGTGGGATGGGGATGTACTCTTCGCGGGCTTGCCCGCTCTCCCAAGGCCCCACAAGCGTCCAATACCTGTGCGGTCCCTGTGGGAGCGGGCAAGCCCGCGAAGAGGCCCGGCCATCCGAGATGGCCAGGCCGTCCCATCAATCAGACCAGCACACCCTGGCTACGCAGGTAGTCATCGTAGGTACCGCTGAAGTCCACCACACCATCGGCCGACAGCTCGATGATGCGCGTGGCCAGCGACGACACGAACTCGCGGTCGTGGCTGACGAACAGCAGGGTGCCCGGGTAGTTTTCCAGCGCCAGGTTCAGCGCTTCGATCGATTCCATGTCCAGGTGGTTGGTCGGCTCGTCCATCACCAGCACGTTCGGCTTCTGCAAAATCAGCTTGCCGAACAGCATGCGACCTTGTTCACCACCGGAAATCACCTTCACCGACTTGAGGATTTCGTCGTTGGAGAACAGCATGCGCCCCAGGGTGCCGCGGATAACCTGCTCACCAGAGGTCCACTGGCCCATCCAGTCGAACAGGGTCATGTCGTCTTCGAAGTCGTGGGCGTGGTCCTGGGCGTAGTAGCCCACTTCGGCGCTGTCGGTCCACTTCACCGAGCCCGCATCCGGGGTCATCTCGCCGACCAGGGTGCGCAGCAGGGTGGTCTTGCCAATACCGTTGGGGCCGATGATCGCAACGCGCTCGCCCGCTTCGACGGTGATGTCGAAGTTCTTGAACAGCACCTTGTCGTCGAAGGCTTTGGCCATTTTCTCGACCACCACCGCCTGGCGGTGCAGTTTCTTCGCCTGTTCGAAACGAATGAACGGGCTGACGCGGCTGGACGGCTTGACCTCGGCCAGCTGGATCTTGTCGATCTGCTTGGCACGAGAAGTGGCCTGCTTGGCTTTGGAGGCGTTGGCCGAGAAGCGGCTGACGAAGGTCTGCAGCTCGGCGATCTGGGCTTTCTTCTTGGCGTTGTCCGACAGCAACTGCTCACGCGACTGGGTGGCCGCGGTCATGTACTCGTCATAGTTGCCCGGGAACAGGCGCAGCTCACCGTAATCCAGGTCAGCCATGTGGGTGCAGACGCTGTTGAGGAAGTGCCGGTCGTGGGAAATGATGATCATGGTGCTGTTACGCGCCGTGAGGATCGTTTCCAGCCAGCGGATGGTGTTGATGTCCAGGTGGTTGGTCGGTTCGTCGAGCAGCAGCACGTCCGGGTCCGAGAACAGCGCCTGGGCCAGCAGGACACGCAGCTTCCAGCCCGGTGCCACTTCGCTCATCGGGCCGAAGTGCTGCTCCAGCGGAATACCCAGGCCCAGCAGCAGTTCACCGGCGCGGGACTCGGCGGTGTAGCCGTCCATTTCGGCGAATTCGGTTTCCAGCTCGGCGACGGCCATGCCGTCTTCTTCGGTCATTTCCGGCAGCGAGTAGATACGGTCACGCTCGGCTTTGACTTTCCACAGCTGGCCGTGGCCCATGATCACCGTGTCGATCACGGTGAATTCCTCGTAGGCGAACTGGTCCTGGCGCAGCTTGCCCAGGCGGGTATTCGGCTCGAGCATGACCTGGCCTGCGGACGGCTCCAGGTCACCGCCGAGGATTTTCATGAAGGTCGACTTGCCGCAACCGTTGGCGCCGATCAGGCCGTAGCGGTTGCCGTTGTTGAATTTGACGGAAACGTTTTCGAACAGCGGCTTGGAGCCGAACTGCATGGTGATGTTAGCGGTAGAAATCAAGTGCTTGTCCTGCGGGGGTTCCAGAGGTGTATTTAGGCCCTGTCGTCAGTCTTGGGCCAATTTTGGGCCAATTCGACTCGGGGCGGCAGCTTCTCCAGCTCCCTCCAGTCCGAGGAGGAGCTGATCCATTTCGCGTAGGTAGAGAGCAACATCTCGACGCTGTGGCCAAGCTGGCTCGCGATGAACGCGGGGTTCATCCCAGGCATCAGGCATAGGGTGGCGTAGGTGTGGCGGGTGTCGTACTGACGGCGTTCACGGATGTTCAGCGCCTTCAGCGCCGATTTGAAGTGGCGGATTGTAACACTTGGCTCGTTGATCCACAGCCCACCTTTGCTAGGTTGGAACACGAAGGGGCTAGTCAGGTGGGCCGACTTGGACGCCATGCGACGAAGGGTATCCATTCGCTGGGCCTGATTGATGGCGTTCAATGCGCGCTCGTTTAACAGGACCACCCGATGATGCTTGGTTTTCGTCTGGTCAGGTTTTCGCTTTGGATTGATCGCGGTCGGTTGTGATTATCAGCTTTCGACCTTTATCGGCCTCTCGTGAAAGAGTGTCTCCCCCCTCTATTGATAGCGTCGATTGGAAGCCATTGCTAAACAACGGAAGCAGTTGTATTCAAAACATCTAGTCTTGATGCTTGATAACAGCACTGCACCTGATAGGGAAATTGACTGAGTTGGCAATAAAACATTCGTGGTGAGCATCGTCATGCAGGCGTCTTGCAAGATCCAGATTTGACTGGCTGCTGATAATGACCTGAGGCCTCAACTCAGCGTCTTTGAAATGGCCCTTGCGCTGGCCATCCCCTTCAAGCATCCGGCCCACCGGGTAGTCGACATATTCCAAGACGTTCACGTTGTTGACTGCGCACAGATGAAGATACCAAAGCTTGTGGCAGGCCGAGATCGAGGCCAGCAACATGTCTTCAGGGTTCCAGCGTTCAGGGTCCCCGCGAAAGGCGGGGTCGGCAGAGCCAAGGATAGGTGCCTTGCCTGGAGCCTCCACGTTGAAGTCTCTCTGGTACGCCGTGTAACTGGCAGTGCCTTCACCTGTGTTACCTATCCAATTTACGGTGACAGCGTAATGGTGTTCTTTCATGGTCACTCCTGTGTCGAAAGATGGCCGGAAAATCTTGCCCATCGCTTGGGTGCGGTTATCTTGCTCTCGATTGAGGGCTTTCCACCAGCATCTATTGTTTGCAGCGACGCATGAGCAATCCGAGCACATGCAATGATCCGAACTGCAAAAACTCAACGGAGCCTTCGCCGCCGCCTCGATCGCGTCGAGGTCCAACTCAATTGTTTCGGGCATGACGATTCCTTGGCCGCTCCTGCGACCGACCTGTGCTTTAATGGGCGATTGTTGAAATGGATTTTTCTAGCGAGGGATAACGCTTATGTTTGCTGTCGGAATTGCGCTTCTTGCCGTTGGATTAGGCACTTCAAATCCTGGGCTCTGGATACCGGGCGCCGCGCTCATGGCTGCCCGCATCGTGAAACGAGCACGCAGCTGACCCCTTGGCCGCCCCGTTACAAAAGGACCGCGCGCGTCCATTCGTTTACCGACCGCCCCTTTGCCAGGGGCGGAGGCGGCTCGCGCACAGCACAGTACAGTGCTTTAGTCGTCGTAGTGGTAGCGGCATTGCAGAACGGTGAGCATACCGGCCTCGAAGAAGTAGACCAGGCGGTGCTCACGGGTGATGCGGCGGGACCACAAGCCAGATAAATCGCCTTTCAGCGGCTCAGGCTTGCCAATACCCGTGAAGGGGGTGCGTAGGCACACGTCAATTAGGCGGTTGATGTTGCCGAGGATGGTGAGGTCGGCATTCTGCCAGTGACAGTAATCCTCCCAGCCCTCCTTGGTGAACTTCACGCTTACCTTGTCGCGGGCTTCATTCTTGTTCCGCTGCTTCTGGTTCTTGCTCATTGAGGTCCAGTTCCTTCGTCAAGGCCTGGCCGTCCCGGAGCTGAGCGATGGATGAGCGCAAGCGCGAAGCGTTTTTGGACGATCCCAACAGGTGAATGGTCTCGTTCATCCCGTTGTAGTCCTCCAGAGACATCATCACTACGGGTTCGCCACGCTGTCGCGTGATTACGGCGGGCTCATGGTCCCGGCAAACATCATCCATTGTCTGCTTCAGTTCGGCGCGAGCCTGGCTAAAAGTCAGTACGTGCATTTGTCCATCCTCCAGGCTCTGCCCGGGTAAGGGTTGCTCTTTGGACCGCCACAGGTGACGCCCAAAGTTCTAAGAAAGTGAAGCCTGTCGACCCGCACGGCGGCTCCGTATTGACTCACCGTGTTCTCTCAGCTGGATCAGAATCGTCATTCCAGTAGCCACAGACCACAGGTGTCCAGATGGATCCAACCGTCGCTGGCAACCGCAACCATTGTACCTAACGTTGTACAAGGCAGTAAACCGACTTTCGGATTAGGGCGCTTATGCCGTACGGCCTTCAGCTAGCGCCGCCTGATACCCCAGTGCCCGAACAAATCTGCAGCCAGGCGGTATAGAGCACTCAGTCGGCGAAAGTGGGTACTTCCCATTCCGATTTTGAGCGTTCCGAAAGGATGCTCAACAGTCTGGCGGCGCACCTTCATCTTCCCCGGATCATGCTCCAGTCGAATGAAGGGGGCTGGTGGTGCGATCACGGCTGTTAAACGAAAAGCAGCTGTAAAAAAATGTAACACACACCTTAAGCAGTGGATTCATTGGAACAGCGATGTATTCTGTCTCTCCAGTCAAGAATATGAGTTCTAGGTCCGTTCCATGCGTAATCGCGGCAAAATCTATTGGGAATGGGCCAATTCTGCGTTGCATTCCCGCAACTACGATGAGCGCCTTCCCTGCGGCACTTTAATCAACATCCAAGCCCGACTCTCACTTGAAAACGTCACTCAACTTTTCCTGGGTATCTACGGGAAAAAAGGCGTGCTCTTGCTCGAAGAGGTACACCCTGACTGCCGTGGACAGAAACTGTCCGCGGCGATGGCCTGGGCGCTCGAGCGTGCTCACGACTGGGTCGCCAAGGCGTTTCCTGTGCCCAAAGCACCAGGGCCTGAACCACTCCCGCGCAGAGGCTCGCGTCTTCACGGATAACGATGCAGGGAAAACGGAACGCTCGTCAGATCGCTTGAGTCGTATCTCCATCAAAAGCGCATTGAGGCGCCCAGTTGGAGAAAGTGATGAGCCTTCAGTCCACCAGTCATGACCTTTACGTGCATTCCTACCTTGGTTACCAGGCATCGATTTACGTGCTGTGGGAGTCGAGCGTCGAATTTCCCACGGGGATGTTGGTCGAGGTAGGGAAGCCGGGTGCAACGGCGCGAACCCTGCGTGTGAGTCGACCATTCTCCTCTTCGACAGAAGCCATTCTCGAAGGGAAGGTTATGGCTGAACAGTACGTGGAAAGTCAGAAAAGCGGAGCTTGTGCTGCCAGGTGAGTTCGCCGAGGTCTGATCGGACCCACCGCAACCACGGGCAGGTCGACCACCTGCGAATCTGTGCAGCCGCTTCACTGAAGCGGCTCTATCAGCTCAGCGCCTTGATTGCGAACATTGGCAATGGCTGTGCTCACTCGATACCACTCGAAGGCCTCGGCTGGCTCGCCCAGGTTGAGCGCCATCTGCTCGGCTTGTTCGCCCGGCGTCGCGGGTTGCATCCACTCACGCGCAAGGTCTGGGGCCAAAACCACTGGCCTGCGGTCGTGCACATCTACCATTCCGCCCTGGGCATCGGCCGTAATGATGACGAACCCGTCATGCTCGCTGCCAGCGAACTGGCCGATGCTGGCGCAAAGGGAAGGGCGCCCGTCCCGGCGTCGGATGTAGTACGGCTGTTTCTTCGGTCCGCCTTCATCGACCCATTCATACCAGCCGTCGATCGGCGTTATGCCTCGGTGCGGCCAGATCGCCCGGAAGAAGGGGCCGTGTGCCACCTTTTCGACCCTGGCGTTGATCGGCGCGGCACGGTCGGTCGCCCAATGCGGTCGCCAGCCCCATCTCACCAGGTCCGCCCGCGGGCCTGCTTCATCCACCCGCAAGAGTGCCACCGGCGTGGTCGGCGCGACGTTGTACCGGCCAAGTGGCTGGTCGCCGACGTTGTTCTGCCAGGCCTCTGGCAGGCTCAGGGTTTCGACAAAGTCGTGTATGCCTCGGTACTGACTCAACCTTCCACACATGCGCGGCCCTCCTGCCAGAGCAAGCATAGCGCTTGGGTGAATTGACGGTGTGGAGGGGGCGACGGCGTGCCGTACGCGCAGTCCTGGCAGTGCAGGGCTGAATGAACGCCCCACCACCATTCAGCACGGCGCCAAGTCTGATCTTCCAGGCGTTATAGGCTCGTTCGAGGGGACCCGAACGAAAATGCAGTACTTACCACCCTCCATCGATTCAAAGGCCACCAGCTTTTCCACCAGCGCGGCGCTTAAAACCTTGCCGGCGTTAAGCAGCAACATGCCGTTGTCGGCGTTCAGGTTGCGCGCAAGCACCATTCCCGGCGCCAGGTCACGGGTGGTACACACCTGGACTTCAGGGTCCACCAGGGTGAGATCGCTGTGGAACGAGGCGCAAACCTGGACGAAGTCCTCAAGGAGTGCTGGGTCATACAACCGGCCGGCGTACTTGCGCAGGTAGAGCAAGGCCTCGTCACTGTTCATCTGCCGTTCAAGAATCAAACCCCGTTGCAGCTCAACGAAGTCCACGGCCAGCTTGAGCAAGCGAGCGCCGAACGGGATAGCTTCACCCTTGAGCCGGTCGGGGAAACCGCTGCCGTCCCAGTGCTCCTGGTGATGCAGGATCAGGCGCGCGGCATCTTTCATGGGCTCAAGGGTCATCAGCAGCGCTTCACTTTGGCGTGGGTAGTCGCGATAGCGGTCGCGGTCGCTGTGCATCAACTGGTCCGAAGGGGCAACGATCATGCTATCCGGCCAACTCAATTTGCCTATGTTGTACAGCGCCGCAGCCATGGCCAGATCGCGGCTGATCGCCTCGTCCAAGGCGTGGACCCTACAGTAGCAACGCACCAGTTCGATGATCTGTCGATTGGTCTGCTTGGCTGGAGGCAGCCGCAGATTAGCCAACATCGAGAACACCTCGGTCCCGGTCACATAGCTGTGTTTCAGCTCTTCGTAGGCCAGATCGAGCATGTCAGCGGTCTGCTGCAGCTCCGCGGTACGGGCTGCAACGCGTTTCTCCAAGTCGTTATTGAGCAGTCTCAACTGGGCGTTCTGCCGACGTGCCAGCAGCTCCAGGCGTTGGCGCTCGCGTTCGGAATGCTGGTGCTCCAGGGCCTGGCGCAAGGTCATTAGCAATTCGTCGTCGTTCCAGGGCTTACTGATGTAACGGTGGATCTGACCGTCATTGACGGCCTTGATGATTGCGCTTGGGTCGGCATAGCCGGTCAGCAAGATCCTGACGGTCGATGGGTGATGCTGATTGATCTGTGCCAGCAAGGTGGCCCCGTCCATACCAGGCATGCGCGCATCGCTCATCACCAGATCAACCGGGCCCTCGGCCATCTGCGCCAGTGCCTGTTCGCCGCTGGTCGCCAGCTTCACGTCATAGGGTTGGCCACGCAATAGCCGACGCAGACTGCTAAGGATCGACTCCTCGTCGTCCACTAGCAACACGGTCGGCCGATAGGGTGGGTTCGGGTTCGGTTGCACTTCCATGGCAGGCCTCACGCGGTCGATCGATGGAGGCACTCGAGCTCAACGAGCGCTTAGGTCAAAGGCTAGATCATTTTTCCGCGACAGGTGTCGGAGCAAGGCGTGGCGGGTGGCAGGCAAATTGTCTGGAAGGCATCTAACCTGACGGCATGGCACCACCTTTCTGTATATCCGTAAGCCCAGGGAAAAGGATTCTCCCGGATGTTCGCGCAGACAACCTGTCGTTTTCGTTCCGTTCTTCACCCGCAGCGCTTGCGACGTTGCCTGAGCCTGTGGGTGCTACTCGTTCTGAGTGTGGACAGCGGGGCCGAGCTGCTGGACGAGCCGCTCAAGCCACTGCCTCCGATTCCCGCTCTGGCACCCGGGCGTGTCGAGCTGGGCCGCCAGTTGTTCAACGATCCGCGGTTGTCGCACAACGGCACACTGTCCTGCGCCAGTTGTCACCGTCTGGACACGTACGGGGTCGATGGCCGGGCGTTCTCCATGGGTGCAGATGGCCTGCCACTTGCGCTCAATACGCCAACGGTACTCAATGCCAGCCTTAATTTCCGGCAGTTCTGGGATGGCCGGGTCGAGTCACTCGAGGAGCAGGGGGATGCCGTGATCACCAGCGCTCACGAGATGGGCGGAGACTGGCGCGTGATCGAGCAGCGCATCGCCGCAGACGTGCGTTACCGCCAGGCGTTCGAGGATGCCTACCCGGACGCGGTGACAAAGGACAACATCCTCAGCGCGTTGGCCGATTACCAAAGGACGCTTCTTACCCCTGGCGCACGTTTCGATCGTTACCTGCAGGGCGATACCGAGGCGCTTACCCTGGAGGAAAAATACGGCTATCAGCGCTTCAAGGACTACGGCTGCATCGCCTGCCACCAAGGGGTGAATATTGGGGGCAACATGTTCCAGAAATTTGGCGTGTTCGGCGACTACATCGCTGACCGCGGCAACCCCACCGAGGCGGATCAGGGCCGCTTCAACGTGACCGCAGAGGAGGCCGACCGGGGTGTGTTCAAAGTGCCGAGCCTGCGCAATGTGGCGATGACCGCGCCCTATTTCCACGATGGCTCGGCGCCTACGCTGGAGCGTGCGATCGACGTGATGTTCCAGTATCAGCTTGGACGAATCCCAAGCGATGAGGACCGCAGGCTCATCATGCTGTTCCTCAAAACCCTTACTGCTGAAAAGGCGGGTCAGCCATGAGGGTGATTTCCCGGCGTACAAGCCTGATTCTATTCAGTGGGTTGGTCTTTGTACTGGCGTCGATGCTGCTGTACTTGTACCTGAATTCCGGGTCAGAGCAGACCCAGACCTACAACGAATCCCGAGATCTCATTCGTCAGCTCAAGCAACAGGATGCTGTATGGGAAAACGAGGTGCTCAAGGCCCGGGTAGCCGTCTCCCATAACTA
Source organism: Pseudomonas alloputida (assembly GCF_021283545.2). Lineage (NCBI taxonomy): Bacteria > Pseudomonadati > Pseudomonadota > Gammaproteobacteria > Pseudomonadales > Pseudomonadaceae > Pseudomonas > Pseudomonas alloputida. The sequence continues at coordinate 3,461,381 of NZ_CP128540.1, read as the reverse complement.
CGATCCACTTGTGATCCCTCTCAAGGAGATGAAGCGGCTATGGGCACGATTCGACCGCCGGGAAGCCGAGCAAGGGCGCGATGAATCAGACCAGTGGCGCGATGCCCATGACGGTTTTCTTTCTGCGTTCGGGGAAAAGGCTCGGCTCGTGGAGCAATTCAAGTCGCACAATGCCTTGCTGCGAAATTCGTTGGCATTTCTACCCACCGCCGAGGACGGTATTCAGGCCCAGATCAACACCATGCTGGCCCCGAATCGGCAGGAGGTACACGTATTCGTCACGGACACCTATGACCTCTTGCTAAGTGCCCTGGAGTTCGCGCAGGTGACCTCTGTGGAAAGGGCTGCCGAGATAGAGGTGGGGTTAGGCAACTTGGCTGTTAACACGGAGAACCTGCCCAAAGAATTCCAGACGCCCCTCAATCTGTTGAGCAATCACGTGGCGTTGATCCTGCGCGAGCAACCTGTCGTCAACCGCCTGCTCGAACAGATCGAGGCGATTCCGGTTGCCGAGCGCCTGGATACGATCACCAGCCTTTTGGACAGGGATCAACAGCAGGTTGAAAAGATCAACCGTAAAAACCATCTCTACACGTTATGGCTATCAGGCTTGCTGATGTTCTCGGTCATTTGCCTGGCTGCGCTGCTGGTGCGCAGCTTCGCCGAGGTGAGACGGGTCAACAACGCATTGCAAAGCGCCAATGACGTCCTGGAACAGCGGGTCGAGGAGCGCACCCTGGCGCTCCGGAACGCTCAGAGCGAGCTGTTCAACGCCGCGCGCCAGGCAGGTATGGCGGAGATCGCCACCAATGTGTTGCACAACGTGGGCAACGTGCTCAACAGTGTGAACACATCCTCTGATCTCATCGCTCGAACGTTGCGCAGCAGCAAAACCCAGGGTTTGGGCAAGGCCATGCAACTGTTCCGCGAGCATGCCACTGACATCGGTCGGTTTCTCGACGAGGATCCCCGAGGCCGGTTGCTTCCCGGCTACCTCAACCAGCTGACCGAGGCGATCGCCGATGAGCAGAAGGAGATGGCGATCGAGCTGGAACGAATGAACAAGAGCATCGACCACATCAAGGAAGTGGTGGCCACCCAGCAATCCTATGCCGGCGCTAAAAATGTGCCAGAGCCGCTGTCGGTCAACGACCTGGTCGAGGACGCGCTGCGCATGAACGCAGGCGCGTTGACCCGGCATCAAGTGAGGGTAGTGCGCGACTTCGCAGATCTGCCTCTGGTGATGGGCGACCGGCATCGGCTGTTGCTGATTCTGATCAACCTGATCAGCAACGCCAAGTACGCCATGTCCGGCCCCGGCAGCGACCCGCGGACGATGATCCTCAGGACGCGCATCGTTGAGGGGGGCTTGCTGGAAATGAGCGTGCTGGACGAGGGCGAAGGCATTGCCCCTGAAAACCTGCAGAAGATCTTTGCCCATGGCTTCACCACGCGCAAGGACGGGCATGGCTTCGGCTTGCACAGTTGCGCCCTGGCCGCCATCGAGATGAATGGTCACCTGACCGCACACAGCGACGGCCCTGGCTTGGGTGCTGTCTTTACCCTGAGGATCCCGCTGATCGCGGTGACGGAGCCTGCATGAGTGACATGATCAATCGCCGGATCCTGCTGATCGATGACATGCCGACTATCCACGAGGACTTTCGCAAGATCCTTGCCCCGGCCAGATCGCAGAACTCTGAGCTGGACGAGATGGAAGGGTTGTTGTTCGGCGAGCAGGTCAAGAACGAACGACCGGTATTCGAACTCGATTCAGCCTATGGCGGTGAGGAAGGTCTCGGCCTGCTGAAGCGTGCGCTGCAGGCCAGCAAGCCCTACGCGTTAGCCTTTGTCGACATGCGAATGCCAGGTGGATGGGATGGCGCTCAGACCATTGAGCACCTGTGGGAAGAGGACCCGCTGTTGCAGGTAGTCGTCTGCACTGCCTACTCGGACTATTCCTGGGATGAGTTGCTCGACCGGCTGCAGGCCCACGATCGCTTGCTGATCCTGAAAAAACCGTTCGACAACATCGAGGTCCAGCAAATGGCCAGCACCTTGCTGACCAAGTGGGAAATGACCCAACGAGCCTCGCTGAAAATGCACCAGCTCGAACAGCGGGTAGAGCGGCGTACCCAGCAACTGACCCAGGCCAGCGAGGCGCTGCAGCAGGAGATCGAGGAGCGCAAGCAGCTGGAAAGCCAACTGGTGCAATCGGAGAAGCTCGCCTCGTTGGGGCAGATGGCCGCCGGCGTGGCGCACGAGATCAACAATCCGATCGGTTTCGTGTCCTCCAACCTGGGCACTCTGGGAGGGTACTTCCAGCAACTGGTAGCGATGCTCGACGCCTATCGCGAGGCCGAACTGATGCTCGGCGCAAACGAAACCACTGGGCGCTTGCAAAGGCTTCGTGAGCAGACGGAACTGGAGTTCCTCATGGAAGACATCCCGATCCTCATCAAGGAGTCCAAGGACGGAATCGGTCGAGTGGCGCATATCGTCAAGGACCTCAAAGACTTCTCGCGCGTTGATAGCGCTCAGCAGTGGCAATTAGCCGATTTGCAGCAGGGCATTGACTCCACGCTTAACATCGTCGCGAGCGAGCTGAAACATAAAGCCGACCTGGTAAAACGGTACCAGCCGTTACCCCCTGTCGAATGCCTGCCGTCGCAGATCAACCAAGTGATAATGAACCTGGTGCTCAACGCCGCCCAAGCCATGGGCCCCGAGCGGGGCACCATCACATTGGGCACTGCTCATCAAGGCGCCTGGGTGTGCATCGAAGTTGCAGATACAGGCGCGGGGATAGCACCGGAGAACATCAAGAAAATCTTCGATCCTTTTTTCACCACCAAGCCCGTCGGCCAAGGTACCGGGCTAGGCCTGTCCCTTTCCTATGGCATTGTAAAGAAACACGGTGGGGAGATAACCGTATCAAGCCAGGTCGGAGTGGGAACAACGTTTCGTGTACAACTGCCGGTAAAGCAGAGCGCAACGCTGTGATGGCGCACGCGTTCTACCGCTGGCTGGCATGAAGTGCACGGCCCTGACGAGTGGAGGGCTCGCTTGGGTCGGCTTGCGCACTGATTCAAAGAACCCTGCATTGTGCTATGGGGGAGCGGCACAGTCTGTGATAATGGGCAATGACAAGGGCCCTATCATGCTGACTATCTCCAATAACGTGCATCTGCCAGATGCCGAAATCGAACTCACATACATCCGCGCGCAAGGCGCGGGTGGGCAGAATGTCAACAAAGTGTCCAGCGCGGTACACCTACGCTTCGACATCCCGGCCTCATCGTTGCCCGAGTTTTACAAGGCGCGGCTGCTGGCGCTGCGTGACAGTCGCATCACCGGCGACGGCGTGTTGATCATCAAGGGCCAGCAGTACCGCACCCAGGAGCAGAACCGTGTTGACGCATTGGCGCGTCTTGCCGAGTTGATCATCACCGCAGGCAAGACTGAAAAGAAACGCCGCCCCACCAAGCCGACCCTCGGCTCGAAGACCCGCCGCCTCGAAGGAAAAGCCAGGCGGAGCACTGTCAAGGCGGGGCGGGGGAAGGTGGAGTTCTAGTGTCTGTATGAACAGCGTTGAGACGAAGTTCAGGCAAGGCGAAAACAGCCGAGGAAGCGGAGTTTACGGGTTGTATTTGAGCATTCCGAGGCTGTTTTCAACGCGGCCTTACCGAGTATCAAGGTATTTCATACAGCGCCAAGAAGGAGATATACCCAATGTCGTCGAGCTGACGGTAGATCTTTGCCGCTGATTTTTAATTTTGGTTTGAACTTGAACTGCGTTAGGATTCTCTAAACAGCATCCACGTATTCAGGAGTATGCACATGTCGCGTTTGGCAGAGTTTAGACAGCTTGAACAGAAGTTGGCGGCCCAGTTGGCCGAATTGGAAGCCATGAAAAGCAGCGGTGAGCTTCAGAAAGAGATCGAGTTCGAGACCAAGTTGCGTGACCTGCTAAGCAAATACGGTTACAGCCTGCGCGATATCATCAACATCCTGGATCCTCAGGCCAGTCGCCGTTCCGCAGCTCCTGCGGCTACAGAGAAAGCCCCACGCCGTGCCCGGCAAGTGAAGCAGTACAAGAACCCGCATAATGGAGAGGTCATCGAGACCAAGGGTGGCAACCACAAGCTGCTCAAGGAATGGAAAGCCCAGTACGGGGCAGAAGAAGTGGAATCCTGGGTGTCCTGATTTGTGCTGATGTCGCCCTCATTGCGCTATCTGAAACGCCTTGTTCTTTTTCGAGGAAGCGACAGCGTCGCCTCCTCGAAACAGGGCGTTCATCGTGGGTGGGCGGAATGAGCTGACGTGGTTAAACAGGAAGTTTCGCCACTAAGCGCTCAGTGTCCGTTTCAATACTTCGTAAATTTTGGCATCAGCCGATTGGGCGACATTGAAACGGAGGAAATCACCCGCAGCCATCGACTGGCTGAACGCATTTCCGGGCGCCAGTACTACACCTTCATTCAAGCAAGCCCGAGCCAGCGTTGCTGCATCCTTGCCTTGAGGAAGTTGGCACCAGACGTACATGCCTGACTGGGGCGTTATCCAGGGCTTGATACCAATGGCTTGAAGCCTCGCCACCGTTCTGTCCATAGCCTCTGCCAGCCTGAGGCGAACACTTTCCATGTGTTTCCGGTACCCGCTATCGGTAATCGCCAGATGGATGATGTCCGCGGCCAGGCGGCCACCCCCGAATGTGGTCGCAATCTTGAGATCGACCAGGCTCTCGATCCAGTCACTGCGAGCCGCGATGTAGCCGCATCGAATCGAAGCGGAGATGGTCTTGGAAAAGCTACCGATCTGGATGACACGAGAAAGGCCATCGAAGGCAGACAGCCGTGGCGCTGGCGCATTCTCGAAATCCCCGAAAATGTCGTCCTCTACAATCACCAGGCTGGAGTTGTCGGCCAGCTTCAGCAACCTGTGTGCCGTGACCGGAGACAGGGTAGCGCCGGTCGGGTTGTGGATACCTGAATTGGTTATGTACAACCGGGGAGAATGCGCGAGCAGGGCAGCGCCAAAAGCATCGATGTCCGGGCCCGTCGCGGTGTAGGGAACGCCTACGATGTTCACCCTGTGCGCTTTCAGCAATGCGTGAAAATTGAAATAGCAGGGGTCGTCGACCAGCACAGTGTCCCCCGGCTCCAGCAGAAAACGGCAGATCAGGTCGATGGCGTGGGTGCCGGACTCAGTGAGCATGATCTGTTCAAGAGGGGCTTCGATCCCGATGCCTGTCAGCTTCCGTGACAAGAATTGCCTGAGCGGCAGATGCCCAAGTGGTGAGGCGTACTCCGTCAGTTTCGACGTGTCGGAACGGGCAACGGTGCGAAGTGCTTTGCGCAAGCCGGCTTCGAACATCCAGGAGGCAGGTAGCCACCCGCACCCTGGTTTCAATGCATCGCTAGCGGTGTCAAGAGACTGGCGCGAGATCCACAGCGGGTCCACTTCACGATCAAGCCTTGGGCCGAGTTCGGTGAGTACCAAGGGCGCCACTGGCCCGGCTACGTAAAAGCCGGAGCCAGGACGAGAATTGAGTACACCCTCTGCCATCAACCTTTCATAGGCCTCAAGCACCGTAGAAACCGACACCTGCATGGTCTGAGCCATCGCACGCACCGAGGGAATTCTCGCGCCAGGTGTGTAGGTTCGAGAGGCTATCCGCGACTGGATTTCACCCATGACAGTTCGAATTCGCGTTCCGTCCCGTTTCATCGCACCCTCAACTGTGCTGGAGTCATATGCATAACAGTTTGGTTTAAGTGTATTGGATTGTACATGGCCTGGGTGAGCCTGTCGGTGATGTACTGAGCCTTGGCTTATCGAGGACTTACCGATGGAAAAATCAGCAACCGGGTGGATCAACGGTTTCATAGGCGTCGCCATTTTTGCGGGTTCGTTGCCGGCAACCCGAGTGGCAGTGGCCGACTTCGAACCGACGTTCCTCACCTGTGCCCGGGCAACAATTGCCGCCATGCTGGGCGCACTTTTTCTGATCGTGCTACGCCAGCCTCGACCCAAACGGCGGGATTTGTCGCCTTTGGCTGTAACTGCGCTCGGCGTTGTTATCGGTTTCCCGCTACTGACAGCATTTGCCCTTCAGCACATAAGCTCTGCTCACTCCATTGTTTTTGTCGGGCTCCTGCCATTGTGTACCGCAGGATTTGCGGTTCTGCGGGGCGGTGAACGACCTCGGCCATTGTTCTGGCTGTTCTCGTTGACAGGTGCCGGGTTGGTCGCTGGCTATGCGTTGATGAATGGAGGCGAGGCGTCGGCGGTGGGCGATCTGCTGATGTTGGCTGCGGTTGTGGTCTGTGGGTTGGGCTATGCCGAAGGAGCGCGCCTCTCGCGGACATTGGGTGGTTGGCAGGTGATCAGCTGGGCGTTGCTGGTAGCGTTGCCGTTCATGCTGCTGCTGACGGTGGTCAATCTTCCAGCCCCTGATGACTTTGCCAGGGTAAGTGCCCCTGCGTGGTTCAGCTTTGGCTACGTTTCACTGTTCAGCATGCTGATCGGGTTTGTGTTCTGGTACCGAGGGCTCGTCCAGGGGGGGATTGCGGCAGTGGGCCAATTGCAACTCTTTCAGCCGTTCATGGGGCTTGGGCTGGCAGCGTTGCTTCTGCACGAGCATGTCAGCTGGACGATGCTGCTCGTGACGCTGGGTGCTGTCATCTGTGTTTACGGGGCCAGGAAATATGCCTAAGCACAGCGACGTGCCCAGTCAAACAGCTGGGTATAGCCCCCGCCGTCTGCCCCCGGGCTTAGTTGCACAAAACACCTGATCCTTTATGTAAAAGGATCAGGTTTAACCTGACTTACAGGCCCAGTTCAGTCAGCCCTGGGTGATCATCCGGACGGCGACCCAGTGGCCAGTGGAACTTGCGCTCGCTTTCCTTGATGGGCATGTCGTTGATGCAGGCGAAACGGCGGTGCATCAAGCCATCGGCTTCAAACTCCCAGTTTTCGTTGCCATAGGAGCGAAACCAGTTGCCCGAATCGTCGTGCCACTCGTAGGCGTAACGGACCGCGATGCGGTTGTCGGTGAAGGCCCAGAGCTCTTTGATCAACCGATAGTCCAGTTCTTTCTTCCACTTGCGAGTTAGGAAGTCCCGAGCTTCTTCACGGTTGTTTGCAAACTCGGCACGGTTACGCCATTGGGTGTCCACCGTATAGGCCAGGGCAATCTTTTCGGGTTCGCGGGTATTCCAGCCATCCTCAGCGAGTCGGACCTTTTCAATCGCCGATTCGCGAGTGAAAGGAGGAAGTGGCGGACGAGTGTGTTCGTTGGACATGGTGGTGCCTCCAATCTTTTGGATGGTTCAGTTGGGTGGGTATTTCTTTAACTTCAAGCGCTTGCGCGCTGCACGTCCTTGAGCAAGACCTTTGCGATTTCCCGCGCACTGTCGAGCGCGGTGTGATCACCCATGACGTGGGCCACGGTTATGGTGCCCTCTATAATCAAAAGGAGTTGCTTGGCCAAGCCAGTCGGATCGTTAACACCTAATTCGCTGGTCAGTTCTAGCGTGTAGTCCAGCAGCTTTTGTTTATGCAGTTTTGCGATCTGTCGAACAGGATCGTCTGCGTTACCCACCTCTCCGGCGGTGTTGATAAAAGCACATCCGCGAAAACCGTCTGACTCGAACCAACTTTTGAGGGCATCAAAAATGCCAAGGATGCGTGCTTCTGGCGTTTGCGCTTTTTCGCATTCACTTCTGAACCACGTCATCCAGCGTATATCGCGTGCATTGAGTGCCGCCGCTGCTACGTCGTCTTTATTCGCAAAATAGCGATAAATACTTTTACGGGCGACACCCGAGGTCTTTACCAAGAGGTCCATGCCCGTGGCGTGAATCCCGTTTTCGTAAATAAGCTTCTCGGCAGTCGCCAGGATTTTTTCGCGTGTATCGGTCATTGGCTTATCCATGTAGTCAGAGTAGAACGATCGTTCTCCCTGGTCAAGCAGCGCTTGAAATTATTCGATTGCGTGCAAGCGGGGCGCCGGCGTGCTTTCGATCAGAGTGGCTGGCTTCGCGCTGATCAGTCGCGCTCCAGTTCGGCGAAGCGGCTGGACAACCAGGCGTGCAGGTGCCTTACCGCAGGCGACAGCTGCTTGCGGTGCGGGCATACCAGGCTCAGTGGCATGGCGGGCCCGGGGTGATCCTGCATGAGCACGACAAGTCTTCCCGCCAGCACATCGTCGCTCACATCCAGCCAGGACTTGTAGGTTATCCCTTCGCCGGCCACGGCCCAGCGCCGGGCGATATCGGCGTCGTCGCAGAGCAGGGCGCCACGCACTTGGACGGTCTGCGTTCCCAGTTGCCACTTGTCGTAGACCCGCCCCTGCTGCATGTACAGCAGGCACTGGTGTTCGAGCAGATCTCCAGGCGCTTGGACGGTGCCTTGCCGCGCCAGGTACTCGGGCGAGGCCACCAGCACCTTGCGGTTCCAAGGTGCCAGTGGCAGGGCTATATAGTTGGCGTCGGCGTTCAGGCCATAGCGGATGGCGATATCTACCGGATCGCGAAAAAGATCGGCGATCTGGTCGGAGAGAAACAAGCGCAGGTTCAACTGTGGATGCTCTCGGCGAAACGCCGTGAGCCAGGGCAGCAGCACGTTGCGCCCCAGATCGGAGGGCGCGGCCACCTGCAACGTTCCGCTGAGCTGGGCGCTTTCCTGACGCAGGTTGTCGCGCCCGTGCCTGAGGGCTTCCAGGGCGATCAGGGCCGAGGGCAGGTACTGCTCGCCTTCGGCTGTGAGGCGCAAGCTGCGCGTGGTGCGGGCAAACAATCGCACATCCAGTTCACGCTCCAGGCGCTTGACTGCCTCGGCTGCCTGGCCAGGTAGCAGGTCGGCCTCGTGGGCTGCCGCGGTAAAGCTGCCCAGCGCAGCGCTGCGAACGAAGATACCCAGGTCGTCGAGACGGATCATTATCACTCCTGCAATGAAAGTGTTGACGGGCAGGGCCCGTTTTTCCCGGACGCCTGGCACGCCAGACTCGATGCCAAATCAAACCACATTCAGCAGTGAGTGCCTATGAAAGCGATCAGTTTCATCCACAAAGGCTTGCCTATCGAAGACCCTGCGTCTCTCCAGGACATCTTCATGCCCAAGCCCAGCCCTGGGCCCAGGGACCTTCTGGTCGAGGTCAAAGCCGTGTCGGTCAACCCCGTAGACACCAAGGTACGCGCGGGAACTTTCACGGGAGAGCCGAAAATACTCGGCTGGGACGCGGCCGGTGTCGTCCGCGAAGTCGGGCGCCAGGTGACCCTGTTCAAGCCCGGAGACCAGGTGTACTACGCCGGCTCCATCGCCAGGCCCGGCAGCTACAGCGAATATCACCTGGTTGACGAACGCATCGTCGGGCATCAACCGCGTAGCCTGGGTGCAGCACAGGCAGCCGCGCTGCCGCTGACGGCCATCACCGCCTGGGAACTGCTGTTCGATCGCCTGGGGATCGCGGAGGGCGGCGGGGAGGGCGATGCCCTGCTGATCGTTGGCGCTGCCGGTGGCGTCGGTTCGATGCTGGTGCAGTTGGCCCGGCAACTGACCCGCTTGACGGTTATCGGCACGGCCTCCCGCGCCGAGACCAGCAACTGGGTACGCGAACTGGGCGCCCATCACGTCATCGATCACAGTGCGCCGCTGCAAGGGCAGCTGCAGGCCTTGGGGATCGAGTCGGTCAGCCATGTCGCCAGCCTTACCCATACTGATCAACACTTTGCGCAACTGGTTGAAGTGCTGCGACCACAAGGTCGCCTGGGCGTGATCGACGACCCGCAGACCCTGGACGTCATGCCGCTCAAGCGCAAGTCGCTGTCGCTGCACTGGGAGCTGATGTTCACCCGCTCGCTTTACGAAACCGACGACATGGTGCGCCAGCACGAGCTGCTCGAGCGCGTGGCCGGGCTGATCGATCAAGGCACCCTGCGTACCACCTTGGGCGAGCATTTCGGCGCCATCAATGCCGCCAACATGCGCCGTGCCCATGCGCTGGTCGAGAGTGGCAAGGCGCGCGGCAAGATCGTCCTGGAAGGCTTCTGAAACCTGTTTGACAGACAACGGCGGACCGGTTGATCCGGTCTGCCATGAGCATGCTTGAACGAACCGTGTTTCTCCGCGCCGCGCACATTCCCGGCGCTACGCCCGGTGAAACTCATGCACACATTGAAGCAGGCAATACCGCGCCTGCTCTTTGCCACTGATCAGGAGCTTTATGTGAACCGACAAGACTACCCCCTCGTTTCCCTCGCCATCCTCAAGGCCAAGCCAGGCCAGGCACCAAAGCTGAAAGCGGCCTTGCTGGCATTGATCGAACCGACTCGGGCGGAGCCCGGCAACCGCGACTACATGTTGTTCGAACGCAGCGACGAGCCTGGGACGTTCTACATGCGCGAGGCGTTCGACCACCAGCAGGCCCTGGACGCGCACCTGACCACCGCTCACTTCCAGCGGTTTGCCGAGCAGGCCGAACAGCTGTTGGCGGAGCCCTTGCAACTGATCTTCCTTGACCCGGTGTCATCTGTCGTTGCGCCCTGTCCCTGAGGCAGGCCAGGCAATGCGACCCGCCCTGGGGCACTGTTACCTCGACCGATGTGGATGGCTGTTCTCGAGCACGTTGGCGCCAGTTTGCGAGTGGGTCGCCATTTCACTTTCAAGGACGCCGCTGAACTTTGGTTGCCGGCTGCTTGATGCTGGGTTCCTCTGAGCGTACGGCGCGGTGTTCAAACAGACTTATCAGGGTGCCTGTAATTGCAATCAGCGCCAGCATAAATAATCCGATGTCCGAATTTTCCATGGTCTCGTCCTGCGGGTTGATGGGTACAGGTTGACACTATTTCTTGGCACGGCGGGTCATGCCATACGCCGTAAAGCCACGGCCATGGCCCCGCCAAGTACCGCCATGGCCAGCAGCAGCGTGGGGAACGTCAACCACCAGGGCATGCCGGCGGTCATCATGCTGAACTCCGACATGCCGCCGATGCTGGCGAGCAGGTTCAAGGGCAGGAACACCACATTGATCATGGTCAGGTTGCGCAGCGCGTGGTTCATGCCGTTGTTGGCCAGGTTGCCGCGGGCCTCGATCAGGTTGGTAAAGACCTGGGCATGGATCTTCGCCTGCTGGTAGCTTTGCTCGTTTTCGATGATCAGGTCATTCAGCATTTCCAGTTGCTTGGGCCCGAAGCCGTGTTTCTGGCCATGGCTGCGCAGCAGGGCTAGCACGGCGCCATTGCTTTGAATGGCGTTGACGTAATACACCAGGCTTTCGCTAAGGCTGTACATCTGCACCAGGTGCTGGTTGTCCATGGACCGATCGAACTGCAGCTGGATTTCGCGGGCCACCTGCTTTACCACCCGCAGGTGGCCCAGGTAGTGATGCACGCTTTCAGCCAGCATCGCCATCAGCACATCCAGTGGGGTACTCATGCCGGCCTGCCGGTCTACCCCGGCGAGTAGCGAGTTGGCGGCGCAGATCACCACCAGGCGCTTTTCGCTGAGTACAACGCCGAATGACGAGACATTGAATACCCGGCCATCGAAGCTTTCCGGGCGCTTCCAGATCAGGAACAGGTGATCTGGCTTGATCTCGATACGCGCCACTTCATCCGGGTCCAGGGAGGACTCCAGCGACTGGGCACTGACCCCCAGGCACTCGCACAACCGGGATTGCTCCGTTGCGTCCGGCGCGACACACAACCAGACGCTGGCTCGTTCCTCGGGGGCTTCAAGGAGGGCACCGTCTACGGCGAGGTAGTATTCGATCATCGTTTACCAGGCCTGGCCGAGGTGTTTACGTTCAAGCCGCTGCACGAAAGCCTGCAGCACTCGCTGGTAAAGCGCGTTACCCAGCACGGCGTCTTCGGTGCCGGCATCGAGGTTGGGGTTGTCGTTGACTTCGATCACCAGTACACGGTCGCCGGTCTGCTTCAGGTCCACACCGTACAGCCCTTGCCCGATGAGCCTGGCAGTGTCGACGGCCAGCTTTACGACTTCGGGTGGTGCCTGTTCCACCGGGACCGCGCGGCACAGGCCGTTGACTTCGCCGGCCTGGGCCTTGTGGTTGTAGATTTGCCAGTGGCCCTTGGACATGAAGTACTGGCAGGCGTAAAGCGCCTCACCGTTGAGTACGCCGATACGCCAGTCGTATTCGGTGTAGCAGTACTCCTGGGCCAGCAGCAGTACCGAGTGTTCGAACAGCTCCTGTGCCGCCGAGGCCAGTGCCTGGGCGTCGGCGACCTTGATCACGCCTTTCGAGAAGCAGCCGTCGGGAATCTTCAACACCAGCGGAAAACCGAGGCGCCGGCCCACGAGTTCGAGTTCCTGCGGGCGGTCCTTGTACAGGATCTCCGTGGCCGGTGCGCCGAGGTTGTGGCGTTTGAGCAGATCGGCGAGGTACACCTTGTTGGTGCAGCGCAGGATGGAGGAGGGGTCGTCGATCACCACCAGGCCTTCGCTTTCGGCCTTTTTGGCAAAGCGATAGGTATGGTCGTCCACCCGCGTGGTCTCCCGAATGAACAAGGCGTCAAATTCGGCCAGGCGTGCATAGTCCTTCTTTTCGATCAGCTCTACATCGATGCCCAGCTGTTTACCGTTTTCGATGAATTGCTCCAGCGCCTCAGGATTGGACGGTGGCAGCGCCTCGGCCGGGTCATGCAGAATCGCCAGGTCGAACCGCGCCAGGCGTTTGGAGGCGGGCTGACGCCACGTCCGGCGGTTGAAGGCATCCAGCGCGTTGGCAAACAAGTACTGCTGCTCATCCCGCAGTTTGTGCAGCGCGCCGGCCTTGATCCCATCGATCTGCCAGGTATCACGCCTGCGAAACTCCACCAGCAAGACAGGGCAGGGGAACGACTCGAACAGCTGTCGACCGATATCCTGAAGGGGTTCAATGGCGGTCCGCCCGAAATACAAGGTGAGGGTGAAAGCCTCGGTGCTGCCATAGGGGTGATCGGCCAGGGCTCGCTCCAGCGTGCGTTCCAGGTCATCCAGCCCCACGCCATAGAGCGCCTTGCGGGTGAGCTCGCTGATGGTTCGCACCGACGGGAACACCTTGTGGCCCCGTGCCTCGGCGAGCAGCGAGCAGTAGTAGCCTTGCCCCAGATACTTGTAGCTGCGGCACAGGTTGATTACCTGCGTACGCCTCGCAACGTCGTCGCTGTGTTCAATGTAATCCTGGGCCAGCATCAGGCTCTCGCTGGGAAAGTAGCTGGCCCAGTCTTCCTTGCGCTCCACCACGATCAGCAAGCGGTTACCGGCGCTCCGCTTACTGGGTGGCTCCTCGGAGAGGGTTATTGTGGAAACTTCGGTTTTGGCCAATACTTCGGCCACGTTGGCTTGCACCGCTGACATGAGTATTCGATCCCTGTTGAAGAAGACGCCCCTTCAATAAATCACGGGTTTCCCGACCTGTCCCGGTTCGTTACTCAAACATTACGGTGTTGCCATGGCTTTTGATTTTCGCTTTGCATCGGTGGCCGATATCGATGCGCTGGTTGCCCTGGAGCAGGACTGTTTCACCCTCGACCGCCTGAGCCCGCGTAATTTCAACTGGATGGTGCGACGCGCCAATGCCAGCCTTATTGTCGCTGAACAACAGGGGCATCTGGCGGGCTACGCGCTGCTGCTGTTCCATCGCGGCACGTCACTTGCCCGTCTGTATTCAATTGCCGTAAGCCCTGCCTGGCGCGGCCATGGGTTGGGCCAGCAGTTGCTGGAGCAGGCCCAGGCAAGTGCGCTTGAGCGTAATTGCGCCTGGCTGCGCCTGGAGGTGCGCGCGGACAACCCTGCGGCCATCAGCTTGTACGAAAGCAATGGCTATCAACGCTTCGCCGTGGTTGAGAACTACTACGAAGACCACAGCCAGGCGCTGCGTTTCGAGAAGCGTATCCTGCGCAGCGCTCCGCCCCCTGCACGGCAAGTGCCGTACTACGCGCAAACGACCGAGTTCACCTGCGGAGCGGCCTGCCTTTTGATGGCCATGGCTGCGGTCGAACGGGCGCGGGCCATGCACCGCAGCGAGGAAATTCAACTGTGGCGAGAAGCGACCACCATCTTCATGACGGCAGGGCACGGCGGTTGCAGCCCGCAGGGGCTTGCACTGGCGGCCTGGCGCCGCGGGTTCGAGGTGTGCATGGTGGTCAGCCAGCCTGGATCGCTGTTCCTCGATGGAGTACGCAGCACGCAGAAAAAAGACGTAATGCAATTGGTCGAGGACGGCTTTGCCGGGGCGTTGGCCGAAACCGACGTGCATCAGGTGCTGGCGCCCGGCCTTGATGTGCGGTCAGCGTTGCAAGACGGGTTCAGGCCGGTGGTGCTGATTAGCAGCTACCGTTTCACTCGTCTGAAAGCCCCGCACTGGATCTTGGTCACGGGTTGCGATGACGAATTCGTGTACCTGCATGATCCTGATGTGGATCACAGCCGCCAAAAACGCATCCTGGACTGCCAGCATCTGCCAGTAAGCCATGCCGAATTTCAGCGCATGAGCAGTTTCGGCAGGCAGCGGGTAAGGGCCGCTGTGCTGTTGCGCGGGCGATAGAACGGCTGTGCAGGTGGGTACGTATGGCATGGGCATGGAGTGAACATGAATAGTGCTCCGGATGGGCTCACATGCCGGAGCACTTTGCGCTTCAAGCGTGAAGCAATGCCTCGAGCTGGCCCTTGCGGTCAAGACGCGCCAAGTCATCGAAGCCGCCGACATGCACCTTGCCAACAAATATCTGTGGGACAGTTCGGCGCTGGGATCGCTGCATCATTTCCGCCAGGTGCAGGGGTGACGTTTCAACGTTGATTTCGTCAGGGGTGATGCCCTTGCTCGACAGCAGTCGCTTGGCGCTCAGGCAGTATGGGCAGTGCGGGGTGGTATAGATAGTCACAGGGCTCATGGCGGTTACCCTCCTAGTTTGCCGATGGCGGAAAGTCGATATCGGTAGCGGCGATGTTGTTCAGGTAGTTGGTCAGGGTTAACAGCGTGACCTGTGCCACCACCTCCACGATCTTGCTATCAGTAAGCCCTGCCTCACGCGCGGCAGCGATCTGCTCGTCACTCAACTGGCCGCGCCTTGCCGTGATCTGCTGCGCCAGTGCGGCAACCGCGCTGAGTGTGCCGGCTCGGGCTTGGCTTACGGCCTCATCGCTCAAACCCGCCTTGCCGCCGAAGAAGGTGTGTGCGGCCAGACAGTAGTCGCACCCGTTGATTTCCGAGGTGGCGAGGGCAACGACTTCACGCTCGGCGGCGCTCAGTGAGCTTTTACCCAACGCTTGGGCGAGGCCCAGGTAACCATTGAGCGCGACCGGAGCGTGCGCCAGGGTCCTGAATGCGTTGGGAATGAAGCCGAGACCTTTTTGAATGCCTTCGAGAGCTGCGCGCGAGCCAGTAGGCGCCTGGTCCAGCGAGAGAGCGGTAATACGAGTCATGGTCGTTCTCCAATAGGTTGAGTAACCGGCTTGTCTATCAAGCTTGGGGTCCATACTAGAGAGGCAGACTTTTCTTTCGGCTTCAGATCGTCGAAGTTATGCAACAGATCGTCAAAACCTGAGTGCGCTATGGACCGACTGTCGACACTACTTAAGCACTTCAACCTGCACGCTAGTGCGTTTCACCAGGGTGGGTTCTGTGGAACGACCCACCTTGGGCAACACAGTGTCGGGCACGCCCATCTGTTGCGCTCGGGGCGTCTGGCCTTCAAGGACAAGCGTGGGCAGCGTATCGAGTTGACCGAACCCACCCTGATTCTGGCGGTGCGCCCGCAGGAGCATCACTTGCTGGCCACCGACGCCGATGAAGCGGAGTTAGTCTGCGCCACCCTGCAATTCGATGGCGGCGCCAACAATCCGCTGACCCTGGCTTTGCCGGACTTCATCATCAAGCCCCTCGGCGAATTGCAAGGCCTTGATGGCACCCTTGACTGGCTGTTCGAAGAAGCCTTTGGAGATGAGTGTGGTCGTGATGTCATTCTCAATCGCTTGTTCGAGCTGATGATCATTCAGCTGCTTCGCCACCTCATCGCCAGCCGCAGCATCGCCTCGGGAATGATGGCAGGTCTGGCCAACGCTCAGCTGTCTCGCGCGCTTGTGGGGATCCACGATGAGCCGCAGCGCAATTGGTCCGTGGCGGAACTGGCGAATCTTTCGGGCATGTCGCGGGCAAGCTTCGCTTCGCACTTTCGCGAGATCGTGGGTATTACGCCTGCGGACTACCTGGCGAACTGGCGCATCAGTCTGACGCAAAAACGCCTTCGCGAAGGGCGCCCCATTGCCCTGATCGCCGATGAGGTCGGCTACGAAAGTCCTTCTGCGCTAGCCCGAACCTTTCGCCGCAAGGTGGGTGCGAGCCCGAAGCAATGGCTGCAGCAGGGAACGGTGTGACGCCTGGTCGACCGACTTGCACGCCAGGGAATGAGCAAGGTCCTGCGCCTCATCGGGGTGGCCTACACGTTCTCCCGAAGAAAATCGATGAACGCCATCGTCCTTGCCGAGCGGCGCCGCTCACGGCTGAACACGGCGCTGACCGGCAGCGCGGTCGTCTGGTATTCGTCGAGCAGGCTACACACGCCACCCTGCTCGAAGTCCGCAGCAAACAGCCACTGCGGAGACAGGGAGATGCCCAGGCCTCCGAGGACCATCTCACGAATGGCCTCGCTGTTGTTGCTGGTGACGTTGCCTTTGATTGCAACCTCAAGTGCTTCGCCACGATGGGTGAAGTGCCAGCGGTCGTAATGCTCAAGCAAGGTGAAGGCGATGCAGTTGTGGCCTGCCAGTTCGGCGGGCTCGCGTGGCTGGCCATGGCGATCGAGATAGGCCGGTGCAGCATAGACTCGCCGTGTGCTGGTGCCCAGGGGCACGGCCACCAGCCCCTCGCTCTTCACCAAACCAATGCGGATGGCCAGGTCGATGTTTTCCATGAGCAGGTCTTCGTTGTAATCGTTCAGGCGCAGGTCAATCTGCACATCGGGGTGGCGCTGTAGAAAAGCCCCGATCAGGGGCGCTATGCACAGCCTCCCATAGCTGACCGGTGCGGCTATTCGCAGGGGGCCGGCGATCTGCTCCTGGCCGCTGGCGAAGCTGCGCGTGGCATGCTCTAGCTGGCTGAGAATCTCCTGGCAGTGGCTGTAGAAGCGTTGCCCTTGATCGGTGAGGGCAAGGTGCCGGGTGCTGCGGGCGAACACGGCGCCACCCAGGTACTGCTCCAACGCACGGACCTGCTTGCTGACTGCCGGCTGCCCCATGTTCAGCTCCCGAGCCACTGCGGAAAACGAGCCGCGCTCCACGACGCGCACGAAGATGCGCATGCTGTCGAACAGGTCCATCGCTATTGGGCCTCTTTGGGGAATAAGTAATATCCAAATTTAGTTTCTTATCGGAATGAGGAAGACGGTGCAACCTGTAAGCGTCCACTCATTCAGAGGTTCCCGTCATGAATCAGACCATGCTTGCCGCTATCGCCGAATCCGCCCAGACCCCGCTGGTCGTGCGCCACATCGCCCGCCCTGTGCCCGGTAAGGGGCAGGTTTTGGTGCGGATTCACGCCGCCGGGGTCAACCCGCTCGACACCAAGATTGCAATCGGTGCGGGTGCTCACGCCCGCCAGGAGTTGCCGGCCGTGCTCGGCCTGGATCTCGCCGGTACGGTCGTCGAACTGGGCGAGGCAGTTGATGGCTTCACGCCTGGCCAGGAGGTCTTCGGCATGGCCGGCGGAATCGGCGGCGCCCAAGGCACCCTGGCCGAATACATCGCCGTGGATGCCAGGCTGATTGCATCAAAGCCGCATGCACTCGGCATGCGTGAGGCTGCCGCGCTGCCGTTGGTATTCATCACCGCCTGGGAAGGTTTGGTAGATCACGCAAATGTTCGTAGTGGTCAGCGTGTGCTGATTCATGGCGGCGCAGGTGGCGTCGGCCAAGTTGCGGTGCAATTGGCCAAGGCTCGAGGTGCCGAAGTCTACGCCACCGGCTCCGCGGGCAGTCTAGACTTCATTCGCTCGCTGGGGGCCACGGCAATTGACTATCAGGCGCAGGGTGTAGAGGCCTATGTCGAACAATATACGGCCGGGGAAGGTTTCGACATCGTTTATGACACCGTCGGCGGCAGCACGTTGGACGCGTCATTCAAGGCAGTAAAGCCTTATACCGGGCACGTACTCAGCTGCCTCGGTTGGGGCCAGCACAGTCTCGCGCCTTTATCCTTCAAAAGTGCCACCTACTCGGGCGTATTTACCCTGGCACCGCTGCTAACCGGCAAGGGACGCGAACACCATGGAAGTATCCTGCGCGAGGCTGCCGTTCTGGCCAATGCCGGGCAACTGGCGATCCGGGTGGACCCGCAACAGTTTGCATTGGATGAGGTCAACGACGCATTCCGACAGGTCGCCGAAGGTCGCGGCAGGGGCAAGACGGTTATCCAGTTGATAAGTGAATAGTCTCCTGAGCTCTATCTATCAGTAATTACCCGCCGGAAACGCCCGCTTCAAGCCTTGATGGCAAGTGATCATGAAAGTCGTTCCTTGACGTGAGGGGCTTTGTTCCAGGCGGTGCCGGCGGCCGGTCAAGCTGGCTGCAGTCGAAGTGGTGACTTCGTCGCTACTGTCGGGAGGAAAGGGTGAGGCAGAAAAATCGATCATTCACGCGGGGTTATACCGGCATGAAGCAGCGCTGCGATAATGAAAGGAGCCTTTTTCTCTAGATACTCAGCCATCCCACCCGTATTGCTCGACTCCAACTGAAGCTTCAGCGTTTCATACTGTTGGCGGATCGAGGCATCGCGCCTGAGCAAATCTCTGAACCCCAGCATCTGAGTGATCGTCAGGTGGTCGCGGGTACAAACATGGAGCTTGTGCGTACGAATCCCATCCACATTGCGCCGGTAGAAATGATGGCCCTCTGACAGATCACTTCCCCGTACATACCCCAAAGCCATCAACACCTCGTCCCGCGTCGAGGTATTGCGATGCGCGTGAACCTCAATGAGCACATCCAGTTCGGGCTTCGCCGCCAGCCCTGGGACAGACGTGCTTCCAACGTGGTGGATAGCAATCAGTTCAGCGTCGAATGCCGAGGCTATGAGTGGCTTGTCTGTCAGGAAGCGGGCGGGCCATGTGGGATCGTAGGGGGTAATCTTGCTGGTCAGTGCCATGTCCGTTCCTTGGCGATAACTACTTGAGGCGCCGGATTGTCCATCAAGGCGTGTGCATTTGCCACCGACTTACAGGGCAATCACTGTCGCCGAGATGTGTCTTCGGAATCCGGGCGATTCACGCTTCAACACTCGCATATCGATAGACCGTCGCACTCCAATACTGGCTGCCGTTACGCGTTTGGCGTTTCCATCCGTCTGCCATCAGTTGTTTGGAGATCATCCGGTTCATGAAGCCATGACCGAACAATGGCTGTGACTCGTTTTGGCTGGCCGTGGCGCATCAGGATTATTTCCCCGCTCACAGTCGGCTGCCTTTTTCAAACCAGCCGTGATCACGGTACCACGCCACGGTGTCGGCGATTGTCAGCTCGAGTGCCCGGAAACTCAGCCCAAGCTCCTGTTCACTCTTGCGGTGGTCGAAACGGGTGCGGTCCTGCTCTCGAACCAGTAGACGCAACGTGGCCATGCTCAGCAGAATGGGTCTGCCGGTCAGGCGCGCGTAGATCTCCTGCACAGCCGCCAAGGTGTATAGAAAGGGCAGCGGTATTTGTCGGGCTGGTGTCTTGACGCCCGCCATACG
This sequence comes from Pseudomonas alloputida, assembly GCF_021283545.2. Classification (NCBI taxonomy): domain Bacteria; kingdom Pseudomonadati; phylum Pseudomonadota; class Gammaproteobacteria; order Pseudomonadales; family Pseudomonadaceae; genus Pseudomonas; species Pseudomonas alloputida. The sequence continues at coordinate 3,441,655 of NZ_CP128540.1, read as the reverse complement.
TCCTAAAACAGGCATCAGTTCGCGCATTGTCATATGTCGACCCGCCGCGAGATAGCGCTCACCTCGGCGCCCATGTCTGGCTGCGGCAATGTGTGCCAATGCCACATCGCGGGCATCGACAATGGAAAAACTGCCAGGGATCAACCCGGGCAACTTGCCCTGTACCACATCGTTGACCAATTGCCCCGACGAGGTTGGGCCAACGTCGCCAGGCCCCCACATCCAGCCAGGCAGGACCATACAGGCATGCATCTGGGGGTGGCTCTCCAGGAACGACAATACGACACGGTCAGCGAGGATCTTGCTGCGGTAGTAGTCATCGGCGTCGGCGTCGGCCCTCAGGCAGTTCTCCTCGATGGACGTGCCAGGTGCGCCGTTGAGCACAGCAATGGAAGACGTATGGATGAACCGTCGTATGCCGGCCCCGTAGGCCTGCTCAAGCAGGCGCCGCGTACCCGACACGTTTATCTGTTCGAGTTCTTTCCAGTGGCTGCCGCCCTTGTAGTTATCGCGAAAGAACGACGCTGTGTGAAACACCGTATCGCAACCTTGCAGCGATGCTGCGAATGCGTCGACCTCGGCCATGTCCCCAACGACCAACTCCACACCCGGCAGGTTGTTGAACTGCTGTTCACCTTTGGCTTTTGAGCGGACCAGGCCTTTGACCGTGTAGCCGCGAGCGACCAATTCACGCACCAGGTTGTTGCCCAGCAAACCGGTTGCTCCGGTCACGCCGCCTGACCCAACTTGGTCGAGCTGTTCCCGCATCTCCAGCTTCCAGATATGGAGATCTATTTGGTGACCCGGCCTCAGGCCTTGAAGCAACCTCACATCAAATGCTTTTTTGACACCTTGGAACGGGTTCTGCTCGAAGCCCTGTCCTCGGCACATGTTGACGGTTGATCCAGCATCACCCTGATCACTGAACAGCACCTCACCGGCCGCCGACCAAGGCTGCAGAGGGCGTGTCAACTTTCCTCAGGTGTGACAATGCGCAGGGGGCGCGTGCCGATCTTCGCCCCCGTAATCTCGTCCACGGCGACAGCTTTGATTTCTGTGCCTGTTTGCGCATCGAAGAAGCGCGTCAGCTTACCACCGCCTCGGTATTGCCGGCCCCATGCACCAATCATGAACAGCACAGGCAGAAAATCGCGACCCGCAGCGGTCAGCAGGTACTCCTCCCTAGGCGGGTGCTCGGAGTAGCGCCGCTTCTCCAGTAATCCTTCCTCCGTCAGTGTCGCCAGCCGGCGGGTCAGCATTGTCGGTGCAATTCCCAGGCTTTTCCTGAATTGGTCAAAGCGAGAAAGGCCGGCATGGGCATCACGCAGGATCAATATGCTCCAGGCATCACCGGCAACTGCCAGGCTGCGGGCGATCGGGCACGGGTTATCGCAACTATTTTTCACGTCCATACTATTTTGATAGTGACCTGCCTGCGAAAGGGTAGTATTGTCTGTATCAAATCGATAGTAACACCTCGATGACGAGCCATCCACCCGCAAAAACCAATGATGAATAGCCGAATCATGCAAGCACTGACCTTCAAGCGCTACGGCAAGTCACCCGACATCGGGTTGGCCGACGTTCCCCGCCCCACGCCAAAGGCTGACGAATTACTGGTGCAAGTCCACGCTGCCGGCCTGAACCCGATCGACAACATGATTCCAACGGGGATGTTCAAGCCTGTATTGCATTTCCAGCTGCCAGCCACCCTGGGCAGCGATCTGGCCGGCATCGTGACCGAGGTAGGTAGCAATGTGACCCGCTTCAAGCCAGGCGATGCTGTCTTCGCCAGCCTCTTCGATCTTGGCACAGGGGCGATTGCGGAGTTCGCGGTTGTGCCGGAAAGCGCCGCCGCGCTGAAACCGGCCAATCTGAGCTTCGAGCAGGCGGCGTCGATCCCGATGGTCGGCCTCACCTCATGGCAAGCGCTGAAAGAGCGCCTCAAGCTTCAGGCCGGGCAGAAGGTGTTCATTCCTGCCGGGTCGGGGGGCATCGGTACATTCGCAATCCAGTTGGCCAAACACCTCGGTGCAAAGGTGGGCACCACTACCAGTACAGGCAACGTTGACCTGGTGCGCGCTCTGGGGGCGGACGAGGTTGTGGACTACAAGACGCAGGATTTCGAGACCGTGCTGCGCGACTACGACGCGGTGCTCGGAACCGTAAGGGGGGATGCGATTGAAAAATCCTTGTCCATCCTCAGACCCGGAAGCCAGATTGTCTCGCTCGTTGGCCCACTGGATGCTGCGTTCGCCCGGGCCAAACGCCTGAACCTCCTCCTGACCTTCGTGTTCGGCCTGATGAGCCGCAAGATCATGCGCCTGGCAAAGAGGCGGAATGTCCAATACTCGTTTCTTTTCGTGCAGCCCGACGGTGCCCAACTCGCCGAAATCGGCAAGCTTCTGGACGCCCAGCAAATTCAGCCGGTGATCGACCGGGTATTTCCGTTCGAGGACGCAAAGGGTGCGCTTGAGTACCTTGCTCAAGGGCGCTCCAAGGGCAAGGTCGTAATCAAGATGTGACTGCCGCCGTATTTCTCACACAACCATCGACATAAAGGTAACTTCCATGACCACACGTCCGACCGTACTCATTACTGGCGCCTCCAGCGGCATTGGCGCCACCTACGCCGAGCGTTTCGCCCGTCGTGGCCACGATCTCATCCTTGTGGCGCGCGACACATCGCGCATGGAGGCGCTTGCATTACGTCTGCGCGAGGAAAGCCATGTGGCCGTTGAGGTGCTGCCAGCCGACCTGACAAGCTCGGCAGACCTGTCCGTGCTTGAAAGTCGGCTGCGCGACGACGCCAATATCGGCGTGTTGATCAACAACGCGGGTATGGCCCAATCGGGTGGTTTCCTGGACCAGTCCGCTGAAGCTATTGAGCGCCTTGTCACGCTCAACACTACCGCGCTGACGCGGCTCGCTGCTGCAATCGCGCCGCGCCTCGCGCAGTCGGGCACTGGTGCGATCGTCAACGTGGGTTCAGTGGTGGGTTTTGCGCCCGAGTTCGGCATGTCCATCTACGGCGCTACCAAAGCCTTCGTGCTGTTTCTGTCACAGGGGCTGAGTCAGGAGCTGTCACCCAAGGGCGTGTACGTGCAAGCGGTGCTGCCGGCAGCGACCCGCACCGAGATCTGGGCGCGTGCCGGCATTGACGTCAACACACTCCCGGAGGTGATGGAGGTCGGTGAGCTGGTCGATGCTGCACTTGTCGGTTTCGACCGTCGCGAGTTGGTAACCATCCCGCCACTTCATGTTGCCGAGCGCTGGGATGCACTGGAAGGTGCACGTCAAGGGCTGATGTCTGACATTCGACAAACCCACGCGGCTGAACGATATCAGCGCCCACTGAGCGCGTGATTGTGTACGAATGATCGAATCCGCGGCCTCCGCTTCCCTATGAAACCAAGGCGACCAAGTCACACGTTGTGCTTGGCCGCCCGATGACTTCAGGTTTAAAGTCAACTTTAAGGTCAATAGGTTTTTCAGGGTGAGGTATGAGAATAGGTGAACTGGCAAAAATCAGTGGACTGGCACCGTCACGCATTCGATTCTATGAGGCCAGTGGCCTGATCAGCTCCGTCGAGCGCAAGGCCAATGGATACCGGGACTATGCGCCTGATACCGAATGGGTGCTGCAACTTATAACCAGCGCACAGGCGGCAGGTTTTTCTTTGGAGGAGATCCGGCAATTGATGCCGATGGACGCCAGTGGCTGGCGGCACGACGAGTTGCTCACTGGGCTCAAGCAAAAGGTTGAGGAAATCAGTGCGCTGGAGGAACGGCTAGCACAAAACAAAGCGCAACTTCTGCGCGTCATCGAAGGCATTGAGGGTAAGCCCGAAGGCATGGCGTGCGCGGACAATGCGCAAATGCTGATAAATCGTTTGCGTGAAGAAGGGGTTGGCCAAGCGTCCGGCAAGCGTGCGGTAACGTCTTCAACGAGAAAAAACGCCCGCCAGGCTTCCGGGGCCTGACAGGCGCAAAAGGTCTCAGCGCTCGCCAATCAGGCCGGCGAGTGGTTTGGGTGCATAGAGCGCACTCTGAAACGCTGGCACGTATTCGTACTTCATCATTTTCCCCAACTTCAGGGTGCGGAGGTAATTCGACAGAGCGCCGTCGCCTAGTGTGAGGGTGGCTGAATCTGCGTCGCGGCTCGAGCCATGACGCAGTTGGCGGGAAACCGCATAACCGTATGCCAACTGGCCCTGATGATCGAGATTGGTAAAGCTGCTGGTGACGATATCGACTTCGCGAGAGAGCTTGTCGAGCTTCTTCGCTTTGAAGGACACGTCGACTTTTCCGGTCTGGCTGTCGATGATGTCATAGACCACAGACTGGGCATCTTCTTTGCGGTCGATACCGGTCAGCCATTTAGGCAGGTTGTAACCGACGACACCACGCACCCGTGCAAGCTCGGTATTGACCGGCAGCTTGAGTACATAGCCCCAAAAGTCGCCGGACATCGACTGGCCAATCAGTGTGAACGGACCCAGATTGGTTTTGCCTGGCGTGTTGGTAATGATCGACACGGCCACTTCGTTATAGGCGTCGTTATCACAATGCTCATAGGTGTATGCAGTAAACGCAACCAAGCCCCGGCCTGGCCAGACTTGCAGGGGGGATGCGGTTGCTAGTACTTCCGGCGGCATCAATGCCCGAAGTGCGTCCAAGTCGGCCGTGTAGACAGCCGTTACCCGACTGTTCTGGTAGTAGAAGTTCGGGGAGTATGACTCGAAGCCAATGTCGACCTTGTGCTTTTCCAGTCCTTTGAACCAGCTCAAATCAACACCCGGCAGCTCTGCTGCAATCACCGACAAGGGCGGGTTCGAGCGATAACGGTCGTACAGGCCGCCTTTGACGACCGGCACCGGGTGGCCTGCGATTTCGATTGTGTTGGTTTCAGTCGACGTGAGCATTTCAGGCGTCCCCGCCAACCCTTGGTTGGCAATTGAGCTGAACAGCAATCCTGTTAATGCGGTGCTTGCAAGTTTCAATCGGTCTTTCTCCGCGGGTGGGAACAACTTGAGGGTTCAGCGAGCTACGTTGTCGCCAGAGAGCACCGCCATCACCGCTTCAGCTACGGCTTTGGGTGATTGAGGGTTTTGGCCGGTGACAAGCCTTCCATCCGTGATGGCAAATGACGTGAATGGCAGCCAGCCTTTGCGGTACCGAGCACCCTGACTCACCAACTTGTCCTCAAGGAAGAAGGGCACCTGGCTTTTCATGCCGGAGAACAGTTCTTCGCGATCAGAGAAGCCGGTGATGTTCTTGCCCTTGATGATCAACTGGCCCTTTTCATCCTTCAGATCCAGCAGGCCCGCTACGCCATGGCAGACGGCCGAGACGATGCCACCCTGGTTGTAGATGGTTTCGGCGACACGTCGCAGGTCGGGATTATTGGGGAAGTCCCACATCACGCCATGGCCCCCGGTGAAGTAGATGACGCCGAACTGGGACGGATCGATATCTGCGATCGGCAGCGTGTTCTGCAAGCGGGCGCGAAAGGCCGGGGACTGCAAATGCTCACGCGCGGCCTTGTCCATGTACAGCCAACCGAGACTGCGCTCGTCCAGTGGCACCGCACCGCCTTTGGGACTGGCAAAAACTGTGCTGTAGCCAGCCGCCTCCACCACATCGGTGAAATGCGTCAGCTCAGTTAGCCACAACCCCGTGGAATCGGTGCGTGAAGGATATCTGGCGTGATTGGTCATAATCACCAGAATCTGGCTATTCTTGGCAGTCGTTGTGGAAGCGGCGGTGCCAGCATTTGCAAATGTCATGAAAGCGCTACCTATCAGTACCAACGCATAAGAAACAAAGGTCTTGAGCATCATCCGAGCTCCATCACTCAAGCAGGTCAGTGCATGCTCACCTTAAACCTCGCTTTAAGGTCAATCCCCTTGCTGCAAATAATGTCCGATGCATCTGGCGCTGGGTTTGATTCGCGCTCGAGCTTTTCACCCGGTACGGCCAAGACTTCGATTGAACACCCCCACTCGGTTGTTGGGCGCCCATCGGGTGACGCACTTGCCAGGTGCCGGCGTGTTGAAAATCGACTGACCTTGAAAAAGGTATTGACCTTAAAGTCGACTTCAAACTTAAGGTGGCCGCATTTCCAGTTGAGGACTGCTCCATGAATGTGTTCGACACCCTGATGCTTCCCAACGGTTCGACCGTCAAGAACCGAATCGCCAAAGCCGCCATGGAAGAGAACATGGCGGATGCCCACCAGGCGCCTTCCGAAGCACTCATGCGTCTCTATCAAGCGTGGGCCGACGGTGGTGCCGGCCTGATTATCACTGGCAATGTGATGGTCGACGGCCGCGCCATGACCGGGCCGGGTGGCGTGGTATTACAGGACGATCAGCAACTGGACAAGTTCAAGCGCTGGGCGCGTATTGGTCGATCCGGCGGTGCGCAGTTCTGGTTGCAGATAAACCACCCAGGGCGGCAGATGCAGTCCAATCTTGGGCAAAAAACCTGGGCACCGTCAGCCGTGCCGCTGGAACTGGGCAAAATGTCCAAGCGTTTTGACACGCCTCACGCGATGACTCCCGGTGTGATCGAAGAGGTTATTCAGCGCTTTGCGAACACCGCACGCCTGGGCGAACAAGCCGGATTCACAGGTGTGGAGATCCACGCTGCCCACGGCTATTTGTTGAGCCAGTTCCTTTCGCCGCTGACCAACCACAGGAAGGACGAGTGGGGTGGCTCTCTGGAAAACCGGGCGCGCCTGTTGCTCGAAATCGTCAAGGCGGTCCGGGCCGTGGTTTCTGTGGATTTTGCAGTGGCGGTCAAACTCAACTCCGCCGATTTCCAGCGCGGAGGGTTCACCACCGAAGACGCGAAAAAGGTCGTTGAGTGGCTCAACGACCTGGGCGTAGACATGGTGGAGTTATCGGGAGGCAGCTACGAAGTCCCCGCCATGCAGGGTGACGCGCGCGATGGTCGCACCCTGGCTCGCGAAGCTTATTTCGTCGAGTTCGCCCGTGATCTCCAAACCGTCGCCAAAATGCCGATGATGGTCACTGGCGGTATACGTCGGCGCCCGGTGGCCGAAAGCGTCGTGCAGAGCGGTGTGGACATGGTGGGTATCGGAACGGCGTTAGCCATCGATCCGCACTTGCCTCGTGACTGGTTGCAGGGCAAGGACAACGCCCCTCAATTGCCACCGATCACCTGGAAAAACAAAGCCATCGCATCCTTGGCGAACATGGCAGTAGTGAAGTTTCAACTGCGCAAACTCAGCCGGGCTAAAAAGCCCGACCCGAGCGTTTCGCCGTTGCGCGCGCTGATCCAGCAACAGCTCTTCATGGCCTGTCGCGCTCGCCAGTATCGAAGATGGGTTGAAACGTCTGCGCATTACAACGGCCTGGAAGACGCAAGATGACGCTGGCCAGACCTGCGTTGCACCGGACTACGCCCTGGTTCATGAAGATGTCCTCGGCGAGTTCATCACCCAATGCCGCGACGCTGTTGCCCGTGCCTTGACCGCGTCGCCCATTGCCGTAGAATCGCGCGCCCGAAATTCAGTAGGCATGGCGAGAGGGAGCTTCAATGCAACGGGTGATGATCATTGGTCAGCCAGGGTCTGGGAAAAGTACCCTGGCGCGCAAGCTTGGCGAGCGCACAGGCTTGCCGGTCGTGCATATCGACACGATTCATTGGCAGCCAGGGTGGGTCGAGCGGAGCCGCGACGAGAAGACGCGTCTTTGTAATGAGATAGAGGCCCGTGAGCGCTGGATCTTCGAAGGCGGGCATTCGACCACATGGAACAACCGGCTGGCCCGCGCTGACATGTTGATATGGATTGATCGCTCGGCGCCGCTCCGATTCTGGCGCGTGCTCCTCAGAACAATGTCGAACCGCGGTCGATCCCGGCCTGACTTGCCGGAAAACTGCCCGGAACTGCTGGCCAACCTGCCGGAGTTTTTCAGGTTCATGTGGCGGACGAAAACCTCGTCTCGGGAGGCGATGAAGCGATTCGTGGCGACGGCCCCGTCGGACTGTCGCGTGGTCTGCCTGCGGACCAATCGGGATACCGATGTTTTTCTCGCGAGTATGGGCACGCAGCCGGATCAGGTCGTGCAAGGTCATTGACTGAATCGCCGGTGGTTGCGAAGACATAGGAGTTGAAAAGTCGGATTTCCAGCCCGCCAGAACTAAGGCACAAACTGCTTTGATGCGCTGGCAATGCGTTGGTACTTGCGCTGCTGCCGTTTAATGCTGCGGATATCCAGAAAAAATATCTCTGCGCTACGCCAAAGCAGCATCCACGCGGTGACAGTAACAACGCCCACCGGGATGGTGCCTTCAATGCCCAGCGCTGTGCCAGCCAGCACCAAGGCTAGCGCCAAGCCCAAGAGTGTCAGCGCCACCAGCCGTTGGGTGCGAATATCCCCTCCGAGTTGTTCCCGCTTTTGCGCGAAGGTATTTTTGATCGCTTGCTGCAGGCGTTCTCGCTCGTCTTCCGGGCAACGGATGTGCTGGCACAGTTCGGGGTGGTACCAGGCGCTATCTGACAGATAGTCCGCCAGTTCGGGGCTTAACTTGGGGTTTTCCGGCGAGGCAAACGGATTGAGGTAACCGTCGGTGATCGTCAGCTCGATTATTCTAGTCATAACGAACCTTTACCTGGTTGAGCTTTGAACGGAGATTTCAGTGTCCGAGGTAAAGCTAGTCGCAAGACAACTGCTCTGCCCGATCCGCAGTTGCGCGCGGTTGCAGAAGCGGATTTATCCGGGATCCGTGACTGATCTCTGTGCTTCACGAAGATGGGCTTGCGGCCATGGCGGATGGGCTGAATCACATCAGCTATCCAAGTCGAAACGGGATCATGCTTGGCTGGCTCACTGGAACAATCCGCGAACGACCTCCCTCAACCATCGATTTCCATTGTCCTGATGATAGCGGGCGTGCCAATGCTGTTTGACCGTGAATCCCTCCACTTCGAACGGGCAGTCATGGACCTGTAGCCCATGCATATCGGCCAGTGTCTGCCCGATATGCCGCGGCAAGGTGCCCAGTAGGTCGGTAGTCCCGATTATCTTCCCCAGCCCGAGAAACGCTGGCAGCTCGAGCATGATCCGCCGTTCGATCCCGGCCCGCGCCAATCCCGCTTCCAGCAGCTTCTGCCCGGTGCCGAAACTGATCTGCACATGCCCCTCGGCCCGATACCGCTCCAGGCTCATGCCATCGCCCAGGCGCGGATGCTGCGGGTTGCTCAGGCACACCCAGTCCTGCTCGAACAGCACCTGTTGATACATCCCCCCGCCCAACCAGGGCACGAAGCCGATGGCCAGGTCCGCTTCGCCCGATTCCAGCGCGCTCTCGGTATTGCCGTCGATCCGCGCCGCCTCCAGGCGGATGCCCGGCGCATGGCTGCGCAGATGGTTGAGGATGCTGGGCAGCAAGGTGATGTGGCTGGCATCGCTGACACACAGGCGAAAACGCCGCTGCGCTGTGGCGGCGATGAACTGCGGCTCCCAGGCGGTCAGCCGGCGCAGCGATTCCAGCACCTCGCGGCACGGCCCTATCAGCTGATCGGCGCGCGGGGTAGGGGCCATGCCGCCTGGCGTGCGCACGAACAGCGGGTCGTTCAATTGCTCGCGCAGGCGCGCCAGCCAGATGCTGATGGTCGGCTGGCTCTGCCCCAGCTGTTCGGCGGCGCGGGTCACGCTGCGGCATTGATACAGCACGTCGAACAGCTGCAGCAGCTTGGGTTCGGGCAGGGCCTCCAGGGTAGTCATTATTGAAATTCTCAATAGCTGTATTGAGGGCATTGTATAGCGCAAATAAACCCCGCTGCATAAGGTGATCGCAAATCACAGGAGGTCTGCGACGTGAAAATCTGCATTCTGGGCGCCGGTGCACTGGGTTGCGCCATCGGCGCGGCCTTGAGCGAGGCAGGGCATGAAACCTGGCTGCTGAACCGCGGCCGCGCGCATGTCGAGGCGATCAACCAGCATGGGCTGCGGGTGCAGGACGAACGGGGCGAGCGCCATGTACCGGTCAAGGCGGCCATCGAAGCCGTAGACGTTGGCGTGACCGATTTGGTGGTGGTGCTGGTGAAGTCGTTTCACACTGCCGAGGCCATCGCCGGTGCCCACGGGCTGATAGGCCCACAGACGCTGGTGCTGTCGCTGCAGAACGGGCTCGGCCACGAGGACATCCTGGCCGAAGTGGTGGGTCGCGAGCGGGTGCTGGCTGGCAAGACCTATGTCGGCGGCGTGCTCCTCGCGCCGGGCTCGATCCGCGCCGGTGTGGCCGGCAAACAGACTTTCATCGGCGAGCTCGACGGCCAGCTGACGCCCCGCGTGCAGGCCATCGCCGAAGCGTTCAACAATGCCGGGCTGGCCACCACGGTCAGCGACAACATCCTCGGCACCATGTGGGACAAGCTGCTGGTCAACGTCGCCACCGGTGCGTTGAGCGGCATCACCAGGCTCAGCTACGGCCAGCTGTACAGCGAGCCGCTGCTGGAAAGCACCGCCAAGGCCGCCGTGGCCGAGGCCATCGCCGTGGCCGAGCGCGCCGGCATCCGCTTGAGCCTGACCAGCCCCGAGGCTGCCTGGTCACTGGCCGCCGAAGGCCTGCCGGCGAGCTTCCGCACCTCGATGCTGCAGAGCCTGGAAAAAAACTCGATCACCGAAATCGACTTCATCAACGGCTCCGTCGTGCGCTGGGGCCAGCGCCATGGCGTGGCCACGCCGGTCAACGCGACCCTGGTGGCCTGCATCAAGGGTATCGAGCGCGCCATGGCCGATCACCAGAAGAGGGAAACCCCATGAGCCAGCCAAAAGCCTACCTCGAACACGTGGCGTTCTGGGTGCAGGACATTCAGTGGCATATCCGCTTTTTCAGCGAGGTGTGCGGCATGACCATGCGTGAAGTGCAGGGTGACGTCGAGCAACCGGCGCAGTACTGGACACTCGGCGGCCTGCAGTTCATTCACCAGCCGGACTTCGCTGGCCCTGAAGGGCGCCTGGCGCACCTGGGCATCATGTGCGAAGACCTGGAAGCGGCGCTGGCCGCCGCCCAACGCTTTGGCGTCAGTGAGATGCCCCAGGGCCGCAACTGGCTGCGCCTGCCTGATGGCCTGGCGGTGGAGTTCATCCAGGCGCTGCCAGCCAAATGCGTAGCCCAGGCACTGGCCATCGACCCGCGCGCGGAGGTGCAGGCATGAGCGTGATTGAAAAGTACTGGGACGATGCCCGCGAAGGCGATGAGTGCATCAGCCCGACCTACACCGTGACCCGCGAACGCATCCTGGCCTACGCCGACCTCACCGGCGACCACACCCCGGTGCATGTCGATGAGGCCTACGCCAACGCCAGCCACTTTGGCTGCCTGGTCGCCCACGGCCTGTTCGGGCTGTCGATCGCCGACGGCCTGAAGACCCAGTGCGAGTACCGCTTCCTGCCGGGCATGTCGCTGGGCTGGACCTGGGACTTCGTGCTGCCGATCAAGGTCAACGACGTGCTCCATGTGCGCATGCGGGTGGGTGCGATGCGCCCGAGCAACAGCCGACCTGGCTGGGGCATCGTGGTGCTGCCTTCGGAACTGATCAACCAGCACGGCGAAGTCGTGCAACGTGGCGAGCACCGGTTGATGGTGCCGCGCAGGGCATTAGCATGAGCCAGACATTGCCATTGGCGGGTATCCGCGTCGTTGACTACAGCCACTTCCTCGCCGGCCCCTATGTCGGCCGTTGCCTGGCGGCGCTCGGCGCAGAGGTGATCAAGGTCGAGCGGCCGGGTAGCGGCGACGCCGGCCGCCAGCATGCGTTCACCCTGGACGACCAGCAGAGCGGCTATTTCCTGCAGCTGAACATGGGCAAGCAGGGCGTCAGCGTCAACATGAAGGACCCGCGCGGCAAGGCGTTCATGCAGCGCCTGACCGATTCGGCCGACGTGTTCATCGAGAACTACCGCCCCGGCGCCCTGGACAAGCTGGGCCTGGGCTACGCCGAGCTGTCGGCGCGCAACCCGCGCCTGGTGTACTGCTCGATTTCCGCCTACGGCCATACCGGGCCGGACGCCCACCGCGCCGGCTTCGGTCTGATCGCCGAGGCCAAGAGCGGGATCATGCAGATGGTGGGCGTGCCGGGCGAGGCACCGCCGCTGCTGCGTATTTCCCTGGGCGACATGTACACCGGCATCCACGCGGTGGCGGCGATCAATGCCGCGCTGCTCGGCCGGGTGAGCAGTGGCCGTGGCCAGCACATCGACATGGCGCTGTACGACACCCTGGTGTCGATGCACGAATACGCGGTGCAGTGTTACACGCTGTCCGGTGGCACTGTGTTGCCCCAGCAGACCGGCCACGACATGCCCACCTCGACCCTGTACGGCGTGTTCCGCGCCACCGACGGCGACCTGGTGATCGCCGCCCAGGTCGACGATGCCTGGCAGCGCTTCGCGGCCATGCTCGAAGCCAACGGCGGCCCGCCCGGGTTCGGCAGCGACCGCCGCTACCACGGCCTCAACGGCCGCAACGCCCACCGCGAGGCGATCCTGGCGGTGGTCCGCGATTGGGTTGGCGCGCGTCGGGTGGCCGAGATCCTGGCGTTGCTCGATGGCATCGACATCCCCAGTGCCAAGGTTCAACGCATCGATGAAGTGCTGGCCGACCCGCAGATCCAGGCACGCAACATGGTCATCGAGCAGCAGCACCCACGCTACGGCACGCTGCGCCTGGCCAACCTGCCGTTCCGCTTTTCCGACTGCGATACCACGATTCACCAAGTAGCCCCGGACCTTGGCCAGCACAACGCCGAAGTGGCCGCCGGGCTTGGCTTCAGCCCTGAAGAAATCACTGCCTTGCAGGCGGATGGCGTGTTGTTTACCCACGGAGATGCACGATGAGCGACCGCTACGCAGTGATCGGCCGACCGATCAACCACACCAAGTCCCCGCTGATTCATGGCCTGTTCGCCCAGGCCAGCAACCAGCAGCTGGAATACGGGGCTATCGAAGGCTCGCTGGACGACTTCGAAGCCCAGGTACTGCAGTTTCGTAGCGAAGGCGGGAAGGGCATGAACATCACCGCCCCGTTCAAGCTGCGTGCCTTCGAGCTGGCCGACCGGCGCAGCGAGCGGGCGCAATTGGCACGGGCGGCCAATGCGCTGAAGTTCGAGGATGGCCGCATCGTCGCCGAAAACTTCGATGGCATCGGTTTGCTGCGGGACATCGAGGAGAACCTTGGCGAGCCGCTGCGCAACCGCCGTGTGCTGCTGCTGGGTGCTGGCGGCGCGGTGCGCGGGGCGTTGCTGCCGTTCCTGCAGGCGGGGCCTAGCGAGCTGGTGATCGCCAACCGGGACATGGCCAAGGCGCTGGCGCTGCGTAACGAGCTCGATCACTCGCGTCTGCGCATCAGCCGCTACGAAGCGCTGGAAGGGCAATCGTTCGACATCGTCGTCAACGCCACCTCGGCGAGCCTGACCGCGGACTTGCCGCCCCTGCCGGCTGATGTGCTGGGCGAGGCGGCCTTGGCCTACGAGCTGGCCTATGGCAAAGGCCTCACGCCTTTCCTGCGCCTGGCTCGCGAGCAGGGCCAGGCGCGCCTGGCCGATGGCGTCGGCATGCTGGTGGAGCAGGCCGCCGAGGCGTTTGCCTGGTGGCGCGGGGTGCGGCCCGACACACGTGCGGTGATCAATCAGCTGACGATTCCCTTGGAGTAGGTCGATGGTCGCCAATGTACTGATGCTGCATGGCATCAACCACAACATGTTCGGCAAGCGCGACCCGCGCCAGTACGGCACAGCGACCCTGGCCGACATCGACCAGGCGTTACAGGCCCTGGGCGAGGAGCTGGGGGCACAGGTCGAGAGCTTCCAGAGCAACTTCGAGGGCGCCATGTGCGAGCGCATCCATCAGGCCTATGAGGACCGGGTGGATGCCGTGCTGATCAATGCCGGTGCCTGGACCCATTACAGCTACGGCATTCGTGATGCGTTGGCCATTATCGAAGTGCCGGTGGTTGAAGTGCACATGTCCAACATTCATGCCAGGGAGCCATTCCGCCATCACTCGGTATTTGCCGAGGTGGTGCGCGGGCAGATCTGCGGGTTTGGTGTCGAAACCTACCTGCTGGCGCTGCGTGCGGCGATGAGCATGGTCTGAGCAGGGCGCAGGGGTCGGATCTCCGAGCGCGTCTACCCGCGAAGCAGGTGGCGCGGGGCATGCGGCGACGGCGCCTGAAGTGACCGTAGGTGTGGTGGATGTCGTGCTGCCTACCCATCCAGCATGGATGGAAAGCCAGTAGCGACTTCCGTGACTGCATAGTACGGTCCGCCTTCAACAAGCCACCCGGTTCGTTGCCTCCAACCCCACGGACCGGGGCTCTCATGACCTGGGAGGTCGAATGGACGTCGCTACAACGATCAGTCAACAAGAACTGGATAACGCCTTGGTCGCGTTTGCACACTACAAAATCGGAGAAATCAAGATCTTCGACCTGGAGCAGGCAATGAGCTTCGAAGCAGGCCAAGCCTTGTCCCAAAGCGGGCTGGTCCGGTTCTCAATTACCAAAATGGTGTCAGGACGTTATCGCATCAGCGATGAAGGAGAGAACGCCATCACAGAGGCAGGGCGGGATCGCCTTGAGGTGATCCGCGCCTGACCATAGGTCCAGCCTTGCGAAGGCCGCAGTCGCGTTCTGCGGCCCTGTCGTGTCATATCACTTTCACCGCGCGACCAATGAACTTCACCGGCCCTGTCGGCAGACCGGTCGGCGAGCCACCGGCTTTCTCCAGCGTCAGCTCGAACAGTTGATTGGCCTCCAGGGGTGGCAAACTTTCCAGCGGAACTCGATAGGGTTCGCCCGGTTTGACCAGGCCAAGCGAAACCGGGGCACGCCATTGCTCGCCCTTGGTCCAGAACTGCAGGGCCATGCCGTCGGGGACCTTGTCCTTACCCAGCGGCAGCAGTTCGATCATGTGGCTGTCGCTGGCCTGCACCACCCAGCCGGGGGCCTGGCTGTTCGGCGCCACCAGCACCACCAGATATTCCGTGGTAGAGGCGGGCGTGGTCAGCAAGGTAAACGCCAGCAGCAGGCTTGCCGCCAGCCCCGCGGCGCTGAGCCCTTGCCACAGGCCGAGGCGTTGCCACCAGCGAGCCTGCATGCGCGGTGCGGGTAGCTCGTCGAGGCTGCGCTGGATACGGCGCCACAGGCGGGGGCTAGGGGGCTGCGGGGTAGACAGCGCGGTCAGTTCCAGCAGCCGGGCCTCCCAGGCATCCACGGCGGCGCGAAGCGCGGGGTCGGTACGCAGGCGTTCGGCCGTTACGGCATATTGCTCCGGCGACAAGGTTCCCAGCACGTATTCCCCGGCGAGGCTGTCCAGTTCTTCGGCAGAATCGGGCTTCATTCCAGACACTCCCGTAGCGCTTTGAGGCTGCGTTTGATCCAGGCCTTGACGGTGCCCAGTGGCGCACCCAATAAACCGGCTATCTCGGCGTGGCTGCAGCCGTCCACGTAGGCGTGCAGGATGCAGCGTTGCGGTGCGGGCTGCAGTTGTTCCAGGCAACGGTAAATCTTTGCTGAGCCGGACCAGAGGTCAAGGTCATCAACCCTCCCGTGCAATGTTGATGCAGTTTCGGTGTCGGCATCGGTCAGTACAGTTTCACGGCGGGTATCGCGTATCGAATTCAGCGCCAGGTGGCGGGTAATGCTGTAGATCCAGCCTCGAGCCGAGCCGCGCGCCGGGTCGTAGCTGGCTGCGCGGGTCCAGATGCGGATGATCGCATCGTGGACGATGTCTTCTGCGGTGGCGTCGTCACGTGCGATACGCCGGGCAACGCCCAGCAGGCGCGCGCCTTCGTGATCGTAGAGCGCCTGCAGGGCCCGTCGGTCACCCTGTGCACAGGCTAACAGGCAGCGGTGGAAGTCGAAGGGGGCGGCCGGCGAGTTCAACGTGTGTGGCTTCCTTGTGTAAGGCAAGTACCCCGGCCATCCAGCCGGGGGGCTTGCCATCGAGCGTAGATCATCACTCGCAGGGCGTAGGGTCGGGTGCGTGTCACTTGGCTGTCCAGAACACATAGTCAGCCTGGTACTGGACGACCTGCCTGGCACCTTTGTTCTGCGCCGTGCAGTCGACTGACGGCGCCACACCGCCGCGGGTAGCCAGGCGCTGGATATAGCTGACCCCCTGCATGGCGCCTTTGCCTTCGGCCGGGTTGGCCTTGACCAGTTGATAGGGGATGGCGCCTTTGTCCGCCGGTGCCACTGCCAGCTGGGTGCCGGTGACCTTCGAGCCATCCTTGGCCTGCCAGGTAGCGGGTGGGCCAAAGTAGTCGCCCACCTGTTTACCGGTACGGTCATTGAGCACTGCCTTGGGGCCGACGAAAGTCCATTCGGTCTGACCGGGGGTGTTGGCCTTGTCGCGGCACTCGTAGGTGATCTCGCCGACGCCGACGGTTTCGAGCAGGACGCGATGGCCATCAGGGACTTTGACCGCTTCTGGCAGCGCGGTCTGGGCGTGGGCGGGCGGCAGCGCAAGGGCGAAGCTGCAGGCAAGCAGGCAGGTGGAGTATTTGAAGTTCATGGGCAGTGCTCCTGAAAGTCATTGGGCCGGGCAGTCAAAGGCCGCCCACTAGCAATACCCGCCAACGGGTGGACTGGATGCACGGAATGAAAAAAAATGCGTAGCGAGATGACCCTGCATGTGCTTGCCTACCATCTCGAACGAGCGATGAGACTCTTCGTCATCGCAGGACTGCTTTAACGCGCGCACCCCGACAACCCCACGAGGACACTGCAAATGAAGCGTTTGTTACTAGGCCTGTTGCTTGCCGCATCGGGCACTGCCCACGCCGGTATTCCGCTGTTGAACGCTACATGCCCCGGCAATATCGAGGTCCATGCCGATAAAGGTGGGCCTGTTTACATCAACGGCAAGGAAGCCACGCTGAAGAAATTCAATGACAACTATTTCGAGGCCAAAGGTGGCGGGGTAACGGTATCGTTGTCGATCAACCCGGACGGCTCGCCTGACGTCTCGTATACCGGTAAGAACAAAGCCAATGGCGTATGCCAGATCAAGGACTGACTGCGCGATTGCGCGGTTGGGCTGGCGCAGTGTCAGCGGGCTGCATCAGGGCGCTGGAACGGGAATTGCTGTGACCCCTGAGACATTGATCATGCGGAGTACGCAGAAATGACTCAGGATGACCGCTATTACATGATTTTCAGCGTGGTTGCTGTGCTGGTACTCGATCTGGCGGCGACTTATGTGTTTCTCAACGCCATCCCCTGACCCCGGTAATGGGTAGGCCTTACTCGTAATCGGGGGCAAGGCAGGGCGTGAGGGAAACGCCCCGAACCCTATATAGCAAACAAACCTGATGCCCTGTTGTAGTTGAGCAGTAACATGGGCAGGACAAAAACCAAAAAAGGGGCAGGCTGCTTGGCAACATTTCCCAGTTTTCGATGGGGCTGCAGGAGCGTGTCGCGTGAAAAACTCAAGATCGCTGGCAGGTGCAATACTGGTAATCGGGGCAGCCTCGTTGTTCGTCGCAGGCTGCGCACAAAACCCTGATGTGCGTGACAGCCACGATTATACCGCTGGCACTACCGTGAAAAGCCCACCCGCTTATCTGGGCTGCGTCAAAGGCGAGCTACAAGGGAATGTGAAAACCTATGAAGTCGAGGGTGATAACGCGGTCAGGCTTTTCGTCGAAAGCACTGACCCCGACAAGGCAGAGGGGCTTGTAGAGTTGCGGGGCACGGGAAGCGAGCGCCACTTCACGGCCTATCAACGTGATGCCTGGTACGACCATGGCAGGTTGCTGGATGCTGCACTGATGTGTTCAAAAGCGTAATCATCCAACCCCCACACCAATAGCCCGCCGTCGAGAGCGGGCTTTTTGTGTGCCCATCGCCTGCCCGGCAACGTTCAAAAAAGTTCTGGTGTCAAGTCCTTTGTGCAAATCACGCAGGACTTGAAACCGTATATGGGACAGTAGGTTAGCTCTTTTCTCGGCCACTTTGGCGCGGTGTGGCTTCGTGGGCTAGGAGCCACATAGGAGCGTTGGGAGAGAAAGCCACATCGCACTGTGTCGTGCTGGATTGCCGAGGGACGGCGGGCTTGTCTTGTCATCATAGCCCAGGCGGCTCTTGGCGGCATCCAGAATGAAGAACGCGCAGCCTTGGGCTGCGCGTTCGATGGATGTTGCTGGGCAGGCTTCGAGGGCCATCACGTCGGCTTGGACGGCACGCTCCGCGTCGTGGTGCCCTTCCTGAATCCCCGATCCCCCGCCATGAACGCCTCCAGCATGTGCGGGATCAACTTCTCGGCATCGACGGCCTCGCCATACGCCTGCGCGTGCAGCGCGGCGTAGCGGTCGAGGTCGGCTTTCAAGCTGGCCGGGCAGGCAAAGGTCAGCTTGACGCTCTCGGTCTTGGGCAGCGGCCCTAGCCGCAGTTTCTTCGTGTTCATTGGGAAGCTCCCCGGTTGAAGAACAGCGGCTGGCACGGCCGCAGCACCAGATCCCGGTTCACGATGACGCGAACCGGCAGGCCCGGCCTAATGGTCAGCGTCGGCTGGATGTCCATGTTGCGCCGGGTGATCTCCTGACCCACCTGATTGATGCTGTCCTGGGCGCTGTCGCGCCCCGCGATGACGATGCGGTTGCCGTCCTGGCGGTTCTCTGGCGCGGCCAACTCGGCGCCTACGCCCAGCAGCGTCGTCAGCACGGCGCCCGCGACGATGCGATTCCAATGCCAGTCCACGTCGTCTTCCAGGCCGGCGTAGCCGGCTGGATCGGTGCCGACAAGGTTGTCGAGCGTCAGCGAGGACGTATCGGGCAGGATGACCCGGTTCCACACCACCTGCACGCGGCTCTGCCCGTAGCTGACCTGGCTGTTGTATTTACCCAGGATGCGCGACCCCTGCGGGATCAACAGGAACTTGCCCGTGGCCGAGTCATAGACCGGCTCCGTCACCGTGGCGATCACGTCGCCTGGCAAGTCCGACTTGATGCCCGTCACCAGCGCGCCCGCAATCACCGTTCCGGCCATGACCTGATACGGCGAGGCCGGCATTTTCAGGTTTCCGGAATTGCGGGTTTCCATAGAGCCGCCTTTCAGGAACGCCTCTTTCTGGTCTTGCCGGTTTTGCACAGCTGTCGGATCGGCAGGCTGGGGCGCCGCCGAGGCCGGCCCAGCCGCGAGCGGGTCGAAGGCCGCGAGCGTGTTGGCAGCACCAGGCACACCCGGCGGCGCCACCGTGGCCGTGGCGGCGGCCTGGCCCTGGCCGCCCGAGCGGAAAAACACCGACGAAGCCGCTGCGGCTTCCGCCTCCTTGCGCAAGGCGTCGTTGGGATCGTGGCCGGGGGCCGCGTAAGCGGCCACGGCGGACTGCTGCGAGTTCACGATGGCCGGGCCAAGATCGCCCGGCAGTGGCGGCCCCAGCTCGGGCACCTTCGGCGGCAGCTTCGAGTAGTCGGACGGCAGGCCGTCCAGCCCTTCGGACTTCGAGACGCGATCGACGTTGTAAAGCTCGGTCTGCTCGCCCGCGCCGCGCCGGTGCGGTTGCAATGACCAGATCGTGGCCCCGAGCACGGCGACCGACAGGCCGCCGACGAGGACGGCCAGCGTGCGCCGGTTCAACCGGGTCACGGCACGCGGCTGGGCGCGAAGCGCCACCGCCTCGGGCGCGACCTTGCCTGCCTGCCGCGTGGCGAGGTCGGGGGTATCGTCCTGGCTCATGGTCAGTTCCTCCGTGCCACGCCATCCGTGCGCTCGATCCGCACCACGTCGCCCTTGTCACCGCCCAGGCGCAACTCTGCCGCGCCAAACAGGCGATCCACGATGTAGTACGGCGAACGGAAGCGGTAGTTCACCAGTTGCCCGTCGCCTTCCGGCCCGATCACGAACAGCGGCGGCAGTTCGCCTTGCGCGATGCCGGCGGGGAACTGGATATAGACCTTCTGCCCGTCGTCGAAAGCGCGCAGCGGCTTCCACGACGGATTGCTGCCGCCGATCGCGTAGCGAAAGCGCAGGTTCTCCAGCGACAGGCCGCTATCCACCGGCGCGGCGGCGCTGGCCGCTTGCGCCTGGCGCTGCAAGGCCAGCATCCGGTCGCGCGGGTACTCCCAGGACACCGACGCCATCCACGTCTTTTCCGTGGAAGTCAGTTCCAGCAGGTACGTCCTCCGGCTGGTGATGATGACCAGATTGGTCTTGAGGCCCGAGCGGATCGGCTTGACCAGCACGTTGACGCGCAAGTCGGCACCGCTGCCGCTGGACGTGTCGCCCACGATCCAGCGCACGGTATCGCCGGCGGCCACCGTCACCAGCTCCTCGCCCGGCTGCAAGGCAACCATCGTCACCCGGCCCACGGCCGCATAGACCTGATACAGCGCGCCATCGGTGAAGGGCCACACCTGAATCGCGTTGACGTAGCCCTCGCGCGTGGGCGCGACACGCGCCTCGGCATTGGCGCGTGAAACGCGCACCTTCTCGTCGGCCGGCTCGGGCGTGGGCTTGGCGTCCTCGGCCTCGGGTGCCGGCATCAACTGCGCCGGCATCGGCAGCACCTCGGGCACGGCCACAACCTCCACGGGCGCGGGCGGCTCCGGCATCGGCTGGGCCTGCACCGGCACCGGCTCATCGAGCGAGATGGTCGGCGGCGGCTTGCCTTGCGTGGCGCAGCCCGCCAGGGCAACAAGCATCAACGGCAAAGCGTAAAAGCGGAAAGACAGGTTCATGGTTTTGCTCCTTCGGAAGAATCCAGCTCGCGGCTCCAGGAAAGGCCGTTGACGTAGATGCCCAGCGGGTTCTTGCGCAGGCGTTCTTCGGTGCGCGGCGGCTGGAGCACGATGGACACCACGGCCGTCCACCGTTCCAGGCCCGCCGCAGCGCCGTTGACGTAGCGGCGTTCCGTCCAGCGCACGTTGAAAGACGTGTCGCTGGCACGCACGACGCTGGTGATCTGCACCGTCACCGACTCCTTTCCGATGCGCGCGAACGGGTCGTTGACCCGCGCGTAGTCGTTGAGCACGGCCGCGCCTTTGTCGGTCGTGTAGTCGTAGGCGTCCAGCCAGTTCTGGCGGACGACGATGGGGTCGATGGACAGCGAGCGCACCAGCGTCACGAAGCGCGCGATGTGGTGCGCCGTCTGCGCATCGTTGGGCCGGTACGGCGTGGCGGCTTCGCCCACGGCGCGCACCTGGCCCGCGTTGTCCACCTCCACGACGTAGGGCGTGACGATGGATTGCGCCGAGCGCCACACCAGTCCGCCGGCCATCAGCAGCGCGAGCGTGAGGCAGCCGAAGGCCATGAATCGCCAGTTCTTGGCCTGGACGCGGGCCGAGCCGATACGGTCGTCCCACACCTGGCCGGCGGTTTGGTACGGCGTGGCAGGCTGCGGCGTGTCGGCGTAGCGCACCTGCGGTTTCTTGAATCGCATGGTCAGTTCTCCTTGTGAATCGCGTCAGTCGTCGGAGCCGCGCAGGCTCGGGCCTTGCCCGGAGCCGCCGCCGTCGCCACCGCGCAGCGCGTGGGCAGCGGTGGTCGCGGCGTGGGTGAGCTGCTGGCGGCGATGCAGCCGCTTGGCCCAAGCGGGCTGCTCGGGCGCCTGTGCAGCGGCAGCGCCTGCCGGCGCTTCGCTGGTGGCGGCCTGGCCGGCTGACGCGCCAGCGTCGCCGTTCCAGCCCGCGCGGAACGGTGCGGCCATGCGCTGCCCGGCAGCGGAAGCGCGGGATGCGGCAGCGCGTCCGGCAGACTGCGCGCCGGTCTTGGCGACGTTGCCCAAGCCCGCCATCGCGCCTTTGGCACCGCCGCCGGCGGCAGCGGAACCCGCCTGGAACGCCGACTTCGCGCTGCCAGCCGCCGACGTGGCGGCACGCGCGCCGCTGCCGGCCAGCTTGGCGGCAGCCGGGGCCATGCGCGCGCCAGCGGCCACCGCGCCGCCCACGCCCGTCGCGGCAGCACCGACAGCCACTGCCGTTCCGGCCGCGCCGACGGCGGCACCGGCCATCGCGCCCGCGCCGAGCTGGGGCGCGCCGGACACAAGGCCCGTGGCGATGCCGGGGCCGAAGATCCCGAGCGCGAGCAAGGTGAGCGAGGCCAGCATGATGACCAGCGCGTGGTCGATGTTCGGCTCGGCGGGGTGGACTTGGAACTGCGCGAACAGGCCCGAGCCGATGCCGACGATCACAGCCAGCACCAGCACTTTGATGCCAGCGGCCACGACGTTGCCCAGCACCTTCTCGGCGAGAAAGCTGGTCTTGTTCCACAGCGCGAACGGCACCAGCACGAACCCGGCGAGCGTGGTCAGCTTGAACTCGATCAGCGTGATGAAAAGCTGGATCGCCAGCACGAAGAAGCACAGCACCACGACCAGCCACGCGAGGAACATCACCACGATGGGATCGAGATTGGCGAACACCTCGGGGAAGCCCGCCATCTCGCCGATCTGCTCCAGAATCGGCGCCCCGGCGTCGATGCCGGTCTTGGCGAGCCGGCCCGGCTGCAAGAAGTTCTCCATCGTGATGGCCGAGCCGGTGGCGGTGATGCCCAGCCCCGCGAACGAGCGGAACACGATGCTGGCCAGCCAGTTGAAGTTGTTGAGGATGTAGGCGAAGGCACCGACGTAGAGCACCTTGCGCAGCAGCTTGGCGATCACGTCATCGCCTTGGCCGGTGGCGTGGCTCATGGCCCAATACAGCCCGGCGATCGTCATGTCGATGACGATCAGCGTGGCCGTGAGGAACGCCACTTCGCCGCGCAGCAGCCCGAAACCCGAGTCGATGTAGGTGGCGAAGGTGTTGAGGAACTGGTCGATGATGGTCACGTCATTCATGGCGTGCCCTCCGGTTCCTCGAAGCTGGGCGGGATCGGCGGCAGGTCGGCCAGCGTCTGGTATTCATCCGGCCCGGCCTCGCCGGAAAAGAAGCGCCGCCGGAAGGCTTCGGCGGCGGCGCGGCAAGCGTCCTCGCCCGTGGCCTGCCGGTCGGCCGCGCATTGCGCGCGCAATGCCTTGAGCCGCACGCGATCGGCGGCCAGGGCATCGGCGAGGTTGTCGGCCGGCTGCTCGCCGCAAGCGGCCAGCAGCACGGCACCAAGGACGAGGACGCATCGCATGGCGGCCTCCTGTCAGTCGCGGTAGAAGTTGACGGACTGCGGCGTGTACGGCGTGCCTTCCCCGAGGAAGCGCCGCCGCACTTCGCGGGCGCGCTCGGTGGCCGCCGCCTGCCGCGCCAGTTCCAGCGAGGCGGCCCGGTCTTGCGTGATCTGGAGCCGCTGCGACTGGATCGACTGCTTGGCCTGCAAGGCGAGCAACTGGTTCATGGCCTGCATCGCCTGCAACGCGCCTTGCGCCGACTGGCTCTTGCCGACCAGATCGGCCAGCACGCTTTCGTCTTCGCCCAGGTTCTGCGACACCTGCGCCTGCATCTGCATGGTGGTCTGCAAGCCGCCCAGCGTGTTCTTCCACCGCTCCTGGGCGTCGCGGTACATCTGGTCGCCGCTGACGGTGGCGGCGTACTGCTCCGGGTACAGGCGGGCAAACTCCCGATCCAGATTCGTCACGTCGTAGGCCAAGCCTCGGGCCTGGGCGATCAGCCGCTCGGTCGTCGCCAGGTTGGCGCGCAACTGGCCGACCACGCTGGATGGAAGGCTGGCGAGGTTGCGCGCCTGGTTCATCAGCATTTGCGCTTCGTTCTGGAGCTGGCGAATCTGGTTGTTGATCTGCTCCAGCGTGCGGATCGCGGTCATCGTGTTCTGCACGAGGTTGGTGGGGTCGATCACGACCCATTGCGCATGGGCAGTGGCGGTGCAAAGCATGGCCGCGATGGCAGCGGCGACAAGGCGCTTCTTCATGGCAGGATCTCCTGTGGTTGGTCAGCGAGGGAATCCGGCGCGAGGCCGGGGAACGAGGGCAGCAGGTCAGCCGCCCAATCGAGGCCGCGATGGCGCAGCCAGGCACCCGCGAAGCCGGGCGTGCCGGCGTCCAGCAGCACGCGGTCTATGTCGCGCTGGTCTTGCGGCGTGGAAGCGCCCGCGAAGGCCAGCGTCGCCGCCCCCAGGTCGAGGTCGAACAGGCGGTTGCCGAGGCGGGATTGGTAGTAGTAGTCGCGCTTGGGTTGCGCGGTGGCGACGATCTCGATCTGGCGCGAGTTCAACCCGAAGCCCTCGTAGATCGTGCGAATCTGCGGCTCGGTCGCCTGCGGGTTCGGCAGGAAGATGCGGCTTGCGCAGCTCTCGATGATTGCGGGCGCGATGCTCGAATCCTTAATGTCCGCGAGCGACTGCGTGGCGAAGATCACCGACACGTTTTTCTTGCGCAGCGTCTTGAGCCACTGGCGGATGCGCGCGGCAAACACCGGGTCATCCAGGAACAGCCACGCTTCATCGAGGATCAGCATCGTGGGCGCACCGTCAAAGCGTTCGTCAAAGCGCGCAAAGAGGTAATGCAGCACGGCCATGACGGCGGCCTTGCTGTGCATCAGCTCCTCCATCTCGAAACCCTGCACGTCCGCCATGCCCAGCCGGTCGTGGTCGGCATCCAGCAGCTTGCCGTGCGCGCCGCCCAGCACATAGGGCGCGAGCGCCTGGCGCAGCGCGTTCGATTGCAGCAGCACCGACAGGCCGGTCATCGTGCGCTGCTCGACGGGCGCACCGGCCAAGCTGCCCAGCGCCGACCAGATGGCGGCTTTCTCGTCCGGGCCGACTGCTACGCCTTCATGCAGCAAACGGCCTTCGATCCATTCGGCGGCCCAGGTGCGGTAGCCTTCGCGGTCAATGCGGGCGAGCGGCTGGAAGGCGATTTCGCCGTCCGTGCCCAAGTCGTAGTGCTCGCCGCCAAGCCCGAGGATCGTGGCGCGCATCGAACGCCCCATATCGAACGCGAAGATGCGCGAGCCGAGGTAGCGGCGGAACTGCATCGCCAGCGTGGCGAGCAGCACTGACTTGCCCATGCCCGTCGGGCCGGCCACCAGCATGTGGCCCACGTCGCCATCGTGCGTGACCAAGCGAAACGGTGTGGCGCCATCGGTGCGCGTCACGATGAGAGGCGGGCCGTCCAGATGCGCGTTGCGCTCGGGGCCGGCCCACACGGCCGACACCGGCATCATGTGCGCCAGGTTCAGCGTCGAGACGATCGGCTGGCGCACGTTGGCATAGGCGTTGCCGGGGAGCGAGGACAGCCACGCATCCACGGCATTGAGCGTTTCGGAGATGGTCACGAAGCCCCGGCCCTGGATGACGCGCTCCACCATGCGCAGCTTCTCGTCGGCTGCGGCCGGGTCGGCATCGAGCACCGTCACCGTGGCGGTGAGGTAGCCGAAGGCGACTTGATCACTGCCCAGCTCCTGCAACGCGGCATCGGCATCGGTCGCCTTGTTCGAGGCATCCGTGTCCACCAGCGGCGACTCCTGTTGGAAGATCGTTTCGCGCAGCAGCGCGATGACGTTCTTGCGCTTGGCGAACCACTGGCGGCGCAGGCGGGCGAGGTCTTTTTCCGCCTCGGATTTGTCCATGCAGAGGAAGCGCGTACTCCAGCGATACGCAAATCCGAGGCGGTTGAGGTCGTCCAGAATCCCCGGCCAGGTCGAGGTCGGAAAGCCCCGCACCGACACCACGCGCAGGTGCCGGTCGCCCAGCATGGGGGCCAGGCCGCCAACCAGCGGCGAGTCGGCCAGCAGCGCGTCGATGTGGAAAGGCACCTCGGGCACACCGACGCGATAGCGTCGCGTCGAGATGGTCGCGTGCAGGTAGGTCAGGGTCTGCGCGTCATCGAGCCAGGCAATTTCCGGCATGACGCCATCGAGCTGGTCAAAGACCCGATCCGTTTCCGCGACGAAGGCTTGCAGCCGCTCGCGCCAGTCCACGCCATTCGTCGGCGTGTTCTCGTAGAGCATCTTGGCGGCACGAGCGCGCGATTCTTCAGGCGGCAGGTACACCAGCGTCAAGTGATAGCCGCTCTCGAAGTGATGGCCGGTGTCCTCGAAGGCCGAGCGGCGTTCTTCGTCCACCAGCCACGACAGCGCCTCCGGAAACTCTGAGTGCGGGTAGTCCGCGGCGGCGCTGCGTTCGGCCTCGATGAACAGCGCCCAGCCCGATCCCAGCCGGCGCAGCGCATTGTTCAAGCGGGCCGACGTGGCGATCAGCTCGCCTTGCGTGGCACTGTCGAGGTCAGGCCCGCGAAACCGGGCCGTGCGCTGGAAACTGCCGTCCTTGTTCAAGACGACACCCGGCGCGACGAGCCCGGCCCACGGCAGCCAATCGGCGAGCAAGGCCGGGCGCTGGCGGTATTCGGCGAGGTTCAGCATGGCGGCGTCCCCTCACACGTCCAGCAGCGGGCGGTGCTTGATGTGCCGGGCGAACACGGCCATGAACTGCGGATCGACGCGCGCACCCCATACCGCCAGCGAATGGCCGACGATCCAGAGCACCACGCCAGGAATCCACAGTTGCAGGCCCAGCCCGACGGCGGCGGCCAGCGTGCCGTTGGCAATCGCCACGGTGCGCGGTGCGCCGCCCAGCAAGATCGGCTCGGTGAGCGAGCGATGCAAAGGCACCTCGAACCCGGCCGCGAAGCTATCCGGGCCGCTCATACGACAGCCCCGCCCGAGAACGAAAAGAACGACAGGAAGAAGCTCGAAGCCGCGAACGCGATGGACAGGCCGAACACGATCTGGATCAGCTTGCGAAAGCCGCCCGACGTGTCGCCGAAGGCGAGCGCGAGGCCCGTGGCAATGATGATGATGACCGCGACGATGCGCGCCACCGGCCCCTGAATCGACTCCAAGATCGACTGCAACGGGCCTTCCCAGGGCATCGAGGAACCAGCGGCCTGCGCGGTGCCGGCCAGGAACAGCAACAGCGCGGCCAGCAGCAGCCCTCGCCCCGCAGGGCGGGCCAGGCAGCGCAGCCGTGCAAGGCGCAAAGCCGGATTTACGGAAACACGGAAAGCAGGAATGGTCATCTGCGTCATAGCAGTTCTCCAGGTTGGTCAGGGGACGAGGAAGTCGCCGCAGCGGGTGCGGCATCAGGGATCGGCGGCAGCTCGGGAAACGGCGTTTCCAGCGCGTCCACCAGTTGGTAGCCCACGCCGTCGAAGCCGACGATGCGGGCGATGTTCTCGATGCGGCGCTTGCGTCCGCGCCCGGCGATCTGGATCACCACGTTGACCGCCTCGGCGATCAGCGCACGCGGCGGATTCACCGCCACTTCGAGAATCAGTTGCTCCAGGCGCAGCAACGCGCCCAGCGCGGAGCCGGCGTGGATCGTGGCGACGCCGCCGGGGTGGCCGGTGCCCCACACCTTGATGAGATCCAGCGCCTCGGCACCGCGTACCTCGCCGACGACGACGCGATCAGGTCGCAGGCGCATGGACGAGCGCACCAGCTCGGTCATGGACACCACGCCGGAGCGCGTGCGCAGCGGAACGTGGTCGCGGGCCGCGCATTGCAGCTCCACCGTGTCTTCGAGCACCAGCACGCGGTCGCCCGTGGCAGCTATCTCGGCCAGCAGCGCGTTCGCCAAGGTCGTCTTGCCGCTGCTGGTGGCCCCCGCGATCAGGACGTTCTGGCGCTCGCGCACGGCGCGCACCAAAAAGCCCGCCTGGGCGGCGGTCATCATTCCGTCCACGACGTACCGCTCCAGCGGGATCACGCCGATGGTGCGCTTGCGCAGCGCGAAGGCCGGCCCCGGCGCGGCTGGCGGCAGGATGCCCTCGAAGCGTTCACCGGTTTCGGGCAGTTCGGCGGACAGCAGCGGCTGGCCGCGATGCACCTCCGCGCCGACGTGGGCCGCGACCAGGCGGATGATTCGCTCGCCATCGGCTTCGGGCAGCTCCACGCCCATAGGCGCGCGGCCCGACGACAGGCGATCCACCCAAAGGGTGCGGTCAGGGTTGAGCATGATTTCCACCACGTCGGGGTCTTCGAGCGCGGTGGCGATCAGCGGCCCCATTGCCGTGCGCAGCATCTGGATGCGCCGGTCGAGCGACGTGGCACTCATGGATTGGGAAACGGCGCTCATGACGCACGCTCCTGCGCATCGGCGGCTGCCGCCGCGTCCTCCATCCGCACCGAATCGGGATGCAATTCCTCCACCACGTCGCGCACCAGGCTGCGCCCACGCATCAGGTGGCGGCCAAGCTGCTCGGTGAACTGCTCGAAACGCGCCTTGCCCAAGGCGCGGGCCGCCTCTTGGTGCGCCTCGGGAACCGGCGTGCTGACGGTCAGGTAGTAGCGGATGAACAGCGCCAGCGTCTCGATGGCGATGCTCTGGTCGCGCTCCATTCGCTCGGCCTGGCGCGAGAGGCGATCAAGGCGCTTGGCGATGGCCGCCTCGCGCTGGTCGGCCGCGTCCGGCGACAGCCAGGACGCCAAGGCAGCGGCGACGATGCTGGACTTGGACACGCCTTTCTTGGCGGCCAGTTCATCGAGCCGCTGGGCGTGCTCGGGCTGGATAAAGAGGTTCAGGCGATAGTGGCTCATAGCTCGATTCCGTCGTTGGGGTCGAGGGACGCCAGCCGGGCCGTGCGCTGCATGGCCGGATCAAGCTGGCGAGGAAGGGGAAGCGGCAGGTCGTCGTCGTCATCGAGCAGGCCGAGGTCGGCCGCGGGCGCGGCCAGCTCGGGGTCGTAGGCGACGGCCTCAGTTAGCTCGGGCTGACGGCGCGGGCCGCCGTCGTCGGCCGACGCCCGGAAGCCTTCGGCGGCATCGGCCGCAGGCGCGGCAGGCACGGCAGGAATCGCCAGGCCACTCCAGTCGTCGGGGCGCAGTGGCGGCGCGTCGGCGTACCGGCCGTCCGCCAGCTCGGGCGGCGGCAGCACGCGCTGCTTGAAATTGGCGTCGGCGTAGTAGCGCAGCTTCCGGGCCTTGATCGGCGCCATGCTGGACACCATCACTACGGCATCGTCCGGCGGAAGCTGCATCACCTCGCCCGGCGTCAGCAGCGGGCGGGCCGTCTCCTGGCGCGACACCATGAGGTGGCCCAGCCACGGCGCGAGCCGGTGGCCCGCGTAGTTGCGTTGCGCGCGCAGCTCGGTCGCAGTGCCCAGCGTCTCGGAAATGCGCTTGGCGGTGCGTTCGTCGTTGGTGGCGAACGTCACCCTGACGTGGCAGTTGTCGAGAATGGAATGGTTCTGTCCATACGCCTTGTCGATCTGGTTGAGTGACTGCGCGATGAGGAAGCTGCGGATGCCGTAGCCCGCCATGAAGGCCAAGGCTGTCTCGAAGAAGTCGAGCCGACCCAGGGCCGGGAACTCGTCGAGCATCAGCAGCAGCTTGTGGCGGCGTTCGATGCCGTCGCTGCCGTCCAGCGATTCGGTGAGGCGTCGCCCGATCTGGTTGAGGATCAGGCGGATGAGCGGTTTGGTGCGCGATATGTCCGAAGGCGGCACCACCAGGTACAGCGACACCGGATGCTCGGCCGCGATCAGGTCGGCGATGCGCCAGTCACAGCGCGAGGTGACTTCGGCCACCGTGGGATCGCGGTACAGGCCGAGGAACGACATGGCGGTGCTTAACACGCCGGAACGCTCGTTGTCCGACTTGTTGAGCACTTCACGCGCCGCCGACGCGACTACCGGATGCGGCCCCTCGCCCAAGTGGGGCGTGGTCATCATTCGATGCAAGGTCAGCTCGAACGGGCTGGCCGGGTCGCTGAGGAAGTTGGCGACGCCGCGCAGCGTCTTGTCTTCGCCCGCGTAGAGCACATGCAGGATCGCGCCGACCAGCAGCGCGTGGCTGGTCTTTTCCCAATGGTTGCGCTTCTCCAGCGCGCCTTCGGGATCGACCAGAATGTCCGCGATGTTCTGCACGTCGCGCACTTCATGCGCGCCGCGCCGCACCTCCAGCAGCGGGTTGTAGGCCGCCGACTTCGCATCCGTGGGGTTGAACAGCAGGCAATGCGAGAAGCGCGAGCGCCAGCCTGCGGTGATCTGCCAGTTCTCGCCCTTGATGTCGTGGATGACGGCGGACGCGGGCCAAGAAAGCAGCGTCGGCACCACCAGGCCGACGCCCTTGCCCGAGCGCGTGGGTGCGAACGTCAGGACATGCTCTGGCCCCTCATGGCGCAGGTACTGGCGGTCGTGCTGGCCGAGGAACACGCCCTCTGGCTGCGTGAGGCCCGCCTTGCGAATGTCATGCGCGTTCGCCCAGCGGGCCGATCCGTAGGTCGTGACAAGGCGTGCCTGCCGCGAGCGCCAGACCGACATGGCAATGGCGACGGCCACGGCGACCATGCCACTGCTGCCAGCGATGGCTCCGCCGGTGTCGAAGATTTCCGGGGTATAGGCGCCGTAAGAAAACCACCACTCAAACAGCTTCCACGGGTGATAGATCGGCGTGCCAAGAAGATCGAACCAGGGCGAGCCAAGGCGTACTTGATAGCCAAGGGCTGCTGCTGTCCATTGTGTGGCACCCCACACTCCGGCGATCACGATGCCGAATACCACGGCGATCTGACCGAACAGCACGTTCGTCCCTTGCATGACCTGGCCTCCGATTTCTCCTGCGCCGATTCCTCATGGAAAAAGCGGCACAAGGACGTGCCGGAGGCGTCAGGATCGGTGCCGCGTCAGTGCCGGTCAAAGACCGTTTTAAGCAGAAAGATCGAGCAAAAAGAAAGAATTAGCGCGGTGGCGAGCCAACGAAAAACGTCGCAAGCGCAGGCGCGTTGCGGCGTGTCGGTCAGGAAATCCAATATTCGTGGCGAAGCGGCCACGATCAAAACTTAGGCGGCTCCTTCGGCGGTGTGTAGGGCGTTTCCCCGTCGCCATAGAACCGCTTGCGCGTGGCCTCGGCCACCCGGTTGCACAACACGTCGCCCAGCTTGGGGCGGTCGGTCTTGCACTGCTGGCGCAGTTCCTTGAGCCGTTCGGGGTTGGCCGCCAGCTCTTCCACTGTCGGGATGTTGGCTGCGGAACCGGCGGACTTCTGTGGCCCATCGGACTGGCCGCAGGCAGTCAACACGGCAACCAGCAAGAATGGGATGATCTTCTTCATGGCGTCAGTTCCTCCGGGTGATCGGGATTACGGCCTCGTATGGGCCTGGGGGTTTCCGGCTGTTCGATGGCCTGTGCGCGCTCAATAAACCGCGCCAACTCGTCGGACGGATCTCCGTCCAGCCGCAACAGATAGGTCGTGAGGGGCGACACGCGCGAAGCTAGCGGCCGGGCCACTACACCCGGCTCACGGCTGGCGGCAATGTGTGCACTGCCTGCTAGGCCGAGCGCAAAACCGGCCGAGACTAGGGCCATCATCAGGTCGGTGGACGAAACCCTCTCTGCAATCAGTGGCTCCACATCCGCACGGCGCAACACCCGTTCAACTTGCTTGGCATGGCCCTCACATGCCTGTGGATCGCACAGAACCAGTGGATAGCGAAGCAACTCATCCAAGGGGATGCGCTTGTGGGCCAGAAGCGGATGCCGAGCTGGCACGGCCACCATCAGCGCATCGCTCCATGCGGGCGTGGCGACGATACCGTCGCCCACTTCGTCGGATTGAGCAAACCCTACGTCATACAGATCGCTATGCAGCCCCTTGATCTGTTGCGATAGGGGCACCTCGAAGAACCGGATTTCGACCTCGGGTTCTTCCTGGCGGCAAAGTACGAGCAACGCAGAAAGGCGCGACGGCGTGATGCCGTCGGACAATGCCACGCGCAACTGGCCATGAAAACCGTTTGCTGCCGCTTTCACGCTATCGCGTGCCTGCTCCAAGGCGGAGAGCACGCGGCGCACGTGCTCCAGAAACAGCTCGCCCGCACGGGTCAGCCGAGTGCTGCGCGTGGTGCGGGCAAACAGCATCACGCCCAGTTCTTCTTCCAGTTCCTTGATGGCCCGTGACAGTGGAGACTGCTCGATGTGCAGCCGCTCGGCAGCGCGGGCGAAATGGAGTTCCTCAGCAACCGCAATGAAGCAGCGCAAGTGACGAAGTTCCATAGTCTTGTCCTTCCATGATCCATGTTGATTCGGGGGACGAGATGCACGCCTGCTGTAGCACCAGTCGAGCTGAGGCCAAATATTGAATAAACAATTATACATGTGTTCATATATTAGTCAAAGAAGCCTGCACCGTGCCGTGGTGATGTTCGATTGTGAGGAGATGAATGGTGCAAGCTGCACGAGGGCCAATGGGCATCGTGGAGGCCGCTTGCCAAAATAGTGCGAGCCCCACCGGGGCTCGCGAGATGCGGAAGGTGCTATGCCTTCAGGGGGAAAGCCCGAATCAGGCTGGGTTGATTTCCAGCGCGCCGCGGTTGATCTGGTCGCGCTCCATCGACTCGAACAAGGCACCGAAGTTACCTTCGCCGAAGCCCTCGCGGTAGTTGCCCTTGCGCTCGATGAACTCGAAGAACACCGGGCCGAGCAGCGGCTCGGAGAAGATCGGCCTCACGCTCACGGCCTACCTGAACGTGCGTCTCGAAAAGCACTCCGACTCGCACAAGCGCAATCCCATGGACGTGTTCCGCGCGTCGGTCCAGAAATGGCCGGAGGTCGTGGAATGCCATGCGCTGACCGGCGACATGGACTATCTGCTGCGGGTGGTCGTCAGGAACATGGCTCACTACTCTCGCTTCGTGCTCGACACGCTGCTCAAGCACCCCAGCGTGCAGGACTGCAAGACAAGCTTCGTGCTGGATCGGGTAAAGAGCACCACGGCCTTGCCCTATGAGCATTCGGCCGATTGGTGTAGCGGGGATGCAAATAGCGCTTGACCTTCCAACCGTGGCAAGGACCAGACTTCAAACACCCCAACCCGAAAGGAGTTTTCCATGCAATTCCATCTCGAAGACATGACCTGCGGCGGCTGCGCCCGCACCGTTACGAAAACGATCCAAACGATCGACCCCAACGCCAAGATCGTCACGGACCCGCCGACCCGCCGTGTCGAGGTCCAGACCTCGGCCTCGCAAGAGCAGATCGCCGCGGCCCTGAGCGAAGCTGGCTTCCCGCCGCGCGCGCAGTAACACCGCGTCGTGGCCGGCCTGCACACAGGACGGCCGATGCGAGCACGTGCGCTGCGCCGTACCTGGCGCGGCGCTCAGTGCATCCCAAGGTAGGCGACCTTGGCCCACATCCACAGGGCCATCGCCACCATCATCAGGTTCTCGGTCAGGGACACGAAGCCCAGCGGCACGTTGCTGTCCCCGCCCACACAGGCGCACTTGAGTTCCCGGCGATCGACATAGACCGCCTTGAAAACCGACACGGCCCCGACGGTCCCGATGAACAGCGCCAACGGAATCGACACCCACATCCCCACGCCCGCGACCATCAGGACGCCTGCGATGGCCTCCGCGAACGGGTAGAAATAGGCATACCGAACCCAGCGCTTGGCCAGCAGGTCGTAGTTGAGGAACATCGTCGCGAAGCCGTCCACGTCCTTGAGCTTCTGCAGCGCCAGGAGACACATGGCAAAGGCCACGAACCACTCTGCCGCCTGAATGCTCCAGAGCTGGCCGAAGGCCGCCCAGCTCGCCGCCAGCGCCATCGCGGCCGCCATGGCGAACAGCGCGATCACAGGGGTGTAGGTCACGGCGTTCTTGTCCTTCACGGACATGCCGAAGAATTTGCGCAGGTCGTCGTAGCCGCCCACGCGCCGCCCGTTTATGAAGACCTGGGGCGTGGTCTCGACGCCATGCTCCTTCTTGAACGCATCCGTCTGCTCGCGGCTCGCCAAGTGTTTGTCCTCGACCTCGTAGCCCTTGCGGTTGAGCAGATCGAGCGACTTCAGCCCGTAGGGGCAGGTATGGCCGGGCATGACCATCCGGTAGAGCGTGGCTTGTTTGGGCGCAGACATGCTGGACTTCTCCTGTGGGACTTTTCATGGGCCGGCCGCAGCGCCGACTATCACGGATTGAAGGACTTTGACGACATTTCCAGCCTAACCGGCGGTGGTGCAAGGGGGTGTAGGCATCTGGCTCCCGGGGCGGTCGTCAGGCTGCAACGCCGTCAGTCCTCCGTCTGCCAGAGCAACCCCGCCGCAGGCCGGCGCGCCCGCGGCGGCACGCTGGGTCCTAGTGGTTCTCCTTGGCATGGTTGATCGTGTACTTCGGGATCTCGACGGTCAGGTCCTCGTTCGCCACGATGGCCTGGCAGCTCAGGCGCGATTGCGCCTCTAGCCCCCAGGCCCGGTCAAGCAGGTCGTCCTCGCACTCCTCGACCTCGTTGAGGGAATCGAATCCCTTGCGCACGATGCAGTGGCAGGTCGTGCAGGCACAGCTCATGTCGCAGGCATGTTCGATCTCGATGCCGTTGTCTAGCAGCGCCTCGCAGATCGAGGTGCCGACCGGCACGTTCAGCTCGGCGCCCTCGGGCGCCAGTTCAGGATGGGGCAAGACGGTGATCTTGGGCATGGTCTCTCCCGGCTGCTCAGTGCGCACGCGGCTTCTTTGCCGCTGCGTTGCCACTTGCACGCCGTGGCACGGCGCCGGTGCGCGCTTCGGGCTCGTCGTCGCTGGTATCGAGTTGCTCCAGCGTGTGCAGGATCGGGCAGTCGGGCCGTTCGTCGCCGGCGCAGCACCGGATCAGCGCCTTGAGCGTCTCGGCCATCTCCAACATGCTCGCGATGCGCCGGTCCAGCTCGGAGATGTGCTGCTGCGCCAGGCGCTTGACGTCGGCACTCCGGCGCGACTTGTCGTTCCACAGTCCCAGCAGGTCCGTGATCTCGGCCACCGAGAAGCCGAGGTCGCGCGCACGCCGGATGAAGTGCAGCCGGTGTACGTCGTCCTGGCTATAGGCGCGGTAGCCCGAATCGTTCCGGTCGGCCGGGGGAATCAAGCCGATCTGCTCGTAGTAGCGGATCATCTTGGCCGAGACCTTCGAGGCCTTGGATGCTTCACCGATGTTCATGGTGTTCCTCCTTTCTCAATGAGCGGTATCCGCCGCCAGCGGCGGCTGGAAGCGGCGCAGGCGCAGCGCGTTGCCGAGCACGAACACGCTGGACAGCGCCATCGCTCCGGCCGCGAAGATCGGCGACAGCAGCACACCGTATGCGGGGTATAGGACGCCAGCGGCCACCGGGATCAGGGCCGTGTTGTAGCCAAACGCCCAGAACAGGTTCTGGCGGATGTTGCCGATGGTGGCCTTGGACAGCGCGATGGCGTTGGGCACACCCTGCAGGTTGCCGGACATCAGCACCACGTCGGCCGACTCCACCGCCACGTCGGTGCCGGTGCCGATCGCCAGGCCCACGTCGGCCTCGGCCAGCGCCGGCGCATCGTTGATGCCGTCACCCACGTAGGCGATCTGGCCGTGGGTGGCCTTTAAGCGGCGCACGGCTTCGACCTTGCCCTCGGGCAGCACTTCGGCCACCACCTCGTCGATGCCCAGTTGCTTGGCGATGGCCTGCGCGGTACGCGCGTTGTCGCCAGTGATCATCGCCACCTTCAGGCCGAGCTGGTGCAGCGCGGCAATGGCCGCGGGCGTGCTGGACTTGATCGGATCGGCCACCGCGATGATGGCGGCCAGTCGGCCGTCGATCGCGGCGTACAGCGGCGACTTGCCCTCATTGCCCAGGCGCTCGGCCGTGCGAGCGAAGCCGCTCACGTCCAACCCCAGCTCACGCATGAAGCGATCGGCACCGACCTCGACACGCGCGCCGTCCACGGTGGCGCGCACGCCCATGCCCGTGACCGAATCGAAGTCTGTCATCGTCGGCAGCGCGATGCCACCTTCCACGGCCGACTCGACGATGGCGCGTGCGATCGGATGCTCCGAGCGCGATTCGACAGAGGCGACCTTCGCCAGCACCTGGTTGCGGTCAAAGCCGTCGGCAATCTCCAGGTCGGTCAGGACCGGGCGGCCCTCGGTCAGCGTGCCGGTCTTGTCCACGGCCACCACCTTGGCGTCCTTGAGCAGTTGCAGGGCTTCACCCTTGCGGAACAGTACGCCCATCTCGGCGCCCCGGCCCGTGCCGACCATGATGGAGGTCGGCGTCGCCAGACCCATGGCGCACGGGCAGGCAATGATCAGCACCGCCACGGCATTGACCAGCGCGAAGGACAGCGCGGGCGACGGGCCGAACACCAGCCAGACCAGGAAGGTCAGCACGGCGGCCAGCATGACGGCGGGCACGAACCACAGTGTCACCTTGTCCACCACGGCCTGGATCGGCAGCTTGGAACCTTGCGCCTGCTCGACCATGCGGATGATCTGCGCCAGCATGGTCTGACCGCCCACGGCGGTGGCACGCAGCGTCAGCGCACCCTTCTGGTTGACGGTGCCGCCGACCACGGTGCTGCCTTCCGCCTTTTCGACGGGAATCGGCTCGCCGGTGATCATCGACTCGTCCACGAAGCTGCGGCCCTCGGTCACTTCACCATCGACCGGCACGCGCTCGCCGGGGCGCACTTCCACGATGTCGCCCTGCGCCACGTCGTTGATCGGGATGTCCACGATGCGGCCGTCGCGCAGCACGTGCGCCTCCTTGGCCTGCAGGCCGACCAGGCGCTTGATGGCCTCGGAGGTGCGGCCCTTGGCCCGTGCCTCAAGAAAGCGGCCCAGCAGGATCAGCGCCACGATGACGGCGGCCGCCTCGTAGTACACGTTCACCGTGCCGGCCGGCAGCAGACTGGGCGCGAATGTGGCGACCATCGAATAGCCGAAGGCTGCGGCCGTGCCGACCGCGACCAGCGAGTTCATGTCGGGACCCAGGCGGAACAGCGCCGGGAAGCCCTTCTCGTAGAAGCGCCAGCCCGGAATGGCGAGCACCAGCAGGGTCAGCACGAACTGCAGATACCAACTCTGCTGGATGCCGATGGTGGAAGCCACCCACTCATGCATGCCGGGAATCATGTGCGAGCCCATTTCGAGCACGAACACAGGCAGCGCCAGCACGGCGGCCAGGGTCAGGTCGCGCTTGAGTTCGGCGCGCTCGGCGTCCTTCTTCTCGGCGGCTTCCTCGTCGGCCTGCGCGCCGGTATCCACCGGGTTGGCCTCGTAGCCGACCTTCTCGATGGCCGCGATCAGGTCCGCCACGGCGGCCACGCCGCGCACGGTGGCACGCTCGGTCGCGAGGTTGACCGTGGCCTCGGTGACGCCGGGCACGGCCTTGAGTGCCTTCTCGACGCGGCCCACGCAGGAGGCGCAGGTCATGCCCTCGACCGCCAGTTCGACGGTGCCAGCCGGCACGTCGTAGCCGACCTTCTCGACCGCCTGGATCAACGCGATGCGATCGACAGGACTGGCCAGGCGGATGTCCGCCCGCTCGGTGGCGAGATTGACGGACACGCTGTCCACGCCCGGCACCTTGGCCAGGGCGGCCTCGACTCGGCCGACGCAGCTCGCGCAGGTCATGCCCTCGATGGGTAGGCTGATCGCTGCTGCGGTGGCACGAGCATCACTCGTTATTGGCATGCTCATGGTTGTTTCCCATAGTTGATATTCGACATGGGGGAGCTTAGGGTTTACCATCGTGGGAAGGTCAAGCGCTTTTTTCGGGTACTGTCAGGTTTCAGAAATGGCCCGGCGCACGGGGGAAACGAGGGGCCTTGGTCGCCAGGCTCGCCCTGGTCCCGGGCTGTGCGCGCGCTCAAGCGGTCGCAGCCTCGTTGATCCTGAAGGGCACGAACAGCCGTTCGAGGGTAGGAATTTTTGAGAGATGACTCCACGCAAACCAGCCAGTGCCCCACCGAAGGGCCCAAGCACCGATCTGGCCTCCCTGTCACAGAATGACGTGACCATCCTGGCCGAGACTTTCCGGCTCCTGGGCGATCCGTCGCGGCTCAAGGTCATGCTGTGCTGCATGAAGGGGTCCACGTCGGTAAGCGACATCGCGGAAGCCGTCGAACTCTCGCAGTCGTTGGTCAGCCATCACCTTCGACTGTTGCGTGGAGCCCGTCTGGTCAAGGGCGCGCGCCAGTCCAAGCAGATCTTCTATGAGGTAGCGGACAAGCACGTGAGCCAGGTGCTGCTGGACATGGCCATCCACATCGTTGAGGACAACAGCGACGACTAGCCTTGGTGCGAAACAGCCCTTACCGCGTCCCGTGAGGCCTATCCTTTCGGCCAGATCCGGTGCAAGTCATCCACGACCAGCACGTGATGGTGCCCGCCTTGGTTCGCGTGCTGACGCAAGTGGGGGTGATCCGCCGACAGGTTCGGATGGTCATGGGCCAAGTCCGACGGGTCGCTGGCCGGCCACAGCCGAAGCGCCAGCGCCACGCCAGCTAGGCCGATCAAGGACATGACGACGAACGTCGATTGCAGCCCCATGGCCGCGCCGAAGCGTCCGGCCAGCGGGTAGCAGATGAGCCAGCAGGCGTGCGACAGCGCGAAGTGGGCCGCGAAGATCGCTGGACGGTCCTCGGCGTGGGCCGAGCGGCGCAGAAGACGGCCGGATGGCGTCTGCGCCACGCTGTAGCCAAAGCCGATCACCAGCCACAGCGGCAGCAACAGCGCATAGCTCGGCAGCAGTGCGCCGATCGCCGTGCCCACGACGAGGACAGCGGCGCCGGTGAGCATCGCGGGTCGGTCGGCTACTTTCTCCAGTAGGGACGGCAAGACGAAGGCGGCCACCATCGAGCCGCCTCCGAACGCCGCCAGTGCCCACGCCACCTCGACTTCGCCCAGGCCGAAACGCGCCTTCACGAGCACCACCGTGTTCACGATCACCATCGCGCCGGCCGCCGAGACGGCCAGGCTGATCGCCAGCAGGCCCCGCAGGCGAGGCGTGGCGAGGTAGATGCGCGTGCCGCGCGTCGTTCGCTCCCAGATGCCGCGGCGCGGGCCGGGGACGGACGTGGGCAACCGCACGCTGACCACGAGAGCGGCTGAAACGAGGAAACCGAGCACCGTTCCCGCGAACAGGTTGTGAAAGCTGATGACGGTCAGCAGCGCGGCGGCCAGCATCGGGGAAATCAGGCTTTCCAGGTCGTAGGCCAGCCGGGACAGCGACAGCGCCTTCGTGTAGTCCTCTTCGTCGGGAAGGATGTCCGGGATGGTGGCCTGGAAGGTCGGCGTGAAGCCGGCGGATGCCGCCTGCAGAACGAAGATCAGCAGGTAGATCTGCCAGACCTCGGTGACGAAGGGCAGGCACAGCGCGACGGCCGCTCGCACGAGGTCCAGCGCCACGAGCAGCGAGCGCCGCGGGAGCCGGTCGGCGAAGGCCTGCGCGACCGGCGCGACCCCCGCGTAGGCCAGCATCTTGATGGCCAGCGCCGTCCCGAGCACCGCGCCTGCATCCGCGCCGGCCAGCTCGTAGGCCAGCAGGCCGAGCGCCACCGTCATCAGGCCGGTGCCGACGAGCGCGATCACCTGGGCGGTGAACAGGTGGCGGTAGGTGCGGTTATTCAGGACGGAGAGCATCGGACGGCCTCAGAGCAGTTTGGTCAGCGCCTTCATTTCGGTCAGAACGGAGTCCTCGTCATGGGACAGGCAGTGGTCGATGTGGTCGTGGATCAGGACGCGCTTGGCCGCCGTCACCGCGCTTTCCACCGCCGCGAGCTGGCGGGCGATGTCGAGGCAGGTTTCTCCCCCTTCGATCATCCCGATGACGTGCCGCAGATGCCCCTCGGCGCGCTTGAGCCGCTTCACCAGGTCGGGATGGGTGGTGTGCTTATGCATGTCTTCCATGCTGAAATCATATCC
Organism: Pseudomonas alloputida; assembly: GCF_021283545.2. NCBI lineage: Bacteria > Pseudomonadati > Pseudomonadota > Gammaproteobacteria > Pseudomonadales > Pseudomonadaceae > Pseudomonas > Pseudomonas alloputida. Next base: position 3,402,093 of record NZ_CP128540.1, on the reverse strand, counting down.
CCCCAGGGGGGATACTGCCACTGGATGTTAGATCAACGGCTGCTTGCCAGGCGGGGGGAATGGTCGCCGAGCCAGGCTAAGGCAATTGCCCGGAGCGGCATCCCGGCCGTGGTGAGACGCGAACACAAATGTGTACAACAATTCACATGAAAACATGTTCATGTGTTATATTTTGAGCCACAGTCAAAGACCCAGTTTCCCGAGGCCCCATGTCCCAATCCCACGCACATGACCATGGTCACGATCACGACCATGATCATGACCACACCCCGACCGTGACCAGCGCCAACGAGCGCAAGGTCCTGCTGTCCTTTTTCCTGATCTTCGGCTTCATGGTCGTGGAGGCCGTCGGAGGCGTGCTGTCGGGCTCGCTGGCCTTGCTGGCCGACGCGGGCCACATGCTGACCGACGCCGCGGCGCTCGCACTGGCCTACGCAGCATTCCGGTTCGGCCGCCGCGCGGCCGACAGCAAGCGCACCTTCGGCTACCTGCGCTTCGAGGTCATCGCCGGTTTCCTGAACGCCGTGACCCTGTTCGCGATCGTCGCTTGGATCGCCTACGAGGCGTGGGAGCGGCTGCAGGCGCCGCCCGTGATCCTGGCCGGCCCGATGATGATCGTCGCCGTGCTCGGCCTGCTGGTGAACGTGCTCGTGCTGTGGATCATGACCCGCGGAGAGACCGATCACGTCAACGTGAAGGGGGCCATCCTGCACGTGATGGGCGACCTGCTCGGCTCGGTCGGCGCCATCGTCGCTGCGATCGTCATCTACCTCACGGGCTGGACGCCGATCGATCCCATCCTGTCGGTCCTGGTCGCGGCGCTGATCCTGCGCAGCGCATGGAAGCTGCTCGCCAAGTCGATCCACATCCTGCTGGAAGGCGCGCCGGAGGATGCTTCGCCGGAGAAGGTGGAGCAAGGCCTGATGGGCGCCGTGCCGGGCCTGGCGGCCGTCAGCCACGTTCACGTGTGGCAGCTCACCTCCGGGCGCACGATGGCCACGCTGCACGTTCGCCCCAACGTGGACGAGGAAGCACGCGCCGTGGTCAAGCGCGTCGAAGCGGTGCTTCGAGAGCAATTCAGCATCGAACACGCCACGGTCGGGATCGACTGGAACTCGGGCACCGACGAGAACGTCTGCAGCTTGCAGCCCACGTCGGAGCGTCAGGACCACAGCGGCCACGATCACAGCGGTCATGACCACAGCGGGCACGACCACAGCGGCCATGATCATGGCAATCACAAGCATGGCGGCGGGCACAGCCACGGCCATGACCACGACCATTCCGCTCCTGGTCACAGGCATTGAGGCCGCGCGAGCCGGCTCGCACTCCACTTGAGGATTTGCATCCATGACGTCCCGCAAAACCACCAGCGCCGACACCGCGCAATGCTCGACCACCAGCCACGACGCGGCGACCGATGCCCTCGCAATGTCGCAAAGTGACGTCGCTGTTCTGGCCGAGACCTTCCGCCTGCTGGGCGACCAATCGCGATTGAAGATCCTGCTGCAGTGCATGCATGGCTCGGTCGCCGTGGGGGACATCGCCGAAGCGCTCGACCTGTCGCAGTCTCTGGTCAGCCATCACCTGCGGCTGCTGCGCGGTGCGCGCCTCGTGCGCGGCGAACGCCAAGCCAAGCACATCTTCTACAGCATCGCGGACCAGCACGTCAGCCAGGTGCTGCAGGACATGGCGGTCCACATTTCCGAGGACAAAGCCGACGACTGACCAGGCCCAAGCACCCAGGCGAATGGCAGGTTGCGAGGCGCCGGTACCCACGCCGCCGGTTAGCCTCAAGGACGTCCTCGATGCGGCCTGGGCGCAACACCCTGAATCGCGGGCCCTGCCTGGGCGCCGGGATGCCGCGCAGGCACAGCAATGGGCGGCGGCAGCTTGGACGCCTGAGCCTCCCGCGCTCGCAATCACCCACAAGACCGACCGGTTCAACCGCACAACGGCACTCGTGAGCTGGATGTCGGAGTGGCCACAGCGACGACGCGGGGTTTTCCCACCACCTTGTCCATGCAGCCTGCCCGCTAGGGCAACCCAAAGGGCTTGACCTTGCCTTCGTTGTAACGCCTAGCCTCCACACAAATTTCTGCAGAGCGCTTCGGAAGGGCCGGAGTCCTGCATCCAAGAAAGGGGCACTTCCATGCGTAAAAAAATCAGAATCGTTGTGGTGGCAGGCGTCATCGCAGCCGTCGGGGGCATAGCGATTGCCGCCCGCGACGCCAAGGACGAGGGCAAGGCCGCGGCGCCCCCGGCGGGCGCGCCGATGGCGCCGCAGGTGCCCGTGGCCGAGGTCATCACCCGCACGGTCGCGCCATCGGCCGAGTACACCGGCTTCCTGGCCGCGCCCAAGACCGTCGAGCTGCGCTCGCGGGTCGGCGGCGCCGTCGATGCTGTGAGCGTCCCCGAGGGCAGCCTGGTGCGCAAGGGACAACTGCTGTTCCAGATCGACCCCCGACCGTTCCAGGTCACGCTCGACACGGCTGCGGCGCAACTGCAACAGGCCGAGGTGCTGGCCAGTCAGGCCCAGGCCGACTTCGACCGCGCCGAGCGCCTGGTGGCGACCGGCGCTGTCGCGCGCAAGACCTACGACGATGCCGTCTCCGCGCGCAGTGCGCGCCAGGCCCAGGTGCAAGCGGCCAAGGCCGCCGTCGCTGCGGCGCGGCTGGATCTGTCCTACGCCCGCGTCACGGCGCCCATCGCCGGGCGCGTTGACCGCGTGCTCGTGACCGAGGGCAACCTGGTCAGCGGCGGTGTCGCCGGCGCGGCCACGCTGCTGACCACGATCGTGTCCATCGACCCGCTGCACGTGTACTTCGACATCGACGAAGCCACGTACCTCAACGTCGTGAGCCGCTCGCGGCCCGCTGCGGGCGCCGGCGGCAAGGCCTCGCTGCCCGTGCAGGTCGGGCTGACCACGGACAAGGGTTTCCCGCACAGGGGCGCGCTCGACTTCGTGGGCAACACCATTGACCGAAGCACCGGCACGATCCGCGCGCGCGCCGTTGTGCCCAACCCGGATGGGCGCATGGCACCCGGCATGTTCGCCCGGGTCAAGCTGTCCACCGGCGCGGCGCGCGAGGCCGTCCTGATCGACGATCAGGCCGTGGGCACCGACCAAGGGCGCAACTACGTGCTGGTCGTGGGCGAGAACAACCAGGCCCAGTACCGGCCCATCGAACTGGGGCCGGTGGTGGACGGGCTGCGCGTCATCAACGGCAGCCTGCAGGCCGGTGAGAAGATCATCATCAAGGGCCTCGTGCGCCCCGGCATGGCGGTCACGCCGCGCATGGTGCCCATGCAGCCGCCCGCGGCACCGGCCGCCGGCGCGGACCCCGCCAAGGCTGACGGCGCGGCCGGCTCGGCGGAGGCCCGCAAATGAATTTCCCCCGCTTCTTCATCAACCGGCCCATCTTCGCCATCGTCCTGTCGGTGCTGATGCTGATCGCGGGCGCGATCAGCTACTTCCAGCTGCCGCTGAGCGAATACCCGCAGGTCACGCCTCCCACGGTGCAGGTCACCGCTAGCTATCCCGGTGCCAACCCGCAAGTGATCGCCGATACCGTGGCATCACCGCTGGAGCAGGCGATCAACGGCGTAGAAGGCATGATGTACATGCAGTCTCAGATGTCCACCGACGGGAAAATGGTGCTCACCGTCTCCTTCGAGCAGCATATCAACGCCGACATTGCGCAGATCCAGGTGCAAAACCGGGTCTCGCGGGCGTTGCCGCGCCTACCGCCTGAAGTTCAGCGCATCGGTGTTGTCACCGAGAAAACGTCGCCGGACGTTCTCATGGTGGTGCATTTGCTTTCGCCTGGAGGTCGATATGATCCGCTGTACGTCTCCAACTACGCCACACTTCATGTGAAGGATGAGCTGGCTCGTACGCCAGGCGTCGGCGATGTCCTAGTCTGGGGCGCCGGGGAGTATTCGATGCGGGTCTGGCTCGAACCCGCCAAGGTCGCTGCTCGTGGGCTGATCGCGAGCGACGTGGTTGCCGCCATCCGCGAGCAGAACATACAGGTTGCCGCTGGTTCGGTTGGTCAGCAGCCGGATGCCTCGGCGGCGTTCCAGGTCACGGTCAACACTCTGGGCCGACTGTCGAGCGAGGAGCAATTCGGCGAGATCGTCGTGAAGACGGGCGCCGACGGCCAGGTAACTCGCCTGCGGGATGTCGCCCGCATCTCGATGGGGGCCGATTCCTACTCTTTGCGCAGCCTGCTCAATGGCGAGCCGGCGGTGGGGATACAGATCATCCAGAGCCCGGGCGCGAACGCGCTGGATGTGTCTAGCGCGGTGCGCGCGGCAATGGACCGACTTCAAGCTAAGTTCCCCGACGGCATTGAGTATAGGATCGCCTACGACCCCACGGTCTTCGTGCGCGCCTCGCTCCAGTCCGTCGCCGTCACGCTGCTGGAGGCCATCTTCCTGGTGGTGATCGTGGTGGTGCTGTTCCTGCAATCCTGGCGCGCGTCGATCATCCCGCTGATCGCCGTGCCGGTCTCGCTGGTCGGCACGTTCGCGGTGATGCACATGTTCGGTTTCTCGCTGAACACACTGTCGCTGTTCGGACTGGTGCTGTCCATCGGCATCGTGGTGGATGACGCCATCGTGGTGGTGGAGAACGTGGAGCGCCACATAGCGCTGGGCGAATCACCCAAGGACGCGGCGCGCAAGGCGATGGATGAAGTGACTGGCCCGATCCTGGCCATCACCTCGGTGCTGGCAGCGGTCTTCATCCCCTCGGCGTTCCTGTCGGGGCTGCAGGGCGAGTTCTATCGCCAGTTCGCGCTAACCATCGCGTTCTCGACCATCCTGTCGGCGATCAACTCGCTTACGCTGTCGCCAGCGCTGGCCGCCATCCTGCTCAAGCCGCACCACGGCGCGGCCAAGCCCGATCGCGTCACGCGCATCATCGACGGCGTGTTCGGCGGCTTCTTCCGCCGCTTCAACCGCTTCTTCGACCGCGCCTCGAATTCCTACGTCGGGGGCGTGCGCCGCGCGGTGCGCGGCAGCGCCATCGTGCTGCTGCTCTACGTCGGCTTCCTGGGCCTGACCTGGCTGGGCTTCCACAAGGTGCCTGCGGGCTTCGTGCCCGCCCAGGACAAGTACTACCTCGTGGGCATCGCCCAGCTTCCGACCGGCGCCTCGCTGGATCGCACCGAGGCGGTCGTCAAGGAGATGACCAAGATCGCACTGGCTGAGCCGGGCGTCGAGAGCGTGGTGGCCTTCCCGGGCCTGTCGGTCAATGGACCGGTGAACCAGCCGAACACCGCGCTGATGTTCGCCATGCTCAAGCCCTTCGATGAGCGCAAGGACCCGTCGCTGTCGGCCTTCGCCATCCAGGGCAAGCTCATGGGCAAGTTCAGCCAGATCCCGGACGGCTTCGTCGGCATCTTCCCGCCGCCGCCGGTGCCGGGCCTGGGTTCTATGGGCGGCTTTAAGCTGCAGATCGAGGACCGGGCGGGCCTGGGTCCCGAGGCGCTTGCACAAGCACAGGGCCAGATCATGGGCAAGGCCATGCAGGCGCCCGAGCTGGCGAACATGCTCGCCAGCTTCCAGACCAATGCGCCGCAGTTGCAGGTGGACATCGACCGGGTGAAGGCCAAGTCGCAGGGCGTGTCGCTGACCGAGGTGTTCGACACCCTGCAGGTCAACCTTGGCTCGCTCTACGTCAACGACTTCAACCGCTTCGGTCGCACCTACCGGGTAATGGCCCAAGCCGATGCGCAGTTCCGCATGCAGGCTGAGGACATAGGCATGCTCAAGGTGCGCAATGCAGCGGGCGACATGATCCCGCTGAGCGCGTTCGCGACCATCGAGCGCAGTTCCGGCCCCGACCGGGTGATGCATTACAACGGCTTCCCCTCGGCGGACATCAGCGGCGGGCCAGCGCCGGGCTACTCATCCGGCCAGGCCACCGCCGCGATTGAGAAGATCGTGAGCGAATCGCTGCCTGACGGTATGACCTACGAATGGACGGACCTGACTTTCCAGGAAAAGCGAGTTGGCAATACTGCTATCTATATCTTCGCGCTGGCGGTGCTGCTCGCCTTCCTGTTCCTGGCGGCCCAGTACAACAGTTGGTCGCTGCCGTTCGCTGTGCTGCTGATTGCACCCATGGCGCTGCTCTCGGCGATCGCCGGCGTCTGGCTCTCTGGGGGGGACAACAACATCTTCACGCAGATCGGTTTCGTGGTGCTGATCGGCCTGGCCGCCAAGAACGCGATCCTGATCGTGGAGTTCGCCCGCGCGAAGGAAAGCGAAGGGGCCGATCCGCTGGCAGCCGTGCTCGAAGCCGCGCGCTTGCGGCTGCGCCCGATCCTGATGACGTCGTTCGCCTTCATCGCTGGCGTGGTGCCGCTGGTGCTGGCCAGCGGTGCGGGCGCCGAGATGCGCCACGCCATGGGCATCGCGGTGTTCGCCGGCATGCTGGGCGTGACGGTATTCGGCCTGGTGCTGACGCCGGTGTTCTACGTCGTGGTGCGCAAGCTGGCGCTGCGCCGCGAAGCGCGCCATGCCCGTGTCGGCATGACCGACCAGCACGCATGACGGCCAGGAGGACATACGACATGAAAACATCTTTCGCATTCACACGACCCGCCAGGACGCTGGCGCCGCTCGCCCTCGCGGCGGCGTTGACTGGCTGCTCCATGGCACCGAAGTATGACCGGCCCGCAGCGCCGATCGACACGGCTTATCCCTTGGGCGCGGCCTATGTGGAACCGGCGGCCGCGACGCCCGACGACGCGATCACGGCCGAGATCGGCTGGCGGGACTTCTTCCGCGACCCGCTGCTGCAGCAGTTGATCGGCATTTCACTGGAGAACAACCGCGACATGCGCAAGGCCGCGCTCAACGTGGAGGCGGCTCAGGCGCTGTACCGTATCCAGCGTGCCGAGATGCTGCCGAACCTGGGCGTTTCCGCCCGCGGCGCGTCAGAGCGCGTACCGGCCGACCTCAGCACCACGGGGCAAAGCGACGTGCTCCGGCGCTACGACGTGGCCGGGGTGACGGCCGCCTGGGAACTGGACCTGTGGGGCCGCATCCGCAGCCTCAGCGACCGGGCGCTGGCGTCCTACCTGGCCCTCGACGAGACCCGCATCGCCACGCAGATGAGCCTGGTGTCCGAGGTGGCCAGCGCCTACCTCACGCTGCGTGCCGACCAGGAACTGCTGCGCCTGACGAGCGACACCCTCGCCACGCAGAAGCGCTCCTACGGGCTGACCACCCAACTGGTGGAAGCGGGCAACTCCACGCAGCTCGACCTGCGCCGCGCAGAGATCGCGTTGCGCACCGCCGAGGCCAACCATGCCGCCTACACACGGCAGGCGGCCAAGGACCGCAACGCGCTGGTGCTGCTGTTGGGCCAGCCGCTGACGCCGGAGCTGTCCCGGCAGCTTGACGAGGCCATGGCGCTGCCGGACGACATCGTGCCGACCGGCCTGCCGAGCGGCCTGCCGTCCGAACTGCTCGCGCGCCGGCCGGACATCCGCGCCGCCGAGCAGATGCTGATCGGCGCCAACGCCAACATCGGCGCGGCGCGGGCCGCGTTCTTCCCGACGATCAGCCTTACGGGCTCGGCGGGCACGGCCAGCGCTTCGCTGGACGGCCTGTTCGATTCGGGCTCGCGGGCCTGGAGCTTCCTGCCGCAGATCACGCTGCCCATCTTCCGCGGCGGCGCGCTGCGCGCCAACCTGGACGTGGCGCACGTACAGAAGCGCATCGAGATCGCCAACTACGAGAAGTCCATCCAGGCGGCCTTCGCCGAGGTGGCCGACGGCCTGGCGGGCAAGCGCACGCTCGATGAGCAGATCCGCGCGGAGCAGCTCCTGGTGGCGGCCAGCCAGAAGGCCTACGAGCTGGCCGAGCAGCGCTTCCAGGAGGGCGTGGACGACAACCTCACTGTACTCGACGCGCAGCGCACGCATTACGGCACGCAGCAGACCCTGGTGCGCACGCGCCTGACGCGGCTGAACAACCTCATCCATCTGTACAAGGCGCTGGGCGGCGGCTGGACTGAGCACACGGTGCAATCGGGCGCCACGGCGCAGCAGTCCGCCCGGTCGCCGGGATGAGGGCCGGCGCGCAGCGGTGGCGTCCCCCATCGCTGCGCGCGGAGAGCTGGATGAGGATTGGTGAACTCGCGCGCTTGACCGGCACGCCCCCTGAGAACATCAGGTTCTACGAACGGGAGGGCCTGCTGCCCGCTCCCGAGCGGTCCCGCAACAACTACCGGCGCTATGGCCCGGCCCATGTCGAGCGGCTTTACCTGATTCGCAACTACCGCGCGTCGGGCATCGGCCTGGATGACATGCGCAACTTGCTGGGCTGGACGCATCGCGAGTCCCCGGAACCCGAGCTGCTGACGCAGGCTGTCCGGGACCATCTCGCCTATGTCGAGGAACGCATGGCGCAACTGACCCGGGTGAAAGAGCACCTGCTCGCATTGGAACGGCAGGCTGTTCCTTCTGCCGCTCGGGAGATTTGCGAGGAGCGACCAGGTTGCGGCGGTTCATGAGCATCGCATGGCCGAATCATGGTCGGATAACTGAACATATATTCATGCGTGTAATATTTCCGGCCAGACAAACGAACAAGAAAGACCGCCCATGACCGACCAGAGCATCACGCGCCGAAACATCGGCGTTCTCACCGCCGCGCAGGCGCTCGGTGGCGCCAGCGCGCCCATCGTGATGTCGCTGGGCGGGCTGGTCGGCCAGCAGCTTGCCAAGGACTCGGCCTGGATCACCTTGCCCGTGAGCCTGTTCGGCCTGGGTCTTGCCATCGGCACCTTGCCTGCGGCGTTCATCATGCGGCGCCATGGCCGCCGCAACGGATACGTGGTCGGGGTCGGCTTCGGCGTGGCCTCGGGCCTGATCGCCGCGCTGGGCATCATGCTGGCCTCGTTCTGGATCTTCTGCGCCGGCACCTTCCTGGCGGGCTTCTACGGCGCGTATGTGCAGAGCTACCGCTTCGCAGCCGCCGACACCGCCGAGGACGCGCTCAAGGCCAAGGCGATTTCCTGGGTAATGGTGGGGGGTCTCGCGGGTGCCATCATCGGGCCGCAGTTGGTGATCTTCACGCGCGACGCGGTAGCGGGCACGCCCTACGTCGGCAGCTTCCTCAGCCAGGCGCTGCTGCCGCTGATCGCCCTGCCGATCTTGCTGATGCTGCGCACGCCGCGCCAGACCCCGGCCGAAGCCGCCGCCGACAGCGGCCGCACGGTGCTGCAGCTCCTGGCGATGCCGCGCTACGCGCTGGCCGTGGCCGCGGGCGTGGTGTCCTATGGGGTGATGGCGTTCGTGATGACCGCCGCGCCGGTGGCGATGGTCAACCACGGGCATTCGGTGGACAACGCCGCCCTGGGCATCCAGTGGCACCTGCTGGCGATGTTCGGGCCGAGCTTCTTCACTGGGCGGCTGATGGTGCGCTACGGCAAGGAGCGCGTGACCGCCGTGGGCATGGTGCTGCTCGCCGCCTCCGGGGTGGTGGCCCTGGGCGGGCTCGGCCTGTCCCACTTCTGGGGCTCGCTGGCGCTGCTGGGCATCGGCTGGAACTTCAGCTTCATCGGCGCGACGGCGGTGGTCACCGATTGCCACACCCCGGCCGAGCGCAGCAAGGCGCAGGGCATGAACGATTTCTTCGTCTTCGCCGCCACGGCGGCCGTGTCGTTCCTCGCGGGATCGATCCTGCACAGCTCGGGCTGGCAGGCGGTCAACTGGATGATCTTCCCGGCCCTGGCGCTGATCTTGGTGCCGCTGCTGTGGCAGACCGCGCGAAAGCCGGTGCGGCTAGGTCCGGGCTGATCGGGCCGATGCGGGAGGTGTTCCATCTAGCGGTCGCCTCAGGCGCTACATCACCTGCTTCCACCGCTGCAGCTTCGACAGCGCGTTGTCGTAGGCGGCGGAAGTGAAGGACTGGATCTTGCGCCGAGGGTCTTCATCGGCATCAACGGCGAAATGAGGGGCTTGACCTTCCAACAATGGGAAGCCCTACAGTGACTCCATCAATCTCATTCAAGGAGTTTTTCATGAGAGTCAACAAGTTCAGCCTGTTGTTCATTGCGGGCGCCGTCGTGGTCGCCATCGGCCTGATGGCCGTTCAGAAGAAGGTGGTCCCGTCGGGTGAAGTGATGCAGGCCAATGCGAGCGGAGATCACCAAGGGCACGCGATGCCCTCCAGCGCCTCGGCCAATGACAGCCCTTCCACGACCGCGTATCGCGCCGTGAACGACCAGATGCACGCGGGGATGGGAGCGCAGTTCACTGGCAACGCCGACGTCGATTTCATGCGCGGCATGATCCGGCACCACCAGGGCGCGATCGACATGGCCAAGGTGGCGTTGCAGTACGGCAAGGACCCGGAGGTCCGCAAGTTGGCTGAGGAGGTTATCTCTGCGCAGGAAGGCGAGATCGCCATGATGAATAAGTGGCTTGGAGAACGCGGCCAACAGGCGGCGACCGGCAGCTCGGGCGACGCCTCGACGACCGCCTACCGTGCCGGCAATGACCGCATGCACGCCGACATGATGATTGACTTCAGCGGCGATGCCGATGTGGACTTTATGCGCGGCATGATCCCGCATCACCAGGGCGCGATCGACATGGCCAAGGTGGCGTTGCAGTACGGCAAGGACCCGGAGGTCCGCGAGTTGGCTCAGGAGGTTATCTCTGCGCAGGAAGGAGAGATCGCCATGATGAAGAGCTGGCTTGCCGCTCGGGGAAAGTGAAGGCACGACCATGAACCAAGCCAGCACCCCGCGCATCATCATCTATAGCACTCCAGCCTGCCCGGACTGTCGGGTGCTGAAGGAGTGGCTGTCCCAGCAGAGCATCGTGTTTGAAGAACGCGACCTGACCGACCCGAAGATTTCTGCGGAAGCCAAGTCACGAACCGGCGTGCGCGTGGCTCCGATCACGCTCATCGGTAATGAGGTCTTCTATGGCACCTTTGCGAGCCAGAAGCCGGGGCTGATGAAGGCGCTCGGCCGTTCGACAAGTAGATGAAGGGTCTCAAGAAATACTTGGCCCGCGCTGCCGTCCAAGCTCCCAAGATACGCCGCCACCGCGCACCACGGCGGCGATATGCTGCCCCAGCCGCTGCTCGATCACCGGCCGCCACGGCACCAAGCTGAATCCCATGCCGTCGTCCAGCATCGCGTAGCGCCCGCTGGCGAGCATGACGCTGCGCCGGTAGATGCCAGCCACGCGCTGCCCGTCGGCCACCGGGCGATGCTCCAGGCCGGTTTCAGCGGCAATGCCCTTCGCGGCCTGTGCCAGTTCCCGGTTGCGCAGTGTGCCCAGCAGGTTGCGCGCCAGGATCACGCGCTGCCCGCGCCGCTCGGCCAGCCCCTGTTCGGCCAGGAAGTCGGCGCGCTGTTGCATGGCCTGTTTGGCCTCGCCACCAAAGCCCAGGTCGCCCAGGCCCGAGCCGCCGCCGATCAACTGCTGGTCGAGCCACGTGGCCCCGATCACGCGGGCCTGCCGCTCGATGGGCAAGTGCGATTTCAGCTCCACGGCCACGCCGCCCAGGCGCTGCGCGTCGTACTGGCGGCCACGCTCGGCCAGGTCGTCCGGCACCTTCCATAGCCCTTCGGCAACGCGCTCCACAATGCCGGCCCGACGCAGGGCCTCCAGCCGGCGGATGTGGGCGGCGACGACTTCTTGCGGGTCGCGTCCGGCCTTGGCCCGGCCCTGCCCGATCGCCAGGTGATGGTCAGTGCGGTACAGGCCATCGCTCGCCAGCGCGGCGATGTTCTTGTCGGCTGCGCGCACGTCGGCCGAGCCTTTCACCTCCACCACGGCGCCGCTCGGGTAGTTCGCCAGCTCGTCGCGGGCGTTGAGCGCGACGTAATGGGCCTTGCCGTCCACCCCGTCGATGACCAGATAGCCCCGGTCGCGCAGCTCGTCGGCCAGCCCCTTCGCGGCCACACGGCCGAGGATGGTTCGGCCATCGTCCCCCGGCTCGAACACGGCCAGCTCGCGCGGCTCGCCGCGCATGGCCCGCTGCACGGTGCGGATGATGTCGCCGCGCTCGCCCAGCGCGCGCAATGTCTTTTCCGCATCGGCATGGATGGCCCAGGTGCCGGGCTGCGTCTCGTCGGCCAGGCCCAGGCGCTGCAAGTGTTGCAGGCGGCCGATTAGCATCAGGCGTTGGCGCTGCAAGCGGGGGGCGTTGAACCTTTCGACGCGCACCAGGCCATCGCCGCCGGCCTCGCCTATCTCACGCTTGAGGGTGCGATCCAGGCTCGTCCACCGCTCTTGCTCCACCTCACGCTGCAAGGTCTGCTGGATCTCCAGTTCGGTGCGCGGCCCCAGCCATTCGGTCGCCAGCTCGGCGGCGCGATAGCGGAAGCCATCGGCGATGTAGTCGCCCGCGATGATGAGGTCTTTGCCGGTGTCGTCGCGCCCGCGCACGACGATGTGCGTGTGCGGGTTGTCGGTGTTCCAGTGGTTCACGGCCACCCAATCGAGGCCCGTACCCAGGTCGGCCTCCATGCGGCCCATGAGGTGCCGCGTGTAGGTGCGCAGGTCTTCCAGCTCCGCGCCATCCTCGGGCGAGAGGATGAAGCGGAAATGGTGCCGGTCGTCGGCGCAGCGTTCCTTGAAGGCGTCGAGATCGGCCACGTCTGTCTGCGGCCCGTAGGCTTGGCCCGGCTCGCCGTCGCGGCCCACGCCGTCGCGCTCGATGTAGCGCAGGTGCTTGGCGAGCGACTGCGGGCTGGCCCGCTGGTGGTTCACCAGCAGCGTCTTGATGGTCGCGCGCCGCGACATAGGCGTCAGCTTCGCCCCGGCGAAGCGTGCTGCCGTGTGGCCGCGCCCCAGGCGCGAGCCGGGCCGCTGGCCGGTGCCACTCGCCGATGCCGGACGGCGCACCGTGGACTTGCCGCTGCTGGCTTTGCCCGCCTGTTTGAGCACCTTGGAAACGAAGCTCTGCCCCTGGCCCTTGCCCCGGTTCTTCGGGGCGCTGGGGCGCACGCGGAAATCGTCGTCGCGGCGGTCGGTCATGGCTGCGCTCCCTGCAAGCTCTGGCGTGTCCTGTCGTGCGAAGCACGCGGACATGCCTGCATTGGCGCGACCTTCGCGCCGAACGCGGCACGGCGGCAAAGCCGCTCCGTGCCGCGCCACCCCCATGTGCAGACTGGCTTTCGACGCGGCCCGGTGCCGCGTCCTTTTGTCTTGCCTTCCGCCTTTGCCCCTCGCTGTCGCTCCGGGCGTCGGCGGCCCGGCGGCGCTGCGCTGCTTGCAGCCAGCCCGCCGGCGAACGCGCCAATGGCCGCAGGCCGGGCGCGTTCGAGGCAAGACGCCTGCACGCTGGACGGCTGCGCCGGATGTTGCGCGAAGCGCGGCGCGAATGCGCCCGCGCTGCACGCGCGACGACACGGCGGCGGCAGCCGGAACGGCATGCCCGATGGCACGATGAGAGGCACGGCAACGTGCAGTGAATCGGCGGCCATCATGGGCGTGTCTTCAGCCAGACCGGGTGCGCGACGCCGATCACGGCGGATGCGCTGACCGGGCCGAAATAGCGGCTGTCGAACGACGCCGGATTGGTCACGCTCAACAGGAACAGCTCGCCCGGTTCGAGGCGGCGGCAAAGCTGCAAGGATGGCAGCGGCCGGCCCAGCCGGTCGGCAGGCAGCGCAGCGGCCGCAGGCACGCCGTCGATGCGTAGCTGCCCGGCGACGATGCAAACGTGTTGCGGCGCGACTGCGCCCACACGTTTGAGCAGCGGAACGCGGGTCGGCAGGTAGCCGCGCTGCGCAGCCAGCATGGCGGCCCTGTCGGGCAGCGGCACCAGCACGATGCTGTCCACGGACAACGGACGTGGCAGCGAGGCGGTGCGCGGGTCGAACGGTTCGATGCGATACCAGCCGATCGCCACGCTGTCGGACGGGTTGTAGGTCAGACGCGGCAGCGGCGACACGAAAGCCGCCCAGGCCAGCGCAGCGAGGCCGACGGCAGCGAAGCCCGCCAGCACGATGCGAACGCGCAGGCGCGAGCGAGGATGCGGCGCGACTTCGTGCGTGCATGTGGTGTTGGATTGGGTCGTCATGGCAGCGCCTTTCCGGCCAGCCAGGCGGCGTGCCGCTCGGCGGTGTATTCGGGCAGCGCCAGGCGGGCCGCCAGGCGGTTGCCCAGCGTGCGCCAGTACGCGGGCGACACGTCGATGGCGGCGATGCCTTGCCCTTCGATGCCGTCGATGCGTTCCAGCACGGCACGCACCGCGTTTTCGCCTTCGGCGTGCAGCAGCAGGCGTGCGCCTGGCCGCACGCCAGGGATACGCTGCATGTCGTCCAGCGGCGTGGCGGCTTGCATCACCATGAGCTGCCAGCGGATCGTGCCGTAGTCGTTGGCTTGCCAGCGGATACGGCAGAACACCATGCGCGGCAGGAACACCGCACAGCGCCGCCAGCGGTCGAGCCGCAGCGTGCGCGCAGGTTCGCCGAAGCGCAGATAGAGCTTGAAGCGCGGCTCGATGTAGGCGAGCGATACGCGGGTCATCGGCACGTTGCCGGGTCGGCCGGCGAGTGTTGGAAGCGAATGCGGCGGCGTAGCCGTGGCCGCGTTCGCGGCGGTCGCGGCGGTCGCGAGGGATGCGTTCATGGCGTGCTCTCCATGCGGTTCTCGGGAAACTCCCGTTCCAGCAGACCGCGCAGCAGTTCGGCTACGGTCACGCCCTGGCCGAAGGCGGCGATCTTGATGCGTGCGCGCAGCGCGGGCGTCACGTCGAGCGTGAGGCGTGCGGTGTAGAGGTCGCCTTTGTTGAGTGCATCGGCATCGCCCTGGCGAATCCACGCCTCGGCGTGCGGATTCGCGGGCGGACGTGCGCCGATGCCGACGCGCTTGCTGCGCGGGCCGCTCATGTCGGCCACCGCAGCAGTTCATCGGTGAGCGCGGCGATCTCGCGTGCGGCGGCGCTGTCGGGCGCGATTTCGCGGGCGAGCCGGCCAGCGGCCACGCTGTCGGCGAAGACGATGCGCTGGCGCACTTCGCTGCGCAGTGCCGGCAGCGGCTGTTCGGCCAACGATTGCCGTGCTTCCCTGCCGATGATGGTGGTACTGACACGCCGGTTGATGACAAAGGCCGCGCGCAGCGCAGGCCGGAACACCTGTGCCTCGCGGATCAGCGCCACCATCTCGGCGCTGGCCCAAAGGTCATACGGGCTGGGCTGCACGGGAATCAGCACGCGCTCGGCCGCCAGCAGCGCGGAACGCGCCAGGGCGGCGATGCGCGGCGGGCCGTCGATGATGATGTGATCGGCGCGGCGGGCCAGCTCCGGCGCTTCCTGATGCAGCGTTTCGCGGGCGAGGCCCACGGCGCTGAACAGCCGTGGCAAGCCCTGCTGGCTTCTGCGCTGCGTCCAGTCCAGCGACGAACCCTGCGGGTCGGCGTCCAGCAGGATGACGTGCAGACCGCGCATCGCCAGCTCGCCGGCGATGTGGGTGGCGAGTGTGGTCTTGCCGACGCCGCCTTTTTGATTGAGAAACGCGAAGATCATGGCGCGGCCCTCCCTGCTGGAAAGCCGGCCTGGCCGTGCCGTTTTGCGGTTGTCCACCGAAACGGCGCGCTTCTACTAAAAGTTAGAGATTTATAGTTAGGTAAGTTAGAGGGGGCGAAAACCCGCGCCGTTACTGGCTTTGCGGCGTTTTCGTACTCCTGATAGCACGATAGGCGTACTCCCGATAGCACGATACCCTGTACTCCTGATAGCACGAGGCCGTCCACACCTTTTCCCTCAGTTATCCCCGTGCCGTGAACGGCACGGGCCGGAAGGTCAGCAGTTCCAGCCTTTCGCCCGGCATCGGCTCGATGCCCAGGACGTAGCCGGGCAGCGACTGCCGCGCGACCAGCACGCGCAGGTCGTAGGCGAAGTCCGAGAAGCGCGCCGCGCTGCCGGACTTCCGGTGCAGGTGCCGGAAGTCGAATTGCCAGCCGTGTTCCTGCCGCCCGCCGTGCTTGCGCACCAGGCGGTACAGCCAGCGTTCGATACCGCCCTTCAAGCGGAAATAGGCCGGGTCGATGGTCAGTACCAGGGCGGCGTCGAGTACGCCGGCATAGAACCAGTCCGGCAGGATCAGTTCGATGCCCAGCGGCGTGCCGCTGGCGTCGGCCAGCTCGCGCCATTCGTTCACCCACGAAAAGCGATGCAAGCGCCGCCCGGTGGTTTCGCGGATGGACGTGGCCACGCTGGTCGATTGCAGCCGGTCGAGCGCGGCTTTCAGGCGCTTGTAGTCGTTGAGGGACGTGCCGCGCCCGATGAAGCGCAGGATTTCGTAGGGCGTGGCGTGTATCCAGCGCGACGGGCGAATGCCTGCGTCGCGCGCCTCCACGATCTGCGAGGCCGCCCAAATCAAAACGTCGGCATCCCATATCGTGGCGATGCCGTGCTCGGCCGTGCCTTCCACGCGGATGGTGATGTTCCCGCTGCGGAAGTCGATCGGCGCCGTGCGCCGCGACTTCGCCAGCGAGAAGAACGGAAAGGCCATCAAGTCCTGGCTGTCGCGCGGCGCCATGCCGTCGCCCGGCAGCGCGCGGAACAGGTCGAGCTGTTCCCGCTGCTGCGATCGCTGCCTCGACGGCAGCGATGGGCTGGACATGACGATGGCCACCGGCGAGCCGACGATCAGCGGCCATCACGGTAGTCGCCCGCGTGACGCTCGGCATATTCCGGGTCGGACGTGGCCTCGTAGCTGCGCTGGTCGGCCCAGGCATCGAGGTCGGCCACCGCGTACATGACGCGGCGGCCGAACTTGCGGAACTTCGGGCCGCCGCCGATCACGCGCTGTTTCTCCAGCGTGCGCGGCGACAGCCGCAAGTATTCGGCGGCTTCGTCGTTGGTCAGGTAGCGTTGGGGCTGCACGGGCGCAGCGACAGCAGTGGCGGCAGGCCGCAAGGGAGCGGGTCGCATGGGATGTACCTCCATCAAGCCCGGCCACACCACGCAGCCGGATAGAGGCACTTTCAAGAAAGCAAGGCTTCCTGCTCAGGGACGTTTTGCATGGGATGCAGCGCGTCCCTGTGCAACGGGCGGAAGCTGTGCAAGGCGGCGGTAGCCGCCGCGCATCAGCGCATCGCCCCGGCGCACCAGTCGCCGCACGCGGGCGCGCAAGGCGCTATCGGCGTACCAGTCGTCTGCGACTGCATCGGCACCGAACAGTCCTTCGGCCACTTCGCGCAAGGATGCGCCCGCCAGGGTGCCGTCGAGCGCCTGGAGCGTGTTCAACTCCAGCAATGTGGCGAGTGTCGGCCGTGGCCGTGCCGTTCCCGCGGGTAAGGTGTCGCCAGCGATGGCCAGCTTGTCCAGCTCAGCCGCCAGTGCCTGATAGCGCCCGCAGGATGCGCCGCAGGCGCGAATGGCATAGGCGTAGGCCATACCGTCGGCCAAGCCGGGAGCGATCACCAGCCGCAGGCAGCAGCCCGGCCATCGTGTCAGCAGCACCAGGCGCTTGCCATCGTGGACCAGGCGTTTCTGGCCGGGAATGCGCCAGAACGCGAAGGCCACCGCATCGGGTGGCGGGTCGGCATCGGGATAGAGTTGCACGACAGCATCGTGGTCAGGGAACCAAGCCGGATGCGCGTCGCGCGCATCCAGGGCGGGATCTTCCAGCAGGCGCAATCCCCAGCGCGCGGCGGCCTCTGGCCGGCGGCGCCGGCGCAGCCAGTCGCGGCGGTAGTCGGGGTGGCGACGCAGGTATTCCCACGCCAGCGCGGGGCCGTCGAGGTGCAGCGTGTAGAGATACGCGGCGGTCGGATACCAGTGTTCGGCGCTCGGGTCAGCCATGACGCAGCCTCCTGTCATTCAGCAGGAACGTCGCCACGGATTCCGCCGTGCGGGAGCTATCGAGTCGCCATCAAGTCGTCATCGAAATCGGGATAAGCTGTAACTGCTGGTGTCAAGACTGATTCGCTCCAGGGCATTGCGGAAATCGTCTGAATGCGACGGCTGGGCCGCCACGAAAATGGCGCGCAGCATGGAGCACCGTGCAGCAGCCCGCACCAAAGATCATGACTGTTTGCAACAGAACGCACCGCTTCGGTGCAAGAGTGCGGATTCAGACTGCGCAGGTCTTGGGTAAGACTGAAATAGTCAGAATGCGCTGTTGTTGCTGGGGGTTGGTCAGTCGGTGATCGAGCCGTTTTCTTCGGCCAGCCGCAGGTACTCCGATAGCCGCCGCACCGGCTGGAAGTAGCGATCACGCATCACCGGCTGCTTGCGCGGCCCGACGATGGACGCCAGATCGGACAGCTTCACATGGCCCAGGCCGGGCATGCCTATTCCGAGGTCGATCAGCCCCCAGGCCGTATCGCCATCGGCCGGATCGAGTGCGGCCAGCAGCCAGGTGGCGTGCGCGTCAGGGGTGAACAGTCGCACCACTGGCATAGGGTCGATGCTCCGGCCGTCGGCGCGGCACGCGCCGACGGCGAGCAGTTGCGCTCGCTGTTCAGTGGTGACAAGCGGCTGGGTCATCCCCCGAATCCCCACGCATCCGAGGATGCACGGATACGATTTTCCAACGAAGCGCGGAACCGCTGAAGCGGATGCGTGCTTTGGCGGGAAAGCACGAAGGCGCAAGCCATCGAATCCGTACATGCACGGAAACGCAGAAGCGGAATTACGCAGGCCAGGAAAGACACAGATGCGGCGCCCCGATTCTGTTGGAACCCGTCCATGCGGATTCCCGTAAAGACACGAAGCGGATTGCTTCGCAGAAATGAACACTATAGATTGTAGCCCTATTGGGTTCAATGGGCTGTCATCTTGGTTTTCTAGGGGAAACCAAGTTGGCGGCAGCGAAACACTCATTGGCGACGGCCATACGGACGGTCAGGAAGGCGCGTGGCTTGAGCCAGGAAGCGTTCTCCGACGTGTCCAGCCGTACCTACATGAGTTCGTTGGAGCGCGACTTGAAAAGCCCGACCATGCACAAGCTGACCGAGCTGTGCGAGGTCATGGACGTGCATCCGCTCACGTTGCTGACGCTGGCCTATGCAGGCGACGACATGGACAAGGTAAGGCGTGTGCTTAAGCAAGTAGAGCAAGAGCTGCTATCTATCGAGCAACGGGATGTTCATGGATAAGAAGACCCAAGGCGCGTGGCTGTTGCACCACGCAAGAAAACTTCAAGCAACAACGAACCAAGATTTCGACTCGATCGCCTTCGCTGGGAAAAGTGGCACGTTGTTATCCGCAATCTCTGCGGAAAGGCAAAGCGTTGTCACGCAACAACGCCTAGAGGCACTCGCACGTGCCAACCACATCAGCCCCAAAACGGAACTCCCTGCAATCGTTGCCGAACTCGCGCGGCAAAGACTAATCCTGCCGGGCAACGGGGGGGTGGAAGTCCTTGGCTTGACTGGACATAGTGTGCTTGAGCACACATCCAGAATTTTCGATGAAAGCAGCCACGAGGCACATGAAGAAGCCGTAATCTTCGTATCAGAGATTGCCTCCGAGACGCCCACGACGGACAAAGCTATCGCCGAGGTCGTTTCCGATCACTTGAAGCTTTCACGCAAGGAGGTCGGTGATACGTTGGATCTTGCGACCAACATCGGCTTCTTTGACTCTGAGCCGATCTCGGCTCAAGAGAAACTGCTTTTCAATGGCAACCTGTTCCGGCGCGATGATGCGCGGAAGGTCAATGCAATTCTATCAACCTTGAAAGCCCCCGAGGCTGCGCTTCTGACAGAAGTTAATCAGAAGCTTCAAGAAACAGGTTGCCTGCCATTGGAGACGGTTAACAGGATTCTAGGGCAGGATCTTTTCGCACGTCTTCACTCCATTGGTCTGTTCGATGTCAGCGTTGTCGGCAATGATCAGGGCAAGAGCCACTTCGTTACCCGTCCGGCTGCATTCTCCAAATTCAGCAACTCCATTGCGGACGATGCGCTGGATTTAGCCAAGGCGCTGGTAGCCTCGCTCACCTACGGGATGACCGTCAGCAGCTACTACCGCGGCCGTATCCAGATGGTCTCGGCACTCATGAATAAGCTGATCGCAGGCCATAGCGTCGGTCCCGCCACCGCCATTGGAAGCGACTATCAAGCCCTTGAGTTGAAAGGCGTCGTCGCTGTGACGCCTGCTGATAACGGCATGTTCACCATGAGGCTCCTGAAGCCAGAAGTGGGGCGACTTGCGCTCGCCGTAATCGAAGATGGCGACATAACGGCCGAGAGCGTTTCGCATATTCCTGGTGCACGTATCACTGAATACGTCGCGCCGGAATTGAATCGAGAGGTGCAGCGGAAAAATGCCACAGAGGCAGTGAAACTGAAGGCGCGCAACCTGCTCCAAGAAATTCGAACCGGCGGGCTCAAGCGATGAAAAGCCAACCACTAAAGGGCTCTGTCGCCGAGGAAGCACTGCGGAATTATTTCCTAAGCATTGGCTACTATGTTGCCAGAGGCATCAAGTTTACATTCCATCGATTCGATGTGACGGATGTCGATCTGTGGCTATACGCGCGCAATTCGCCTCTCAGCAGAGAACGCATCTGCGTCGACATCAAGAACAAGAAGACACCGCAGGCTCTTGAACGCATTTTTTGGGCAAAGGGCCTACAGTCAGTTCTAGGTCTTGACTCGTGCATTGTCGCGACAACGGATTCTAGGCCGGATGTTCGCGAGTTTGGCCTCCAACACAATGTCCGGGTATTGGATGGTAAGTTCCTTTCGCGATTAACCAATAGCGCACGCAGCCACAAGGAGCGCATCACCGAGGAAGATTTCCTTGCGGATCTTGAATCGGGCTCTCTAGGTCGATTAAGTGGTGACTGGCGTGGTAGGTATGAAGAAAGCAAATCTCGCCTGCTTCACTCCTTGAACTTCGACGGATGCAATGCCTGGCTTGAAGACATCGAATATTTGCTGGCCCAAATCGCCTCCGGAAATCGGGCATGGAGACTCTTCTATGCCTCATGCTCGCATTTCATGATCGCGATGGACTTCATCCTCAGGGAATTCATTGCTGAGGATCAGGAGCAACGCCGTCAGATCATCGAGCGTGGAATACGCTACGGCGTATCAGGGCAGGCTTTCACGGAGAAGGTCGGTCGCATGGCGGCAGCACTAGTGGAAGGCGTTGCGGCTCAACCTGGTCTCGCTGATACGCTGCAACAGGAACTTCAGCAACAGGCTAGTAACGTCAAAGCCGATCTGTTGGCCGAGTTCTTCGCCAGAAACCTAACGGGGTCAGCGGCGTTCGATGTGGCACTTGCGTTAGAGTCCGCAGCCTTCTCTCCCCAAGCTCCCACGCCATCCGCACTGCCTTCACAGGCGCAGGCGGTGGTTGGGGTGATCGCTGATTTTTGCGGCGTAGATCGGAAGATTGCGCTCGCCTAGCGCTCAGGCGAGCGATTGGAACTGAGAGATGCCGCGCCCCGCCGCAATGGGCGGGGCGCGGTGGGCGGCCGTCAGGCCGCCTTGGGCTTGCTGCGCGACCAGATCAAGTCGTGCGTGCCGTCCTCGTTCTCGATCAGGCGGGCATAGACCGTCGCCGGGAACGAAGGGTCGTCTATGCTCACGGACAGGTACTCGCGCCCGGCCTCACTGGTCTTCTTCCACGCCGCGCCGATCTCGTGGCCGGCCGCCTGAAGGTGGAAGTCGGGGGCGTTCTCGCTGTCGCCCTTGTCGTTGGGAACCAGCTTGACCTTGACGTTGAGGGTCAGGGTGCGGAGCTGGCCGGTGAAGCCGTCTTTCTCTGCGGTGAAGGTGCCGATGTTAGCCATGATGTTTCTCTCCTTTCGGTTTGAACAAGGTCGCGCCAGTGCGTCCTTGTTGTGATCCGGCCGGCGGGGGATGGGCTGGCCGCACCGCGCAGCGGTCGCAATACCGTGGAGAACCTGGAAGCGAAAAGAATTTGTCCCGCGAGGAATGCGCGCAGCGCAGGGGAAATTGTTTTCGCTGGAAGGTTGCGGCCATGAAGCCCAAGGCGCAGCCGTGCCACCGCCAGGATTCACGACAAGCCAAGGACGCACGGGCCGCCCGCTCCCGAATGGAGACGTGGCCGACTCGGCATCCCCGCGTGACGGCTTCACCGGCTTGCGCCCTGACACTGGCAAGGCCAACACCCCAACGACAGGCGAGAACGCTTCTTGCCGCAGATTGCGACGACGTGGTTGAGGCGTGGCGTGGATGCGCCATAGCGAAGCCGGGTGGCTTGTCGGTGAACCGTCCTTCGTGACGTACAGGCGCGAACCGCCAGCGTCGAGGACGGCACGCTTTGGCACAACCTGCCGCAGCAAGCCGGGGCGTAGCCCCACAAGCCCCGCCCATTGCGGCGGGGCGCCATCGAAACCTTGCCCGCGCCAGCGGGCGCCGATCGCCGTACCGCGCGCAAGGCACTTGCACGTCCGCCACGTCGCCGCCTGGTCGAAGGCGGCGACGTGGCGATTTTGCTTTGGACGCTGGAACCGGGCGCGGCCACCGCCGCGCCCGGATTTTCGACCACCGGCCCCAAGGCGGAACGGCTTGGGGCCGGTGCGGCTCGTTATTCCTTGGTTTCGATAATCCACCACATGGCACGCGGCAAGGCGCGGCCCGTGATGGGGTGAATGTCGGTGAGGTCGGCGCGGGCCGACCAGCCCGAGGGTGGGCGGTAGCCGCGCACGTCGCCTTCGCCGTGCCAGCGGCGGGCGCGTACTGCGCCGGGCGCATAGATCGCCGCCATGCGCGGGCGGCTGGTGGTGGTGCGGGCCATGGGGGCTTCTCCTTCAAGCGAAGCGCCCCGGTCGAGGCCGGGGCGCTTGCCTTCGGCGCGGGTCAAGCGGCCAGTGCCTCGGCGGGTTCATCCGCCATTGCCTCGGCATCCTCCGGGGCGTCCTGCGCCTGCGTTTCCTCCGGCGCAGCTTCCGGGCCTTCGGCCTTGAAGATGGTGGGCATCCAACCCGTACCATCGGCCAGCCGTTCCGCCTCGCTGGCAATGTCGGCCTTCTTCAACTTCGTCAGCCGGGCAGCGTGCGACGGTGCAAAATCGCCCACGGCTTCCAGAATCGCGGCCTTCGGCACATGCTGGAAATACCCGTCTGCGGTGGGCTGCCACCATGCGGCCATGTCCAGCCCCACAGCCTGCGCCAGTTCCGCGCCCGGCTGCTGCGCCGTGGCGCGAGGCGTCACCACGTCCACGGTCGCCGCCACACATACCGCCAGCAGCCGCACCAGTTCGCCTTGCTCTATCGCCAGCAGCGCGGCGAACAGTTCGGCGCTGTCCTGCGGCAGCGCTTCGCCCGCGACCTGCTGCAACTCGCGCAGGGCGACGGCGGCGGGCGACTCGGGCCAGTCGGGGGCCATGCCTTCCAGCCGGTCTTGCACTTTCAGGCTCACGCCCAGCGGCAAGTCGTGGCCGTAGTGGTTGTCCTGCAAGACGCTCTGCACCATGCCATGCACCAGCGCGGCCAGCGCGACTTGCGGATGGCGGGCGACTTCGATTTGCAGCGCGGCGGTGCGGTGCGCGCTCAAGCGCTGCGCCAGCCGGTCGGACAGGCTCGCGGCCTTGGGCTGTTCGGCGTCCTCGCCTTCGTCGTCGTTCCCGGCTTCGCTTTCCGCGCTGCCGAACCCCTGCCGCAAGCGTTCCAGCGTGCGCAACGCCTTGGCTTCGGCCTCGCGCAGCAACCCGCGATGAATCATGGCTTCGCCGCTGCGGTCGAGGGTGACGATGGCACCGGCCACGGCGCGCACATCCGGGGCGTAGCCCTGCAAGGCTTCCTCCACGGCTTGCAGTTCCCCGGCAACCTGTTCGCGGCGCGGTTCCAGCGCTTCGGTCTTGTCCTCGTCCTCGGCGTCGTAGGCTTCTTCCAGTTCGGCGTAGATCTTGTCGAGGCGGGTTTGCAGCGAGGCGATGCGGCGGGCTTCGCGGGCGTTCGGTTCGCGGCGCTGGCGCGGCGCGTTCTGGAACGCCTGCCGCTCGGCGTAGCTCATATGCGGCACGGCTTCGACCCACGCCCAACCCTCGGCGCGCACGTCCCCGGCCAGCGCATCCAGCTTACCACGCACCAGCGTTTCCAGCAGCGCGGCGTCGGTCAGGTAGGTTCCGGCATCGCCTTCCGCGAACAGGTCGCGGCGGATGCCGCCGCCCGCCGCCGTGTAGGCGTCCAGCCCGGCGAAGCGCACCAGCGGATGCGTGGCGTCGATTTCGCGTTCGGTCAGGCGTTCGCGCAGCGCGGACGCGCCACGCTGCCATTCGGGCGCACCGTAGAACGCGCTTTCCTGTGCGGCGTGGTCGTCGGTGATGGTCAGGGCCATCAACTGTTCCAGCGTGACGGCTCCGGCCCGGTAGTCGGCCAGCAGGCGCGGCGAGACGTTGGCGAGTTTGAGACGGCGCTGCACCACCAGCGGGGTCACGCCGAAGTCGGCGGCAATGTCTTCGATGGGGCGGCCTTCCTTGACCAGTGCGGCGAACGCCTCGAACTGGTCGGCCGGGTGCATCTGCTCGCGCAGCAGGTTTTCCGCGAGGCTGACGGTACGGGCCGAAGCGTCGGGCACCAGCAGGCACGCCACTTCGTAGTCGGCAGGGATGCGCTTCTTCTTCGCCAGCAGCTTCAAGGCGGTCAGGCGTCGGTCGCCGGCCACCACTTCGTAATGCTCGCCATCAGCGGCAAGGATGACGACGAGGTTTTGCAGCGGGCCGACGCGGGCAATGCTCGCGGCCAGTTCGGGGATGGACATGCGCGAGGTCGTCCGCGCGTTGCGCTTGGAGCGGCGCGGCAGCAACTGCGAGAGCGGAACCAAAATCAGGTTCTTGGTCGGGTCGGCCACTTCCAGCGGCGCGGCGGTTTCGATGGCGCGGGTTTCGATTTGGGTATCGGCGTTCATGGTGATAACTCCTTGCGGTTAGGGATGCAGCAGCGAGAGAAGCGGCAAGGGCTGCTGCCTGCCCCTGCCGCGTGGGGATTCAGGCTTTCAACTGGCGCATGCCATCGGCCAGCAGCCAAAGCGCACGGTTGAGGCGGATGTTTTGGTCGATGCCCTGCACCGGGCGGGTTTGCTGGCGGCGTCCGTTGGCGCTGCGCCCGCGCAGGCCGCCTTGGGTCAGGTTCTCTTGCGTGCGGTTGAACACGCTCCACAAGTCCGGGCGGCGGTCGTCGTGGCGGCGCGGCATCAGGATTTGCGATTCCGTGATGGGCGCGGGCTTGTCGGGGTCGTCGTACTTGAGGGCCAGCGCGGCGCGGGCGAACACTTCGGATTCGCCATCGCTCAAGGTGATGGCGCGCATGGAATCGCGGGATTCCTGCACGCGGTCGAAGCCTCTCAACACTTCGTAAGCGCCTTCGATGATGGAACCGGCCACGTCGCCTTTGTGGGGCACGCGCACGTCCGCCACCGTGTCGCCGCAGACAAGACCATTGCTGCACACGAACCGGAACATTCCGGCCAGCATCTGATAGCTGCTCGTGCCGTCATGCGAGTTCAACAGCACGATTTCATTGGCTTCCGCGCCGTTGATCTGGCTGGCGTGGCGCAGGCGCAGCATGTGCTTGGTGTAGTCGCGGCGGTCGTCGTGGCGCACGCGGGTTTGCGCTGCCATAAAGGGTTCAAACCCTTCCTTGCGCAGTTCTGCCAGCACGGCGGCGGTGGGGATGTAGGCGTACCGTTCGGAACGGCTTTCGTGCGGGGCGTCCGCGAAGATGGACGGCGCGACCTTGCGGATTTGATCGTCGGACAGCGGGTAGTCGCTGCGCAGCGACGGGGAACGGGAAGCGAATCGGGATGCGAGTTGCATTGCATTTCTCCTGACGAAAAGGGTTTGCTGTTCAAACCGCACACCGGATTCCTAGATTCGGAGCCCAGCCTTTCGGCTGTTTGGTGCGGTCGGCACGAGGAACCCGGTTGGCCCTGTTGCCACCGTCTTTCCTGAGTTCATCGCCCGCGACGGTCAGGAGCGCGCGGACGGGGGACCGTCAAGGAAACAAGCGCAGGGTTGGTGCGGCCCGCAGGCGCAGCCGAGGACACGGCCCTGCGCGCCTTGACGGCACACGGGCGCGGGCTACAGTCGCGGACAAGGTGATGAAGTCAGGGGAGACGGCTGGACAAGGCAATGGCCCCCCAACACGCCGACCGTACGGCAAGCGAAGCGCGCAGGCCCGGATCGAGGAATCCGGGCCGGAGGCGTCAGCCGAGCGGAGCGAGGGAACGATGGAAGCCCTGCAGGGGCGAGACGCTGCAGGCGGCTCGATGCGCTACGCGCACGACAGCGCGACCGGCCATCTCCCAGGTGGCCGGGGACGCCCGGACTGCACCTGCGTGGGTACCTCAGAGTCGGTTCATCGACAGTCGCTCGGGTACCGACAAATCCGGCAGGGTTCAATACGCTGTGAAGGGTCTAAAACATCAAGGACAAGACCGTGAGTTCGTCTCAAACCATGATTCCGCAGCAAGCCTGCGAAAAACTCCTCTTGGAGGGGAGGCAGTACAACATCGAACACCACATCCTGCCCAGCGAGAACGCTGTCGCGGATCGACTGCTGGCGCGTGGCGTCGAGTTGAAGGACGCCTATGATGAATTGCACGAAAAGCTCCATTCCCACCCGCCGGCGCTCCAGGTCTTTCTTGGCCTCGTGTTGAGCACCGCCGCTTTCTGGAATCCACAGAAGATGCAGGAGGCTCGCGCTGCACGCAGCGATCTATCCAACGTCAATCGGCAAATCGCGAGGAAGGCAGACGAGTTGGCGGCGCTGCTGGAACAGCGCTCAGACCTGCACGACACCTCGGGCTTCAGCAGCGAAACCCACTATCACGTTGGCGAAGTGATCGAAGCGGCATCCCGGGACAACTACCTGTTTCAGTCTTACGTCCAAGAGAAGCTGGATGCACTTCGTGGCCAGTTTGATTTGAAGTATTGGCCCTCGCTGAGTGACTTCATGCGCGAACTGGCATCGGATGCGGAGAAGGCGGAGATGGCGGCCACAGACCCGCTGACGGCCGCCGCCACTGCGGCGACACGTCCCTCCAATGCCGACTTCTTCAAGGCACTGTTCGCCTCGATCGAGGAAAACAGCGCGGAGAACCACGGCCAACTGCCGAGGGGGTTCAAGCTCACAGACCGGACATTGGCCTCATTGGCGAACTGTGCGTTGGATCTGAGCCCGCACGAGCTGCTGGACGAGGCCTACGTGAAGCGCCTGCGTCAGCGTGAGCGCAACGGAACCGAGTAGCGGCTCGATTCAGCCTTAAGGGCTCAACGCTAGGACAGGCGAAACGTACACGACAACTTCATTCGATGTAGGCCACGAAGTTGGCGAGTGAGGAATTAACACCCATCTCATGGTCTGCTGGAGAAATACTCACACAGTCGCCTTTGGGGGTAAGCGGAACGCGCAGGCCCGAGTGGGCCGGAGGCGCCAAGGATCAAAGCAGGATGGCCGCGACTCTGCACGTGGCGCGGCCCGCGAACCCGACGGCGGAACGCGCCGGGACGCACAGCCTTGGCTTTCGTGGATGTTGGGCCGCGGGTCGGCCAGAATGTGCGAAGCGCTTTGTTACTATTCCAAAGGCTGGTCCCGGGCGATCGGGCATCCGGAAGAATCCAAACACATCTGTAGGGACGACATGACGACGTCACAGCCGACCACCTTCGGTCAACAACTTTTCTTCAGTCCGGAATCCGGCGCTTGGAAGTCCCTCAGGCCGGATGTAACTGGCGAGGCTGACGACGCAAAGAGGCAGCAGATTTTGTCTGAAGCCGCTGCTGCACGCGAAGAACTGAAAGCGGTATTGCTTTCCTCGCTTCAGATGCAGCATGTGGTCGCCCTTGCAGGAAGTGGGACGTCTCTCGGAGAGATCAACGGTCCTTCGATGTGGACGTTGTGGGATCACTGCGTGAACTCGAATCCTGACACTGGAAAGGATGAGCGGAAGCCGACCGAACAGGCTAATGCCGTAATTGCTGAGATCGGCTATGAGACTGCCGTTGAACAGGAGAACATCGAGGCTTTGCTTTCGCGTTGCGATGCATATCTTCAGATCAAAAAAAGCGAGCAGGTCGAGAAATTTGTCTCCGTCTCAAAGGGTGTGATCTTAAAAGAATGTTCCGCCTTTCTCGATGGCGCCGACGATTCCAAGTTGGCGAGCCATCGCACTTTCCTGCATCGACTGTCTCGACGCCGCGTTCGCGACTCGCGGATGAAATTGTTCACGACGAACTACGATCTTTGCTTTGAGCGCGCTGCGGGCAAGCAGGGGCTGGTTTTGCTCGACGGCTTCTCATTTACACAGCCCCGGCAGTTTGATCCGCGGTTCTTCCTGTACGACATCGTCCGTCGGCCTTCGACAGGCGATGAGGTTGGCAACCCGTTGGAAGGCGTGTTTCACCTGTACAAGCTGCATGGTTCGGTTAACTGGGATCAATCCAGTTCGGGCGATATCGAGATCAAGACTGACCCGACTCCGGAGACGGCCTGTCTGATCTATCCCGCCAAAGGTAAATACCAACAGTCCTACGTCCAACCGCACTTGGAACTGATCTCGCAGTACCTGGCGGCGCTGCGAGAACCAAATACTTGCCTCATCGTATCGGGCTTCGGTTTCAATGATGATCACTTGTCGGAACCCATTGTCGCGGCGGTTCGCACCAATCCGCATTTGCGGTTGATCATCGTCAATCCCTCGGCGGATGATCTGACCTCTCGGAGCAAGGAGAACAACCGATACTGGGATGCGCTCTACAACCTCGCCAAACAGGGCGAGGACGTGTGGCTGATCAATGCCACGTTCAGCGAGTTCGCCGAGATGATTCCGGACCTCAAATCGCTGACGCCCGCGCAGCGGCTCACGCGCGACATCAAGTCGCTGGTCAAACCGACATGAGTACCGCGCTTGACGTCACCGACGCTTTTCCGCGCGGATTGCTCCGACCGGAGTTGTATGTTGGCCAGTTGTGCTCCGTTTCCGCCCAGGTGGTGAAGTTCAATCTCAACGAGGCGGGCTCGCCCAGCGGTTCCCACTTTCTGGGTGGCCGATACGGAAAGGGTGAAGTTGGAGAGTTCGTCCTGATCGAGGGACAGATCAACCTCCTGCTTGGACGGGTGGTCGAGATCCATTTGCCAGATGCCGACAGGCGCCTGATCGACACCTCGCATGGCAGGGTGCCAGATTTGGACGGCATCGGGACGATCCAACTGCTGGGCTCCATCGCAATGGACTCACTTCGAATCTCGGCGGGCGTTGACTCCTATCCTCGCCTGGGCGACCGCGTCTACGCTGCGCCGCACAGCTTCATCGCCAACTTACCGAAGTTCATGGAGGCGGCGGAGGCCGAAGCCAGCCACGTCCTTCTCAAGCTGGGCTCGATCGATGTCGCGCCTGAAAGCTACGTGTCGGTCAAGCCGGAGAAACTGTTCGGCCGACACTGCGCGATTCTGGGCGCCACTGGCGGCGGCAAGAGTTGGACGACCGCTCGGATCATCGAAGAATGCCTGCGCTACAAGACCAAAATTATCCTCTTGGACGCGACGGGGGAGTATCGCGGGTTTGACGGAAAGCACGTCTCCAACTTTCACTTGGGCGCGCCGGTCAACACTGCGAAGTCGTCCTCTCCTTGCGCCTTGCCGCAAACGTCTTTTATTGAATCGGACTTCATCGCGCTGTTTGAGCCTGCCGGCAAGGTTCAGGGACCGAAGCTGCGCGCGGCGATCCGCAGTCTTCGACTTGCCACCCTCGCTCCCCATATTTCGACTGGTGGGATCATCAAAAAGATCGATCAGTCCAAAGTCCCGATCTTGGCAGAAGAGGCCAAAGCTGGCATTGCGGAGAAGCTCGACGATCCACAGCAAGCGTTCGACGTGTGGAAGCTCGTTTCACAGATCGAGCAGGAGTGTGTCTACCCGGACGGATTCGGTGTGGCCCGGGGGTCGAAGGACACCACCAAATGGGGTGGCGACTCAGGCGAGGTCTCGTACTGCCTGTCCTTGATGTCGCGCATTAGCGGCATTCTCAGTTCATCTTCCTTCGATTGTGTCTTCAAGTCGAAGGCTCCTGCATTGACGGAAAGCATCTCGTCCTTCGTCTCCAACGAAGATCGGTTGCTTCGGATATGCCTGAGCGGCGTTGCCTTTGAGTTCAAGGCGCGCGAGATCATCGCGAACGTGATCGGACGGCATCTTCTCAACATGGCACGCGATGGCGCATTCAAGAGTTGCCCTGTTGTCATCATCGTCGACGAGGCACATAACTTTCTCGGGCGGCATATCGGAGGCGATGACGCGGTCGCCCGCCTGGACGCATTCGAGTTGATCGCCAAAGAGGGCCGGAAGTACGGACTCAACATCTGTCTGTCAACTCAGCGCCCACGCGACATAACGGAAGGTGTTCTGAGCCAGATGGGAACACTCGTGGTGCATCGGCTCACGAATGATCGGGACCGCGAGGTTGTCGAACGCGCCTGCGGCGAAATTGATCGGTCCGCTTCGTCGTTCCTGCCCAACCTGAAGCCCGGCGAGGCTGCGATCATCGGCGCCGATTTTCCTATTCCGTTGACCATTCAAGTCTTCCCGCCGAGCGCGAAACCTCTTTCTGACGGCCCCAACTACCAAACCCACTGGAAGGCGTAGTTCTTATTCGCGCTGCGCCCGCCAGACTGCGTCAGCCTACCGGCAGTCGAAGCAGCTTGAAGTAGAGGGGTAGGCACAGATACATCAGACTCAGAACCCAAAGCCTTGTTCTTGATGATCTGTATAAGTAGACCTTGGCGTTAAATCCATTCGAGCGATGTAATGCTTGCCTGTCCGCCCGATCCAACCTCGACAAAGAGTGCGTGCTCGTATCCCAGTTGGCGTTTGTAGCCGAGGAGCTTCCGGCGATCAATACTTCGGTCTACGTGGCTTGTTGACTTCTTGAACTCGACAACGAGAAAGTTCTCTTTCTTTCCGCGCCGATGGGCTATTACATCTGGAAAGACTGTTTTCGCCTCCTCGTCCTCGCTGTCTGGATATAGCTCCATGTGGCCAAGCCGCTTGGGCTCGACGCCATCTCGGTTGAACTCGCAGTCGATCTCCCATTCCCTCAGATGGGACTGCAAATGCATAGCGAAGCGGAAAGTGATGGAGCGCTCGTTGGCATCGATGTAGAGTAGGCGACTGTCTCTTTCCAGCAGATCGCGCAAAGCAAGCAGCACAGCTTCACCAGGCGGATAAAGACGCAGGTAGGCTTCTTGTTCCGCTAAGAGGGGACGAAACACTGACTCAAACGAGAAAGCCTCCATCGCTACCAAGCCTTCGTCCTGAAAAGCCTCCCGTGCTCACCCTCGTCGTGCAATGTGACCACGATCTCATCGGCCGAGAACACCGGCTCATCGTCTTCGGCCCGCGTTGGCAGGTCAGAATCAATCAGCGTGATGATGGGTTGGAGCCCCAGGTCGGCATACCGGCGAATGACCGTCAGCAGATTTTCCTTTTTGCGATCATCCAGAGACTCGAACACGCCGTCGTGGTAAACGAAGCGCGGGAACTTGTCGTCCAAGTGGGCTCGCAGGATGGCCAAGTCAAAGGCGATGCACAGCAGTTTCCTGTACGTGTGCCCAAGGTCGGCGCTGGTTGCGTTGCCTGATTCGTCAAGAATTTCCGCCCTGAACTCCAGATGCCCCGCTTGGTTCGGCGATACGCTCAGCAGCGCCTTGCGGTCGATCACCTCTTCGACAATCTCGCTGAAGAACACGCGGATTGCCGAGAACAAACTGTTCTGATCGGAGTTCTGCTTCTCGACATCCGCCTCGATCTGTGTCTGTAGATGCCCACGCTCTTCGGTCAACGCCCTTATCTCGGTTCGCAACTCCTGCAAACGATGCAGGAAGCCGCGTTGACGCTCCAGGGAAGTGATGTCAGCGCGCAGCGTCACCATCTCGTCCGAGACCTGCTTGTACTTGCCAAAGATGTCGGTTCCACTCAGAAATGAAAGCATTTCCGATCGTTTTTTGCCCAAGGTATTCAGTTCTGCATTGATGCGCTTAAGCTCAGCTTCGACCTCTGCGCGTTCTTCCTGCAGATAGCCGCGGCGCTCATCGGTAATTGCCCGATTGAAGGCAATCAACTGCTGGAAGTCTTTCTTGATCTGCCCCTTGAACAGAACGCCGGCTTCCTCGAACAGGCGCTGCGCTTCGTCAGGGTTGAAGAGGATCTGATCCTCTTCCAGCGAGGTGATGATCTTCTTCTTGTTCTGGTTGAGCGAGTAGCGTTCGGCATTGAGCGACGCGATGCGTTCGTCGATGTCATCAACCAACTGTTTGGTGCTGTCCTTGTCCTGGGCGCGGAAGTCGAAGGCGTCAAGCAGTTTCTGCTTTTTCTCAGCCTCTTTTTGCTTGAGCAGCAGGATGCCCTCGATCTTGCTGATGTCCTCAATGGACCCGCCCAGCTCGTTCTTGATGGTCTGCGCGGTGGACTGCTTCTCCGCAAGCTGCTCTTCCTTCTCGTAGTGCTTCGCCACGAGTTGAGCGTCAAAGCCGAGAACGTGAGCCAGGAAAGGCTTCCAATCCGAATGCGCAGCCGCGAACTTGCGCAGATGAAACACATCGCGGAAATCATCCTGGGAGCGCAGCAGGTAGCCTAAGCCTTTGCGGAACGCCCAAGGCTTGAGTGCGCGCCAGTCAAGCAATCCATCCAACAGGTCACGCGCCCGCTCGAAGGGCATGTCCTGGTGATCCCATTCCACCAGCGGTAGCCCCGACAAGTCCTGATGCCCGGCCTCATGGCGCTTGAAGCTGATCTTGGTGGCTTCTTCCACACCGCGCCGGATCGTCACGAACGAAGCATCTTCCAGCTCGATCTCCAGGAAGAAGATGAAGTCCTTGAACAATTCGACGTGTTTGAAAAGAAAGAACTTGGGATCGCGCTTGGCAAGGAAGCCAAAGTCGAGCAAACGCCCAAGCGTGGTCTTGCCGAGGTTATGGGTGTCCTTGTTTCGGTTCTCCGGCAGGCGAATTTCAGCCATGACGACGTTCAGGCCCTGGACGAACTCCACAGGCTCGAACAAGTCAGGCTTGCTGGAATAAAGTCTAGACAGCTTCATTTGGCCCCATGTATTCCACGGCGTCGGTCTTGGGGCGATATTCGATCAGGCCCATGAGATACAGAAAATTCAGTGCCGGCAGGAACAGCACGTCCCCGCCGACGACACTTTTTTTCGCGAACGTGCGCAGCACGTCGTACTCATCCACGCGCCGGGCCTTCAGGCGAGCCAGCAGCAGCAACGAGACGTTGATGACCGTGCGATCAGGATGAGAGTGCTTGGTCGGCCGCAGCATCGCCCACCTCCCCGATATCGCAATTCCAGTACATGTAGAACAGCACGGCGCGAGTCAGGCGCTTGTGGGCGTGCTGCCGCAAGACAGGATCGCGGTTGAACAACAGGTCCACTAGATACTCCATGACCTCGTCGAAGGTCTGGTAGTCCTTGCGCTTCGCGATGATCTTGAGTTGGAACTCATCGACCACCGACTCGTACATGCGCAGCAGGTCGAGGTTTTCCGGTGCTGCCAAGAAAGCCCGAATTTGAGCCGTCTCCTTCAGGTATTTCCGCCGCTGCGCCTTGGCGTAGTCGGCACTCATGTTGTTGAGTGCGTTCTTCTGCTCGTACGTCACGCGCGCAGTCGGTGGATCGTCTAGCAGTGCGATCACGCCGTCTTTCTGGCGCGCCAATGCCTGCACTACTTCGGCCAGATCATCGGGGCTGACGATCAACGGTGAATCGACCGGATCAAGGTCTGCTTCCCTCGCAACCTCGGGGAAGCGCTTCAGCCAGATTTCCAGTTGCTCCAGTCCGCAGAGATAGATCGACGAGGCGGGAATGCCGCACTGAGACGCGATGTAGTCGCGTATCTCGGTTTCGGCGTTGCCTGCCAGCCGACGGTTGGCGAACAGCATGTAGTGATCGAGCTGCCTGGCCTCGCGCAGTTTCTTAACGCGGGGAATTTCTTTGCCCAGCACAGTGTTCGCGGCCGTCGTGCTGAAGAAGTCGGACTCGGAGAAGTTACGGTTATAGCCGTTGGTATGCTTGGCCTGGACGATGGTTGTACCGACCCACGGGACCGTCTTGCTCGGGTGCAGTTCCGCCGTTCCTATGAACTTGGCATCGCGCCCGCCATCAGGCCCTTTCGCAAATCCCTGTACCGAGACCCCAAGCAACCGCTGGCACAGGAGAACGACTAGTGTCTCGAACTGGCCATCACTGAGGTCTTCGTATGCGAATTTCATTGCGGCTCTTGCTCGCTCGAATCGTTAAGCTGCGACCGTGATGCCGGCGGCATGCGCGCGCCGCGCCGGCCGAACGACGATCTCGACATGCTGGTCCAGCGAGACAAGCGCCTGCATCAAGCGTTCAAGTGAGATGTTTTGCAGCTTGTAGCGTCGCACCTGAGACACCTTAGGCTGTGTCATGCCGGTGATGTGAGCGGCTTCGGTCTGGCTGAGGCTACGCTTGTCGATCAGCTCGTTCAGCTTGACCGCCAAGACGGCTTTCGCCGACAGCTCTTCCGCGTCGGCGAATCCGAGGTCGGCCAGCACGTTGTCGGTGCCTTGAGGATGGTCTTTGCGCGTCATCACGATCTCCCGCTCGCACCATATCGGGCGAGCACTGCCTTTAACCGCTTCTCGATCAACTCCACGTCCGGCTGCGGTGTGGCAATGCCGGACTTGGACTTCTTCTGAAACGCATGTAGCACATGCACCGCATCGCCGACCCGTACCGTGTAGACGGCGCGGAAGGTGTCGCCCCGATGGTCTTCCACCAGCTCGTACACCCCGGAGCCGAGCCCCTTCCAAGGCTTGGCCACGTCCGGCGTACCCCCCAACTGAACGACGAACAGTGCCACGCCCATGTCTTTCTGCACGGGGACGGGGAACACCTTGAAGTCCTTCTTCGAGGAGCCTTCCCAGAACAGGAGCTTGCGTTTCTCCCTCATCATTATATCTGTTCGGATATAGAAGGCAAGTATGGAAATTGTCGCAACTGCGATGCGACAATCGAGCCATGAGGTTGGGCGCTCGGATACGGCAGCTTCTCCAGCGTCTCCAGCGCGACGGCGGATAGCCCAGGAAGCCCGAACTGGATCATGCCGTCGCCTCCGCAGGGCGCAGCGCACCCGTGATGGCCTGCCGCCGGCTCGCCACCAGTTCGGCCGCATCGCGCACCGGCTTGTCCTCGGTGTGGACGTAGTGCATGAACATCGCCACCGTCTTGTGGCCCGTCAGCTTCATGCCGACCTTGGTCGGCACGCCCGAATTGGCAATGTCGGTCGTAGCCCGGTGGCGGATACCGTGCGTGCCGACATGCGGCACACCGGCGGCCTTGAGTACGCGCTTCCAGCCGCCATAGTGTTCGCCATGCGTCAGATGCCGGGCCGGGTCGTTGGGCGACGGCAGGACGTAGGGGCAGCTCTCCCGGCGCGGCGCCGTCGAAAGCAGCCGATAGGCTTCTTCGCTCATGGGCTTGGAAATGCCGCCGGTCTTGCTGTCGGGCCAGACCACGCGGCGCTTCTCCAGATCAATCCAGTCCCACTCCAGCGGACAGATTTCGGAGCGGCGGGCGGCAAACTCGAATTGCAGGCGAATCGCCAGCGGGATGACGTAGTTCTCCAATCCTTCCGCCTCCACGTGTTCCAGATGCCGGAAGATCCTCACCAGCTCGTCGTCCACGATGAGCCGGGTTTCCTTGCCGGGCGGGAACATCGGGACGTGGCGGCACGGATTGGTGCCGTCCGGACGCAGCCCCCACACTTCGGCCAGGTTGAACATCTTGCGCAGCACGCCGAAGGTGCGGTTGGCCTCGGCCGGCTTGTGGGCCAGCTTCTTCATCAGCGCGGCCACGTCCGGGCGCTTCACGTCCTGCACCTTCATCCGCCCCATGATCGGGATGATGCAGCGGTCGATTACGCCCTGATAGCCCCGCTGAGTGCTGGGCTTGTTGCGCTGCCTGGAGTAGTCCTCCATGAAGGTGAGGCAATACTCCTTCATGGTCTGTGCCTTGCGGGCGGCAGCTTTGGCCGCGCTCGGGTCGCCGCCCCGGCGCACCTCGGCCAGCCACTCCTGCGCCATGACACGGGCCTGCTCGACGGTCAGTTCCCCGTACTGGCCCAGGGCGGGCTTGCGGCGCTCGCCGGCGTTCGTGCGGTACTGGAGCATGAACACCTTGCGGCCGGCCGGGGTGATCTTGCACAGGAAGCCGGGCACCACGGTGTCCCGCAGTTCGATGGCCTGCGCCTGGGGCTTGGCGGCATCGACAGCGGACTTGGTGAGTTTGATTCTTGCCATGATGACTCCTCGGAAACCTCGGATTCCGAGAGCCACATGGGAGCCACGCGACCGGAAGCCGGGTCAAATTTCGGAAAGCACCGGCATATGATGGACGCGCCTAAGTCATTGATAAACCTGCTGTAGCGGGTTTGGGCGCAGTCCAGCGAAGTGCCGGGCTGGAGTCATCGTCAAACAAAAAAAGGGCGGGTGGAGCCGGTATGGCCTGAGCAGCGTTGCTTTGCATTTGCCGGCCCCGCCCGTAATATTCGTTGTATTTGGATGGAGAGTCGCAGGTGGAAGCAAGAAGCGTAGTTGCCGAAATGTTCATTGGGATTCCGACGCATTTCTGGGTTTTGCCTGTTGCCGGCCTGGTTGCCTACTACGGGCTGAAGTGGTCCGCCAGATCCAGTAATCGTGCCACCCTGCTACAAGCCTCGACTTACCTGTTATTGCTGGTACTGGCCGTTCTGCCCAACGGCTTTTATGCACTGTTTCCTCCCGCGCCCGAGCCGGATGTGCTGTTGAATCAATCACCGTTGCCCAACTATGCAGGGCGCTTCTACCTGGATGCGTTCTATGTCTTCAGTGGCTGGGCGCTGAGCAAAGTGGTCAAGTTGAAGTTCAGCTGAGTCTCAGCTCGCATTCCTGATGCACTGACTGGATCAGTATTTGCTTACCCCTTTTGAAACCGGTGCATCTGGGGGATACGGCAATGCTCTCTGAAGATCTGTACATCATGTTCGGGATTGTCGGCAGTGTGCTGGCCCTGGATATAGCAGCCATCGTTTTGTACAGGGGAGCCAAGCCCTGAGCCCGCATTTGGTTCGCAATGGTGCCGGAGCATCATGAGGACTTCAGCTTTTCTGCTGTACCTGCAGCACCGAACCCTTGTCGTCAGTTGCCAGCAATCCGCCGGCGTCGGTGTCGTCTGATTGTCGCTCGGCAAGTGGTACGTCCGGCGAGCGAAAGATGCTACGGCCTTGTTCACCGGTTTTAAGGGTGACGAGTTTGCCATTCTGATAGAAGAACTGAGTGTTGTTGGCGTTGGTTTGCATAGTCTGAAGCCCCTGCCGAGTCGTGGTGTGATGTGCCATGGGCAGTTTCACTGTTGCAGCGTGACCTTGCTACTGGCAGAAATATCAGGTGCGCTGCACGGATCCCGCTTGGGCGCCGTCCTGCAGCAAGACTTTGGTTGATTGGTAACGCGACGTCACCCCCGTTAAAATGCAGCCTATCCATAACGGCCGATTGCAAATGCCTGACTTTCGTATTTTTATCGCTACTGTGTTGGTTGCCTGCCTCGCCGGTTGCGCAACCCCCGGCAAACCCACTGCCAGCCAACTGACCAGGAAATCGCCGCAGCAGTACGCCGCCTGTGTCCTGCCGAAATGGCAGGCGCTGGCGCCACAGGCCACGCAGAAGTCGATAGCCCACGGCTACCGGCTCACGGCGCCAAGCGCCGTGGCAAGCGACGATGTGCTTGATGTGGTTGACGCTCACGAGGGCAGCCGCGCGACCTTCTACAAGGGCAGCTTTCTGTCTGGCGACAAGTTACGCCAGGCTGTCAGGCAATGCCTGGATTGAATCAGTGACCCGAGCGGGTTGTGCCGCCCCGATCGCCTGCAGTTACCCCAACTCATCCCGCTTGTTCAAATGTTCGCACTTCACCTGCGCCTCCATTCGGCTCGGATAGCTGGGTTTGAGCCGCTCCTTTGCCTGATTGTCATAAATGTCGAACCCTCCACACACGGTAGCGGCGTAGTAGCGGCTGCCAACGCGGAACGATTCCTTTTCGATCGGCACAGCGGGAACGATAACGAATCTTGGTTGCATTTTTCGTGCCTCCCCAGGCAGAGATTTAAGTATTAGTCTCGCAAGAGGTAACCATCAAGCAGCCTCATGAATAAAGGCGCTGGTCCGAACGCCGGTGGGTCGACAGTACTGTCATCAAATGAAAACCCGCTGTCGTCCGATGCGAAGCACCCCGCAGGTCAGTTCGGTGGCGCTGGAAAACCTGATCAGCCAGCACCCGTCCGTCGCCTCGGTCGCGGTGATCGGTATTCCTGATCCACAGTGGGGGGAACAACCTTTGGCCTTGGTGGTCTGTCATGAAGGTGTGCAGTTGGACCAGCCTGCATTGGCCAGGCACCCTTAGCCCCATCTTGTTGCTGGCGTGATCTTTGCTAGTGTGCAGCCCCAAAACCCCGCCAAACAAGGGAATGGCGGTTGACTTAAGTTCACCGACGTAAAGTTAGGTAAAAGCGGCCACGGCATATACACGGATCAGTAGTGTGGTTTGTACTGTCCAGTTGAAGATGCCATTGATGAACACACTTCCCTCGCAGCCAAGCGCTGAACGCGGGGCGTTCTCCGGTTTCGAGGCGTGTCGCAATTCCCAGCAGGGCCCCGTGGTGATCCTTGCCTCCGGCGCTTCTGCCAAACATTTTCCGCTGGGCGAGTTTGCGCACTTGCCCATCATCGCCATGAACGGGTCGGTCGCCATGACCGCCGAACACGGCATCAAACCCTTCTTCTACGTGTGCACCGACAAAAGCTTTTGCCAGCAACAGCCGGCCTTGTTCGCCACTGCCGTGCGCGACAGCGAACGCCTGGCCCTGTGGCCTGAGCAGTATGCGCGTGCCGATGTGCCAGCCCACACCCAGTGTTATGCCTTGCACAAAGCCGACATGCCGAGCCTGCTGGACGGTTTGCGTGGCCATGGTGACAGTTGCGTGTGCAACCGGGCACTGTGGAGCAAACGCAGCCGCTCGATCGCCTTCAGTAAAGACATGGCCCATGGCTTTTTCGATGCCCGCACGGTGGCTTATGTGGCCTTGCAGTTGGCCTATCACCTGGGCTTCGAGCAAGTGTTGCTGGTGGGGGTAGACCTCGACCAGAGCGTCGGGCGCTTTTACGAGGACGGCCAGGGCCCGTCTTCGCCGTGCGGACTCGACCAGCATTGGGACAGCCGCATCCTGCCGTCGTTGAAGCTGATGGCCAGGGAAGTGGTCAGCGAGCATTTCCATGTCTACAACCTGTCGGCAACATCACGCATTCCAGCTGAGCTGATCCCCAAGGTCACGCTCAGCCAGGCGCGGCACATTGCCGGCTGCGCAATGAACTGAGCAAGAAAGCGGGTGCATCAAGGACTGTGGATGCGTACAGTGGGCCGATCGCAACTTGCAGGAGCCCGCTATGTCGAGCGCATTCACGATCATGCCATCGCCCGTCGGCATGCTGACCCTTGTGGCCCGTGGCAATTGCCTGGCAGCCGTATTGTGGGAAGAGGAGCGGGAAAACCGCGTACGCCTGGGCGCACTGCACCGGGACGACCAGTGCCCGGTATTGCGGGAAACCGCTCGCCAGCTGGGTGAGTACTTTGACGGCAAGCGCCAGCGTTTCGAGCTGGCGCTGGACTTTGCCGGTACTGAGTTCCAGCGCCAGGTGTGGGCCGCATTGCTGGCGATACCGTTCGGCGAAACCCGCAGCTACAGCGACATTGCACGGCAGCTCGGCAACCCCAGGGCGGTACGCGCGGTTGGCGCTGCCAATGGCCGCAACCCGATTTCGATCGTTGCTCCCTGTCACCGGGTAATCGGCGCGTCGGGCAGCCTGACCGGCTTTGCCGGTGGCCTGGCGGCCAAGCAGTATCTGTTGGCGCTGGAAGGGCGGCAAAGCCTGGCGCTGGACCTGTAAGGCGTCAACCGAACCCGCTGGCGATCAGGCAGGCCAGCACGGCCAGCACCGAACCGGCGATCAGGGTGTATTGCCGCCGGGCCTGACGTGCGCGGGGCCCGACCTCACGCAGGTACTCGCCGGGCGTAGGCGCATCGGGCCGATGGCGCAAACCCTCGGCCACATCGGCAAGTTGACCCTGAATCAGCAAACCGACCAGGCAGTAGGTGCAGGCGTAACTCAGCAACGCTAGAAACAGATAGATCATGCAAGGTACGGGTTCAAGGGCAGGGTGATCGCGCTGGCACTGCGGGTGTCGAGTACGATCAGCCCTTCACTGTGGTCATCCAGGCTGGCCAGCAAGTGCCCCTGGCTGTCCCATGCTGCAGAACCGCCAGCACCAATGAAAGTGTCGGCCGGCCCCACGCAGTTGGCCATCAATACCGGCATGCCCAGTTCGCGTGCCACCTCTGGGTAGTGCGCATATCCCTCGCGGATACCCTTGGCGGTTTTCGCAACGCTGACCAGGTACAGGTCGGCACCGCGCTCGCGGGCAACGGCGGCATGCGCCAGGAACATCGATTCGTAGCAGATCGCCGGCGCCACCCGGTGTTCACCCACCTCCAGCAGCAATGCCTGATCACCTGGGGTGAAGTAAGGCAGCTCATCATCATGCAAGCGCTGCTTGGCATAGACCTGGCGCGGCGCCTCAGGGCAGAAGATGGGCATGCCGATGCGTAGGCCGTCGGGCGTCGGCAATGGCAGGCCCACGGCAACGGTAATGCCCAAGCGGTCGCAGGCTGCCTGCAGCGGGTCCAGGCGCGCGGAGGTGACGGGCAGGGCGGCCTGGCGCGCCACACTCGGCTCATAGCCGGTCAGCGACAGCTCGGGGAACACCACCAGTTCGGCACCCAGGGCCGCAGCCTGCTCGATGCAAACCAGATGGCGCTGGAGGTTGCCTGGCAAATCGCCCTTGAGCGACGCCAGTTGTACGGCGCACAGTTTCATCAGAACCATTCCCTGGTGAAGATTGACGGGCCGAGCATACTACCGGCACCAACGCCTATTCCAGTGAAGGGTTTTTCAGGAAGCCTGGGGTGCGCAGCAAAACGCCTCCCAACCTGCGCAGCCACGGTACCTTGTGCCATGCTGTCCAGTGACAGCGCCATGCGCACGGCCCGCGCGAAGCCGGGCAGGGTGCTACCAGCGGAGGAACACTGTAATGGCACGGTTTCGGCGGATGATCGCCAATATCCGGGGACGGGATCTGGCCGTAGGCGATATCCATGGCCACTTCCAGCGCCTGCAACAATGCCTGGATGCGGTAGGGTTCGATCCGGCGGTGGACCGCCTGTTCAGCGTGGGTGACCTGGTCGACCGTGGGCCGCACAGCGAGGCAGCGTTGGAATGGCTGGCCCAGCCTTGGTTCCATGCCGTCCAGGGCAATCATGAGGCCTTGGCAATCACCCGCGTGCGCGGTGGGCGGCTCGACCTGGGCATGTACCGCGCCGCCGGGGGTGGTTGGTTCCTTGACTTGCCGCGGCGCGAGCAACTGCGTTTCGTGGAGCGTTTCGAGCAGTTGCCGATTGCCATGGAAGTGGAGAGTGCAGACGGTCTGGTAGGCCTGCTGCATGCAGACAGCCCGTTTGCCGACTGGACAGACTTACGCTCCTGGCTGGAACTGGATGACGACCCTGAAGTGCGCCAAGTGTGCCAGTGGTCGCGTCGGCGCCTGAAAGAGGGGGACACCCAACCGGTGCAGGGCCTGCGAGCCCTGCTGGTCGGCCACACCCCGGTGCTGGAGGCCAAGCTGCTGGGCAATGTGTGGCACCTGGACACGGGGGGCTGGGCCAGCGGCCATTTCACCTTGGTCGACATGCGCACCTTGCAACAAGTCAGCCCCGGGCCAGATGCAGCAACAACGCCCCCGCCAACATCACCAGCATGACCCCCGAGGCCCGCTCCAGCCACGCCAGGCTGCGGGCGAAGCGCCGCAGTACCCGCTGGTTGCCGATGGCCACGGCGACCAGCAAGTCCCAGAGCAGGACGATGCTGAACATCCATAGCGCGTAGGCCGTTTTCCAGCCGGGGCTGACGCTGGCGACCATGCTGGCCAGGCTGGCATAGAACAGCGCGTTCTTGGGGTTGAGGATGCCAGACAAGAAGCCCATGCCCAAACTGCGCCACCAGCCATGCACCCGCTGGCTGCCGGCGACTGTGCCCAGGCTGGTTTGCCCGGCATGGCGCAGGAACAGCACGCCGATGTACAGCAGGTAGCTGGCGCCGACCAGTTGCAGGGCGCTGAACAGCAGGCTGCCTTGCTGCAGTACCGAAAGCCCGGTGAAGGCGATGACGATGAACGCGCCATTGGCCAGCGCTATGCCCAGGCAGGCGCCGCTGGCGATGCGCCAGCCGCTGCTGATCGCGTTGCGTGCGACCAGGAAAAAGTCCGGGCCAGGCGAGAGCAGGGCAAGGAAGTGGGCC
Source organism: Pseudomonas alloputida (assembly GCF_021283545.2). Lineage (NCBI taxonomy): Bacteria > Pseudomonadati > Pseudomonadota > Gammaproteobacteria > Pseudomonadales > Pseudomonadaceae > Pseudomonas > Pseudomonas alloputida. Next base: position 3,359,705 of record NZ_CP128540.1, on the reverse strand, counting down.
AGGGCGATGATCATGAATTGTTGCATTGGGGCTGCTCTGCGGAAAAACCGCAGTCTGCTGCCGGGCCCGTTCTGGCGTATTGAACAATATTGCATATGCAGCAGCTTTCAGTTTCCGCGGTACTGCCCCGGCGTAACCCCCACATGGGCCTTGAACACCCGCTGGAAATGGCTCTGGTCAGCAAAGCCAAGCTGGTAGGCCACTTCCGCCAGGGCCAGCCCTTCACTCAACAGTTGCCGCCCGCGATTGACCCGGGCATTGAGCAGGTAGGCATGCGGGGTAAACCCGGTAGCCGCTCGAAACGCGCGGATCAGTTGATAGCGCCCAAGCCCGGCCTCCCGCGCCAATACCTCCAGGCTCAATTGCGCAGGGTCCTGGTGTTCGATGCGTGCAAGCAACCCGTTCAAGGTGGCGGCTTGCAGGGCGGGGGCCGCTGCCAGCGGTGGGTGCGCGGAAAAATCCAGGTCCCCCAAAAAGGCAATCAGCGCCGCATCTTTCTCGCCATTGCAGGCACTGGAAAACAGCAACCTGTTCAGCGCGCAGAACTGCCGATATACCTCGGCCTCCCTGCAGATACGCACCGGTTCGCCGGCTTCGATACCGCCAAGGCCCGACTCCAGGCGTAACTGCGTCAGCCAGTCGGCATCCACATGCAGCATCTGATAGCTCCACGCCAGGCCGGGGGCCGGGTTGCAGGCATGCACGCGGTGGGCCGGAACCAGTACCAGCGTGCCGGGCGCCAAGTGTTGCTGCCCGTCGGCAGCCCCGGTGAAATGGCTGCGGCCAGCATCCACTGCACCGATGGAAAACGTCGGGTGGCTGTGGGCCTTGTAGCAGGCCCGGCTGTGGCAGGCGCGCCGGCTTTCGACATGTGCCAGGGCCGGATCGCGCCACAGGTCGGCGTGGGAACGGGGCATTACAGGCTCCTCGGTATTGCCGGCAGGGTAACAGGTACCGTGAACCCGTACAGTTTTTATCGCTGGCTGTTACTTGACCGCAGGGCCCGGAACCCACCGAAATAGAGGGCTGTTGTCAGAGGAAACGAGAATGGACCTTTCAAGCCTGCTGCTTTTCATCCCTGCCTGCTTCGCCTTGAACATGGCGCCAGGGCCTAACAACCTGTTGTCACTGCACAACGCCAGCCGTTACGGCCTGCGCACCGCCTGCGTGGCCGGCGCCGGCCGTATCCTTGCCTTCTGCGGCATGATCGCCCTGGCAGCGATGGGCCTGGCAGTGGTGTTGCATACCAGCGAATACCTATTCCTGGCCATCAAGGTGGTGGGCGCGGCCTACCTGTTCTACATCGCCTGGCAACTGTGGCGCGCACCCGTGAGCGAGACCGTGGTGGCAAGCGATCACCCAGGCGGCACTTGGCGCCTGGCGCGCCAGGAGTTCTGGGTGGCGGCCGGCAACCCCAAGGCCATCCTGATCTTTACCGCCTTCCTGCCGCAGTTCGTCTCGGTCGGTAGCAGCACCCCGGTGAGTGAGCAGTTCCTTTGGCTGGGTGTGTTGTTCCTGCTGCTGGAATGGGCGGCCATCGCCATCTACTCAGGCCTGGGCGCCTACATGCAGCGTTGGTTCAGCCAGCCCGGCCCACGCCGAATGTTCAACCGGGTCAGCGCGTCCTTGCTGGGCTGCGCAGGTCTCGGTCTGCTGGCTGCGCGCCGCTAGAACTGCCAGCGCACGCCCAGGTTCACGCCGCTGGCTTCCTGCTGGCGGCTGTCCAGGTTGGCGGTGTACTGCACGCCGCCATGCAGGCTCAGCGCTTCGTTGACCTGCGCTACCACACCGCTTTCCAGTTGCACTGAGGTATAGCGGTAATCGGTCTTGATCTTGTCAGCGTCATCGAAGGTCAAGGTGTCGCGCCCACCGTCGCCGTGCCACAGGTTGACCTGCGCAAAAGGCTGCAACAGGCGCCCGCTGCTCCCCGTGAACGCACCCTCCAGGCGCAGGCCCAAACGGCCGGTCAGCTCGACCTGGGCGTCATGACTGATGCGCGAGACGCTGTCGCGGGCGCTTTCCAGCGCGACCTTTTGCGCAATCAACTGAGCTTGCGGTTCCACGCGCCAGCGCTCGGACAGGGTGATGGGGTAGCCCGATTCCAGTGAAGCTGTCCAGGCGTGGCCGTCGAGGTTCAGCGTGTCGCCACGCTCGGAGCGGGCGCGGCCATCCAGGCGGGTGTATTGCAACACCGCGTCCAGGTACGCGCCCTGTGGCCCGACCAGCGTCCAGTAGGTGCCCACGCTATCGCCATCGAGCTTCAGGTCGCCCACGCTGCGGTCGTGAACGGCCAGGGCAAACCCTTTGACGTCGGCGTCCAGGCGGCTATGGCTTACGTAGATACCAACATGCTGGCGGTAACCGTTGTCGCCAACCTTGGCATACAGGTCCTGGCCCACCTTGAAACCGTACAGGTCGCCATCCAGGCTCGGGCTGACCGTGCCGCTCCATTGCTGGCGCAGCGTGCCGCCGTAGGCTTGCCCCCAGCTGGCGGGGAGGGCGCTTTCACCCTGCAATAACAGCTGGTCGCCCTGGCGTTGGTGGAAGGTGCCCAGTGCCTGGCGGGCGATGATCGCGGCCCCCCGCGGCGCTGCGGCATACACCGGGACCTCGGGGCGGTACAGCGGCAGGCTTTGGCCCTGCACCGGCGCCGGCAGCTCGGCCTGGCCGGGCGCTGGCGCAGCGACGGGCGGGGTGACGGCTGGGGCGATCACCGGCGGCTCGCCCGGTGCCGGCACAGGGGCTGGAGCGGGTGGCGCAACCAGCGTCGAGCGCAGGTACCAGCTGTTTTCACTGCCGGCAGTAACGCCCCCTTTGAACAGCCGATAGTCGTAGGCACCGGCCGACAGCCTTTGGGTCTGTACAAAGGCGGTGGCCGTGCTGGTGGCGCCGTTACGGGCTTCGACCACCTGGATGCCGTTCTGGGCAGTCGCCGCACCTGCGCCGTTGAGGTTGTTGATGAGCACCTGGGTAGAGCCGGCGATGGCGCCGCGGCTGACCACCAGGCGATCGGAAGCAGCGCCATCGCCGGCCAGCACGCTGTTCAGGCGCAGGGTGCCGTTGTTGCCGGTGTAATCGCCCTCGATGCGCAAGCGGCCCATGGCATCATTGCCGGCGGTGAGGTCAAGTGTGCCTGCGTTGCTGATTGCGGCGCGCTGGCCAGGGGCAAACGCAGTGATTACCCCTTGGCGTGACGTGATGCGGCTGCTGGCGTCGAGGGCGAGGCTGCCCGTGCTGCTGTTGCTGTCGCCCAGTACCAGCGTGTCATCCAGTGCCAGCCGGCTGCCGTTGTTCAGCGCCACGCGCTCCCAGTTCACATAGTGGGCACCGCCTGCCGGCTGGCTGGCATCGAACGTCAGGCTGTCGTTACCTTCGCCGCCGTCCAACGTGATACTCAGCACCTCGGGCGTAAGGCCTTTGAGCAGTGCCGTGTCATCACCTGGCCCGGCATCCACGCGCCCGCCAATACGGCCACCGTCCCAGGTGAAGCGGTCGTTGCCAGTGCTCAGCAACACATCGCCGCCAACCTGGCCACCGTGCACCAGCACCTGGTCGTCGCCACCGCTGACGCTGATGTTGCCACCGATGTTGCCCTCGAAGACTTCGATGTAGTCCTTGTCGAAGGCCGTGATGACGTTCCGGTCGACGCTGCCGCCACGCATGATGAAGGTGTTCTCGTCCAGCCGCATGTTGACGTTGCCGATACGTCCGTCGTCCATTTCGGCATAGTCGCCGCTGTCGAACGTGCCCTTGATCCAGCCGCCGCTCATGTGAAAGGTGTCCAGGCCATCACCCTGGTTGAGGTTGCCTTCGATGACGCCGCCGCTCATGACGAAGTCATCGATGCCGGCGCCCTGGTTGACGTTCCCGCCGACGCTGCCAGAGGCCATGTCGATGCTGTCTTTGCCGGCGCCGAAGGTTACGTCGCCGGTAATGGCGCCGCTACCGGATGCCGGGAATACCAGGCGGTTATCGCCGCTGCTGTCCACCAACGCGGGTGCGGTGCCGCTGTCACAGGTGTAGGTGTCGTTACCCGGGCCGGGTGAGAAGGTACAAGCCGCGTGTGCAGCGGGCGAGGCCATGCCCAGCAGCGGGAGCGAACCCAGGGTCAGCATCAGGCGTAGACGCATCAGGAAAACCTCCATTCACCAGGGAAACCTGCGCACCACGCGTGGTGCACAGGGTTACCGGGGTTGTATAGAGGAGTGCGTCACGACCACAACTGGCAAAAATGTCAGGTGGCAAAGGGCTAGCGCGTTAGTCGCGGTAGAACGTTTGCACCAGGTGGTAGCCGAATTTGCTCTTGATCGGCCCGTGTACCACACGCAAAGGCTTCTTGAAGATCACCTGGTCGATGGCGCCGACCATCTGCCCGGGGCGAATTTCGCCCAGGTCACCACCGCGCTTGCCGGATGGGCAAAGAGAGAACTTTTTCGCGAGCACGTCGAAAGCCTCGCCGTTGGCGATGCGCTGCTTGAGCTTTTCGGCTTCGTCAGCGGTCTTGACCAGAATGTGGCGGGCTTGGGCTTTCATGGGCTACCTGTGCATCGGGGACAAAGGCGGCATTATGCCTGATTGAATCCCGTTGAAGCGATCGCGCCTAAATGGCCGCGATGAATGTCAGCTCTTCAGCTCTTCAGCTCTTCAGCTCTGCGCGATCGCGAAACTGCTCCAGCGCCTCCGGGTTGGCCAGGGCATCGGTGTTCTTCACCGGCCGCCATGCACCACATCGCGAATCGCCAGTTCCACCAGCTTGCCACTGATGGTGCGCGGTATGTCGCTGACCTGGGCGATCACCGCCGGCACATGGCGGGGCGTGGTGTACTGGCGTATCACCTGGCGGATGTGCTGGCGCAAGGCTTCATCCAGCTGCAGGCCGTCTTGCAGGCGCACGAACAGCACCACCCGCACATCCCCGTTCCAGTCCTGGCCGATGGCCACGCTTTCCACAACCTGTTCGACCTTTTCCACCTGGCGGTAGATCTCCGCCGTGCCAATGCGCACACCGCCCGGGTTGAGCACGGCGTCGGAGCGACCGTGGATCACCATGCCCCCGCTGGCACGCTGCTCGGCGTAGTCGCCCTGGGCCCACACCCCCGGAAACTGGCTGAAGTAGGCATCGTGGTAACGGCGACCGTCCGGGTCGTTCCAGAAACCGAGTGGCATCGAGGGGAAGTTGCGCGTGCACACCAGCTCGCCTTTTTCGTCCACCACGGGCTGACCCTGCTCGTTCCACACCTCCACCGCCATACCCAGGCCCTTGCACTGGATTTCGCCGCGACGCACAGGCAGGGTCGGGTTGCCCAGCACGAAGCAGGAGACAATGTCCGTGCCGCCCGACATGGACACGAGCCACAGGTCGGCCTTGATCTTGTCGTATACATAGTCATAGCTGTGCGGTGACAGCGGCGAACCGGTGGACAGCAGCAGCCGCAGGCTGGTCAGGCAGTGGCTGTTGGCAGGTTCCAGGCCTGCCTGCTCCAGTGCCGCCAGGTACTTGGCGCTGGTGCCGAAGGCGTGGATGCCCTCGGCCTCTATCAGGTCCAGAAGGCGCTCGGGGCCCGGGTGGAACGGCGAGCCGTCGTACAGCACCAGCGTGGCACCCACCGCCAGGCCGCTGGCCAGCCAGTTCCACATCATCCAGCCGCAGGTGGTGTAGTAGAACAGCACGTCATCGGCCTTCAGGTCGTTGTGCAGGCCGTGTTCCTTGAGGTGTTGCAACAGCACGCCTCCGGCGCGATGGACAATGCACTTGGGCACGCCGGTGGTGCCACTGGAATAGAGGATGTACAGCGGGTGGTCGAACGGCAGCGGGGTGAAACGGGGCTCGCCGCCGGGCTGGAAGAAGTCATTCCACAGGCTGACGTTGGCTGCCTGGAATTCATCGGCACGCGTGCCTTTGCGGGTATGGGGCACCACGATCAGGTGCTCCAGGCCAGGCAACTGCGCACACACCTGGTTGACCTTGGTCACCTGGTCGATGGCCTTGCCTGCATACTGGTAACCGGCGCAGACGATCAGCAGCTTGGGTTCGATCTGGCCGAAGCGGTCGATGATGCCGTGCACGCCGAACTCGGGCGAGGAGGTAGACCAGACCGCGCCAAGGCTGGTGCAGGCGAGCATGGCCACCAGTGTTTGCCAGGTATTGGGCATGATGGCGGCTACCCGGTCGCCCGGGACGATACCTACCGCCTTGAATGCCGTTTGCAGGCCGGCCACCTGTGCGGCCAGTTCGGCATGGGTGAACACTTCGCGCTGGCCGTCTTCGCGTACGGCGACCACGGCCGGGCGGTCGTCGCGGCGGCGCAGCAGGTGTTCGGCAAAGTTCAGGGTGGCATTGGCGAACCACTGTGCATCGGGCATTTGCGGCCCTTCGCTGAGCACCTGGCTGGGTGGGGTATGCCAATGAACCTGGAAATACTCGGCCAGGGTTTGCCAGAAGGCGGGCCGCTGTTCGATGCTCCAGCCGTGCAGGGCCTGGTAGTCGTTGAGTTGCAGGTTGTAGCGCAGGTTGACCCGGCGGCGGAAGGCATCCATCCGGCTGGCCTCGATCTGCGTTGTGGACGGTCGCCAGAGCACATCGTTCATGCCGAATCTCCTTTACCGGAACAAAAGCAGGCTCAGGGCAGGATCAGCCTCGTGTTGCGAAGAGGCTGACCCTGCAGAGAAAGCGGTCCTGCCTACTCTACTTTAGCCTTCTGCACATCCTGCGATGCCGACCACACGCGGTAGCGCACTTCGACATCCTTGGGCACATACACCACCACCGGCAGCTTGCTGTTGTAGCGCAGCAGGAAGCCATCGCCGACCACCGGCACGAAGGCCTCGGTCTTCTTGCCGTCCGGGCAGGCCATCAGCGTGCTGGCCGGGCCGCTGACGTTGTCCAGGCGGTAGTAATTGTAGCCCCAGCCTTCCAGGGTGTGTGCTTCCAGGTTGCCGCCCAGGCGCTGACGATTGCAGTCGACCTGCAGCGTCTTGCCAGCGAGGATTTCCAGTTTATAGGCCGACTCGTCGGCCTGGGCCGGCAGGTGGATAACCTGCCGGGTGAAGCCCTTTTCCGCCTCGGGGTAGGGCGCGATGTCCTTCAGGCTGGCGGCCATCGCAGGTGCGGCGGCGGCCAGGCTCAGGGCCAGAATCGCGGTCATTGGGGTAGGGCGCATAAGGCCTCCTTGCTGATAAACGAATGCGCGACCGTCGCCAGGCCCAGGCCGCCCGTCACTGGGCCAACCAGCCACCATCGACGTTCCAGGCGGCGCCGCGAACCTGGCTACCGGCCTCGCTGCACAGAAAGAGTACCAGCTCACCGAGGTGTTCGGGGGTGACGAAAGCCAGCGACGGTTGCTTTTCTGCCAGCAGATCGTGCTGCGCTTGCAGCCGATCGCCACCCTTGGCCGCACGATCGTCGATCTGCTTTTGCACCAGCGGTGTCAGCACCCAGCCCGGGCATATGGCATTGCAGGTGACATGACTGGTGGCGGTTTCCAGGCCGACCACCTTGGTCAGGCCGATCACGCCATGCTTGGCTGCCACGTAGGCTGCCTTGCCAATCGAGCCGACCAGGCCATGCACCGAAGCGATATTGATGATGCGCCCCCAGTTGCGCGTGCGCATGCCCGGCAGCGCCAGGCGCGTGCCATGGAATACGGCCGACAGGTTCAGGGCGATGATCTTGTCCCAGCTTTCTGGCGGGAACTGCTCAACCGGTGCCACATGCTGGATACCGGCGTTGTTGACCAGGATGTCGACGCCGCCGAACTCGCGTTCGGCCAGGTTGAACAAAGCCTCGATCTGGACCACATCCGACAGGTCGGCCGGGTGGTGCACAACCTTCACCCCGTGCCGGGCAATTTCCGCCATGGCGGGGCCCGGGTCACCAAAGCCGTTGAGCACGATGTTGGCGCCAGCCCGGGCCAATACCTGGGCGATGCCCAGGCCAATGCCGCTGGTGGAACCGGTGACGAGTGCAGTTTTGCCTTCAAGGGTCATGCAATGCTCCTTAGACGATGCCAGTGGCGTAGAACGTGGCGATGACCACGAACACCGCCAGGGTCTTGATCAGGGTAATACCAAAAATGTCCTTGTAGGCCTCGCGGTGGGTGAGGCCGGTCACCGCCAGCAAGGTGATCACCGCGCCATTGTGCGGCAGGGTGTCCATGCCACCGCTGGCCATGGCGGCTACCCGGTGTAGCACTTCCAGCGGGATATCGGCCGCGTGGGCGGCGGCGATGAACGTGTCGCCCATGGCTGCCAAGGCGATGCTCATGCCGCCCGAAGCGGAGCCGGTGATGCCGGCCAGCAAGGTCACGGTGATGGCTTCGTTCACCAAGGGGTTGGGGATGCTGCGCAGGGCATCGGCCAGCACCAGAAAACCCGGCAGCGAGGCGATTACCGCGCCAAAGCCGTATTCCGAAGCGGTGTTCATGGCTGCCAGCAAGGCACCACCCACCGCGCTTTTGGTGCCTTCGGCCAGGCGTGTACGAATGGCGCCAAAGGCGCACACCAGGACCATCAGGATGCCCACCAGCAACGCGGCCTGCACAGCCCAGATGGCCGTCAGCTTGGTCACGTCGCTTTGTACCGGTGCACTCATGCCTGGCAATTGCAGGCTGTGACTGGGGCCGTACCAATGCGGTATCCAGTGGGTGAACACCAGGTTCATCACCCCCACCAGTATCAGCGGCGACAGCGCCAGCCAAGGGTTGGGCAGGCTCAGGTCGGCAGCGGTTTCCGGTTCGTTGCGCAAGTCGGTGCCATAACCTTCACCGGCGCGCTGGGCCTTGTTGCGCTGGCGCTGCAGGTAGGCCATGCCGGTAAAGAACACGAACAGCGTGCCGATCAGGCCCAGCCACGGTGCGGCCCAGGCGGTGGTGTTGAAGAAGGTGCTGGGGATGATGTTCTGGATCTGTGGGGTGCCGGGCAGGGCGTCCATGGTGAACGAGAATGCGCCCAGGGCGATGGTGGCCGGGATCAGGCGTTTGGGGATATTGCTCTGACGGAACATTTCGGCGGCGAACGGGTACACCGCGAACACCACCACGAACAGCGAAACACCGCCGTAAGTAAGCAGGGCACAGACCAGTACGATGACCAGCATCGCCTGGCGGGTGCCGAGCAGGCGGATGGCCGCGGCGACGATCGAGCGGGAGAAACCGGACAGCTCGATCAGCTTGCCGAACACCGCCCCCAGCAGGAATACCGGGAAGTACAGTTTGATGAAACCGACCATTTTTTCCATGAACACCCCCGTGAACGCAGGGGCGACGGCGGCAGGGTCGGTGAGCAGGACAGCGCCGAGGGCGGCGATGGGGGCGAAGAGGATTACGCTGTAACCGCGGTAGGCGGCCAGCATCAGCAAGGCCAAAGCAGCGAGTGCGATGAGCACGGTCATCGGGGTGGGTCTCCTGGGTGAGTCTTGTTTTTATCGTTGAGCAGGAGATAGCGGGAATCGTGCCAAGTATGTAACTGGCTGATTTGTAAGGGTTAAAGGGTTTTGTTAGAAGTCTGTGTCTACAATCAGAGACGCCATGGGCTGCCTTACAGCCCATCGCTGGCTTGCCTGTGGTAAAGGGCGCAGCTCTGGCGGTAATCTCAAATCAGAAACAAAAGTCTCCAATCAGAGACCAAGTGCCGCCATCTTCTTGTACAGCGTCGACCGCCCCAGCCCTAAGGCTGCCGCTGCCTCTGGCACTTTTCCTCCCTGTTCGGCCAGCGCCCCGGCAATCAGGCCGCGTTCAAAGGCCTCGCAGGCCTCACGGTAGCTCTGCCGCACGGGCGCTTCAGCCAGCGGGCTCAATGGCCCCAATGCCGCACGCAGGTCCGCAACCCCCAGCCGGGGCTGATCCGCCAGCAGGGTCGCGCGCTCCAGCACATTGCGCAGCTCGCGAATGTTCCCCGGCCACGCATGCCTGGCCAGCAGTTGCTGCGCTTCAGCTTCCAGCTCGTACTGGCTGCCCAGCTCAGCCAATATGGTCTCGCACAGCGCGGGCAGGTCCTCCAGCCGTTGCCGCAACGGCGGAACATCGATCGGCAGCACATTCAGCCGGTAATACAGGTCGGCGCGGAAGGCCCCGCGGGCCATGGCAGCCTGCAGGTCGATGGAGGTGGCGGCAATGATGCGCACATCGCTGCGCAGCATCTGGTTCGACCCGACCGGTTCGTATTCCTTTTCCTGCAGCACCCGCAGCAGCTTGCTCTGCAGGGCCAGCGGCATGTCGCCGATCTCGTCGAGGAACAGCGTGCCGCCTTCGGCCAGTTGCAGCTTGCCGCTGCGGCCCTTGCGGTCGGCACCGGTAAAGGCACCCGGCGCAGTACCGAAGAATTCGGCTTCCAGCAGCGTCTCCGGGATGGCTGCGCTGTTGATGCTGACAAAAGCTCTGTGTGCCCGTGCCGACGCTGCGTGAATGGCGTGGGCCAGCAGCTCCTTGCCGGTACCGGTTTCGCCCAGCAGCAACACGGGCGAATCACTGCCGGCGCCACGCCGGGCGCGTCGTTTGGCTTCCAGGCTGGGCGCGCTGCTGCCGACGAACTGGGCGAAGCTGTATTTGGCCTGGCGGGCGCGCAGTTGCGAGCGGGTCGAGGCCAGTTCCTGCTGCATGCTGGCGTAGCGCTTGAGCAGCGGCGACAGGCTGCGCAGTTCGTCGAACAGCGCAAAGCCAATGGCGCCGATCAGCGCGCCCTGGTCATCGTGGATGGGCAGGCGCATGACCACCAACGGCTCGTTCGGCGTGTCGAGCATGTCCAGCAGGATGGGCCGGCCATTGCTCACCACATCGCGCATCAGGCTGCCGGGGATCACTGTTTCGCACGGCTGGCCGATGGCACTGGCAGCGTCGGCCAGGCCAAAGCGTCGGGCGTAGCGTTCGTTCATCCAGACGATGCGTGCCTGGCGGTCGACGATCACCGTGCCCTCGCTGGACTGTTCGATGATCTCGAACAGCGAGCGGATCGCCAGTTGCCGTACCTGGGGGTAGTCCTTGAGGCTGTCGCTGTCGTGCATGGGTGAACATCCTGAATCATGTATTGGCACAAGCCCGCGAAAAGGCCAGGCCTGAAAACTCATCGTCGGGGGTCAAACGCCTCACGCAAGGCATCCCCGATAAACACCAGCAGTGACAAGATCACCGCCAGTGCAAAGAACGCGGTAAAGCCCAACCACGGTGCCTCCAGGTGCTGCTTGCCCTGGGTCACCAGCTCGCCCAGCGAGGCGCTGCCCGCTGGCATGCCAAAGCCCAGAAAGTCCAGCGCGGTCAGTGTGGTGATCGCCCCGGTCAGCATGAACGGCACATAGGTCAGCGTGGCATTCATGGCATTGGGCAAGATATGCCGCAACATCACCTGACTGTCCGGTAACCCCAACGCCCGCGCTGCCTTTACATACTCCAGGTTGCGCCCACGCAGGAACTCGGCGCGCACGACGTCGACCAGGGTCAGCCAGGAGAACAGCGCCATGATCCCCAGCAGCCACCAGAAATCCGGCTCGACGAAACCGCTGAGGATGATCAACAGATACAACACTGGCAACCCCGACCATACTTCCAGCAAGCGCTGGCCGAACAGGTCGACCCAGCCCCCGTGGTAGCCTTGCAGGGCGCCCGCCGCCACGCCAATGAGCACACTGACCACGGTCAGGGCAAAGGCGAACAGCAGCGATACCCGCGTGCCATAAAGCACCCGCGCCAGCACGTCACGGCCTTGGTCGTCGGTGCCTAGCCAGTTGCTGGCGCTGGGCGGGCTGGGGGTGGGCACCTGCAGGTCGTAATTAGGTGTGTCGGCACTGAACGGGATAGGTGCGAACAGCATCCAGCCACCCTGTTCAGCGATCAGTTGGCGCACATAGGCGCTGCGGTAGTCGGGCTGAAACGGCAGTTGCCCGCCGAACTGCTGCTCGGTGTAGCGTTTTAGCGCCGGAACGTACACATTGCCCTTGTAGCCCAGCAGCAGTGGCTTGTCGTTGGCCACCAGTTCGGCGCAAAGGCTGAGCAGCAGAAGGCCGGCAAACAACCACAGCGACACCCAGCCCAGGCGGTGGCGGCGAAAACGTTGCAGGCGACGGCGCGACAGGGGCGATAGCATCAGTGCGCCCTCGTATCGAAGTCGATGCGCGGGTCGAGCAGGGTGTAAGACAGGTCACCGATCAGGCGAATCAGCAGGCCCGCCAGGGTAAAGATGAACAGCGTGCCGAACACCACTGGGTAATCCCGCGACACGGCGGCCTCATAGCTCATGCGGCCCAGGCCATCGAGCGAGAAGATCACCTCGATCAGCAACGAGCCGGCAAAGAACACGGTGATCAGCGCCTGTGGCAGCCCGGCCACCACCAGCAGCATGGCGTTGCGCAACACATGGCCATACAGCACGCGGCGTTCGCTGAGGCCCTTGGCCCGGGCAGTGACCACGTATTGGCGGGAAACCTCGTCGAGGAAGGCATTCTTGGTCAACAGCGTGAGGGTGGCGAACCCACCGATCACCAGGGCCGCAACCGGCAGCACCAGGTGCCAGAAGTAGTCGGCGACCTTGCCCAGCAGGCTGAGCTCGTCGAAATTGTCCGAGACCAGGCCGCGCACCGGGAACCAGTTGAGCGAAGTGCCGCCGGCAAACAGGACGATCAGCAGCAGGGCGAACAGGAACGAAGGCAGGGCGTAACCGATCACGATCAACGCGCTGCTCCAGGCATCGAAGCGGCTGCCGTGGCGCATCGCCTTGCGGATGCCCAGCGGGATAGACACCAGGTAGGTGATCAGCGTGGCCCAGAAGCCCAGCGACAGGGTGACCGGCAACTTGTCGAGAATCAGGTCGGTGACTTTGGCGCCGCGGAAGAAGCTGTTGCCAAAGTCCAGCCGGGCATATTGGCCGAGCATCAACCAAAGCCGCTCGGGGGCGGATTTGTCGAAGCCATACTGGCGCTTGATTTCTTCGATCAGTTTCGGGTCCAGGCCGCGTGTGGCCCGGGATTCGCCATGGACCACTTCGGCTCGCGCGCCGGGTGCGCCGCCACCGAGGCCCTGCAGGCGCGCCACGGCTTGTTCCACCGGGCCACCCGGCGCGGCCTGGACGATGGCGAAATTGACCAGCAGGATTGCCAGCAGCGTCGGGATGATCAGCAACAGACGGCGCAGGATATAAGCGGTCATGGCGAGGCCTTCCGGCGTTCGGCCATCTGCGCGTTGGTCAGCGGGGTAGGGTTTACCTCCCACCAGGTGTCCAGGCCCTCGTCATAGGTGGCCTGGACCTTGGGCAGGCCGAAGCGGTTCCACCAGACGGTGGAGCTGCCCGGTGGGTAATAGTTGGGGATCCAGTAGTAATTCCATTGCAGCACGCGGTCCAGGGCATGGGCGTGGCGCAGCATGTCGGCCTGGGTGTCGGCGCGGACCAGGCCGTCGATCAGGTGGTCTACGGCCGGGTCCTGCAAAACCATCAGGTTGTTCGAGCCGGGGTCGTGAGCGGCCGCCGAACCAAAGTAGTTGTACAACTCGGCGCCCGGCGACAGGGTGACCGGGTAGCCGGTGACGATCATGTCGTAGTCGCGCGCCATCAACCGGTTGACGTACTGGGCCGAGTCGACGTTGCGGATATTCAGGGTCACGCCGATCTGGGCCAGGTTGCGCTTCCACGGCAGCAGCAGGCGTTCAAGGCCCGCCTGGCCATTGAGGAACGTGAACGCCAGCGGCGTGCCCTGGCTATTGACCAGGCGGTCGCCTTCGGGGTGCCAGCCGGCTTGTTCGAGCAGGGCCAGGGCCTGCAACTGCTGTTGACGGATGATCCCCGAGCCATCGGTGACCGGGGCAGTGAACACCGTGGTGAACACTTCATCTGGCACTTGGCCGCGCAAGGGGGCGAGCAGCTTCAACTCGCCCGCATCCGGCAACTGGCGAGCGGCCAACGGCGTATTGGAGAACACGCTTTGCTGGCGGATGTACAGGTTGCGCATCATCTGCCGGTTGCTCCACTCGAAGTCCCATAACATACCCAGCGCCTGCCGCACACGGCGGTCCTTGAACTGCGGCTGGTCGAGGTTGAACACGAAACCCTGGGCCACCTGCGGTTTGGCCGGGCCCAGGTGGGCGCGCTGCAGGCGGCCGTCGTCCAGTTGCGCACCGTTGTAGCCCAAGGTGTAGGCCGTGGCGGAGAACTCGCGGTTGTAGTCGTAGCCACCGCCTTTGAGTACCTGGCGCGCCACTTCGGTGTCGCCGAAGTACTCGATGCGCAGTTTGTCGAAATTGTAGCGGCCACGGCTGGCGGGCAGGTCACGTGCCCACCATGCCGGGTCGCGTTCGAAGGTGATGCTGCGGCCGTTGTCGATGCGCCCAATGCGGTATGGCCCGCTGCCGACTGGCTTGTCGAAGCCGGCACCGTTGGCAAAGTCGCGCTGCTGCAGGTCGTGCTCGGGCATTACCGGCAGGCTGGCGAGGTCCAGCGCCAGGGTGCGGCCGTGCTCGGGCTTCAAGTCGAATCGCACGCTGTGCAGGCGTTCTACGGTCACGCGGGCCACGTCGGCGAACTGGGTCCGGTACTTCAGGCTGCCCTTGCTCATCAGCAGGTCGAAGGTGAAACGCACGTCTTCGGCGCGCACCGGCCTGCCATCGGCGAAGGTGGCGCGTGGGTCGATGTCGAAACGCAGCCACTCATCATTGGGGCCGCGCTCCATGCGCCGGGCGATCAGGCCGTAAACGGTATAGGGTTCATCGTAAGAGCGTACCGCCAGTGGCGCGTACAGCAGGCCATCGACTTCGCTGACACCGATGCCTTTGTCGATATAGGGGAGGATGTGGTCGAACTGGCCGATCTCGATGGCCGAACGGCGCAAGATGCCGCCCTTGGGGGCGGAGGGGTTTACATAGTCGAAATGCCGGAAGCTGGCGGCGTAGCGGGGGGCTTCACCGTAGACCGTAAGGGCGTGGGTGGGAGCGGCCTGGACCGTAAAGCCTATGCACGAAAATACAAGCCCCCACAATACTTGTGGGAGCGGGTTTACCCGCGAATGCGTCGGAGCAGGCAACGAGGTTGTCTGGTCTGGCCTCTTCGCGGGTAAACCCGCTCCCACAGGGGGGCTGATCACCGGGAGGGGTGAATCAGTCCTGGCGGCTGGTCACTTCCAGCAGGTGGTAGCCGAACTGGGTCTTCACCGGGCCTTGCACGGTGTTGACCGGTGCGCTGAAGACCACGGTGTCGAATTCCTTGACCATCTGGCCTGGGCCGAACGAGCCCAGGTCACCGCCCTGACGGCTGGACGGGCAGGTGGAGTTGGCTTTGGCGATTTCAGCGAAGTCGGCGCCTGCTTCGATCTGGGCTTTGAGTTCGTTGCACTTGTCTTCGCTGCTGACCAGAATGTGGCGGGCGGTTGCACGGGCCATGGGTACTGCTCCTTGGGGGTAAAAAGGCAAGCCTAGCGCACTTGTCCGGGGTATGTCTCGCCAGGCTTGCAACCATTGGCCTACAGTTTTTGTGCCGCCTCACGCAACAGGGTTTCGGTCGAGGCCCAGCCCAGGCAGCCGTCGGTAATCGACACACCGTATTTCAGTGTGCCCTTGCCCAACGCCTGGCAGCCATCGAACAAGTGCCCTTCGATCATGACGCCGACCAACGAACGGTCGCCGGCCAGGCGCTGTTCCAGCACATCATTGAAGACCGCTGGCTGGCGCGCCGGGTCCTTGCCGCTGTTGGCGTGGCTGCAATCGACCATGATCCGTGCCTGCAGACCGGCCTTGGCCAACGCCTGGCGGGCCATGGCGATGCTGTTGGCATCATGGTTCGGGCCTTTGTGGCCGCCGCGCAGTACAAGGTGTGTGTCCGGGTTGCCCAAGGTCTCGATGATCGCCGGGTGGCCCTGAGCATCCATACCGAAGTGGCGGTGCGGGTGGGCAGCGCTGCGCATGGCGTCGCTGGCGATGGCGATGCCGCCGTCCGTACCGTTCTTGAAGCCGACCGGCAGCTCCAGGCCACTGACCATTTCGCGGTGGATTTGCGATTCGGTGGTGCGTGCGCCGATCGCCGCCCAGGCCAACAGGTCGTCGAAGTAACCGGCGGCCATCGGTTGCAGCAACTCGGTAGCGATCGGCAGGCCGCGTTCGATCATGCTCAGCATCAGCCCGCGAGACAAGGCGATACCCGAGTGCATGTCGTCACTGCCATCGAGGTGCGGGTCGTAGGCCAGGCCTTTCCAGCCCACTGTAGTACGCGGTTTTTCGACGTAGGCGCGCATCACCAGCAGCAGCTTGTCGTTGACTTCGCGGCCAAGGGCGGCCAGGCGGTCGGCGTATTCCAGGGCCGAGCGTGGGTCATGAATCGAGCAGGGGCCGACGATGACCAGCAGGCGCGGGTCGCGGCCTTCGAGGATGTTGCGGATGGCCTGGCGATGGGCCTGGACTTGCTGGGCCAGTTCGCTGGGCAGTGGCATCTGCTGCTTGAGCAGGTGCGGGCTGGGCAGGCGTCTGCTGACAGTGGTGTTGGCCGCTTGCGGCTGGGTCAGGGGCAGGGCGAGGCTGGAAGCGTGCATGGCGTTTTTCCCTGGGCGGACAGCGGGTTCAAGCCCGCATGGTCGGCCCTATCGAGGTGTTCGACAGATCGTTGAGTTCGTATTGGCTGCTGCATTGCCACCTGTAGAAGACCGATCGGAGGCGGCAGGCTGGCCCGAACGGGATTGGCTAAATCGCCAGGCGTAGGTGTTTGCGTAGTAATAAGTGGCGTAGTTCATGAATCTGTCCTCAAAGTGAATCGGTGTTGGTCAAAGGCCTGAAAAACAAAACCCCCGGTCGGGAAGCCGACCGGGGGTTTGAGTATTCTCATGTTCGGCGGCCCCTCGAAGGTGGACGCCGGGTGGGTATCGGCGCCTAGTGGCTAAACCAATACCCAAAGTAATAGCTGGCAGGTGCCACGCAGCCGGCAACGGCCAGCACAGGGCGCAGGCTGCGACCGGTGTGGTTGGCGTGGTTGCGGGTGTGTTTCGGCATGTTGCTCTCCAGTGAATGAGCCCGAGCTTACTTCAGTTCGTGCGGGCCATTCAATGGATAAATGCTATGGAGCCGATCATTTGTTTTTGTACTGACTGGTTCAATGGCCGTAGCGCCCGACCAGGCTCTGCGCCCCTAGGGCGTGGCCTTGCAGCAGTTGCAGCAGGCCGCTGCGGTCCAGCCCCTCGGGCAAGGTACCCAAGGGCAGGTCGGTGGCAATCAGGGTCAGGGCGTAATGATGGGGGTTGTCGCCGGCGGGTGGACAGGGGCCGCGGTAGCTCTGGGTGCCACGGGAGTTGCGGCCCACTGTCACGTAGGGGCCGCTCACCCCCGCCATGCCTTCCTTGAGCCCATCGTGTTCGGGATCGATGTTGTAGGCCACCCAGTGCACCACACCCACACCCTTGCCACCGTCCGGGTCGAACATGATCAGGGCCAGCGACCGCGTACCTGCGGGCAGGTTGTCCCAGCTCAGTTGCGGGGTCCGCTCTTCACCGGCACCGCATGCCGGGTCCTGGCCGACCTGTTGCAGGGCAATGACGCCGCCATCAGTGAAAGACGAGGAACTGACCGACATCGCGCCTTGGCCGCCTGCGGCGGCCAACGCTGTGCAGGGCAGCAAAGCAGCGAACAGCCAGTGTCTGAGGTGCATGGTCAATCCTTGGCAGGGCGTCACGGCTCAGTCTAGCCCAGGTCTGCTTCAGCGGCTGTCCTGGTCCTCGGCAGTGCCTCCGCTGGCTCCGGCACCAGAGCCGGTGGCTTCGCCGGTGCTGTTGGAGCCGCCAGAGGCACCGTCGGCGGCATCGGCGTTGCTGCCGGTGTCACTGCTGTCGTTACCTTTGCTGCTACCGGGGCTGTTGACGCTGCTGCCTTCACCGGCGGTCTTGCCGCCGGATTGGTCAGTTTGCGGATGGCTGTCGGTATGGGTGTCGGTGGCGGCGAAGGCAGCGCCGGTGAGGCTGGTCAGGGCCAGCGCCAGGCTCAGGGACAGCGGGCGAATGCGGATCATGGGACTTCTCCTTTGTGCAAGATCTGTCATTCGTTTGGCTGGCAGCTGCTGACGGGGTGCCTTCTGGGCGACGAGTGGCAATCAACAGGATTCCGAGCGCTGTGCGGTTGCCGGGGTTTCGACCGGCTCCAGCGGCGGATGCTCCTGCGCCGCATGCATCAGGTCTTCGGTCACCCGCAACTCGGCACCGGTTGGCGAGAAGGTGGTCGAAGCGGTGAACGGCGCCGGGTGCTCTGCCGCCGGGCGCTTGCCGCGGCGCCACATGAAGAAGCACACCATGGCCAGGTTGACCACGGCAAACGCCCAGAACAGCCCAGCCTCGCCAAACTCGGTCATCATCGGCGAAATGGCCACCGGTGCCATGGCCGAGCCCAGCGAGTTGATCAGCAGCAGGCCCTGGATCATCGGCACCAGCGCATCGGACGGCGCGCGGTCGGCCGCATGGCTGACCGCCACCGGGTACAGGGTGAACACGCCACCACCCAGCAGGAACAGCATGGCCGGCAGCAGGAACGAGTCCGATGGCAGGAACACCGTTACAAGCGACAGGACAACGCACAACGCGGCCAGCGCGAGCAGCACATCGAGGCGGTCCTTGCGGTCGGACCAGCGCCCGACCGGGTATTGCAGCAGCATCGCGCCAAGGATCACCCAGGCCATCATGTTGCCGACCTCACCCACCTCCAGGCCGATGCGCTGCAAGTACAGTGGCAGTAGCGCATAAATGCCGGCAATCGCTACACCCGAGCCGAAGCAGCCGACCAGGCCCGACGGTGCCACGCCCAGCAACTGGCGGGGCTTGAGGGGTTCGACTTGGTCCAGCAGCGGCGACACCCGCGGCAGGATCACGATCGGCAACACCGACAGGGCGGCCAGCACGCCGGCCAGCATGAACGGGGCGGTATCGCCCAGCTGGGTGATTTCGCCAAGGCCAGCCTGGGCGATCACCCCGGCGCCGTAGAAGGCGATCATGTACAGCGCCAGCAAGCGGCCGCGGATCTTTGCGTCACCGGCCAGCAACAGCCAGCTTTCGATCACCAGGAACACGCCCACTGCGGCCCAGCCGTTGATCAGGCGTAGCACCGACCACCAGGTGACCTCGTAGAACAACCCTTGCAGCAGGATGGTCACGGCGATCAGCGAGGCGAAGCTGGTGTAGGCGCGGATGTGGCCGATGCGCAGGATCAGCCGGTCGTTGAAGATGGCGCCGAGGGTCAGGCCGATGAAGTAGGTCGACGAGACGATACCAATGGTGGTTGCAGACTCACCGGCGGCGCCCAGGCGCAGGGTGGTCAGGGAAGACATGAAGCCGTTGCCCAGGGCAATGATGAACAGCCCGAGCAGGGGCGCCAGCGCCATGGCCAGCAAACGCGGAGACATACGTACCTCTAGTTGGATGAGCGGAATGAGCACCTTCTCGGCGCGCACACCGGCTCGACCCGGCAAGGGGCGAGTGGCGACACGGATGCGACCTGGGCAAGACTCAACCGCTGGGCGCTATGGGAGATGGGCCGGGCGGGGAGGGTTGAGCCTACTTCACATGTGCGTTCATGTGTTCAGGCGCTGACTCTGTCATTGCTGCTGGTTGCCACCGTTCAAGGCGACGGGCGAAAAGGAAGCGGGATTCTACGGGCTTGGACGCTTTTGCCCAAGGGGCTCGGGTGTGCGACGAGACGCCGCAGTCTCAGCGCGACATGAACATGTCTTCCACAGACATTTTCGATGGCGGCTCCTGCGTGCGTTGAAATCGGCCCGGTAATCTCACTGAGTGCTGCATAATGCTGAACCCCACCAAGGAAGGCCCCCATGTTCGCGTCGCTGTTCGCAGTCCTGGCCCCGGTTTTCATCGTCGCCGGAATTGGTTTTGCCTGGGCCCGCAAGGGCCTGGATTACCCCACTGACTTCATCGCCCGGGTGGTAATGACCGTCGGCACACCTTCGCTGGTACTGTCCACCCTCAGCCGTACCGAGCTGGACCCGAATGCCTTTACCAGCGTGGCCGTGGCCTGCTTGCTGTGCACTCTGGGGATGGCCTTGGCTGCTTTGCTGGTGTGTCGCGCGTCGGGCATGCACTGGCGGGTACTGCTGCCGGCGTTCATGTTCCCTAACACCGGCAACATGGGCCTGCCGATCAGTCTGTATGCCTTCGGGGAGCATGGCCTGGCCCTGGCCGTGGCATTCTTCCTGACCCTGTCGATCGTGCAGTTCACCATCGGCATGGCCATCTCCGGCACGGCGGCTTCGCTCAAGGCGCTGTTGCGCAACCCTATCGTCATCAGCCTGGCCGGCGCCATGCCCATCATTTTTCTCGATTTCGAACTGCCGCGCTGGCTGGCCAACACCGCAGACCTGCTGGGCGGCATGACCATTCCGCTCATGCTGCTGACCCTGGGGGTATCACTGGCCAGCATTCGCCTGCGTCACGTGGGCAGCGGCATGCTGCTGGGCGGCTTGCGCATTGGCCTGGGGGCTGCGGTGGGCTGGGCAGTGGGCGCGGTACTGGGTATGGACAGCCTGGAGCGTGCGGTGCTGATGGTGCAGTCGGCGATGCCGGTAGCCGTGTTCAACTACCTGATGGCGGTGCGGGCCAACCGTGAGCCAGAGCAGGTGGCGAACCTGGTGATGTGTTCTACGGTGCTGTCGTTTGCCTGGTTGCCGGTGGTGCTGGCTTGGTGGATGTAAGCCTGTTCTGGCCTTTTCGCGGGCTTGTCCGTGAAAGGCCAGTGGCAATCACATCATGTTCTGCGGATGCACCCGGGGCACCCTGCAGGAACTTTAGACGCTGCAGCGTTCAGCCTTGCTCATCAAGGCGTCTTAGAAGTCTACACTGGCCGACAAGCGCAAAACCCGCGGCGTACCTTGCGTCAGGTAGTTGTTCGAGGTCGACGCCGAAGCCCAGTACGCCTTGTTCGCCACGTTCTCCACATTGGCGCGCAATGTCACCTGCTTGTCGTCGAGCTTGAAGCGGTAGCGCCCGCCCAGGTCCACCCGGGTCCAGGCGGGGATGCTCAGGCTGTTGGCCGCATTCACATACTGGCCACCCGTGCGCAGCAGCCGGGCACTGAGCGCGGCGCCTTCGATACCGGGCACATCCCAGTCGGCGCCCAGGTTGTACTGAAAGCGCGGCACGCCAGCAGCACGGTTGCCGTCGTTGCTGCCATAGGCCGTGTTTTTCTGTTCGGTGTGCATGAACACCGCGCCTGTCAGCAGACGCAAGCCGTCTAGCGGTTCACCGAACAGGTTCAGCTCCACCCCCTTGTTGACCTGCTCGCCGTCCATGCTGAACGTGTCCAGCGCTGCCCCGGGAGCGCGATAGGTCACGCTGTTAGGCTGCTCGATACGGTACACGCCCAGGCTCGCACCAAAGCTGTTCCAGTCCAGCTTCACCCCGGCCTCTACCTGTTTGCTGCGCTTGGGCGGGAATACTTCGTTGGCATTGCTGACACTCGATGGTGCCGTTGGCCCCTGGGCCAGGCCCTCGATGCGGTTGGCATAGAACGACACATGCTCCCAGGGTTTGATCACCAGGCCATACACCGGGGTTGTGATCGACTCATCGTAAGGCGTGTTGCGCACACCTGTGGCAGTCGCCCAGCTGTCGACGCTGATCGACTGCCGGCGCACGCCCACGGTCAACAGCACGCGGTCATCCAGCAGCCCCAGGGTGTCGGACAACGCGACGCTCTTGTTGCGGTTCTTGCCGACGATGCGCGGGTCGTGCAAATCGCTGCCGAAATAGGTATCGGTCGGGCGCGGCACCTTGACCGGGTTGTAAAGGTTGCTGTCATAACGCTTGCTGGCCGCCAGCGCCTCGTAGGCCGAGCGCTGCTCACCCCACAGGCCGGACAGGCCAAAATTGACCCGGTGGCTGACCGGGCCGGTGGCAAAGCGGCCATTGACGCCGGCGACGGCGCTCTTGTTGTCTTCGTCGTGGGGCGCATAGAGGAACCCGCCGCGTGCAGTGCCATTCCCGTCACTGACATAGAGCGAGGAATACTCGCCGTTCTCACGGGTATGCTTGGCCCCGGCGCCGGCATACAGCATCCAGGCGTCGTTCAGGTCGTACTCGGCGTTGAGCATGCCGTAGGTGTCTTCCAGCTGCGACCAGCTCCAGGCCTGCGAGTAGTTGTCTCGCGCCGATGGCGCCCGGGGTACCTTGTTGCCGGTGGGGTAGATCACCGCACGGCCCTGGTTGATACGCTCTTTCTGGTAACCCAGGTCGGTGGACAGGCGCAGCCGTTCACCACGGTAGTCAAGGGCTACGGCAAGCAGGGTGGAATGCTGGGCCTCGTCATCGATGCCGCTGCCACCGTCATGCTGAGCCAGGTTGATGCGGGCGCCAAAACGGTTGTCTTCACCAAAACGCTGGCCCAGGTCGAGGTGGCCACCCACGTTGTCGCCCGTGGCGTAGTCGAGGGTGACATGCCGCGTGGCGCTATCTTCGGCACGCTTGGGCACCAGGTTGATCGCCCCTCCGATGCCGCTACCCTGTGGCGCGACCCCATTGAGAAAAGCACTGGAACCCTTGAATACTTCGACCCGCTCGAGTGCCTCGGTCGTCACGATCTGCCTCGGTAGCACCCCGTACAGGCCGTTATAGCTGATGTCGTCGGTGTTCAGCGGCAAACCGCGAATGGTGAACACCTGCGAAAAGTTGCCAAAGCCCGCCGACTGGCGCACTGACGCGTCATTGAGCAGCACGTCACCCAGGGTACGGGCCTGCTGGTCGGCGATGGTCTTGGCGGTATAGCTGGTAACGCTGAACGGCACGTCGCTGATTGCCTGGTCGCCCAGCACGCCCAGGCGGGCGCTACGGGCTACCTGGCCACCTTGCCAGGTATCGGTGCTGGCGGCCAGGTCGCTGTTGATGGTGGTCGCGCCCAGTTCCACGGCATTGCCCAGGTCGACCGTCGGCGCCAAGGTATAACCGCCACTGTCGGTAGTGATCAGGCTGTAGCCACTGCCGGCCAACAGACGGGCAAAGCCTTGCGCGATACTGTAGCTGCCCTCCAGGCCTTGGCTTTGTACGCCCCTGAGCAGGGCCGGGTCGAATGACAACGCCACCCCGGCGTTGGCGGCAAAGCGCGCCAGTACATCGGCCAACGGGCCTGCGGCCAGGTGGTAAGTGCGCGCGGAGGTGTCGGCTGCCATCGCGGTGGGGGCCAGGGCGGCCATGGCGATGGCTAGGCTTAGGGCCTTCAAAGGCAAGCGGTACGGCTGGCGAGGCGTCATGCGTGGGTCCTGTGGGTGCAGAAATGAAGGTTCTGCACTCATCACCGGACGACGCAGGAAAAGGTATCAATCGTGCTGCCCATCGTGGGAACAACTGTCCTGCTCACACGTTGAAGCTTGGCGCGATCACCGGGAGCGTTGCCAGGGCTTCACACGTGTGGCTCCACAGTTACCCAGTAGCGGGTCATGCCCTGAATGTTCACCGGCAGGGTGTCGCTCAGCAGCCGCAGGCTGGCATCGGTGTCGGCCAGCGGGAATGCGCCAGACACCTTCAGCTCTCGCACTGCCGGGTGGCAGCGCAGCACGCCGGGGCGATAGCGGGCCAACTCTTGCAGCAGGTCGGCCAAGCGCATGTCGCGAGCCAGCAGCATGCCGTGCTCCCAGGCCAGGTCACCGGTTTCCAGCGGTGAGGCTGGTAGCACCCGGTCCCCATCGAAAGCGCTGCGCTCGCCTGCCTTGAGCAACAGGCTGTCGGCATGCAGCGGTCGAGTGTCGACTGCGCCTTCCAGGACGGCGACCTGGGTCAGCGGGCCATGGATACGCACGCTGAAGCGAGTGCCCCTGGCAGTTGCCTGCCCATGCGGGGTGCGCACTGACAGTGGCCGGGCCGGGGTCGCAGGGTCTTTGGCGCTGGTCAGTAGAATTTCGCCCGCCAGCAGGTCAATGCGGCGCTGTCGCGCGTCAAAGGTGATATCGATGGCGGTGTCAGTGTTAAGCAGCACCTGGCTGCCGTCGGCGAGCGTCAGCGTGCGTTGTTCGCCCACCGCTGTATGCGCATCGGCGGTCCATTGCTGCCACGGCGTTTCGCGCCAGGCCAGCCAGGCTGCCGGTGCTGCCAGCAGCCACAGCCCCAGGCGATGCAGCGCTTGGCGACGGCTTACCGCGCCGTTACGGCTCAGACGGCGCAGGGTTTCACCGGTAACCGGTGTGGGCAGGCGGCGGAAATCACCGAGGATGGCCTCTGCACGCTGCCACGCCTGGGCGTGCTGGGCACTGCGCTTGCACCAGGCCTGCACGGCGCGGTGGTCGGCCTCAGTGGCGGTGCCCGATTGCAGCTGCACCAGCCAGTCAGCCGCTTCGCCCAGGATCAGCGGGTCAATGCGCTGCACCATCACTCGATGCTCAGGCAGGCAAGGAATGCCGTACGCATGTCGCGCTTGATCGTGATCAGCGAAACCTGCAGCTGTTCGGCGATTTGGGCGT
Source organism: Pseudomonas alloputida (assembly GCF_021283545.2). Lineage (NCBI taxonomy): Bacteria > Pseudomonadati > Pseudomonadota > Gammaproteobacteria > Pseudomonadales > Pseudomonadaceae > Pseudomonas > Pseudomonas alloputida. The sequence continues at coordinate 3,335,315 of NZ_CP128540.1, read as the reverse complement.
AGGTCAGGCCGTCCAGCTGTGACAGCAGGAACACCTGACGTACCCGCGCCGGCATGTCGCGCAGCATGGCGTCGATGCGGTACAGGGTTTCAAGGATCAGCCAGCGCGTTTCCGGCGAAGGCACCTCGGGTTGCGGCAAATGGGCGATGGCCTCCAGGTAGGCCCGCTCGACATCCTGGCGGCGCCAGCGGTCGACCACCAGGCCCTTGGCTATATGAGTAAGCAAGGCCCGGGGTTCGTTGCCAAAGTAGGGGTTGCCTTGGCGGCTGAGCAAGCGCACGAACGTGTCGTGAGCCAGGTCGGCGGCATCGCAGGCATTGCCCAGTTTACGGCCCAGCCAACCCTGCAGCCAGCCATGGTGCTCGGTGTACAGCGTCTGGACCTGCAGGTTGAGGCTAGGTTCGGCGGGTGGCATGGCGGGCGCGAGGCTCCGGAAGCGTGAGTGCAATCAAGAATTGATCGCATTCTAATCGGCGGCCCAGGAAACTGGCAATGCGCAGGGGTTACAAGGCCTTTGCCAAAAACGTCGCCGTGCGGCTGTCGGTACATGCCGCCACCACCTGCGGCGTGCCACTGACCACCACCTTGCCCCCGGCATCACCAGCCCCCGGCCCGATATCGATCACCCAGTCGCTCTGCGCCACCACTCGCATGTCGTGTTCGACCACCACCACGCTATGCCCGCTTTCTACCAGGCGGTTCAGTTGTACCAGCAGCCGGTCGATGTCCTGCGGGTGCAATCCGTTGGTGGGCTCATCCAGCACATACAGGGTCGCCCCGCGGGCCATGCGCTGCAGTTCGGTCGCCAGCTTGATCCGCTGCGCTTCACCACCGGACAGCTCGGTGGCCGGTTGGCCCAGACGCAAGTAGCCCAGGCCGATATCCTGCAGCACCTGCAGGCAACGGCGGGCAGGCGGTTGCTCGGCAAAAACCTGCAGGGCCTGGTCGACGGTCAACTGCAGCACTTGCGCGATGTTCATGCCTTGCCAGCTCACCGCCAGGGTTTCGGGGTTGTAGCGGGCACCCTGGCAGGTCGGGCAGGGCGCGTACACGCTGGGCATGAACAGCAGCTCGACGCTGACGAAACCCTCTCCCTCGCAGTTGGCGCACCGGCCCTTGGCAACGTTGAAGGAAAAGCGCCCGGCGTCGAAGCCCTGTGCCTTGGCCTGCTCGGTAGCCGCGAAGCATTTGCGCACGTGGTCGAACAGGCCTGTGTAGGTGGCCAGGTTGGAGCGCGGCGTGCGGCCGATCGGCTTCTGGTCAACCTGCACCAGCCGCTTGATGCTGCCAAGCCCGGCGCTTACGTGGCCGCTGCTGGTCTGTTCAGGTTCGTCTTCCAGGCTCTGCGCTTCGGGCTCGCTACGTTGCTCGGCATGGCCCAGGTGTGCCCCCACCAGTTCCAGCAGGGCCTGGCTGACCAGGCTGGATTTGCCCGAGCCGGAAATACCGGTAACGGCGGTAAAGCAGCCCAACGGAAATGCGGCGCTCAGGTTATCGAGGTTATTGCGCGTGATGCCTTCAAGCTTCAGCCAGTCGCGGGCCTGGCGGGGGGCGCGTGTGGCCTGTACCGGGGCATCGAACAGGTAGGTGCGGGTGCATGACTGTTGCACCTCGGCCAGGCCGGCGGGCGGCCCGCTGTAGAGGATGGTGCCGCCGTGTTCGCCGGCAGCGGGCCCTACATCCACCAGCCAGTCGGCGCGGCGCATGGTGTCCAGGTCATGCTCCACCACGTACACCGAGTTGCCAGCCTGTTTCAGGCGCTGCAGGGCTTCGAACAGCGCTTCACTGTCGGCCGGGTGCAAGCCGGCCGACGGCTCGTCGAGTACGTAAACCACCCCAAACAGCTGCGAATTCAGCTGGGTGGCCAGGCGCAGGCGTTGCAGTTCACCAGAAGACAAGGTCGGGGTGCTGCGCTCCAGGGCCAGGTAGCCGAGGCCGAGGTCAAGCAGCGTATCAATGCGTTCGAGCAGTTCTTTGGCGATGCGTTGGGCCGCCAGGCGTTTTTCCAGTGTCAGCTCGTCCTGCTGCTGGGTCAGGTAGTCGGCTGCCGCCACCTTGCGGAACACCTCAGCCAGCGCCTGCAACGACAGGTGCGACAGTTCGGCGATGTCCAGCCCGGCGAAGGTCACGGCCAGCGCTTCGCGCTTCAGGCGTTTGCCCTGGCACAGCGGGCAGGTGCTGGGGTGCATGTACTGGGCCACACGCTTGCGCATCTGCGCGCTCTGCGAGTGCATGAAGGTATGCAGCACGTAACGCCGGGCACCCATGAACGTGCCTTGATAGCTGGGCTCGAGTTTGCGCTTGAGCGCTTCGCGGGTCTGCGCCGGAGTCAGGCCGGCGTACACGGGGGCGGTGGGCGTCTCTTCGGTGAACAGGATCCAGTCGCGCTGCGCCTGAGGCAGGTCGCGCCAAGGGATATCGACGTCATAGCCCAGCGTGACCAGGATGTCGCGCAGGTTCTGCCCTTGCCAGGCCATTGGCCACGCCGCCACCGCACGCTCACGGATGGTCAGCGACGGGTCGGGGACCATGGTCGCTTCGGTCACCTCGTAGACACGGCCCAGGCCATGGCACTGCGGGCAAGCGCCCTGGGGCGTGTTCGGAGAAAAGTCTTCGGCGTACAGCATCGCTTGCCCGGGCGGGTAATGGCCAGCGCGGGAATAGAGCATGCGGATCGAACTGGACAAGGTGGTCACGCTACCCACCGAGGAACGTGCACTCGGCGTGCCGCGTTGCTGCTGCAGGGCCACCGCCGGCGGCAGGCCATCGATGGCATCGACATCCGGCACGCCAACCTGGTCGATCAGGCGCCGGGCATAGGGTGCCACCGATTCGAAATAACGCCGCTGGGCTTCGGCATACAGCGTGGAGAACGCCAACGAGGACTTGCCCGAGCCGGACACGCCGGTGAACACCACCAAGGCGTCGCGGGGGATATCGACATCGATGTTCTTCAGGTTGTGCTCGCGGGCGCCACGGACGCGGATGAAACCGCTTGGGGTGGTCGGGCTTGGAGGCATGAAGCAGTCCTTGTCTGAAGCTGAGCAGTGCGCTCAAGTTAACAGCAATTGCAGCGCCCTTGCGTGGGCAGCAGTCAAGGAATCTACCCGATAGAGCCGGTGGGGTGGCAGGGCGCCGGCTGTCTTCGCCTTACCTGACGTTCGTCTCAAGGCTTTTATTGCAGCCCCTAGCGGGTGCCCAGCACATCGCGGATGTTGTCCACCACATTGTTGTCCTTGATCACGTCACTCAACCAGCCTTCCAACGGCATGTTGCCCCACTTGATCGCACGTTCGATCAGGTAGGGTACCGGGCTTTGCGGTTCGCTCTGTTTGAAGTACTGGGCGATGCCCGCAAGCATGGTGAATGCCTCGTCGCGGGTCAGCGGGGTGGTGCGCAGGGCTGCAGGCGCGGTCGTCGGGGGCGTGGCATTCATCGGCTCACCTGCTTCGTGGAGGTTGGCAGCCATGGCCTGTGGCTGTGCTTCTTCCGGGATGGCGGGGTGTAGCTCTACGCCGCGGTCCTTGAGCAGTTTTTCCGCCAGCTGGCTGGCACGCGAAAGCATGTCGGCAAGGCTGGCAAAGCTGGGCGCCTCGTGGCCGAACAGGCGGTCGGCGCTGGCCTGCAGGCGTTTGCATGCATTCAGGCTGGTAGCGATCTGCTGCGCCTTGGCGCGCAGGTAATCGGTGTCGGTAAGCGCTACCGAGCGCTGGAAGATCTCGGCGTTGATCTTGCCTTCGTTCAGTGCTGTCTGCATCGCCTTGGGGTTTTGCAAGGCGAGGTTCTCTACATGGCGTGATTCGTCATAGCGCAACACGCCAAAATTCTGCCCCTGGATAATGGGCAAGCCACCGGCAATGTCGGTGAGCGTGGTCTTCAGCCAGGACAGTCGCGCCGCGCGCTCGTCCAGGCCGTCTTCGAGGGTGGGGTACAGTGTTTCCCAGAACGCAACCAGGAGCTGTTCGGTCAGCTCGAGGCCAAAGGTGATGCCTTCGAAGTGTTCACGCTGGGCCAGCCCCTCGCAGAGCCAGGCCACCAGCATCAGGTCTTTGCTTTGCTGCGCAAGCCCTTGAGCCGACAGGTTGATCACCTGCTCCCAGTCGGCAGTCTTCAAGTCGGTTTGCCAGTCGCCCTGGGTCAGGTAGTCAGGGTCCGCCCGGCGTGCCTCCTTGATCTGATCGAACAAGGCAGAGAAGCTCAAGTCTTCGCCACTGCCACCCTCGATAGGGGCGACCAGTGTGGCCAGCGAGAGGTCATTGAGAATTTCAGGCATAGAACACTCTGGACATGGCTAGTGAACAGCGCGCCGGAAAACCCGGCGCGCTGCGGAACACAGGCCGCCGAAGCGGCCCATGGTTCGGTACGTGCTTAGGCAAACACTTTGTTCGCGGTGCGGTCCCAGCCACCCACGATGTTGCCGCCGGCCTGGCCGTCGGTGCGGTTCTGCTGGGTGTAGGTGGTCTTGATGCGGGCAAAGTTGAAGCTGATTTCTTCAACGGGCAGGTCGCTGACCGCCTTGTCTTCACCACTCTGGTTGCCACCGGCGACAAACTTGACCGAAGAGACCACCACTTCTTCCATGTCGATGGTCAGGTAGGTGACCTTGTCGCCACCGGCACGGTTCACGTTCAGCTTCAGCTTGGCGATGTGCTTGCCGGTGCAGCAGTGTTCGAACAGTTTGGCCGATGCCTTGTCGACTGCCTTGCGGATCTTGAAGTCGCTCAGGGCAACGCGCTCGGAGGACGCACCGCCCGAGGAGCTGGCGGTTGCCGACGTAGCCTGGGTGGCGCCGTACTCGTAGCCCAGCACTTCGATCCAGTCCTTGTGTTTTTCATCCAGTACTTCGCCTGGGATGCCGTCGATTTGGATATACGCGTCAAATGCCATTGTGAAACTCTCCATTAACAACATGTAAAGGGTTGCTCATGCGCCCCTTGGTTTTGACCTCGCCGGGCACGCCGGCAGAGGTAGCTTGCCGCCGCCCGGGCCTCATCCTGTGAGGCCCCGGCGACCGGTTATTGCGGCGTGGCTCAGTTAAGCCCACGCACTTCGATTTCCACCCGGCGGTTGGGCTCCAGGCACTTGATCAACTGCGTTCGCGGTTGTTGCATGTCGCAGTTGACCAATGGCTTGCGGCTGCCTTCGCCCTGCGCGACCACCAGCTCGGCAGGTACGCCCTTGCCAACCAGATAGGTGCGGATGGTTTGCGCCCGTTGTTTCGAAACCTGCAGGTTGCCCTGGCTGTCACCCAGTTGGTCGGCGTGCCCCGAGATGATGATCTTGCCGATATTCGGGGTGTTCAGCAGCTTGCTGGCAATTGCGCTCAGCTGATGCTGGCCTTCGTTTTTCAGGCTCTGGAAATCGGCGCGGCCGAAGGCGAACAGGGTGTCGGATTCCAGCGTGATGGTCTCGATCGCACGCAGTGACTGGGCCCGCAGGCTGTCGATGTAGTTGCGCGAACTGGACATCAGGAAGGCGTTGTCGAGGATGCGCGGTACATCTGGCTCACGGATCTGGTCGCTATAGAACGTGATCTGGCGGCTGGCATACAGGTAGTCCTGGTTGCCACCGGCCTCGCTGCCAGCGGCGGCCATGCTCTTGCCGGTCTGGCGGGCGATGGCCGGGTACCAGTAGTCCGGCAGGTGCGCCTTGAGAAACGCCGGGTCGGCATGCTCGCGCTGGCCCGGAGAAAGCATCACGTAAGTGTCCAGGGCCGCCTTTCCGAAATTGGCGATCGACTGGGCGCGGTTGTCATGGGGCAGCGCCTCGGCCTCTACGCTGTCAATGCCGCTCACTGGCTGCAGCTCACGGGTGTTGCGCTGGTAGACCTTGAGCGTGGTCAGCAGGTACAGGGTGCGGGTCAGATTATCGGCCGTGGGCTTTAGCATCACGTTCTGCAACGTGGCGAAGTAGCGGTCGCGCAGCAGCGGCTCGACCTCATGGCCCTGGTACAGGCCCAGGCGCATGCCGAGGGGCACGCCCTTAGCGTGGTGTTGCTCATGGTAGTGAGCAGCCCAGAAGCGCAAGCGGTCGAGGCTTCGCCAGGCGGTGTACTGGCCGCTGGCCGCCTGGTCGTCGGCCTTGGCCTGGGCCAGTTCGTCGGCAATGCTGGCCAGGGTGGCGCGGTTGTTCAGGTACGACCAGCCCCACAGGCTGCACAGCACCAGTGCCGCCAGGCCGGCGGCGCCCACCCACCCGGCCTTGCGCCGGCGTTCACGGTGGTTGCTGGTGTACAGCGCCACCAAATGCTGGTCGGGAATGATCACTTTGCGGAACAGGCTGTTGATGAACAGCGGCGCCGGCTGGCTGCCGGCAGTGCCCGTACCTTCTGCGTGTTCGAGCGCGAAGCGTTCGGCCACATGCTGGCCGTGGCAGCCCCACTGAGCCTCGTCGGCCTGCAGCGCCGCGGTGAAATAGAAACCGCGCAGCATTTCGGCATTCTGGTAAGGGTTGGCACGCAGCAGGCTGTCGACGAACTGATGCAGGCGCGGCTTGAGCGCGGCCAGCTCCAGCGGGAAGCGGTAGGCAGCGTCGTTCCGCCGGGTGACTTGTATGTCCTGCTGCACCAGCTGCTGGCTCGCCATCTGCCCCCAGTAACGCGTCAGCTCGTCCATCGCATTGCTGAATCGTTGGCCCCAGTCGGCTTGCTCGTACCCCTTGTGAGAGAAGGTTTTACCCATCACTTCACCACGCGCGGCGTCGTCCAGCTGGCGATAGAACGCGGTGAAACCAGGGATCAGGTCGCACTTGGTGAAAACCAGGTAGATTGGCAGGCGCACTTCAAGCAGCGCGCAGCTTTCCTGAATGCGTTCGCGCAGGCGCTTGGCCACGCGCTCCTGGTCTTCGACCGAGCCATGCAGAATATCGGCGATGCTGACGCTGACGATCAAGCCGTTAAGGGGACGGCGCTGGCGGTGCTGGCGCAGCAGTTGCAAAAAGCCGCGCCACTTGCCGGCTTCCTCGGGGCTGTTCATGTAACGCCCGGCAGTGTCCAGCAGTACCGCTTCAGAGCTGAAGAACCAGTCGCAGTTGCGCGTGCCGCCCAGGCCCGCGACCCGCACGCCTTCGCGCTCGGCATAGGGGAAGTTCAGGCCCGACTGCAGTATCATCGTGCTCTTGCCGGCGGCAGGCTGGCCAATGACCAGGTACCAGGGCAGGGCATACAGGGCATCCTTGTTCGAAGTACCGCGCGGCTTGTTGCTGTGCAGGCGCTCGATGCCCTGCAGCAGGCGCTCGCGCAACAGGCTGACTTCTTCCCGGTCGGCCGGGGCTGCACTGAGTACGGCCTGGTCGGCGTCGTCGCGCAGCAGGCCTTCAAGGTTGTGGTGCTGACCCACGCCGCGGTACAGCAGCAGTACATAGCCCGCCGACAGCAGCAGAAACACACCGATCCCGGCCAGCAGGCTGTGCAGCGAGGCGAAGCCGAAGGCGCGGCCGATGGCCCAGACCAGGAAGATCGCCAGGAAGAACGCCACGCCCAGCAGGTAGGGTTGGTAGCGCAGGCAGTAGTACTTGAGCTTGTTCATACAGGCGTCGCATCCAGTGCATCGACGAACTGGTCGATGACATGTTCAAGGGGGCGGTCGTAATCGTGCAGCCGTGGCACCGTTGTCAGCGGGCTGAGCAACTCCAGGTGCTGGCGCGGGTCGGCACAGCCACTGAGCAGGCGGTAGGCACAGCTGGCGTGGCGCGCCGGGAAGCAATACAGCTGCGGGTGCATGAAGTCGTCGGCCAACAGGCTCACTGCCGGCAGCGCTCGGTGTTCGCTCATGCGGGCCAGCCAGGTCAGCCACAGGTCGGCAGTGGGGTTTTTAAGGCCACGTTCGGCCGGCAACGGCAATTCGATGCCGCCTGCAAAGTCGCCCTGCAGCGAGGCACGGCCGAGCTTGAGGTGGGCGAGGGCAGTGGCACTGTCGAAACCTGGCCAGGATCCATGAAGGGCACGGGCCACATCCGCGAAGCTGAAATCATGCAGGAACTTGGCGTGCACCCGGCGGAACAGGTCCAGGTCCTGGCCCTGCAGCGGGCGCAAGGCCTTGATCCGTTCGAACAGGCGGGTGCAGTCGGCGCCTTGCACGGCCTGGTGCAGCATCGGCTTGATCTGCGCGCTGAACAGCTCGCCAAGCGTGAACGGGTTGACCAGCCCAGTACTGTCATCGCCCTTGAGCAACTGGAAGATGAAGAACGGGTAGCGCCGCTGGCTGGCATCGCGCGAGCTGAGCAGGCCACCCAGTAGCCAGTTGCCGTTGCGTGCGCGGTAGGTGAAAAAACACATCGGCAGCGCGTCGAACAACGCCTGCCAGTCATCGCGGTAGCGCATGGCTGCCAGCGATGACTGCAACCAGGCGTCGAACTCGCAGACTTCTTCCGCCGCCCCATGCAGGCTGACGAAATCTGCGCTCGACGGCAGCTTGCCGAAGCAACCAATCATTGCGCGCCCCTGCTGTTGAGGGCGCTCAGGGCCTTGACGTCACCCAGATCGGTCAGCTTGACCCCGCCGAAGTTGCGCACGACAAGGCTTACGCGGCCGCTGGCGGTGTTCCAGCTGAAGCGTTGCTGAATGCCGTCCAGGTCGTCGACCCGAGCGCTCTCATTCATGCGCAGCAGGCCCCACCGCCCTGGGAAGTCGAACACGGTGACCCGTGTGCCGCTCAGGGTGACGACGTCCAGGCGCGCGCCCGGCGCGGTGCTGGTGCCCGGCCAGGCGAAGCGGTTCCAGCTGCTGCGGCCGTTGCGGTAGTGCTGCTCCTGGCCATCGAGGGTGAAGACGATGTCGGTGAAGTTGGCTGAAGGCTCCAGCATGATTTCGAAGCCGTTGTCACGGTCTGACAGGCTGGCGATCACCTGGCCCACGGAGCTGGCCTTGTCGATGCTGTTGAGCATGCCAGGGTTGACCAGCGCCGGCCCCTTGCCATCGCCTACACCCAGACCTTCACCACCGGCCAAGTTGCCGATTTCGTTGCGTTTGAAGGCCGGCAGCAGGCCGCTGTCGGGATCTACGAAGCGTTGCAGGTCTTTCACCGAAGCCTCGTTGCGGCTGCTGCCGGCAATCGGGTAACGGTGTGCCATGACCTGCTCCCAGGGCTTGGCGATCTGCTGCGCCCAGGCCTTGGCGATCTGCTCGCCGGCCGGGTCGCGCAGGGTCGCCCAGGCATACTGGATGGGCAGGCTGAACAGCCCCTGCAGCGAGCGCGACAGGCCATCCTGGCTGGTGTCGACGCTGCTTTCCACGTAGTTGCGCACGGTGGTGATCTCGCTCGGCTGGCCTTCCAGGGTCTCGCTGATCAACTGTTTGCTGCTCTTGCCCACATCCTGCGAGCGCTGGATGTTGTTCATGCGCACCTTGAGTTTGCGCAAGGCGGCCAGGTAGCGATCCATGATGGTGCTGTCGGCGCCTTCGGCGTTGTTTTCGGCGAACACCCGCGCCACCGGCTCGAAGCGCTTGGCCAGGCTGCCGTCGTCCACCGCCGGCAGGGCCGGGGCGACGTTGGCAGGCAGGGTGTCGTTGGCGTCGAACAGACCGGTGACCTTGCTCCAGAAACCGTCATCGCGGCTGGTGCCTGGGGCCGGGATGGCCTGCTTGACCGGCAGGTCCCACTGGGTATTGTCGTTGACCGCCTGCAGCAGGTTCTTCACTGGCGAGTTCTGTACGTCGCTCAACAGCCCCAGCTCCCGGGTCGCCGAGGCCAGGTCGGCGAAGTGGCGCACGCCAACGCTGCTGACCATCTTGTACCAGGCCTGGGTGTAGTCGCGCTTGTAGCGGGTCATGAACTCGCGCACGAAGTTGGCCTTCTGCACGAGGGCATCGCCGCCTTCGCCGTCCAGCACCCAGTCCGACTCGTTGCGCAGGTTGCCCGACACCAGCTTGATCAGCTCGGGCTTGACGAAGGTGTCCCAGCCCTGGCGGGTGTAGATCGCCGGCACACCAGCGGTTCCGTACAGCAGCGCGCGGCCTGGTTGCGGGACCAGGTCGTTGAGGCTCAGCGCCGGGAACTGCCGGCTCGACTCGAGCTGCAGGCGCAGGTATTCGCGATCGACCAGCGAGCTGGAGATCATGAACGACTTGAGGTTCTGCCGGGTTTCGTTGATCAGCTGTTCGTTGCGCGGCAACGACGGCGCCTGGCCCTGCTCCAGCAACTGCACGTACAGCGGGGCATTTTCTGCGATCACGCCAGCGTCGGCCGGGGTGCCTTCGCCTGCGGCGCTGGCCCAGGCCTGGGGCAGGCTGGCAGCGACGAAGGCCGGGTCTGGATGGGCCTGGGGCTCGGTCAGCAACAGGTACAGCTTGAGGGTGTTGTAGGCCTCGATGATCGAGGCCACCTGCTGCTCGTCCAGGCGCCCGAGCATTTCTTCGGACAGTGACAGCCCACCGGTGGCGGCGGACAGCTCGGCGCCATCGCTGGCAGTGGCCAGGTTGACCTTGGCGGCATAGGCGCCAGCGCGGGTGTTGCCCAGCGCGGCCTTGGCCCTGGCCGCAATGGCAGGGGCCAGCGGCTTGCCATTGCGCTTCTTCGGCTGCGGGGCCGGGGTGAATTCCAGCTCCTGGTTAATACCGTTGGCGAAGGTATTGAACGCCCGCATCTGCACTTGCAGGCTGCGTGCGATCGGTTCCAGCGCCTGGCTGCGCAGCTGCGCCAGGTAGGCGCTGCGGGTCACCTGGTGAATCGCCTCGCCCTGGTACAGGCCGCCACCCAACTGCAAGGGCACTCCCTGCAGGCGATGGGCCTCGACGTTGGCCATCTGCTCACGCAGCACTTCCAGGCCCTTGCCTGCGGCCAGCTGCTGCTCGCGGTCTGCTGCCTGTTCGATGTGCGCCAGCTGCCCGCGCAGGCTGTCCAGCCACTGGCGGTTATTGGCGAACGACAGCGCTTGCCAACCGATGAACAGCAACCCGGTGGCGGCGGCCAGGCCCAGTAGCAGCGGGCTGAACGCAGCCTGGCGGCCCAGGCGCGACTGGTAAAGGATCAGGTCGCGGTCGGGGAAGATCACCTGGCGGAAAGTGTCGGTGATGAAGTAGCTGCGGTTGCCCAGGGCCTTGCCGACGTGCCCGGCCTGTTCATCGTAGGCGGCCTGCAGGGCGAATTCGTCGGCGATGACGTCTTCATAGACCTGCCCCAGTTGCTGCCCGTTCTGCAGTGCACTGGTGAAGTACAGGCCACGTAGCAGCAGCGGGGCACCGCCGCGATGGCCGCGGGTGAAGTGTTCGAGGAATTGCTCGAGCACACCGCTGAGGGCGGCGAAGTACTGCGGGAAATTCAGCAGGGTGCTGTCGGCTTCGGCACCGAGGGCGATCATCTGCGCGTCGACGTGCTGGCGAATATGAGCTTGCAGCTTCTTCAGGCGCGTCTGCAGCACGGCGTGCAGGCCGTTGGTGCGGATTTCCGAAAGGCCAAAGGTCATGCCCAGCGGCTGCTGGCGTTCGTGCAGGTCGAGGCCGTCGAAAGCCTGGCTGAAGCCCGGCAACTGGTCGGTCTTGCTCAGCATCAGGTAAACCGGCGGGTTGGCATCGAGGCATTCGGCGTATTCTTCCACCCGGGCCACCAGCTGGGCAGCCAGGGCATTGCGCTCATCGCTGTTGGCCGCCAGCAGTTCGGGCAGGCTGACCACCAGGACCAGGCCATTGATCGCCGCTTTGCCGCGCTGCTTACGCAGCATGCGCAGAAAGGCCGAGAACTCGCTGGCCGATTGGTCGTCGCGCAGGTAGCGCCCGGCGGTGTCGATCATCACGGCGTCGGGGCTGAAGTACCAGTCGCAGTGCTGGGTGCCGCTTTCACTGTCGTTGGCCGTAGCGATGCTGGCCGACAGGCCGGAATGGGTCAACAGCGAGGTCTTGCCGGCCGCCGACATGCCGACCACCAGGTACCAGGGCAGGTCGGACAGGGCCGCCTTGCCGCCGCCACCGGCGGAGCGGTCGGTGCGCAGCATGGTGATGGCGTGCTTCAGGCGCTCACGCAGCACCTGCTGGTCACGGAACTCGCCAGTGGCATTCCACGAGCGGTCGACCTCGATCTGCAGCAGGTTCTCCAGGTTGTGTTCGGCGCGAATACGCTGGTATTGGCGCAGCACGATTACCAGCAGGAAGCAGGCACTGATGATTGCCAGCGCTTCAGGCACGTGATGACGCAGCCACGGCACCAGCGGCGCGGCCAGCCAGCAAATCAACAGGCTAGCCAGCCACAGCAATGGCAGCAGCAACCAGAAACTTTTCAACAGACGCAGTAATGTTTTCATGTCTTCCTGACTCGGCTACCTGGTATGTGCTCAGGCACTGAACAACTGGCGGATTTGTTCGGACAGGGCGGCGACGTCCTTGCCAAGCAACCAGTCCAGCGTCAGGTACACGGCGACGCAGACCAACGCGATAAGCGCCAGATACACCCACAGCGGTACTTCATGGCGCAGCATCTGCGACACCTGGTCGGGCAGTGCCCAGTCCGGTGACAGGGCTTTGGGCGCCTTGCGGTAGCGGGCGATATCCTGGCCCAGTGTATTGGCCAGGTAACGCAGCTGGTCCTTTTGGCCGAGGCTGAACTTGCCCTCGAAGCCCAGTGCCAGGCACAGGTGGTAAACCTCGAGCACGTCGATGTTCTGCTTGACGTCGGCGCGCAGCGCATCGACCTTCTCGAAGAAGCCTTCGCCGGCCAGGTGCACGCCGAAATAGCGGAACTGCAACGGCTGCAGCTCAAAGTGCCGACGCAGCGCATTGTCGTCCGAGCGCAGGACGCTTTCGTCGAGGAAGGCGCACAACGCGTATTGGGTGTCCTTGACCTGCTCGACGCTGTAGTTGGCGGCACGGGCATCACGTTCCAGGTTGGCGAAGAAGCGTTCGACGCTACCTTCGAAGGCCTGCACCGAGGTGACCTGGCGGCCGCGACGTACGATCAACGCCATGCTGATGAAGTCCTGGACCAGGTCCTTGAGCGTCGGTTTGTCGCTGGCGGCCGGGACGGCGCCCTGTTGCAGTACGGCTTCGGTCATTTGAGCACCGCCATCAGTTCAAGCTTGAGGTTGGTAAAGGCGCTGGGCGCATAGAAGCAGATGGCCTGGGCGCTGATCATTCGCTCATACACAGTGCCGTGTGGCTCGATGGCGAAGTACTGGTTGTCCAGGCGCACCGGAATCGCGTTCGGCAGCCGCGCGGCATGATTGAGGGTGACACCCGGCATGGCGCTGTTGACCACCACTTCAATGTCTTCCGGCGAACCGACCTTGAAGGCACGGGGCACCAGCTCCAGCAGGCTGGCGCCGGGCATGTCGGCGTGCACGGCGATATAGAAGTCGGCTTCGGCCAGGCGCGGGTCGTGCAGTTGGCCTTGCCAGTGCGATGGCTTGGTCTGGGTCAGGTTGATGACAATGCACTGGTTGGGCACGACGTTGTCGAGCATCACCCGGATCATTTCGTCGAGCTTGACCAGCGACGCGGCCGGGTCGTGGTGGTCGTACTCGGGGATGTCGCTGAGCTGGGTGTCCAGGGTGAAGGTCAGCAGGCCGCCGGCAAGGTCGGCCAGGAACAGGTACAGGCGCTCTGGGTGCAGGCGCGGGTGGGCCAGTAGATGAGCCAGCTGCGGGTGGGCACGGTTGACCGTGTTCAGCAGCCAGAACAGGGTTACATCGCTGGAGCCGAACTCGGCGATCTGGTCGGCGCGCTCGCGGCGCCGGCCGGAAAGCGCCTTGCTCTTGGCCTGCAGGGCGCCGAGCAGGCGTTTGCCGATGCCGGCAATGGTCTCGTGGCTGCCCAGGTGCAAGGTGGGGTGGACGAAATGCGGGTCAAGGTTGAAACCGCCCATGCTGTTGCGTGTCAGCTTGGCCAGAGGGCAGTGGCTGTAACCGTCGAGGCTGTCACCGTCGACCAGCAGTACGACGTTCAGGCGCAAGCTGGTGATTTCGTTCTCCAGCTCGCCTTCATTAAGGTCGGGCAGGGTGTCGAACTGCTTGCGGAAACGCCGTGCGGCCTTGTGTTCGTGGCCATCCTCGACGTAGTTGAGGCCGAATGGCTCGGGCAGCTTGAGCGCAGCATAGACCTTCAGGTCGTTGGCCTTGAGCAGGTCCTTGAGGTCGCGCGCGGCCGGCAGCGGATCGTGCTGCGGCGCGTCGTAGAGGCTGCCATCGGGGAACACCAGCTTCAGGCGCTTGAGCTGCAGTGAACCATTGGCCAGGGCGTCCTCGTCCACCTGCAACGCCTGAACCCCCCAATGGAAAGGGGTGCTGCGCAGGGTCGCCTCAGCCAACTGGTGCTGATGGAATTCGTCCTGATACTGGAAGTGCTGGGGCAGCAGGAACATGCCTTCCGACCACATCACCCGGCTCTGCTTGCTCATTTGACGCTATCCACTAAAGAGTTGAAGGTTGAATCCATGGCGTTGCTGGCCGACTGGCTGGCGGCGTCGGTGGCTTTGTCGATGGCCGCGTCCTGCACCTTGTCGGTGAGGGTCGCGTCGGCATCCTTGGCCTTCTGCGCAGCGGCAAGCTGGTCGGCGGTCGGCGGTTTGTTCAGTACGTCCACGCCCCGCATGGCGCTGATTTCGGTGTTGTCCACCAGTACCCGCAGGCCGTCGGAGGAGAACCAGATACCGTCCTTGCGCAGCGAGTTGGCGTCGAAGGCGACTTTCCAGCGCGCGTCCTGCTCATCGCGGAAGAACGCCGCCACGCCGACGTAGCGCGCGTTCTTGGCCAGCGGCCACTGGTCGATCTGGCCAATGCCGGGCAGCAGGGTGATCTCGCGGGTTTCCACCAGGGTGTTGCCCAAGGCTTTTTGCGGGGCGTCCCACAGGGTCTCGGCATCGGTAGCCGCGAAGCGCTCGAGGTCGGTCAGCTGATACACGCGCATCACCACCGACAGCGGCTTGCCCTCGGCGTCGGGGTTGAGCTGGTTGCCGCCGTCGGAGGTCAGGATGACCTTTTCGCTGTCGGCCAGCATGTCGGCCGCCCAGCTGTCTTCCATGCGCTTGCCGATACGGTCGGTGACCCCGCAGCCGGCCAGCGCTACCAGCAAGGCGGCTGCGGTCAGGCGTTTGAGGACGATGTGCTTGTGTTGCATGACGGCAAAACCTCCGGGTACTGGTCAGGCCAGGCGATAGGCGAAATCGCCATCGCTGCCCAGCTCGATCGCAAGGTGCTGGATCGGCGCGTCCTGGGCCATGCGCTCGAGCACGCGCTGGGCGAGTTCGGGCATCAGGGTCTGGGACAGGATGTTGTCGATGTTGCGTGCGCCGCTGTCGACCTCGGTGCAGCGCGCGGCGATGGCCTTGACCAGCGCCTGGTCATAGCTGAGCTCGGCCTGGTGGTTGCGGGCGAAGCGCTTGGCGATGCGTTCGAGCTTGAGGGCGACGATGCGCTCGAGGATCTGGTCCTGCACCGGGTAGAACGGCACGATGCTCAGGCGACCGAGGAAGGCCGGCTTGAACACATGGTTGAGCTGGTCGCGCAGGTCTTCGACGATCGCCTCGGGCGTCGGCAGCTCGGTGGCGTTCAGGCAGGTCTGCATGATGCGCTCGGTGCCGGTGTTGGAGGTGAGGATGATCACCGTGTTGCGGAAGTTGATCTCGCGGCCTTCGCCATCGTCCAGCACGCCCTTGTCGAACACCTGGAAGAACAGTTCGAGCACGTCGGGGTGGGCTTTTTCCACCTCGTCGAGCAACACCACGCTGTACGGCTTGCGGCGCACCGCCTCGGTCAGTACGCCGCCTTCGCCGTAGCCGACATAGCCGGGTGGCGAGCCCTTGAGGCTCGACACGGTGTGGGCTTCCTGGTACTCGGACATGTTGATGGTGATCAGGTTGCGCTCGCCGCCGTACAAGGTGTCGGCCAGGGCCAGGGCGGTTTCGGTCTTGCCGACGCCGCTGGGGCCGAGCAGCAGGAACACGCCAATCGGTTTGTTCGGGTCTTCCATGCGCGCTCGGGAAATCTTGATGCGCTTGCCGATCTCATGCAGGGCGTGGTCCTGGCCCAGCACGCGCTCACCAAGCAGGGCCGGCAGGCGCTGCACGGTATCGATTTCGTCACGCAGCATCTTGCCCAGCGGGATGCCGGTCCAGCCACTGATGACCTGGGCGATGGCGCCGCTGTCGACCAGCGCGTGGACCAGTGGCTGGTCGCCTTGCACGCGCGCCAGCTCGGCACGCAGGGTATTGAGCTGCTGGGCGTCGGCATCGTTGGCGGCGTCCAGCGCCTTGAGCTGTTCGACCAGTTCCAGCTCCTGCTGCCACTGGGCATTGAGCTGCTGTTCCTGCTGCTGCTCGGCCTGCAGGGCAGCCTGCAGCGATTCCAGGCGGCGGGCATGGTCGTGCCCCTTGCCGGCTTCGTGGCCGAGCACGTCGATTTCCGCCTGCAGGTTGTCGATCTGCCGGCGGCAGTCTTCCAGTGCGCCGGGCAGCGAAGATTGCGCCAGGGCAATGCGCGCGCAGGCCGTGTCGAGCACGCTGACCGCCTTGTCGGGCAGCTGGCGGCCGGTGATGTAGCGGTTGGACAGGCGTACCGCCTGCACCAGCGCTTCGTCCATCACCGCCACCTTGTGGTGCTCGCGCATCTTGCCGAGCAGGCCGCGCAGCATGTGAATGGCCTTGTCTTCGTCGGGCTCTTCCACTTTGACCACCTGGAAGCGGCGGGCGAGGGCGGCGTCCTTCTCGAAGTACTTCTTGTATTCGGCCCAGGTAGTGGCAGCGATGGTGCGCAACTCGCCACGGGCCAGGGCCGGCTTGAGCAGGTTGGCGGCATCGTTCTGCCCGGCCTGGCCGCCGGAGCCGATCAGGGTGTGGGCTTCGTCGATGAACAGGATGATCGGGTGCAGGCTGCGCTTGACCTCTTCGATCACAGCCTTGAGGCGGTTCTCGAACTCGCCCTTGACCCCGGCGCCGGCCTGTAACAGGCCCAGGTCGAGGGTGTGCAGGGCAACGTCCTTGAGCACCGCCGGCACGTCACCCTGGGCGATGCGCAGCGCCAGGCCTTCGACCACGGCGGTTTTGCCGACCCCGGCTTCGCCCGTGAGGATCGGGTTGTTCTGCCGGCGGCGGGTGAGGATGTCGACCATCTGCCGTACTTCGAACTCACGGCCCAGCACCGGGTCGATGCGGCCTTCGCGGGCGCTTTGGGTAAGGTTGACCGTGTACTGGTCCAGCGCCGGGGTCTTGCCGCTGGCCTTGCTCGACGTGCTCACTGGCGCCGCTGGGCTGGCCAGCGGGCTGGCCTGCCTGGACTCGGCGCTACCCTCCACCAGCGCGGCAAGGTTCAGGCGCAGGTCATCGGCGTTGATTTTTTCCAGCTCCGGTGCCGAGGCGATCACCACGCGACGCAGTTCAGCATCGTCAAGCAGAGCCTGCAGCAGGTGAGCGCTGCGCACCTGGCCTACGCCGTATTCGATCGAGGCCAGCAACCAGGCTTGCTCGATCATGCGGGTAATGTGCGGCGACAGCGCCGGGGTGCGGGTATTACCTTTCTTGAAGGTGCCCAGGGCGGTGACCAGCTGCGCTTGCAGGCGTTCGGCGACGACCTGGTAGTGGCGCAGGATCGGCGCCAGGTCGCTGTCGTTGTTGTCGAGCAACTGCAGCAGCAGGTGCTCCACTTCCACCTCGTAATGGTGCTCCGACAGGCACAGGGCCGCCGCGCTTTCGGTGGCCGTGCGGCTGGTTTCGTTGAGCTTGGCGAACAGAGACTTCAGGTTCACAAGGCGACCCCATCGTAAGGAATGTGGAAGACGGCGCAACGCGAAGGCTCCGCGTCACGACCAGGGCGTTTGAGCCAACCCAGCCAGCCCAGGGCGACATTGCCGCTGCGGCCCAGTTGGGCGCGTGGTACCGCCTCGCGCTTGAGGCGCGGGGCAATTTCGAAATCCAGTTCGGCACCTATATAGAAGCGCACCAACTCGACCAGCTTGCGGTAGCAGGCGGTGCCCGGCTGGAAGCGCTGGTAGTCGGCCAGGCTGAGCGGGCCCAGCTCGATGCGGATGCACGACTGGTAGTCCCAGACCCGGTTGCCGGCGACGGCGCTGTGGCCGAGCTGGGCATTGCGGCGGCCGAGCTGGGTGCATTGTTCGGGCTGCAGGTGCAGCCAGCGCCCGGCGAACGGCTGTACCTTGATCGGCAGCGAGAAGTAGAAGCCGAGCATGCGTTCAAGGTTCAGCGCATTGCGCGGCTTCTGGCTGAGCAGGCCGGCAAAATAGCTGAACAGCTCACGACGCAATGCTGACGGTTGCTCTTCGAACTTCAGCTTCTGGGCGCGCGGCCCGAGGCCAACCAGGTTGAGCAGGTAGCCATCGAAGCCCGAGGTGCCATTGCGCTCGTGCTCGATGTGGAATTTGTATTTTTGCCAGGCCTCGTAGAACAACGTGGTCATGCGGTGCGAGAAGATGTCGAGAAACGCATGGGCGGCATCGTCGCGATACTGCACGTGGCGCTCGAGCAGCAGCTCGGTGTACGGGCGTGGCAGCACGCCCGACGGCCCGACCAGGCCCATGAAGGTGACCTGCACTTCCGACAGCGGCAAGCCGGCCGGCGACACCTTGCCTTCGCGCTCGAAGTGCAGGTCGCTGACCTCGCTGGCCGGGAACGCCAGCGACAGCTGGGTACGAAAACGCAGCGGGTCTTCGTGCGGCCGGGTTGCCAGGTCCATGCGCCCGGTGCGGCTGTAGTGCAGGCGGAGCAGGCGCACCAATTGAAAGAATTCGAATCGGTGCGGCTCGGCTCGGGCCTGATCGATCAGACCAGGGGCTGATCGCCGGTGCGTGCTGGCCATTGTACGACTCTCTTTTCTCGTTGTTGGGTGCGCAGGGTCAGTTGGGTGAAACTGTTCATCGAGCAGTACTGGCCGAAGAAGTGGTCCAGCACCCTGCCGAACAGAAACACGCCGCTGCCGATGAACTGGCTTTCGTCCAGGGTCAGGGTGATGCCGACGCCGCGCACGAAATTTGGCCGCGGGTGGCCGATGCGCGCGACCACCGGCTCGCTGCTGATCGCCTTGATGCCGTTGATCTGTTTGCGAATGGCGGAGACATTGCGGTAGTTGTACAGCGACAACAGCTCCAGCAGCACTTCGCGGCCCTGGCTGACCAGCGACAGATGGTTCAGCGACAGGTGGGCGATCAACCGCCAGATCAGGCCCTTGCCCAAGGGCACACGCACCGTGGCGGTGGGCTTGCGCAGGCAGCGGATATCCTTGATCACCGAGTTGGCGGGAATGGTGAAATCGCCCCGTTCGCCACCGAACGGCAGCATCAGCGGCACGTCGCGGTTGCTGCAGGTAAGGCCGATACTGAGGGTGTCGCTGCTGGCGTCGATCAGTTCCAGATCGCGGTCGACCACGCGGATGCTCATGGCAGTGGCGTCACCCTGGTTTCGCCGGCGCGCAACCCAGAAGCTGCTGTGTGGGTCTTGCTCGCCCCGGGGTTCGAAAAACGGCTGGCAGGTGGCGACCTGGTCGATACCGCCGAGTTTGCGCACCCGCCGTACCCGGTCGATCGATACCACTTCTGCAGCGTTGTGCAGCCGTGTGTCAGGGGTGACCTGGTATTCGTGCTGGGTGTGGGTCAGCTTGATTGGCTCGGCCTGCTGGCGGAACAGGTTGATGATCGGCGTGCAGTTGAGCTTGAAGTTGTTGCGCCCGATGTTCTGGGTCAGCCGCGCCAGGCGCTCGCTGAGGTCGTAGTCGGAGAAATAGAAGTTGACCTCTACCTGCTCGATGGCCTTGCCCTGCAGGATGCGGGCAAATCCACTGAGGTCGAAGAACATGAACTTGTCAGGGAAGGTGAAATACTCGTGCAGCAGGCGGTAGCCCAGGAATGAGCGTTCGGAGTAATCCACCAGGCCTTCGTCACGGGCATAGCCCACGGTTTTCAGGGCATCGGCCGGCAGCGCCACCTCGCGGCTGCGGCCCTGGTCGTCGAAGCTCAGCGTGGCCTTGGCGAGGTTGTTGAACAGCAGTTCGTACAGCTGCAGCATCAGGGTCGCTTCGCCGTCGAGGAAGAACCGCAGGCGGTTCATGTCCATCTGCCCGAACAGGGCATCGCCAGTGGCTGCCAGGCGGATGCGCAGACGAGCGACCAGGTCGGCGCTGTGCCCGTTGAAGGCCGAGCGTTCCATTTCTGTGAACGAGGCCTGCTGCACGGCAATCGGCCACAGCTCTACCGGGTAGCAGGTGCGGAACTTGCACACCACGCCTTCCACGGGATTGGCATGCATCTCGGTATGGCGCGCGACGCGGTAGGCTTCGGTGACTTTTTCGTGCCTGCCCAGGCTCAGTTCGACAATCGACATCGACGGAGTAGGGCGCAGGTAGTGGGGGTACAGTACCTCGAGGAAGGATTCGACGATTTCCGGAAACTCGTCATCGAGCTTCTTGTGCACCCGCGCAGACAGGAACGAGAACGCCTCGATCAGGCGCTCGGTGTGCGGGTCTTCGCAGTTGTCGCCCTCGATCAGCAACCGCGAAGCGATCTTCGGGTACTGCGCAGCAAACTCTTGGCCGAGAAAGCGCAGGTGCGACAGTTCCTTTTCGTAGTAGGGCAGCAGTTCGTCGAGCATCAGTTGAGGTTCTGCACTTTGTATTCCTGGGTGTTGACCTGCAGCACGGCGTCGAATGACACCTGGCGGCTGATGTCCTGCAGACGCAACACGGCGTCCACGCGGAAGGTCAACATGCGGTGGCCGTTCTGCTGGGCCAACAGCTGAACACGGACCCGGCGAAAGCGCCGGTCTCCGGTGCTGATCGCCCGCTCCAGCTGTTGCTGGATCAGGCGACGATCGTGCGGGTCGAGCACGCTGCGGCTGATGAAGTCCGGCATGCCGTATTCAAGGATGGAACCACCGAGCTGGCTGAAACCGTCGAGCTCTTCGGCGACCAGGGACTGGCGGGTGTTCACCAGGACTTCGAGGTCGCGGACGATGCTGGCCTTGTACTCGGCCAGCGAGCAGGTGCGCTGCGCTGCGGGCTCGGCCGACTGGTAGGGACGATCGTCCAGCAGTCGGTCGAGCAGCGAGGGCAGCAGGCGGGCCTGGTTACTCATGTGTCATCCCTGTACACAACGGCCTTTCAGCCGCGCGCGCCCTGTGGCAGCTCGGCAACCAGCCGCAGCGAGGCGGTCAGCTCATCCAGCTGGTAGTGCGGGCGCAAGTAGGTCACGGCCTTGTACACGCCTGGCTTGCCGGGCACTTCGAACACCTCGGCGCGGGCTTCGCGCAGCGGGAACTTGGCCTTGGCCTCCTGGCTGGCGGTATCGTCGAGCAGCACGTAGCTGGCCAGCCACTGGTTGAGGAAGCGCTCGACATCCATGCGCGAGGCGAAGCTGCCGATCTTGTCGCGCATGATCGCCTTCATGTAGTGGGCGATGCGCGAAGTGGCGAAGATGTATTGCAGCTGGGCCGACAGGCGTGCGTTGGCGTTGGCGATGTCGGTGTTGTACTGCTTCTGTTTCTGCGCCGACTGGGTGCCGAAGAACGCGGCATAGTCGGTGCCCTTGCAGTGCACCAGGGGGATGAAGCCCAGGTCCGACAGCTCTTTTTCGCGGCGATCGGTGATGGCGATTTCGGTCGGGCACTTGAGGGCGATTTCGCCGTCGTCGGTCTTGAAGGTATGGGTCGGCAGGCCTTCGACCAGGCCGCCACCTTCCACGCCGCGGATGGCCACGCACCAGCCGTAGCGGGCGAAGGCATCGGTGACCCGGGTGCCGAGGGCGTAGGCGGCGTTCATCCACAGGTACTTGTTGTGGTCGCGGCCATCGACGCTTTCGACGAAGTTGAATTCTTCCACCGGGGTGGTATCCGGTCCATACGGCAGGCGACCGAGCACGTGGGGCAGGGTGAGGCCGACGTAACGCGAGTCTTCCGAGGCGCGGAACGACTTCCACTTGGCGTATTCCACGGTGTCGAAGATCTTCGCCAGGTCACGCGGGCCGGACATCTCGGTGAACGAGTCCCAGCCGAACAGCTCGGACGAAGCGGCCGAGATGAACGGCGCGTGCGCCGCCGCCGCGACGTGCGAGATCTCTTCGAGCAGGTACATGTCTTCAGGGTTGCGGTTGAACTCGTAGTCACCGATCAACATGCCGAAAGGCGCGCCACCGAAGGTGCCGTACTCTTCTTCGTAGACCTTCTTGAACAGTGCGCTCTGGTCAAATTCGCTGGCGGCCTTCAGGTCGCGTACCAGGTCTTTCTTCGAGGCATTGAGCAGGTGGATCTTCAGCGTGGTGCTGGTCTCGGTCTGGTCTACCTGGTATTTCAGGCCGCGCCAGGAGGCTTCCAACTGCTGAAACTCGCGGGCGTGCATGATCTCGTTCATCTGCTCGGAGAGCATCGCGTCGATCTCGGCGATGCGCGAATCGAGCACGGCGATCAGGTCCTTGCTCGGGGTCATCTCACCCTCGAGCACCTGGTTCACCAGTTCGCCAATCAGGTCGCGGGTGCGGTTGCGCTCGGTGTCGGAGCGGGCCACGCGGCTTTGCGAAATGATGCTGTCGAGCAGCGAGGGCTGTGGTGCGAAGTTTTCCACTTCGACCAGGTCGCCGGCCTGTTGCGGTGCGGTTTGCTTGTCGGTCATGTTCGGGCTCCTGCTCAGGCGCGATCGTCGCTGGACGGGTCTTTCACTTCGGCTTCACGGCCGAATTCCTTGCCCAAGGTCTTGAGCTTTTCGGTGTTCTGCAGCACGTCCATCAGCAGCTCTTCGAGCTTGTCGTTGCCGCCCATCTTGTTGCGCAGGTCGGCCAGCTTGTTGCGCACTTCCAGCAGCTTGCGCAGCGGCTCGACCTGCTTGACCACGTTCTGTGGCTCGAAGTCTTCGAGGCTGTTGAAGTTCAGCTCCACGCCCAACTGGGTACCGTTCTTGGCCAGGGTGTTGTCGACGCGGTAGGTCAGGCGTGGCTTGATGCCCTTGAGCACACCGTTGAAGTTGTCGCGATCGATGTACACGAACTTGCGGTCCTTGAGCTTGGGCAGCGGCTCCGGCGGGTTGCCGGAGAAGTCACCCAGTACGCCGACGACGAAGGGCAGCTCCTTTTTCTCGATGGCATCGCCGATGTCCACGTCGTAGGTGATATGGACCCGAGGCGCGCGAACGCGGTCGAGTTTGTGCTGAGTGCTTTCCTTCTTCGCCATCGTGTTCTCCAGTGCGAGCAATTCGCTGCGAATCATTGCGCGGCCCGGTGCCGGGCGCTGCGCGTTACAGTCCTTCGATCGTCAGCAGCAGGCGCTGACGGATTTCGCCGTTCATTTCCAGGATGTTGTCGCGGCCTACCAGTTCTTCGAAGCTGGTGTTGCCGGCAATCTGCGTGCTGCTGCGGATGACCGAGTCGTCGGGAAGTTCCGAGCGCACCGGCGAGCTGATGACGCAGAACGGCAGGTCGCCAAAGCCCTTCAGGCGCTCGAAGCTCAGGCCGTAGCGCAGGCCCTCGAACAGCCGCCCAAGGCCAGGCGACTTGCTCAGGCAGTAGAACAGCACCAGGTAGTGCACCACGAAGCGGTACAGCTCGGCGCTGCTGCGGTTGGGGTCTTTGATGACATTGCGAAACCGCGCCAGGTCGAAGGCGTGGAAGCCCACCACCCAGCGGGTCGGGCTGGTGATGCGGATGACCTGGCCGCTGTGTTCCAGGGTCTTGTCGTATTCCAGCGGGAACAGTTCGGGGGTGGTGCTGATCAGGTTCAGCGGTACTTCCAGCTCGGTGACCAGCTGGAACGGCGCGGCCGAGCCGATACGTTCGTAGAGTTCGACCAGGGCCTGGAAGTGGCCCTGGGTTTCGCGCCCGCTGCTGCGCTGTGCGCCTTGCAGGTATTCGCCAAACAGGGTTTGCGGACGGATCAGCGGTGCCACGGTGGCAAGGTAATCCGCCGCCTGCGCCTTCAGCGCATCGGAGATCGCCCGCGTTTGGCTACGCAGCTTGATCAGTGCTTCGACATCGAATGTCTGTGTCATTGGTGCATCGTCCATGTGCCTGCTTGATCGTCCTGAAACGCCGGTGGCGTGGACTTGAAAAATCGCCTTTCGGCTGCAGCGAATTTGAGTGCTGGCATATGAATATTGTGTTGCCAGCAATGCCGAGTAGGGCACCTCGCTGCGGAAGAAGTTCCGGCGAGGGGGGGGATTTTTTCCCCGTTTTGTGACGCTGCGCAATAATGGCGCTGTGATATTGACAGAGTGTCTTGGGCGCAGGAGATGGGGGCTCAAGCCCTAAAGACTGGGTACGAAAGGGGCTGGAAAGCGATGAAAATCGTTGGCAAAAGTTTTTTTCAAAAAGTGAATCAGTTCTCATTTTGTGCGCCGGCCGCCTGTGCGTTGCGGGATGGGGGCGCGTGTCAGGATGATGGCAATGCGACGAGTTTCGTCGCGCCCGGCGGGGTAACTGTATTGTTCAAAACCTGATAGCTAGCGCGATGCTCGTAGGAGCGGGTTTACCCGCGAATAGGCCGGACCTGCCGGCCAATATCCTTGATCATTCACCGTCGCAGCCGCCACCGCATTCGCGGGCAAGCCCGCTCCTACATCGACCGGTGGTGTCGCCACGTTGTAGGAGCTGGTTTACCCGCGAATAGGCCGGACCTGCCGGCCACTATCCCTGGTCATTCACCGTCACAGCCGCCACCGCATTCGCGGGCAGCCTGCCCGCGAACACCGGCGCAGCCGGTTTCATCCAACTCAACGACCATCGACCTGTACGCAAACGTCTCTGCCATCGATTGCCTTGCATGGCCAATTGTCGTTGATGTAATGATCCGGCTTGAAGCACACCCGTTCATCGTTGACCCAGAACATCTGCAAACCGGAGCCCGAGATCCTGAGCTTCGGGCACGACCAGTAGTCCTTTGCCGAAAGCGTGGCTGTGGTCAGCGCAATCATTGTCGGAGCAACGATAACCATCAGCACAACTGTCAGTTGCAGCGAGCGTAGCTGGAACCCATGCAGCCAAGAGGTTTTTGGTGGGTCAAACTTTCGACCGGTCCATGCGGCGATCAGGCTGGCAACGATCAGGCAAGGCCCCAGGGGAATGAATGCAATCATGAAGAAAGCTTTGAGTGGTGTTTCCACGACCGGCGCATTACGGTAGATCCGGCCGTAGAGGGGCACGATATCTGTCCATAAGGCGTACACCGCCAGTGCTCCCATGGCGAGCATGGACAGCATCAGACCGATGGCCGTAAGCCGGAAAAGAATAGGGGACCTTACGTAGAGTTCGGGATGGTCTTTCATGTGTGCCTGAGCATTCCCTGGCTGCCGCGGATCAAACCGGCATGGCTGAACAACAGGTTCAGCACGTTATCACAGGACCAGGCACTGGACCTTTGCCGATACCATGGTGCGCTGGTACCGGCAGGGTGAAAACCGCGTCAACGGCCGTTGCTTCGACATCGGCAATGTCACCCGCGCAGCCTTGGAAGGCTGAGAGGCCCAGGGGGCCTGAAGTTCGATTACGCCACCTACACTGATGCCTTGGTCCGCTGGTACCGGCGCGGGGAAAACAGTGCCAACGGTCGTTGTTTCGATATCGGCAATGCCACGCGCAATGCCCTTGAAGGCTGGCTGCGCGAGGGTATTACCTGGCAAGGCAACTATGACCCCTCGACGGCTGGCAATGGCTCCATCATCCGCCTTGCGCCTACGGCAATCTTCCGCCGGCACTCGCTGTCGGCAAGCTGGTGGGAAAGCGTCACGCAAAGCAGCGTGACCCAAAACGCCGACGAGGCAGTGAACTGCTGTCAGCTGTTTGCGGCACAGCTGCATCTGGCGCTCAATGGTGCAGACAAGGAGGAGGCCCTGGCCCCAGCGGTGCGTTCGTTGCGGCCTCGCCCGATGATCATCAATGCGGGCGAGTACAAGCAAAAGAGCCGCGAACAGATCCGCTCCTCCGGCTACGTCATCGATACCTTGGAAGCGGCACTGTGGGCCGTATGGAACACCGACAACTTCAAGGACGCGATCCTCCTGGCCGCCAACCTTGCCGATGATGCCGACAGTGTCGCGGCAACCGCCGGCCAGTTGGCGGGTGCGCTGTCCGGCATGCCGCCGGAGTGGGTGGAGAAGGTTGCGTGGTCGCAACATATCCAGGAACTGGCAGCCAAGCTCTTCGATCTCTCGCCGCAGCATGATGAACTGGACGCATTGCTTTATGGCCAGCCTTGACGGTTCGGGCAGAAACTGTGAAGTACGCCACGAATCGAAACCAGAGGAACGCTTCGCGACACGTACCTGAGGCAGGAGCCGTATGCGGTAGTTCCGCACGTACGGATCTGTGCGGGGGGCTGCGAATCTTCTGCTTGAGTGTTTCGGTGTTCATGGTCAGTCCTGATTGGGGTAAGGGACTGCACCACTTCACCGCAGCGTGAGATGGCACCACTCATTTGTTGGTAGGGTCAAACGGTCATGCAGTGTCGGATTTCGTCAGCATTTATCTATGTGGCACTAGATGGCCGTGCCCCGATTTTTTCCGGTTTGATGATTAATAATTCATCAAGTTGTCTTTTGCGGCATTTTATCACGAAAGCCAGCGCCGCATCAGGGTCATCCATTAAGGCATCAAATGTAGCTGGAGCAATGGCGTAATACTCTTCGTAGTCAACCATGCCGTTGCTGACGGGGAACGAAACGTAATACTGGCCAGCGTCTTCTTCGATGCCGATTGAGTACATGTGTTGACGACTGATGAAAAGATCTTTGAATTTCATAGGGGGCCTTCAAAAAAGGGGAGCGGTATTGAACCTCTTGGCGGCAATACTCGCCGCGTCTATGACGACTTCACTGTTGCCGTGAGGTAGCTTGCCACCAGGGATCCAGAATTCGTTAGCACCGGCTTCATTTCCCGATGGAATCCGTAAATTCAACTGCTTCGGATCAGGGATGTCTACCGGGACCAGTGCATTGGTATCAAGGAAATTCTCAGGCTAGCCAAGGGCTTGCTCCAACGCGCGCTTGTCACCTGCTGTCTTGGCAAGTAGTTCGGTTGCTTCGTGGCCTAGCATGATGAACGACGTACCATCTTTCTGTGCGATGCCGTATTTCTCAAGGTTGGTCTGGGTCATGAAGCGTGAGGCGCCATTTTGGAATTGGGCCAAATGTTGCGCGACATAATCTGGAGCTGGATAGGTGGTGGGGGGCGGGCCTTTCGCCTTTGGCGATCGCAAGAATATCCTCTTCGGTGAATCCACGTTATGAAACATTTTTCTCCGCCAGTGGAGCTGATGCGTCAGGTAGCGAGACAGTTCGAGTGGGAGCTGTCGGGCATGGGCTCTGATCGATACCTCAAGAACCTTCTGTGACGGGCCATTCGGCGATTGCCGGGTCGCCTCCGGGCGCCAGTGAGGAAGATGAAGGATGGCGATATGACATTGCCTTGCAGGGCGGTATTGCCCCGTTTTCCTAGGCCTGTAGTGAGTTGACAGGGCAGCTTTTGCCGGTGTTTCCTTTGGGCCTTTCTGCCTGGCTGGCATTCTGGAATGTGAACCCTGTCGCATTTATTTCAATGCATGATGGCACTTTCCTTTCTGCAGGCAGTCGCATGTTTCCGCAAGCACGTGCGTTATGCGCGCATGCAGAATACGCCCGAAAGATCAGGGTTGCAGCTGAGCATCGCAAGCGCGTGCTGGCCGTGTTTTCAAGGAGATTTCGCATGATCATGGACTTGGCCTCCGCGCTGCTGTCGCCGCAGAACCGCCGCCTGTTCAAGTTTCACAACCTGGCCAACCCCGAGCAGGAGCTGCTGCTGGAAACCTTCAAGGGCACCGAAGCCCTGTCGTGGGCGTTCAACTACGAACTGCTGCTGGTCTGCGAAGACTCCGGCGTGCCGCTCATGATGGGCTAGCAAGTCAGCATCGAAATCCAACTGGCCAAAGGCCGCTCGCGCTACATCGCATATGTTGGACAGCATAGCGCCTAGCCCAGAGCATCCTTGAGTGATGACGCAACCGGTTGGGGGACTGACTTGGGCGATTATCTGATTGGGAAAGATTGAATTAAATGTTTACGACCGAACGGTTTTTTGCGCGAATTTGGGCCTTCTGGTTTTTAACGCTTATGATTTCAGTGTTGACACTTGGGGTGGCGCCGAAGATTGTTTTTGTGCCCATGGCTGTATCGTCTTTTGTTACATTTTGCTGGTGCGTGAAATGCGCCTATCGTTCGGAAAGATTTGCTGATTTTGCGTCCTTACGTCTCTGTTTCAGCTAGACTGCCGTGCCGCTTTTTGCCTTTGTCCTGTCAATGGCGATAACGTACAAACAATCAAAAATGGGAGGCGTAGCGGCGCTTGCGATCAGCGCCGTGCCGCTCATTCTTACTGCGTTGGCTTTCGCATTGGCCTATGGGCATCGAAGCAAGGCGAGTTCATTCCTGTTACGCGGTGAGCGGGTAGAAGTATTCGAACCCGAGCAGGCCAATTCGTGGGTTGTGGGCGGGCTTGGTGCAGGGTTGAGTAGTCTGCTGTATCCGACGATAAAGAACTATAATAGTTCTATGGCCGTGGTGCTGTGTGTGATGGTTTTCATTTCGCTGTATTTGGTCTTCTATAATCGCACCAATATCGCTTCGTTAAGGGCGTTAAAAGAACGCGAGCGTCGTGAGGCGCGTCAATACACATTTCTTGAGATCGAATATGTGCGTGCGTTACGTGACGCTTCATGGTTGGCTCGGGTTTTTGCACTCAAGAGCCGAAAATAAGCGATATTAGACGCCAGTTATCCAGGAAGTGTGATGTTGACTTGCCGTCTCGACTCGCGAATCTTCCAGGGTAAGACGGTACAAGACCTAGTTGGCGAGGTATTTGCAGGTTTTGGCAGCTTGGCAAAGTGCGATTTCCACCTGAACAAATCGTTGAAACCTTATAGCTACTGCAATCCGGAAAGATCGCCGTTCGTACCTTTGACTATAGTCAGTCGCGCAATTTCTTTCCGGTGATCATGCAGAGGCTCAATGAACAGGGGGATGTAATCGGCAGACTTATAGCCCTGTGACTTGAAGAAGTTGGCAGCAGTATCCTGGTTGCCTCGTATATTGGTGTCCTGCCAAGTTGCCCGTTCGAGCAAACTTCTTGTATGTGCTCCATCTTTTTCTAATCGTGATTTTTATTTTTGGCTTGGAATTTCTTAAAGGAACTCCACTCCTCTCCATCAATCAATGCCATGTAAAATTCTGCAAATAACTGACTGAGATTACGATCGTCCTGTAAGTTGGTCTCCGGTAAGTAGCGGTAACCAGGTATGTCTCTAGATTCCATGGGGGCATGAATTTTTCCATTTTCAGCTTTTAATAAGAGGCCGCGTAGGGTGTTGAGCATCAGCTTCGCATCGGAATTTTGATCTTCGAGAGCCTCAAGTTTTTCACGAAGCGCTGTAGCGGTAGCCTTCAGTGTGTGCGTGTTCATTGTCTATCCTAGTTATCAATAGTGCCTATGAGCTTGGTGGCCGACCACTCATTACGGTTAGGGGTAAGATATTGAAGTGCGCCACCCGCCCTGTCAATGTTACCTCCAGATTCGGTGGTAGTCGCAGTTTGCGGCACGTAGCTTTTGCAGATATAGCCCACCATCAGGGCTGTCGAGATACTCATTAATCTGTTTGTTGCTAAGGCCTCGGGTGCAAAAGTCTCTGCATGTTTTAGTTGTTGATCGTGCGCTACAAAGTCAGGGTCCTGTTTCGCATGAAGTTCTCGCAAGCGCTTCGGCTCGACCTGGCTGATGGGAGATGGTCCTTTAAGGAAACTCCGAACAAGTTGCTCATCAGTCGGAAATGGGCGGCTTTGGGATGCCGAAAAGCCCGATTTTCAGTCGCTGATTATTGGATAATCAAGGCAAAGCCTTGGTATCTGGACTCACGGGCGCACCTCTCCCCGCACTCGCGCACTGCCCGCCGCATCCGCTTCAACGCTTGCGCACTGACTCCCGGAAGGAAGCTGGTAAAAAGCTTGTTCTGCTGGCCGATTGCCTTCCTGGGTCTAAAAGTGAAACCAAGGAAGGTAAAGCTCACATGCGGATACCCTGCGCGTCGATTGCTGTCCTTGCAGTACACGATTTTCGATTTCTCGGGATGCATCGTGAGGCCACAAACCGCTAGACGTGAAGCGATTGAACGCATCACGTGTTCTGCTTGCCTCTGGCTACGACAATGCACTACCGCATCATCGGCATACCGGGCAAAAGGACAGTTTGGGCTATTTCGTTGCATCCATGCGTCAAAGGCGTAATGAACTCATGAAAAGATGGCAAGGCTGCCCGCCCATCATCCCTGGGAGGGTTTCTCCCCCATGCGCGCCTTGAGCTTGTGCAGGGTAGGGGCTCGCCCCCGGACAGCTCGATACGAAACTCGGCGAAGGCGTGCTCGAGATCGGCATACTGCTGCAGCCCTTCTTCGGTGAACAGCTAGCTTCCGGGGATGTCACGCCATTCCATCGGGGTGCGGATCCGCTGCTGCTTTGCCGCGTTCAAAAAGAGCGTCAGCTCTACACTCAACTTCATGGCGGCCGGGTCGTGTGACTTCAGCCGGTCAATGATGACACGCAGCGCTATCGATTTTTGCCGGAGTGCGTAAATGTCCATCGTGGCTCAGTCTGCTGGGTGTAGGGTTTATAGCTTTCGTCAGTGACTGCGCCTGATGTTCAGTGGCTGGCCTGATCGAACGTCGGCAATCAATCGGGCAGTTGAACTTTGAGGCCACGAGCCGACTGGATGGCTACGTAATAGGCGTCTTTCAGTGCTCTGGCCAACTCGGGGTCATTTTCTTCGAAATCTTTCGAGGCAATGGCACCGATACTGAGTTGGTGGAGTTTCGATTTATCTTGCTCACGCCCTTCGAACACGGCTTTCACATAGTCAAGTTGGTTTAGTAGCATCCCATAAATGGGGTAAGCGGGACAGGCCTTGTTCCGCTGCGCGGTAATGTCGATAGCCTTCTGTACATAGCCGAGGGGGGTTGTGGGTTTCATAATGCACCTGGTGTTATCAGTTTGAAGAGCTCGCGTTGGGCAGAGGTCATCTGCCGAGCACCGCCAATGGCGTTATAGGGTTGGGAAGGAACGGACCAGGTATCCAGTACCGGTGCCGAGGTACTCCTCAGCAGCGTGACCTTCTCAGTGCTCTGATAGACGTTCACGATCTTGGGCACGATGGTTTCCGTTTTGAAGATCTGGCCAAGCGGGTTGATCCCCAGTTGCCCTGGCACCACGTCAGGGGTAGGAGAGTACCACATGCCTTGCCGGCCGCCGGGCACCTGGAATTGCCAAAGTGTCTTGCCCCGGTTGATTGTTTCCGTGAAGACTGGTTGAGTGAAGTCCAAGCCGTTCATGTAGCCTTCGTAGTCGGCAGGCTTATAGCCCTGTGACTTGAAGAAGTTTACAGCAGTTTCCTGGTTGCCTCGTATGTTGATGTCCTGTGCCAAGTTACCCGTTCGAGCGAACTTCTTGTTCAGGTGCTCCCTACGGGAAACTTCCGTTAAGCCTGGCTTATCCGGTGCCTGAGCAATGGGTGGTCGATCGGGTAGTGGTCGCAATGGCTCCGGTTGCGCTTGTGCACGAGAGATCGGTGTGGCCTCTTTGGGCTGCAACTCCGGCTGCGCCAACAGTTTCTGCTCATTCTTCGCCAACCAGGCCGCCAGCTGCTTGTTGGAGATCTCGGCCTGCAGCCGAGCGCTCCGGGCGGCAATGCTTTCCATGCTGCTCATGACGCCGGCCTTCATCTGCCCCCGAGTAAGGTAGGTGACGATGGCTGTCAGTAACAGCAGCACCAACTGCTCCTGCCCGCGAGCAAGCTGGCGTGCAGCGCGCTCGACACGCTCCTGGGCCTGCGCCGCGGAACCGCCGCTCGGGTCCAGGCCAGCGGGCTTGAGGCCATCCTCGGCGAACCAGGCCGTGGCCATGCCTTGCTGAAGGGTCGACAGGCAGGCCGGCAGGCCCTGATAAAAATACTCGGCGATGGCGGACAGCCCCAGGCCCATGAGGATCAGGTTGCCGACCTGCAGGCCAATGCCGGCGCCGGCCACCGCGCCTGGCCACCACACTATTCGCCCTGTCGAACCTGAGGATGGCTCGAAAACAGCTGATGGGTATGGGTGAACTGCGCGCTTAAAAGGGAAATCTGGGCGAAAAGCCTCTGAAAACATGACGCATTGAGCGCTTTTTCGATAGATAGCTCTGCGTGATGGGGAAATATCAACTCACCGTCTCCGCGCGGCAAGTTGACGGAGCATCCCAAGGTGACACGAGATGGAAGAGCTGACTTACGACAGCTATTGATGGCCTGATTCGAGGAATGTTTCAAGGCTCGCGGGTTTATTAACTCAGTTGTTTTCTGTGTAGCTGTCAGGGGTGAGGCTGAAGCCCGGATGGCTTACGCAAATCAGCGGGGTGGGGGCGGCGAGCAGCCTGAATTCGATGGGGGTTGGAGTGAAATGGCTCATTTGAGCCATTTAAATTGTTTGATGATTTCTGTATTTGTCATGACTACCTTACAAGTAGCGACGTGGGTGTGGATATTAGAATTACTGGCGCCCGTCAACCTGGATGCAGGCATTTTTATCACTCATGTGCTTGCAAGGCCAGCCGTCACGGGTATAGGAATCAGACTTGAAACAATACCGCTCATCATTGATCCAGCACACCTGCCAGGCAGATCCTGAAGTCAACAGCTTCTGGCAGGGTGTGTACCCCTTCGCCCACAAGCCCAGCGTCACAAGTATCCCAAGCGTAGGCGCTATGTAGAACATTGACCACAGTGTCCTGTGAACGTTCTTGGTAATTCTGGTGTATGGGCAAAAGATGGCGCAATGCCATCTCATTCATGACGGCTAATGCTAAGATGAGCGATATTCATAGTTGACAGAGTTGCGCATTCCAGTGTTTCCTGCGCCCTCTACACTCGGCCGGCAAATCCATTTGTGATCTGGTTGGCATATTCAGGTGTTGTTGGGAACTTTGCTTGCCTGCATAGGTCGCAGCGCCTGAGACGTGGGCCGACACTGCGCAGGTCGCGCAAGCAGGATTTTTGACAAGGCGTGAACAGAATCGTGAACAGAATCTATCCCTGTACCGCAGCCGACCCCATGGGCCTCGGCGGGCAAGACGGCCTTCTCGGGCAGGGTGACCTGCCGTGGCCAAGTGTTGTAGCAGCCAGAACCTACGCCAAGATGGATGTAGGTGGCCTTTATTCGGCTGATGACATGAGTGCCGCCGAGTTTCTCGTTGCTGAACTACAGTCGTCCGAAACGCAGTT
This sequence comes from Pseudomonas alloputida, assembly GCF_021283545.2. Lineage (NCBI taxonomy): Bacteria > Pseudomonadati > Pseudomonadota > Gammaproteobacteria > Pseudomonadales > Pseudomonadaceae > Pseudomonas > Pseudomonas alloputida. The sequence continues at coordinate 3,302,155 of NZ_CP128540.1, read as the reverse complement.
GAGTGCTGACGAAGCCGAAGAATACGCGCAGTTACTTTATAGCCTGATTGCAAAAATGGAAAAATCGGGGCGTTTTGCCGCGGATGAACTGCTGGCCATCAAGGAGAAGGCCGAGAAGATTCCAGTCGTAGGGGCACTATTATTTTCAACTGCAAATTTACCCGGCACGCTTGCCAACGTTGCTGCGCTAGGCCATGCCGCATCCAAAGCCACCAAAGTTGAAAACCTGCTGAACATGACGGATGCCACGCGCGGCAAGCTGAAGAAGTGGGCAGCGTCACGTGGCAAACCCGGCAGTGTATCTGCCGCCAGGGCCATGAAAGGGCGCCTGAAACTGGTGCGCATGGGCGGAAACCTCTACTTCGAAATACCCGCCAATAGCCAGGCAAGTTTGTACAGGCTGCCCGGTCGGGGCAGTAACCTGCATGTGGCTGCTTTTAATACCGCCAAGGCGATGCGTGCAACTGCCCATATTGACTCGGCCGGGTACAGCAGCCGTGGCGTAGGCAAAGTACTGACGGGGGCCAAATTAGGCGGCGCATTGGCGTTCGGCCCCCAGGCTTACCTAGATGCGACGGAGGCAAAAAGCGTCTCGGAGTTCTTCCAGAAGTCAGCTTACACCCAGCCGACCAATGCATTGGCCTTTGGTGTCGGTGTATTGGTCGGCGGGCTGACAGGGCCGGCTATAGTCGTGATTGCCTTGTCTTTGGGTGCGGGCTTGGCAGTTCAGTTTGTCATGAGTGACGATTTTTCGGGGCTGGGCACTACCCTGGGTAATTTCTTGACGGGGAAGGATTAAATGTTTACCACAGAACGTTTTTTTAAAAAAATCTGGTCGGTGTGGCTGCTGGTCGTGATATTGGCCCTGATGATGACCGGAGTGGCGCCGCCATTCATGGCGGTGCCGGCGATCCTGATCATTATCGTTATGACGCTGTGGTGCATCAATTGTGCTTACCGCAGTGAGCACTTTGTAAGTTTCGCGAATTTGCGCATGTTCTTCAATATGTCGGTTGCACCAATGTTCGCATCGCTGCTGACACTGGGTGTTACCTACAAAAAAATGAAGTTGGGAGCGGCGACTTCTTTGATGTTAGGGCTCGCGCCCGTCGTGCTGGTGTTGTTGACCTATGCAATGGCTTATTACTGGCGCAGTAAAAGTGATATTCTCCATTTTAAAGGGCAGCGCGTGGAATCCATCGAGCCGCCACAGAAAGTTCAGTGGTGGCAGGCGGGTTTGGCGGCGGGCTTGAGCAGCGTGATCTATCCGCTGATGAAAAGCCATGACGTGCCGGCCACCGGGTTGATCTACTTCTTTGCGCTAATGTCCGTGTTCATGGTGTTTTACAATCGTGACAAGATCAGTGCACTCAGAGACCTGAAAGTGCGCGAAGCGAAGGAAAACCGTCAATACACATTCATGGATATTGAAACTATTCAGAGCATGCGTGCTGCCTCGTGGTTGGGCAGGCTTTTCGCCGTACGGGCGCGCTGATGTTCACCGCTACAGGGAGTAAATTATGCTAACTGACGTTCTTTCCATGCTCGCGCCGCAAAACAGGCGATTGTTCAAGCTGAATATCCTGACACAAACAGCCAACGATGAGTTTTTGCTGGAGCACTTTTCCGGCACTGAAGAGCTTTCCAAACTCTATGAATTCGATCTGGCCTTGCTCAGCCAACAGAGCGATGTAAAGCTCAAGTCACTGATTGGCAGCCAGGCCACGGTAGAAATAGAGTTATCCAACGGCTCTTTCCGCCACATTAACGGCTATGTTCAGCGGTTTAGCACCCAAGGCAGCGACGGCGGCTATGTGCGTTATGCAGCCGTGCTAGGGCCGTGGCTGTGGATGCTGACTTGCCGTTTCGATACACGCATTTTTCAAGAAAAATCGGTCCAGGCTGTTGTCAGTGAAGTGTTCGCCGGATTTGGCACGCTGGCCAAGTACGAATTTCGTGTAAGCAAGCCGCTCAAATCGCACAGCTACATTACCCAGTACCGCGAGAGCGATTTCAACTTTGTGCAGCGCTTGCTTGAGAGCGAAGGGCTTTTCTACTACTTCGAGCACACGGCCGACTCCCACCTGATGGTCATCACCGATGACTCCAGCACCTTGTTGCCGCTGCCCGAACAGCCGCAGATTCGCTACCACTCCGCGTCGGTTACCGAAACCGCTGATTCCATTACTCAGTGGCAGTCAACGCGGCAGCTGCAATCCGGTCAAATTGCCGTTCGCACGTTCGACTATCGCCAACCGCGCAACTTCCTACCTGTGACCATGCAAAGCTTGAATCAACAGGGCGATGTGGACAGGTTCGAGATTTATGATTTCCCGGGCCAGTACACCCATGGCAGCTACGAAGATGGCGAAGCCATCGTACGCAACCGTATCGAAGCGCTCGAGTTGATGGGCAAGACCTTCTACGGCGAGAGCAATTGCCGGGCCATGAAGCCGGGTTACACTTTTGAGTTGACCCAGCATTATCTGCACGACACCGGTGCCGCCGAGAACCGTAAGTTTTTGTTGCTGAGCGTGGAGCATCGCGGCAGCAACAACTACATGACGGGCGACCAGGCCGGTTACGTCAACCGATTCGTGTGCGTGCGTAAAAAAATCGCATACCGCCCGCAGTTGAACACCCGCAAGCCTTTGATCAACGGCCCGCAGACCGCCATCGTTGTCGGCCCCCCAGGCGAGGAAATCTTCACCGACGAACTGGGCCGGGTAAAGCTTCAGTTTCACTGGGATCGCCAGGGGCAGTTCAACGATCAAAGCTCCTGCTGGGTACGTGTCGCCCAGTCCGGTGCCAGCGGTGGCTTCGGCAGCATCCAGATTCCGCGCGTAGGCGACGAAGTGGTGGTGGTGTTCCTGGACGGCAACCCGGACCGGCCGCTGATCATGGGCAGCCTGTACAACAGCACCAACACCCCGCCATGGTCGCTGCCGGCGAACAAGACCCAGAGTGGGTTCCTGACGCGGTCGATGAAGGGCGACGGCGGTACCGCCAACTTCTTCCGCTTCGAGGACAAGGCCGGCGCCGAGCAGATCATCATGCATGCCGAGCGCAACATGGATACCGAGATCGAGCTGGATGAGACCCACGATGTGGGGAATAACCGCTCGATTACTGTTGGTGGTACGCATACCGAAACGGTCAAGAAAGACACCGTGGTGCAGGTGACCGAGGGTTCCTACACCCTGCAGGTCGACAACCAGTTCATCCAGGTGGCCGCCAAGCAGCACATCATCCTGCAGGTGGGCGACAGCAGCATCACGCTGACCCCGGAAGGCATCGAGATCAAAGGCAAGGTCATCGTGACCACCAGTACCGACACCACCCAGATCACTGGCGCCGCAGTGCGGATCAACGACTGAGGCAAGGTTCATGTACAAGCCCTCGATCTACGACCGCATCTCTGCCAGGCGCGAAGCGCAAGAGGAGTCTGCGCGGCTGGCCAGTCTGGCGGAAGCTGCTCATGTGCCCGTGGCTGTGCCCGAGCCGGAACCGCTGCCAGCCGTGTTGCAGGATGTCGCCAGCGCTTTCACCTTCGCAGGGTTCTCCTTGCAGTTTCCGCTCGGCTTTCGTTTTCGCGACATCCAGACCACCCTCGAGCATGAAGGCGAGCCGGTCAGCCTCAGCATCCGCCGCCGTGATGTACGCGCCAGGCAGCCGCTGGAGCAACTGTTCCAGAGCGCAGTCGAGGCTTTGCGCGAATTGAACCCGCAACTGCGCGTGATTCGCCAACGTGACTGCCTCCTGGCTGGGAACCCGGCCAAGGTCGTGGACTTTCACTTCAATGCCGGCCACGAGCCTCGGCACGGTCGCCTGGTCGGCGCACTGGTGCCCATCGCCGGCAGCGATTCGCTGCAATGGCTGGATATCTCCAGCGTGATCGACCCCAGCAAGCCCGGCCTGAGCCAGTGGCTGGCCGAGTTCGACCGCATGCTCGATGGCTTCGCGCAGGGCTGACCCCGATTTTTTCGCTATCAGGAATTTTCATCGCATGGATTACGAATTACAGGAAGGCGGCATTGCGCTGCCGGCAGGTTTCGAGGACCGCACGGTCAACATGTTCGTCTTGGGTGCCAGTGTCCCCGCACCCTTGAGCATCACCATCTCGCGTGACACCTTGCTGCCGGACGAAGCGCTGCAGGCCTATGTCGATCGCCAGGTCAAGCTGCTCACCTCCAAGCTGCGCGGCTACACCCGCATGGGCAACAAGGCCGTCACGCTCTCGGTTACCGCACCCATTGCCGGCATCCAGATCGACGCCTATTACATGAACCAGGGCCGCCCGCTGTACCAGCGCCAGGCCGCCTTCATCATCAGCCCCGGGCGTGCCCTGATCTTCTCCACCACTGCACAGGCCGACTTCAGTGCCCAGCAGAACCAGGACTGGGACAACCTGTTGGCCAGCTTCACCCCGCGTGCCCCGTCCGAAACCAGCGCCGAGTCCGGCGAACAGGAGTAACCCCTCATGTTCGAAGCGGCCAGGTTCGGCGACGAGATATCGCACACCAGCGCGCTGGGGGGCTTCCTGATCGGGGCCGCCCTGGGGATTGCGCTGGTGGCCACGGTGGCCATTGCCACGTTCACCTGCGGGTTCGGCGTGGCCTTGCTGGCCGGCCTCGCAGCCGGCATCGGGGGCAGCTTGCTGACCGCCGCCGGAGAGGCGATAGGCAGTATGTTCTCGTCCCCCTCAGGGACGATAACCACTGCCTCACCCAACGTGTTCATCAACAGCCGCAAGGCCGCCCGCGTCGAAAAAAGCATCGGTGCCTGCGACAAGCACCCAGGGCCGGTGCAGATTGCCGAAGGCTCGACCAACGTCTTCATCAACAGCGTCGCCGCCGCGCGCAAGGGCGACAAGCTGACCTGCGGCGCCACCATTTCCGGTGGTTCGGACAACGTCATCATCGGCGGCGGCACCTACCGTTACCTGCCCGTGGACGATGAAGTCCCGGAGTGGCTGCGCACCACCGTGGATGTGCTGATGGCCATCGCCGGTGCCGCAGGCGGTATCGCCCAGCTGATCAAGGCGGGTACCCAGGCCGGCATGAAAGCCGTCATGCCTTGCGCCCTGAAGTTCACGGCCGGCTTCGTCGCCGGTGAGGTGGCCAGCCGTTATGTGGTCGAACCCGTGGCCCGCAAGGCTATCGGCGGCCTGGTCGGCAACCCCGTCGACCTCACGACGGGCCGCAAGCTGATCCCCGATGAAATCGACTTCAGCCTGCCGGGCCTGATGCCGATCGAGTGGTCGCGCTTCTACGCCAGCGACCTGACGGTCGACAGCGTACTCGGCCGCGGCTGGGTGCTGCCCTGGGAGCAGAGCCTGCGCCGCCAGGGGGCATTCATCTACCTCACCGACAACCAGGGCCGCGAAGTCCCGTTCGTGACCCTGCAACCGGGGCAGCGCATCTACAACCCGCACGAGCAGGTGTACCTGGTGTGCACCGAGGGCGGTCACTACATCCTGCAGACCCTCGACAACCTGTTCTTCTACTTTGGCGAAGTGCCAGACACCAACACCGAAGTGCCGCTGCAGCGTATCGAGAACGTCCTCGGCCACTTCCTGCACTTCACCCGCACGCCCGACGGCACACTGACCGACATCAGCGCCACCGGCGGCACCCGCGTGCACCTGCACTACGACAACCCGCTGGGTCGCCTGACCGACATCAAGCGCGTGGTGAACAACGAAGCGGTGGAAACGCTTACCCAGTACCGCTACGACGAACACGGCCAGCTGAGCGCGGTGATCAACCGCAACGGCGACACCGTGCGCAGCTTCAGCTACGCCGACGGCCTGATGGTGACCCACAGCAACGCGCTGGGGCTGGGCTGCCACTACCGTTGGCAAACCCTGGGCGACAAGCCACGCGTGGTCGAACACTGGACCAGCGACGGCGAGCACTACCACTTCCGCTACGACCTCGATAGCCGCACCAGCTGGGCCACCGACGTGCTCGGCCGCGAGCTGGAAGTGCAGTACAACGCCGACCACCGCGTGGTCGCCAGCCGCGATTATGGCGGGGAGCGTTACGCCATCGAGCTGGACGAACACGGCAATATGGTTGGCCTGACCTTGCCGGACGGTAACCGCCTGCAATTCAAGTACGACGAATTCTCCCGCCTGCTCGAAGAGACCGACCCGCTGGGCCGCAAGACCCAGTACGAATATCACCACCTGACCACACTGGTGACCCAGGTCAGCTACCCGGATGGCAGCACTTGGCGAGCGCGTTTCGACGACAAGGGCAACCTGCTCGCCGAATTCGATGCCCTCGGCCAGATGACCGAGTACCTGAACAGCGATGACGGCCTGCCGCACACCATCATCGATGCGACCTACAAGTCCAAGTACCTGTGGTGGAACACCCTGGCCCAGGTCGAGCGCTACCAGGACTGCTCGGGCAAGAGTACGTACTACCGCTATGACGAACGCCAGCACCTGGTCGCAGTAACCGACGCGCTGAACCAGACCACCACGCTGGCGCGCAAGCCCGACGGCGAAGTGCTGCGCATCAGCCACCCGGACGGCACCACGGAAAGCTTCACCTACAACGTCTACGGTCAGGTGCTCAGCCACACCGACGGCAAGGGCCAGACCACCCGCCTGATGCGCACGGCCCGCGGCCTGCCGAGCAGCCGCCAGGATGCCAAGGGCCAGCGGGTTCGCTACGAGTACGACAAGGCCATGCGCCTGACCGCGCTGGTCAACGAAAACAACGCCACGTACAGCTTTGCCTACGACGCTTCGGACCGACTGAGCGAAGAAGTGCGGGTGGATAACCTGACCCGGCGTTTCAGCTACGACGTCGGTGGCCATCTCACACGACTGGATGAGATTGGCTATGGCGAAAATGCCGAGCGGCCCGAGCGCCATACGCTGTTCGAGCGTGATGCCATTGGTCGCCTGATCGCCAAACTGAATAGCGACGCACAACAGCGATTCACCTATGACGACGGTGACCGGTTGCTGAGCATCGAGCGCCAACCGACCGGGATCGGCAAGCAGCTTGGGATCACGGAAGAAAAGCTTGAGTACGCCTACGATCTGCTCGGTCGGCTGACCAAAGAAATCAGCCCTGACGGCACGCTCGGCTACGAGTACGACCCGCTCAGCAACCTGACCACGCTGACCCTGCCGGATGGCCGCAAGGTCAATCACCTGTACTACGGCAGCGGCCACCTGCACCAGCTGAACCTGGATGGTCAGGTGATCAGCGACATGGAGCGCGATGACCTGCACCGCGAGGTGTACCGGACCCAGGGCAAGCTCACCAGTTGCTTCGGTTATGACGCCATGGGGCGCAAGGCCTGGCAGTTTGCCTCGACCTTGCCGGCCGACAAGCTTTCGCAGGTGCACAACACCGGCATCAATACCTCGTTGCTGGTCGAGCACGCCTACAACCCGATCCACCGCCGTTACCAGTACGACCCGGCCGGTGAACTGGTGCGTACCCTCGACAAGCTACGCGGCGAGATCAAGTACGAGTACGAAGCCAACGGCCAGTTGCGCAGTCGCGATACCGGCTCGTTGATCGGCAGTGAGGAGTTCCGCTACGACCCGGCAGCCAACCGCCTGGACTTCAATGCGCGGCAATTCGACAAGGTCAAGGACAACCGGATCAAGCAGTGGCGGGACCAGGAGTACCGCTACGATCCGTGGGGCAACCTGATCGAGAAGCGCTCTGGGCACAGCAAGCTGCAGCACTTCAGCTACGACTGCGAGAACCGGCTGGTGCGGGCGGAGACGTTGGTCAATGGCAAGCTGGAAAGCCAAGGCGAGTATCGTTACGACAGCTTGGGGAGGCGAATAGCCAAGCAGGCTGAAATCAATGGCGAGGTCGAGCAGAAGCGCTTCCTCTGGCAAGGGCTAAGGATGCTGCGGGAGGAAACGCCAGGGCAGAGCATCTTGTACCTGTACGAGCCGGGTAGCTATGCGCCATTGGCGCGGGTTGATCAGGTTGAAGGAGAAGGGCAGAAGGTCTATTACTTCCATACCGATCAGATTGGGACGCCGCTTGAGCTGACGGATAGCGAGGGTGAGATTGTTTGGCAGGCGACGTATCGCTCTTGGGGCACGATAGAAACTTTGTCGATCAAAGAGGTCGATCAGAATCTGCGCTTCCAAGGTCAGTACTTTGATGCTGAAACAGGGCTGCACTATAATACCTTCCGATATTATTATTCTGAAGTGGGACGTTATGTCACTCAGGACCCTATTGGTTTAGATGGCGGGCTAAATCTTTATCGCTATGGTCAGAATCCGGCAGGGTGGATCGACCCGTGGGGATGGGAGTGTTGGAGTACTGCTCGAAAAAACTATTGGAAAGCTGAGGCCAAAGCACCTACTCGTGCCTACTCACCCACAAACCTTGTGCGTATGGCTGAGGGGAAAGCGCCCAAAATGACAGTTGAGGTGATTTCGCGCAAGACCGATAAAATATCAATTAGAGAGTATGCATTAGAACTTCATCATAATGATATTCCTCAGCGAGTGGGTGGGGCGGGTGTACATGATTCGTCAAATTTGCTCGCGCTTACTCCGTGGGAGCATGAGGCTGTCGACCAGTTTAGGCATGTAGGGTCTGACTTGATTAGAGTAATTAAAGGAGTTGATGTATGGTAATCAATGGCGGTTCATTGGCGGAGAATCTAGTTGGGTCGTCTGCTTATAGGGAGTTACTTGCGGAGCTAGTCGACGCTACAGGTATTGAGGTTGAGTCGGAATATGCAGAAGTATTCGCTCGTCTCGACTCTGCTAAGATTGTAAAGGCAAAGGTTGATATTGATGACTTGATGTCCATATTGACAAACAAAATGGATCTTATAAAGCAGTATTCTATTTGTAAGTTCCAAGCGCTTTCAGATGAGGAGGATGAGGAAGAGTATCCCGTTGGCGCAGAGCCTTCTGGCGATGAAAGAAGTAAAACTCTTTCGGTTGGGAAATATTCACAAGGTTTTTTGTTGACCAATCTTATTGAGTTTGCATTGGCGATGTCTGGTCGTGAATGCCTGCTGGAATATATTAAATTGTGTAGAATCCCAAATGCAAAAAAATATACTGATCAAATAATCAAGTTGACAGGTCTTGGGTAGCGCTGGCTGTCGCTATGGTTGGTTTTGTTTGAATTTGCTAATATTGTATTTTGCAGGTGTCCGTAGTTCTTTAATAACATGTTAGGTAGTATTTCGGGGCGAAAGCCCCGATGTCCCTATAAATCGTCAATTCAGAAATTGCGTCTTTCATAGGAAGGGCGCCACCTCTTTGGCAGCAATACCACAGGTCTGCACCGAAGGTGGCCACTACCGCTGGGAAACCCTCAGCGGCAAACCGCGCGTGGTCGAGCACTGGACCAGCGACGGCGAGCACTACCACTTCCGCTGATAGCCGCACCAGCTGGGCCACCGACGTACTTGGCCGCGAGCTGGAAGTGCAGTACAACGCCGACCACCGCGTGGTCGCCAGCCGCGATTATGGCGGCGAGCGTTACGCCATCGAGCTGGACGAACACGGCAATATGGTTGGCCTGACCTTGCCGGACGGTAACCGCCTGCAATTCAAGTACGACGAATTCTCCCGCTTGCTCGAAGAGACCGATCCGCTGGGCCGCAAGACCACCTACGAATATCATCACCTGACCACGCTGGTGAACCAGGTCAGCTACCCGGATGGCAGCACCTGGCGAGCGCGCTACGACGACAAGGGCAACCTGCTCGCCGAATTCGATGCCCTCGGCCAGATGACCGTAACCGATCCATGAACCCCACCTACCACAAGGTGGAAGCCAAAGTTACCGTGGCATCTCTGGCGAACAGTTCCATGGCAGCAGCGCTTCGTAGTCTGCTACCGATGAGGCGTGCGGCAGTCGCTCCAGGACGTGGCGCAGCCACGTATAGGGCTCTTGGCCGTTGACCTTGGCGGTTTCGACCAAGCTGTAGATCTGCGCGCTAGCCGTGGCTCCCTTGGGCGTGTCACTGAACAGCCAAGCTTTGCGCCCGATCACAAACGGCTTTATGGCCCGCTCTGCCAGGTTGTTGTCGATCGGCAGGTGGCCCGCCTCGACATACCGCTCCAGGCGGTTCCAGTTGTTTGCCAGGTAAAGCACCGCCTTGCCCAGTACGCTTTGCGGTGTCACCTGTGAGTGCGTCTTGTCGAGCCAACTTTTCAACTGCTCAAGGATCGGCAGGCTTCGTTCCTGACGACCGATGAATCGCTGTTCATCGCTGGCATCCTTGAGGTCGCGTTCGATGCCATACAGTTTGTTGATCATCGTCAGCGCAACATCGGCGCGACCGCTCTTGCCCTTAGGCTGCACCTTCTGCGCTTCGACGAATTTACGCCGGACATGCGCCATGCACGCCAGTCGTTCAACGCCCGGCTGTAGCGCCAACGCGTTGTAACCGGCGTAATCATCGGTCATCACGTAACCGCGATAGCCCTCCAGCAGGCGCAGCGGCACCTCCTGCGCGCGGCTGGTGGTGTAATCGAACAGCACGACTTGTCGATCAGGCGGGCCACTGGCCTGCACCCACATCCAGGATTGACTGGTCGGATCACGATCCGGCTCTTTGAGCACCTGCACGCGAGTTTCATCGCAATGGATCACCGGGCTTTCCAGCAGGCGGTCACGCATCAGGTTCAGCAGTGGCTGAAAGTGTTCGCTGCACTGGATGACCCAGCGGGCCAGGGTTTGCCGGGGGATCTCGATACCATGTCGGTTCAGCACCGTTTCGAAGCGGTGCAGCGGCAGGCCATCGACGTACTTGGTGGTTAGCAACATCGCCAGCACGCTGGGACTGGCCATGCTCTTTTCAATCAATTGGGCCGGCTTGTCAGCGGTGACCGGCGCGGTTTCGCAGCCACGGCAGCCATAGATTTTGCGTACGTGTTTAAGCACACGGATCTGCATCGGCACGATGTCGAGTTGTTCGCTGGTTTGCTCGCCAACCACGTGTTTGCGGCAACCACAGGCGCAAGTCAGTTCGTGCTCGGGCAAGTCATGAATGACTTCAATGCGTGGCAGGTCAGCCGACAGTGGCTTGCGTTTGCCGCGCTGCTTGCTTGGCGCAACAACTTCTTCGTCGGCATCATCAGCGGTAGGTACCCACTGACTTTCGGGTTCATTGAACAACGCCAGTTGGGGCGTGTTGGACTCGACGGTTTGCTCGGACTTGCGATTGAATAATCGGTCACGCAGCAGCTTGACCTGTTCTTTAAGGTCGACGATCTGACCTTTGTCGACCGTGCGCTCGGCCAACAACTGCGCAAGCAGTAGTTTGAGCGCGGCAGGGTCGTCAGGAAGGTTATCGGGCACTGAAATCATGGCCCGGATTATACCCGGTCAGGCGACGAAACGAGGAGTCAAAACCTGATGCGGACGGTTGCGCCAGAGATCGAAACCGTCGAGTAGCCAATTCAGTTCCTGGACGGTCAGTACGATAGCTTCGTCGGTCGCGTCGGGTGAAGTTTTGAAACGCTCGGCTTCGAGGCGCTTGAGCCAAAGGCAGAAGCCGTTGCGCTCCCAATACAACACCTTGATGCGGTTACGGGCTTTATTGAGGAAGACGAAAAGTACCGGGTCGAACACGGCGACCTTGATGTCCAGTTCGACCAGGGCAGTGAGGCCGTCGATGGACTTTCGAAAGTCCACGGGCTTGGGGTAGAGGTAGACTTTTTCGACTTTGCTGTCGGGGCGCATCATGGCGGGCTGGCTCCAGAAAGAAATCGGGAGCACAGCATCGGGAATCAGGTGGACGGTTGGAATGTGGGGATGATGGATCCCTTACAGATGACCGAGTACCTGAACAGCGATGACGGCCTGCCGCACACCATCATCGATGCGACCTACAAGTCCAAGTACCTGTGGTGGAACACCCTGGCCCAGGTCGAACGCTATCAGGACTGCTCGGGCAAGAGCACGTACTACCGCTATGACGAGCGCCAGCACCTGGTCGCGGTAACAGACGCGCTGAACCAGACCACCACGCTGGAGCGCAAGCCCGACGGCGAAGTGCTGCGCATCAGCCACCCGGACGGCACTACGGAAACCTTTACCTGCAGCGTCTACAGAGTCGCTACGAGTACGACAGGGCCATTCGCCTGACCGCGTTGGTCAACGAGAACAACGTCACGTACAGCTGCGCAGATACGGATCAGATTGCTACGGCGCTTGAGCTGACTGATCGCGAGGGTGAGATTGTTTGGCAGGCGACGTATCGGTCTTGGGGTTCGATAGAGCAATTGGTTGTCGATGATGTCGAACTGAACAGGAGAGTGCAATGAATTGGCAGGCATTAGAGAGCACGGCTTTAACCTTGGTGACAAAAGCTCTGCAAGATTTGAGTGTGGAACATCCGGATGAGCAGTTCTACGCTTGCGCGCTTTATACGGATAGTAGCGCTATGACCATGGCGGTTGCGGTTAATTCCGTTGAGGCACTTGAGGAGAAACTTAAGGGGGAAGGTGAAGAAGAGCGTGAAGAGTTGATGCCCTACTATAAGTGGGCTTCTTCAGAATGGAAATACGAGGGGTGGAAGGGGGAGTATTTCAAAGATATTTGTAAGGACCTGAGAGAGGCAAGTGACCGAAGCGATATCTTACGTTTTAAAGAAAGGCTGCTCTCGCTCATGGTTAATGTTTTAAGCTCTCTGCGTAGGGAAGGTTTCTTTTCATCCTTTAAGATTCAGGAGCCGATGCTATTTGTCACTGTTACGGATGATGATGGTGCAGAAGAGCTTGAAAATAAAACAGCTGAACTGCTCAACTCTTCGGAAGGATATAACTATTTTATCAGAAGATTTGATGGGTGAGCGCTGTTGCTGGGGCGCTTAATGGCGGGCGGGCTACACAAAATCGCGAGCATAGTATCGGGCATCAACATTCGGCTTTGTATTTGGTGAGAGCGCTCACGGCCGGCTGAGCGCGGTGATCAACCGCAACGGCGACCCCGTGCGCAGCTTCAGCAACGCCGAGGGCCTGATGGCGACCCACAACGCCCTGGACCTGGGCTGACATTATCGCTGGGAAACCCAAGGCGGAAATGCCGAGCGGCCGGAGCTCCACACGCTGTGCGAGCGTGGAACCTGCCGGATGGGCGCAAGGTCAATCAGCCGTACTATGGCAGCGGTCACTTGCACCAGCTGAACCTGGATGGGCAGGTGACAGTGACATGGAGCGCGACGACCTGCACCGGGAGGTGTACCTGTCCGAGCCGGGTAGCTATGCGCCGTTGGCGCGGGTTGATCAGGTTGAAGGGGGAAGGGCAGAAGGTCTATTACTTCCATACGGACCAGGTTGGTACGCCGCTGGAACTGACGGACAGAGACGGCACAATCGTTAAGGGCAGTATTTTGATAGTGAAATCAATCTTAACTATAATACTCTTCTTTATTATGGTCCTGAAACTGAGATGTTCATTACTTAGGAACCAATTGGGCTTGAAGGCGGTAGTAATTTTTATAAATATGGGCCGGAACCCACTGGGTGTGTTGATCCGCTAGGGCTGGTAAGCTGCAGGAAAGCCTTGCTGCCGCGCGCCAACAGATTTGAGGGTTTAAAATGCTGGATTTTCAAAACCTGATTGATGAAATTGGGCGTGCGAACTTTTTTTCTAAGATGGGGGAGGTGGCTGATAAATTTGAAAATGTTATATATATAGAGAGCGTGTTTAAGGTCTTTGTTGAACCGGTAGAGGCTGAATTTCTTGGTGCTTATGAAGACCTTGAGTGGTTACCGACCACTCCCACTCAAGATTGTCCGTTCAAGTTTTTTCCGAAGCCGCCTAAGGATTTGCTTGATCTTAGGCTTGGAGTAAGTAAAGCTGTACTGAAGTCGGTAAGGAATGTCCCCAAAGATAAGTTCTTGTCGGGTGCGCATGACTTTAGTGTGGCTGCTAGAAACGCGGCTTGTTTTGCGTTTCGCCAGTATGTCTCTGAGTGCTACTATGGGGAAGACAGTGTCTGGTTGAGGGTGGTTGAGTTATATTGTTCTGGCAGATGGCCCGTTGGATATTCAAAGGATAAATTGATTGTTATCTAGATTGGTTTTTGGAGCGGGCGTTTGTAATGGGGGCTTTAGGTTGCTGGTGTTGGGGTGGGGAACGTTTTCAATAGATACATCCAAGTGTCTATGTTGACCCGCTGGGCTTTGATTTGGATCCGGCAAGGGAACACATAATGCGATTGCAACTTTGTACGACAGCAGCGGCAATGTGAAAGGCCACTGGTGTTTGGCAACGTGGAAATATGACGCCAGATGAGGCAGCAGTAGGGGTTTCAAAGAACACCCTCGCTACTCATGCAGTATCTGGTTCTGGGGCGGTTAGGGATGTAGGGTTCTATGAATAATTTCGTCGCGTCAAGCATCGAGTGCTATGAAGAAAACGATGTTTTAGTGGTTGCTATTGGCGAGGGCGGTGTTGATCCTGTAAATTATCTGATAATGACTCGCTTAGATGATGAAGATAATTTGAGTGTTGATGATGGTATTGGGTTGCAAGTTTCGGGCGTAACCTATGAAATGGCGGGCGCTATAAAAAAAATTAGTCTTGGAGGAAAGCGGTCTTAGGGTTGAGGTCAAGCCGCCGTTCATTGATAGCTTGGGTGGTTCAAGCATCCTTGTGAAATTTGATGAAGGAGTTTTAGAGCTGGCAGGGCGGATCTCTTCCTTGCGAGAAGCTTTGCAGGAACTTTTTAATGGTAGCACAGTTGAGTTGGTTGTTTAGAATGGTTTGTCTTATGTGTTGAGCAACTAAATAGCGGTACAATTTTGCTGTTAGGAGGTGGTCGTGATTCCTGATAAATTTAAGGGTTTGCTTGGGATTTTAAAATCTAAGCTTGATATGGGGCTTTCTGAAAGTACAGGCATGCAGCGCATAACAAGCGAAGAAGTAAAATGGTCTAAGGGGCCAAGCCTTTCTATATTGCCTTATGGGTTGGAACTGGCGGGGGTGACTCCGTCTCCCATGCTAAGCGCTGAGCCAAAGAATAAAAAAAATTGCTTTAAGTTCTATTGTTCTGAGCAGCATGGCTTTTATAAGTCTGATATATATGGTGTGAACTCTACAGCAATAGAGACTGAGATATATCAGGTGGAGGGGCAGTCGACCTATTCAGTCCGCTTTGACGATGAATGAAAGGCTATTAGGGCGTCTGGGGTCATATTTGAGAATCGAGTCCCAGATATATCATGCCGCCTGGAGGACGATGGTGAATATTGGTGCTATGAATATAGGTGTGAAGCAGCACGGATAGTATCAATGCTTGCTTATGCAAGCAATAGTGCTCCTGGTACAGAAATATTCATTGAGCGAGATGGCGAAAGCGTGGTTGGCTTGTATTTTTACGACAAAAATTCAAAAGTGCACCTTTACAAAGTCTAGCTGTCGAATTTGTGCGTGATTGTTTGTTGTGTCTCAGGTGTAGAAGTGCCATGAAGAGGTTGCGGATGACGTCGCTTAAGGTTTATGAGTGGGAAGAAATAATAAAAACAAGTTATAAAAAAATAAAAAGCGGGGATATATTTTGCTTCGCATTAGGCTCCAAAAAATATGGGGTTGGTCGCATTATGACCCCAAATAGCCTTGGCCATGTAGTGGAGATTTTTGACAAGGTTCTTACTGTTCCTGTGGTTGATTTCGTTTCTTTCGAGCGCTTGGGTGACCCTGTCATATTAGATTCTTATTCGCTTTTTGATCGTAAGGCTGAGGGTGACTGGAGAATTGTTGCTTACGAATCGGATTATAGGCCGTCAAATCAAGAGTCGGTGAGGTATGTGTACGGCGTGGCTGATAATGTGAGGCTTGTTGATATTTTTGATAATGAGACCTCTTTGACGGGAAGTAAGCGTGACTACCCGTCCTATTCCCCGATGGGCGACAAAGACGTGAAAGAAATGTTTCGGTATTTTGGCTGAAGATTTAAGTTGATCTTTAATGGTGTGTGTTCTTCTGGCTCTGCTGCCTTTAAGTGGGCCCAGCAAAAGAGTTTAATTAAGTCTGTTGAGGGCGCCGTTGTAGGCTTTGTACGAAAAGAGATTCTCCAGAATTTCCCTAATGGTATTTTCGAATGAATAATACTAAGCAACAAGTACCATCCCGGTTGTTCGCTTGAATTGAACAGCGGTAAACTCTCCAACTGCCTCGGCGTTAACGTCGCTGCTGGTAGTCTATGCTTACGATTCGATCCATCGTCGTCACCAGTACGACCCGACGGATAATCGCAACCTCAACTACTTGTAATACGGCTGCGGGCATCTGCACCAGTTGAACCTGGGTGAACATCGTCCTACCCAATCATGCAAGCATTCACACCAATGCTTATAAGTAGATCGTCTGGACGATATAGATAAGAGTGGTGACTTCTTGAGCGTGTTGGATATGATCGATTCTGAAATTGCCCATGGAATATATTCTGGATTGGATAAAGCATGAATAACTTGAAAGATCTTGAAGGGAAATATTTAGATATTGAATCTCGAGCAGAGGAGGTCCTGTCTTCTTGTTTGTCTGAGGCTTTATCCAGAGCGAGAAAATTAGTAATAAGCAAGGGGGCGTTATATAACGTCAGCCCATATGAGATCGAGCGGGCCGGCTTTAAGAAAGGGAAAGTTTTAAAAAAAATTCCAGTTCATATTAAAAATACTCATCTGTATCATTTGGATGAGTATGACAAGGTGATCTTTGTTGAGATTTATGGGCGGTCTGAAAATATCATCAATAAGGAGTTCTATCGCTATAGTGGCGAATGTATTGAACGGATCTGTTTTGCCAGTAGCGGAAAGCTCAGGAATGTTTCGACTTCATTGCTTGAAGAGGGCGCGGTGGTGAAAAGCATGAATTGGGGCCAGTACGGATGTAGTGAGTCAAATTATGTCTACGTTGATTCTCGCCTAGAAAAAATACATGTTCGGCAAAAAGAGCATGTTGAATCTGTATTTAGTGACTTCGACGTGAATTTCAAATATGAGTCCGGCGAGTTGGTGAGTATAATAAATGTCTTTCCTAATGGTTATGAAGAACAGCGATTTCCTTGATATAAATGCAAGGCCCAGACCTCACAGTTGCAGTGTACTTCGCGTGAGCAGCCGCCAGAACGCCAAGGGCCAGCGGCTTCGCTACGAGTACGACAAGGCCTTGCGCCTGGCCGCACTGGTCAACGAGAACAACGCCACGTACAGCCTTGCCTACGACGCTTCGACCAGCTGAGCGAAGAAGTGCCGGTGGATAACCTGACCCGGCGTTTCAGTTTCAACGTCGGTGGCCATCTCGCGCGGCTGTGCGCGCGACGCCTGTTCGGTGACCGCCAGTTGCGTTTCAAGCGACGCCTGGTGGAAAGCGCAGCGCCTTGCAACGGCCGCTGGATCAGGCGCCGGTGGAGCGGGTGTCGAGCTTGCACCTGAGCAGCTTGGCGACCACTGTGAGTGAAGTGCAGCGGGCCTTGGCACCATGAGTGCTTCTGCACGGACCTTTTAACAGCACGAGGCTGCTCCAGACATGGCCACTCTTGGCGCTCGGCAGGGGGGCGAGAGGTACGACCTGGAGTTCGTGTTTGTGTCGAGACCGGGCGCCGCCCCTGCGGCACTCAGTCTCAAACACATCCCACATCTCAAGCCATACGCTCGATCAACGCCCACAACGCTGCATCATTGAAATCGTCGACAACCAGCCTGGCGCCCGCCGCCAGCAACCGCTCCGGGGTCTGCGTCGTGGCCACGCCCACGGTAAAGATCCCCGCGCCACTGGCCGCGGCCGTCCCCGGCAATGAGTCCTCGAAGGCCAGCGCTTGCCCGGCCTCGACACCCAGCCGCTGCAGGCCGGTGAGGTAGGGCAGCGGGTCCGGTTTGGGCCGTGCCAGCTCTTCGGCCACCAGCACATGTTCAAAGTGCTGGCCCAGGCCCATGGCGTTCAGCATGTGCTCGGCGTTCAGCCGCGGTGCGTTGGTCACCACGCACATGCCGATGCCATGGGCCTGGGCATGCTCCAGCAGGCGCAACAGGCCTGGCATTGGCTCAAGCGACGGCGACATCGCACGAAACAGCGCTTCCTTGCGGTCGGCCAACGCCTGGCACTGTTCGACACTGGCGCCGCTGAACAGCTCGGCGAACAGCTCGCCGTTGGCGCGGCCGCTGACCTGGGCGTCGAACTGCGCCTGGCTCAGCTCGCGGCCGTCGTGTTCGCGCAGCAGTTGGCGAAAGGCCTGCAGGTGCAGGGTGTCAGTGTCGGTGAGGGTACCGTCAAGGTCGAACAGCAGGGCGGTCAGCATGGGATATCCAGATGAAAAAACACAAGCCAGGGGATCATAACCAAAGCTGACGACGAAGGGGGCTGTTCAGCGTGCTCCGAAAAGAGTACAAATGTGCTCCATGGACACTCTTACCCCCAAACGCCGCGCCATTTTCGAATTCATCCGTGAGCGCATTGCCGAGCATGGTCAGCCGCCGAGCCTGGCCGATATCGCCACGCGCTTCGGTTTTGCCTCGCGCAGCGTTGCGCGCAAGCACATCACCGCCCTGTGCCAGGCCGGTTACATCGATGTCACGCCAAACCAGGCGCGGGGCATACGCCTGGCCGAGCCGCTGCGCCGGCCGGAAATCCTCGAAATACCCGTGCTGGGCCAGGTGGCGGCGGGTGCCCCCATCGGCCCGGACCTGGGCATCCACGAGCAGTTGCTGCTCGACCCCAGCCTGTTCCGCCGTACCCCCGACTACCTGCTGAAGGTGCGGGGCGACTCGATGATCGACGACGGCATCTTTGACGGTGACCTGGTCGGCATCCTGCAACAGGCCGACGCCCGCGACGGGCAAATCGTGGTTGCGCGCCTGGACGGCGAAGTGACCATCAAACGCCTGCAACGCCAAGGCGGCACTTACCGGCTGTTGCCACGCAACCCGGCCTATGCGCCGATCGATGTGCAGCCCGAACAGGACTTTTTCATCGAAGGCGTGTTCTGCGGCTTGCTGAGGCGCGACTGATGGGCGCCGTGGTCGACCTCGACAGGCTGCTGGAACAGCGCCGGGTATGGCGCGGCCGGCAGGCCCAGGCGCGGCCACTCGGGCTGCAGCCCACCGGCCATGCGGCCCTCGACGAACGTTTGCCGGAAGGTGGCTGGCCGGCGGCAGCACTGAGCGAGCTGTTGCTGGCCAACCCCGGTTGTGGCGAACTGCAGTTGCTGTGGCCAACCCTGGCTCGGCTGAGTGCAGAAGCCAGCAGAGTGGTGCTGGTGGCTCCACCCTTCATCCCTTTTGCACCGGCCTGGCAGGCAGCGGGGGTGGACCTGCGCTGGCTGGTACAGGTGGATGCCGAGCCTGCCGATGCCCTGTGGGCTGCCGAACAGTGCCTGCGCTCGGGCAGTTGCGCGGCGGTGCTGTGCTGGCCGGAACGTGCCGATGACCGCGCCCTGCGGCGCTTGCAGGTAGCGGCCGAAACCGGGCAGGCACTGGCGTTCGCCTGCAGGCCGCAGCAGGCGTCGCACAACCCTTCACCCGCAGCGCTGCGCATTGCAGTCGACACACGCCCGGCGCAATGGCGCGTGCTGAAAAGCCGGGGTGGCATGCCACCAGCGCTGCCAATACCCTGCCCGGGGCGGGGCTGATGCACCATGCTCTGGGCCTGCATCCTGCTCCCGCAGCTTGCGCTGGACACCGTCCTGCGTGAGCGTGACGACCCTGACACGCCTTTGGTGCTGATTGGCGGGCCGACCCAGCGTCGCGTGTTGCAGGCAGTCAACCCGGCGGCCGCTGCACTGGGCCTGCGGGCCGGGCAAACCCTGACCGCAGCGCGTGCCCTAGCCGATGGCTTCACCTGTGTCGAAGCCGACCCCAAACGCATCGATCAGGTGCAACAGCTGCTGGCGGCCTGGGCCTACCGCTTCAGTGCCCAGGTTAGCCTGCATTACCCTCGGGCGTTGCTGCTGGAAGTGGGCTCCAGCCTGCAACTGTTCGGGCCCTGGCCCTTGTTCGAGGCACGTCTGCGTCAGGAACTGGCAGAACTGGGCCTGCGTCAACGCATTGTCCTGGCCAGCAACCCGGTGGCTGCTCGCATGCTCGCCAATGGCCACGATGGCCTGGCCGTGGGCGATGTCGACGCCACCCGAGCGGCGCTGCTTGGCATGCCCATCACGCGCGTCGGCCTGCCGGCAGAGGCGGCCGAAGCGTTTGCCCGCATGGGCTTGCACCAGCTGGGCCAGGTATTGGCCTTGCCGCGCGATACCTTGGCCAGGCGCTTTGCGGCCCAGGTGCAGCTGCACCTCGACCAGTTGCTCGGCCTGCGCAACCTGGGGCTGGATTTCTACCAGCCACCGGACCGTTTCGAAACCCGGCTGGAACTCAATTTCGACGTCGAGTCGCACCAGGCGCTGTTGTTCCCGCTGCGGCGCATGCTCAACGACCTGGCTGCATTTCTGGCCGGGCGAGACTGTGGTGTGCAGCGCTTCTGCCTGCATCTGGAGCACGCCGAGGGGCCGGATACCCTGCTCAAGGTGGGTTTGCTGGCGGCCGAACGCGATGCTGCGATGCTGTTCGAGCTGGCCCGTGGGCGCCTTGAGCCGCTGCGCATACCCGCACCGGTGCGCAACCTGCGGCTGGTTGCCGAAGACTTGCCACCCTTTGTGCCACAGCATCAGGCGTTGTTCGACCCGCGGGCGCAACAGGCGCAACCCTGGGCGCAATTGCGCGAGCGGTTGCGCGCCCGCCTGGGGGATGAGGCCGTCAAGGGGCTTGGCGCAGCCGCCGATCACCGCCCCGAATGCGCCTGGCATTTGGCGGAGCAGGGTGCCCAAGGCAACATGCCGGTTGCACCGGGCAGCCGCCCGGGGTGGCTGTTGTCGGCACCGATCGCGCTGGATGACGCCGCCTACCAGGTGCAGGGCTATGCCGAACGCATCGAATCAGGTTGGTGGGATGGCGGCGATGTGCGTCGCGACTACTACCGCATCGAAACCCGTGACGGCCTGCGCGGCTGGGCCTACCGCGACCTGAGCCAGGCCGGTCCGCTTTGGCTGCAGGGTTGGTTCGCATGAACACCCCGGGTTATGCCGAGCTGCATTGCCTTTCCAACTTCAGCTTCCAGCGCGGTGCGTCGAGCGCCGACGAGCTGTTCCGGCGTGCGCGCGAGCAGGGCTACCAGGCCTTGGCAATCACTGACGAATGCACGCTGGCCGGTATCGTGCGCGCCTGGCAGGCAGCCAAGGTGCATCAGTTGCGGCTGATCGTTGGCAGCGAGGTGCAATTGTGCGACGGGCCCAAGCTGGTGCTGCTGGTCGAAAACCTGACGGGTTACCAGAACCTGTGCGCGCTGATCACCCGTGCCCGGCGGCGGGCAGAGAAGGGGGCGTACCAGCTGTTTCGTGATGACTTGCTGCTGCACCACCAAGGCCTGCTGGCCTTGTGGGTGGCCGCTGACAGTGGCGATACTGCTACCGGCGCGTGGCTGCGCAGTGTGTTCGCTGAGCGCCTGTGGCTGGCCGTGCACCTGCATCGGGGCAGTGACGATGCCGTGCGCCTGCAACGGTTGCGGGCACTGGCGGCTGATGTGGGTATCCGCGCTGTGGCCTGTGGCGACGTGCACATGCACGTGCGTGGTCGCCGTGCCTTGCAGGACTGCATGACTGCCATCCGCCAGCATTGCCAGGTGAGCGAGGCCGGGCGCTTTCTGTTTGCCAATGGCGAACGGCACCTGCGCAGCCAGGCGCAACTGGCCGAGCTGTATCCGCTCGACCTGCTGGCCGAGACCCTGGTCATTGCCCGGCGCTGCCAGTTTGACCTGAGCGAACTGAACTACCAGTACCCACGCGAACTGGTGCCCGAGGGGCATACCCCGGCAAGCTGGCTGCGCGAATTGTGCGAGCAAGGCATGCCGCTGCGCTGGCCAGACGGGCCCAGTGGCAAGGTGCGTGATGTGCTTGCCAAGGAACTGGGGCTGATCGAAGAGCTGGGCTACGAAAGCTACTTCCTGACAGTGCACGACATTGTCGCCTTCGCCCGCAGCCAGCGCATTCTATGCCAGGGCCGGGGGTCGGCAGCCAACTCGGTGGTGTGCTTCGTGCTAGGCATCACCGAGCTTGACCCCATGAAACACCACCTGCTGTTCGAGCGCTTCCTGTCGCGCGAGCGCAACGAGCCGCCGGACATCGACGTGGACTTCGAGCACGACCGGCGCGAGGAGGTGATCCAGTATGTGTTCCGTCGCTATGGCCGGCACCGGGCGGCGCTCACTGCGGTAGTCAACACCTACCATGCCGCCGGTGCGGTGCGGGATGTGGCGCGGGCGCTGGGGCTACCTGCCGATCAGGTGGATGCCCTGGCCAAATGTTGTGGTCGCTGGAGCGATCGCATACCCGATGACCAGCGCCTGGCCGAGGCCGGTTTCGAAGCGGGCAGCCCTTCGCTGCGGCGGGTGCTGGTGCTGGCCGGCGAACTGATCGGCTTCCCCCGGCACCTGTCACAGCACCCGGGCGGTTTTGTCATCTCCCAGCAACCGCTGGACCAGCTGGTGCCGGTGGAGAATGCCGCGATGCCGGAGCGCACGGTGATCCAGTGGGACAAGGATGACCTGGACATGGTTGGCCTGCTCAAGGTCGACGTACTGGCGTTGGGCATGCTCAGCGCCTTGCGTCGCTGCTTCGACCAGCTGCAGCACCACCGTGGCCGGCACCTGACCCTGGCGACCATCCCCAGCGAAGACCCGGCCACCTACGCCATGATCAGCCGTGCCGAGACCATGGGCGTGTTCCAGATCGAGTCACGCGCGCAAATGGCCATGTTGCCGCGGCTGCGGCCCCAGAAGTTCTACGACCTGGTCATCGAGGTCGCCATCGTCCGCCCCGGGCCGATCCAGGGCGACATGGTGCACCCGTACCTGCGCCGGCGCCTGAAGCAGGAACCGGTGACGTATCCGTCGCCGCAACTGAAGGAAGTGTTCGAACGTACCTTGGGCGTGCCGCTGTTCCAGGAGCAGGTGATGGAGCTGGCGATGGTCGCGGCCGACTATACCCCGGGCGAGGCCGACCAGTTGCGTCGCAGCATGGCAGCCTGGAAGCGCCACGGCGGCCTGGAACCGCACCGCGAACGGCTGGTGCAGGGCATGTTGCGCAATGGTTACACGCTGGCGTTTGCCGAGCGCATCTTCGAGCAGATCAAGGGGTTTGGCAGCTATGGCTTCCCTGAGTCGCATGCGGCCAGCTTTGCCTTGCTGTGCTATGCCAGCAGTTGGCTGAAGTGCCATGAGCCGGCGATTTTCACCTGTGCGTTGGTCAACAGTTGGCCGATGGGCTTCTACAGCCCTGATCAGCTGCTGCAAGAGGCTCGCCGCCAAGGTATCGAGGTACGGCCGGTGGATGTCTGCCACAGCGACTGGGACTGCACCCTGGAGCCTGATGCTGAGGGCACCCTTGCCATTCGCATGGGCCTGCGACTGGTGCGTGGCCTGGCCGAAGCCGATGCCAAGCGCGTGCAGCAGGCGAGGTCGCAGCGGCCGTGGCGCAACGTCGAAGACCTGTGCCTGCGCGCCGGCCTGGACGCACGGGCCCGTGCCCGCCTGGCTGATGGCGGTGCGCTGCGCGCCTTGGCCAGTGATCGGCATCAGGCGCGCTGGCAGGTGGCGGCGGTGCAGCCGCAGCTGCCGTTGTTCGCCGATGTGCAGGCCTTGCCTGAAGAACCGGTGCAATTGCCCGTGCCAACCGTGGGCGAGGACCTGATGGCCGATTATCAAACCCTCGGCACTACGCTTGGCCCACATCCGCTGGCGCTGTTGCGCGCTCGCCTGAGGGCGCTGGGGTGTCGCAGCTCCAGTGAATTGCAGGGTGTGGAGCATGGCGACAACATTGCCGTGGCCGGGCTGGTGGTGGGCCGGCAACGGCCTCAAACCGCCAGCGGTGTGACCTTCGTTACTCTGGAAGACGAACATGGCATGGTCAACGTGGTGGTGTGGCGTGCGCTGGCCGAACGGCAGCGACGGGCGCTGGTGGGTTCGCAGCTGCTCAAGGTCAGTGGGCGGTTGGAGCAGGAGAATGGGGTGCGGCACCTGATTGCGCGGCGGTTGGAGGATGTGAGTCCGCTGCTGCAAGGGCTGGATGTGCGCAGCCGGGATTTTCACTGAAACCCCAACGCTCGGTACTTGCACGGTTTCCCGTGCGGGCGAGCCCGCGAAGCAGCCACCGCGTTGCAAGGCACCGGCCTTGCCGGTGTTCGCGGGCATGCCCGCTCCCACAGGGATCGCGCCAGCTTTTAGAAATTGAGCAAGACAGCTGCTCCCAAAGGTCGCGTCCAGATTGCGCTCGCCTACACCATCGCCAACCGCTGCTTGCGCGTCGGTGCAGGGAACGCCCGGTCGATCGCCCGCAGGTCTTCACCGGTCAAGGTCAGCGCTCCCGCCGCCGCATTGAGCCGCACGTGCTCGGGCGCCACCGCCTTGGGGATGGCGATCACGCCGTCATCGCGGGTCACCCAGGCCAGGCAGACCTGGGCCGGTGTGGCGCCATGGCGCTCGGCGATTTCCGCCAGTACCGGGTGCTGCAACAAGCGCCCGGCCTGCGCCAGCGGGCAGTAGGCCATGGTTGGCAAGCCACGTTTTCCGCACCACGGTAGCAAGTCGAATTCGATGCCGCGTTGGGCCGGGTTGTACAACACCTGGTTGGTGGCACAATCAGGGTTGTGCAGTTCGCGCAGGTCGTCGACGTCGAAGTTGGACACGCCCCAACGCTTGATCTTGCCTTGCTCGCGCAAGCGCTCGAAGCCTTCGACGGTTTCCTCCAGCGGGTGCTGACCACGCCAGTGCAGCAGGTACAAGTCGATGCAATCGGTGCCCAGCCGAGTGAGGCTGCGCTCGCAGGCTGCCGCCATGCCGCGCAGGCTGGCATTGTGCGGGTAGACCTTGCTGACCAGAAATACCCGGTCGCGGCGCCCGGCAATGGCTTGGCCAACGACCTCTTCTGCCCCCCCTTCGGCATACATCTCGGCGGTGTCGATCAGGTTCAGGCCCAGCTCGATGCCCTGTTGCAGCGCCGCGACTTCGGCAGCCTTGCGACCTGGGTCTTCGCCCATGTACCAGGTGCCTTGGCCGATGGCTGCAACGCTCGTGCCTGCCAGATTTACGTAACGCATGTCACCTCCGGGATCCGGGTATTGGAAAGAAGCACTTCAAGCAGTGCTTGTGCTGCGGTGGAAAGCTTGTGCTCGCTGAGGGCAATCACGCCGATGCGCCGCTCGACTGTGGGCTCGACCAAGGTGACGCAGCGGGCACCCAGCTCCTGCATCTGGTTGATGCACAGGGCCGGCACGGCACTGACCCCCAGGCCGCTGGCCACCATGCGGCCGATGGTCGTCAGCTGGTGGCTTTCGAACGCGACTGCCAGCTTGCCGTGGCGGGCCGCCACATTCTGCTCCATCAGCAGGCGCACCGCCGAAGGGCGCTGCAGGGCCACGAAATCTTCGGCCATCAGCTGTGCCCAGCTGACCTGGGGCAGCAGTGCCAAGGGCGAGTCGGCGGCCACTACGGCAACGAAGCGGTCCATGTACAACGGGTGGAAGTCCAGCCCATCGATGTTATCCGGCTCGAAGCCGATGCCCAGTTCGACGCGGCGATGGCGTACCAGTTCCTGTACCTGTTCGTTGATCACGTCGTGCACCGTGACGTTGACCTTGGGGTAGCGCTGGCGAAACACCTTGAGCGAGTGGGGCAACAGGTTGCCGGCAAAAGCCGGCATGGCTGCCACCGACACACGGCCCAATTGCAGGGTGAAGCGCTGGCGCAGCATCTCTTCGGTGTCGTCCCAGTCGGCCAGCAGGCGGCGTGCCAGTGGCAGCAGCACTTCGCCTTCGGCAGTCAGGCTGACGCTGCGCGTGGTGCGGCTGAGCAGGGCGCCGCCGAGGTTTTCTTCCAGCGCCTTGATGGTCAGGCTCAGTGCCGGTTGCGAAACGTGCAGGTGTTCACCGGCCTGGGCGAAGCTCTGGTACTTGGCCACGGCGACAAAGGCGCGCAGTTGTTTGACGTTCATGTCGGGCCTATCGTTTGTTTTGTAAAAATTATCAATCGATGACGAAAACAAAATTAACAAATCAGTCGCTTGCGGTGAAGATGTCTGCACACGCTCACCGACAGCCTCGTCGGTTAAACAACTACAAAAGGCGGATCAGCATGGCCGGACTGGACAAGCGCGTTGCAACCTATGAGCAGGCCCTCGAAGGCCTGACCGACAACATGACGGTACTGGCCGGTGGTTTCGGCCTGTGCGGCATCCCGGAAAACCTTATCAGCGAAATCAAGCGGCGCGGCGTCAAGGGCCTGACCGTGGTTTCCAACAACTGCGGCGTGGACGGTTTTGGTCTGGGCGTGCTGCTGGAAGACCGGCAGATTCGCAAGATGATCGCCTCCTACGTGGGCGAAAACGCCGAGTTCGAACGCCAGTTGCTCAGTGGCGAGCTGGAAGTGGAACTGACCCCACAGGGCACCCTCGCCGAAAAAATGCGCGCAGGTGGTGCCGGCATTCCGGCGTTCTACACCGCCACCGGCTATGGCACCCCGGTTGCCGATGGCAAGGAAGTCCGCGAGTTCAAGGGCCGCAAGTACATCCTGGAAGAATCCATCACCGGTGACTTCGCCATCGTCAAGGGCTGGAAGGCCGACCACTACGGCAACGTGGTGTATCGCAACACTGCGCAAAACTTCAACCCGCTGGCGGCCACCGCCGGCAAGATCACCGTGGTCGAAGTGGAAGAAATCGTCGAGCCCGGCGTGCTGCTGCCAAGCGAAATCCACACCCCGGGCATCTATGTGGACCGTGTCATCGTCGGCACCTTCGAAAAGCGTATCGAAAAGCGCACCGTCAAGGCCTGAGCGCCATCCACCCGAACAATAAAGAGATCCTGACCATGGCACTGACCCGCGAACAGATGGCGCAACGCGTTGCCCGTGAACTGAAGGACGGCTACTACGTCAATCTGGGCATCGGCATCCCCACCTTGGTGGCCAACTATGTACCCGCCGACATGGATGTGATGCTGCAATCGGAAAACGGCTTGCTCGGCATGGGCGAATTCCCCACCGAAAGCACCCTCGATGCCGACATGATCAACGCCGGCAAGCAAACTGTCACCGCCCGCCGCGGCGCCTCGATTTTCGATTCGGCACAATCGTTCGCCATGATCCGTGGCGGCCACGTCGACCTGACCGTACTGGGTGCTTTCGAGGTGGACGTGCAGGGCAACATCGCCTCGTGGATGATTCCGGGCAAGCTGGTCAAGGGCATGGGCGGGGCCATGGACCTGGTGGCCGGTGCCGACAACATCATCGTCACCATGACCCACGCCTCCAAGGACGGCGAGTCCAAGTTGCTGCCAAAGTGCAGCCTGCCGCTGACCGGTGCGGGCTGCATCCGCAAGGTGCTGACCGACCTGGCCTACCTGGAAATCGAAGACGGCGCCTTCATTCTGCGCGAGACCGCGCCTGGGGTCAGCGTCGAGGAAATCATCGAGAAAACCGCCGGCAAACTGATCGTGCCGGATGATGTGAAGGAAATGACCTTCTAAGGCATGACGTGATCTCACCCTGTAGGCGCGGGTTTACCCGCGAATGCGTCGGTACATTGACCGCCGCATTCGCGGGTAAGCCTGTTCCTACAGGTTTTTTGCGTTGCCTGGCAATACCGCTTCATCCCATAAAACCAATAAAAGGAATTCAACCGTGGCCGCTGAAATTCAAGACAGCCGCTCCGCGCGCTTTGCCTTGCGCTGCTCCAACTGGGCTGAACGCTGGTTCCCCGACTCCTGGGTGTTCGCCGCGCTGGCGGTGCTGCTGGTGTGTATCGGCGCACTGGCCATGGGCGCCAAACCGACCGACACCGCCAAGGCGTTTGGCGACGGCTTCTGGAGCCTGATACCGTTCACCATGCAGATGGCATTCGTGGTCATCGGCGGTTATGTGGTGGCCAGCTCGCCGCCCGCCGCGAGGCTGATCGATCGTTTGGCGCGCATCCCCGGCAATGGGCGCTCGGCAGTGTGCTGGGTAGCACTGATCTCGATGCTGGCCTCCTTGCTCAACTGGGGGCTGTCGCTGGTGTTTGGAGGTTTGCTGGTGCGCGCCCTGGCAAGGCGCACCGACCTGAAGATGGATTACCGCGCAGCGGGTGCGGCCGCTTACCTGGGCCTGGGTGCGGTGTGGGCGTTGGGCCTGTCATCCTCGGCGGCGCAGCTGCAGGCCAACCCGGCCAGCCTGCCACCTTCAATCCTGTCGATAACCGGGGTGATCCCCTTTACCGAAACCATCTTTCTCTGGCAGTCCGGCGTGATGCTGGCGGCGCTGGTGGTGGTCTCGCTGGTGATCGCCTACGCCACCGCTCCGGGCCCGAACAGCGCCCGTAGCGCAGAAGACTGCGGTGTCGACCCCAGCTTCACAGCGCCACCCGCGCCGCAACGCACGCGCCCGGGAGAGTGGCTGGAACACAGCCCGATCCTTATCCTGCTGTTGGTGGCCTTGGCTGCTGGCTGGCTGTATCAGGAGTTTGCGACGAAACCTGCGATTACCGCCATCTCGGGGCTCAACACCTACAACCTGTTGTTCATCATGCTCGGTGCTTTGCTGCACTGGCGCCCACGCAGCTTCCTTGACGCGGTGGCGCGTGCGGTACCGACCACCACCGGTGTGCTGATCCAGTTCCCGCTGTATGGTTCGATCGCCGCCATCCTCACCCAGGTGAAGGGCGTCGATGAACAGACCCTGGCCCACCATATTTCACTGTTCTTCACCCAGATTGCCACCCATGACACGTATGCCGTGCTGATGGGCGTGTATTCGGCTGTGCTGGGCTTCTTCATCCCTTCGGGCGGCGGCAAGTGGATCATCGAGGCCCCTTACGTGATGCTGGTGGCCAACGACCTGCAGTACCACCTGGGGTGGGCCGTGCAGATCTACAACGCGGCCGAAGCCTTGCCGAACCTGATCAACCCGTTCTACATGCTGCCGTTGCTGGGCGTGCTGGGGCTCAAGGCGCGCGACCTGATCGGTTTCTCGTTCGTGCAATTGCTGGTGCATGTGCCGTTGGTGCTGGTGTTGCTGTGGGCGCTGGGTACAACGCTGCAGTACGTGCCGCCAGTGATGCCTTGATTCAAGGCCCCTGGAGGCTTGGCGTCAGCTTTCAGACGCGTATCATGGCTGCCTCAGCCTGGGAAACTCGCGTCACATGTCTATCCGATTGAAACTGCTGCGTAAGAAACTGGGGATGACCCTGGAAATGCTGGCCGAAAAGACTGGCATGACCAAAAGCTACCTGTCCAAGGTCGAGCGCGGCCTCAACACGCCCTCGATCGCTGCGGCGCTGAAACTGGCGAGGGCGCTGAACGTCAATGTCGAAGAGCTCTTCGCCGAAGAGCAGGCCGGGCAGAGCCGCTACAGCCTGGTGCGCCGTACCGAGCGCCAGGCCCTGGTTGGCGATGGGCAAGGGCCGGGGTACGCGGCCCTCACCAGTCAGATTGGCCAGCGCAGCCTGCTGCCGTTTCTGATTCAGCCGCCGTCCGAGTTCAGCGACCCTACGTTCAAGGAACACCAGGGCGAAGAGTTCCTGTTTGTTCACACAGGCCAGGTGGAAGTGGATTTCATGAGTGAGCGGGTGTTGCTGGAGCAGGGCGACGCCCTGCATTTCAACGCCCAGACACCGCACCGGCTGCGCTCGGTAGGTGTGACGCCGGCGCAGTTACTGGTTGTTGTTCACCACGCAGACGAATGAAAGCGCAAGGGGGCAACTATGCCCCCCACACGTTCTCAGGCGTGAAACGCCAGGTTCATCGCAACCGCCCTCCCTTGCATAATCTGCATGTCGTTTTTTTGACGAATGCGCCCATTGCCCATTGAATTTTATTATGGTGTCGGATCATTGACGTAGTGTCATTGTGCCCATAAGCTCAAATCAAATACGAAACAACCCCCGCAGCACCGCATTAATAACTCATTGATTTTCCTGTTTTTAGGAGGGGAGTATGCGCACGACTCTGATAATCAAATCGATGTTCTTGCTGGTGATGCTAAGTGGTGCTGCCCGCGCGGCAGATTCGTATATAAATCAGAACAGTATCATTCCTGTTTCAACTGCTGGCTGGTTCTTTGCCTTTGCTGTGGTCGGTTTTGTTGCCGTTGCCAACCGCAGAAAGATCTGAACCGGCTGCCTTGTACCTGAAGTGACTGCTCCTTGCCGCGAAGCCACAGGCGTGGCTTGTGAATTCTCCAACCGTTGCTATATTCCCAGTAGCCCGTAGGACCAACATTTACAAGGCGTTGCAGCCACGTCTGTAGCGTCAAGGCAAGGGCCTCCAGGAAGGTCGAGGCCATCGCGGCAGCAGTGCGCCGTGAAGCGGAGCGAGAGTTGGTGTGTTGTTCTCATTCAGTGCTCTTTGTCGGGCCATTTGGCCGGAGGGACCCTCATGGTGCGTTCAATGTTTGCCGCTTTCTGCATGCTGACGGTGTGGTCTGGTGCCGGTAACGCCGACCAGAGCAGTGCTGCCTACCTGCTCAGCCCCGGCGATGTGGTGATGGTTTCGGTATGGCAGGAAGAAAGCCTGCGTCAAGAAGCCACCGTACTTCCCGATGGCAGTATCACCTTCCCCCTGGCCGGGCGCATCGATGTCGCCGGGCTGGACGTAACGGCAGTCGAGAAGCAGGTCGCTGCCAAACTCGAAAAATACCTCCCCGACCCTAACGTAAGCGTTGTCGTCAAAAGCATTGCCGGCAACATGGTCTATGTCCAAGGCAAAGTGATCAAACCCGGGCCTGTGCAAATGGCAGGCCCCACGGCGGTGCTGCAGGCGCTGAGCATGTCGGGTGGCCTGGACAAGTTTGCAGATGAAAGCGAAATCAAGGTGGTCCGCGGCACCGGTGCTTCCCAAAAGATCCTGCCCGTGCGATATAAGGACCTGGTGTCTGGGCGGGACATGTCCACCAACATCCAACTTCAGGCTGGCGATACGCTGGT
This sequence comes from Pseudomonas alloputida, assembly GCF_021283545.2. Lineage (NCBI taxonomy): Bacteria > Pseudomonadati > Pseudomonadota > Gammaproteobacteria > Pseudomonadales > Pseudomonadaceae > Pseudomonas > Pseudomonas alloputida. Next base: position 3,271,192 of record NZ_CP128540.1, on the reverse strand, counting down.
CGTTCCTTGATCTTGCCTTTAATAAGAACATTTAATGCCTCTTCTTAGAACAACTCGCATTGCAACGGCAATCTTGGTCTTGCCGTTCACGGACGCGGTACTGGCGGCAAATTGGCAGTCTACGGTGGTGGTACCGACATCCGTCGAATTCGACAGCAACCCATTGCTGTTGACCTCGGGGGAAAAGGGTATAACGCGCACTATTATCGCGCCGGATTACACCCTGATCGGCACTTTTGACCGTGACGAATTGAGGTTGGGGCTTGGCATGCATCTGCTGCGCTCGTCCGATACGGATATCGTCGATGACCGTGAAGACCCTGATATCAGCCTGGGTTGGCAGCGCACCACCGAGCGGGGGCGGTTTGGCCTGGTGGGGCGCTACAACGAAAGCTCGACGCTGTCGGGCACCGTACTGGATACCGGGGTGATTACCACCGACGGTACGCAGAAGCTTTACACCTTGACTGGCAACTGGAGCCAGGCGGTGACCGAGCGCAGTACCTTGAGCAACGAAACCACCTACAGCCGTGCCCGTTACGACATCAGCACGCTGACAGGCTACGACGAACTGGCGAACGTCTTTACCTGGACTTACGCCTGGAGTGAGCGGGCTGACCTGTATACCCGTTTTGGTGCCCGGCGCTATGAGCCCGAAGAGGACCTTACCGCGACCGCTTCCAACAGCTACAGCCCGGCAGTCGGCATCAAATACCAGCTTGCCGAAGGCTTGAGCGCCGATGCCCATGTTGGCGTCAACCAAGTGTCAGGCGACGACGGCGGCCGGCGCGGGGAGGGTGGGGTTGCGTTGCTGTACACCGGCACGCGTGCCGATGCCAGCCTCACCGCCGAGCGCAGCACGGTGGCGAGCGCCGAAGGCGGCTTCGCCGAACTGGACCAGGTGCGTGGTGTGTGGAGCTATGCGCTGACCGAGTTGTCCCGTGTGGGCGCTGACGCCGCGTGGCAGGACAGCAAAGGGCAGTCGCCCAACACGCTGCAGACTTACAGCGTATGGGCCAGCCGCCAGTTTTCGCCTTACTGGGACCTGCGCCTGTCGCTGATGTACAAGGAACGGCAGCAGGACCATGTACCGGATGCGACCGCTACGATCGTTGGTTTGACGTTGACGTACAGGTACCCCGACATCTGAACTTCAGGCAGGTGGCCCTATGAAGTCTGACTACGAGCTCTCCCTCAGAGATTACATCGCCATTATCAAGGACAGGGCCCTGGTGTTAGGGGTGAGTGCCGCAGTCATTCTCGCCGCGACCGTGGCCGTCGCGTTGATGGTGCCGCCGATCTACCAGTCGACCGGCACCATTCTGGTGGAGTCGCAGCAGATTTCGCCTGAGCTGGTGTCGACCAACAACACCAGCTTTGCCGATGAGCGCATCGAGGTGATCCGTCAACGGGTGATGACCCGCGACAACCTGCTGCGCATCATCGGCAAGTACGACCTCTTCGCCGACAAGCGCTTCAGCGAAAGCGACAAGATCGACCAGATGCGCAACGCGATCGTGGTCGAAACCCTGACCACCTACGTGCGCGGCCGTGGTGAAGCGACCGTGGCGTTCAATGTCTCGTTCGAGCACAAACAGCCACAAGTAGCCAAGGAAGTCGCCGATGAACTGGTGACGCTGTTCCTCAACGAAAACCTCAAGCAGCGCACCGAGCGAGCCAACGAAACCACCGAATTCCTCACCCAGGAAGCCAACAAGCTGGGTGCCGAGCTGGCCAGCCTGGAAAACCAGCTGGCCGATTTCAAGCAGGCCCACGCCAATGCCTTGCCCGAGCACCAGACCCTGCGCATGAACATGCTGTCGCGGGCGGAGCTGGAATTCCGTGAGGTCGACCGTGACTACAAGGCTGCCCAGGAAGAGCTGCGCTACCTGGAACTGGAGCTGTCTGCGGCCAATGCCGGCCTTGCCACCAAGGTTGCCGAGGGCACCCGGCCAACCCGTGCCGACCTGCCCGAAGACCTGCCAAGCCTGAAAGCCGAATACGCGCAACTGCTGACCCGCTACAAGGACGCCCACCCGGATGTCGTGGCGGTCAAGCGCAAGATCCAGGCGCTCGAAGCCAGTGGGGGGCGCACTGCGGCAGTGTCCACGGTCAGCCTCGACGCGGCCCGTGTCCGCGCCAAGATGAGCGCCGCCCAGGTGCGTATTGCCTCGCTGGCAGAGCAAAAGCGTGAGCTGACCCGGAAAATGGAAGGCTACGAAGCCGAGATCCTCGAGGCGCCGCAGGTCGAGCGTGGCCTGGTGACCTTGATGCGAGACCACGACAACGCGCGCAAGAAATACGAAGAGATTCGTGCCAAGGAAATGGGCGCAAAGATTACCGAAAGCCTGGAGCAGGAGAACAAGGCTGAACGCTTTGTGCTGCTGGAGCCTCCCCTGTTGCCTGAGAAGCCGATCAAGCCTAACCGCAAGAAAATCGCTGCGCTGGGCCTGGTGCTGGCACCGGCCGGTGGCGGTGCGCTGGTGATGCTGCTGGAAATGCTCAATCAGCGCGTGCGTGGCGTTGGCGCCCTGGAAAGCCTGCTGGGCAAACGGGTGCTGGTGGCACTGCCCTATATCGATACCCGGGCCGACGTGGCCCGACGCAAGCGCTGGCGCAATCGACTGATCCTGGCGGCACTGGCGTTGGCAGCTATCATGATAGGGCTGGTGCACGTGTTCTACATGCCACTGGATGTGCTGTTGTACAAAGTCATGTCTCGGTTTGTATAGGGAAAGCAGTGATGGACAGGATCAAGCCGGCTGTTGGCAACAATATTCATCAGGTTACCCCAGGTACTCCCCAGGCACTGTCTCCCGCCCCCGGTACGGCGCTGGCCGAAGTGCCGGGTCAGTTCGATTACGTGAACACCAAGGTGGTACCGCTGCGTGCAGACCACCTGGAGCGTAACCGCATCGTGGCGTACAACAAGAACTCCAACATGAACGGGCCGATCGACCTGCTGCGTACGCAGGTGCTCAGGGCCATGGACGAGAACGGCTGGCGTACCTTGGCCATCACCTCGCCAACGCCGGAAGCGGGCAAGACCATGCTGGCGATCAACCTGGCCATGAGTATTGCCCACCACACCACCAAGACTGCGTTACTGGTGGACTTCGACCTGCGCCGGCCCAAGGTCGGCAGTTACCTGGGCCTGCCCATGGAGCAGGCACTGAACGAGTTTCTGACGGACAAGGCCGAGTTGCAGGACTGCCTGGTCAACCCCACCTTGCCGCGCTTCGTGGTGCTGCCAACGCGGGTACCCGTGCCCCTGTCGACCGAGATGCTGTCCTCGCCCAAGGTGAACAACCTGATTGGCGATTTGCGCAACCGCTACGAATCGCGCATCTGCATTTTCGATTTGCCACCGCTGCTCAGCTCGGATGATGCGATCACCGTGTTACCCAAGTTCGACTGCGTGTTGCTGGTGGTGGCCAACGGAATGAACAACAAGAAGGAAATCGAGGATTGCCTGCATCACCTGGGTACGGTGAACCTGATCGGGACAGTGTTGAACAAGGCCGACGAACAGCCACGCACCTATTACTGAGCCTTCTGGCAATACGCTTTCAGGCGCAGCCTTGTGCTGCGCCTGAAAGCTATGAGGCCAACTCAGCGCCTCCAGGGATACTGCAACTCCCACTGCCACGCATGCCGCACAATCTGCTCCAGTGAGGCGAATGCAGGGCGCCAGCCCAGCACCTGCATGGCCTTGCTCGCATCCGCCACCAGCCGTGGCGGGTCGCCGGCGCGGCGCTGTGCGTCAAGGGCAGTGATCTGTCGCCCGGTCACGGCCCGGGCCGTATCGATCACCTGCTGCACCGAAAAGCCCAGGCCATTGCCCAGGTTGAACGCGGCACGCTCGCCACCGTCCAGTAGATAATCCACTGCCAGTGCATGGGCAGCCGCCAGGTCTGCCACATGCACGTAGTCGCGTATGCAGGTGCCATCCGGCGTGTCGTAGTCGCGACCAAACACTGTCACCGCCTCGCGCCGGCCAGATGCAGCCTGCAGGATCAACGGGATCAGATGGGTTTCCGGCTCGTGACGCTCGCCTAGCTGGCCTTCCGGGTCAGCGCCCGCTGCATTGAAATAGCGCAGGCTTACCGACTTCAAACCATAGGCCCGGTCGAAGTCCTCAAGAATCTGCTCGACCATCCATTTGCTCAACCCATACGGGTTGATCGGCCCCTTGGTGTGTGCTTCATCGATCGGCACGTACTGCGGGTTGCCGTATACGGCGGCACTCGAAGAAAACACCAGGTGCCTGATGCCGGCATTGACCATGGCCTGCAGCAGGGAAAGGGTGGCTGCGACGTTGTTCTGGTAGTACTTGCCGGGGGCACTGACCGACTCGCCCACTTGAATGAACGAGGCGAAGTGGAACACCGCATCGAAGCGACACACGCCAAACAGCACATCCAGTGCGGCTTCGTCGGCGATGTCGAGCTTGGCCCACTGGATACCGGGGCCAGGTGAGACCAGGTCCGCCACCAGCACTTCATGGCCGGCGGCGAGCAGGTGCTTGACCATGTGCGAGCCAATGTAGCCCGCACCACCCACAACCAGATATTTCATCCCCACCTCCTGGAATCTGCTGTTTACAGACGCAGTGAACACTCCCTGACACGTGCAGGTGGGATGATCAGCTACAGGTGACCTGAGCGTAGATGGCCATATGCTCTATTTCAAGAATAGCCAATTGGACATGTAGGTACCGTCGAAGGTAATGGTGTATTGCCCATCCTTGTAGGCCACCGGCAGCGGCTTCAGCTGCTCCCGTGCATCGCGGGCGAACAGTTTCAGGCCGGCGGGTGCCTTGATGTCCAGGCTGCCTTCAAGGGGCTCGACATTGAACGGCGTCTTGTCATCGGCCTTGGGCATGGCACGGGTGCCCAGTGACAGCAGAAGCTCGCGCGACTGGCCCAGTGGCTTGCCGTCCAGGCTCTGGACCACGACGCTGGCGTAAGGCGTTTTCATTTGTATCTGAATGGCACCCAGGTTGATCGGGCGGCCGCCCAGCCAGCCGCTGGCGGCCTGGGTCAGTGGCGTGTCGATGGTGTAGATGCCTTGTTGCCAGTTGCGCCTGAGTTCGCCTGTGTCGGTCACCGACTCGGTGGCATCGGCGGCCAGCAGCGCTTGCCCCGGGTCGTGCAGCACCTGCGCGTCTGCCGGGATGGGCGCGGGTTTGAGCCAAGGCAATTCCGGCGTGTGTGGCAGGGCGATCTGCAACTGGCCCTTTTCCATGGCTGTGCGCAGCAGCGGTGAGTTACGCGGGGTGATTTCCTGGTTGTACAGGGTGGCAGGTGTCGGTGCGAACACGTAGCGAGTGGTGGCGGGTTTCACGTCCGCACGGCGATAGAGCAGGGCAGCGGCGGGCAGGGTGGCGATCATCGCGGGGTCGTTGTACGCGTGCCAGTTGTCCGCCGTGCGCCAACCCGGGTTGAACGCCTGTTGGCTGTAGGCGTATTGCAGCATGGCGTCCCAGCCTTGGTGGCTGGCGGTGCCGGCGATGTAAATCGGCAGCGAGTGACGGTCAGGCAGCGGGAAGGGCTCGGCGTTCCACTCGGTGACGGTCAGCGGTTTGCCGACGACCTGGGCGGCAGCAATCCAGTCGATCATGCCGTCGCTGGTCAGCGGGTTCTTCTCCAGTTGGCCTGTGTCGCCGTAGCTGTGGGCGTCGATGACATCGCCAACGCTCAATGCCGGCAGTGCGCTAAGCCCATTACCGCCCCAGGTGCTGGTGGTAGCAATGGGGACTTTCACGCCCACGCTGCGCAAGTGGGCGATCATGTCGGCATTGAAGCGTTGTTCCAGCTCGTTGAGCAACAGCTTCGACGGCCCATGCTCCCAGGCACGCCAGGTCAGGTCGGCGGGTAGGTCAAACTGTTTGGCAAAGGCCTTGGCCGCCGTCATGTAGCGCGCACTGTGGCGGGGTACATCCTTGTTCGGCATCAGGGCGTTGCCGTAATGCTGGGTCAGGTCATTCTCGTTGGTGATCAGCACGGCGGCGATGGCGGGGTCGTCCTTGTAGGCCAGGCCCGTGTACTCGTTGACATGGGTCAGGTACTGCTCGGCGAAGCGTTTCATCGCCTGCCGGATACTGTCGTTCACGTAGGCGTAACCCTTCAGGTCGACGCGACCGTCCTGCTCGGGCAGCTCCTTGAAGTCTTCGATGTGGTCGTTGGCGGTAAACGCACGCTGCACATGCATGTCCAGCCAGATGTAGATGCCTTCGTCCTTGAGTGACTTGATCCACAGGTCGAGCTTGCGCAGCGATTCGGTGCTGAGCTGCTGGGTATCGCGCACCACGGTGCCGTCGCCAAAGACGTTGGGGCTGACCCAGGGCGAGTCGTGGTGATGCAGGCGCACCAGGTTGAAACCCAGTGCCGAAAGGCGTTTGGCTTGTTGGCGGATTTCGTCGTCGGGGCTTTTGAACAGCGAGTAGGCCGACAGGTTGGTGCCCCAGAAGCGTACCGGGGTGTTGTCGGCGAACATCAACTGGTCGCCGACAGCCTTGACGAAGCCACGCTTGCCGGCGGGTTTTTCCGCTGCGTTGAGGAACGACAGGTCCACCGGCGAGGTGCGCCAGTCCAGCTGGTCATCAGGCCAGGTGGCGGGGTCTGCCAGGCCGAAGCGCTCGCTGGGTGTCGGGCCGAGTTCGATGTCGCCGGTCACGTTGAGCACGGCCTTGAGCTGCTGGCGGCCGGCGCTGATCGGGTCCTTGTAGAGGAATGCACGCAGCTCGGACGGGTTGCCGCGCTCGAAATAGACCTTGGCCAGTGGCGGGTCGAAACGCATTTCGATGCGTCGCCCCTGGTCAGCCTTGCCCCACGTCCAGCCGCGGTTGTCGGGCAACAATTGCGGGGCGCCCATGCCGCCGGCGATTTGCGCCGGGTCGAACTGGAACACCAGGCCGCCACCCATGACACCGCTCTGGCGGCTGTGGGCGTCGAGATCGAAGGCCCAGCTCAGGGTTTGCGCCTCTTCCTTACGGATGTCAGCCTGCAGGTCGAAGTCCAGTTCCTTGTTCTTGCCCCGCAGCGTGTAGTGGTAAGGGCCATTGACCTTGAAGTCGGTATAGAAACCGGTCCAGCTCCAGTTGGCAGCCCAGAAATCGAATTTGGCCTTCATGACCGGGCCACCGCCGTGTGTCACGTTAGGCAAGCCATTTTGCTCATCGACACTGACCTGCCAGTCTGAAGCCCAGCTGGCCAGCGGCAGCAGGGCCAGGCCGGCAATGGCCGAAAGGCGCACGTAATGACGCAGGGACAGCCTATTCATGAACATTACCTGGGTTGTAGGTCGGGTTCTGCCAGTTCCACGGCCGGGCTGTTGTGCAGCCGGCGAACCATCTGGATGTAGGCCACGCCCAGGCCTGCGATAGACCAGTACACCACCGGGATGAAGGTGATGCTGCTGACCGTGAAGATGATGACCAGAATGCCGATCAGCGTTGCCAGCAACACCCGGCCGAGCTGTCGTCGCTCGTCGTCCTTGTCGGCAAAGCTGAGCATGGCCTTGCGGATACCCCGCAGCACGACGGCAAAGAACGCCACGAACAGACCTAGCCCGACCAGGCCGACCCGCAACGCCAGGTTGATGTAGGTGTTGACGATGTCGATGATGCCGTCGCCCTGGATCATCGCCTGCATTTCGGGTGTGTTGCGGAAGTCGAAGGAGCCGAACAACGGATTGCGCTGGATGACGATCCACGAGTTGTCCATCAGCCGCTCGCGGTAGGTGATGTTCTCTTTCTCGAGGTTACCGATGAACGGCAGCAGGTCCAGCACCTTTTCGCCCCCAGGCACGACGGTCAGCAAGGGCAACGCCAGCATGCCTGCCGCACCTAGCAGCGCCAGGCGCTTGACGGCGCCTTTGCCCAGGGCGATGAACACCACCACGATGACCACGGCGCCGATCCACGGGCCACGCGACAATGGCGCGAACAGCCCGGCGGCCAGCAGCAGGGCGCCCATGGCCTTGTGCAGCGGGCGTTGCACATAGCCCTGCACGAACAGGAACAGGCCGATGGCCACGCTCATCACGTAACCCAGTGCAATCGCCTGGCCGGTGGTGACGCTTGCCCGCAGTGCACCGCCCCGGCTCAGGTAGCCGGACATGCTCCATGGCACGCCCATGGCGTCGACCAGGGCGCTGTACAACAGCCAGTGGCGCACATACTCGGCCACAGCGATCAGCGCCATGACGAAAGAGGCCAGCACGAAGGCCAGCAGGGTGTCCTTGAAGTCGCTGATCTGGCGCAGGCCACGGCTGGCCACGTAATACGGCAGGAGAACGTCGACATACAGGTACAGCGCCTGGCGCAGCGTGTCGGTAAGGGTGGTTTCGCGCAAATAGAGCACGCTCATCAGCAGCAGGCCTGCCGCCAGCAGTTTATCAGCCCAGATGCGGCCAAAGCGCAAGGTGTCACCTTGGCGGCGCAGGTACAGCGCGGCCGGCAGCAGCACGCACAGGGTCAGCAGGCGAATATGGTTCAGGTCGACCAGGTAATTGACCACGCCAAACCCGGGCACCTGCACCGATGCTGGCGGGATCAGGAACAGCAGCATGTAGAACAGCGCCATGGGGTTGTGCTCGCGGCGCCCGGCCAGCAACAGGACGACCGCGCCCACCCCCAGGTACAGCCAGAAGCTGTGGGAGAAAAAAGCCAGCAGGGTCAGCAGGAACCACAGATTGCGCCGGCGCTTGTAGTCGCTGAGCGGAATCAGGTCGGTGGCAGGCCGCCGGGCCATCAGGAAGACCACGCTCGCCAGAAACAGGATGACGATCAACGCACGAAAATGTTCAGGCATCGGCTATGTACACCTTTCCCTTGGTGGGCAACGGCTAGCATCGTGGCTAATTGAAACTATAGTGACTTTTAGCCAATCAGTCAGAGATTGAAGTCATGCCGTCGATTGATGTGTCAGCCGCCGCGAGCCTGCGCAAGCGGGCCTTGAGGGCCGGGTCTTGGAACCTGGTCTCGCAGGTGGCTTCACAGGTGATGCGCCTGGGCGGCAATCTGATCATGGCCCGCTTGCTGCTGCCGGAAATGTTCGGGGTGATGGTCATCGCCACCACTGTTTCGATACTGCTGCATTTGCTTTCCGATGTCGGCCTGCGCCAGAACATCATCCAGAGCCACCGCGGAGACGATCCGGACTTTCTCAACACCGCCTGGACCGTGCAGATCATCCGCGGTTTCCTGCTGTTTGCCCTTACCCTGCTGCTGGCCCTGGGAGCTTGGTTGGCCCAACTGGCTGAGCTGTGGCCGGCCGACTCGACCTATGCCGCGCCGGTACTGCCGATGGTACTGGCGGTCACCGGCCTGTCGGCGGCCATCTGGGGTTTCCAGTCCACCAAGATAGATGTGGCGGTACGCACTTTCCAACAAAAGCGCGTGGTATTGGTCGACCTTGCCTCGCAGGTGGCGGGCCTGGTGGTGATGCTGGTGCTGGGCTTGCTGACCCATTCGATCTGGGCGCTGGTGTTATCAGGCCTGGTTTCGGCGGTCGTCTGGACCGTGCTGGGGCATACCGCCCTGGAGGGGCCCAACAACCACCTGCGCTGGGACCGTTCGGCGCTGACCGAGCTGATCGTGTTTGGCCGCTGGATTCTGTTGTCGTCGATGGTCGGCGTGCTGGCGATGTACGGCGACCGCATATGGTTTGGCGCCAGCATGTCGGCGGCGCAACTGGGTGTGTATTCGATCGCCGTGCTGATCCTGGGTGCGGTGCAGACCGCGCTCATGAAAATTGTCGGCGCGGTGGCGCTGCCTGCTTTCAGCGAAGCGGCCCGGGCCGACGACAAGCCGCGCCTGAAAGCGCTGTATTTCCGCTTTCGGCTGCTGGTCGACCTGCTGGTGCTGTTCATTTGTGGCGGTTTCCTGACCGCCAGCCCGCTGCTGATCGGCTGGATGTATGACGATCGCTACCGCGAAGCCGGGCCGATGCTGGCGATTCTCTCGCTATCGTTCATCGTATTGCGCTATACCTTGGCTCATCAGGTGTGGATTGCCTTGGGCCTGACCAAGTACCAGGCCATGGACAACATCATCCGCCTGGTCTCGTTATGGGGGCTGTTGCCGCTGTTACTGGCGATTGGCGGGGTGGAGTGGGCTATCTGGGGGGTTGCCCTGCATGCTGCGCCAACGCTGGTGCTGGTTGTGTATGTGAACTGCAAACTGGATATCTTCAGCCTCAAACGTGAGCTGGTGGTACTGCCGATGTTGCTGGTCGGGGCGCTGTGCGGGGCACTGTTGACGGCCTTTTTCAACTGGCTGTAGCGCAGTTTGCCGGGTGTAACTTTCATGGCTACAGGTCACGGGAACATGGGGAAGCTCACTTTTTGTACTGCGCAGTTGGGTCGTAGAGGCTTTCTCCAGAGCTGTGTCTTGCTCGGCGCGGGGGGCGCGGTGTTCGGCGCCTCGGCGGCCGTTGCGGGCAAGACGGTCGAAAAGCCCGGGTTCGTGGTAATCAACGGTTGGGTATTGCCGTCCCGTTACTTTCGGAACGCGTCAGCATGATCAAGGACTTTGAGCAGCAGAAGGCGCTGCGCGATCACTATGATTTCTGCATCATCGGGGCCGGCCCGGCGGGTATAACCCTGGGCTTGCGCCTGGCAGCCGCCGGCTGGAGCGTAATGATCGCCGAAGGCGGGGGGCGCGAATATGCGCCGCACTCGCAAGACTTGTACGCGTGCTCATCCACCGGCCTGGAACTGTATGCCGAGGAAACCCGCCTGCGCTACCTGGGTGGCACCTCCAATCACTGGGCTGGCCGGTGCCGACCATTCACCCCTTCGGATTTTGCCGTCGCCCCGCCAGGCGTCTTGCCGGGCTGGCCAATTCCCTACTCGGAGATCGAAGGCTTTCTGCCGGCAGCCATGGAGATCGTCGATCTGGCGCCTGGCTCGGATTTTCGCGCGATGAATGCCGGTCTCAATGGCGGTGACTTCGAGGCGGACCGTTTTCTGCTCAGCACGCCGACACGTTTTGCGCAGAAGTACGCTACAGCACTGGAGCAGACCCCAGGCCTGGATGTGTTCATCAACTGTAATTGCGTTGACCTGGAGTTCGACAAGGCTTCCGGCCACCTGGCTGCGGTGGTTTTGTCTGACTATGAGTGCAATCGTCAACGCCTGGTGGCTGGAAATTTCATTCTGGCCACAGGGGCCATCGAGAATGCCCGGCAGTTGCTGAACAGCGAGACCCTGGTGGCCGCAGGCGTGGTGAGCAAGGAAGGGCTGGTCGGCGGGTGTTTCATGGAACACCTGAATATCGAAATGGGCACTTTCATCCTCAAGTCCGGGCAGGACCCAGAGCCGCGCCAGTACTACACCACCGATGCTTTCGTCGACGAGTACAAGGCCGGTAAAGGCAATGTCACCGCCTCCTTGCTGGCCGATGTGCAAACTTATGGCCGCACTGCCGAGGTGAAGTATTTTCTCGAGAGCCTGGCCTGCGACATGGGGTTTGCCAGCAAGGTCGCCTTCGTCGCCAAGTTCAGCTGCCCTGGTGACGGCGTGATCAGCACCATGATCGAGCAGTTCCCCAACCTGCACAGCCGCATTTCGCTGCTGGACAAGAAGGATGCGCTGGGCGTGGCCAAGGTCAATGTCAATTGGGTGCTTAGCGCCGAAGACCGGCACACCATCAAGTGCATTGGCAGCGAACTGGCCAAGCAGTTCGCCGACATGGACCTGGGGTTCGTCAAGCTCAACGATTTCGTTTACGACACCTCGATACCGCTGAGAATGGCACCCCATGCCCATCACATGGGCACCACGCGCATGGCCGCCTCGCCGCAGTTCGGTGTGGTCGATGCCAATTGCAAGGTGTTCGGTACCGAAAACCTGTATGTCGCCGGCAGCAGCATTTTTGCCAAGGGCGGCGCCTCCAACCCGACCATGCCGCTGTTGCAATTTGCCTTGCGGCTGGCCGACCACCTCGATAACAAGATGAAAGCGGCCAGCGGCGCCGCGGCGTGATGAAGGTTGTACACGGGTGAGTGCGATGCGGTCAGCACCTAGAAGAACGAGACCGGAACGCCTCAGGAGACTCCAGATTGTTCAGATCGCGAGGCCAGGCAGTATGAAAGGATGGATACGCAAGGCAGTGGCGCGCTACGCCCATGCAACCGGGCGAGGTGGCAAATTCTACAGGAGGTTCTGCAACCCCTCTGGTCTTGAATGGGGGGCCTATCTGGCCCGATGGGGCAACTTTCATTCGGTCGGCAGCAATTTCTACGTCAATACAGGCTGCAAGTTTCTCGACCCGTCGCTGGTACGTATCGGTAACAGCGTGGGCTTGTCCGACTGCACGTTGATCGGTCATGACGGGGTGGTATTGCTGATCGAGCATCGCTTTGGCAAGCACCTGGATTCGGTCGGTTTCATCGACATCAAGGACAATTGCTTCATCGGCCATGGTGCGATCGTGATGCCTCGCGTGACCATCGGGCCCGAATCCATCGTGGCGGCAGGGGCGGTGGTGACCAAGGACGTGCCGCCAGGCACCGTCTATGGTGGCAACCCTGCCGAGTTCATTTGTACCACCGAACAGTTGATCAAGCGGGTCGAGGCACGTTGCGAAGCCTACCCATGGATCGATCTGGTGAAGCAGCGCAACGGTGCCTACGACCCGGAAGTGGAACCGTTACTGATGGCGCAAAGACGTCAGTATTTCTTCGGGGACAGCTGAAATGGCTAGCAAACCTGTGGATGTCATGGTGGTCAACTTCAATACCGCTGGACTGTTGCAGCCGATGTTCGATGCGCTGCGCCGGGCCGACAGCGAGCGGCTGGCCAGTTACCTGGTGGTCGACAATGCCTCGCGCGATGACTCGGTGCAGCGCATGGCCCAGGTGTGCCCCGAGGCACTGCTGCTGAGCAACAAGCAGAACGTGGGTTTCGGCCGGGCCAACAACCAGTTGTTGGCGCACCTCAAGGGCAAGTATGCCTTGCTGCTCAATACCGATGCCTTCGTTGCCGCCGACTCGCTGCAAAAAACGCTCGACTACATGGACGCCCACCCGGAGTGCGGCGTACTGGGGGTGCGCCTGGAGGGTCGCGATGGCGACCTGCAGCCCAGTTGTCGCTACTTCCCCACACCGCTCAATGTGTTCGTCGGGCGTACCGGGTTGGGGCGGTTCTTCCCAGGGGTGAAGATGGTCGACGACATGAACTGGGACCACGCCTCGGTGCGCGAGTGTGACTGGTTGCCCGGCTGCTTCTACCTGGTGCGCCGCGAAGTACTCGACAAGGTGGGTTTGTTCGACCCGCGCTACTTCCTTTATTACGAAGAGGTGGACCACTGCAAGCGGGTGAAGGAAGCGGGCTGGAAAGTGGTGTTCTACCCGCATACCACGGTGGTGCACATCGGTGGCGAAAGCTCCAAGTCGGTGGCGGAGCTGGAGGCCGCCAGCCGGCAGATCTCGTCCTATCAGATCGAAAGCGAGTTGCTGTACTTCCGCAAGCATCATGGGGTGGCGGGGCTTGCCCTGCACATGCTGCTGGTCACGCTGGGCGACCTGGTGCTGGCACTCAAGGCGCTGTTGAAACGACGCGGCTGGGGCGCCATTCAGGCCTGCTGGCGTCATTGCCGGGCAACCTGGTCTTTGCTGTTCAAGACCCGGTACGCCAGCCAACCGACAAGGTAGGTGGAGCCATGTTCGATAATATTCGCGCCGACCTGCGGGCCCATGGCGGGGACTGGGGCGCCCAGGGTTTCTGGGTCTTGCTGGTGTACCGCTTTGGCCGCTGGCGTTATACGCTGCGCCCGGCACTGCTGCGCAAACTGTGCTCGCTCATCTACAAGGTGCTGTTCAAATTCGTCCAGATCATCACCGGTATCGAACTGCCGTGCGAGGTGGTGATCGGGCGCAACTTCGTCATCGATCATTTTGGCGGCATCGTTGTCAGCGGCTATGCCCGCTTCGGCGATGACTGCCGTATCCGCAACGGCGTGGTGGTGGGCCTGAAGAATGTCGACGAGCCGATTGCCCCGGTGTTCGGCAACAACGTCGACATTGGCACCGGGGCCAAGGTGCTGGGCAGTATTCGCATCGGCAACAACGTGATCATCGGCGCCAATGCCGTCGTGCTGGTAGATGTGCCTGACAATTCACTGGCAGTGGGGGTGCCGGCCATCATCAAGGCCCGGCATCCGGCCGCCGTGGCATCGGTCGAGTGAGGCCTATGGCAACGGTGATCGGGGTGGTGGTAATCGGCCGCAATGAAGGCCAGCGCCTCGAGCGCTGCCTTGTTTCGCTGGCGCACGGGGCCGACAAAGTCATGTACGTCGACTCGGGTTCCACCGATGGTTCGCTGCAGTTGGCCGCCAACCTTGGCGTGGCAGTACTGGCGCTGGACATGAGTATCCCGTTCACCGCCGCACGCGCCCGCAATGAAGGTTTTGCCGCCTTGCAGCGCCTGTTGCCATCGATGCAGCTGGTACAGTTCGTCGATGGCGACTGCGAGGTGAATGCCAGCTGGCTGGCCACGGCGCAGGCTTTTCTTGAGCAGCACCCCGCCGTGGCAGTGGTGTGTGGTCGCCGGCGTGAGCGCTTCCCGCAGCGTTCGGTGTACAACTTGCTGTGCGACCTGGAGTGGGATACCCCGGTCGGTGAGGCCAAGGCCTGTGGCGGCGATGCGCTGATGCGGGCAGACGCCTTTGCTGCCGTGGGTGGCTTCCGTCCTGACCTGATCGCCGGAGAAGAGCCGGAACTGTGCGTGCGTTTGCGGGCCCGCGGCTGGAAAGTCTGGCGACTGGCTGCCGAGATGACCCTGCACGATGCCGGCATGACGCGTTTCAGCCAATGGTGGCGGCGTAGCCTGCGCGCTGGGCATGCCTATGCCGAGGGCGCCTACCTGCATGGCCAGCCACCCGAGCGGCATTGGCTGCGTGAGTCACGTCGGGCCTGGTTGTGGGGCCTGGGCATACCTTTGGTGATCGCGCTGGCCTGCCTGCTGCTGGGCGGCTGGGGCCTGCTGTTGCTGTTGATCTACCCACTGCAGGCGGTGCGCCTGGCGCGCCGCGGCGGCAAGTGGACGCGCGAGAACTGGCTGCAGGCCGTGTTCCTGGTGTTGGGCAAGTTCCCGGAAATGCTCGGCCAACTGAAGTTCCTGCGCCACCGCCTTGCGGCTGGCAAATCGGCTTTGATCGAGTACAAGTGAGAGAAACCCATGATGCTCGGCACCCTCGTGAAAAGCGTGTTTACCTTGCAACCGGGTTACTCGTTGCGGGCGATGCACAACAAGTACAAGTTGGCACGGCAGATCGCCAGGCAGTGGCCTGAGCTGAACGGATTCATGCAGCGCATGACGGCGGCGCTGGGGCCGCATGGTCTGCAGCGGCTGGGTGTGGATTGTATCGGTGTCGTGCAATGGCCTTACATCAGCCGATGCTGGGAGGCGCCACAGCGTCTGGAGGTGGTGGCTACGCACTTTGAACGGGTGGCTGGGCAGTTCCCGGCGTTGCTGTTGCTGGGGCGCGACGAAAACCTGAGGCTGTGTGACCTGTCCAGCCACTCGCCGGGCTGTTGCCTGGTGCTGGACCGGCCAATCTGGTTCAAGCGCGAAGGCGAGCTGGTGCTGAACCTGTTCCAGGCCGACCTGCGTGTGGCATCCCTTGCCTTCACCCTGGGCCGCAGCCAGGGTGAAACCTGCCTGTTCATTGGTGCGGTGCAGGGCATCCACAAAGGTATCGACAGCGAAACCTCGCTGGCCATCTACCGTGACCTGACCAAGGACTTCGAAGGGCTGCGGCCACGCAGCCTGTTGCTCGAAGCGTTGAAATGCCTGGGCAGAACCTTGGGTGTGACACAGCTGTATGCCGTCAGCGACGCCTGCCGGCACCATCGCCATCCCTATTTTGGCAGCGACAAGGGCCAGGACCTGGCGGCCAACTACGACGTGATCTGGCAAGAACACGGTGCCACAGCGTCTGACCGTGAGGATTTTTTCAGCCTGCCATTAGCGCCGGCGCAACGGGCGGAAACTGACATCCCGGCCAAGAAACGGGCGATGTACCGCCGCCGCCAGGCATTGCTCGACGATGTTTTCACCCGTTTGCAGGCAGCATTGCCAAGCAGCAATCACAACCTTGGACTACAAGGAAAACAGGGGGATGCATTTGCTGTGAGTGCATCGGCAGTAGACGGACCGCCCGTAGTCGACAGCCTGAAGTGAAGGTTGCCAGGGAAGGTTGGTCATCAAGCGGGTTTGGATCTGGATTCGTATGCGCATTGCTTACTTCATCAATCAGTACCCGAAAGTCAGCCACAGTTTCATCCGTCGCGAAATACTGGCGCTGGAGCGCCAAGGGGTTGAGGTGCAACGTATAGCCCTGCGTGGGTGGGACGCCGAAGTGCAGGATGCCGAGGACGCAAGCGAACGGGGCAAGACCCGCTACGTATTGCAAGGTGGGCTCAAGGGGTTGTTGGCACCGACGTGGCAGGTACTGCGTACGCAGCCGCGGCGGTTTTTCCAGGCGCTGTGGCTGGCCATGCGCCTCGGCTTGCGGGCCGACCGTGCCTGGCCCTACCACCTGGTCTACCTGGCCGAGGCCTGCCAGGTGCTGCAGTGGTTGCAGGCAGGGGAGGCGACACATGTGCACGCGCATTTCGGCACCAACTCTACTGAAGTGGTCATGCTGGCCAACGCCCTGGGCGGGCCGGCATACAGCTTTACCGTGCACGGCCCTGAAGAATTCGACAAACCACAGTTCCTGCACTTGGGTGAGAAAGTACGGCGCGCCGCCTTTGTCGCGGCGGTGAGCTCGTACGGGCGCAGCCAGTTGTACCGTTGGGTGGCGCCCGAGCAGTGGGGCAAGGTGAAGGTGGTGCATTGCGGCCTGGAGCGTGGGTTTCATGAGGTGGCGCCGGTCAATGTGCCGCCGGCACCAAGGCTGGTGTGTGTCGGGCGACTGTGCGAACAGAAGGGCCAGCTGCTGTTGCTGGAAGCGGCGCGCTGTCTCGCTGCCCAGTCGATCGCCTTCGAGCTGGTGCTGGCGGGTGACGGTGAAATGCGCGAGCAGATCGAGGCCTTGATTGCCCGGCACGGCTTGCAGCAGCAAGTGCGTATCACTGGCTGGATCAGCAGTGCGCAGGTACGCGAGGAAATCCTGGCCGCCCGTGCGCTGGTGCTACCCAGCTTCGCCGAGGGCTTGCCCGTGGTCATCATGGAGGCCATGGCCTTGCGCCGGCCCGTGCTGACCACCTATGTAGCGGGTATCCCCGAGCTGGTGCGGCCTGGCGAAAACGGCTGGCTGTTCCCAGCCGGTGCCGTGGACGAGTTGGCAACAGCCATGGCCGACTGCCTGGCGCAACCGGCCGAGGTACTGCAGCGCATGGGCGAGGTGGCCTACCAGCGTGCCGTGCAACGGCATGACATCGATACCGAGGCGGCCAGGCTGGCCGACTATTTCAAGGCATACGCATGATAAGTGTATTGGGTTGGTTACTGGGCCTGTTGGCGATCATCGTCCTGGTACCGGTGTCGGTGCTGTTGCTGCAAGTGTTGCTGGCTTGCCTGCCGGCGCGGTCCAGGCCCAAGGGCATTGGCGAGCGCCCGCGAGTGGCGGTGTTGGTGCCCGCCCACGATGAGGCGCTGGTCATTCGTGCGATGCTGGCCAGCGTTACGCCGCAACTGCTGGACGGCGACCGCTTGCTGGTCGTGGCAGACAACTGTTCGGATGACACGGCCCGGTTGGCACGCGCGTCCGGTGCCGAAGTGGTAGAGCGCCACGATACGCGCTTGCGCGGCAAAGGTTACGCATTGGATTTCGGCGTGCGCCACCTGGCTCAGCGGCCGCCCGAGGTGGTCATCGTGGTGGATGCCGACTGCCAGGTGGGCGAGGGGGCGATCGACTGCCTGGCGCGCCGCTGCCACGCACTTGCCCGCCCGGTACAGTCGCTGTATCTGATGCGTGCACCGGCAGGTGCTGGGTTGAGGGTGCAGGTTGCCGAGTTTGCCTGGCGGGTCAAGAACCTGGTGCGGCCACGTGGCTGGGCGCGCCTGGGCCTGCCATGCCAACTGATGGGCGCGGGCATGGCGTTCGGCTGGCACGATCTGAGTCTGATCAACCTGGCCAATGGTCATCTGGTCGAGGATGTGAAGCTGGGCCTGGACCTTTGCCAGCAGGGCAAACCGCCTGCTTTCTGCCCCGAGGCACTGGTCACTAGCCAGTTCCCACTTAGCCAGCAGGGCCTCAACAGCCAACGTACCCGCTGGGAGCACGGCCATCTGGGCTTGATGCTTGCCGACGCACCCAAGCGGGCGATGGCTGCCATCACCCAGCGTAACGCTAGCCTGGCGGCCTTGACCCTGGACTTGCTGGTGCCGCCCCTGGCGTTGCTGGTACTGACCTTGCTCGGGCTTAACCTGGTGACCTGGCTGGCGTACCTGCTGTTCGGCCTGGCGGCGCCCGCGTGGCTCGCCTTTGCCGGTTTGGCCTTGCTGGCCTTTGCCGTGGTGTTGGCCTGGGCGCGCTTCTGCCGTGAAGTGATACCGTTCTCGGTGCTGCTGTACGCGCCGTTTTACGCGGCCAGGAAAATTCCCTTGTACCTGAGTTTCCTGATCAAGCGCCAGGTTGAATGGGTGCGTTCAAAACGGGATGACGACTGATGGCTCAGTGGCAGAATCGCTGGAAGCGTGTGATCGACCAGCTGGCAGTGATCGCTGATGACGCCGCCGTGCAGCACCTGCTCGATCGCCTGGCCACACCGGATACGGCCACCGTGCTGGGCTTCGTCAACGCCCATGCGATGAACCTGGTGGTGCGCGATGGTGGCTACAGCCAGGCGCTGTCGGCCGCAGATGTACTGCTGCGCGATGGTGCCGGCATGGCGATCCTGTATCGCTGCCTGGGCCTGGAACCCGGGCTCAACATGAACGGCACAGACTTCATTCCCAGGCTCATGGCTGCTTACCGAGGGCGCAAGGTCGCCTTCTGGGGCACCCGGCAACCCTACCTGGACCAGGCTGTGCAGCGCTGTAAAGCCGAATTCGGCATTGTGCCAGTGTCGGTTCACGATGGCTTCGCCAGCCTGCAAACCTATCTGCAGTTGGCCCGCGTCCAGCAACCCGAGCTGATCGTGCTGGGCATGGGCATGCCCAAGCAGGAAGCGGTGGCAGCGGCGTTGGCAGCCACTGGCGGGCCATGCCTGATCGTGTGCGGTGGGGCGATCCTGGACTTTCTCGGCGGCAAGGTCAGCCGTGCCCCCGAATGGCTGCGGCGTTTGGGGGGCGAGTGGCTGTACCGCCTGCTGCGCGAGCCCAAGCGCCTGTTCATGCGTTATGTGGTGGGCAATCCGCTATTCCTGTTGCGTACCCTGTTGTACCGGCGGGCGGCGGTTTCGGCCAGGCGGGCCCTATGAATCGGCCAAAAATCGCAAAAGCGGTGATCCCGGGTACGCCAGCGCCGGGTGGCTGCTACAGTGATATCAATCGCTTGAGGGCGCCACGAGCCTGCTGCACGGTTTTTGCTTAAGTCGGTTTTCAAGACTTGCTGTTTGATGGAAGGCACTTGCTACGCTCATCTTGATGAGGTCTGAAATGGTTTTCGAACCCAGAAGCAGTCGTTCCTTACTCCAGAGAAGAAGCAGTGTCAGTAACGCCATCCAGGCCGGCCTCGATGGTATTGCCGTCACCGGTATTGCCTGGTACCTGATCTACGACCAGTTCGGCTATATCACATCCGATTACGTGATCATGCTGCTGCTGCTGATTGGCGCACTGGCAGTCATTTATGATCATTACGCGATCTACCGCACCAACGTCGGGCTTTCGATCAAGGCGTTCCGCCTGTTCAAGGCCTGGTCGGCAACCTTTTGTTTCCTGGTGGTCATGGCTTTCCTGACCAAGCAGAGCGAGACCTATTCGCGGTTGCTGATGGGGCAGTTGTTCGTCATTGGTTATTTCGCGCAATTGTTCTTGCACTTTGCCGTGCGTGAACTGCAAAAACGCTTTACCGCCCACGCGCGTCTGGATAATGCCCTTATCATCGGCAACGGTGACCTGGCCAACTTCCTCTATCAGAAAATCAGCAACAACCCGTGGTTTGGCGAGCGGGTGCTGGGGTGCGTGGTGCTTGACAAGGGCGATGAGCAAGGGCCGGAAAGTGCCGAAGGCAAGCAGCGCCTGCCGGTGCTGGGGCATATTGGCGACCTCGACGAGCTGGTGGCCCGGCATGGCATTCGTACGGTGTACCTGGTGACGCCGCTGGGGGGCTCCGAAGTCATCAACGATGTGTACTTCAAATTGCTCGACAAGTGCATTGCGGTCAATTGGGTGCCCGACATCTTCTCGTTACGCCTGATCAACCATAGCGTGCGTGAAATTGCCGGCATTCCGGTGCTGACCTTGTCGGAAACACCCTTGACGGGCATGAGCCTGTTCTTGAAAAACCTTGAAGACCGGGTGCTGGCCGCGTTGATTTTGCTGTTTGCATCACCCGTATTGCTGGCTGTTGCGCTGGCCATCAAGATCGATAGCCGCGGCCCGGTGTTCTTCCGCCAGGAACGTACCGGCTGGACAGGAGAATCGTTCCGCATCTGGAAGTTTCGCAGCATGCATGTTCACCAACCGGAAGCAGGTGTGGTCAAGCAGGCGCAGAAGAACGACCCAAGGTTGACCCGGGTCGGCGCCTTTATCCGGCGGACAAGCCTTGATGAACTGCCACAACTGTTCAATGTGCTGACCGGGGAAATGTCCCTGGTAGGGCCGCGGCCACATGCCTTGCAACATGACACTTTGTATTCGCAGGATATCGTTGACTACTTTGCCCGCCACAATATCAAGCCCGGCATGACAGGTTTGGCGCAGGTGCGCGGGTTCAGGGGGGAGACCAAGGATATCGAGCAAATGATCCAGCGAGTCGACTCGGACATCGAGTACATCAACAACTGGTCGTTGTGGCTGGACTTCGTGATCCTGGTGCGCACGCTTAATGCCTTCACCGGTAAGCAGGCTTATTGAGCGAAGCGCTCCTGCTTCAAGCGCGCCCAGCTGGTTATTCCTTGTTCAACGGATGCAACACCCTGAACCCCCGCGCTTCTTCCACCAGCCAGTCATGCACCGCCCGCGCACCTGGCTGGTTCAAGCCGCCTGGCGGGTAATGCACCACATAACGCTTGTGGTTGGCGATCGGTACACCAAACGGCACGATCAGTGCCCCGCGTTCCAGTTCATCATTGAGCAGCGTGCGGCGGGCAATCGCCACGCCGATACCGGCAATAGCCGCCTCGATGGTCAGGTGGTTGCGGTTGAAGGTGTGACCGCGCCGCACATCCAGGCCGGCGGCGCCGATGCCTTCCAGGTAGAACTCCCACTCGGCATATTCCGAACTGCCACGCCAGGCGGTGATGTCATGCAGCAGCGGGTAGTGCGCCAGGTCAGCGGGGCCATGCAGCGGCGGGCGCCCGCGCAGCAGGGCAGGTGAGCACACCGGGAAGATCTGCTCGTCCAGCAGCGGCGTCGAGAGCATGCCTGGGTAACTGCCATCGTTCAGGTCGATGGCAAGGTCGAAGTCGCCCGGCGTCAGCGCCTGGGCACTGTCCTCAGCCACCAGGCGCAACTCGATGTCCGGGTAACGTTGTTGAAAACGCGGCAAGCGCGGCGTGAGCCATTTGGCCAGGAACGACGGGATCGAACGCACACGCAATGTGCCGCGGATTTCCCCCGCGTCCAGCCGCAGCAGCTCGGCTTCGATACTGCCGTAGGCCTCGGCCACCGTCTGGGCCAGGCGTTGCCCCTCGGCGCTCAGCTCCACGCCGCGCGCCCGGCGCAGGAACAGCCGGTAGCCCAGGCGCTCTTCCAGTTGGCGCATCTGCTGGCTGACCGCGCCCGGGGTGATGTGCAGCTCTTCGGCACAGCGGGTGAAGGACAGGTGCCGGGCTGCGCAGGCAAATACATGCAGCCAGACGAACATCTGACCATTGAGTTGTCGTCGCATCGTTTAGTACCACTAAAGGCTTGCTTAGGAAGTTTCGTTGGTCATCCGTGAGCCAGCGCGGCAGTATCGCGCAAAATCGCAATAACACTCAATTTCTTCAGACAACCCTACCCTGGATGCATGTCAGGGCAGGGTCAGGCATTAGCATGGCTATCAGTGTTTTCGACCTTTTCAAAATTGGCATCGGGCCGTCCAGTTCCCATACCGTCGGCCCGATGCGCGCGGCGGCCACCTTTGCCCAGGCTTTGCGTGAGCAGGGGCTGCTGGCCCAGGTAACGCGCGTGCAAGTGCGGCTGTATGGCTCGCTGTCGGCCACTGGGGTTGGCCATGCCACCGACCGCGCGTGCCTGCTAGGCTTGATGGGCCAGTGGCCGGACTGTATCGACCCGTCCACGATCGAATCGCGCATCGGCCAGGTCCTGCAAGAGCACTGCCTGATGCTCGACGGCAGCCATCCGCTGGCCTTCGACTACGGCCGTGACATGCTGCTGCTCGACGAGAGCCTGCCTTATCACCCCAATGCCATGAGCCTGGAAGCCATGGACGGGCAGCGCAGCCTGTTGAGCCAGACCTATTTTTCGGTGGGCGGCGGCTTCATCGTCGAGCAAGCCGAGATCGATGCGCCGGCAAGCGAAATGAATGCCGTGATGCTGCCTTATGAGTTCGACAGTGGTGCGCAACTGCTGGTGTTGTGCAAGGCCCACAACCTGAGCGTGGCGCAACTGATGATGGCCAACGAATGCGCCTGGCGCCCGGAGGCCGAGGTGCGCGAAGGCTTGTTGCGCATCTGGGCGGCCATGCGTGAGTGCGTGGCGAACGGCCTGCGCAACGAGGGCATCCTGCCGGGCGGCTTGCACGTCAAGCGCCGCGCCGCGCGGTTGCATCGCAGCCTGCAGGAGCTGGGCAAGCCCAACGTGATCGGCTCGACCCTTGGTGCCATGGAGTGGGTCAACCTGTTCGCCTTGGCGGTCAATGAAGAAAATGCTGCCGGTGGGCGTATGGTTACCGCGCCCACCAACGGGGCAGCCGGCATTATCCCGGCGGTGTTGCACTACTACATGAAGTTCAACCCCAATGCCTGCGATGCTGATGTGGTGGACTTCCTGCTTGGCGCAGCGGCGGTTGGCATCCTGTGCAAAAAGAACGCCTCGATTTCCGGTGCCGAGGTGGGTTGTCAGGGGGAGGTGGGCTCGGCCTGTTCGATGGCTGCTGCCGGCCTGGCGCAGGTACTGGGCGCTACGCCGCCCCAGCTTGAAAACGCCGCCGAAATTGCCCTGGAGCACAACCTTGGGCTGACCTGCGACCCGGTGGGCGGCCTGGTGCAGGTGCCGTGCATCGAGCGCAATGCGATTGCTGCGGTCAAGGCGATCAACGCTGTGCAGATGGCGCTGCGGGGGGATGGCGAGCACTTCATCTCGCTCGATCGGGTGATCCGCACCATGCGTGATACTGGCGCGGACATGCATGCCAATTACAAGGAAACCTCGCGCGGCGGTTTGGCGGTCGCTTTTGTCGAGTGCTGATGTTTAACGCGGTCAATTGGAGCGGCCTTGTGTCTCGATGGGCCGCTCCTTCACCAGGTTGCGTTGACCTGCTGGGTCAGCGCTGACTCAGCGGCCTTTCTGCTTCGCTGCCAGGAAGCTCGCACGCATGTCCTTGGCCCAGCCATCGAGCACCGGCTTGACGTCATTCAAGGTCAGCTTCTGGGTATCGTTCTCCAGCTCCTGGCCCGCGCCCTTGCGGACCACCTGGGCCAGTACCTTCTGGCTGGAGCCGTCCAGGAACGCTGCCTCCACACCGACATCCACGTCCTGGTCACGGCCACCCATGGCGGTATTCACACCTGCCGCGATAAGCGCGATAGGGATCACCTCGTAAGGCCTGAGGCCCTCGTTACTGGTGGACACTGCCGTGATCGCCGGGCGCACCACGATCACGCCCGGGCCAGGCCCCTTGGCCAACGGCATCACGCTGGCCATTTCGCGGCGCAGGGCCTCGTTGAAGTAGCGGGTGATTTCCTGCAGCGTCTGCTGCGAGATAACCGCTGTTGGCTGCGGCTTGGGGTAGAACTGGCTTGGCTCGACGAACACCTTGCTGTACTGGTTGATATTGACCTTGGGGTCGATCCAGCGCATCACCGGGTCACCCGACGGGCTCTTGGCTTCTTGCAGCCGGCTGTAGTCTTTGAGGAAGCCGGAGTAATCCTTGGGGTCCACGCGGTTGCTGGAGCAGGCGGCCACGGCAAGCAGCGCGGCGCACAACAGGGTAATGCGAGGCAATGATTTCATGATGAAAAGGCATCCGTGAGAGGTCGGCCTCAACAACGCTAGCAGGTGCGAGGCAGTTGGCCAGTGGACGGGGTAATCCTCTTTGAAAAGAACACAGTGCGTGGCTCGCCCTGAGGGGCGCTGCAAACGTTGCTGCCCACTCAACCCAGGGCCTCACGCAAGCGGTACCACAACATGCCCAGTGCCAGCAGGGGTGAGCGCAGGGCCTTGCCGCCAGGGAAGGTCAGGTGCGGCACGGCGCTGAACACATCCAGGCCGTGGCTGTGGCCGAGGGCGATGCTTTCGGCCAGCAGTTTCGCCGTCCAGTGCGTCACGTTCAGCCCGTGCCCGGAATAGCCCTGGGCGTAATACACGTTAGGGTGCTGGTTCAGGCGCCCGACCTGAGGGAAACGGTTGGCGGTGATGCCGATCATGCCACCCCACTGGTAGTCGATGCGCACGTTGGCCAGTTGCGGGAATACTTTCAGCACCTTGGGCCGCATATAGGCAGCGATGTCCTTGGGGTGTCGTCCAGAATAGTGGCAGGCGCCGCCGAACAGCAGGCGGCGGTCTGCGGTGAGGCGGTAGTAGTCCAGGCCGACCTTCTGGTCGCACAGCGCCATGTTCTGCGGGATCAGGCTGCTGGCCAGCGCTTCGGGCAAGGGTTCGGTGGCCACCACATAGCTGCCGGCCGGCAGTACCTTGCCGCTCAGGCGCGGTTCCAGTTCATCCAGGTGAGCGTTGCAGCCCAGCACCAGGCTGCTTGCGCGCACCTTGCCGCGCGCCGTGTGCAGCGTCAACCTGGGCCCGTGCTCAATGCGCAGCACCGGGCTTTGTTCGAAAATGCGCACGCCCAGGCTGTGGGCCGCGCGGGCTTCGCCCTGCACCAGATCCAGCGGGTGCAGGTGGCCCGAGCCCATGTCGACCAGGCCGCCAGCGTACTGGTCGCTGGCGACGATTTCGTTCAACTGCCCGGCGCTGACCAGGCGTGTTTCATGGCGATAGCCCAGGGCGGCCAGGTCGTCCTGTTCCTCCTTGAAGGCGGCGAACTGCGCCGCGGTGTTGGCCAGTTCGCAGAAGCCCCAGCGCAGATCGCAGGCAATGCCGTAGCGGGCGATGCGCTCGGCCACCAGTTCCACTGAGTCGATGCCGGCCTGCTTCAGGTAGCGCACACCGTCCTGGCCGACATGCCGGGCAAAGCCGCTGACATCATGGCCAATACCGCGAATCAGCTGGCCGCCGTTGCGCCCACTGGCGCCCCAGCCGATGCGTCGGGCTTCCAGCAGCACCACCGAGAGGCCGCGCTCGGCCAGCTCCAGGGCTGTATTGACCCCAGTCAGTCCGCCGCCGATCACGCATACGTCGGCCGTCAGTTCGCTGTCCAGGCTGGGGTAGGGTGCCGCGTCGCGCGCTGTGGCGGCGTAGTACGAGGCGGTGTGTTGGGTATTGAAAGACATGAGCGTTCTCGACTCAGCGGTTGGACTTGATCTTGCTCCAGGAGCGGGTCATGACGCGCATGATTTTCGGGCTCGGGGTGCTGGAGATGTACAGCTTGTCCAGCACCTCCTGGGGTGGGTAGATCTCGGGGTTGTTCACCAGCGATGCATCCATGTAGGCCTTGGCGTCCGGGTTGGCGTTGGCATAGCCGACCGTGGCGCTGACCTTGGCAATCACTTTGGGGTCGAGCAGGTAGTTGATGAACGCCAGGGCCTGCTCGGGGTTGTTGGCGTCCTTGGGGATGGCCAGCAGGTCGAACCACAGGTTGCTGCCTTCCTTGGGAATGCTGTAGGCGACCTTCACGCCGTTTTTCGCCTCTACGGCGCGGTTGGCAGCCTGGAACACGTCGCCGGAGTAGCCGAACGCGATGCAGACATCACCGTTCGCCAGGTCAGAGACGTACTTGGAGGAGTGGAAGTAGGTGATGTAGGGGCGCAGTTCGAGCAGGCGGGCCTCGGCCTTGGCGTAGTCGCCCGGTTTTTCGCTGCGCGGGTCCATGCCCAGGTAGTTGAGCACGGCCGGGAACAGCTCGTCGGGCGAGTCCATGAATGCCACGCCGCACTGCTTGAGCTTTTTCAGGTTTTCGGGCTCGAACAGCACCGCCCACGAGTCGATATGGTCCACACCCAGTGCCGCCTTGACCTTGTCGACGTTGTAGCCGATGCCATTGGTGCCCCACAGGTAAGGCACGGCGTACTGGTTGCCGGGGTCGTTCTGTTCAAGTTGCTTGAGCAGTTTGGGGTCCAGGTGCTGCCAGTTCGGAAGCTTGCTGCGGTCCAATGGCAGGAAGGCGCCGGCCTGGGCCTGGCGGGCGAGGAAGTGGTTGGACGGTACCACCACGTCATAACCCGTACGCCCGGCCAACAGCTTGCCTTCAAGGGTTTCGTTGGAGTCGAACACGTCATAGACCACCTTGATTCCGCTGCTGGCCTGGAAGTCGGCCAGGGTGGTGTCACCGATGTAGTCGGTCCAGTTGTACACACTGACCGTGGGCGCGGCCTGGGTGGTGGTGGCGAACAGCAGGGTGAATGCAGCGGGGATCAGGGCTTGCAGATGACGCATGGGAACACCTCGTTGGTCTTGTTCTTCGAGTTCGGAGCAGGCTTGCCTGTGCATGGGGTGCAAAGCACCCCCGCGGTGGATCAGACACTCAGCATCAGGAATTCACGCTCCCATGAGCTGATGACGCGCTTGTAGTTCTCGTGCTCGGCGCGCTTGACCGCCACGTAGCCCTGGACGAACTGCTTGCCCAGGTACTGCTGCACGGTTTCGCAGTCCTCCATGTGCTGCAGCGCATCCTCGATGGTGATCGGCAGGCGCAGGTTGCGGCGTTCATAGGCGCGGCCCTGCACCGGTGCGCTAGGGTCGATCTGCTCGACCATGCCCAGGTAGCCGCACAGCAGGCTGGCAGCGATGGCCAGGTACGGGTTGGCATCGGCGCCCGGCAGGCGGTTTTCCACCCGCATCGCCTCAGGGCTGGAGGTGGGCACGCGCAGGCCGGCCGTGCGGTTTTCTTCGCCCCACTCGACGTTGACCGGTGCCGAGGTATCCGGCAGGAAGCGGCGGAACGAGTTGACGTTGGGCGCGAACATCGGCAGCAGCTTGGGGATGTACTTCTGCAAGCCGCCGATGTGATGCAAAAACAGCTGGCTCATGCTGCCGTCTTCGTTGGCAAAGATCGGTTTGCCAGTGGCGATGTCGACCACGCTCTGGTGCAGGTGCATGGCACTGCCGGGTTCATCGGTGATCGGCTTGGCCATGAACGTGGCGGCCACGTTGTGCTTGAGCGCGGCCTCGCGCATGGTGCGCTTGAACACGGTGATCTGGTCGGCCAGGTCCAGCGCGTCGCCGTGGCGGAAGTTGATCTCCATCTGCGCCGGGCCGTCTTCGTGGATCAGCGTATCCAGGTCCAAGCCCTGGATCTCGCACCAGTCGTAGACGTCTTCGAACAGTGGGTCGAATTCGTTGGCGGCGTCGATCGAGAACGACTGGCGGCCACTTTCAGCACGGCCGGAACGCCCCAGTGGTACCTGCAGTGGCAAATCCGGGTCTTCGCAGCGCTTGGTCAGGTAGAACTCCATCTCGGGCGCGACGATCGGCTGCCAGCCCTTGTCGGCGTACAGCTTGAGCACCTTTTTCAGGACGTTGCGTGGCGAAAGCTCGATAGGGTTGCCTTGCTTGTCGAAGGTGTCGTGGATCACGATCGCGGTTGGCTCGATCGCCCACGGGATCTGGTAAACGGCGGTGGGATCGGGGCGGCAGACCATGTCGATGTCGGCGGCGTCGAGCAGGTTGTAATAGATGTCATCGTCGACGTAGTCGCCGGTGACTGTCTGCAGCAGCACGCTTTCTGGCAGACGCATGCCTCGCTCATGGAGGAACTTGGCGGTAGGCGCAATCTTGCCGCGGGCGATGCCGGTCAAGTCGCTGATCACGCATTCGACTTCGGTGATCCGGTGTTCTTTCAGCCAGGTGGACAGCTGATCGAAGGGGGCGTTCATACAGACCTCTTGGTTGGGTTTTAGTGGGGGAGCGTGGGCGCTTGCGAAAACCGTTGGACAGTTGCGAAGGCGTTACGCTTCCCAGGTGACGCGCTGCAGACTATCTTGGTCGCAGCCCCCCGGGGCGATCTATCCACTTTCTTCAGTATCGAATGCACCAAAAGAGTGCATACAGGACGATGTGTGACAACCGCCAATGCGTTGAAGGTCCAGGCTTTCCACACCACTGACGTCACCGAGCAAGTGCGCGCCACCCCTGGCTGGCAGCAGCAGTACCGGCAGATGTCGCCCGGGTACTTCAGCGGTGAGCTGCGGTGTCTGGGGTTGGATGGTGTGGAGGTGTACGAAGAGCGCCTGAACACCCGGGTGGAGCAATTCTTTCGCGCGCCAAGCGGCTCGCTGGCGTTTTGCTTCGACCGCAGCGAGAACAGCCTGTACCTGCTGAACGAACAAAGCCGCAATATCTGGATCACGCCGGAGAACTACCAGGAGGTGGCGGTCGTGTTCGACCAGGCCTTTCTGGCCCGCCATGGCCTGGACCCGCAGCGCCTGGAAGGGTTGTTCATGGTGCCACTGGGCAGCGGCCAGAATGCGCTGTTCGGCAGCTGGCTCAGCGCCACCTTGACCCGGTTGGGCGAGGAGGGTTGCCCGTTGCAAGGGCAGGCCCTGGCTGAGCAGCTGCTGGAGGACTGCCTGTTCATTCTCGACAACGCCAGCCAGCGTTTGCAGGGCGTGGCCCTGGGGCGGCGGGACGAGGAAAGGGCGATCATGCACCGGGTCAGCGAATGGGCGGCCGACTGCCCGGAAGAGACGCTGAACCTGCTTGAGCTGGCAGACGTGGCTGGGGTTTCCCTGCGCCAGTTGCAGCAGGCGTTCAAGGCGTTTACCGGCATGCCGCCGGCGCACTGGCTGCGCCTGCGCCGGCTCAACGGTGCGCGGCGTGATCTGTTGCGCGGTGGCGGCGTGACCGTGGCTGAGGTGGCGATGCGCTGGTCGTTCTGGCATTTAGGAAGGTTTTCAGAGAGTTACCGGCAGTTGTTCAAGGAGTTTCCCAGTGAAACATTGAAGCGCTGCAGGGTTTGAGGCGGCCAGCCCAGGCAACACTGAACCCAGCATTCCACGCCAAAAGTTGCTATCGTGCCGCCCTGATTTCACCCGAGGTGCCGATGTTCTACCTGCCTTTGCCCAGCGACCAGGCCGACCGCCTCGCCAGCGCGGCCGTTACCGAGTTCTTCACCACCGCCAGTGTTGTCGATGCCGCTACCGTTCTGTTCGTGCAAAACCTGCCACGCCAGCCTGCCACCGCCTCGGCCGACGCGCAGGAGCGTCGTTTCGCCGAAATCGTGCGCATCGCCAACGAAGTCGAAGGTGTCGCCCCCGGGCGCTTCCAGGCCCAGGTAGCACAGCAATTCGATCGCGAAGCGTTCGCCATGGGCCTGGGCATGCTGGGCGAAAACGGCATTGCACTGCTGTCGGCCGAAGTGCAGTACCAGGCGGACGAATGGCTGGATGACGAAGGCCAGTGGAACTTCCAGTTCGCCGACCGCTACCGCCAACGGGCCACGCCGCTGCACCCGGTGTACCTGCCGTCGCTGGCCAGTGACTTGATGCTCAGCGACCAGCAGAACCGCCTGCTGCGCGAATTCCTCAGTGGCATCGACGAGTCTGTGGCTGTGCAAGGTTTCGCCGGCACCGGCAAGACCTTCCTGATTCACCAGTTCGCCCGGCTGCTGGAGCCACAGCGCACCTTGCTGCTGGCCTTGACTGAAGGCCAGTTGCGCGCGCTGCAGGCGCGGGTCAAGGACGCTGCCGCCTATACCGCGCTGACCTTCGGCCAACTGGCTGACGAGCTGCTCAACCGTGACCTCACCAGCAACGGCTGGCGATTGCGCGATCCGTACCGCACCAAGCTGTCCTGGCGCCCCCAGGAAGCGCAAGTGGTGCGCTGGCTGTCCATCCCAGATATCGGCCCGCTCGCAGCGCGTGATGTGGTTGCCTTGTGTATCCGCGCCGTGCGCACGTTCTGCCACAGTGCCGATACCCAGCTTCAGCTGCACCACTTGCCCTGGGCCGGGCCTGGCACCTCGCCGCTGGATCAGGAGGTGCTGCTGGAAAAGGCACGCCTGTACTGGCAAGAGCTGATTCGCCCGTCGGCGCGGGACATTCAGCTGCCGGTGCGTGACTACCACCGGGTCAAGCTGCTGTCGCTGACCGAGCATGTGATCGACAGCCGTTACACTCATGTCATCGTCGACGAAGCCCACGAGCTGTCGGCACCGATGCTGGCGGTACTCGATCGCAGTCCGCAGTCGATCATTACCCTGGGTGACGAACTGCAAAACCTCAACGGCCTCAGCCCGCACCATGGCAGCTTCATCCGGCAACGCTGCATCGACCATTCACTGCGCGCCGGGCCGGCAATGGACAATGTGCTCAACCCGTTGATCCAGGCGCACCCGGCCACGATCCAGGCGGCCTTCAGTGGCAGCGCCGAGCACTACACCCGGGTCAGCTTCTTCGATACGGTGATGGTGCCGGAACAGCCCACGGCGCTTATCGTCGATGATGAATGGGGCCTGTTTGGCTGGTTCCAGCGCCTCACGCATCAGGGGGTGCCGTTCTTGTTGCTGAAAAGCGCTCGCAAGGACTTTGAACTGTTCGTCGAGGACTGCATCGAGCTGTACCGCTACGGCACCCGGCCGCGCCACCCGATGCTGTTCCGCTATGCCAGCTGGCAGGCGCTGGAACAGGACAAGGGCGATGACAAAGCGTTCGTCGCCGTGGCCAACATGCTGCGCAAAGGCTACACGCCGGAGCACTTTGCCAAAGCCAAGAGCCGTTACCGCTGGGACAAGGCGCCGAAGCTGTTCCTGGGGCGAGTACGGGATGTGAAGAACATGGAGTTTGCCCGGGTGATGGTGTCGCCGGAGCTGATGGTGGCGCCACAGGTGGCGGGTAACCGCAATGAACGGGCGCGTATGCTGGCGGGGTTGTATACCGCCTGTTCGCGGGCGCGGCATGAATTGATCGTGCCGGGGGGGATGCTGGACTGGGTCAAGGACCAGGTTCGGGATTGAAGCAGCTGGGGCCGCAAAGCAGCCCCAGGGTCATGAATCAGTTACGGTCCAGCCACACGGTCTGGGCATTGGTGAACTCGCGCACACCAAAGTGCGACAGCTCACGGCCGAAACCACTCTTCTTCACGCCACCAAACGCCACGCGGGGGTCCGAAGCGCAGTAGCCGTTGATGAACACGCCACCGGTATCCAGTGCGGCGGTCATGCGTTCGGCCAGCGCATAGTCGGCTGTGTAGATGGTCGAGGCCAGGCCAAACTCGCTGTCGTTGGCCAGTTCCACGGCATGGTCGGCATCGCGTGCAGTGATGATCGCCGCTACCGGGCCGAACAGCTCCTGCTTGAACGCGGTCATGTCCGGGGTGACATTGGCGAACACGGTCGGCGCGTAGAAGTTGGCCACGCCTTCGACCTTGTTGCCGCCCAGCAGCAACGTGGCGCCTTCGGCCAGCGTCGCCTGAACCTGGCCATCCAACTCGTCGCGCAGGTCATAGCGGGCCATCGGGCCGATATAGGTGTCGTCCTCCAGCGGGTTGCCGACTTTCAACTGGCGAGTGGCTTCAACGAACTTGTGGGTGAACGCGTCGACGATGCTGGCTTCCACGATCAGGCGCTTGGCGGCGGCGCACACCTGGCCGGTGTTCTGGTAGCGGCCTATCACCGCGGCCTGGACGGCGGCATCCAGGTCGGCATCGGCCAGCACGATGAAGGGATCGGAGCCTCCCAGCTCCAACACGCACTTCTTCAGCGCGGCGCCGGCCTGTGCACCAATCGCCATGCCGGCACGCACGCTGCCGGTCAGGGTCACGGCGGCGATGCGCGGATCGTTGATGGCGCGGGTGACGCCATCCGGGGTCACGTTCAGCACTTCGAACACGCCTTCCGGCAGGCCGGCATCCTTGAACAGCTCAGCCATCAGGTAGGCGCTGCCCATTACGTTCGGTGCGTGCTTGAGCACGTAGGTGTTACCCGCCAGAATCGTCGGCACGGCGCCGCGCAGCACCTGCCAGACCGGGAAGTTCCACGGCATCACGGCCAGGATCGGGCCCAGCGGGCGGTATTCGATACGGGCTTTTTCGACCTGGGTCGGCTCGGCGGCGAGCATGGCCGGGCCGTGCTCGGCGTACCAGCGGCAAAGGCCTACACACTTGCTGACTTCACCGCGAGCCTGGGCGATCGGCTTGCCAATTTCGCGGCTGATCATGTGCGCGAAAGCTTCATCCTTGGCTTCGAGGGTGTCGGCCAGGGCCAGCAGGTACTCGCTGCGCTGACCCAGCGACACCTGGCGCCACTGGCGGTAGCCAACCTTGGCGCGTTGCAGCGCCGCTTCCAGTGCGGCGTCGGTGTCGAACGGGTAGGTGCCGATCTGCTCGCCGCTGTACGGGTCGAGGGAGATGGCGTGGGTCAGGCTGCTGATCGCGCTCATGGCGGGACACTCTCGATGTTGTTAATCAGTGAGGCCAGACTAGTGGGCTATGGCTTTAATGAAAACTGAATAATAATGAGCGAAACATTCACGTTTGGAGAATGGCTGTGGACCTGGTGCAACTGGAGATCTTCAAGGCTGTGGCAGAGCAGGGCAGCATCAGCGCCGCCGCGCAGCACATCCATCGGGTGCCGTCGAACCTGACCACGCGCATCAAGCAACTGGAGGAGGACCTGGGTGTAGAGCTGTTCATTCGCGAGAAGAGCCGCCTGCGCCTGTCGCCTGCGGGTTGGAACTTCCTCGAATACACCCGGCGCATCCTCGACCTGGTCCATGAGGCGCGGCTGACCGTGGCGGGTGAAGACCCGCAGGGCACCTTTGCCCTCGGATCGCTGGAAAGCACGGCGGCGGTGCGCATCCCGGCGCTGCTGGCCGCCTACAACCAGCGCTACCCCAAGGTTGACCTTGACCTGTCCACCGGGCCCTCCGGGACCATGCTCGAAGGCGTGTTGTCTGGCCGCCTGGTGGCCGCGTTCGTCGACGGCCCGGTGCTGCACCCGACGCTGGAGGGCATACCGGTGTTCGAGGAAGAGATGATGGTCATTGCGCCGCTCAACCATACACCGGTGACCCGCGCGCAGGACGTGAACGGTGAAAGCATCTACGCCTTCCGCGCCAACTGTTCATACCGCCATCACTTCGAAAACTGGTTCGTGCAGGACCAGGCGGTACCGGGCAAGATTTACGAAATGGAGTCGTACCACGGCATGTTGGCCTGCGTCAGTGCGGGTGCCGGCCTGGCCATGCTGCCGCGCAGCATGCTCGACAATATGCCCGGGTGCAGCACCGTCAGCGCCTGGCCAATGTCGGAGGACTTCCGCTATCTGAAAACCTGGCTGGTATGGCGACGAGGTACGGTCTCGCGCAGTTTGAGCATGTTCGTGAAGTTGCTTGAAGAAGGCCGCGCAAGCTGATGTTTTCACTCGATAACCTGATTATCTGAAGTGAATTTCACCGCCATGACCAGGCATCAGCACGAACACCCTTTCGCTGGGAGGATCAGATAATAGGTAAGCCATCCTCGAAAGGAGGGTCGTACCATGCGTAACCATCACTATGCGCTCGGCGCTGCCTTGCTGATCACCCTGGCCCTGCCATGGACCCTGGCCGCCGCTGCCGACCTCAATGCCCCCATCGACATGCAGGCCGTGCAGTTGCAACCGCAGGAGCAGAATGGCGTGCGCTACCTGCAGGGCGGTATCGGCCAGGACGAGGCCAATGCCCTGCGCAAGACCACGGGTTATGACCTGCACGTAGAGCTTTCGACCGGCCCGGAAGGCAAGTTCCAGAGCGGGGCTACCGTCGATATCCAGAATGCCCAGGGCCAGCCCGTACTCAGTGTCAGCGATGCCGGGCCGCTGCTGTATGTGCAATTGCCTCCCGGCAAATACAAGGTCATTGGCAATGCCCAAGGCCAGGCAGTGCAGCAGTGGGCGACCGTCACGGGCAAGGCGCCCACGACCGTTAACCTTAACTGGCGTTGATGAAAAGTCGGGCAGGAGTACGCCTGTGCTCCTGCCTGGGGTCAGGTCACGCCTCGCGAATTCCTGTGCCCGGCAGGCACATCTTTACCAAGTGATTTAGCCAATAGTGGCAATACACTTCCAACTTTCTGATTATCTGGACAATAATCAGAAAAGTATTACTTCGTATGACCGGTCTGGATGCACCGGTCAGCGCAAAACATCGAGGGGCCCAAGCCCCCGCTTGCCGTGTAGACCATCAGGAGAGTCGTTGATGAAAACCCGTCTAGCAGCTTCGCTGGCCGTAGCAGTGCTGGCCTTTGCCGGGGCCGATCTGGTCCAGGCTGCGCAGATATCAGGTGCCGTGGGTGCCACCGGCCAAGGTGACATGACTTACCGTATCGGCATGTCGTTCGACTGGGACAAGAAATGGCTGGAAAGCAGCACCGGCCATGTGAGCGGTTACTGGGATGCGGCCTACACCTATTGGGAAGGTGGCGATGCCAGTGGTGCGCATTCGCTGTCGTTCAGCCCGGTGTTCACGTATGAGTTCAGCGGCTTTACCTACACGCCTTACATCGAGGCAGGTATTGGCCTGGCAGCGTTTTCAAAGACCGACGTGGGCGACCAGCGACTGGGGTCGGCGGTCAACTTTGAAGACCGTATCGGCTTTGGCCTGAAGTTGCCGGGAGAACAGAAGGTAGGCATCCGTGCCATGCACTACTCCAACGCCGGGATAAAGCAGCCAAACGACGGCATAGAGTCGTACTCGCTGTTCTACAGCACAGCGTTCTGACATTACGGGGCCACTGCGCGGCCCCGGCAATTCAGAAGGTATAGGAAACGCCGGCCTGCACCGTGCGCGGTGCGCCGGGGTATACATAGCTGTTGAACGCGCCCTCGTCATACCCCTTGTTGAACACGTTTTTCACGTCCAGATTCAACCGCACGTGTTCGTTGACCTTGTAGAAGCTCAACAGGTCGACCACGCTGTAGCGCTCCATCGTGTAGGTGGCCGTCGATGTCTGCCCGGCACGGTCGTCTACATACTTAACGCC
Organism: Pseudomonas alloputida; assembly: GCF_021283545.2. Lineage (NCBI taxonomy): Bacteria > Pseudomonadati > Pseudomonadota > Gammaproteobacteria > Pseudomonadales > Pseudomonadaceae > Pseudomonas > Pseudomonas alloputida. The sequence continues at coordinate 3,235,891 of NZ_CP128540.1, read as the reverse complement.
TACGCCCAGGCCAAGGCCTTTGGCCAGGCCATCCTGGAACTCGTAGGTGTTCAGCAGGCTGAAGGTGTTGCGCGGGATATTGGCCAGGTGCGTTCCCTTGGGCAGGGTGGTGTCCTTGGTGACTTCGGCGTCGACGTAGGCATAGCCACCGATCATGCGCCATTCGGGGGTGAGGTTGCCGGCGACGTTGATGTCCAGGCCACGGCTGCGCACTTCGCCGGCGGCAATGCTGTAGGTATTGGTCGAGTCGTTCGGGTCGCGAGTCAGGACGTTTTCCTTGGTGATCTGATAGATCGCTGCGTCGACGCTCAGCTGCCGGTCCAACGCTTCCCATTTCACACCCAGCTCGTACGACTTGCCCTTTTCCGGGTCGAAGCCACCGCCGCTGGCAGGCGTGCCTGTGTTGGGCTTGAACGAGCGCGCAGTATTGGCATAGACCGCCACGGTGTCAGTCAGGTCGTAGATCAGGCCAAAGCGTGGCGTGACGCCGTTTTCGCCCTTGCTGAAGTCCCGATTGGCAGGTCGCTTATCGTCGTAATCGTGCTCGAAGCGCTCGAAGCGTACACCAGCCAACGCCTTCAGACGCTCGGTCAGCGCCACCTGATCCTGGATGAAGAAGGCCCAGGTCTGCAGGTTCTCACTGTCCCAGGTCGTTGGGACCGCAGCCAGCGCCGGTCTCGGTTGGCCGAGTACCGGGTCGTAGATGTCGATCGGGTAGGACGCGCTGGAACGTCGGATGATGGAGCTGTAGTGATAGTTCTCGTACTCGATGCCTGTCAGCAGGGTGTGGCTGAGCGTACCGGTATCGAAATGCCCGGTCAGGTTCAATTGCCAGTCACGGTCGGTCCATTCCAGCTTGCGGTAGTTGAAGTTCCGCTGCAGGGTGCGGCCGTCTGCCAGTAAATTGCTCCCCTCGACCGCATTACCCTTGAGCGAGCCATCGAGGTACTGGAATCCACCGCCCAGCGTCCAGTTGTCGTTGAGCAGGTGCTCGAAGCGCACCTGGACCATGTTGTTGTCGTTGTGCAGCAGGTTGTCGCTGCCTTTCTCCCAGATGTAGGTATCGCGCGAGGCGCTGCCAGTCTGGGTGGGGTAGCGGGTCAGGCCGCGATCGAGGGGGTGGTTGTTGCGCATGAAGTCGCCTTCGAAGGTGATCTTCGTGGCGTCGTTGACCTGCCAGCTGATAACAGGGGCGACATCGTAGCGTTCGCTTTCGACATCGTCGCGGAAGCTGTCGCCGCCTTCACCCAGTACGTTCAGGCGGTAGGCCAGCGAGCCGTCCTGGCTCAGCGGCCCGGTGGCATCGAGGGTGGCACGGTGCATGCCCTGGTCGTCGAACTGGCTGCCAAGGGTGACCTTGGACTCCGGCAACGGCTGCTTGCTGACCACGTTGAACGTACCGCCGGGGTCGCCACGGCCGTACAGGCTGCTGGCCGGGCCACGGATGACCTCCAGTCGTTCGACGGTGTTGGCATCCGGGGCGTTGGGGTAGCCGCGGTTGATCGGAAAGCCGTTGCGATAGAACTCGCCGGTCGTGAAGCCACGCACAGTGAAGGTTGTCAGGCCCTGGCCACCGAAGTTGTTGGCGCGGCCGACACCACCGGCGTAGTCCAGGCCTTCCTGCAGGCGCGTGGCGCCCGTGTCTACCAGCACATCGTTGGGCACCACGCTGACCGATTGCGGGGTTTCGTGCAGCGCCGTGTCGGTGCGGGTGGCACTGGCCGAGCGGGTGGCCTTGTAGCCTTCGACCGGGCCGTCGGCGCGTTCGCTGTCGGCAGTACTGGTGATGCTCAGGGCCTGGAGTTCGATCTGGTTAGGGTCGCTGAGCGTTTCAGGCTCGGCAAAGGCCAGCGGGGAGACAGCATGAAGCACACAAAGCGAAACGAACGTGCGGCGCATCGACGGTACGGTCCTTGAATAGGGCGCTAAGGGCTGGGTCGGGAAATGCCGCGAACATACTACGAATCATTATCAAATGCATTAATTTTGAGTGGCACTGGTGCACCAGAAACCAAGAAAGATGAAGCGTCAGTGACAACAGTGCCTGCAGGCACTGCGAAGGGGCCGACAGGTTAGAAACTGCTCTGTGGCTGGAAGTGCCTCTTCGCAGTACAAGGTTATTCCTGCCTGGCCCCTGGGCAGCCTGCTGAAGCTCAGCGAACAGCCTTGATCGCCAACACATTGCACAGCGGGTGTTCCAGCACATGCGCCGTTGTCCCGCCGAGGAATGTCTGCATGGCGTCATGCCGGTGGCTGCCCATGACGATCACGTCCACCCGGTTGTGGCCGACGAACTGGGCAATGGCCCTGATCGCGGCCCCTTCGAGGAAGTGCCGGCGCTCCAGCGGGATCTGGTGATGGTCGCCCAGGCGGTTGAACGCAGCCCGCTGCGCGGTTCGCACACTGCTGTCGAAGCCGGGCATGGTGACCGTACCGGCGCCGAAGTCGGCGATGTGGGTCTTGGCCGCGTCGCACACATGCAGCAGGTGCAGTTCGGCGTTGCACTGCAGGGCCAGGTCATGGGCGCAGTGGATGACCTGCTCGTCCAGGTGCTCGCCAGCGCCATGGCTGTTCAGGTCCACCGTGGCGGCGATCTGCCGTGGCAGGGGCAGGCGAATGTCGCTGACCAGATGCACGGCGACCGGGCTGTCCTTGAGCAACTGCCAGTCCAGCGGCGTGACCAGCAGGCGTTTGAGTACGGGCTCGTGCTGTACGTCCTTGACCAACAGATCGCAGCCCAGCCGTTCGACCCGTTCCAGTACGCTGCCCAGCGGGTCGCGGGTCAACAACAGCTCGGTGGATACGTCCACACCGGCATCGCTCAGCTGTTCGGCCTCATCCGCCAGCCATTGGCGGTTGTCGCTGAGCAGCCGTTCACGCTCACGACCATCGCTCATCAAGCCAAAGGTGTCGACGTCGTCGACGAACACATTGATATCCAGCAGGGCACCGCTGGACTCTGCCAACGCCGCCGCGCGTTGCAGCGCAGGCGTATGACGCATTTGCGGGCCGAGCATGACGAACAGACGTTTGAACTGGCTCATCGCACACCTCCACGTGTGGCAGCCCCCCGGTGACCTGATCATGTTCAGTCTAGACTGCCGCAGCGTACAGCGGGGCGATGTGTCGGGTATGATGCGTGCCCCATCATTGTCACGAGGCCCGTCCCATGTCCCTGAGTGCTGAACAGATCGTTGAGTATCGCGCCTTTGCCGAGCAATTGGCCGATGCTGCCGCTGCAGCGATCGCGCCATACTTCCGCGCCAGCCTGGATGTCGAGGACAAGGGCGGGCGTCTGTACGACCCGGTGACCGTGGCCGACAAGGCCGCTGAAGACGCCATGCGTGAGTTGATCCAGGCGCGTTACCCCGAGCACGGCATTCTTGGCGAAGAAGCCGGCATTGCAGTGGGCAGCAGCCCGTTGACCTGGGTGCTGGACCCGATCGATGGCACCCGCGCCTTCATTACCGGCTTGCCATTGTGGGGCACCTTGATTGCCCTGAATGACGGTGCCCGCCCCGTGCTGGGGGTGATGAACCAGCCGTTCACCGGCGAACGTTTCGTGGGTACCCCGGCAGGCGCCTGGCGCAGTGGCACGCCCCTGAAGACGCGTGCCTGCGCCGACCTGTCTGCCGCCACACTGATGTGCACCACGCCGGACATGTTCGACACCGCCGAGCGCAAGGCGGCATTCGAAGCGGTCGCCGGCAAGGCGCGGTTGATGCGTTATGGCGGTGATTGCTATGCCTACTGCATGCTGGCCTCGGGCTTTGTCGACGTGATCGTCGAAGCGAGCCTTCAGCCGTATGACGTACAGGCGCTGATGCCGATCATCGAAGGGGCGGGTGGCGTGATCACGGCGTGGGATGGCAGTTCGGCGCAGGATGGCGGGTGTGTGGTGGCCTGTGGTGACCCTGTGCTGCATGCGCAGGTGCTGGAGATGTTGCGCCACGCCATGTGATCCGGGTTCTTCGCTCCTGGCCTCTTCGCGGGCGAGTCCCTTCTTGTGGGAGCGGGTTACCCGCGAAGAGGCCGCCACAGGTTTGCATTCTCTCCAGCCACCGCACTTTTTCCCATTTTCGGGCTCTATGCTTGGCCAGGCCGCGCTGACTCCCGGCGCAGCCGCCCAATATCGACCCGGTGCCGATGGTTGCAAGCTACGCGAATTTCCTCCCCCGCCTGCTACTGACAGGTGCCCTGGCATGCCTGTGCGCCTGTACGCAGCAGCAGGGCCGTGACATGGTCAACCAGCTCGGCAACGGCAAACCCAGCGAGCTGTTCCAGACCAGCGTCGACCGCCTGGCCACGCTGTCGATGCGCGACAACCTGCAAAGCCTGTACCTGCTGATGAACAAGCTGTACCTGCGCAACCCCAGCCAGTGGAAGATGTCTGGCTACCTTGACGCCGCCACTGCCGAGCGACAGATCCGCATCGCCATCGAACAGCGCCGGCCGCTGCCGCAACTGGGCAACCGCCGTGACCTGGCGGCATTGAGCTACGCCCTTAGCCCGGAGTTTCGCGGGGATCGGGTCGGCGCCTTCATCTACGCCATCGGCAGCATGCTGATCACCGCGCATGGCGGGCGTACCGAGTTCTACATGACCGATACCATCGACCCCCTGTTCGTCAACAACGCCGCGCGCAATATCGAGAAGGCAACATGGATGCTCAGCCAGCGGCAAGATGCCAATGGGGTGTTGCTGCTGTTCTCGAACGAAATCTCGGAGGAGGGCAGCAACCTGAGTTTTGCCGTTGAGTTCGGCAAGATCGTCGCGCGGCTGGACTTGTTGGCCGAGTTGCTGGATGAACGTTATCGGCGCATAGGCTTGAATTACGCGCAGAGCCTGTTGCTGATGAACTTCCTGCCGGTGCAGTAAGAGGCCTCTGCCGCACGCCCTTTGCGAAATGCCCATACATGAATGAGGATTGAGTTGATGAGTGTTCATGAGCGAATCAACGTTTCGTCGGGCTGCAACTGGCATTTTTGCCAGTTGCAGCGAGTGTATGACAGCCTAGAATTCAAGGGAAATGGTGTTCTCTAAGGTCATTAATCGTGAAACGTTCGCAAGCGTACACGCCCTACGGCGCTATTTGGGGTGATGGCCATTGCTCCGTGTTGAAGTACAATGGTGATCATTTAGACGATCTCGTTAACGGGTATCATTTAGGGGTAGGTAAACGATTGTATCTGCCAGCTTTGATGCGCTTCGCATCGCCCGATGCCTTGAGCCCGTTTTTGAAAGGTGGTATCAACAGCTATTCTTACTGCGCCGGAGATCCTGTAAATTACTCAGACCCTACAGGGCAGGCCCCAGAGTCGCCGAAGCTAGTAAGAAAATCATCACAGACAGCCCCGTCGAAACCCTCATCTGGCTCATCCAGTAATGTTCCCGTCAAGAAACCAGAGCAGCAAAAGATCACGTTCAAACTGGAGGATCGTGCATTAAACAACAAATATTTAATAATGAGGGATAAAAAGATACCGCCGCAGGATATAATTCAGTCCAGCCCTGAGTTAAGGCCTTTTGTAGAACGTAATTCGAAGTTGACTGTGCTTGCTCGCTTGAGGGGGTCGCCTTCATCTAGCAGAAATATATTACCGGAGGATCTGGAAGTGCTTGATTTTATCAAGCGTGTTGTCGCCCCTCCTGTCGACGGGGGTGGTGTAGATGATTATTTGTTTGCTGCTTATGCTAGTAATATTGCCTCTGGCAGCGCTAGAATTCCTGAGTTGATGAAAGTTACTGCTTGGATTAGGGCTGAACGTGAAATGTTTGGTGGATAGTAATTTTCGGAAATTTGCGGCGACAGGTTTCGCATCAATCTCGAGCAACCTTATTTTCGCCGCTTGGGAGCTAAGCATTTGAAGTGTCCAACTTTCTACGTAAAGGGGCGTATTAGCTGTTAGGCCATAATTAGTGGACCGCTTCCTATATACTGCACGACCGAGACAAGAGCATCCCTGTCAATGAGGGGCGTATGTTGTGCGGATGGTCGGCACTATCACCCGCCATGAGAAGTGCAAGCGAGTTTGTCCAATGGTCTGCACCTGGTGTTAGAGCTGATATGCGCCAAATTTACCCGATCGGCATTGACGAGATTATTGAACACGCCAGCCCGTACCGCCGGCACCTGGAGCGCTTGGTCCGCCCCTATGTGCAGGCCCCGCAAGTACCGGAAGATACTGTTCGATAAACGAACACACATGACTCCGCAGCTGTCCGCTATCCGCCCAGCCAATCCCATCGTTGCATTGCCCAACCCCCGCCTTTTTGCTGTAGTGTCCCCTATCCGCCGGCTGTCGCCTGCCCCTGCGACGCGCTGCCAGCCCGATAGAATGACCGTGATGACCGCAACCACAGCCCACAAGGCGGTAGGGCGCGGCGACCAGAACAATAACGATACCGAGTGCCTTGCCTATGGAAAGCCGCCTGCTGAGCGAGCGCAGTAGCGTGTTTCACCACGCCGACCCTTACGCTGTGTCCGATTATGTGAACCAGCATGTAGGCCAGCATTGCATCGGTCTGTCCCGCACCACCCACCCCCAGGCCAGCCTCAGCCATCGCAAGTTCGCCGAGCTCGACCTGTGCCGTATCAGCTATGGCGGCAGTGTTCGCGTGACGTCGCCCGCGCTGGAAACCATCTACCACCTGCAAGTCTTGCTCAATGGCAACTGCCTGTGGCGCGGACATAAGCGCGAGCAGCACCTGGTGCCGGGCGAATTGCTGCTGATCAACCCGGACGACCCGGTTGACCTGACTTACTCGGAAGACTGCGAGAAGTTCATCCTCAAGGTGCCGACCCGGCTGCTGGACTCGATCTGCGATGAACAGCGCTGGCAGCGGCCTGATGGGGGCGTGCGGTTCTTGCGCAATCATTACCGGCTGGATGAGCTGGATGGCTTCGTGAACCTGCTGGCCATGGTTTGTCATGAGGCGGAAGTGAGCGATTCGCTGCCCAGGGTGCAGGGCCATTACAGCCAGATTGTCGCCAGCAAGCTGCTGACTCTGATGAGCACCAATATCCGCCGCGAGAGCCTGAGTGCCCCGCAGGCTGGGCTAGAGCGCATTCTTGATTACATCGAACGCAACCTGAAATTGGAATTGTCGGCTGAAGTGCTGGCAGAGCAGGCTTGCATGAGTTTGCGTTCGCTGTATGCGTTGTTCGACCAGCACTTGGGCATCACGCCCAAGCATTACGTGCGCCAGCGGAAACTGGAACGGGTGCATGCCTGCCTGAGCGACCCTACTTGTGGCGTGCGCAGTGTGACGGAATTGGCCCTGGATTACGGTTTCCTTCATCTGGGGCGGTTTTCCGAGATTTATCGGCAGCAGTTTGGCGAGTTGCCTTCACAGACATTCAAGCGGCGCGCGTGACGGCGTTTGGCTTGTAGACCTGGCATTTATGCCAGTTGCGAGCGCTTTGCTGTTAAACCACCATTAGTTCTATGCCGGACGAATGGTCACAGCCATGCAGCAGTCGCAGAAACAAATTTATTTCTACGCTCCCGAAGGACTTTCGCTGGTCAAATATGTTGGCGCAGAAGCTTCGGCTTTGGTGCGCGCAGCAGGCCGGACGCTGGCGCAGCGTGATGATGTCCAGGCAGCGCTTTACGCAGCGGATCTACAAGGCTCGGTTCAGGGATGCATTGGGCGAAATGCAACGAACCTGATGCACTACACGGCGTATGGCTGGGACAGCCAAAATACTGATGCATCAGCGTTGTTGCGATTCACCGGCCAGCGGAAAGACACTCTCACGGGGCACTATTTGCTGGGCGATGGATATCGCGCATTCAGCCCGGTGCTGATGCGGTTCAATGCGCCAGACAGCTTGAGCCCGTTCGGTGATGGGGGGGCCAATGCGTATTGTTATTGCAAGGGTGATCCAGTGAACAAAGTGGATCCGAGTGGTCACGTTCCAACTGGTCACGTTGACTATCCGCCCAGCAGCTTCATTGCGGGCGGTTTATTTACCAAGCGATGGGGACTCCGCTCGGCGGCATCATATCAGTGGGGTCAAAAAGCTCCGGCCTTGAAAACCCTCGGTGTGCAGAAGGCAGTGGATGAATTCGACAGTACCCTCCCAGCCAGGATAAAACACGCCAAAAGAAACCAATCGTGGCACCCAAATGACGTACAGCGACTAAAGCGAGCTGCTGGCTGGTTCCAAAGCAGAGCGAATCGTTTTAACCTGGCTGTAAAGCACTTTGAGAAGGAACGTCTCCCGGTGGATGCCCAAGCAGCCCGGGAGACATTGCAGGAGGTGTTAAGTATCAAACAATGGGTTGATCGACACCTGGTAGCTGCAAAAGGATTTTTAGAAAAGCGTGAGTTGTTCGAAGCATTGCCATTTTCTGAAGTTACCGAAAAAGTACCGAACATCCGTAAATCTGGATAACGTTCTGCACAATCCGGATAGCCCCCCGCCAGCCGTCTCCCTAACCTGACCAGGTCTAAACAATAACAAGGGAGACCCTGGCCATGTCCCTGGGATTCGACTACCTCAATGCCATGCTCGAGGACGACCGTGAAAAGGGCATCTACCGCTGCAAGCGGGAGATGTTCACCGACCCACGGCTGTTCGACCTGGAGATGAAACACATCTTCGAGGGCAACTGGATCTACCTGGCCCACGAAAGCCAGATCCCCGAGAAGAATGACTTCCTCACCCTGACCATGGGGCGCCAGCCGATTTTCATCGCGCGCAACAAGGACGGTGAGCTCAATGCCTTCCTCAACGCCTGCAGCCACCGCGGTGCCATGCTGTGCCGGCACAAGCGCGGCAACCGTTCCAGCTATACCTGCCCGTTCCACGGCTGGACGTTCAACAACAGCGGCAAACTGCTGAAAGTGAAAGACCCCAGCAACGCCGGCTACCCCGACAGCTTCAACTGCGACGGCTCCCACGACCTGACCAAGGTGGCACGCTTCGAGTCGTACCGGGGCTTCTTGTTCGGCAGCCTGAACGCCGATGTGAAGCCGCTGGTCGAGCACCTGGGCGAGTCGGCGAAGATCATCGACATGATCGTCGATCAGTCGCCTGAAGGCCTGGAAGTGCTGCGCGGTGCCAGCTCGTACATCTACGAAGGCAACTGGAAGCTCACCGCCGAAAACGGCGCTGACGGCTACCACGTAAGCTCCGTGCACTGGAACTACGCCGCCACCCAGAACCAGCGCAAGCAGCGCGAGGCGGGTGACGAGATCAAGACCATGAGTGCTGGCGCCTGGGCCAAGCAGGGCGGCGGTTTCTATTCCTTCGACCACGGCCACCTGCTGCTGTGGACCCGTTGGGCCAACCCGGAAGACCGCCCGGCCTATGAGCGCCGCGACCAACTGGCCGCCGATTTCGGCCAGGCACGTGCCGACTGGATGATCGAAAACTCGCGCAACCTGTGCCTGTACCCCAACGTGTACCTGATGGACCAGTTCAGCTCGCAGATCCGCGTTGCCCGGCCGATTTCGGTGAACAAGACCGAAATCACCATCTACTGCATCGCGCCGAAAGGCGAGAGCGCCGATGCTCGTGCCAAGCGTATTCGCCAGTACGAAGACTTCTTCAACGTCAGCGGCATGGCCACCCCGGACGACCTGGAAGAATTCCGCTCGTGCCAGACCGGCTATGGCGGCGGCACTGGCTGGAACGACATGTCCCGTGGCGCGAAACACTGGGTCGAAGGCGCCGATGAGGCGGCCAAGGAGATTGAACTCGAACCCCTGCTGTCGGGCGTGCGCACCGAGGACGAAGGCCTGTTCGTGCTGCAGCACAAGTACTGGCAGGACACCATGATCCAGGCCCTCAAGGACGAACAGCAGCTGATCCCCGTGGAGGCCGTGCAATGAGCCTGTATGACACCGTGCGCGACTTCCTGTACCGCGAAGCGCGCTACCTGGACGATGCCCAGTGGGACCAGTGGCTGGAACTGTACGCCAACGATGCCAGCTTCTGGATGCCGAGCTGGGACGATGACGACACCCTCACCGAAGACCCACAAAGCGAAATCTCGCTGATCTGGTACGGCAACCGTGGCGGCCTGGAAGACCGTGTGTTCCGCATCAAGACCGAGCGCTCCAGTGCGACCGTGCCCGACACCCGCACCTCGCACAACATCAGCAACATCGAGATCGTCGAGCAGGGCGAGGACAACTGCCAGGTGCGCTTCAACTGGCACACCCTGAGCTTCCGCTACAAGACCACCGACAGTTACTTCGGCACCAGCTTCTACACCCTCGACCTGCGCGGCGAGCAGCCGCTGATCAAGGCCAAGAAGGTGGTGCTGAAGAACGACTACGTCCGCCAGGTCATCGACATCTACCACATCTGATACAGGGTTTTTCGAGCATTGCCCGGTGCGTCTTGTGACGCGCCGTGGCCTGGCTCGCCCGCGAGGTGCAACATGAGCTACCAGATCGCACTGAATTTCGAAGACGGGGTTACCCGTTTCATTGAGGCCACCGGTCAGGAAACCGTGGCCGACGCCGCTTACCGCCAAGGCATGAACATTCCGCTGGACTGCCGCGACGGCGCTTGCGGGACCTGCAAGTGCAAGGCTGAGTCCGGTCGTTATGACCTTGGCGACAACTTCATCGAAGACGCCTTGAGCGAAGACGAAATCGCCGAAGGTTACGTGCTGACGTGCCAGATGCGCGCCGAAAGCGACTGCGTCATCCGCATCCCGGCTTCGTCGCAGCTGTGCAAGACCGAGCAGGCCACTTTCGAGGCCGCCATCAGCGATGTGCGCCAACTGTCGGTCAGCACCATTGCCCTGTCGATCAAGGGTGAGGCCCTGAGCCGTCTGGCCTTCCTCCCGGGGCAGTACGTCAACCTGAAGGTTCCGGGTAGCGAGCAGAGCCGGGCCTACTCGTTCAGCTCGCTGCAGAAGGACGGCGAAGTCAGCTTCCTGATCCGCAACGTACCGGGTGGGCTGATGAGCAGCTTCCTGACCAACCTTGCCAAAGCTGGCGACAGCCTGAGCCTGGCCGGGCCGTTGGGCAGCTTCTACCTGCGGCCGATCCAGCGCCCGCTGTTGCTGCTGGCCGGTGGTACCGGGCTGGCACCGTTCACCGCGATGCTGGAGAAGATCGCCGAGCAGGGCAGCGAGCACCCGCTGCACCTGATCTACGGCGTGACCAACGACTTTGATCTGGTCGAACTCGACCGCCTGCAAGCGCTGGCGGCACGTATCCCCAACTTCACCTACAGCGCCTGCGTCGCCAACCCGGACAGCCAGTACCCGCAGAAGGGCTATGTCACCCAGCACATCGAGCCACGCCACCTCAATGACGGCGATGTGGATGTGTACCTGTGCGGCCCGCCACCCATGGTGGAAGCGGTCAGCCAGTACGTGCGTGAGCAGGGCATTACCCCGGCCAACTTCTACTACGAGAAGTTTGCGGCTGCGGCCTGACGCTCCCTGATTCAAAGCAATACGCCGACCCTGTGGGAGCGGGCGAGCCCGCTCCCACAGTGATCGCGCAGCCTTTCAGGCTTTGAGCAAGAGAGTTGCTGCCACAGGGTCTCTCGCGAACTGGAGATTTACATATGAACAACAGATTCCAAGGCAAGGTTGCCCTGGTCACCGGTGCCGCCCAAGGCATCGGCCGGGGCGTGTGCTGGCGGCTGAAGGCTGAAGGCGCGCAAGTGGTGGCGGTAGACCGTTCCGAGCTGGTCCACGAACTGGCTGGCGAGGGCATGCTCACCCTCACCGCCGACCTGGAACAACACGCCGATTGCGCCCGGGTCATGGCCAGCGCGGTGGAAACCCATGGCCGCCTGGACATCCTGGTCAACAACGTGGGCGGCACCATCTGGGCCAAGCCCTTCGAGCACTACGAAGTCGAGCAGATCGAGGCCGAGGTGCGCCGCTCGCTGTTCCCCACCCTGTGGTGCTGCCACGCCGCGCTGCCGTACATGCTCGAGCGTGGCAGTGGCGCCATCGTCAATGTCTCGTCCATCGCTACCCGCGGCGTCAACCGTGTGCCTTACGGCGCAGCCAAGGGTGGCGTCAACGCGCTCACTGCCTGCCTGGCCTTCGAAACCGCCGGCCGGGGCATCCGCGTCAACGCCACTGCGCCCGGCGGCACCGAAGCACCGCCCCGGCGCGTACCGCGCAACAGTGCAGAGCAAACCGAGCAGGAAAAGCGCTGGTACCAGCAGATCGTCGACCAGACCCTCGACAGCAGCCTGATGCACCGCTACGGCAGCATCGACGAGCAGGTGGGGGCCATTCTGTTCCTCGCGTCCGACGAAGCCTCGTACATCACCGGCGTGACCCTGCCGGTAGGGGGCGGCGACCTGGGCTGAACCGCAACCTCAAGGCAAAAGCTTTCTTCCACAAAAAAAACAAGAGCGACAGATGCCATGCGAACCCTTGATGTACACCCGATCATCGACAATGCGCGCTTTACCCCGTTTCACTGGATGGTCATGGCCTGGTGCGGCCTGCTGCTGATTTTCGACGGCTATGACCTGTTCATCTACGGTGTGGTACTGCCGGTCATCATGAAAGAGTGGGGCCTGACCCCGTTGCAGGCTGGTGCACTGGGCAGCTATGCGCTGTTCGGCATGATGTTCGGCGCCCTGGCCTTCGGCAGCCTGGCCGACCGCATCGGGCGCAAGAAGGGCATTGCCATCTGTTTCGCCTTGTTCTCGGGGGCGACCATCCTCAATGGCTTTGCCAGCAACCCGAGCGAGTTTGGCATCTACCGCTTCATCGCCGGCCTGGGCTGTGGCGGCCTGATGCCCAACGCCGTGGCACTGATGAACGAATACGCACCCAAGCGCCTGCGCAGCACGCTGGTGGCGATCATGTTCAGTGGTTATTCGCTGGGCGGCATGCTGTCGGCAGGTGTCGGCATCTTCATGCTGCCGCGTTTTGGCTGGGAGTCGATGTTCTTCGCCGCAGCGGTGCCACTGCTGCTGTTACCGGTGATTCTCTACTACCTGCCTGAATCCATCGGCTTCCTGGTACGCCAAGGCCGTATCGAGGAAGCACGCACATTGCTCAAACGGCTGGACCCGGACTGCGATGTCCAGGCCGATGATGTGCTTCAGGCGGCCGACCGCAAAGGCAGCGGCGCTTCGGTGCTGGAACTGTTCCGCAATGGCCTGGCGATTCGCACCCTGGCGCTGTGGGTTGCGTTCTTCTGCTGCCTGCTGATGGTCTACGCCCTGAGCTCCTGGCTGCCAAAGCTGATGGCCAACGCCGGCTACAGCCTGGGCTCAAGCCTGTCATTCCTGCTGGCACTGAACTTTGGCGGCATGGCCGGGGCGATCCTCGGCGGCTGGCTGGGTGACCGCTACAACCTGGTCAAGGTGAAGGTGGCGTTCTTCATTGCCGCCGCACTGTCGATCAGCCTGCTGGGGGTAAACAGCCCGATGCCGGTGCTGTACCTGCTGATCTTCATTGCCGGCGCCACCACCATTGGTACACAGATTCTGCTGTACGCCGGCGCTGCACAGATGTACGGCCTGTCGGTGCGCTCTACCGGCCTGGGCTGGGCCTCGGGCATCGGCCGTAATGGCGCCATCGTCGGCCCGCTGCTGGGCGGTGCGCTGATGGGCATCAACCTGCCACTGCAACTCAATTTCATCGCCTTTGCCATCCCTGGCGCCATCGCTGCGCTGGCCATGGCCGTGCACCTGGCCAGTGGTCGGCGCCACGCCCAGACCCTGGCGGCGCAGGCCTGAACCGAACAGAACAAGACGAGGTAACCCCCATGACCGTGAACATTTCCCATACTGCCGAGGTACAGCAGTTCTTCGAGCAGGCCGCAGGCTTTTGTAATGCGGCCGGCAACCCACGCCTCAAACGCATCGTGCAGCGCCTGCTGCAGGATACCGCGCGGCTGATCGAAGACCTGGACATCAGCGAAGACGAGTTCTGGCACGCCGTCGATTACCTCAACCGCCTGGGCGGTCGCGGCGAAGCCGGGTTGCTGGTGGCGGGGCTGGGCATCGAACACTTCCTCGACCTGCTGCAGGATGCCAAGGACCAGGAGGCAGGGCGCGTTGGCGGCACCCCACGCACCATCGAAGGCCCGTTGTACGTGGCTGGCGCACCGATTGCCCAAGGTGAAGTGCGCATGGACGACGGCAGCGAGGAGGGCGTGGCCACGGTGATGTTCCTGGAAGGCCAGGTGCTGGACCCGCACGGACGCCCGCTGCCGGGTGCCACGGTCGACCTGTGGCATGCCAATACCCGTGGTACCTACTCGTTCTTCGACCAAAGCCAGTCGGCGTACAACCTGCGTCGGCGCATCGTTACCGATGCCCAGGGGCGCTACCGCGCGCGCTCCATCGTGCCATCGGGCTATGGCTGCGACCCGCAGGGGCCAACCCAGGAATGCCTGGACCTGCTGGGCCGTCATGGCCAGCGCCCGGCGCACGTGCACTTCTTTATCTCGGCCCCAGGGTACCGGCACCTGACCACGCAGATAAACCTGTCGGGGGACAAGTACCTGTGGGATGACTTTGCCTATGCCACACGGGATGGGCTGGTCGGGGAGGTGGTGTTCGTCGAAGGGCCGGATGGTCGGCATGCCGAGCTGAAGTTCGACTTCCAGTTGCAGCAGGCCCAGGGCGGTGCCGATGAGCAGCGCAGCGGGCGGCCGCGAGCTTTGCAGGAGGCCTGATCCACCGAGTGGGCTGTTTCGCGGGCATGCCCGCTCCCACAGGTGAAGCCTGTGCAGTCGTTGTTGGAGCGGGCATGCCCGCGAAGCAGCCAACACCCAAACAAGAGCCCGCCACAAAGGCCGGCCGCTGCCTTGCGAGAAGCTTCATGAAAACGCTGATCAAGGACTGCTCTGTGTCGGCCATCGTCGCCGGCAGCATTGCCACGACGATCTCCTACGCCGGCCCGTTGGTGATCATTTTCCACGCCGCCGAAGCGGCCGGCCTGTCGCACCAGCAGTTGTCATCCTGGGTCTGGGCCGTGTCCATGGGCAGTGCGTTGCTCGGTGCGCTGCTCAGCCTGCGCTACCGCGTGCCGGTAGTAATCGCCTGGTCCATCCCAGGGTCGGCCCTGTTGGTCACCGCCTTGCCGCAACTGGGCCTGGAGCAGGCCGTGGGCGCCTACCTGGTGGCCAACCTGGTCCTGCTGCTGATCGGCATCAGCGGGGCCTTCGACCGCATCATCGCGCGACTGCCGGGGTCTATCGCTGCCGGTATGCAGGCCGGGATCCTGTTCAGCTTTGGCATCGAGGTGTTCCGCGCCTTGCCGGTGCAACCGCTGCTGGTACTGGCGATGTTCGTCACCTACGTGCTGATGCGTCGGGTGCAGCCGCGCTATGCAGTGGCTGCGGTACTGGGCGTGGGCATGCTGGTGACCGTGGCCAGCGGTACGTTGCGCAGCGAGGCACTGGTGCTGGAACTGGCCTCACCCCAGTGGATCACCCCCCAGTTCAGCCTGTCGGCGGTATTCAGCCTGGCGCTGCCGATGGTGCTGGTGGCGCTGACCGGGCAATTCATGCCGGGTATGGCGGTACTGCGCAACGCTGGCTACCCCACGCCGGCCAGCCCGCTGATCAGCGCCAGTGCCCTGATCGGAGTGCTACTGGCGCCGTTCGGTTGCCACGGGCTGAACCTGGCGGCGGTTACCGCCAGCCTGTGCACCGGCCATGAAGCCCATGAAAACCCGCAACGGCGCTATGTAGCGGCGGTGGCTGGCAGTGTGTTGTACCTGCTACTGGGCATTGCCGGGGCCACCTTGATGTCGCTGTTCGCCGCCTTTCCCGCCGTACTGATCGCTGCCCTGGCCGGCTTGGCCCTGTATGGCGCCATCAGCGAAGCCCTGGTCCGCAGCCTGGCAGAACCGGCCGAGCGCGACGCCGGGCTGTTCACCTTCCTGGTCACCGCTTCGGGGGTGGCTTTCCTGGGCCTGTCGGCAGCGTTCTGGGGGTTGCTGTTCGGCCTGCTGGCGCACGCGCTGCTGAGGCTGCGCCAGCCACGTGCCCGGGAGGTGCTGCGCCGTACCCCATGAACTGCCGTGTTCCCAACGCTTTACCCATAAAAACAAGATCAAGAGAGCTTCGGAATGAACCACACCCCTTGCGTTGCCCTGGGCCTGACACTGCTCAGCCAGCCACTGCTGGCTGCCGAAGGCGGCTTCTTCGAGGACTCGAAGGCCACCCTGAGTGCCCGTAACTACTACTTCAGCCGCGATTTTTCCGACATTGTCGGGGCCAACAAACAGTCCAAGGCCGAGGAGTGGGCCCAGGGTTTCATCCTCGACTTCAAAAGTGGCTACACCCCGGGCCCGGTCGGTTTTGGCGTGGACGCTCTGGGCTTGCTGGGCATCAAGCTGGACAGCAGTCCAGACCGCACCAACACCGGCCTGTTGCCGGTGCATGGCGACGGCCGCGCTGCCGACGAGTACAGCCGCCTGGCGCCGACCTTCAAGGCGCGGTTATCAAAAACCGAACTGCGTGCAGGTGAACTGCAACCGAACCTGCCGGTGCTGACCTTCAGTGATATTCGCCTGTTGCCACCCACCTATCAGGGCGTGAGTTTGAGCTCGTCGGAAATCGACGGGCTGACTATGCAGGCCGGGCACTTGAAAAGCACCCACCTGCGTAACGAAGGTGGCGATGGCAAGATGAACGCGATGCTCGGCCATGTGCCGATGCGACAGGCCGAAAGCGACGCGTTCAACTATGTGGGTGGGGACTATGCGTTCAATGCCAACCAAAGCAGCGTCAGCCTTTGGTACGGTCAGCTGGAGGACATCTACCAACAAGGCTTTGTTGGCCTGAAGCACAGCAAACCCGTCGGCGACTGGGTACTCAGTGCCAACCTGGGTTATTTCACCGCGCGTGAGCAAGGCGATGCGCTGCTGGGCAACATCGACAACCAGGCGTTCTTCTCGCTGTTCACTGCCCGGCATGGCGGGCACAGCTTCCATGCCGGCTACCAGGGCATTTATGGCGATAGCCCGTTCCCACGGGTATTTGCCAACATCTCGCCGTTGGGCAACGAGGTGCCGACCTATGAGTTTGCCTACACCGACGAACGCTCGTACCAGGTACGTTACGACTACAACTTCGCCGCCATGGGCGTGCCGGGCCTGACAGCGACCGTGCGCTACATAACCGGTAACAATGTCGATACCGGGCTGGGTTACGAGGGGCGTGATCGAGAGCGTGATCTGGATATCGGCTATGCGGTGCAGAGCGGGGCACTGAAAGGGTTGGGGATACGGGTGAGGAACGCCATGGCGCGCTCCAACTACCGCAGTGATATCGACGAGAACCGCCTGACGCTGGTGTACACCTGGCAGCTGTTCTGAGCCATCCAGGAGAATTGCGCATCGGGGGTGTATGGGGGTAGCGTGCGGAAACGACTCTTTCAGGAATCCCCACCTTGGACTCCATCACCCAAGCCGTACTTGGCGCGGCGCTGCAAGGGACCGTGCTCGGGCGCATCCAGGGCCGACGCTCGCTGCTGTATGGTGCAGCACTGGGCACGCTGCCGGACCTGGATGTGATCATTCGCTATGCCGACCCGGTGTCGCAGATGACTTATCATCGCGGCTTCTCCCACTCGTTGTTCGTGCTCACCGGCCTGGCCTTGCTGTTGGCCTGGCTGGTCAACAGGCGCTGGCCCGGCAAAGGGTATACCTTGCCCAGGCTTTTTTTGGCGTTCTGGCTGGTATTGGTAACCCATCCGGTGCTCGACGCCTTCACGGTTTACGGCACGCAGTTGTTCTGGCCTTTGCACACCACCCCGGAAAGCTGGGCGGCGGTGTTCATTATCGACCCGGTCTACACCGTGCCGCTGCTGGCTGCGGTGGTCTTCACCCTCATGAAGGGCGTGACCCGCAGGGCTACCCGCCTGCTGACCATGGCCCTGGTGTTCAGTACCTGCTACCTGGGTTTCGGCCTGGCGGGGCGCATGGCTGCCGAACAGCGCTTCCAGTCGGCACTGGACCAGCAAGGTGTCGTCGTGAGCGAGGTACGTGCCGTGCCGATGGCATTCAACAGCCTGGTCTGGCGGGTGCTGGCCAAGACCCCGAATGGCGATTACTACGAAGGCATCAGCAGCGTGCTCGACCAGCAACCACCCGAAATGCAACGCTTGTCGCGCAACCTGGAACTGGCGCAAGCACTGAACGATGACCCGTTGCACCAGCGCTTGCGCTGGTTCACCGATGACTGGCTGCGTTATGACCAGATTGGCGACGCACTGGTGGTCACCGACCTGCGCATGGGGATCCCGGGGAATTACACCTTTCGCTTCAACATGGCTCAGCGCGATCATCAAGGGCAGTGGATGGTCGGTGTGCCTTCGGCGTGGCGAGGCAGCGGGCCTGGCTCGCTGTTCAACGCTCAAGAGCTGATGCTTATCTGGCGACGCATTGTCGACCAGCAGCCGCCATTGCCGCTGGCGAACTGGACAGATCGCTACCTTGGGCAAACGGAAGCTGCAAGGCAGCCCCAATAGATCAGGAACCTTGCATTGCCTGAAATTGCACCCATCTATGGCGGTTCGATCAGCGTCAGGAAAACACCATGGAACCCAACCGCTTCGGCGACATCGCCGCCTTCGTCAGCGCCGCGAAGGCCGGCAGCTTCACCGCTGCTGCTGCCAGCCTGGGCCTGACGCGTTCGGCGGTGGGCAAGAGCATCGCCCGCCTGGAAGCCCGCATGGCGGTGCGTCTGCTCAACCGCACTACGCGCAAGCTGAGCCTGACGGATGAAGGCCTGGTGGCGTTCGAGCGCTGGCGGCAGATTCTGGATGACCTGGACGAGGTCGAAAGCACCATGGCCCTGCGCCGGGGCAAGCCCACTGGCACCCTGCGCCTGACCGCGCCGTTGTCGCTCGGGCAGCGCCATGTCCTGCCGGTCCTCGACCAGTACCTCAAGCAATGGCCCGAACTGCGGGCGGATATCCGCTTCACCGACCGTTTCGTTGATCTGGTCGAAGAGGGCGTGGACGTCGCCGTGCGCATCGGTGCCCCCAAGGAAGATTCGCAATTGCTGACGCGCACCGTCGCCTGGCAGCAGTTCGTGACCTGTGCATCGCCTGCGTACCTGGAAAAGCGTGGTGTACCGCAGATTCCCGGCGACCTCTATGGCCACGACAAGATCACCTTCCTGGCGGGCGAGAAGGCCATGCCCTGGCGCTTTCACACAGAAGCGGGGCTGCACCTGTGCGAAGATCCCGGGCGGCTGAACATCGACAGTTCCGAGGCCATGCTTGACGGCGCCCGGGCCGGTTTCGGCCTGATTCACCTGCCTACCTATATCACCGGTGACGACCTGCGCGCTGGCAATCTGGTGGAAGTACTGCACGCCTACCGCCCCCCGGCAGATCCCATTCGCATCGTCTACCCAAGCAAGCGCCACCTGTCCCCTCGGGTACGCGGCTTCATCGACTTGTTGGTGGCCACCTGGGAGCCAGGCGTGCCTTGGGAATACTGATTGGGGAATGCCAGGCCCCTATGCCGGGCCTGAAATTGGGTTTATCGCTGGCGGCGCAGCATGGAAACTGGCAGCCACTGATAATCCCTCTGGAGACCCCATGACTGCACTGTCCGTACTGGATCTGGTCATGATCGGCGAAGGCAAGACCTTCGCCGACGCGATCGAAGAATCCCGCCAGCTGGCGCGGCATGTCGAGCAACAGCACTACAGCCGCTACTGGATCGCCGAGCACCATGACATGCCGGGCATTGGCTCGGCTGCCACGTCGCTGGTGATCAACGAAATCGCCAACGCCACCCGACACATTCGTGTGGGTGCTGGCGGTATCATGCTGCCCAACCATGCGCCGTTGGTGGTGGCCGAACAGTTTGGCACCCTCGATACATTGCACCCAGGTCGTATCGACCTGGGCCTGGGCCGTGCGCCAGGCACGTCCGGGCCGACCGTTCGGGCATTGCGCGGCGCCGCGCCAGAGCGGGATTTCGGCCAGGACATCGCCGAGCTGCGTGATTACCTGGCCGACAACGGCAAACGCCGGGTGCGCGGCGTACCGGGTGCGCACGATGTGCCGGTGTGGATCCTCGGTTCCAGCCTGTTCGGTGCTGACCTGGCGGCGAAGCTGGGCCTGCCTTATGCCTTCGCCTCGCACTTTGCCCCGCGTTACCTGCTGCAGGCCATTGCCCATTACCGCGCCAACTTCCAGCCTTCCGCGCAACTGGCCAAACCCTATGTGATGGTTGGCATGAACCTGTTCGCCGCTGCCAGCGATGCTGAGGCGGACTACCTGGCCAGCTCCCACCGCAAGTGGATGCTGGACCTGCATGTCGGGCGCTTTGGCTTGCTGCCCAAGCCGCAAGAGGGTTACCTCGAACGCTTGCCGGACCACGAGCGCGCCGTGCTCGATCAGGTGATGGCCTGCTCCGTAGCCGGAGGGCCCGAACGGGTGAGGGAAGGGCTGCGCTCGCTGATCGAGCAGACCGGGGCGGACGAGCTGATGATCGACTGCCGCATCCATGACCCGCTGGCGCGGCAGCGGTCACATGCCTATGCCGCGCAGGCGCTGGCTGAACTGGGCTGACACGATCGAGTAGGAGGCGGATTCACACCCGCCGTCCTCTCACACCACCGTGCGTACGGTTCCGTACACGGCGGTTCAGGTTACGCGGCTAAGCCGGTTAATCGTATCCAGTATCGAGACCAGCCCGAGCCGGTCCCACAGTTTCTTTGGCAGCGCGTAGTTCATATGTTGCGCTCCCGAATTCCACCATGGACCTCGGCCATTGAAGGCTGACTTGTTGGCACGCTCCTCGCTCAACCCCAGGCGCATCAAGTTTCTCAGCCTCGTGGGAGGCTGCTTCCATTGACGCCAGATGACGCAGCGGAGTTTGTGCCTGACCCAACCATCCAGTTCCTCAAGCGGCCGCTTGCTCTGGCTGAGCTTGAAGTAGCTAGCCCAGCCTCTCAGGACGGGGTTGATCCGCTCGATGACAGTCGCCATTTTGCGAGCCCGTACGCTGCGCAGCAGCATTCTGAGCCGGTCGCGTAAGCGGTCTAGGCTCATCCTTGCCACGCGCAGCCTTGGCTGCTGGTGCCAGCTCATCCCATAGCCTAGGTAGTCGCACTTCCACGCCCTTGCCACTTGGCTTTTCTTCCTGTTCACCGTCAGCTTCAGACGTTCTCTCAGGAAGCGCTCGACGCTGACCAACACCCGTTCGCCGGCCCGGGGACTGCGTACATAGATGTTCGCATCATCGGCATAACGTACGAAGCGATGGCCCCGCCGCTCCAGCTCGCGGTCGAGTTCGTCGAGCAGGATATTCGACAGCAACGGCGAAAGCGGGCCGCCTTGCGGCGTCCCCTCCTGCCGTGGGCTGACGACACCGCCCGACATGATCCCGGCTTCAAGGTAGCGGCGAATAAGCCTGAGTACGCACTTGTCTTTGATCCGACGTTCGATGCAGGCCATGAGGATGTCGTGATTGACCCGATCGAAAAACTTCTCCAGATCGAGTTCCACGCACCAGCGGTGTCCCGCTGTCACATGAGCACGGGCCATCTCGATGGCTTGATGCGTACTTCTGCCCGGACGAAAACCATAGCTGTAGTCCGAGAACAGTGGGTCGAAGATAGGTGTGAGCTGCTGCTGCAGTGCTTGCTGGATCAGGCGATCCACGACGCTGGGGATACCCAGTTGCCGTGTGCCGCCCTGCGGCTTGGGAATTTCAACCGCTCGCACTGCTTGGGGATGGTATTCACCGGCCAGCAACCTGGCCTTGAGGGTTGGCCAATACTGTTTCACGTAGCCCGCCAAGTCAGCGACCGTCATGCCATCGGCACCCGGAGCCCCCTTGTTGCTAACCACGCGTTGATACGCACGCCTGAGGTTGGCCGGTGCAAGCACCCGCTCCATCAGCGTGTCCGGCTCCGCGTTCGTCCACGTCGCTGACGCCGCCGGCACCTTTGCACTGTCAGGCATCACCCTCGGCTTCTGGCCGGGATTCGGGATGACAGTTTCCGCTGTGGGAAATTTCTGCATTACGGTTACCAACGAGACGGCGACGCCTACTGGCGGCATAACCTGTTCGGCCCTTGGTGGCGCGGTTAACCGCCACTTACTACGGCTTCGGCTGACTTCTGCACGCTCATCCCGTCGCCTTTCGACGCGCGGTAGCACAATGGCAAACGTACAGATCTCCCAGGGTAATTCGCGCGACCTTCCTGCTTATGCCTGTCGGATCTACGTCACAGCGTTCCGTGCAAGTATTGGGCTTTGGCGATTTGTGCCACCTCACCCCGCTGTGCCGCCTCTATCCGCTTCCTGTTCGTCAGGCCAGCATTTTGCCTCGGGCTTCCTTCAGATTCGCGGTCACCCGCGACACCCTTGCCTCCGGCTAACACTTCCCCTTGCCGGGTGTGTAGAGGACTTTCACCTCCAAGTCACCCACTTGGCCACCACAACCAAGCGGGTTGCGCTTACGCGCAACGCGCCATGCCTGGCGCACACAAAAAACGGGCGCCTGCAAGAGCGCCCGTTTTTGCATCAAGCCTGCTTCAGGAACGGATAATCCGTATACCCTTCAGGCCCATTGGCGTAATCGAACTTCGCCCGGTGCTCATTCAGCGGCGCTTGCAGCCGCAGACGCTCCACCAGGTCAGGGTTGGCAATGTAGGCGCGCCCGAACGCCACGGCATCGATCAAACCCCGCCCGATGAGGTCTTCGCCTTTCTCGGCGGTATAGGCACCGGCCGCGATGATCACCCCGGGGTAGGCGGCGCGAATGGCCTGGCGGAACTCGTCACGCAGTGGCTTGCCACCGGCCCAGTCCGGCTCGGACAGGTGCAGGTAGGCGAGGTTGCGCTTGGCCAGTTCGCGGATCAGGTACAGGCCGGCGGCCTCCTGGTCTTCGCCATTGTCCACACCATTGAAACCACCCAACGGGAACACGCGAATACCGACCCGGTCGGCGCTCCAGTTGGCAATGGCCGCATCCACCGCCTCCAGCACAATGCGCGCACGGTTTTCAACGCTGCCGCCGTAGCGGTCTTCGCGCTGGTTGGCACTGGGGGTGAGGAACTGGTGCAGCAGGTAACCGTGGGCGGCGTGCAACTCGATGAAGTCGAAGCCGGCTTCACAGGCATTGATCGCGGCCTGGCCAAAGTCGGCGACGATGCCAGCGATCTCCGCTTCGCTGAGCGCCCGGGGGGCGGAGGTTTCCACGCGTGTCAGGTTGCCTTGCGCGTCACGCAGGGTGGTGCGTGCATCTGCCGGCAGTGCCGAAGGGGCCACGGGTGCCTTGCCGCCAGGTTGCAGGGAGGTATGCGACACACGCCCGGTGTGCCACACCTGCACGGCGCTGTGGCCGCCCTCGGCATGGATGCCTTCGTTGATGTGCTTCCAGGCAGCGATCTGTTCGGCGCTGTGAATGCCGGGCGAGCCCGAATAGCCCTTGGCCTGGAAGGAGATTTGTGTGGCTTCAGTGATGATCAGGCCAGCACTGGCACGCTGACGGTAGTACTCGGCCATCAGCGCGGTGGGTACATCACCCGGCTCCAGGCTGCGCAGGCGGGTGAGGGGGGCCATGAATACGCGGTTGGGCAGGGTGAGTGGGCCGATTTGCAGCGGTTGCAAGAGTTTCATTGCAGCTCCAGAGGTGGAAAACCAATGGTGCGCACGATACCGGGGTGATTGGGGAAAGGGGGGACCGGGAGCCCGGCTCAGGGCTCCCCAATGCGTCAGCTGCGTGCCAGCCGCCCACTCACATAATGCGCGACGTCATTGAAGCCCGACGTGGACGCATGCCCTGGCGTTACCAACGAATCGATGAATGCCTCATCCTCCGCGGTAATCTTCGCCGCCAATGCGCCGCCATAGGTATCCCACTGCTCCTCGGTCCGCGGCCCGACAATCGCGGAACTGACCCATTGGTTATTCAACACCCAGGCAATGGCGAATTCGACAATGCCCACCCCCTTGGCCTCTGCATACGTCTGAATCTGCCGGGCAATGGTCAGCGACTCCTGGCGCCACTCCACTTCCATGATGCGTTTGTCCTGCCGCCCTGCTCGGCTACCGGCTTCCGGCACCGCGCCCGGCGCATACTTGCCACTGAGCACGCCCCGGGCCAGCGGGCTGAAGGGTACGACGCCCAGACCATGGGCGGCGGCGGCCGTGAGCTGTTCGGGCTCGGCCTGGCGGTTGACGATGTTGTACAGCGGCTGGCTGACTATCGGCCTGGGCACACCGAGGCGCTCGGCAACATGGCAGACCTCGGCAATGCGCCAACCACGGAAATTGGACACCCCCCAGTAGCGGATCTTGCCCTGGCGCAACAAGTCGCCAATGGCCTGCACGGTCTCTTCCAGCGGTACCTTGTGGTCTTCGCGGTGCAGGTAGTAGATGTCCAGGTAGTCCATGCCCATGCGGGTCAGCGTGGCATCCACGGCATTGAAGATGTGCTTGCGCGACAACCCGCTGCGGTTAGGCAGGCCGTCGGCCGGGCCGAAGCCGACCTTGCTGGCGACGATCCAGTCATGGCGATGGCGCGCCACGGCTTCACCGACGATTTCTTCCGAGCGCCCGGCGTTGTACACGTCGGCGGTGTCGATGAAGTTGATGCCTTGGTCCCAGGCCTTGTCGATGATGCGCAGGGCATCCTCAGTACTGGTCTGCTCGCCGAACATCATGCTGCCCAGGGTAAGGGCGGAAACCTGCAGGCCACTGTGGCCGAGGGGGCGGTAGATCATGCGCGTGGGTCCTTATGCAGTCGGCTGACCTACCTGTTTTACACACAACCGGGAAGCATTGAAAGGCACCCCTCAGCCAATGAGCGCCCAAGCCTCCTGCAGGCTCAAGGGGCGCTTCAGGCGTTGCGACAGCGTCGCCATGGCATCGGAGTAACCCTTGGCGATAACGGCCTCGACGCGTTCATCCACACACTGCAGGGCAACGAAATCGCCTTTTTCCGGCTCACCGACGAATTCGATGCGGTTCCAGTCCCTGGCATGGCCTAGCACTTCATAGGTACGGCCATGCTGGTAGGTCCAGAAAAACGGTACATCGGCATAACGGCGTTGTTCGCCAAGCATGTTGGCGGCGGCGATCACCCCGTGTTGCTGGGCCAGGCGCCAGTGCTCGATGCGCACCGGGCGCCCCGTGAGCGGGAACGTGGCGATATCGCCGGCGGCCCACAAACCGTCAGCTGCGCGCATTTCTGCGTCGACCCTCACCGATTTGTCTTCGCCAAGCGGCACGCCTTGAAGGAACGCGGTGGCGGGCCTTACCCCGGTGCCGAGCAGGACCAAGGGGGTCTGCAGCCGTTCACCATTGGTCAGTTGCACCGCTTCGACCTTGTCCAGGCCTTCGATCCGCTCGACCTCGGTGGGGCCGTGGAAGGTGATGCCTTTTCGTTCATGCAGCGCGCGAATGCAGCGCCCGATCCGCTCGCCCAACTGTCGGGCCAGAGGGACTTCATGGCGCGAGACCACATGCACCTGCACGCCATACTTGCGCAATGCCGAGGCTGCCTCCAGGCCGATGAAACCGTCGCCGACGATGACCACTGGTTGGCCAGGCTCGGCTGCGTCGAGCAACCGTGCAGCATCTTCCAGTGAGCGGAGGGTGAACACCCCGGGCAGGTCGGCACCGGGAATGTCAGGGCGCAGTGCTTTACCACCGGTTGCCAGCAGGCAGGCGTCGTAATCGATCTGCTGACCGTCGGCGAGGGTGACCTGGCGCTTCTGGCTGTTCAGGGTGCGTACCTTGCCGTACTTGCGCTCCAGCTGGCCCTTGCGCAGGGCGTCGGCTTCGAGCAGCGCGGGGACCTCATCGGGCGGCATCTGCCCGGCAATCACGAATTTGCTCAGAGCTGTGCGATCGTAGGCCGGCTGGCGCTCCTGATCGATCCATACCAGCCGCCCAGCGAAGCCATGAGCCAGCAGGGTGGCGACGGCGGCGCTGCCGGCGGCACCGGCGCCGACCACTACGAAGCAGCGGGCATCGCTGTGCCTGGGCGGTTCGGTTGCCGGCAGGGGCTGGTCATCGACCCAGACTTCATCGCCCTTGATCCACGCCTTGTAGCGGCGCAGGTCGGCGAGTGCAGGCGGCTCACAAACCACACCGTCGTCAACGGCGAACGTAGCTTTGTGCCAAGGGCAAACCAGCAAACCGCCGCAGACTACACCTTCGTCGAGTGGGGCCCCGGCATGGGGGCAGTTGCCTTGATAAGCGTGTACCTGCTCCCCTTGGCGGACGAGGATGAGTTCTTCGCTACCGGCCTGCACGCGCAGGGGGCGGTGTTCGTCGAGCTGGGCCAAGCGGGCCACGGCGTACTGGGTCATGGGGCTTCTCCAAAGGGGCCTTTGGAACCATTTGACGCCTGGGGCGGGAAGGGGATGCGTTGAGCTGACGATCGGTGGAGGGTGTGGATTGGGTGGGCTTCATTGCAGGCTTGCCCGCGCCCATAGGCTTGAAAACCTGTGGGAGTGGGCAATCCGGCGAATGCCTCAACTCGCCCGGGCAGTACTCAGCGAACCCGCTCGTGTTACACGCAAGGCCACCAGGCTACCCAATACGATCAACGCCGCGAGCGAATACAGTGCGGCATCGGTTGAGCCGGTCTGGTCCTTGATGAACCCGACCAGGTACGGGCTGAGAAAACCCGCCATCTGGCCTACCGAGTTGATGATCGCCAGACCTGCCACGGCGGCTCCGGCACTGAGCAGCGCAGTCGGCATTGGCCAGAACATCGGCAAACCGGTAAGCGCGCCCATGGTGGCGATCGACAAGCCAAGAATGGCAATGGTCGGGTTGCCGGCGAAGTTCACCGCAATCAGCAGGCCGACGGCGCCCATCAGCATTGGCACCACCAGGTGCCAGCGGCGCTCGTTGCGCAGGTCGGCCGAGCGCCCGCAAAGGATCATGAATACACCCGCCAGCAGGTACGGGATGGCGCTGAGCCAGCCGATCAGCAGCGGGTTGTCGAAGCCCTTGATGATCGAGGGTAGCCAGAAGTTGATCGCGTACACGCCGCTCTGGATGCAGAAGTAGACGAAGCCGAAGGTCCAGATCAGCGGGTTGGTCAACACCGCCAGCACGCTGTCGCTGGTGGTGCTCGGTTTGCTTGCAGCATCGGCCTGCAGGTCGGCAGCGATCAGCTGACGTTCAGCCGGGCTCAGCCAGGCGGCTTTCTGGTAGCCGTCACTGAGCAGGAACACCGCCAGTACGCCCAAGGCCACGGTCGGCAGGCCCTGGATCAGGAACATCCACTGCCAGCCGGCCAGGCCGTGCTGGCCGGCGGCGAAATGTTCGAGGATCCAGCCGGAGAACGGCCCGCCAAGCAGGCCCGATACCGGGATCGCCGACATGAAAAGGGCCATGATGCGGCCGCGCCGGGCCGCCGGGAACCAGCGCGAGAGGTACAGCACCACACCCGGGAAGAAGCCGGCTTCGGCAGCGCCGGTGAGCAGGCGCAGGGTGTAGAACTCGGTAGGGGTGGTGACGAACAGCAGGCAGGTGGACAGGCTGCCCCAGGCGATCATCATCAGCGCGATCCAGCGCCGTGGGCCGAAGCGATTGAGGGCCAGGTTGCTTGGCAGGCCACACAGTACATAGCCGATGAAGAAGATGCCGGCGCCAAGGCCGTACACCGTTTCGCTGAATTTAAGGGCGTCGAGCATCTGCAGCTTGGCAAAGCCGACGTTGACGCGGTCCAGGTAGTTGAACAGGTAGCAGATGAAAATGAACGGAATCAGCCGCAAGGTGATGCGCCGGTACAGCGCGTTGCGGGTGGTGTCCGTGCCTTGGTCAGGGGCGGGGCTGTGTGCCATGATCGGGTTCTCTGTTGTTATGGTTTTCGCCGCGTCGCCTGTTCCGGCGCTCGCCCTGACGAGTCTCGGGGACTGCGGCTAGCCTGTCTTTGTGCTTTTGCACAGCGCTTGGCCCAGGCTGCTGTGCCCGAGCCCAAAAGCCAAACACCTAAAGGACCCCGCAATGTTCGAACTCGACCATGACCTGGCGCAGGATATCGTTGACCGGGCAATGGCCATCTTGCCTTGCAACGTCAATGTCATGGACAGCCAGGGGTTGATCCTGGGCAGCGGTGAGCCGGAGCGTATCAACACCCGTCACGAGGGCGCGCAGCTGGTCTTGGCCAATGGCCGGATCGTCGAACTGGATACCGACGCGGCCAAGTGCCTGAAGGGCGTGCAGCCCGGCGTGAACCTGCCATTGATGCTCGATGGGCGGCTGATGGGCGTGTTGGGCCTGACTGGCGACCCGCAGCAGGTGCGCACCTATGGCGAGCTGGTGCGCATGACCGCCGAAATGCTGCTGGCCCAACGCAATTTACAGGCTGACCAGCAATGGCGAAGGCAGCGCTGTGACGACCTGCTGGCGCTACTGCTCGGCGGCAGCGGTAACTCGCCGCGCTTGCTGGACGAAGCCCGTCAGTTGGGCCTGAAACCTCAGCTACCGCGGATACCGTGCCTGTTCGAGATTACTTCCGGGCCACCTGCCGAGGCGCTGGCCGCATGGTTGATGAGCCGTTATCCGGATAGCTGGTGCGTCAGCCCGGCTCGCCAGTCGTTGCTGTGGTGCCGCCCGGCAGGCGTGGCACTGGATGAACTGCGCCTGCTGGAACGCCTGCAACGCCACGGCTGGGACATTGAGCGACTGGCCCTTGGTAGTGCAGCGCAGAGCCTGGAGCAGTTACGCCGTGGTTACCGCCGGGTGCGTGACTTGCTGGCCTACGGCCGTGAGGTATTGCCCAGCGAACGATTGCTCAGCCTGCAGCGATACCGGCTGCCGGCGCTGCTGTGGCGCCACCGTAACGACGACGCGCTGGACGAGCTGCTGGAGCCGTTGCAGCGCATCCGCGCCAAGGACAGCAGTGGCCAGTTACTCGCTACCCTGCGCGCCTGGTGTGCCCATGACGGCCAGAGCCAGTCCTGTGCCGATGCCCTGGGCATCCACCGCAACAGCCTGCGCTATCGACTGGAGCGCATAGCCGAGCTGGGTGAGGTCGACCCGCTGCGCCTGGAAGGGATGCTCAGCTTGTATCTGGGGTTGCAGCTGTTGCCAACTGACTGAAGTGTTCACTTGCCGGCGATTGGGCCAGAACAGGCAAAAAGGCATCTGCCCAAACAACCCGGCCGGCGTTTTGTGCATTTGACCGAGGTCACCTTGGCTGCCACCTGTCAGCATGCCGCTCATCAGGACAGGAGAAACCCCATGAAGATCGTCATTGCCCCCGACTCGTTCAAGGACAGCCTCGACGCTGCCGGTGTCGCCCGCGCCATCGCTGCGGGCCTGAGCGAAGCGTGGCCGGAGGCTGAACTGGTCGAGTGCCCAATGGCCGACGGTGGCGAAGGCACCATGGAGGTGATCCTGGCCGCCAGCCGCGGTGAATTGCGCCGCCAGACCGTGCGCGGGCCACTGGGGCAGTACGTCGAGGCTGGCTGGGGCTGGTTGCCGCAAAGTCGCACCGCAATCATCGAAATGGCCCAGGCCAGTGGCCTGCAACAGGTGCCAACAGGCCAACGCGATGCTTGCCGCAGCAGCACCTGGGGTACCGGTGAACTGATTGCCGCAGCTCTCGACGCCGGCGCCCGGCGTGTGGTGCTGGCCATCGGCGGCAGCGCCACCAACGATGCCGGCAGTGGCATGTTGCGAGCACTTGGCCTGCGCCTGCTGGATGCTGACGGGCAAGCGCTGGAAGAGGGCGGCCTGGCCTTGGCCAAGCTGGCCCATATCGACGCCAGCGGCCTCGACCCGCGCCTGGCCGGGGTGCAGTTTGAAGTCGCGGCGGATGTCGACAACCCATTGTGTGGCGCCAACGGCGCATCGGCGATCTTCGGCCCGCAGAAAGGTGCCAACCCGCAGCAAGTGGAGGCGCTGGACCACGCGCTGAATCATTTTGCCGACCATTGTGCGCTGCTGTTGGGCGCGGATGTGCGCGATTACCCTGGTTGTGGTGCGGCCGGTGGCATGGGCTTCGCTGCCCGGGCATTCATGGACGCGCAGTTTCGCCCTGGGGTGGAAGTCGTGGCTGAGCTGGCTGGCCTTGACGCCCTGGCACAAGGGGCAGATCTGGTGGTGACGGGCGAGGGGCGTTTCGATGCCCAGACACTGCGCGGCAAGACGCCGATGGGGGTGGCGCGGGTTGCCAAGCGCCATGGCGTGCCGGTGGTGGTACTGGCCGGGACCTTGGGGGAGGGGTATCAGCAGTTGTATGCCCATGGGGTCGACGCTGTATTTGCATTGGCCAATGGACCGATGAGCCTTGAGCAGGCGTGTGCAAATGCTGCCGAGCTGTTGCAGGCCAGGGCTTGTGATATCGGTCGGCTGTGGCGCTGCGCGAAGCGAGGCTGAACACCCTGTAGAAATGGCCTTATTGCTGTGTCTCGAACATGGCAATGAAGTTGGCCAGCGCTGGCGAAGCATTCTGGGCGTTCCATTTCATGTACAGCCCAAGCCCTGGGGGTGGCTGGTCATCGATAGGGCGGATGGGGCAAAACTGCACGCGTTCGCGCGGGGTTGAGCGGACGAAGGACGCCGGCACCAGGGCCACGCCAAAGCCGCAGGCCACCAGACCCAGCAGGGTGTGGATCTGCGCCGCCTCCTGCACGACCTTGGGGTAGAACCCGGCCGACTCGCACAGCGCAACCAACTGTGCGTGGTAGCCCCCGCCCAGCGCTTGCGGGGTGAACACGAAGTCCTCATCGGCAAACTCGCGCAAGTCGACGGCCTCGAAACGCGCCATGGGATGGCTGGCGGGCAGCGCCATGACGATCTGCTCGTCAAGCAGCAAGCGAGCCTCCAGGGTGCCGACCGGCAGCGGTAGCCTGCGCATGAAGCCGATGTCCGCCTCGCCGGCCAGCAAGGCCTTGGCCTGAGAGGCAGATGGCATCTCGCGGATGGTCAGCTGTACGTTTGGATAAGTCTCCCGAAAGCGGCGCAAGCGGTTGAGCAGCGAATCGTAATAAGCGATGGAAATGGCCGTGATGGTCAGTTTGCCGCTGACCCCCGCAGACACGTTGCGCGCGTACTCGATCCCTTGTTCCAGTTCAGCAAGCGTGCGGTAGGCGGTGTCGAGAAACGCTGCACCCGCTGCGGTCAGGCGCACCCCGCGCTTGTTGCGCAGAAGAAGGCCGAAACCGAGCTTTTCCTCGAGCCGGTTGATCGCCTGGCTCAGCGGCGGTTGCGCCATGTGCAGGCGCTGTGCGGCCTTGTGAAAGTGCAGCTCTTCGGCCACGGCGATGAACTGCCTGAGCAAGCGTGTTTCGATCATCCAGCATTCCTGCAGCGTGGCGACTCGGCGGTGATATCCATGGGATATCAAAGTTGCATGCTTTTAATATTAAGTCATTGATTTTTTTGTTGATATCGTAAGAAAGGAGAATTGAAGGTAGCCAGAAATGCCCGTTACTCACCTGGCCGGTGCGCTGTGCCATCCCACTGATTGCACCTTGCGCGCCAGCAATAGCCAGCACATCGCCACCCGCTTCAACGAACACAGCAGTGTCAGCCACACTCGGGACCTTGACCGTGTGCAGGTGGCCGAGCGCTGGAGCCGCATCAAGGAATGCAATTACGTGCCGGTCAAAGTGGCCAACACGCGCGCGGACCTTGGTGAAAGCCTGGTCTGGGATGAACGCAGTGGCGTGCTGTACTTTGTCGATATCTCTGGCGGGCGCATCAACGGCCTGACACCCGATGGCGAAGTCGATTGCCTTTACGAGTCTGCCGCGCGCATTGGCGCCCTGGCGCTGACCGACCGGGGCAACCTGATTTTCACCGAGGATGCCAGCGTGGCCATCTTCGATGTGCCAACACGCAAGGTGAGCCAGCATTCGGCATCGGTCCATCCGCGCTCGACTTACCGCTTCAACGATGGCGCCTGCGACCCACAGGGACGCTTCGTCACCGGCCTGATGGACGAGGCCCTCAGTGACAATACCGGGGCGCTTTTTCGCTTTGACTGGCAGTTGAGCGACCAGGTGATTCACGATGACATGGGCTTGCCCACCGGCCTTGCCTGGTCGCACGACGGCCATACGGTGTACTTCGTCGATTCGGCGGCGCGTGCGATCTACCGCGCCGAGTACCTCATCGAAGGCCGGCTGGGCGCTGTCACGCTGTTTGCCGAAACCCCCGCCGAACTGGGGCGGCCGGATGGTCTGGCGCTGGACCGCGAAGGCGGGCTGTGGGTGTGCCAGTACCATGGCAGCTGCCTGCTGCGCTACGACCGCCACGGGTACCTGACCGACCAGGTGTTGATGCCAGTACCGTGCCCCACCAGCTGCTGCTTTGGCGGGCCCGGGATGAACACCTTGTACATCAGCACCGCGCGTTACGACATGACGCCAGAAGACCTGCACCATTATCCGGACGCTGGCGACCTGTATGCCATCCGCCCGGAAACGGGCGGCGTCGCCAGGCACAGCTTCAAGGAATAAGCGGTTGCACCTGACTGGCCGGTAGCACGGCCAGATCGCCAAAACGCTGCGCCGAGTCGATGTAGCGCAGCGCCGACTTGGCGTCTTTCCAGCCCACATAGCTCATCAGCGACTTCAGTTCCCAACCATTGGCCGTGGCCCAGGTGGCGAAGCCACGCCGTAGCGAGTGGCCGGTATACAGCGCCGCCGGCACCCCGGCGCGTTCCAGCATGCGCCGCAGCAGGCCCACCAGGCTGTTGCTGTTGAGCGCGTTGTCGCCAAGGTTGCCCCAGCGGTCGAGTTTGCGGAACACCGGCCCATGGGCAATACCGGCGACTTCAAGCCATTGCAGGTAGGCAGTGACAGGGCACAAGGCCTTGAGGGCAGGGGTGCGGTGCTGGACGCCCAAGGCTTCGCGGTCGCCCTTGCTGCGCGGCAGGAAAAGCGTAATGCCGACACCGGCTTGCGCCTGGATGTGTTCGATGCGCAGGCGTGCCAGCTCATCGCCGCGAAATCCACGCCAGAAACCCAGCAACAGCAAGGCGCTGTCACGGCGAGCCCGGCGCAGGGCTGCCAAATCATGGTGCTCGCGGGCCTGTCGGGCTTCTTCTTCGAAACACGTCACAGCGGTTTGCAGGTGTTGCAGCAACAGCGGGGCGGCCTGTTTGGGTGGCGTCGGGTGCAGGGTGCGGATGCCGCGTAGCACCTGACGCACCAATGGCGCCTTGGTCGGATCGGGGAAGCCTTGGGCGACGTGCCACTGGCTGAGCGCGGCCAGGCGTTGGCGCAGGGTACTGACTGCATGCTGGTCGGCGTGATCGGCCAGGTAGCGGGCGATACTCTCGGCGGTGGCCGGGAGAAAGCCGCCCCAATGGCTCTCGAAGTGCTCGATGGCGGCCTGGTAGCTGCGCCGGGTGTTGTCACGGGTGGCGGCGCGAAGGTAGCGCTCGATATCGGTCATGGTGCGGGTGTCGGTGTGTGATCGGTACACGATAAACCGAAATGCCTTGCCTGTCCTTGCCCAACGCCCTCGGCAAGCCTGCCGTTGCGCTCAGTACACGCATGCCTTGTCCTCGATACCGTTGAAGGGCGGGTAAACCCACAGCTGCGCCAGCGACAGTGGCCGGCTGAAGTGGTAGCCCTGGGCAATATCGCAGCCGGCAAGCTTCAGGTACACCACCTGTTCACGGGTTTCCACCCCCTCGGCCACCACTTCCAGGCCCAGGCGCTTGGCCAGGATGATGGTGGAGGACACGATTGGGCTGTCGTCATGGCTGTTGGACAGCGCCGCGATCAGCGAACGATCGATCTTCAGCTTGCTCAGGGGCAGTGAATGCAGGTGGGCAAAGCCGGCGTAGCCACGGCCAAAATCGTCCAGACTGATACCCAGACCTGCGCCGCGCAACGTATGCAGGTGCGCCACCGCCGTGCCTTCGGGGTCGAGGATGGTGGTTTCGGTAATTTCCAGCTCCAGCTGCTGAGGCGCGATGCCATGATGCTGCAACTTGCTCAGCAGCCGGTCAGCGAAGTCGGCTTGACGCAGTTGCAGGGCGGAGACATTGACGGCCAGCCGTGTCTTGCGGCCTTGGGCATCCCAGCTCGACAAGGCTTCACAGGCCAGCTGCAGTACTTCCCAACCCAGCTCGACTATAAAGCCACTGCGCTCGGCCAGGTCGATGAAGCGGTCCGGGTACAGCAGGCCGAACTCGGGGTGGTCCCAGCGCACCAGCGCCTCGTAACCCTGCACCTGGTGGGTGTCGAGGCGCATCTGCGGCTGGTAGTGCAGCACGAACTGGCGTTCGGCCAAGGCACTGCCGAAGGCCTGTTCAAGGGTGAACGCCTGGATATCGGCCAGGTTCAGCGAGGGGTCGAAAAAGCGAAACTGCGCACGCCCTGCCTGCTTGGCCGAGTACATGGCCGCATCGGCACTGCGTATCAGGCTGTCGATGTCCTGGCCATCACGCGGACAGATGCTCACCCCTACACTGGGGCTGGTGTTGACCTCTTGGCCATCCAGGGCGTAGGTGGCCGACAGCTTCTGCACCAGTTCGTGGACCCAGGCGTTGATCTGCTCCTCGCTGCGCTCACCGGCCAGCAACACCACGAATTCGTCGCCGCCAAACCGCGAAGCCTCGTCGCCGGGCTCCAGCAGGCGCTGGATACGCCCGGCCACAGCCTGTAGCAGCAGGTCACCAATCTTGTGGCCGAGCGAGTCGTTGATCGACTTGAAACGGTCCATGTCGATGAACAGGATCGCCATCAGTCGGCGCTTGCCACGTTGCCGAGTCAGCACCTGGCTGGCCACTTCGACGAACTGGCGGCGGTTGTGCAGGCCACTGAGGTGGTCGGTGGCGGCGGCGTGGCTGCTGCGCCGATGTTCGTCCTCCAGGCGCACGATCAGCTGCTGATTGACCTGCTGGGCATGTTCCAGCGCGTCGAACGCCTCCTGGCGCTTGCGCAGCAGGCGCAAGGTCCATAGCAGGCTGGCCAGGATCATCAGGGTCATGCTCAGGTTCAACCAGAACTGCCGGGAATAGGCCAGCGTCGAGGGTGCGAGGATTTCTGCCTGGCGCTGGCTGACCACCACGCTGAAGCCTTGCTCGGGTACACGGCGGTACACGCTTTGGTAGGCATCACCCGCTACGTACTGGGTCAGCATGCCCGCTTCGGTGTTTAGCGCCGGCAGCGGGGGCTGCAATAGGTCGCCGGCAGTCACCACGCCGCTGTTGTCGATGCGCAGCCGCTCCAGGCCGTCATCCTGCAGCAGACGCACCAGGCCACTGTTGCCCAGGTCGATAGACTGGAACAGCACCGCCAGGTAGCCGACGTCCAGATGCACCAGCAAAATGTTGTCGATTTCCCGGCCGGTCGAATTGGTCAACGGCAGCAGGAAGGGCAGGCGCCAAGTGGGCAGGGCAGCGGTTTGGCTGACAGGTTTAATGCTTGGCAGGAAAGGTTTGAAACCGTAGCGATCAATGTGCCGCTGCAGTTGGCGCAACCAGTCTGCCGGCAACTCGGCGGCCTCATCGGTATGGCTGGCCGCTAGCAGCCGGCCTTGTCGGTCGTACAGGCTCAAGCGCTTGAACACAGGGTCTGCTGCCAGGCTGAGGTTGCCTTGGCGCCGCGCTTTCATGTCGTCCTGGGTCACACGACCCACCGCCTGGGCGCGGTCGACAAGCTGTCGGAGGTTTTCGCCCACGATGCTGGCCAGGTTCAGGTGCTCGATGGCCTTGGCCGACAGTGCATTCTGTCGGGCGGCGGCTTTCTGGGTGACGTGCAGCCCCCAGAGAAAGGCCAGGGTCGCTGCACAGAGCATCAGGATAAGCAGTCGCAGAAGGCTGGTGGAGGAAAGCGAACGGCGAATCACTGCTGATAGTTCCCGACCCTGGGTGATGCTCGGAAAATACGACAATAAGATGACAGCCTGATGACTGGTGGCCAATAGCCTTTAGGGGATTCCCCTATTTGTCACGGGCGTCTGCAGGCGAGCCGTTTCCTCCTCGAGGTAGCTTATCAATGCGCTGACTTCGGCATCGCCCAAGCGCATGTTGGGCATGGCCAGGCGGTTGTATTGTTCGAACAGCAGCATGGCCAAGGGGTCTTTTTCGGCCAGCATCTGGTCGGGCACCTTCAGCCAGCGGACCAGCCAGTTGGCGTCACGCTGACGGGTCACGCCCAGCAGGTCGGGGCCGATGCCTGGCTGGCCTGGCTCGGTGTTGCCCACGGTATGGCAGGACGAGCAACGGGTACGGAATATCTGCTCGCCGCTGCTGGGTGAGCGGATTTGCGGAGCCTGAGCGTAGTCATTGCTCATGGCGCTGGCCTGCTTCCAGTTGTGCAGGCTGTTGCCCAGGCGGTCGGCGAGGATGTACGGGCTTTCGAAAGGCGAGGCTTTCATCCAGCGGCCGGTGGCCTGGTTGCCGATGATGAGGCTCAGGTTGTGGTCTTTGGAGCGGCCGTTTTCCAGGCCATCGATCCACAGCCCCAGGCTGCGGCGTAGTTGCTCGATGTCGTCGGGTTCGCCGGTCAGCAAGGTCCAGCCTGGGCCGATGCCGAACTTTTCGGCATAGCGTTTGAGGGTGGCGGGGGTGTCGTTATAGGGATCGATGCTGATGGAGTAGAGGAAGATGTCTTTGCCGACCCGGTCACCGAGGATTTTCTGTACCTGGCGTAGGCGCGCAGTTTCCACTGGGCAGGAATCGGAGCAGCCGGTAAAGATGAAGTTGATGGCGACCACCTTGTCCTTGATCAGGTCGTCGAAGAAATGCACTTTTTCGCCATCCTGGGTGAGCAGGGGGATGTTGGGGAAATAGCTGGCCCCCCAGGGAGAGGCCGCTGCTTCGGCCACCGTTCGTTGGGGTTGCAACGGCCAGAACGGAATGCTGGCGGCGAACAACGCCAGTACCAGCAGGAATCGCCATGAGCCGGGCATGATGCGGTCCTCGTGGGTTGGCTGATGGGGGCCGCATGGCGGCCCCGCTTTGCACTCACTTGTATGTGACTGGCGCTGTCACCGTCTGGCCCAGCGTCGATTTCACCGTGACCGTCGCTGGCGTGGCCGGGCCAAAGCCGGTGGTGGTCACCGCTACCCGCCAACGGGCCCCCGTAGTCGTGGCAGTCAGCGTCGCGTTCCCCAGGCTTACCGGACCACCGGTGGTTGCTGCAGTCACGCTGATGCTGTTGCCCGTGGCCACCGTGGTTGTCCCCTGCACATCCCAGGTGAACCGGTTCCCGCTACGCAGTTGCACTGTGGCACTGGTGACCTTGAGCTCGTCGGCCGCCACTGCTGGGGTGACGGCGATGCTGACCGTGGCCGGGGTCACCGAGTCGGCCCCCTTGGTATCACGCGCCGTGTAATTGAAGCTGGCCGTGAACGGCGTGGCGACCGTAGCGGGTGGGGTGTACGTCACTGTGCTGCCGTCCGTGCTCACGGTACCCTGGCCGGAGTCCGGCTGGCTGAGGCCGGTGACCGTGAGCGGTACGTTGCCGTCCGGGTCGCTGTCGTTGGCCAGCACGTTCAGGGTGATCGGCTTGCCTGCAGTCGTTGCGGCACTGTCGTTGGCCACGACAGGTGGTTTGTTGGCCGGGTCGTCATCGTCGTCATCGGTTTTGGTGCGGAACGTTGGCAGGCCTACCGAGGCCATGTAACGCACGCCATCCCATCCTGGCAGCGGGGTGGGCATTACCTGGAACTGCCCCGGGTGTTCAAGGTCCCAGCGCAGCAGCATCGAAGAGTCCTCGTGCTGGGTGTTGTGGCAGTGCTCCATGTAGGTGCCTGCGAACTCGCGGAAGCGGATGGCCATTTCCACCTCTTCGGACGAATCAGGTTCCGACCCGATACGGTACACATCCTTGCGCGCCCATTTTTCCCATTCTGGCGGGGCCTTGCCGTCGCGGCTAAGAATCACGCCTTCCTCGAAGTGCACGTGTACCGGGTGGCTCCAGCCATTGCCGCCGTTGACGATTTTCCACACTTCCAGGGTGCCGTCGCCGCTGAAACCACCGTCGGTGGACTGGTTGGCCAGTTGCGGTGCGGCACTGATACGGCGTGGGTCCATGCTGTAGCCAAAGCCGCCGTCGGTCTTGATGGTCCACGGGGTGGTGTCCGTGCCGTCAGAGCGGCCAAAGATGAACTCGCGGTGGCGAGCATCCTTGAGTTTGGCCTGGTCGGCTGCGGCGTCGCGGTCAATGGGCAGGGGCAGCATTTTCAGGCCAGCAGCCTTGCCTGGCTTGGCCGGCTCATAGGCTACCGGGTCCATGCTCAGGTCCTGGCCGGTGTACGGCTGCACCCACAGTTGCAGAAACTTGCCGACAGCCGGGTCGCCGTTGTCCCACTGCGGGCCTTTGCTGGTCTGCTTGATTACCGCCTTGTATTTTTCCGACAGCACGTCGGCCAACGGGATAGCTTGCTTCGGACCTTTGCCGGAGTCGTGCTCCATCAGGTTGACGAAGTACAGCTTGTCGCCTGCCTTGATGCCGTTCTTGGCGAAGTTGATGATGATGTCGTAGCGCTCGGCAATGGCCTGCACCGGCAAGACGCCGTTGTTGTCCTGCAGGTTGCCGTCACCATTGAGGTCCATCGTGCCGTCGAATGGCACCGCGTGTTCCATGATATTGCCGTCGTTGGCGATCATGTGGAACGGCACCCGCGCATACGACAGGTTGGAGCCGGACGGGCCTTTGAACTCACCGCTGTTACCGGCAATCTCCCGCACCACGGCGAACTTGAAGTAGCGCGACACCGAGCCGTTGAGGAGACGGAAACGGTAACTGCGCGCACGCACCTTGAGCCTGGGCTTGTACTGCCAGTTGACCAGAATCTGGTCAGCGAGGAAGCCGTCCGTGTTGAACGGGTTGAACCACAGCTGGCCATTGGCATCCCAGGCTTTGTCGGCAATCACCAGGTTGACGTCATAGTCACGGTTACCCCAAGGCATGGCTGAACCGCTTGGGAAGCGCAGGTTGACGCCGTCCTGCAGGGCCTCGTTGCCGCGGTCCAGGGCGCTGTAGTAGTTCATCATCACGGCGTTGCCTTTGTAGACGTTCTGCGCCGTGAAATCCATCATGTGGTCGTGGAACCAGTGGGTACTCATGGTTTCGCGCCAGTCGCCACGAATCTTGATGCTGCCGTTCTCGCAGGTTTTCAGGCCCGGTGAACCATCGTTGACGAACAAGGTTTCACCCGGCGAGCAGGGGAAAGCGGCACGCGGGTCCTGGGCACGGGTGTTGATGGTGTCGTAGCCGGCCAGCTGCACCGGCCAGCGGTAGTCGTAGTACTGGCCGGGGAAGAAGTACGCGTTGGCAAAGCCGTCGCTTTCGGCCGGGGAGTGGCCGTTGTGCTCGTGGGTCGAAATGGTATGCAGGCCAAAGCCACCGTTGGCCGAGGGGTCAATTGGCAGGGCGTTGTAATGGCGCATCAGGATCGGCTGGCCGTAGCGCACCATCAGCAGCTTGGGCGGGAAAGTGCCGTCGAAGGTCCACAGCGATTTGTGGTTTTGCAGCGGCATGTTCGGATGGAAGCGTGTGTCGATGCCCTTGGTGGTGCCCAGCGTGGTCGGAATGTCGGAGGTCTGGTAGTACAGGCCTCCCGGGGCGAATTCACCGACGGCATAGTTGTGCAGTTGCTTGCGGTCGCGCAGGCCGAGGTTGATGCGCGCACCGGCCTGGGCGGTCTTGAACGCTGCCTGCGGGTAGAACTCGTTCCAGCGCTGGTGCGACCAGCCTTTTCCTGGTGGCCGGCCTTCAGCGGGCGAGCCGACCGGCTGGCGGTTGAGGAACATCTCGATCTGCGCCTTCCATGGGTTGCGGTCCAGCACGTTGGCGTACTGGGTCGGGAACGGGTACAGGCCGGGTTGCTTGAGGAACGCTTCCAAAGCGCTGCCACTGGGTCCGCTGCGTGCCACCACGTTGGGGTCTTGCGCGGGGGCCGCGCCGAGGGTCGGTACCGGGAAGGTCAGATCGGGCACCGGCGTGGTCGGGTCGAGCTTCTCTGACCCGAATTCTTCGAACAGTAACAGTTGCTGGGTGAATGGTTGCGCACCGAACAACGGGCTGGGTTTGCCGTTGGTAGGATACTTGTCCGACGTTTGCAGGGCAGGTGGCAGCACGTTGTCGGTGCGGACTGTGTTGCGGTCGCCATACACGCCATCGGTCAACTCCAGCGAGCCTTCGTTGGCCTCTGGCATGGTGTT
Source organism: Pseudomonas alloputida (assembly GCF_021283545.2). NCBI lineage: Bacteria > Pseudomonadati > Pseudomonadota > Gammaproteobacteria > Pseudomonadales > Pseudomonadaceae > Pseudomonas > Pseudomonas alloputida. The sequence goes on along the minus strand of NZ_CP128540.1, from coordinate 3,195,845 downwards.
CAGCTCAAGCAAGGCAGACGTCGGGTCGTCCGGCTGGTCGGTGTAGGCCGACGGGTCGGTTGGCGGGGGCATGCTGTTGTCGTCGAGGGGAGAGGCCATGGCCGTGATCAACCCGAGGCTGATCATCAGTGCAGTGACAGAGGTCAGTTGGAACGCGCGTCTGGACGCGTGGCTCACAGCAGGTGTTTTCATTGGCTTAAGCCTCTTTTTGCGGCCTGAGGGCCTTAGGCCATCAATGGCGTTTTGCCCGTTAAATGGCCATCAGCAACAGCTATGCCAACAGATATTTCAGTAATCCTTTGACATACAAAACCTTGCGGCGTCTGGCGTGCACTCAAAGATGGCGCGTCAAGAATGGGGACAGATACCCATTAGCGGGTCACCATTGCCCACAGTTTGGGGAGTTGGACTAGTGACAGGCGCGGCGCCCTCGGGTATACCTGAGCGCCACCAAGGGGAGCCCGGCAATGGGCTGAGAAACCGCTGAACGCTACAGCGCGGTGACCCTTCGAACCTGATCCGGATCATGCCGGCGAAGGGATGGGGCTTGTAACCTGCCTTTTTGCCGGCCTCACTGCGAGGCCAGTCCATGTCAATTGCCAAGGTCTCGCTGTCACCCTCATCAAGGACAGCAACATGACCGAACGTTTCAGCCAGTCCCTGCGCCGCCAGAGCGAGCCGACCTGGTCGGCGGCCGTTGGCCACCGTTTCGTGACCCGATTGTGCGACGGCAGCCTGCCTGACCCGATCATGGTCGACTACCTGGTCCAGGACCACCGTTTCCTCGACAGCTTCCTGACCCTGCTGGGCGCGGCCATCGCCACCGCTGACACGTTTGAAGCCCGCCTGCGCTTCGGCCGTTTTGCCGGGATGATCTCCAGTGACGAGAACACTTACTTCCTGCGTGCCTTCGAGGCCTTGGGTGTCCGCCCGGCGCAACGCAGTGAACCGGCCGATACCGCGCCTACCGCAGGTTTCAAGGCGATCATGCGCGAAGCGGCAGCCACCCGTTCCTATGCAGCGGCACTGGCGGTGCTGAACGTTGCCGAAGGCCTGTACCTGGACTGGGCGCTCAAGGCGCCGAAACCGATGCCGGACAACTTCGTCCATGCCGAGTGGATTACCCTGCATGACAACCCGGCATTCCAGGCATTCGTCGCTTTCCTGCAGGCCGAACTGGACCGCGTCGGCCCGCAGGAGGCCGCTTTGGCAAGTGACTTCTACCAGCGCACCGTGGCGCTGGAGCTGGCTTTCTTCGATGCTGTGTACCCGGAGGGCAAATGAGCATGGATATCTTCGAGCGCCTCAAGGCCGCTGCCACGCCACAATGGAACCGCTACGTAGACCATGACTTCGTGCGGCAGATGGGCGCAGGCACGCTGAGCGAGGAAGCGTTCCGTACCTACCTTGTGCAGGATTACCTGTTCCTGATCCAGTTCGCCCGCGCCTGGGCGTTGGCCGCCTACAAAAGCCGCCGCCCGGCCGACATTCGTGCGGCGCAGGCCGGGCTGTCGGCGATCCTGGATGAAACCGAGCTGCACTTGCGACTGTGCGCGCGCTGGGGCTTGACCCAGGCAGACATCGAGGCCGCGCCAGAGCATCAGGCCACGGTGGCATACACCCGTTATGTGCTGGACTGCGGCGCAGCGGGCGATCTGCTGGAGCTGCATGTGGCACTGGCACCTTGCGTGATCGGCTATGCCGAAATCGGCCGGACCCTGGCCGAGCGCATTGGCGACTTGAGCAATCACCCCTACCGCGAGTGGATTGGCGAGTATGCCGGGGAGGGCTACCAAGGGGTGGCCGCAGCAGCGCGCAAGCACCTGGATGAACTGGCCGCGCGCAGCATGACCGAGCAGCGGTTCGCCGAACTGGCAGGGATTTTTGGCCAGGCCTCCAGCCTGGAGGCGGATTTCTGGCAAATGGGGTTGGACGGGACCGTGTAAACCGCCGTGGGCTGGGTGATTACTACCCAGCCCAGGACCGCTTTGGTGCATGGGCGCCTCAAAATAAGTCGTCCCGCACACTCCAGATCGTCAGATCGCAGCTTTAATGTGCACAGTGCATATGGATTTCTGGGCGAACAGCCCGATTTCTTCCGGGTGGCGGCGCAGGAAAAAGCGGCCCGCATATTGCTCTTTCTGCTCCCAACTACAAACCCGGAGCCCCGTGCAATGAGCTCACCCAGCGAATTTCCCCTCAGCGAAGCCCCCCAGTCCGCCCGCAAGGGCCTGCTGCCGATCGCGATGGTCTTGTTCAGCTTCACCTTCTTTACCGGCACGATGTTCGCCGGCGGCAAGCTGGGCATGGCATTCAGTTTTGTCGACATGCTGTGGGTGGCTACCCTCGGCAACAGCCTGCTGGCCTTGTATGCCGCAGCGTTGGCCTTCATTGCCTCGCGCAGCGGGCTGAATACCGTGTTGATGGGGCGCTTCTGTTTCGGTGAAGCGGGGAGCCGGCTCTCGGACTTTCTGCTGGGTTTTGCCGAACTGGGCTGGTATGCCTGGGGTACGGCCACGGTGGCGATCGTGCTGGTCAAGCTGCTGGGGCTGGCGGATGGCTTCGGTATGCCGTTGATGGTGCTTTTCGGGCTGGGTTTCAGCATTACGGCCATTATCGGTTTCAAGGGGCTGGACCTGCTGTCGCGGGTGTCGGTGCCATTGATGTTCGTGCTGCTGTTGGTGTCCATGTACATCGCCACCCGCGATGCCGGTGGCTTTGCCGGCCTGGCTGCAGTCGTCCCGCATGAAACCATGACCTTTTCGGCGGCAGTGACCATGGTCTTCGGCACCTTCGCCAGTGGCGCCACCCAGGCCACCAACTGGACACGGCTGGCACGCAGTGGCCGGGTAGCGGTGATCGCCAGCGGGGTGGCATTCCTCCTTGGCAACGGCCTGATGGTGGTGGCCGGGGCGTGGTGCGCGATGGTTTACCAGCAGGCCGATATCGTCGACGTGATGATGCTGCAGGGCCTGTCGTTCGCGGCCGTGGTTATGCTGTGCCTAAACCTGTGGACCATTCAGGGGCCGACCATCTACAACGTGTCGGCCGCCGCCTGCCACTTGTTGCGCAGCGAGCGCCGGCGCACGGCAACGCTGGTGGCGGCCGGGGTTGGCATTGTGCTGGCGATGGGTGGCATGTACGAAATGCTGATCCCGTTCCTGGTGCTGCTGGGGTCGATCATTCCGCCGGTGGGTGGGGTGATCATGGCTGACTTCTGGTATCGCCACCGCGGCAAATACCCGCCACTGTGTACGGCAAACCTGCCTCGCTACAACCTCACCGGGCTGTTTGCCTATGCCGTGGGCGCTGTACTGGCCTATGCCTCACCGTGGGTCGCGCCGCTGGTGGGCATCGCCGCCTCGGCAGTGTGCTACATCGTCATTCTGGAGCTGGGCGCACGCCGCCGCGCGCCGGGCCAGGCGGGCGTCGAGCCGTGAGCCTGGCGCTGGACGAGATACTGCATTTGCCCGGTCTGCACGAAATGCAGGTGCGGGCCGGAGCGCGCAACCTGCAGCGGCGGGTACGCTGGCCTTACGTGGCGGAGAACGAGGGTATCGCCGAATGGGTGATGGGCGGTGAACTGGTATTCGTCACCGGCATCAACCACCCGCGCGGCGAAGCCAACCTGCTGAGCCTGGTGGAGGATGGCGACGCCGTGGGCATTGCCGGCATGGTGATTCTCACCGGCGGCAGTTTCATCCAGAGCATCCCGGCGCCCGTTGTCGCGCGCGCCGAGCAACTGGGCTTGCCACTGATCGAACAGCCCTACGCGCTGAAGATGGTGGTGGTCACCCACCTGATCGGCACTGCACTGGTGCAAATGAGCCAGGTACGCCGCTCGCGCAACGACATCCTTGGCCAACTGCTCACAGGCGACTACCCGAGCCTGGCAATTGCCCGGCAACGGGCAGCACACCTGCAACTGGCGCTGGATAAACCGCGGCGCCTGCTGGCGTTGCGCCTGACGGGCGTGAACGCCTTGTTCGAGCGCCAAGGGCTGGCGCACGGCGAGCGTACCTGGCAAGCCACCCGCCAGGCCCTGGAAGACCAGCTCGAAGCCTGGTGCCGCCAGCGCCCCGGCAGTGTGACGGCGCAGTTGCCGGGCGACCTGTTCGTGGTGCTGCTGGCCGATACACAGGACTTACCCGAGACGTTGGGCGCGCTGTACCGGCAGCTGCAAGCCGCGACAGGTGAACTGGGCCTCTACATGGGCCTGTCGAGCCTCGCTGACGATTGCGCGCACTATCGCCAGGCCCTCAACGAGGCACGCCAGGCGCTGGATGTGGCGCAGCATCTGCGCCCGGCCAACGGCTATTGCAACTTCAGCGAGCTCGGCGTATTGCGCCTGCTGCAAGGTATTGTCGACCGTTCGCTGGTCGATGATTTCGTCAGCCGCACCCTCGGCCCGCTGATCGCCCCTGGACGCAAACACGCCCATGCTTTGGTGCATACCCTCGACGCCTTGCTCATGGAAAATGGCAACGGGCTCAAGGCCGCACAGCGTCTGGGGCTGCACCGCAACACGATCAATCAGCGCATCCAGCGCATCGAACAACTGAGCGGGCAGTCGCTGGACGACCCGCTTTTTCGCATGAATGCTTCGGTCGCCATGCTGGTATGGCGCATGAGCGAAGCCCACGGCAAGGAGTAACTGCATGAACATCATCAACGCACGCCTGCGCGGCAAGCCTGGCCTGTTCCGCGTCGAACTGAACGGCGAGCGCATTGCCGCCATCGTGCCCCAGACCGACGTCGTGGCTTCCGCTACGGCCAATGACCTGGACGCCGGGCAAAACCTGGTGGTCGCGCCCTTTGTCGAGCCGCACATTCATCTTGATGCCACGCTGACCGCGGGTGAGCCGAAGTGGAATATGAGCGGCACGTTGTTCGAAGGCATTGAACGCTGGTCGGAGCGCAAGGAAATCACCACTCAGGACGACATCAAGACCCGTGCGAAAAAAACCATCGGCATGCTGGTGGACCACGGTATCCAGCATGTGCGCACCCATGTCGATGTGACCGACCCGAAACTCACCGCGCTCAAGGTCATGGTCGAGGTGCGTGACGAGGTGCGTGAGCTGATCGACCTGCAGATTGTCGCCTTCCCGCAGGAGGGCATCGAGTCGTACGCCAACGGCCGGGCGCTGATGACTGAAGCCGTGGCGATTGGCGCCGATGTCGTCGGCGGCATTCCGCATTTCGAAAATACCCGCGACCAGGGGGTATCGTCGGTGAAGTTTCTGATGGACCTGGCCGAGCGCACCGGCTGCCTGGTGGATGTGCACTGCGACGAGACCGACGACCCGCAATCACGTTTCCTCGAAGTGTTGGCCGAAGAAGCCCGGGTACGCGGCATGGGGGCCCGGGTCACGGCCAGCCACACCGTGGCCATGGGCTCGTATGACAATGCGTATTGCTACAAGCTGTTCCGCCTGCTCAAGCTGTCGGGCATCAACTTCGTGTCGTGCCCGACCGAGAGCATTCACCTGCAAGGGCGCTTCGACAACTACCCGAAACGTCGTGGTGTGACCCGCGTGGCCGAGATCGACCGCGCCGGCATGAACGTGTGCTTCGGCCAGGACTCCATCGTCGACCCGTGGTACCCACTGGGCAATGGCAATATCCTGCGCATTCTCGAAGCCGGCCTGCACATCTGTCACATGCTTGGGTATGAAGACCTGCAGCGCTGCCTGGACCTGATTACCGACAACAGCGCCCGCACCCTGAACCTGGGCGAGCGCTATGGCATAGAGGTAGGGCGGCCGGCGAACCTGTTGCTGCTGTCGGCGCCGGATGATTACGAGATGGTGCGCAGCCAGGGGCACGCGTTGGTGTCGGTACGCAATGGCAAGGTGCTGATGCAGCGCACGCCAGCGCAGGTGCAACGTTTGCGCTGACGCTGTTGTTGCCTCAGGTGCACAGGGCGGCCAAGGCGTGGCTTGCGACTTGTGCATCCTGCACTGCAACACCGGTCAGGTCCGCCAAGGTAATCTGGCTGTCGTGCTCACGCCCCTTGGCACGGCCAGCCAGCAGCGTACCCAGCTCGATCAGCTGGTTAGCGTCGATGCGGCCACAGCCGAGGGCATGGGCCACTTCGCCGTACTGGCTGCACTGGGCGATGGCGTCGACGATGATGCGGTCCGCCCTTGCCACCAGTGCCGGGTCCAGTTCCTGCTTGCCGGGTGCATCGGCACCGACGGCGGTGATATGCGTACCCGGCTGGACCCAATCGCTGTGCAACAGCGCCTGGCGAGAAGGCGTGGTGCAGACGATCAGGTTTGCCGCGCCCGCAACCTCGGCCGCATCCTGCGTGCTGTGCACTGCGAAGCCCAGTTCGCGGGCAAATGCGGTATAGGCCGCAAGCCCGCGTTCATGCCGGCCCCAGACAATCACCTGGCGACAATCGGTCACCGCGCGAAGCTGCTCAAGCTGCATCTGCGCCTGCATGCCGGTGCCGAGGATGCCAATGGCCTTGACCTGGGATGGCGCCAGCAGCCGGGCGGCGATACGCCCGGCCAACGCGGTGCGCATGGCAGTCAGCCAGCCTTGGTCCTGCAGCAGTGCCAGCGGCTGACCGGTGTGTGCAGACAACACAAGCATCAAGCCATCATTGCTCGGCAGGCCCTTGGACGGGTTGTCGTAGAAGCCTGTCGAAAGCTTGACGGTGAAGGTCGGGCTGCCTTCGATGTAGGCCGACTTCACGCAACAGTCACCGTTCGCGCCCTTGAATGCGAAGCCCTGCACGGGCGGCACCTGCACCTTGCCTTCGGAATAGGCGATGAAGCCTTCCTCCAGTTGGCTGACCGCCAACTCCGGGTTGAAATGGGCGACGATCTGCGCCTTGCTGAAGACCCTCATTGAACGGCCTCGAGGAACTTTTCCAGCAGGATGTTACGGCCACACAGGATCACGGCGACACGCTTGCCCTGATAGCGTTCGGCGAGCCTCTGCATGCCGGCGACCGCAACCGCAGCAGCGCCTTCGATGATCCAGCGCTCACTGCTGGCGATGTCGCGCATGGCGCAGCGGATTTCATCCTCGCTGACCAACACGGTATCGGTGAGCAGCGCCTGGCAAAGCGGGAAGGTGATGGAGCCTGGCTCGACGCCGCCGGCCGTGCCATCCGACAGCGTTTCGCAGGCATCCAATTCGATGATTTCACCGGCCTTGAGTGATTGCTGCAGGGTTGGGTCATTCGCCGGCCAGCAGCCGATGATCTCAGTGCCCGGCTTGAGTACGCGCAGGGCGGCGCCGATGCCGGAAATCATCCCGCCACCGCCCACGGCGACGAACACCGCGTCCAGGTCTGGCGCCTGCTCGAGCAACTCCATGCCTATGGTGCCCTGGCCGGCAATGACTTGCAGGTCGTTGTAAGGTGACACGAAAGGTACGCCCTGGGCCTTGGCTTGCCTGGCTGCTTCCAGCTCTGCACTCAGCGGGTCGGTGGGCAGGCAGACCACTTCGGCGCCCAGCGCGCGCATTGCCTCTGTTTTGTATGCCGATGCGCCCGTGGTGGTGTAGACCTTCACTGGCACGCCAGCCATCTTGCCGGCCAGGGCCAGGGCCTGCCCATGGTTACCGGATGAGGCGGCTATCACCCCCTGCTTGCGTGCCTCGGCCGGCAACAGGCGCATCTTGTTGCTGGCACCGCGAAACTTGAACGAACCGGTGTGCTGCAGGTGTTCGCATTTGAGCAGCACTTCACAGCCGGTCAGTGCCGACAAACGAGGGCTGTGCAAGAGCGGGGTAATGCTGACGGCCGGGCGGAGCGCCGCGTGGGCGTCCTGAATGTTTTGGTGCAATGTATCAAGGAACTGGGCATCAACGGACGGGGTGGCTGGCATGACGGGTCCTTGCAGGCGCGTGGATAATTTGTCCACCATAGAATAATATTCCACCAACAGCAAGAGCGTGTGCCTTCAGGCAGGCAATACCGCCTAGGCCCTGACTTCCTTCAGGTATTTGTACACGGTGGCCCGCCCCATGCTGAGGACGTTGGCAACGTAATCGGCGCCGCTGCGCCCCTCGAATGCACCCTCGGCATGCAAGGCCAGGACAAGGTTGCGTTTGTCTTTCATCTTCAGGGTCTGCAGCGACAGGTTATGCGCCTGCAGCCACGCTTGCAGGAAGGTGTTGATGCGCTCCTGCCAATCGTTGCGGAACAACGCATCCGGTTGCGGCTCCAGCCGACTCATCTGGAAGAACGCATCCAATGCCACACGCGCCTGTTCCAGCACCGACACGTTCAGATTGATGCACATCAGATACTCGGCTTCGCCTTGCGGATTGTGCAGCACAGCACTGATCGAGCGGACCTTCTGCCCGTTCCAGTTGAGCTTCTCGTAGGGACCAAGGTTGGTACCCTTCAAAAGGTCCCCCAGTTCTGGACCGAGTGCCGAATCATCGCCGAGCTTGCGATGTGAGAAATTATTGGCGATATGAACGATTGTCTGACTGCGTATCTCATGAATGACGACTTCCGCGTGGGGGTACAGCAGCAGGGCAATGCTTTCAGCGATTGCCTGGTAATTTTCCAGTGTCATGCATTAGCCAATGGTCTGTTGAAGAATGCCTATGGTGGCCCTGGAGAATACTGGGCACAAGACGGATCTTTGCCGGGTCGGGATCAAGGCCTGGCTGCGAGCCGCTCGCCTCGGCCATTACTGCGTCAGCAGCATCCCAGGTCCTCCAGAGGCATCCGCAGCATGGGGCGACCTCGCCTTGGCCTGGCTCCGCCAATTGTTGGTGGAACAGGCCAAGGCGTTGGCTCAGGGCTGAAGATCGCCGCTGTCGCCGATCAGCCCGAGCGCTTCGATGGCCAGCAGCGCGCACCGCTCATCGTTGTCCGAGGTATCGCCACTGACGCCGATGGCGCCCAGCAGGCGACCTTCTGCATCGCGCAGAAGAACGCCGCCGGCGACCGGAATCACCTCGCCACCGGTGAGGCTGTTGATGGCATCGAAGAACGCCGGCATGGTCTGGGCGCGGCGCGCCAGTTCGCGGCCGCCGAAGCCCAGGCCCAGGCAGCCGCGGGCCTTGCCGGTGGCGATCTGCGGGCGCAGGAAGCTGGCCTGCTCATCGCGCAGCACCGCCAACGGGTGGCCGGCGCTGTCGAGCACCGCTGCGGCCATAGGCTTGAGGTTCAAAGCGCGTGCCTGGTGCAGGGTCGCGACCGCCAGTTGCACTGCCAGTTCGAAGTTGAGCGTTGTCATGCTCACAGCCTCCATTTGCCGAGTTCGGACACGCGGTCGCGGGTGTAGAGGTCGGTCCATTTCAGCGAATTGAAGTCCGACACCTGCTTGGGGTTGTAGGCGGTGCGTTGCAGCCGTACCGGCTCGCCGGCCTTGTACACCGCCTGCAGCCGAGCGCGGTCTTGAAGGATGCGGATGTCGTCCAGGGGCGAACCGTCGAGCACCAGCAGGTCGGCCTGTTTGCCCGGTTCCAGGGTGCCGAGCGTCTCGCCGCGCGGCATCAAGCGTGCGCCGACATGGGTTGCGGCGAATAACGCTTCGGCCGGGGTGAAGTCCAGATGCCGTACCAGCAGCTCCAGTTCGCGAGCGTGCCATTCGCCATAGGGTGTGACAGCAAAGCCGCTGTCGCTGCCGCAGGCGAAGGGTACGCCGGCGGCCTTGGCACGCTTGAGTACCGGCGCGCCGAGCTCGAGGGTCCGGGCGCAGTAGGCGGCGTAGCCGGTGCTGATAGCGGGGTCATGGGGCTGGCAGAAGTCGACGGTGTTCTGCGGGAAGGTCATGGTCGGAGCGAGCACGCTGCCAGCCTCAAGCAGCGCTTCGATGCAGGCGTCATCCATGTAGAAGGCGTGGAACACCAGGTCGACGCCAGCCTTGGCCGCGCACATCACCGCTTCCCGGCCATAGGCGTGGGTAGCCACCCGGCAGCCGAGGCGATGAGCTTCGTAGACCATCTCACGGGTCTCGTCGGCGGTGAAAGCGGCGATGATTTCACCGTTGGGGCGACGGTGGGTGCCGTCCATGGCGATCTTGATCAGGTCCACGCCGTCCTTGGCCTGCTTGCGGATCTGGGCAATGGCATCGTCACGGCTGGTGACCAGCGCGGCGGTGAAGTACTCAGGGGCGCCGACGCGGGTGGGGAACCAGTCGTTCAGGCTCTGTCGATTGGTGATGACTCGGCTGCTTGCAGCGATACGGGGGCCTTCGAACAGTCCGGCGTTGACCGTATTGCGCACGGCAATGCTGAGTTGGCCACTGTCGCCGGGGCAGACCATGGACGTCACGCCGGCAGCCAGAACGTGCTGAGCGAAGAACAGCCCCCGCAGGGCGCGAAACTCGTCGCTGGTCCAGATGTCGATGTCTTCCTCGCTCTGGGCATTGCCAAACGCCAGGTGGGTGTGCACGTCCACCAGCCCGGGCATGACGAACTGGCCGTGGGCTTCACGGTCGCCGGGTTGTGGACGGGGTGCCTCGGCGGTTGGCCCGACATGGCGGATCACGCCGTCTTCGATGATCAATGTCTGTCGTTGGCGGGTGTGCAGGCCAGTGCCGTCGAACAGGGTGGAGCAGTGCAGGTGCAGGGCACTCATTGGTGAGCTCTCTCATCTTGGGGGTGGTGCAAGGCTAGGCTGTGGCGACTGCCCGGCACCAGCAGATGCTATTGATGGCCAGGTATCGATGGCATCGATACCTGGCGCTCTCTGGCGCAGAAACGAGAACGGCGCCAATCGGCGCCGCCCAAGCCAGGGCCGGCAGCGCCGATCAGGCCGTGTGGCCGCCAAGGGTTTCGGCGATCCAGTCGGCGATGTAGTGCCCGGCATTGATGCTGTTATCGAAGCTCGAATGCTGCACGCCACCTTCACGGTCAGTGAAAATCTTCAGTTCGCGTTTCGGGCTGTTGACCAGTTGCTCGTAGGTGCGGTGTGCCCATTTGAGCGGGATCTGCGAGTCTTTCTCGCCGTGGGTGACCAGGAACGGTACGTGGATACGGTCGAGGACACCGTCGAGGTGTACGTTTTCGGCGATGCGCATGAAGTCGTCCAGGTCCTTCGCCCCCCAGACCCATTGCACGTGCGCCCAGTAGTGCGGCACCGGGAAGTTGCCTTCCTTCTCCAGGCGACGCTTCTGCACGTCGCGCCAGTCGTGGTTGGCGCCCCACACCACGCCGCAAGCAAAGCGCGGTTCGAACGCCACTGCGCGCGGACAGTAGTAGCCGCCCAGGGAAACGCCTTCCAGGCCGATGCGCCTGGCATCGACATCAGCACGGGTTTCCAGCCAGTCCACTATGCGGCTGGCCCAGTGTTCGCTGTCATGGCGTGCCGTCATGCCGTGGAGGCGAAGCGCTTCGCCGGTGCCGGGCTGGTCGACAATCAGCGACGACACGCCTCGCCTGGCCAGCCAGGCAGGCAGGCCGACGCGGTATTTCATTTCCTTGGTTGAATCCAGCCCGTTGACTTGCACCAGCAGCGGTGCCGGGCCACTCACGCCTTCTGCGCGCACCAGCAGTCCCGAGAGGTGCTTGCCTTCATACGGGATCTCTACGCGCTCACAGTTCTCCTTGGCCAGATCGATGCCACGGGCGAAGGTGTCGAGGAAGCGCTGATACAAGGCTGCACGACCCGGCGCGCCGTGGGCCTGCAAGCGTTCGCAGGTGAGGTAATAGGTGGCCGCGCGGTTGTATTTTTCGCCGGCGGACAAGCGTCGGCCGGCGGTTTCGTCCTCTTCGGCCAAGCCGCACAGCTTGTCGGCCATGGTCGACCATATTTCCCGGAAGGCCTGGGTGCCGGCGGCGTCGGGCTGTTTGGCGGCTTCCTGCAGCGGTGCGCACATTTCCTCGATTTCACCCATGCGGGCACCCATTTCGATGGCCAGATCCACCGAGAGGTTCCAGACGTAATTGGTGGGGAAGTAACGGAACATTCTTGTTGTCCTTCTGCGGTCGTGGAGTCCGGCGCCCACTTGAGCGACAGGCAGGCAGGGCGCGGTTTGAAGGCAAGGTACGCAGGCAGGGCAGGGTGGGGCCAATCGTGATCAGGGATGCGAGGTATCGCGAAACGCGATGCCCCAGCACCGTTGCGGTGTCTGGGGCGATGGCCGCCGCTCAGGCGGTGGCGCGCAGAGCATCTGGCTGCGTGCTGGCGCACTGAATGACATCGCTGATGCGCTCGCGAAGCCATCTGTGCATGGGGTCGCCGTCCATGCTGCGGTGCCACAGCATGAATTCACGCATAACCGGGATCTTCACTGGCGGTGGCAACAGGCGCAGCGGCAGGTAGCCGGCATAGAGTTCGGCCAGTCGGCGGTGCATGGTGGCGACCCGTACGGTGCCCACCAACAACTGGGGCAGGGTGTTGAAGTCGTTGGTGATGACTTCCAGCCGCCGATTGAAGCCGTACTGGTTCATGAACCAGTCCTCGATGCTCAAGTGACGGTTGCGGCCAAAGCCTACCGAGATGTGGCCCATCTGCATGTACTGCTCAAGTGTCAGATGCTCGCCCACCTCGGGGTTGTCGCGCCACACCACGCAGACATGATCTTCCTCGAACAGCAGCTGCGCCGGATGGCCCTCGATGAGATAGCGCTCGGGCACGATCATCATGTCGACCTCGCCGCGCATCAGCAATTCGGCGCTACTGTCGCCTGGGCCGATCATCTCGAAGGTAATCTGCGGCGCCTCCTGATGGATTTTCTGGATGACCTGAGCGAATACCACACTGATCAGGTAGTCCGAGGCCACCAGGCGGAAGTGTCGCTTGCTGGCGGCCGGATCGAACACCGGCTTGGCCGTTATCGAGGCGCGAATGGTCAGCAGCACCTCGCGTACCGGCTTGGCCAGTTCCAGAGCATAGGGAGTGGGCTGCATCTTGCGGCCGACCTGCACCAGCAACTCATCCTCGAAAAACGTTCGCAAACGCCCCAGCACCCCACTGGTAGCCGATTGAGTCATGTGCAGGCGCTCGGCGGCGCGTGTGATGTTTTGCTCCTCGAGCAGGATGTCCAGGGCAACCAGCAGGTTCAAGTCCAGGTGGTGAAAGCGCATGGTGATAGCTCTCGGTTCTTGTAGTTATTTTCGCGATACCTTCCCGCTGCATTGCCGATACGTCAAGACCTTCAAGCCACGATACCGAGCCAACGCCACAGCTCATGGGCTTTGGCCCAGGTATCGCGATTGCCGATGCCTCGCATTCTGACTCGCGATTGGTCACGCCACCCCGCCACCGAGCAACCTGCACGCCAGTCGTACGGCCGATGTGCCGCCGCGACCCACTACCGGTGACCTGCCTCGCCGAATAACAATTTCAATGGAGTGGTAGCCATGAATATTCTTGGTCTCGACGCGCTGGTGTTTGGCGTCGACGATATCCAGGCCTGTGCCGATTGCCTGCGTGACTATGGCCTTGATGCCGTTCAACTGGACGGCGACGGTGGCCGTTTCGAGGCGCTGGACGGCACCTCGATCATTATCCGCCGCGGCGACGACCCTGGCCTGCCGCCAGCGCTGGGGCCGACCCCATCGCTGCGCGAGACCGTTTACGGCGTCGCTTCGAGCACCGATCTGGCGGCCATCGCCGACGAGCTGGGCCGTGATCGCGAAGTGCGGCGCGACGCCAGCGGCGCGTTGCACACCTTCGACGACCTGGGCTTTGCCATTGCCTTCCAGGTGACCTGCCGTCGCCCCTTCGACGCGCCGGCCGACCTTACCAACGCCCCCGGTAGCGCACCGCAGCGCCCGATCAACCAGCTGGGCATTGCCCCGGACATGCCGGCCTTGCCGCGCACCTTGTCCCACGTGGTGTACTTCGTACCCGATGCGGCCAAGGGCGAAGCGTTCTACCGCGATCGCCTGGGCTTCGTCACCACCGACAGCTTCATAGGCGTCGGCCCGTTCATGCGCACCGCCGCCATGGACGATCACCACTGCCTGTTCATGATCCAGACCCCACCGCACATGCAGGGTTGCGAGCACTTCACCTTCCATATGGGCAGCGGCACCGAGGTCCTGCTGGCCGGTACGCGTTTCCAGCAGCAGGGCTGGACCAGCTTCTGGGGCCCGGGCCGACACCTGCTGGGTTCCAACTGGTTCTGGTACTTCAACAGCCCGCTGGGCTGCCACATCGAGTACGACGCCGACATGGACAAGCACGATGACGCATGGGCGGCGCGTCAGGCGCCGATGTCGGCCGACAACTCGCAGCTGTTCCTGTTCGCCTCGCGGGAGAAATGGGCACCCAGCGGCCCACCTGCGAAGCAGGGTTGAAAAATGGCGTGGGTGGAGCTGTGCCGGCTCGATGAGCTGGGCGAGGGTCAAGCGCGCGGTTTCGACCCACAGGGCAGGGGCGCGGACAGCCTGTTCGCCCTTCGGTACCTGGGCCAGGTACGCGTCTACCGCAACCTGTGCCCGCATTTGATGGTGCCCCTGGAGTACCGCAAGAACCGCTTTTTGAGCGCCGATGGCCAGTGGATCGTCTGCTACGCCCACGGCGCGCGCTTCACGCCCGAAGACGGCACTTGCGTTCACGGCCCCTGCCGAGGCGAAGCCTTGGAGGCACTCGATCACAAGGAAGCGGGCGGCTGGCTGCTATTGCCGCTTGAGCAGCTCGATCGCTGACCTATCGCGCCGCGCGATAGGTCGCATCCCGCGACGCGATTGGTCATGGACCGGCGCAGGCGGGAAGCTGTGCATAGGCACAGGAAACGGCCGCCCCGCATGACGGGGCGCACAACAAGAACAAAACGTGAGACATGCCATGAATACTGTGAACAACGTGTTGATCGTGGGCGGCGGAATTGGCGGGCTGTGTGCCGCCATCGCCTTGCGCCGCAAGGGCATCGCCGTCGATCTGGTCGAGCTGAAAACCGAGTGGACCGTCTACGGTGTCGGCATCATTCAACAGAGCAATGTGGTGCGCGAGATGCACCGGCTGGGCCTGCTCGAAGCCTACCTTGATGCCGCCTACGCCTTCGAGGACGTGGCCATCTATACCACCGAAGGGCAGCAACTGGCGCGCATCCCAGGCCAGCGCCTGGCCGGTCCGCAGTATCCGGCCAATGTGGGTATCTCGCGCCGCGCCCTGCACAAGGTGTTGAGCGAAACTGCCATCGAACTGGGCACCCAGGTGCGCCTGGGCACCTCGGTGGAAAGCTTCGAGCAAGACGACAGCGCAGTGGACGTGCTGTTCACCGATGGCAGCCAGGGGCGCTACGGTCTGATGGTCGGCGCCGACGGGTTGTTCTCGAAAGTGCGCAGCGTGCTGTTCGGTGATCGTTATCAGCCGCGTTTCACCGGGCAGTCGGTGTGGCGCTACAACTTCCCGCGTGCTGCAGGTATCGACCACCTTGCCAACTACCAAGGTCCCTCTGGCAACGCGGGGCTGGTTCCGCTGGCCGATGACCTGATGTACCTCTTCACCACCTCCCACGAGCCGGGCAACCTCTGGATGGAACCGGCCGCTTTGGCTGATGGCCTCCGCCAGCGGCTTGCCGGCTTCGGCGGGCTGATCGGCGAATTGCGCGAGCAGATCGTCGACAACGCCGGGGTCGTTTACAAGCCGCTTGAAGCGGTGTTTGTCGACGAACCCTGGTACTGCGGTCGAGTGCTGCTGATCGGGGATGCCGCCCATGCCACCACGCCACACCTGGGGCAGGGGGCAGGCATGGCCATTGAGGACGCCGTGGTGCTCGCCGAGGAGCTCACCGCGGGTGGCAGCCTCGACGCGCAATTGCAGCGTTTCATGGGCCGGCGTTTCGAGCGCTGCAAGTTCATCAGCGAAATGTCCCTGCTGGCAGGTGTGAAGGAAATCCAGCGCGATCCTTCCTTCGACCGCATCGGCCTGGTCAAGCGCATGCTGGAGGTCACCGCGCAGCCGATCTGACCCCCCGTACCCGGCACGCCCTGCCTTGTCGGCGCGCCGGCCCTATGCCAACACCGACGCACAATAAAAACAAAGAGGAAACCCCGATGTTGACTCGCAAAGGTGCATTCGCACGGCCGTTACCGGCGCTCAAGCCCCTCAGCCTGGCGCTTGTCGCGCTGGCCGCAAGCCAGGCGCAGGCCTTCGAATTCGATACCGGCAACCCCGACCTGCGGGTGCGCTGGGACAATACGCTGAAATACAGCGCCGCCTGGCGTACACAGGACGCGAGCAGCAAGCTCACCGAAGGGCAGACCGCGCTGAACCTGGACGACGGTGACCGCAACTTCGACAAAGGCCTGATCTCCAACCGCCTCGACCTGCTGTCGGAACTGGACATTACTTACAACAACGTCGGCGCACGGGTCAGCGGCGCGGCCTGGTACGACGATGTCTACAACCAAGGGACTGACAACAACGACCCTGGCCGTGCCAACAGTTATTCGGTCGACTACGACGCGTTCACCGACGACACGCGCAAGCTGCATGGACGCAAGGGCGAGCTGCTCGACGCCTTTATCTTCGGCAAGACCGAGATCGGCGACATGCCGCTGTCCGGCCGTTTGGGTCAATACGCCATGCAGTGGGGCGAGAGCCTGTTCTTTGGCATGAACGGCATTGCTGGCGGCATGGCTCCGGTGGACGTGGTCAAGGGGCTGTCGGTACCCAACACGCAGTTCAAGGAACTGATCCGTCCGGTACAGCAGATTTCCGGACAACTCCAACTGACGCCGGATGTGTCGGTGGGGGCCTACTACCAGTTCGAGTGGGAGGCCAACCGCCTGCCTGCAGCGGGTAGCTATTTCTCCACAGACGACTTCTTTGGCGATGGCGCCGAGCGCATGTTCGTCGGCGCGCCGGTGTTCCCCAGTGGCCAACCTCTGGCGTTCTTCCACGGCAACGACAAGCAAGCCAAGGACTCAGGGCAGGGCGGCATGCAGGTGCGCTGGCGCACCGAGACGGTCGACTGGGGCCTGTACGCCATCCGTTTCCACGACAAGTCGCCGCAACTCAATGTACGCCCGAACTTCGCCAACCTCGACCCGGTCAGCGGCAAGGCCGGCGAGTTCTACTGGGTGTATCCCGAGGGTATCGAGGCGTTCGGTGCGAGCTTCTCCACCACCGTTGGCAACTTCAACCTCGCCGGTGAGTTGTCAACCCGCTGGAACCAGCCGTTGGCCTCGACCAACCAGCATGCGTTGGCCGTGGGCGAGGCGATCGACAATGACGATAACCCGGTTTATGCCACCGGCCGCACGCTGCACGCCAACGTCTCCTGACTTGCCAGCCTGGAGCCGAACTTCATCGCTGCCGAGTCGAGCTTCCTCGGCGAAATCGCCTGGAACCGGGTGATGAGCGTGAGCAAGAACGCCGATGCCGTTGACCCTAACGCCGACCGTGACGCCACCAGCCTGCGCCTGGTGTTCGAGCCGATGTACCGGCAGATCTTACCGGGTCTGGACCTGTCGGTGCCGATCGGCGCGAGCTACACCAACGGCGCGTCGATGGCGCTGGGCACCGGTTTTGGCACCGATCATGGCGGTGACCTGAACATCGGCCTGAAAGGCAACTACCTCAACACCTGGAGTTTGGGCCTGACCTACACGCACTACTACGGCCCGGAGAACACCTTCCTCGACGCCGATAACCACTACACCTTCGAACAGTCGCTCAAAGACCGCGACTTCATCGCCTTCACTGTCAGCCGCACCTTCTGACCGAGGACCACCCGATGAAACACAATAATAAAGTCGTTTCCCTGCTCACTGCCCTGAGTGCCTCGCTGCTATTGGCCCACGGCGCCGTTGCCGCAGTGCCCGCCGAGCAGGCGGCCATGCTCAAGACCAGCCTGACCCCGCTCGGTGGCGAGCGGGCCGGCAATGCGGATGGCAGCATTCCTGCCTGGACCGGTGGCTACATCCAGGCCGACCCGGCCTACAAGGAAGGCGGCAAGCGTGGCGATCCGTTCGCCAGTGACAAGCGGCTGTTGAGCATCACCGCGCAGAACATGGCGCAGTATGCCGACAAGCTGACGCCGGGCATCCAGGCCATGTTGAAGAAGTACCCGGACAGCTATCGTCTCGACGTCTTCCCGACGCACCGCAGCGCTGCCGCTCCGCAGTCGGTGTACGACGCCACCCTCGCCAACGCCACCAGCGGCAAGCTGGTGGACGGCCCCGCCGGCCCCATGCCCGAAGGCGCATCCGGCGGCATCCCGTTCCCGATCCCGGCCAATGGCGTGGAAGCCATGTGGAATCACCTGCTGCGTTGGCGGGGTGCGTCCTGGCACGCCAGCTTCAATCAGTACCTGACCACCGCCGACGGCAAGCACGTGCTCACCAATGACTCGCGGGCCGATTTGCAGATGCCCTGGTACCTGCCGGGTGGCAGTGGCGACAAGGGTGTGTTCTGGTCCATCCGCATGACCAACGACGGCCCGCCCCTGCGTGCCGGGGAGGCCATTACCGGCCTTGAGAACCTCAACGCCGACAAAGCTGCTGTCTGGACCTACCTGCCTGGTCAGCGCCGTGTGCGTCGCCTGCCCAACGCCTGCTGCGACACACCGACCCCGGCCACCGCCGGCGTCATGAGCTTCGATGAGCTGTACGTGTTCAACGGTCGCCTCGACCGCTTCGAGTGGAAGCTGGTGGGCAAGAAGGAGATGTACATCCCCTACAACGCCAACAAGGTGTTCACCGCCAGCAACGCCGAGGCGCTGCTGGCCCCCCATCACCTGAACCCCGACGCCATCCGCTGGGAGCTGCACCGTGTGTGGGTGGTGGAGGCGACGCTGAAGAATGGCCAGCGCCATGTGATGCCGCGTAGCACCTACTACCTCGACGAAGACACCTGGGCTGCCGTGCTGGGCGAGCGCTATGACGCCCGCAACCAGTTGGCCAAGGTGGTCTGGACCTCGCCGGTGGTGCTGCCTGACCTGCCGGGCGTGGTGACCTTGACCAACGGCTTCTACGACCTGCTCTCCGGTGCCTGGTTCGCCGGTGACCTGTTCGCAGGCAAGAACGAACAGTACCGCATCGTGCCGCCCTACAAGGACTCGGTGTTCACCGCCGACGCCATGGCCGGCGAGGGCGTGCGCTGAGCAGGCGCGCTGCGCAGGTGCTGTACCGACTCTAAGAACAAAAGGTTGCGTGCGATGAACAAGATGCTCTACGGCTGGCTGCTGGCAGCCTGTTGCGGGCTGCCGCCGGCGTTCGCCGGTGACAGCGTGGATGTGCTCGCGCAGCCCGCGCTGCACGGCCCCCAGGCTCTGCGTGCGGTGTTGCAGGATGTGGCCCGGGCCGATGCACGCCTGGTCGCGGTGGGTGAACGTGGCGTGGTACTGCTGTCCGATGACAATGGTGCCACCTGGCGCCAGGCCACTGCCGTGCCGGTGGGTGTCAGCCTGACCGCCGTGCAGTTCATCGACGCCCGCAACGGCTGGGCGGTCGGCCATGCCGGCGTGGTCTTGCACAGCCAGGACGGTGGTGAGCACTGGAGCGTGCAGCTCGACGGCAAGCGCGCCGCCGCCCTGGAGGTGCAGGCAGCCGAGGCTGCCGCAGACGAGCGTCGCCTGGCGGCGGCGCAACGGCTGCTGGCCGACGGCGCGGACAAGCCGTTGTTGGCCCTGAATTTCACCGATGCCCGCAACGGCCTGGTCGTCGGTGCCTACGGGGTGGCCATGCGCACCGACGACGGCGGGCGCAGCTGGCAGTCGGAGATCGGCCGACTGCCGAACGGGCGTGGACTGCACCTGTATGCCCTGGCGCGCCAAGGCAACCAGGTGTACATCGCCGGCGAGCAGGGCCTGCTGCTTCGCTCGCGTGATGGCGGTGAGCATTACGAGGCGCTGCACGGGCCCTACGATGGCAGCTACTTCGCCGCCACCGTGTTGCCCGATGGCCGTCTGCTGCTCGGCGGCCTGCGCGGTTCGCTGTTCGCCTCTGACGACGGTGGCGACAGTTTCCAGGCGCTAGCCAACCCGACTCCGGCATCGATCAACGGCCTGCGTGTCGCCGGTGGCCAGTTGTTGCTCGCCAACCAGGCAGGGATGCTCCTGCGCAGCGGCCTCGGCGCCTTTGCCGCCCAGCCCGTGGCGGTCTCCGATGGCCTGCCACTGACCGCCGCTACCACCGCCGCCGATGGCTCCATCGTCGCCGTCGGCATGGCCGGTGCGCGCCGCCTGGAACCTTCCTCTCTTTCCACCACGACGGACTGAACCATGCACGTCATGAATTCATCTGCGCCTTCCACCGGCCCGCTCGACGACTTCGACAGCGCGTCCGGCTCGCTGCTGGAACGTGCGCTCTTCAACCACCGTGTGCTGGTGTTGCTGCTGTGCCTGGCGGCGACCTTGCTGCTCGGCTGGCAGGCCTCGCGCCTGACCCTCAATGCCAGCTTCGAGAAGATGATCCCGCGCGATCATCCGTTCATCCACAACTACCTGGAGCACCGCCAGGAACTCGCCGGCCTGGGCAACGCGGTGCGCATCGCCGTGGCCAATCCGCGCGGTAGCATCTACGACAAGGACTACCTGCACAGCCTGCAGCAGCTCAACGACGCGGTATACCTGCTGCCTGGCGTCGACCGTGCGGCGATGAAGTCGCTGTGGACGCCGTCCACCCGCTGGACCGGAGTCACCGAGGAGGGCCTGGAAGGTGGCCCGGTGGTGCCCGACGGCTACGATGGCGCTGCCGCTAGCCTGGAAGCGCTCAAGCGCAACGTGGAACGCTCCAACGAGATTGGTCAACTGGTGGCCTTCGACCAGCGTTCGAGCATTGTCTACGTGCCGCTGCTGGAGAAGACCCCGGACGGCCAGGCCCTGGACTACACGGCCTTCGCCCATGAGCTGGAAACCCTGCGCGAGCGCTTCCAGGCGCAGGGGGTGGAGATCCACATCACCGGTTTCGCCAAGGTCGTCGGCGACCTCATGGACGGCCTGCGGCAGATCCTGCTGTTCTTTGCCGCCGCCATTGCCATCACCGCCGCCGTGCTGTACTGGTACACCCGCTGTGTGCGCAGCACCGCGCTGGTGGTGGTGTGTTCGCTGGTGGCAGTGATCTGGCAGCTCGGCCTGCTGCCGCTGCTGGGTTACGCGCTCGACCCGTATTCGGTGCTGGTACCGTTCCTGGTGTTCGCCATTGGCATGAGCCATGGCGCCCAGAAGATGAACGGCATCATGCAGGACATCGGCCGCGGTATGCATCGCCTTGTGGCAGCGCGGTTCACCTTCCGCCGGTTATTTCTGGCCGGGCTCACCGCGCTGCTCTGTGATGCGGTCGGTTTTGCCGTGCTCATGATCATTCAGATACAGGTGATCCAGGACCTGGCCGTTATCGCCAGCCTGGGCGTGGCGGTGCTGATCTTCACCAACCTGATTCTGCTGCCGGTGCTGCTCTCCTACGTGGGCGTCAGTGCCCGTGCGGCGCGGCGCAGCCTGCGCGCCGAAGAGGCCGAGGCCAGCGGGGCGGGCAAGCATGCGGTGTGGCGCTTCCTCGACCTGTTCACCCGCCGACGCTGGGCGGCGGCGTGCATCGCCGTCGCTGCGCTGATGGCTGCCGGGGGCTACGCCGTGAGCCTGCACCTGAAGGTCGGCGACCTCGACGCCGGCGCTCCCGAGCTGCGCGCCGATTCGCGCTACAACCGCGACAATGCCTTCGTCACCCGGCACTACGGCGCCAGCAGCGATGTGTTCGCGGTGATGGTGCGCACCGCCCCCGGTGGCTGTTCGGCCTACGGCACCTTGAAACACGTGGATGACCTGGACTGGCAACTGCGTGGCCTGCAGGGCGTGGACTCGACAAACTCGTTGGCGCTGCTCAACCGCCGGGTGCTGGTCGGCCTCTCCGAAGGCAGCCCGAAGTGGTATGACCTGGTCAACAACCAGGCGACCCTGAACATGGTCACCGCCGGTGCCCCGCGCGGGCTGTACAACGACGACTGCAGCCTGCTGACGCTCTATGCCTACCTGACCGATCACAAGGCCGACACCCTGGCGCGGGTGGTCGACAGCGTCCAGGCATTTGCCCAGGCCAACGACAGCGAGCAGGCCAGCTTCCTCATGGCTGCCGGCAGTGCAGGCATCGAGGCTGCCACCAACCAGGTGGTCAAGCAGGCCAACCGCGACATGCTCTGGTGGGTCTACGGCGCGGTGATCGTGCTCTGCCTGGTGACCTTCCGCTCCTGGCGCGCGGTGCTCTGCGCGGTGCTGCCGCTGGTACTCACCTCGATCCTCTGCGAAGCGCTGATGGTGGCGCTGGGTATTGGCGTGAAGGTGGCGACCCTGCCGGTGATCGCCCTTGGGGTCGGCATCGGCGTGGACTACGCGCTGTATGTGATGAGCATCGTGCTGGCCCAGCTGCGCCAAGGCGCGAGCCTGTCCCAGGCGTATTACCGCGCGCTGCTGTTCACCGGCAAGGTGGTCATGCTCACCGGTATCACCCTGGCCATCGGCGTTGGTACCTGGATCTTCTCGCCGATCAAGTTCCAGGCCGACATGGGCGTGCTGCTGGCATTCATGTTCGTCTGGAACATGGTCGGCGCATTGATCCTGCTGCCGGCGTTGGCCTACTTCCTGTTACCGCACCGCAAGGCCTGCACCGAGCAGCTGGCATTGCCGGCGCATGAACACACAAGGCGCGAGCGCAGCAGCGGGATGCTGGAGCAGGGCGCCAGTTTTCGCCCGCTGGAGGAGGTGAGCCATGGTCGCTGAACGCACCGCCGGAAGCGCCCAGGCTGCCTTGCTGCTGTTCGGCAGTTGCCTGCCCGTCCTGGGGGCGGTGCTCATCGCACCGGTGCTACCCCGCATGCACGCGTATTTTGCCGAGACGCCGGGCGTGGCCGTGCTGGTGCCGGTGGCCCTGACGTTGCCGGCACTGGTCATCGCCTTGTTGGCGCCGCTGGCCGGGGTGTTGGCAGACCGAGTGGGGCGGCGAGCACTGCTGCTGGCGAGCATGTTGCTCTACAGCCTGTGCGGTTTGTTGCCGTTGTGGCTGGACTCGCTGGTGCTGATTGTCGCCAGCCGCGCCGGCATCGGCTTGGCCGAAGCCGGCATCATGACCTGTTGCACCACGCTGATGGGTGACTACTTCGACGGCCAGCGCCGGGCGCGGTTGTTCGCTTTGCAGATGGTGGTCACCTCATTGGCGGCGGCGTTGTTCATGGGCGTGGGCGGTGCGCTGGGGGAAAGCGACTGGCGGACACCGTTCACCCTCTATGCGGTGGGTGCGCTGTGCCTGCCCTTGATGGCCCTGCTGTTGTGGGAGCCGCGTGCCTGCCAGGCCGCCAGCGAAGCCTCCGTCGATTCGCGTTTTCCATGGGCGGCCCTGACGCCGTTATACCTGCTCACCGTGCTGGCTGGCGTCAGCCTGTTCATCGTCCCGGTACAGGCCGGTTACGTGCTGCAGTTACTGCACATAGATGCGCCCCGTCAGGTCGGCCTGGCCATGGGCGCCAACCAGCTCGGCGTGTTGGCCGGTGCACTGGCTTTTCGCTTACTGGCGCGCTTGCCGGCTGGGCGGTTGCTGGCCATGGGCTTTGCCACGGCGGGGCTCGGTGGCGGCCTGATGGCGCTGGCGAGCAGCCACGCGCCAGTGGTGCTGGCGGTGCTGATCAACGGCCTGGGTGTTGGCCTGTTGCTGCCGACGCTGATCACCCTGGTGATGCAGCAGGTTGGCTTCGATCAGCGCGGCCGTGCCACGGGTGGGTTCACTTCGGCGATTTTCGCGGGTGAGTTCGTCAGTCCATTGATCGTCCTGGCATTGACCGCTGGTGTGGCTACGCACCTGCCGCATGCACTGCTGCTGGTCGCCATCGGACAACTGCTGCTGGCGCCTGTGTGCCTGTCCTTGATGCGCCACCGGCGTGCGGTGACGGTGGCAGGTGCACGATGAACGAAATTTTCCTTGGCGGGCGAGCCAATGCCAGTAGCTCTCTGCGCAGCGCCATGTGGCTGACCAGCACGCGCCTACCGGCCATGGCTGAAGGCGCAGCGTTCGTCAGCGGACAGAATCTTATTGTCGACGGTGGCTCGACCATCGGCGACGGCAATTGAAAGGAGACAGCATGCAATCGCTTCCTGCATTCAAACGTGTAGTCACCGGCCACGATGCCGAGGGCCAGGCGGTCGTCGCCAGTTGCGGCCCGACACCGAACAACTTCCCACTCAAGGCGGTGCCTGGCACCCTGTTCTACGAAGTCTGGAACAGTGCCGGCAGCCCGGCGACCCTGGACAACGGCGATGATCCGACAGCGCAGCCGCTGCAATTGAGCCCTGGCCCGCTGGGCAGCGTGATTCGCGTGGTGGACATACCGCCCGACAGCGTGCAGAACCAGGTCAGTGCCGAAGATGCAGCCGCTGTCTTCGCCGAGATCGGCGAGGCGAGTGCCGGCACGGGCAAAGCCGATTCGAAGCACAAGCTGATGCACCGCACCGAAACCCTGGACTACGGCATCGTTACCGAGGGCGAGGTCTGGCTGGTGCTGGACGATGGCGAAGTCCACCTCAAACGAGGCGACATCGTGGTCCAGCGCGGTACCAACCATGCCTGGAGCAACCGCAGCGAACAGATGGCCCGGATGGTCTTCATCCTGCTGGATGGGCGTTATGCCGAGACACTCAAGGAGCTGCTGCCATGAAGCTCGCCACGTTCGACGACGGCAGCCGCGATGGTCGCCTGCTGGTGGTGGCCCGTGACCTCGGGCATGCGGTCGATGCCAGCGACATCGCCACCAGCTTGCAGGTCGCGCTGGAAAACTGGCCCCAGGTCGAAGCCCGCTTGCAGGCGCTGTATCAGCAGCTCAACGACGATGCGGTTGCGGGTGCCTTCGCGCTCGACCTCGCTCGACTGGCTGCGCCCCTGCCGCGTGCCAGCCAATGGCTGGATGGCTCGTGCTTCCTCAGCCATGGCGCGTTGATGCAGAAGGCCTTCAACCTGGACCCGATCGAAGGCGTCGAGCACACCCCACTGATTTACCAAGGTGCCAGCGATGACTTTCTCGGGCCACTCGCGGACATACCCTTGCCCAGCGAGGCCCACGGCATCGACTTCGAGGGCGAGTTCGCGGTGTTGCTCGACGACGTACCCATGGGATGCCCGGCGGAGCAGGCCTTGCAGCATGTTCGCCTGATCCTGCAACTCAACGATGTCAGCCTGCGGGCCCTGGCACCGCGGGAAATGAAGACCGGCTTCGGCTTTCTCCAGGCCAAGCCCGCCAGCAGTTTCGCGCCCGTTGCGGTCACCCCGGACGAACTCGGCGAGGCCTGGCGCGACGGCCGGGTGCACTTGCCGCTGCACGTGCACTGGAACGGCGAGTGGTTCGGCCATCCCCATGGCGGCGCCATGCACTTCGGTTTCCACCAGTTGATTGCCCATGCGGCGCTGACGCGACGCTTGAGTGCGGGCACGCTACTGGGCTCCGGCACCGTGTCCAACGCCGAGCGCAGCGTGGGCTCGGCGTGCATCGCCGAGCGCCGCGCCATCGAAACCATCGCCTGCGGTGCGCCACGCACGGCCTTCATGCGCTTTGGCGACCGGGTGCGCATGGAGGCTCGCGGGCCCGAGGGCGAGGTGCTGTTTGGGGCCATTGACCAGCGCGTCGTGCGGGGAGGCTGGCCATGCGAGTGATGGTCACCGGGGCAAATGGCTTCGTCGGGCGCCAGTTGGTGCAGCGCCTGCTGGACCTGGGCGAGCTGCGCGGGCGGCGAATCGAGGCATTGCTGGTGCTGGATCAGGCACTGGATGGCCTGCCCGAAGACGCGCGCCTGCGTCGTCATCACGGTAGCGTCACCGACGCGGCCTTGCTGCGTCGAGTGCTAGCTGACGGTGTCGATGTGGTCTTCCATCTCGTCAGCGTGCCTGGCGGCGCTGCCGAGACGCAGTACGAACGGGGTTACCAGGTAAACCTGCAAGCAAGCCTGGAGCTGCTCGACCAACTGCGTAATCCCCTCTGTCCACCGGTGCTGGTGTACGCCAGCAGCGTCGCGGTGTACGGCGGCAAGTTGCCGACGCGCATGGACGAAGGCCAGCCAGCGTCGCCGCAGCTGTCCTATGCGGCGCACAAACGCATGGTGGAGATCGCGTTGCAGGATCTTGCCCGCCGTGGCGAGGTTGACGGCCGCGCCTTGCGTTTGCCCGGTATCGTTGCTCGCCCGCGCGAGCCGAATGGTCTGCGCTCGGCGTTCATGAGCGACCTGTTGCACGCCTATGTGGCCGGGGAGGCCTACACCTGCCCGGTGTCACCCGAAGCGAGCGCCTGGTGGATGTCGGCCCGTTGTTGCGTGGACAACCTGCTGCACGCCGCCGAGCTGGAAGCGCCGGGCAGCCAGCGGGTTTGGCAACTGCCTGTGTTGCATTTGACCATCGCCCAGGTGCTGACCGGGCTGGCGGCTGTTGCTGGCGAGGCCAACCGTGAGCGCATCGCCTTCGCCCCCGATCCCCAGCTCGAAAGCCTGTTTGGCCGCTACCCACCGTTGCGTACCTCGTTCGCCCGCGAACTGGGCTTCTGCCACGACGGTTCAGTGGCCGGCCTGCTGCGTAATGCCCTCGACTTGCCGCCGCGCCACACCCGTCGCGCGGCCATCCGCAAAGGAATCCTCGTATGAGCTTGAACACACGTCGCTTGCTGGACCTGTCTGTGACCCTGGACAACAACCCTTACACTGATCCGCCACCTTTGCTGCCGAAGATCGATTATATGGATCATCAGCAGGGTTGGCCGGAAATGGCCGCGATGTTTCCCGGGCTGCGCAAGGAGGACCTGCCGGGCGACGAGTCCTGGGCGGCGGAGCGCCTGCAGATCACCACTCACAGCGGTACTCACATGGACGCGCCCTGGCACTACGCATCCACCACCGACGGTGGCAAGCCGGCCTTCGGCATCGACGAGCTGCCGCTGGAGTGGTGCCTGCAGCCGGGGGTGAAGTTGGATTTTCGTCATTTGCCGGATGGCCACGTGGTCACTGCGGCGCAGGTCGAGGCCGAGCTTGCGCGTATTGGGCATGAGTTGCAGCCGCTGGACATCGTGCTTGTGAACACCCGCG
Organism: Pseudomonas alloputida; assembly: GCF_021283545.2. Taxonomy (NCBI): domain Bacteria; kingdom Pseudomonadati; phylum Pseudomonadota; class Gammaproteobacteria; order Pseudomonadales; family Pseudomonadaceae; genus Pseudomonas; species Pseudomonas alloputida. Next base: position 3,168,924 of record NZ_CP128540.1, on the reverse strand, counting down.
CGGGCAGCTTGTTCGGCCAGCCTGGCTATCTCGAAGCCGGAGTGGGGATGGGCCGCGAGGCGACCTTGTACCTGCTGGAGCGAGGGGTGAGGGTGGTCGGTACCGATGCCTGGAGTTGGGATGCGCCATTCAAGTTCACCCGCGAACGCTTCAGTGAAACGGGCGACGCCTCGATCATTTGGGAGGGCCATAAGGCCGGGCGTGATATCGGCTATGGGCAGATGGAGAAGCTGGCCAATCTGGAGCAGCTACCGGCGGATGGGTTTCTGGTAAGTTGCTTCCCTTACAAGATCCGGCATGCCTCAGCCGGCTTCGTCCGGGCGGTAGCGATCTTCGATTAGGGACAAAGCCATGGGCCGAAAGGTGCGGGCGTGCGCAGCTGCCGTCAGCCGTTGGCCGTCGGGCAGCTGCGGGCGATGGTCAAACGTCCAGCACCAACCGGGCGCTGTGGCAGCCCGATACGCAGGGCGTTATCCATTCTCCGCTGTTGCGCTGGGCATCGCTGAGGTACTCATCGCGGTGATCAGGCGCCCCCTCGATGACCCGGCTGACACAGGCGCCGCAGATACCCATTCCACATGACACGGGTAGCTCCACGCCCGCCCGCGATGCCGCCTGTACCAAACTTTCGCCCGGTTGCACCTCGACCTGAAGACGACTGCGCTGTAGCACCAGCGTGCAGTGACGCTCGACGTGCAAGGTGGGCTCTGAGGCCTTGAAATGTTCGCGGTGAAGCGCCGTGGTTGGCCAGCCGCTTGCAAGCGCGACGCGTTCGACACACGCCATGAAACCGGCAGGGCCACAGCAATAGAGGCTTGCGCTGCCGTCCCAGGCCGGCAAGTGTTCCTCCAGGTACCCGGTGATCATCGGGGCGCGCAAGCCTGCATGAACCTCGGTATTCGCATCGAGGTACTGGATAAAAGGCACCTGTTCGGCATCGCGGGTGAAAAACAGCAAGCGCACCGACCGACCTTGCGCTTGGCATTGCCGGTACATGGCGAGCAGTGGCGTGATTCCTATGCCTGCGGCCACCAAGACGACCTGTCCTGTGCCAGGTTGCAGACTAAAGAGGTTGCGCGGCAGGCCCACCTCCACCCGGGCACCCAGCCGCAGGTGCTCGTGCAGCCATTGCGAGCCGCCGCGGGAGGCTTTTTCGCGCTTGATGCCCAGGTATACATGACCGTCCTCGGGCAGGCTGACCACTGAGTATTGGCGTACCGCGCCATTGCCCAGGCGCAGGTCCACATGAGCACCGGGTGCCCAGTCGAAGGGCAGGGGAGCAGGCCCCGGCGGGGCCAGTTCCACACCCAGCACGTCGTCGGCTTCAAGGCGCAGGGCCCGCACCTGCAGAGGCGTCCAGCTCATGCGCGTACCCCCGCGGCCTGTTGCAGGCGAAGTACAGCCTGGCGTGCCTGGCTGCCCAGTTCGGCGAGGTCCAAGCCAGGAATCGCATCGTTTTCCACGCTCAGGCGGCCGCCTACCAGCAATGCCCGCAGCGTCGGACGGCCACCGCCAACCACTGGGGCGATGCCCAGATCATGCAGACCGAAGTAGCGGGGTTGATCAAGGCGATAGATCGCCAGGTCCGCCGCCATGCCGACCTGCAGCGTGCCGATGGCGTCCAGGCCCAGCACCTGGGCGCCACCTGCTGTGCCCCAGCGCACAACGTCCTCCACGCTGGCGACATGGGCACCGCCCTCCAGATCGCCGCCAGCATGGCGGGCCATGGCGCGTTCGCCAGCCTTGGCCCTTTGCATTAGCCAGGCGGCGTGGGTTTCGCTGATCATGTCGCAGGCTTCGTTGGAGGCAGCGCCATCCACGCCGATCGAGACCGACATGCCTGCGGCCTCCATGGCAACGATATCTGCGATACCACTGCCAAGCCGGCCATTGCTTTGTGGGCAGTGGGCGATGCCGGTGCCGGTGGCGCCCAGCAGCTGGATTTCTTCGGCGCTCAGCTTGACCAGGTGCGCGAACCACACGTCCGGCCCGAGCCATTCCTGCTCCGCGCAGAACACCACGGGCGAGAGGCCGTGGCGATCATGGACTTCGTTCTGGTACTCCACGGTTTCGCTCAAATGGCTGTGCAGGCGGATGCCCAGCCGGCGCGCGGCGCGGGCGGTCTCGCGCAGGTGCTCGGGCGGCATGGAGTAGGGCGGACTGGTCGGCGCCATTACCACACGGCGCCAGGCATCGTCGGCGGGATCATGGTAGACCTGTACCAAGCGCTGAACATCGTCCAGGTACTGCGTGAGGGTCTCAGGTCCGGCTGTCGCGGGGCCTTCCGCCTGACGTACCTGGGTTGCGCCGCCCCGGCAAAGGATGAAGCGCAGCCCCAGGCGCTCGGCTTCTTCGAAGAGGATCTGTGCGCTGTCGAAGGCCATGCCTGGCAAGTACAGGTAATGATGGTCGGCCACCGTGCTGCAGCCGGAGCGGGCCAGCTCCACCAGCCCGACCCGGGCGGCCAAGCGGAAACTGTGCTCATCGAACAGCCCGCGATAGCGATAGGGCACGGCCCCCAACCAGGCACCGAGGCTCTGGTCGATGCCAGCGGGAATGCCCTTGAGCAAGGACTGGAACAGATGGTGATGGGTGTTCACCCAGCCTGGATACACCACGCAATCGGTGGCATCGAGCACTTGCTCACCTGGTAACGGTTGCAGCGAGCCCAGGGCGGCGATACGCCCCTGGGTGATACGGATGTCCGGCCCGACATGGCGCGCGGCGCCGCCGCGCAGGCCAGTGAGGATGGCGCTGGCGTTACGGATCAGCCAGCTGTTGGTGTGATTCATGTTCGTCTCCATAGCCAGTACGGCGTTTCGCATGGAAGTCAGCCCAGTTCGCTTTCGTGCCAGTGGCGCAGGCTCAACCGAGCCAGCAAAGCCATCAGGCTGAACAGCGCCACGCCAGTCAGGGCGATCAACACCAGGGCGGCGAATAGGCGGGGGATGTTGAGCTGGAATCCCGCTTGCAGGATCTGATACGCCAGGCCCGCACCCGTGCCGCCCGTACCGGCGACGAACTCGGCCACCACCGCGCCGATCAAGGCCAAGCCGCTGGCGATGCGCAGGCCAGCGAAAAAGCACGGTAAGGCGCTGGGAATGCGCAGGCGCAACAGCACTTGCCAGCGGCTGGCGCGGTTCAGATGGAACAGGTTGAGCAGGCCAGGGTTGACGCTGCGCAGGCCCAGGACGGTGTTGGCGATGATCGGGAAGATCGCCACCAGCGTGGCGCAGATCACCAACGCCAAGGTCGTGTCGCTGCACCAGATGATGATCAGCGGCGCGATGGCCACCACCGGCGTTACCTGCAGCAGGATCGCATAGGGAAACAGACTGGCCTCCACGACGCGGCTCTGCACGAACACGAACGCCGCCAGCGTGCCGATGACCACGGCGAGGGCGAATGACAGGAAGGTGATCTTCAGGGTCATCCACAGTGCCCCCAGCAGCATCGGGCCATCGGCGACCAGGGTGCGGCCGATATCGGCTGGTGACGGTACCAGGTACACCGGGACTTTCCAGGCGATGCATGCCAGTTGCCAGACGCCGAGCAGCAAGGCGCCAACCAGTAGTGGTGAAACGATGCGTAGTACAGAAGGATGGCGTAGCCAGGGAGTAGAGGGTCGGCTCATGATGATGCTCTCAGGAAGGGTCGCCATTGGCCTGGGCCAGGAGTCGGGACAGGTGCGCGCATTGCTCGATGAACGCCGGTGAAGTGCGGTACGCCTCGTCGCGTTCCAGTGGGCCGTCGATGATTACATCGGCGATCACTCGACCGGGACGCGCGCCCATCACGATCACCCGCGAAGACAGGTAAACCGCCTCGAAGATGCTGTGGGTCACGAATACCACCGTCAGGTCGCGCTTGAGCCAGAGCTGGCGCAGGTCGCTATCGAGCTTGTTGCGGGTGAACTCGTCCAGGGCGCCGAAGGGTTCGTCCATCAGCAGCAGATTGGGTTCGGTGGCTAATGCCCGGGCAATGGAGGCGCGCATCTGCATACCGCCGGAGAGCTCCCGCGGGTAAACGTCGCCGAACTTGCCCAGCCCCACCAGTTCCAGGGCGGCTTGCACCTTGAGCTGGCTCTGGGCCTTGGGGGCGCCGGCCAAGTCCAGGGGCAAGCGCACGTTGTCGTGCACTTTGGCCCATGGCATCAGGGTGGCTTCCTGGAACACCATGGCCAGGCTGCGCCCCGGTGTGCCTGCGTGGTGGTCCGTACCCGGGGCATCCTTGCCCCACCAGCGCACATGGCCGGCGGAGGGCTGTTCGAGCCCGGCGAACATTTTCAGCAGGGTGCTTTTGCCACACCCCGACGGGCCCAAGAGCGAGACGAACTCGCCGCGTTCGATCGCCAGTTTCACGCGGCTCAAGGCATGGGTGCCATTGCTGTAGGTTTTTTCCACCTGATTGGCGAACAAAGGGGTGTCCACACCGATGGTGTTCGGCAGGGCCTGCGGCTGGACGTCGGCCTTGAATAGGGTCTGCATCAACATAGCGCTCTCCCCGTGGGTCATGAGCGGTGGTGTATGCCCCGGCGCACCGGGGCGTTGGGCAAGTGTCAGTGGCTGAGGAACACTTCGCTCTCGCCATGGGCTTCAAGCAGACCCAGTAGTTGCCGACGGATAACCAACCCGGGCTTGTCCGATGGCATGTGCAGTTCCACCCTGCGGCGGGTGTCGACACAGGCGTCAGGATCGGTAGCCTCCAGGATGTCGCGGTCTTCGGCTGTGATCGCTGCGTCCCAGTCGATCAGTTCCTGGGTCGAGCATTGCTCTTCGCTGTCGTTGCGATACAACCACTGCACGAGCATCAGTCGGTTGTCGTCGATGGGCGTGGCGCAGTTGTAGATGATGTGATGGATGCCGCTGTCCGGATACATGCAGCCAAAGCGCCGGGAGAAGGGCAGGTAGTAGCGGTTGAGCAGGTGCCGCTGGGTAATCGGCTCGGTCGTACCGGTGATACGGAAGCTTGCCTCGGGGTTGCGGATCGGCACGCGGGTCTCGGCTTCGAAGCCATAATCGGTTTCGCGAAACTCGTAACTGGCCGGTTGCGGCTGGTCGAACAAGCCGAAATTGGCCTTGTGCACGAAGGAAAAGTGCGAGTTGTCGAAGGAGTTCTCCATGACCCGCAGCGGGCTGGTCTTCCACTCTTCGTAAAACTGGAAGATGCGTCGGTAACCGGGGGCGCCGTCTTCCGGGAACTCAGGGATCGGTTGTAGCGGGTCGTCCAGGCTGACCCAGGCATAGCCGTACTTTTCCTGGCAGTGATAAGCCTTCACCGCGGCCCCCGGAGGAATAGCGCCGGTGGGACTCTGCGGGATCTTCACGCACGTGCCGGTGCAGTCGTATTCCCAGCCGTGATACCCGCAGGCGATATTGCCCTCAGCACTGACGAAGCCTTTGGACAGTTTGGCGGTGCGGTGGCAGCAGCGGTCCCGCATTGCCACCGGGGTACCATCGGGACGCTTCCACAACACCAGCGCTTCACCCAGCAGGGTGAATGGCTTGGGGCCGTCTTCGAGGGCTGTCATAGGGAGCAGGGCATACCAGAAACGGCGCAATACAGGTTGTTTGGTAACCAACATAATCAGGATTCCTCACAGCGTTGAGCTTGTTATGGTGTTCAGCGGCTGCCGACCTGCTCGGCCTCAGGGAGTACCTTCAGGTCTTGCACAAAGCGCGTGGTGTAGGCGTTGCGCCAAGGTGCGTCGGGACCGAGCAGACCCGCCTCGACCATGAAGTCGCGGGTTGCTTGCCAGCGGCTGTCAGTCATGGTGCCGATCCCCTGGGTTGCAGCCTCTCCACCGGTGACCAGGCGGTACTGCTTGAGGGTCGAGACGCCCCAGGCCAGCAGTTCATCGGTCATGTTGGGGTTGTCGCGCTTGATCAGTGCATTGCCGGCGCTGGGGTCATCCAGATAGCGCTTCCAACCCTCCATGGATGCGCGCACGAAACCTGCTACCCGCTCTGGGTGCTCAGCGATGATGTCTTGACGGGTGACCACGGTGGATCCGTAGGGTGGATAACCGGCATCTGCGAAGAGGAAAAAGTTAGGGGTCACGCCTGCCTTTATCGCCTGGAACAGTTCCGAGCTGGCATACGCCTGTTGTGTGGTTTGCGGGTCGGCTAGAAAGGGTTGCAGGTTGAAGGTGTAAGGCCGCGCCTGGTTGTCAGCCAATTGATATTTACCCTTCAGCCAGGGCCACCAGGTTTGCTGGCCCGAAGTGGACACCAGCACAGGCTTGCCGCCGAGAGCATCAAGTCCGCTGACGTCCGCGTGGGTCATCAACCCTTGCGGGTCTCCCTGGAAGGGCGCAGCCACTGCGACCACTGGCAGGCCTTGCTCGACACTTTTTAGAATCTGCAGGTCATAGTTGACGATGAAATCAGCTTGCTTGCTGACCAGCAGTTGCATGCCATTGACCTGTGGTCCCCCCATGCGGATGGACACATCCAGGCCTTCCTTTTCGTACAACCCATCGGCCAGTGCCTGGTAGAAGCCGCCCTGTTCGGCCTGAGCATACCAGGAGGTCAGCAACACGACTTTGTCGCCAGCGATCGCCAGCGGAGCGATCGTCAGCGTGGTGGGGAGCAACGCTGCTGCCAACAGCGAGCGTAACGGGCGAGCCAAGGCAAAACGCGTTTTCTTCATGTGTTCTTCACCCCGATTCAAAAAACCACCGTGCGCCGGATAGCGCGACAGCGAAGGAGCCGGGCGGAGAGAACGTGGGAAGAGAATGGCGTCGCGAAGCAAAAGGGCGTGAACTGGAAACTGACATTGCTCTCTTGCCCGGGGCTGCCATAGCCTCGTTCAAACATCCGCTCGGATGTACGCCCCGAAGGACGCAAGAGCAATGCCCCATGCCATGCCTGGCACTGACCGCTTCTACTCGCTGATACAAGAAGCCAGAAGCATGCCAATTTCATGAAGCCGCTGACTTTGCGGTGTAGCGACCCGCACCCGAGGGGGACGGCACTGACGCGTGAGTTGAGAAGGTGCAGAACGTACCGATTGAGCACTAATAGAGTGCGCAATGTTCTGAGTGGATGGTGTTCATTGATGATTAGGATTGCTCACAATAAGCAATTTACGTGTATCCGATTAGTTGGCACGCGCCCTGCTTTGCGCTAACTCGAGTAGAAGCGGTCAGTGCCCAAAGATGGCATGGGACATTGCTCTGGCGGCCTTGCGCCGCTCCCCCGGCAAGGGTGGCGCCTCGGCATGAGCCGGGGCCAGAGGAGAGGTCGTCCGCTGCTGCATACCCTTGCTGGCGAAAACCAACAATCACGACCCAAGGGATGCAAATGAAACCGAACGCTCTTTCCTGGCTGCTTCACAGCGTCGTCCCACTCTGCGCGTTGGCCACCGGCAGTGCCCAGGCGAATCCGCTGATGTGGAGCAACAACAGCCTCAGCTACCTCTACGGGCATGGTTATAAAGTCGATGGCACCGGCAACGATATCCAGCAAACCATCACCTTCGAGCACGCCAGTGGCTGGACGTGGGGCGACATGTTCCTGTTCGTCGATAACAAGTGGTCCAACGGCTTGTCCGGCAACGATGGCTACACCTATTACGGCGAGTTTTCACCGCGACTGTCGCTCGGCAAGATCAGTGGCCACCGTCTCAGCTATGGCATCGTCAAGGATGTGTTGATCGCTGCCACCTATGAGCGTGGAGAAGGGCGCAATCGAAAGTACCTGCTTGGGCCCGCTGTTGACCTGAACCTGCCTGGATTTGATCGTTTTTCACTGAACACTTACTACCGCAAGCCCGATGGGATCACCGGTAAAGCGTCTGGACAGTGGCAGATCAACCCGACCTGGGCCATGACGATACCGCTCGGGCGCTCCGACATTTTGCTCGACGGTTATCTGGAGTGGTACGTCAATGATGTGGGGACGAAGGGTACCTCGAACTATGTAGCCAAGAGTTTCCACTTCAACCCCCAGATCAAGTACGACGTCGGTAAGGCGATGGGGCAAGCGCCGGCGCGTTTCTATGCCGGGATCGAGTGGGACTATTGGTCCGACAAATATGGCATCGAAGACAGCCACGGCTTTCCGACCGATCAGAACGCGTTGAGTGCATTGATCAAGGTGCATTTCTAATGTGATGTTTCAGACGTACCACTGAGTATCTGGTACAGGCTCCGTTGATCATCACTCATCAAGCGTTGTGTATCGACGAGAGCCGACCCGCAACGGTTATTACCCTTGTAACGCGTCTGGTTCGAAAGCTTTCGGCCGTCCAGGCCCGCTTTCGATCCAGCGCGTCGTTTCAAATACCACCGTGGATACGGTTCAAAGCACCCTGAAACCATGAGTGCCATCGCGCTCAAGCTGCGCAATCAGGCCAAATTCCCAGTCCAGGTAGCCCTGCATCGCCTCGTGTGGGTTGTCTGTGCCTTCATAGGGACGCCGGTAGCGATCGCTGCGTGGTACGGCAAGGCGGGCCTCACCGCCTTCCAATGGAAGACCGGCGGCGATCCAGCGTGCGGTGCCTCCTGCGAGCACGTAAACCGGCGTGCGGGTCAGCGTCTGCAGGTCGCGCGCGGCGAAACGCGCCAGCAGGCTGCTGCCACAGGTCAACACATAACGGCGGGCCTCGGGCGGCCGTTCCAGGGCGTCGGCCAGCTGGGTACGGATCGCCCAGTACGCGCCCGGGATATGGCGCTTGACGTAATTGGCACTGGCGGTGAAGTCCAGCACTACTGTGCCGTCTTCCTGCAGCCAGCTGGCCAGTTGCTCGACGGTTATTTCGCTGGCATCCGGCAATTCGGGCAGCGGCGGTTGCCATTCGCCCCGGTCGCTGAAGTCCGCTGCAGTCAGCCCGTCGACCACAGCGACCTGCCAGCCCATCTGTGCCAGCCACGAGGCGCTCATGTTGGCGCGCACGCCATCGTCGTCCACCAGCGCGATGCGCGCCCCGCGCACACTGGCGACGTGGTCGGTCTCTTGAACCAGTTGCCCGCCGGGCACCGGGCGGCTGCCCGGCAGATGACCGGCGCTGTATTCCTCGGTCGTACGCACATCGAACAGGTAGAGGGTGCGCTGCGTGTCGGCCTGCCACTGGCCCAGCCCGGCGCGGTCCAGGCGCAGCACGCCGGCGCGGTCTGCTACCGCCCGGGCCTGGCCGGCGGCGTTGGCGCGGGTAACCGCGGTGACCTCGGCAAAGCGGCGGTCCTGACCATGAGCCAGTTGCTGCCCCGCCAGGGTCCAGCCGATGGTGCCATTGCGCAGGGCCGCCACCGGATTGGGAATGCCGGCATTGATCAGCGACTGGGTGCCGATGATGCTACGGGTGCGCCCGGCACAGTTGACGATCACCTGGGTCGCCGGGTCAGGCGCCAGTTCGGCCACGCGCAGCACCAGTTCGGCGCCGGGCACGCTGATGCCGCCGGGGATGCTCATGGTCTGGTATTCGTCGAAACGGCGGGCATCGAGGACCACCACATTGGCCTGTCCATCAAGCAGCGCCTTGACCTGTTCGGCAGCCAGCGAAGGCGTGTGGCGCACGCTCTCCACCAGTTCGCCGAAAGCTTTGCTTGGCACGTTGACATCACGAAACAACTCGCCGCCCGCAGCGCGCCAGCCGGCAAGGCCGCCATCAAGCAAGGCAACATTGACGTAGCCCAAGGCCAGTAAACGCTGCGCGGTGACTGCGGCGAGCCCCTCACCGTCATCGTAGACGGTGAGTGCGGTGTCCCGCCGGGGAACGCGGGCGAAGATTTCCAGCTCCAGTTTCGACAGGGGTATGTTGGCCGCGAACAGCGGATGGGCCTGGGCGAAAGGGTCTTCTTCGCGTACGTCGATCAGGGCCAGCTCCTCCTTGGCCAGTAAAGCACGGCGGATGTCGTGGTAACGGCGGGTGGTGACGGTGCTCATGGGGCAGGGTTCTCTTTGGACAGGTCCCAGATGTTTGGCAGGCGGGTATTGGAATAGCCGGAGACAAACGGTTTTTCGCTGCCATCCAAGGCGTACACCGCGCGCTTGACACCGCCGATGTTGCCGCCATAGACGTGAATGCTGATCGATACCTGGTCGGCGAACGCATTGCTCACCTGATGAATGTCGCCGATGCGCGGCGACACCGCTTCCACCTGGCCGGGCACCAGACGGATGGGGGCCCCCTCTTGCAACAAAGCGCCTCTGGCGTCACGCACGAATCCCTGAGCGTGCTCGGCACCGCGCAGCATGCCGATCAGCCCCCAGACCCGGTGGTCGTGGATCGGTGTTTGCTGCCCCGGGCCCCAGACGAAGCTCACCACCGAGAAACGTTGGCGCGAGTCGCAGTGCAGCAGGTATTGCTGATAGCGCTGCGGGTCGGGCTGGGCGAGGTCGTTCGGCAGCCAGTCGTCATGGGCGACCAGATCGGCCAGCAGGCCTTGGCCTGCGTCGAGAAGGGTGGCTTCGTCAGGCTGTTGGTCAAGCAGCGTGGCGAGGTGGTCGATGAAGTGGCGCAAGCGCTGCGGGTGCAGGGGTTCGGTCATGGTTCAGGCTCTGCTCTCAGGTTTCAGTTAACCCTAGCAAACCTTTTTTCTATTCTCAAAATGCAAAATAAACATAAGCTAATATGCAAAATATGCATTTACAGGATGGACCGTTTGTTTTGAAATTGCCGCAGTGAAAAGCATGAGGATATACCCAACGTGCATTTCACAGGATGAGTAACACTGATTAGATTATAAAGAATACTCCGTTAATACCTCGGAGCTATAAACAATAACAGACGAGACCGCACGCGCGGATCGCCTCGCATGCCCCAAGCGGGTATCTGGAGACGAACGTGCGTTACTTCAAACAGCTGGCCGCCACCGTGTTGGCCACCACTTTCAGCCTTGCCGCCGCCGCCCAGACCCTGGTGGTCGGTGACCAGAGTTACAACGCTCGTGCCGTGATGGAAGCCGCCGGCGTGCTAGAACAACTGCCTTACACCCTGGAGTGGAAGCAGTTCACCGCAGGCTCCCCGGTGGCCGAAGCGCTCAACGTCGGCAGTCTCGATATTGGCCTGCTGGGCGACGCGCCGCCCCTGTTCCTCGGTGCCTTGGGGGCGCCGATCAAGGTGATTGCGGTCAGCCGGCAGAACCTCGAAGGCGTGGCCATCCTGGCGCGCAAGGATTCTCCGATCCACAGCCTGCAGGACCTGCGCGGCAAACGCGCGGCCATCTGGAAAGGCTCGTGGAGCCAGCAATTGCTGTTCAGTGCCCTGGACAAGGCCGGGGTGCCGCGTGATGCCGTGGAGCTGCGTTACCTCAGTGCGCTGGATGCATCCCACGCCTTGGACGGTGGTTCGGTGGATGTGATCGCCACCTGGGAGCCTTACGTCACTCAGCAGGAGCGGCAAGGCGCCCGGGTGCTGGCCACCGCCGATGGGGTGATCCCGGCGCAGAGCTTCGTGGTCGCCAACAGCAAGGCGGTGGAACTCAAGCGAGCGCAGATCGCCGATTTCCTCCAGCGCCTGAAAAAGGCCCGTGACTGGACCTTGAGCGCCCCCGCCAATACCGAGGCCTACGCCGACGCGTGGGCCAAGCTCACCCGTGCTGATCGCGACATCGCCCGTGCCTGGTTCGCCCGTGCACGCACCGACCTCGCGCCGCTGGACCCGCAGGTGATCGCCGATGCGCAGAAAACCGTGGATTTCTTCTCCGGGCTCGGGCTGATCAAGGCATACCCGGCGCAAAGCCTGTTCGATACCTCGTTCAACGCAGCATTCGGCAATAACTAGGCCGCTGCGCAAGGACCGCGGCGGCATTCAGATATGGACCATCCAACAGGAACTCCCATGAGCAAACGACAGATCAAACTTGGCGCCCTGACCATGGGCAGTGGCGGCCCGGGCCGGCACAACCTGTGGCTCGACCCCGAACTGCCCGCCGACGCCAGCGTGAACATCGACTGGTACATCGCCATCGCCCGGCAGGCGGAAGCCGCGTTGTTCGACCTGATGTTCATCGTCGACAGCCAGTTCATCACCCCCGGCTCGCCTTCGCACTATCTCAATCGGCTGGAACCGTTGACCCTGCTCTCGGCTCTGGCGGTCAGCACCCGCCATATCGGCCTGGTGGGTACCCTTACCACTTCTTACAACGCGCCCTTCAACGTCGCCCGCCGCCTGGCTTCGCTGGACCTGATCAGCAAGGGCCGTGCAGGGTGGAACGTGGTCACCAGCGGCGATGCCGGCACTGCCGGTAACTACGGGCTCGACGAGCATTACGACTACGACACCCGTTACGCCCGTGCCGAGGAGCATGTGCAAGTCGTGCAGGGGCTGTGGCAGTCGTACGAAGACGATGCTTTCCCCCGTGATCGGGCCAGTGGCCGGTTCCTCGACCCGACCAAGCTGCATGCGCTCAACCACAAGGGTAAGCATTTCTCGGTCGTCGGCCCGCTCAACATCCAGCGCTCGCCCCAGGGGCAGCCGGTGATCTTCCAGGCGGGCGATTCCGAACAAGGCCGAGCGCTCGGGGCCGCCACGGCTGATGTGGTGTTCACCCACGCCGCCAGCATCGAGCAGGGCCAGGCCTTCTACCGCGACATCAAGCGCCGCGCCGCGCGCCTGGGTCGCGACCCGGAGCAGTTGCTGGTATTGCCCGGCGCGGAGATCTACGTGGGTGACAACGACGCCCACGCCCGTGAGATCGAGCGCCATTACCATCAGGCCGACCACAGTTTCGAACTGGCGTTGAAGGAATTCGGGCGCAACTTCGGCTGGCATGATTTCAGCCAGTACGACCTGGATGCCCCGTTCCCGCAAGAGAGCCTGGAGTTTGCACGGAGCAGCTTTTTCACGAATGCCAAGCGTATTGCCGACCAGGCGCGGGACAAGGCCTTCAGTCTGCGTCAGGCTGTTGAGTTTGGCCGTCAGTTACGGCCAGGGGCCTTCGTTGGTTCGGCCGAAACCGTGGCGGCGAAGATGGCCGAGTGGTTCGAAGCGCGGGCGCTGGATGGGTTCAATATCTACATTGGTCATCCTGGCCAGTTCCGGCGGTTTACCGAAGAAGTGGTACCGTTGCTGCAGGCACGTGGGGTGTATCGCACGGCGTATGAGGGCACGACCCTTCGGGAAAGCTTGGGGTTGGCGATACCGCGGTCTGGCCGCTAGATCGCCTGGGCCGGCCTCTTCGCGGCTAACAACCGTTCCTACAGGAATCTTCAATCACCTGTAGGAACGTCCTTCGTCGCGAAGAGGCCGGTGCAGATCAGGCGCTGCGGGTGCTGCGACCGGCTTCCTGGTCTGCTACCAGCGCCCGAATCCGCGGAATCAGCGCCTGCCCATACTCCACGGCATCACGCAACTGATCGAAGCCACGGAACAGGAACGTGCTCACGCCCAGGTCGTAGTACGCCAGCGTCGCTTCGGCGACCTGTTCGGCGGTACCGACCAGCGAGGTGGAATTACCGGCCCCGCCACCCAGTGCGGCAATCTCTGTCCACAGCCGAGTGTCGTGGACCTTGCGCTGACTGGCCAGTTGCACCAGGCGTTCGGACCCCACGTTGCTCTTGCCGAAATTCTTCTCGCGGCGGTTGCCCTGGCGGATGCCAATACGCTGCTGTGCATCGGCCAGGATGCGTTCAGCGCGGGCCCAGGCTTCCTCCTCGGTGGCCCCCAGGATCGGCCGCAGCGACAGGCTGAAGCGAATGTGCTGCTCACGCCCATGGCGAGCGGCGGCCTTGCGCACCTGGGCGATGCGTTCGCGCACCTGCTCCAGCGGCTCGCCCCACATCATGTAGACGTCGGCATGCTTGGCCGCGACTTCTACCGCCGCGTCCGAGGCGCCGGAGAAGTACACCGGCAGCTTGCCCACGGGTTTGACCAAGGTCAGGTTGTCCTCTACCCGGTAGTGGTCGCCGTGGTGGTCGAAGGGCGACGTCTGGGTCCAGGTGTTACGCAGCACATCGAGGTATTCGTCGGTACGTGCGTAGCGGGCATCTTTGTCGAGAAAGTCGCCGTCGCGCTGCAGGTCGCCGCTGTCGCCACCGGTTATCACGTTGATCGAAGCACGGCCGCGGCTGAGCTGGTCGAGGGTGGCGAATTGGCGGGCAGCGAAGGTCGGTGCCTGGAAGCCGGGGCGGTGTGCCACCAGCAGGCCGATGCGCTCGGTGAGCGCGGCCACGTAGCTGGCGAGAATCATCGAGTCTGGCGCGCTGGTATTCACCGCCAGCAGGGCCTTGTCGAAGCCGGCGTACTCCTGGGCCTGGGCGAAGGCCTTGATGAAGCCCAGGTCAACCTGCGGTCCGCGCGGCGCCTGTGATTCGCTGCTTTCATGGGGGCCGATCAGGCCAATGAATTCGAGGCTCATGCAATGGAACTCCTTTTGTGGCCGACGCCGTGGTTCATGGCGCCGAGATGGAACTGCCGTTTACTCATGGTCAATACCTCTTTTCAGATGTGCACCAAGGGTCGATCCGTGCGACACGTCAGTGCCGCACGGCACAACCGTTAAATCGCCACGGGCAACATGCTGCGTGAATGCCCTGGTATCGCGTCGATCAGCGCCCGTGTGTAGGCGCTGGCCGACTTGCTGAGCACCTGCAGCGCCGGCCCTTGCTCGACCACCTGCCCGCGCCGTAGCACCAGCACCTGGTCTGCCATGCTCGCCACCACCGCCAGGTCATGGGAGACCAGCACATAGGCCATGCCGAGCTCGCGCTGCAATTCGTCCAGCAGGGCGAGGATCTGCGCCTGCACAGACACGTCCAGTGCACTGACTGGCTCATCGAGCAGCAGCACCTCTGGCTCCAGTGCCAACGCCCGTGCAATCGCCACGCGTTGGCGCTGGCCACCTGACAATTCCCTGGGCAGGCGATCGAGGAACTGCACTGGCAATTGCACCCGTGTGATCAGCTCGCGGGCCTTGCGCTCTAGTGCCTCGCCCCGGAGCAGGCCGAAAGAGACCAGCGGCTCGACGACGCTGTCGAACACGGTGAAGCGCGGGTCGAGCGCGGCGAACGGGTTTTGCTGCACCAGCTGGATACGCCGGCGCAAGGGGCGGAACTGGCTCCAGGTGTAACCGGTGACGTCCTCGCCGGCGAACACCACCTGCCCTTGACTGGGCTTCTCCAGGCCCAGGGCGATGCGCAGGGCGGTGCTCTTGCCCGAGCCGGATTCGCCGACAATCGCCAGGGTCTGCCCGGCATGCAGTTCAAGGCTCAGGTCGTGCAGGGCAGTGTAATGCTCGTTTTTGCCGGGCAGCTCGAACCGTTTGCCGACATGGCTCAGGCGCAGCAGTGGCGTCTGGCCCCGCGGTGCGGCTGGCCTGCGCCGTGGCACGAAGGCCGGCGCGGCATCGAGCAGGGCGCGGGTGTAGGGTTGCCGGGCGCCCCAGAGGATCTGCCGGGGCGAGCCGTGTTCGACCTGCTCACCCTGCTTCATCACCAGCAGGCGGTCGGCGCGGTCACAGGCCATGCCCAGATCATGGGTGATGATCAGCAGCGAGATGCCGCGCTCGGCGACCAGCAGTTGCAGGTGATCGAGAATACGCCGCTGCACAGTCACGTCCAGCGCACTGGTGGGCTCGTCGGCGATGATCAACCGTGGCTCGCCGGCCAGGGCGATGGCAATCAGCACCCGCTGGCGCATGCCGCCGGACAGCTCATGGGGGTACTGCCGCGCACGCAGCGCCGGCTCGTCGAGGCCGACCTGGTCCAGCAGCGCCAGCACCTTGGCCTCTTGGCCTGGATAGCGTCGTCCACGCGCCAGCTGCAGCGCCTCGGCGATTTGCTGGCCGATCCGTTGGGTGGGGTTGAGGCTGACCATTGGGTCTTGCGGCACCAGGCCGATGGTGCGCCCGCGCAACTGGCGCCTGGCGCGTTCGCTGGCTTGCGCCATATCGACACCATCGACCCATAACTGGCCTTGGTCGATGCGTGCATTGCCCGGCAACAGACCAAGCAGGGCGTTGGCCAGGGTCGATTTGCCCGAGCCTGACTCGCCCACCACCGCCAGGGTCTCGCCCTGGACCAGGCTGAACGACAGCTGGCGCAGGGCCTGGCTGCGTTGCCCGGCGAAGCTGTAGCTGACGCTTAGGTCGCGGACCTCGATCAGGGGTGACTGGCTCATCGGGCATGCTCCTCGGCGCTGCGCGCCAGGTGGTTGAGGCTGAACACCACGGCCACCACGAACAGCCCCGGTAGCAGGGATAGCCAAGGGGCGGTGATGAGGAAGTGACGGCCGTTGGCGATCAGCGTGCCCCATTCCGCGGCGGGTGGCGCCGCGCCAAAGCCGAGGAAACTTAGCCCGGCCGTGGCCAGGATGGCAGCGCCGAAGTCCAGGGTGGCGAGCACCGCTACCGGGCTCCAGGCATTGGGCAGTACATGGCGCAGCAGGGTGCGTGCCCAGCTGGCACCGCACAGGCGTGCGGCTTCCACAAAGGGCAGGGTCTTGATGCGCAGCACTTCGGCTCGGGTGGTGCGGGCAAAACCGGGCAGGATGCCGACGCCCACGGCGACGGCCACCGGCACGGTGCCGAAGCCAATGGCGGTGACGATGGCCAGGGCCAACAGCAGGCCGGGCAGGGCCAGCAATACGTCGATCAGGCGCATCAGCGCGGCGTCGACGTGCCCGCCGGCAAAACCGGCCAGCACGCCCAGGCCCAAGCCGCCCAGCAAGGCGATGGCCACCGCCAGCAGGGCGGCGAGCACCGACAGGCGCGCGCCATACACCACCCGGGTGTAGAGGTCGCGGCCCAGTTCGTCGGTGCCGAACCAGTGCGCCAGGCTGGGTGGACTGAGCTTGTCGGCGGGTGCGGTGGCGTAGGGATCGAAGCTGCTGAGCCAGTGCGGGGCCAGCGCGCAAAGCAGGGCGAACAGTACGATCAGCAGCGCCAGGCTGAAACCGGGTCGGCGCAGCAGCGGGGCCAACATCTGGTATGCGCGCTGCCAACGTGTGCGACGCCTCCAGGTGGCGGCAGGGCGGGGCTCGGAGGGCGCGGTGTCGAGGGGTGACAGGGGTATGTCGAGGGTCATCTCAGTTCACCTTCGCGGTGTGGGTGATGCGCGGGTCGAGGTAGGGATAGAACAGATCGACGAGCAGGTTCACCACCACGAAGGCCGCAGCCGACGCCCCGACGATCGCCAGCACCACGGGTATGTCCTGGCGCAGCACGGCCTCCTGGGCCAGACGGCCGACGCCGTTGCGCGAGAAGATGGTTTCCACCAATACAGCCCCGGACACGGTATTGCCGACTTGCAGGCCGACCAGCGTCAATAGCGGCAGCGCCGCGTTGCGCAGGCCATGGCGTGCCTGAACCTGGGCCCGGCTAAGGCCCTTGGCGAAGGCGGTGGTGATGTACGGCTCCTGCCACACGCCCTGAAAGCCGCGCTGCAGCACCTGGGCGTACACCGCAGCGCTGGGGATCGCCAGGGTGATGGCCGGCAGCACCAGGCTGGCCAGGCCTTGGCTGCCCGTGGCCGGAAACCAGCCCAACGCGAAGGCGAACACCTGGATCAGCAGCAGGCCCATCCAGAACACCGGCACCGAGAAGCCCAGCGAGGGCAGGCGCGCCAGTGCAGTCTTCAGTGGACGCCATTGCAGGTAGGCGGTCAGACAGGCAAGGCCGACACCCGCCAACAGCGACAGGGCAATGGCGGCACCGGCCAGGGCCAGGGTCTGCGGCAGGCGCTCGGCCAACAGTGCCGTGACCGGTCGGCCCAGCGACAGCGATTGGCCAAGGTCGCCGTGCAGGGCCCGCCACAGCAGGTCGAAATACTGTTCGAACAAGCCTTTGTCCAGCCCATAGTAAGTGCGTGCTTTGGCCAGGTCCTCGGGCGACAGGCCGTCGGCTTCCATGCCGGAGGCGCTCAGCATGATCGCCAAGGTGTCGCCGGGCAGCAGGTAGAGGATGAAGTAGGTGATGGTATAAGCCCCCCACAACACCAGCAGGGCCTGGCCGACGCGGCCGATCAGGTAGCGTCTCATGGCTGGCCGACCTGGATGTCACTGAGCAGGGCGAAGCCTTCGGCGGTCCAGTGGAAGTGCTTGACCCGCGGCGCGGTGGCGGCCTGCCAGACGCGCTCGTACAGCGGGAACGCCGACGCTTCGTCGACCAGCAGGTCCTGCAGTTGGCCGTAGGCCTGGGCCCGTTGCGTGTCGGCAGTGGCGGTGATACCGCTGTCGAACAGCGCCTGAGCTTTGGCCAGGGTGTCGGGCTCGTAGGTGTTGGTGGCGAGCGTGGCGCTGTTGGCGGCGCGCGGGTCGAGGATGGTCTGCAGGATGATCGGGTCGGCGCGGGTCATGTAGGTGGAGGTGAGGTCGTAGGCGCCTGTCGAATTGCCGGTCACCCATTCGGCGCGGGTCAGTACGTTCAGTTTGAGGTCGATGCCCACTTTGCGCAGTTGGTCCTGTACCAGCACGTCACCGGCGCTTTCGGCGGGTGTGAGGTTGTAGCGCAGCGTCAGGCGCTGGCCGTTCTTGTGCCGGTAGCCGTCGTCGCCTTTGTGCCAGCCAGCGGCGTCGAGCAGTTGCTCGGCACCTTTGGGGTCGTAGGCGAGCTTGTCGGTTTGGGCTTTGAAGAACGGTGTGGTGACGTCGTATACGCCACTCACCACCGGGAACGCAGTGTTGTAGACGGTGTGCGCGTAGCTGGTGCGGTCGATGGCCTTCTGCAGCGCCAGGCGCACTTGGCGGTCACCGAGCAGGCGGTCGTTGCGGGTATTGGGGTAGAGGTTCATCGCCGGGCCTGGCAGCGAACGGCTCTGGATGGTCGCGCCCTTGGACTGAAACAGCTGCAGGTCAACTTCCGAGAACGGGTTGCGTGGCCACAGGATGTCGACCTTGCCTTGCAGGAACAGGCCGTTGCGCACACTCTCTTCGGGGATGTAGCTGATGTCCACGGCATCCAGGTACGCCGCGCCCTGGTTGCGCACATTGGCCGAGGGCCAGGCGTAATCGGCACGCTTGAGCAGGCGTGCGCCGACCTCCGGGGTGTAGTGATCGAGGGTGAATGGCCCGGTACCGATGATCTTGCCCAGCGAGCGTTGCTGCGCGCTCAACCGATACGAGGCCGGGGCGAGAATGGCCAGGTTGGTGGTGGACGTGGCCTGAAGGAAACCCGCGTTGGGTTTTGCCAGGACCAGGCGCACGGTGAAGTCGTCGATCACCTCGGCGTGGTCGTAGCCGGCCAGGTAGGTGGCACCGAAGGTGGCCGGCAACTGGCTGGCGAACGCTTTGTTGCTGTCGAAGGCAGTTTTCACGGCGTGAGCATCGAAGCGTTCGCCGTTGCTGAAGGTGACGTCCTCGCGCAGGTGGAAGGTATAGCTCAGGGCATCGGCACCGACCTCCCAGGTTTTCGCCAGCCACGGGATGATGCGACCGGTCTGCGGGTCTTGGTCAGTGAGCGACTCGACGACGTTGCGCAGCAGCACGCGGTGTTCGAGCCAGTAGACCTGAAAGGGGTCGACGCTGACCAGCGTGGTGTTGTCACCCCAGAAGGCGATGTTGAGGGTCTTGCTGGTTGAGGTGTTGTCGGCCGGCGAGCAAGCGGTGAGGCCCAGGGCCAGGGTGCCGATCGCGAGCAGTTGGTGCAGTGGGGGCATGGGATTGATCCTTCAATGAATGGGGCTCTCCTGTTCCGGCCAGTTCGCCGGAACAGGCAAAAGGTGCCTTGGAGTCAGTCCTGGTAATCGAGGCCCTCGCGATCCAACTGCCGAATCAGCGCATCCCAATGCCGTTGGATACCTTCCCCCTGGCCATCGGAAAACCGCTTGGACTGCTCATGCACCTTGACAATCGCCGCCTTTGAGGCATGTAACAGTTGGTCGTTGCCCCCGGCCTGGGCGGCGATCTGGATGTTGCAGGCCCGCTCCAGCCCGTGCAGCTCACGGAACGCGTGTTCCACGCTGACACCTCCGGTCAGCAGCCCGTGGTTGCGCAAAATAAGAATGTTGCTGTCGCCCAGATTGGCCACCAGCCGTGCTTGCTCGTCCAGGTCCAGGGCGACGCCTTCGTAGTCGTGGTAAACCACGCGGCTGTAGTAGGCCAAGGCGTGCTGGGAGATCGGCAGCAACCCGTCGCGCTGGGCGGACACAGCCGCGCCGTCGCGAGTATGGGTGTGCAGCACAGCCTTGAGATCAGGCCGTGCGCGGTGGATGGCGCTGTGAATGACGTACCCGGCCTGATTGATGCCCAGCCCCAGCGGGTCGTCGATGATCGCGCCGTCGACGTCGACCTTGACCAGGTTGGAGGCGGTAATTTCGTCGAACAGCAGGCCGAAGGCGTTTATCAGAAAATGCTCATGCGGCCCCGGCACGCGGACCGAGAAGTGCGTGTAGATGTGGTCGGTCCAGCGCAGCAGCGCAGCCAGACGGTAAGCGGCGGCCAGCTTGACCCGCACCTCCCACTCTTCGGCGCTGACCCGGTCGCGTACGTTGCAGGTGCTGGTGGTGAAGGCAGACAGTGAACTCATGGGACTCTCCGGTAATCAATAGCCGCGCGCCGTGTCGACCAGGTTGGCCAGGGGCGCCTGCTCGCGGTAGCGGTGGAAGTTGGCGATGAAGGCATCGAGAAAGGCCGGGTAACCGTCCTCGGAAATGGCCGAGGTGTGCGGTGACAGGAACACCCGTGGGTGGTGGTACAACGGGTGGCCTGCCGGCAGTGGCTCGGGTTCGGTGACATCCAGGCTGGCCCGGCCGATCAAGCCGCTGTCCAGGGCGTCGAGCAGGGCCTGTTGGTCGAGCAAGCCGCCGCGGGCAATGTTGATCAGGTGCAGGCCGGGGCGGGCATAGGCCAGGACCTGGCGGTCGATCAGGCCACGGGTGGCCGCAGTGAGCGGGGCGGCCAGCACCAGATGGTCGCTGCCGGCGAACAGCTGTCGCAGGTCGGCCACAGGTTCTACGCCAGGGATGTCTGCGATGCCCTGGCCGGGGCGGCTCAGGGCCAGAACCCGAAGCCCCAGGGCCACGGCCTTGCGCGCCAGGCTCTGGCCGATACTGCCGAAGCCGAGGATGCCCAGGGTGCGACCACGCAACGGGGCCAGCGGGGTCAGGCGCCAGTCGGCGTCCTTGACCCATAGACCGGGCAGTTGCTTGGCGGCGGCGAACACCAAAGCCAGGGCAAACTCGGCCACTTGTTCGGCGTTGGCGCCTTTGCCGCTGGTTACCGTCGCCCCCTGGAACACCCAGTCGGGGTAGAAGTCGATGCCCGAAGACACCAGTTGCACCCACTTCAGGCCCCAGGGCCACCCGGGTGGCGGGGTGCCTACGCGTCGCCCACGCACATTGATCGGGCGCAGGATTAACACATCGGCGGGGGCTTCGACAGCCAGCTGGTCGGGTGCGATATCAATGACTTCATGGCCTGGCAAGTGTTCGCGCAGGTGCTGGTTGGCCTGGTCGTCGAGCTGGCTGGCGATGATCGAGTGGTTCATGCCTGTACCTCCGTCAGCGCGGCACGGCCGACCTGGCCGAACACCACATCGTCCTGTGGGGTGTGGATCCGGCTGCAAAGTACATCGCGGTAGTGGCGCTCCAGCGGGTTGCGCCGCGAGAGCCCGGGATTGCCGGCGGCCTCGATGGCCAGTTCCACGGCCTGGATGGCGTTGGCGCTGACCAGATGCTTGAGCTGCCCGGCATGCTGGGGTGAGATGTGCCCGGCGGCGGCACCGTCGAGCAGGCTCTGGTTGGCGAACAGCAGGGTGTCGATGCGGCCCAGTACATGCTGGAAGCGTGGCAGGCTGGCCAGCGGCGCTCCCAGGTTGGAAGGTGTGCGCTGCTTGAGAAAGCCCGCCAGCCAGTCGCGCGCGGCGCGGGCCACGCCGTCGTATACGGCCGGCAGTAACACCGCCATCCACAGTAGGCTCTCGCCGTCTAGTTCGGCCTGCGGGGCACTGGCGGGGCTGACGCTGACGGCGTGGTCGAGGGGAATCAGCACATCGTCGAAGCGCACTTCGTGGCTGCAAGTGGCGCGCATGCCCAAGTGGTCCCAGTCATCGATGATCGTGATGCCAGGCGTGTCGCAGTGCACAAGGAAGCCGCCGACCAACGGGTCGTTGTCGTCGCTGCGGCCCCACACCAGGTACCAGGTCAGGCCGTGGCTGCCGGTGGAGTAGATCTTTCGCCCGCTCAAGCGCCAGCCTTCGGCCGTGCGTCGCGCCACGGTGGCGGGCAGGCCACCACGGGCCGGAGTACCCAGTTCAGGTTCGACGCGCAGTGCGTTGATCAGCGCGCCGTGCCGCACGGCATCGTAAGCCACGCGCTGGCGCAGGGGCTCGGGCCAGCGCGCTTCGTCCTGCAGGCGAAAATGCTGCAGGTATTGCATCACCAGGATCAGCGCGGTGGCCGGGTCACCTTTGCCGACCGCGCCGATCACCCGGCGGGCGCTGGCAAGGTCCGCGCCGCCTCCGCCGAAGGCACGGGGTACAGTGAGGGCGAGCAGCCCGTGGCGGTGCAGCAAGTGGAAGTTGTCCTGGGGGAACTGGGCGCTGCGGTCGTAGCGCTCGGCGTTTGCCGCGAGGGCCAGCGTCAGCTCGGCGAGAGCGCTGTCGGACGGTTGACTCATGAGGCTCATCCCTGAATGACGGTGCGTTGCCTAAGACCGTATTCGCATGGATGAAGGCTGTAAAAGGCTTTTTAGCTATATGCTAATTATGAGTTTTAATGATTTAGAGTTTTGCTTGTTATGCGTAATTTGCATTTATAGCTTGGGCTGCGTTGCAGCCCTTTCGCCACGCAAGGCGCCACAGGCCAGTGAGCTCAACCCAACAACCGATGTCCCGCGACCTCACCAAAAAGCTCCACCGGCTCCTGTAAATTACCCAGGTAGCGCGGATGGAACAGCCACAGATCCACCTGCGGCTTGAAATCGCTGATATTCAGTACATCCAGCGCACTGCGGTGGCGGCTGGTCTGTAACAGCGGCTCGGGAACCAGTCCCAGGCCCTGGCCGTTGGCGACCAGCCCCAGTTGCAACTCGGTGCCGAAGGTTTCGAGGTTGATCGACAGGCTCAGCCCTTGCTCACTCAGTGCCCGTTGCAGCCCAGCGCGGAAGCCACAGCCATCCGGGTTCAGCACCCAGCCGCGGGTGTAGCAGTCCTTGAGCTTGTAGCTGCGCTTGCCGGCGCTGCCCTTGGCCGTGACCACCCTCAGCGGCATGCGCGCGATCGACTGGCTGGCGATCCCTTCGGGGAAAATCTTGCCAGGCGGGAACAGGGCCGCGGCAGCGTCCAGCTCACCGTTTTCCATGCGCGCGATCAGGCTGCTGCCCCAGCCGCTGGTGACCTGGGTGCGCAGTTGGGGGTAGGCCTCACGGATCTGTGCCAGGGCGTCGAGCAGCACAACGTCGCCCAATGTCTGCGGCACACCCAGGCGCAAGGTGCCCGACGGCGCGCCGTCGTTGGCTACCAGTTCACGCAGCGAGTCTATCTCGCGCAGGATCGCCTTGCACTGCTCATAGACCCGCAAGCCCATGGGGGTGGGCTTGAGCGGCTTGGTGTTGCGGTCGAGGAGGGTGGCGCCGAGGTCTTCCTCGAAATTCTGCACCCGGCGGGTAATGGCCGGCTGCGTCAGTTGCAGGGCCTCGGCGGCAAGGTTGGTGGACTGGCAACGAATGACGGCGACGAAGGCGTCCATATCATCGATTTTCATAATCGGCGCTCTCTGGGTCGAACGGGAAAAAATCAGGCATCAGCATCATCGCACTGGAGGGTAGTGCCATCGGGACGATTCTAGAAGATAAAAACGCATATTAGGTTATTCCTAAAATCAATTTAATTTATTTAAAAGATCTCGCTAGAGTCGCTTGAGCCGGGCCGCACGATGCTGCCCGCCAAGACACCGAGGAACATCATGTCCATCCGAACGAAGCTGCTGACCGTTGCCGTTGCCCTGCTGCTGGCCGGTCATGCCAGCGCCAGCGAGCGCCTGACCCTGCGCATCGGCGACCAGAAGGGTAACATGCGCGCCCAGCTGGAGGCCGCCGACGCCCTGCGCGACCTGCCCTACGACATCCGCTGGGCCGAGTTCCCTGCCGCCGCGCCGCTGGCCGAGGCGCTCAACGCTGGGGCGATCGATGCCGGCATCATCGGCGATGCGCCACTGCTGTTCGTGCTGGCCTCCGGAGCACCGGTCAAGGCCATCGCAGTGGACAAGTCCGACCCTTATGGCACGGCGTTGCTGGTGCGGCCGGAGGCGCCGCTGCGCAGTGCGGCCGAACTCAAGGGCAAGCGCATCGCGACCGGGCGAGGGTCGATCGGGCACCACCTGGCGCTCAAGGCGCTGGCCCAGGCAGGGCTGACCGAGAAGGATGTGGAGTTCCGTTTCCTTGGGCCGGTGGACGCCAAGATCGCCCTGGCCAACGGCTCGGTGGATGCCTGGTCGACCTGGGAGCCTTACACAGCGCTGGCCGAGTTGAGTGGGCAAGGCCGTGTGTTGGTCAACGGTCGTGGCCTGTCCACCGGCAACAGTTTCCTTGCCGCCACCGACAAGGCGTTGGAGGAGCCTGGGCGTCGTGCAGCGCTGCAGGACTATCTCAACCGCCTGGCCGCAGCGCAGGTGTGGGCCAACCAACACCTGGATACCTACTCGAAAACCTTGGCCGCGATCATTGGCTTCCCGGTAGAGGCGGCCCGCCTGCAATTCGAGCGTCGGCAGCTGCGCTGGCAGGTGATCGACACGCAAACCGTGACCGAGCAGCAGGACACCGCCGACTTCTACCACACCCACGGCCTGATGACCGAGCGCCTTGATGTGGCCCCGACCTTTGCCACCGGCTTCACCCTTCCCGCCGCCGCCAAGCTTGCAGCGCAACCCTGACCTCGGAGACGTATTCATGACCTTTAAACCCCTGCGCCAGCTGGGCCTGGCGCTGCTCGCCAGCGCCTTGCTGCCAAGCCTTGCCAGCGCCGAGCAGACCCTGCGCATCGGCTACCAGAAATCCTCGACCCTGCTGACCCTGCTGAAGGCCAGGGGCACTCTCGAACAGCGCCTGCAGGCCGAGGGCATTCGCGTGACCTGGCACGAGTTCCCCAGCGGCCTGCCGCTGCTGGAGGCCCTGAACCTTGGCAATGTCGACCTCTCGGCGGACGTTGCCGACACCGTGCCGGTGTTCACTCAGGCGGCAGGCGCCAAGTTGACCTATTTCGCCCGGGAAGCACCTTCGCCGACCGCCCAGGCGATCCTGGTGCCGGCGGACTCACCGCTCAAGACCCTGGCCGACCTCAAAGGCAAGCGTGTGGCGGTGACCAAAGCCGCTGGCAGCCACTATCTGTTGATCCAGGCCCTGGCCAAGGCTGGGCTGACCTTCAAGGACATCACGCCGGCTTACCTGATCCCCGCCGACGGCCGCGCTGCCTTCGAGAACCACAAGGTCGATGCCTGGGTGACCTGGGACCCTTACGTGGCCAGCGCCCAGCGTCAGCAGAACGCACGGATCCTGGTCGACGGCAGCGAACTGGCCAGTTACCAGCGCTATTACCTCGCCGGCAGCGATTATGCCAAGGCGCATCCTGAGGTATTGCAGCAGGTGTACCTGGCATTGCGTGAAGCCGGTGCCTGGACCAAGGCCAACCCCGAGGCCGCTGCCCGCATCCTTGGCCCGCTGTGGGGTAATCTGGACAGCGCCACGGTGCAGCAGGCCAACGCCCGGCGCAGTTACGATGTGCAGCCGGTGAAGCTGGACAACCTGGCCGAGCAGCAACGGATTGCCGACGCGTTCTATCGCGAGGGGTTGCTACCCAAGGCGGTGGATACCAGCGCGGTGGACGTGTATCAGCCGCCTAGCAACTAATATCTGGGTGCTCACATGCGATAAGCGGTTTTCTGATCTGCATCAAATGCCGATGCGGGTGTGCGCGGATTATCGACTGCATCGCACCCCAGCGGCCTTTCTGAAGCGCAATGGGGTGTTCCGCCTGGCCTGTTCGAAACGCCCATGCAGGAAGTGAGCGGCCCGAGGGCGCTGCCCCCCTTGCAGATGAGCAGCGTTGCCTCGCGCAGTTCGACCTGTTGCCCGAGGAGGGGCATGCAGTCACGGCTTGAAGCAACCAACGGCCCCCATCGGAAACCGCAGTGACAGGCGCCCGTAGCGGCGCGGGAGATGTTCATGTCCCATGACCTTGCGTTGCCAACCTTGTTTGCCGACCGTACCCAGGCAGGACGATGCCTGATCGAGCCACTGGCCCGCTACGCTGGCAGGCCCGACGTGATCGTGCTCGCACTGCCGCGTGGTGGCGTTCCGGTGGCCTACGAAGTCGCGACCGCCCTCAACGTCCGCCTGGACCTGCTGGTGGTGCGTAAGCTCGGCATGCCGTTTCACCCCGAGTTCGCCATGGGGGCGATAGCCAGCGGCGGAGTCACTTTCCTCAATGACGACACGCTACGGGCCTATCCGGTAGAACCCGCGTTGTTCGACGCCGTGGTTGCCAGGGAAACCGAGGAGCTGGCCCGGCGCGAACGGGGCTACCGGGGAGGGCGGCCACCCCTGCAACTCAAGGATCAGGTGGTGATTCTCATCGATGACGGCCTGGCGACCGGCGCCACGATGCGGGCGGCTATCCAGGCCGTGCGAGCCCAATCACCGGCGCGGATCGTGGTCGCCGTCCCGGTCGCACCGCCAGAAACGCTCGAAGCGCTGTACGGTGAAGTGGATGAGCTGGTGTGCCCGCTGGTGCCTGAGCGGATGGTTTCGGTTGGCTATTGGTATCAGGACTTCCCGCAGACATCAGACGAGGAAGTGATGACGCTCATGGGGCAGGCCGATCAGCAAGCGCTTTGCCGGAGGGCGCCCCATGACTGAGCACAGGGTTGAAGTTCGCACACAGACGATGAAGCTGGCAGGCGTCGAACTCGTGGCGGGCGTCTGAGCGCCCGCAATCAATACGTAGCAGACGCTCTCGCGGCACGTGGCCTAAGGTCACTACTCTTCGACCTGCTGAGCTCAATCGTCAGGTGGACCGCTCGAAGAGCCTGGCACCTTGGCGAAGGCCGCGGCGCTCGCCGGTGACTGGTTCGTGAAGTACCTGCAGCGCATATCCGTCTGATGGGGCTTGGCCGAGGCTCATACACCAAATGGATAGGTTTCGTCCTCTGGCTCAAGATGCTGTTGTTTCGGCAAGGGCAGGGCAGTCACCGGCCGGGTCTGCTCGAACCAGAGCAGCGCATCGAACTGCTCGGCCAGCACCGCCTCGAAGTAATGGCTCAGCCGTTCACTCTCTGGGCGATAGATGACGCCGATGGCGCGTTCGAGTAGCACCGTGGACAACACATGGCGCAGCTCCTTGCGCTGTGGGTCGCGCCAGTCGCTCAGGCAGGCTGGCACGCCTGCGAGGCGGAACTGATGCTCCCAGCTGTCGCTGCGCGAAGGTCGGATTTCCTTGATCTGCATGTCGCCGTCCCAGTCATCGGCGGCGGCCACCTGGCCGCGGTCGGTGGCCATGCCGATCAACACCGCGTCGTGCCCGAAAGCGCTGCGGCAAAGCTGGCCGATGTTGAACTGGCCTTTCCAGCCCATTTCCGTGGCTGCGGCATTGCCGATATGGGAGTTGTGAGCCCAGACCACCGCCTTGGCGTGGGGGCCACGGTGTTCCAGCAGCGCGCGCAAGGTATCGAACATGTGCCGGTCGCGCAGGTTCCAGGACGCCGTCGAACCTCGGTAAATGGCGCGGTAGTACTGCTCTGCGGCGATGATTACACGGGCATTCTGCGTGGCGTTGAAAAAAGCTTCATCATTGCGGACAAGCCCTGACAATTGCTCGGCGAGCATGGCATTCAGTTGCTGGATCACCGGTTGCTCGCATGGCATGACGCCACTGTGCTCGACAAAGTGCCCGTACAGCGCGGGGTCGTCCTGCCAAGGCGTCAGGCAACCGTAGCGGCGACGGGCTTCATGGGCCAGATGCGGGTCGACCCGGTCCAGATACGCCAGGACTTCATGGATGGAATTGCGCAGGCTGTACACATCCAGGCCGCGGAATTCCACGCGGTGGTCGGTGGGCAGCAGGCGGTTGTGCCCGTGCAGCCATTGGGCGAAGGCTTTGACTTCGCTATTGCGCCACATCCAGGTTGGAAAACGGCTGAAAATATGGCGTTTCCACGCCGAGTGCGCCAAGCCTCGGACGTACTGATCGACATGCCCGGCATCCGGCCAGTCGGCCTCGACGGCGACGATGTTGAAGCCATGCTGTTCGATCAGGCGCCGGGTGATCGCCACTCGGGCGCGATAGAACTCGCTGCTGCCGTGGCTTGCCTCGCCCAGCAGGATGACGCGCGCGTCAGCGTAGCGGTCGAACAGCGCTGCGAATGCCGGCGTATCCAGGTTCGGCAAAGGTTCGGCGTACTGGTAAAGCACCGGGGCTATATCAGCAGTGTCGACCTGATACTGCTTGCCGTAGAGTTTTTCCATCAATTTCTTCGAAGGGCCGTTCATGGGGAGCCTCCCGTAATCGGGCCGCCGCGCATTGACCCGTCAGTGCGACGGCCCAGGGTTCAGATCAGGGAGAGCCGGTGGATGACCTGGCTGGGATCATCCGGGTCAGCGGCGGTGGTGAATCCTGCCGCCTTGGCCAGCTCGCGCATCGCTTGGTTGGCCGCTGCGTCGACCGAATACATCTGCCGCAAGCCCTTGGCGCGGGCATGGTCGATCAGGTGCTTGAGCAGCAGGCGACCCAAGCCATGATGCTGCCAGCTATCCATGACGGTAACGGCACATTCGCACTCGTCCTTGCCGCTGGCGGTGGCGTAGCGGGAAATGCCCACTTCCTGCAATTCGCCATCCACGTGGGCGAGGGCGACGTAGGCCGCCTGGCGATCCTGGTCGACCTTCATCAGTTGGTCGAGCATGGCCTCACCGGGCTCCCTGAGCTGGCACAGGAAGCGGAAATGCCGCGATTCGGGCGACAGCCGTTCGATGAAGGCTTTTTCGCGTTCTCGGTCCTGGGCTTGCAAGGGCCTGATCAACACGTGAACGCCGTTTTCGAGGGCTTCGATCCAGTGTTCACCGGAAGGCTTGGGAAACGAAGGCGTTGTATGTACTCGGGAAGTTTCGGCGGGTGCCATGGCAATGTCCTCTGTGTCGAATGAACAAGGAAGTTCAGTTTCGGCAGCGGACCTTGCCCTGACTTGACAGTTGTCAAATGCTTCCCACATGACCTGTCGAGCCGATAGAAAAATGCGGGTATAGCCGGATCGTATCGATCTTCTTCGGACACAATTACAAGCAAGCTACTGATTTTCATGATCTATCACTTTTTGGCGGATAGCGCCCAGGCAAACGATCAGGCTTTAACGAAGCGTTCGACGCTTGAGCACGCGCGCGCGGGCAAGGGGCGGTTTGATCTTCATCAGGTCGCCTCGCGTGGCATCCAACCCTTGGTCGGACAGCCCGCGAACGTTTTGTGGGGCCGCTAACTTGAATAGATGCCTGCCTGAAAAAAGCGGAGGCATCGTCATGTCAGGCTCTGCAGAAATGGGGGCAAGGCCCCATGTGAAGTGCCTTGCGTGCTCGTTGAGCCGGCTATGCCTGCCCGCCAGCCTCAGCGCCGACGAAGTGGACAAACTGGAGCGAATTGTCCGCCGTAACCGGCCATTGAAGCGGGGTGAGTACCTGTTCAAGGCCAATGAACCCATGGAGCACGTGTTTGCCTTGCGCTCTGGGGCGATCAAGAATTTTCTGCTCGATGCCGAGGGCACCGAGCGGGTGACCGGCTTCCTCCTGCCGGGTGAAATGCTCGGGCTGGACGCTATTGGTGCCAGTCATTACCGAAGCTTTGCCGTTGCCCTGGAACTCTCGCTGGTCTGCTCCATCAGGCTGGATCAGCTGGTGGACCTGTCCGGCCAGATTCCGGGGTTGCGTTATCAGTTGCTGCACATGCTCAGCCTGGGGATCCAGGGCAAGGACGAGCACCTGCGCTGCTGCCATGGGCGTGCCGAGCAGCGGCTGGCGATCTTCCTGCTGGGCATGTCGGCGCGTTACCAGGCGCGGGGGTTGCGGGCGGATGTGTTCAACCTGCCCATGTCCCGTGGTGATATCGCCAACTACCTGGACCTTACGCTGGAAACGGTCAGCCGACTGTTCAGCCGCTTCGTCCATGCAGGTCTCGTGCTGTGCGCCGGGCGTGAGGTCAGGCTCATCGACATGCAAGGCCTGGTCAACCTGACCCGCCTGGAGGAGCCCACTTGAGCGCGGCAAGCACCCGGTCATAGCGTTGCACAGGCCAGCTTTCGGCGGAGTGCCCCCCCCAGATCGGACGTGCCACATGATCCGTGCGTATCCAGATGCGCTGGGGTGCTACGCCTGTTTGCCAGCACAGCTGGGCTACCTGGCGCGCCACCTGTGACGGTGCGCAGCAGTACACCGTGTCCGGGTGAAAGGTGATCAGCAAGCGCCTGGTTTGCCACCAGCCACTGCTGCTGTCACGCGGCAGTAGCGACAGCCAGGTTCGACAATCGTCTGGCAGCAGTTCAGCTGCAATGCCGTCATGTGACAGCTGCAATTGTATCCAGGGCAGCCAACAGCGAATCTCATCCAGCGCACCCAGCAAGGGCAGCAGGCCATCGGCGCGACTGATGGCCAGCAACCTTGTACTTTGCATGGGCAACGGCCAAGCGCTGCCAAGCGGCCCGGAATAGTCGAACAGTTCCCCCGCCCGTCCCAAGGGCTGCGCACTCTGGGTGCTGACGATAAATTGCCCGGCCACGCCAGGCAGGGTCACGTAACTGCATGGCCAGCACTCGGTTCGACCGCTGAGCACACAGTACTGGCCAGCCATTGCCTCGCTGCATGACGGGCTGCAAAGGGCCAGGCGCACGAATTGCTGGATGCCCAGGCCGGGCAATGTCTGGAGCAAGCGGACGCTGGCACCCTCCCGGTCCATGACTGCCTCGCACGGTAATGATGACTTGCTGTAATCAGCCTAGACCGTGGCCAACCCGGCACTTTGACCAGGATCAAACCAGCGGGCGGCAGGGACTTCACCTTGTTGATAAAGATCAAATGGGGTGCTGCCCCTCGGCGCATGATCGAGGCGTCTCCCTGGGAGGCATTACTCATTCACTCATTCGAGGAGGGCGCCATGTCAGACGTTGCCAAGAAAGTGCCTGTTACCCCCGTCGCCAGCCAGCCAACCGAAGGTTCGCCACCCAGCGTCGAACCTTCAGAGCTGTGGCGGCCCTTCCAGCAATTGCGCCGCCAGATCGACAGCCTGTTCGAGGATTTTGGACGGCGGCCGATGCGCATGCCGTTCAGCCACACACCGTTCGATGTCGAACCGTTCTGGCGGCGTGACCTGTTCACCCACGGCATGCCGGCCATGGACATCAGCGAGCTGGCCGAGGAATACCGCATCAGCGCCGAGTTGCCTGGCGTGGATGCCAAGGATATCGAGATCAAGCTCGTCAATGGCAACCTGTTGATCCGGGGCGAGAAAAAGGAGGAAGTGGACGAAAAACGCAAGGAATATCACCTGTCCGAGCGCCATTACGGCAGCTTCGAACGGGTTTTCCAGCTGCCCCGTGGGGTCGACGCCGAGAAAATCGACGCCCAGTTCGACAAGGGCGTGCTGCTGGTGCACCTGCCCAAGCGTGCCGAAGCCATCCATCCGGAAAAGGTGATTCCGATCAAGAGCGGTAAATGATCACCCACCCTCACTGCATCGAGGAGCAAGGAGGCTCCGCCCGTGGAGGTAGAACATGATGTCCATTGGCAAATACTGCAACCGGGACGTGGTCACCGCACCACCCGGTATCTCCATCTATGCCGCGGCGCGCATGATGAATCAGTACCATGTCGGCGATCTTGTGCTGGCCGAACATGTCGACGGCGAGCGTTGTCGGCCCATCGGCCTGATCACCGATCGCGACCTGGCGTTGCGGATCATTGCGCGCAACCCACCGGATCAGGAGGACCTGCAGGCGGTCGATGTACTGCCCCGGCCTCTGATCACCGCGAACCAGAACGAGGACCTGTTCGATGTCTTCCTCAATATGCGGCGCGCCAATATCCGTCGGCACATCGCTCGCACAGGCAAGCACCACCTCGGGCATCTCGTCATCATGGCAGGCCCAGCCCCAGCGCCCGATACCTGATTGGCAATGCAGGCTCCAGACGTGCGTGTGAGGGTGGTGAATGTCGTTGACCTCATGGTACTGCAACAGTCGCAACAGCATCCCCGATTGATAAAGGTCAACCCCGGTGAAAAGGCCGCTCGCGGTTGACAAATGTCAGGCTGCAGCGCACGCCGCCAGCGATACTCAGCGTGTCCTGGCATGCAAGAGGGTACGGACATGCGACGTTATGTGCTTTGCGGGTGGGCAAGCCTGTTGCTGGTTACCGCGTCAGGCTGCACGGCGTGGCGCGCCGAGGAATACGATGCGCGCCTGGAGTCGGCGGAGAACAACGCCGCCACCGCAAGGTTGCGCGCCGATCAAGTGTGTTACCGCATCGATCTGGTCGAGCAGACCGCCAACGAGGCCCTAAGGCGGGCAACCCAGGCTCAGGACGAGGTGCGGCAACTGCGCCAACAGGCCAGACATTGAGCCACGCTGCAGGCGTTCGCACGCTTGATAAAAACCAAGCGCCAAGGGCGGCATGAACTGGATGCTGGCAGCAGCAGTCAATCACTGCCCGCCGAAAGCCCCCTCTCGATGCAACCCGAGCGACCTGAGTGATCAGGCCGGCCCACCGTTGGAGGTAATCATGAGCCACTATCAACGCCTGTTGCTGATCATGCGCCCAATGCTGCACCAGGCGGTCGCCCTGGAGCAGGCCGGTGCACTGGCCCGATCAGCATCGGCCAGCTTGCACATTGTCGCCTTGCTCGAAGCACTGGACAAACTCTGGCTACTGGAGTCCGGTAAGCACCAAACGGAGCGGGAGGCTTACCGGCACACTCAGCAGCAACAGCTGGAAACCCAGGCGAACGCGCTGCGTGCCTCCGGCGTGCAGGTGACGACCGAGGTGGCGTGGAGCAATGACCTGCAGGATGACATCCTGGAACACGTCATGGAGATGCGACCGGACCTACTGCTCAAGCAGGTCGAGCATGAGCCCGCGCTCAAGCGCGCCTTCTTCACCCCGCTTGACTGGAAACTGTTGCGCCACTGCCCGGTCCCGGTCTACCTGCTCGGGGCCAACCGGCCGACGTTGCCGCGCCAGGTCGTGGCGGCGGTGGACGTGGCCGACACCTCGGAAGAGGGGCAAGCCCGAAATGACAGCATCGTCCAGCAGGCCAGTGCCTTGGCCTTGCAGACAGGGGCGCAACTGGACCTGCTGCACGCCTGCGATCTGTCGATGGCCTACATGGGCGACATGGGCTATGCCGCCTGGGCCATCGGTGACATTGCCGAGCCCATGCGCCAAGCGCTGGAGGATGATTTCAGGAAACTGGCCGAACGCTTCGGCGCACCGCCGGAACGCTGCCACTTCGTGCTCGGCCGCCCGGTCCCGGTGCTCAGCGAATACGTTGAATCACAGCCGGTGGACGCACTGGTCATGGGGCGACCAATTGCACGGGGGCTGGACCGTCTGTTCGGCAGTACCACCGAGCATGTGTTGTACCAGGTGCCTTGCAATATTCTGGTGGTGTAGGGCTGTGCGGCTGACGACTGCAAGAACGACGAACGGGTGGCGACGGGTAGTCAGTGGCTCAGCACCACCCGGTGCAAGGTAGCGCCTGGAGGCCTTGATTCTCAATCCTGACGAGAAGGCCCCGCACCCGGCCGTTGAATCAGGCGGTATCGCCTGTTCGGCCGTGGCGCACCACCTCCACGCAGAATTGCCCTTCGTAGGGGGGCACATGGCATTCGACGATATCCTGCGCCGCGACCTGCAGATGAATGCCGACGATATCGGCATGCACCGGTTGGCGGCAGACGTGGCGGTCGACGAGCACCGCGCTGATGAGGTGGCGCGCACCCAGTTCGGCGAGGTAGGCGCAGGTGCGTAGCAGAGAGTGCCCTTCGTAGAGCACGTCATCGACCACCAGCAAGGTGGTTCCGGCAAGGTCGAGCTTGGCGAGTTCCGGGTTTTCGGTGAGTTGAGTATGCGCATGCAAGAGGCTCAGGTCGTCTGCATAGCGCTTGACCTTGATCGGGTAGAGCGGCAATGGCGCAGCACCGTTCAGTGCTTGCAGGTGCAGTTGCAGGCGCTGCGCCAGCGGCTCACCACGCCGCTGAATGCCTACCAGCGCGACTTCAGACGTAGGCAAGCAGGCCATGGCCTGGCGGGCCATCGAGCGCAGCACACTGTCCAGATCGTCTTCGTCATACAGGCGAACCCTCGATGGAGCGGGGCGATTCATGGTGTTTTTCCTTTATTGGATATCACTCTGTTCGGGAGCCTACCCGGGCACCTTGAGGTGGGCTTGATAAAAGCCAAGTGATCGAATCGAAAACAAGCCCGTTTTGTGCATTACATGCGATAAGCCGTGATTATTCCACCTGAGGAAATGTTTGCAGTAGGGGTTTGCTATCGTCATAATTGGTACGTAATTACATGTTACATAACACAGTACAAAATCGTAGGAGCAAGCATGGCCCGTGGCGGTATCAACAAGGTGGTAGTGCAGCAGGCGCGTCAGGCACTGATCGCCCGGGGTGAGAACCCCAGCATCGATGCCATACGTATCGAGTTGGGCAACACCGGCTCCAAAACCACGATTCACCGCTACCTGAAGGAACTGAACGGCCAGCAGCCGGTGGCGTCCGAAGGCGGGGTCGCGCTGAGCGATGTGCTGAGCCGCCTGGTCGGGCAACTGGCAACGCAGCTGCAGGACGAGGCCGACCTGAAGATCGAGCAGGCCGAGAGCACGTTCACTCAACAGCGCGAGCAGCTTGAGGCGCAGCTGGAAATTGCCCGGCAGGCACTGGCCGCAGCGCATCAGCAACACAAGATCGATGCAGCGGCATTGGCCGCAGAGACCGAAAAACTGCTGTCCACGCAAAGCACGCTGCAGGCCGAACAGCTGCGCAGTGCCAGCCTCAACCAGTCGCTGGGTGAGTTGCAGGTGCGCCTGGCTGACAAGGACGAGCAGGTCAAATCGTTGGAAGACAAGCACCGCCATGCCCGCGACGCCTTGGAGCACTACCGCAATGCCAGCCGTGAACAGCGCGAGCAGGAACAGCGCCGCCACGAAGCGCAGTTGCAGCAGATGCAGGTGGAATTACGTCAGTTGCAGCAGGGCATGATCGTCAAGCAGGACGAACTTACCCGTTTGCACCGTGACAATGAGCGTCTGCTGGGAGAGCATCGTCAGGCGGCCAGCGAATGCCGGGCGCAGGATGAGTTGCTGGAACAACGCGATGCGCAGATCCAGGGCCTGCGCACCATCCTGGCCCAGGCACAAGGCGCCAGCGAAGAGATGCGTCGGCAGCTGGATGTGCAAGCCCAGAGCCTTGAAGCCAGGCGCGACGTGTGCGCCGAGCAGGCGCGGCAGTTGCAGTGGCTTGAGGAGCAGTTGAAGGCGCGTGACGAGGCGCTGGCGCAGTGTCGGGCGCAATTGGCCTCGGTTGCAGATTAATCAAACTTTTCCTGGCGAGTGGTTTCTTCCTTAGACACTCATCGGAGACAACGCCATGCCTGGATCTCAACCACCACACAAAGAGGGGCCTCACTCGGCCGAGCAGGCCGATAAAAAGGCCGACCTTGGTTTCGACCCCGACTCCCCGGATGCCGAAGACCCTCAAGTCGACCCACAGGGGCCGGCCAAGCCGCCTAGAGACATTGAGAAAAAGGAGTAAACCACGGCCTTGATTACCGGTCTCGTCGCCGGCAAGCCATGTGCGATCCCTTGGGAACCAGCTTGCCGGCGACGGTCACCACAGACGACTGTCAGCCTTCAGCGCGCCTGGCGGCCTCTACGCCCGCCGCCGACAGCTTGATCGGGTAGTGCACGCTGATCTGGTGATCATTGCTTACCGCCACGCTACCGTCATGAATCAAACCGGCTTCCTGCAACGTCTTGAGCATGCCGGCCACCGCCTTTTCACCGCGGTAGTTGTCCAGCACTTCCTTGCCTAGGCCTTCGGGGTGGGCATGCAGCAGGCGGGTAAGTACTTCGGTCTTCAATGCATCGTTACTCATGTGCGGCCTCACTTGCCGTGCTTGGACTGAAGGGCTTTGGCCTGTTCCAGGTGCTGTTCGAGTTTGGGCAGCGTTTCGCTGGCAAAGGCCTTCAGCTCGGCCTTGTCGGACGATGCAGCCTCTTTCTTGAACAGCTCCACCGCTTTTTCGTGAGCGTCGACCTGGTTGTTGAGGTACGACTTGTCGAAGGACTCATCGCGCCACTCCAGGATCACTTTCTTGATCTTGTCGGTCATCGCGGCCTCATCCGGAACCGAAATGTCCAGTTTGCGGGCAATGTCGCCGAGTTTCTGGTTGGCCTGGGTGTGGTCGGTGACCATTTGCTGGGCGAATGACTTGATCTCGGCGTTCTGGCTTTTCTCCTGAGCCAGCTTGCCGGTCACCACTTCGGCAATGCCGGCCTCGGTGGCTGCATCGACGAAATCATCGGAAGTCGCGGCCATTGCGTGCACCGATGCCAGGCCCAACACCATGGAAAAACCAACGCGTCTGATGAAGAGACTATTCATGCTTCACTCCTTTAAACCGTGGCGCGACCTCAATGTCGCGTACGGTTGAGGGTGAAGGCGGGGAAAAGGTTTAATCTTTTTTGCCGCCGGTTCCGGCCGTGCGACGCTGAACTATAGTGAAGACGGCGAACGCCGTAGGGCCAGGGATTCCAATGTGCGCAGCCAGGAAACAGGACGACGATGGGCTTTTCGCCATCAGTGGCGAGGGCCGCGCCGTGGCGCTGTTCCGCCTGGTACTGGCATTCATGCTGGTGGTGATGCTGGCATTTGTACTGGTGGAAGGTTGGCGCATCTGGCGCGACTACCGCTTTGCCTATAACAATGCCGAGAACATGGTCAGCAACCTGGCCCGGGCCACGGCGCAGCACGCCGAGGACGCTATCCGCCAGGTCGACGCCATTACCGGTGCCTTGGCCGAGCGCCTGGAAGGCGATGGTTTCGATCACATCGACCGGCCCCGCCTGCATGCCTTGCTGGCCCAGCAAAAACGCATCATGCCGCAGTTGCACGGGCTTTTCGTTTACGGCCCGGACGGCAGCTGGATCGTCACTGATCAGGCGGCCATCCCGCCCAAGGCCAATAACGCCGACCGGGACTACTTCGCCTATCACCGCAGCCATAACGACCCTGGTGTACATATCGGTTCGGTGGTTCGCAGCCGTTCCACCGGCGACCTGATCATTCCTATTTCCAGGCGCCTGGAGCATGCCGACGGCAGCTTCGCCGGCGTATTGCTTGGCACGATCAAAGTGGCGTGGTTCGTGCGTTACTACGGCGACTTCAAGATCGACGAGCGCGGCGCGCTGGTGCTCGCCAAGCGCGACGGCACCCTCCTGGTACGGCGCCCGTTCGTGGAACAGGTGATAGGCCGAAGTCTTGCCAACAGTGAGATCTTCCGCAACCACTTGCCGTATGCCACAGAAGGGGTAGCCGAGGCGGTAGCGGTCGTCGACGGTACCCCTCGGCTGTATGGCTATCGCGCGTTGTCCAGCTACCCGTTGGTCGTGGAAGCGGGGCTGTCGCGTGAATCCATTGTCGCGCCCTGGCGGTACGATGCGATCAAGTCGGTGGCGGTCTTGCTGCTGTTGTTGGTGGGGCTGGCAGCGTTTGGCGGTGTGGTGCTGCGCCAACTGCGCGAGCGGATCGTGATCGAGCGGGCGCTGCTCCAGGCTCACCAGACGCTGAAAGCGTTGGCCTTGACCGACAGCCTTACAGGGCTGGGTAACCGTCGGCGGCTGGATGGCGTGTTCGAACCTGAACTGCGCCGTGCACGGCGCCAAGGCTATCCCCTGGCACTGGTGATGCTGGACCTGGACTACTTCAAGGCCTACAACGACCACTACGGTCACCCGGCTGGCGACCAGTGCTTGCGACGCTTTGCCGAGGTGCTGCAACAGGCCTTGAAACGGCCGGCCGATCTGGCGGTGCGCTATGGTGGGGAGGAATTCACGCTGT
Source organism: Pseudomonas alloputida (assembly GCF_021283545.2). Taxonomy (NCBI): domain Bacteria; kingdom Pseudomonadati; phylum Pseudomonadota; class Gammaproteobacteria; order Pseudomonadales; family Pseudomonadaceae; genus Pseudomonas; species Pseudomonas alloputida. Next base: position 3,130,954 of record NZ_CP128540.1, on the reverse strand, counting down.
TGCTGCCAGATACCGATGGCCGTGGCGCGGAACTGCTGGTGCAGGAGTTACAGCAGCTGTTGCGCCGTCAGGCGCTGGAACATGCCGCCAGCCCATTGGGAAGGGTGTCTTTCAGTGCCGGGATCGCGGTGGTCGACCTGGCGCGGGAGGGGGGCACTATCGAGGCGCTGGTCGCGGCGGCTGATGGGGCGTTGTACCAGGCCAAACAGCAGGGGCGAGATGGGTATTGCGTGGCCGGAAGTTTGGCGGCAGGGCAGAATTGCTGACCTGGCTGGAGATCGCGGGGGCGCCATGCGGCGCGATGAAAACTAGAGCCCCACGTTCAGACGCATTGCACAACGCCCGAGAAGACCGTGAGCATGCTCGCTGGCCAGGATGCCACGGAGTCGTTCGCAAAGCCGGCTTTCCTGAAGCATCTCAAACCCGAAACGGGCATAAAACGGCGCATTCCAAGGCACATCCACAAAGGTGGTCAGCGTCAGCTCGCGTACACCGGCGCAGCGCCCTGCATCGACCACTTGCTGCAGCAACCGGCGCCCGACACCTTGCCCTTGGGCCTCCTGGCGCACCGATATTTCATGAAGGTGCAATGCCTGATCCGCCAGCCGGGCGCAGGCAAAACCCACAATGCGCCCAGTCGCGTCCTGCGCCACCCAACTACCCCCTGCCTCGACGAAAGCCCTGTGCGCCGCGCAATCCATGACGTCGCCTTGCGCCAGCCAGGCCAGTGCCGGCCAACTGACAAAAGCCTGGGCTGCCGAGCGCTCGACGTCCGGCAGCCACGTGATGTCTGGTTCAAGGGTAGGGCGGATAAGCATGAATCACTCCTGTCGTTCTAATCCGTCGCCAGCACCTGCGGCTGTAATTGCCAGCGCACCGAGCTTACACCTTTCTCCAGGCTGACCCTGCTGACCAGGCGCTCCAGTTGCGCCGGCGCCTGCGCGGTGCCCAATAGCTCAGCGCGCACTTCCAGGCGCGCAGGGTTGTCCAGGTCCTGGCTCTGCAACGACTGCAGGCGCAGCTGTGGATCGCCCAGGCTGTGCAGCATCAGGCTACGCACCTGGATCTCGTCCTCGCCGCGGCAGACGATACGGACTTCGAAGTGCTGTTCCACCTCGCTGGCCGGCACCACGTCCTGACGGTCCAGGCGCTGGGCGATATCACGCAACAGGATGTTGGCGCAGAGCACCACCAGGCTACCCAGTGCCGCCTCCATCATCAGCCCAAGGCTGCACAGCACGCCGACCGCAGCCGTGCACCACAAGGTGGCCGCGGTGTTCAGGCCACGTACATTGAAACCATCGCGCATGATGACGCCACCGCCGAGAAAGCCGATGCCCGACACCACATAGGCTGCGACCCGCGACGCATCGGCAGGCGCCATGCCTGGCACCGCCTGGGTCATCAATACGAACAGGCAGGCACCGGTACTGACCAGCGCATTGGTGCGCAGCCCGGTCAGGCGTTGGCGCAATTGCCGTTCGGCACCGATCAGCGCCCCCAGCACCAGGGCAATGCTGACGCGCAGCAGAAATACTTTCCAATCCATAGCAAACCTCTTCCGCAGGCACACGCCCGCATGAACGCCATCAGTTGGCGCGGTTGAAATAACCAGAAATTGCGCAGGACCACGTGGAGGGAAGGAGAAGCGGGGGTTACAGGAAACCACCGTCTTGCCAGAGCGGCCAGACAGGGCAGAACACTGCCGGGCTAGCGCGCCACGCGGGCCTGTCGCAAGCGACTGGGGCTACTGTCCAAGGCAGGTCTCCTGTTGAGGAAGGCAAAATTGCGTCGCGGACCATACGCCGCAGGGCAGAGCAGGTCAAGGGCAAAAACATGACAATGGCTTCATCCGGGAACGGCCTGCTGCCGGTCACGCCCACATGGAAAAAACCCTGGGCAGCCGGTAACCTTGCGCCTTCCTTTGCCATCACCCGGACCGTTCCATGCTGTTCAATCTCGCCATATTGTTCGGCACCCTGGTGGCCATGGAGGGCGTTGGTACGCTGGCTCACAAGTACATCATGCATGGCTGGGGCTGGTGGCTGCACCGATCGCACCATGAGCCACACCTGGGCATGCTCGAAACCAACGACCTGTACCTGGTGGCCCTGGGGCTGATCGCCACGGCGCTGGTGGCGCTGGGCAAAAGTGGTTATGCGCCTTTGCAGTGGGTGGGCGGTGGTGTGGCAGGCTATGGAGCACTGTATGTACTGGCCCACGACGGTTTCTTTCACCGGCACTGGCCGCGCAAGCCGCGGCCGGTCAACCGCTACCTGAAACGCTTGCACCGCGCGCACCGCTTGCACCATGCGGTGAAGGGGCGCACGGGGAGCGTGTCGTTCGGGTTCTTCTATGCGCCGCCGCTGAAGGTGTTGAAGCAGCAATTGCGCAGCAGGCGCAGCCAATCGTGACGCATCCCTGGCACGCCCGGCACCTGCCGGGCATCGGGTGAAATCAGTTCACGGTTTCACCCTTGGGCTCAGCCGCCACATGCCCGCGGCTCACCCACCAGCCAAACCCGGCCGCGGTAAAGAACATGATCAAGCTGTACAACGCAGCCGGCACCGCCATGGTCGCGTTGTTCAGCAGCGAAGGGCTCAACGCCAGGGCAATCGCCAAGGTCCCGTTATGGATGCCAATTTCCATACCAATGGCAATCGCCTGGCGCTTGGAAATGTTCAACAGCCGCGGCACCCAATAGCCCACCGTCAGGCTCAGCAGGTTGAACAGCAGCGCCGCCAGGCCCACCACCGGTGCGTACTCGACCACTGTCTGCCAGTCCTTGGCCAATGCCAGGACGATGGTGAAGGCCAGGAACAGCGCAGCCACCAGCTTCATCGGTTTTTCCATGCGCGCAGCGAACGCCGGGGCGAAATGGCGAATCAGCATGCCCAGCGCCACCGGCAGCAAGACGATGGCGAACACCTGCATGACCTTGGCGAACTGCAGTGGAATAGCCTGGTCCGAGGCCATGAACCAGCTCAGCGACAGGTTCACCAGCAACGGCATGGTCAGGATCGCGATCAGTGAGTTGACCGCCGTCAGGGTGATGTTCAACGCCACGTCACCGTGGGCCAGATGGCTGAACAGGTTGGCCGTGGTACCGCCCGGCGAAGCAGCCAGCAGCATCAACCCCACTGCCAGGGCAGATTCCAGGCCAAAGCCGTTGGCGATCAGGAAGCACACCAGCGGCAACAGCAGGATCTGGCACACCAGGCCCACCACCACGGGCTTTGGATACTTCACCACGCGCGCGAAGTCAGCCAGGGTCAACGACAACCCAAGGCCAAGCATGATGATGCCCAGGGCAAGCGGCAGAAACGCAGTGAGCAGGGGCGAGGCGGTCATGAGGGGTATCTCGGGCGAAGGATCTGAAGCAGTGTAGGTCGGCCTTGATTGATAGCTAATTGCAAAGGGCCAGCTCTTGGTAACCGTTTGTTACCACGTGCAGCGGCTGGCGAGGCTGCATGCCGCATTGCAGCAGGCATGCTGGCGAAGTAGCATTCCGTTTTTACCTTAGGATTAGCCTGATATGCCGTTCCAGCAAGGTCTGCTTGCCACCCCGGTGCCGGCCCACGCCCGTCACCTGTTCTTCACCCTGCAGTCGCCCGAGGCGTTGCCTGCCGCGCTGGATGCCTTGCTGCCGCAGGTCGATGGCAAACAGTTGCTGCTGGGCGTAGGCGCCCCCTTGGCCAAGGCCCTGGGCCGGGAAATACCAGGCCTGCGCCCGTTCCCGCTACTGGATGCCGCGGTTGAGAACCCCAGCACCCAACACGCCCTGTGGCTGTGGCTGCGTGGCGACGAACGTGGCGACCTGCTGCTGCGCACCCAGGCCCTGGAGCAGGCGCTGGCACCCGCCCTGAGCCTGGCCGACAGCGTTGATGGCTTCCTGCACCGGGGCGGCCATGACCTTACCGGTTATGAAGACGGCACCGAAAACCCGACAGACGAAGAGGCGGTGCAAGCGGCCATTGCCGCAGATGGCTCCAGCTTTGCCGCGTTCCAGCTGTGGAAGCACGACCTGCAATACTTCAAGTCGCTGCCCCAGGCAGACCAGGACAACATCATCGGCCGTCGCTTGAGCGATAACGAAGAACTCGACGACGCCCCCGCGTCCGCGCACGTCAAGCGCACCGCCCAGGAAAGCTTTGAACCCGAGGCGTTCATGGTCCGTCGCTCGGTATCCTGGGCCGACCAACGCGGCGCCGGCCTGGCTTTCGTCGCCCTGGGCAAGAGTTTCGAGGCATTCGAGGTGCAGCTGCGGCGCATGAGTGGCCTGGAAGACGGCATCATCGACGGGCTGTACCGCTTCAGCCGCCCGCTGACGGGGGGCTACTACTGGTGCCCGCCAATGAGCGAGACGGGTGTCGATCTAAGCCCCTTGCTGCGGGCCTGATCTCTAAACATCCAGATACAGAAACACCCGCAGGCGAGGGACAGAGCGGCTAGGCTTGAAAATTTCCGATTCATGACGGGAGATTTTCCATGTACGCACGTCGTGAAGTCCTACGCGCAGGTGCAACATTGGGATTGCTGGCCGCCGCCAGCCCTTGGCTGCACGCTGCCGCGCCGGCGGGTTTGCTTGCGCGCAAAGTCCCGTCCACCGGTGAAGCGTTGCCGGTGATCGGTGCCGGTACTTCGGGCAGTTTCGAGGTAGAAAACGGTTCGCCCCAGTACCTTCAGCTCAAAACGGTGCTCAAGGCATTTTTCGAAGGCGGCGGCCGGGTGATCGACACCTCGCCCAACTACGGGGGCGCCGACAGCATTCTCGGCCAGTTGCTGGAAGAGGGCGGCTGGCACCGCCAGTGCTTCCTGGCCACCAAGATCGCCGCCAATAGCCGGGCTGAAGCCCAAGCGCAGTGGGCCGGCAGCCTCAAGAGCCTGCGCACCGACAAGGTCGACTTGCTGCAGATTCACAACCTGCGTGACTGGCAGACGCAGCTGCCTTATGCCCGCGAGCTGAAGCAGCAGGGCGGGACACGTTATGTCGGCATCACCCATTACCTGAACAGTGGCCACGACGAAGTCGCCCGTATCGTGCGCAGCGAGCCGCTGGACTTCATCCAGATCAACTACTCGGTCAATGCGCCGGACGCTGCCCGGGAACTGCTGCCGCTGTGCCAGGACAAGGGCGTTGCGGTGTTGATCAATCGGGCCTTCGACGATGGCCGGCTGTTCGCCCGGGTCAAAGGCCAGGCCTTGCCGGGCTGGGCCGCCGAAGCAGGCATCGGCAGCTGGGCACAGCTGTTTCTCAAGTTCGCCATCAGCCACCCGGCAGTGACCACGGTCATACCCGCTACCAGTCGGCCTGACCGCCAGCTCGATCAGCTCAAGGCCGGGCATGAGCCAATGCTCACCCAAGCGCAGCAACAGGCGCTGATCACACAGTTTGCCTGACATCATGCAAGCCTGGCGGCGGCGCCTGGACCAAGGGCTGAACATTCAGCCTGGTGAGGGGCCGGCGGTCATCGCCGGCTTGTTGCTGTTCTACCTGCTGTTCACTGGTTACTTCATGCTGCGCCCGGTACGCGAAACCATGGGCGTTGCCGGTGGCGTGGAAAACCTGCAGTGGCTGTTCACCGGCACCTTCATTGCCACGTTGGCGTGCCTGCCGCTGTTTGGCTGGCTGGCCTCCAGGGTGCAGCGCAGGCATATCCTGCCTTGGACTTATGGTTTTTTCGCCAGCAACCTGTTGCTGTTCGCGGCACTGTTGGCCGGTAACCCTGACGACCTCTGGACCGCCCGGGCGTTCTATATCTGGCTGTCGGTGTTCAATTTGCTGACGATCTCGCTGGCCTGGAGCGTGCTCGCCGATCTGTTTTCCACCGCCCAGGGCAAGCGGCTGTTCGGTCTGCTGGCAGCCGGGGCCAGCCTGGGCGGGCTCAGTGGCCCCGTGCTTGGCACGTTGCTGGTGGCGCCGCTCGGCCATGCCGGGTTGTTGGTGCTAGCGGCGGTGCTTCTGCTGGGCAGTATCGGCGCGACACTGTTCCTGCAACGCTGGCGAGCACGCCAACCCATTGCGATGCAAACCGAACACCAGGGCTCGCGGCCACTGGGTGGCAACCCGTTTACCGGCGCCAGCGCCGTACTGCGCTCGCCCTATCTGCTAGGCATCGCTTTGTTCGTGGTATTGCTGGCCAGCGTCAGCACGTTCCTGTACTTCGAGCAGGCGCGTATTGTCAGCGAAACCTTCACTGACCGCACCCGGCAGACACAGGTGTTCGGCCTGATCGACACGGTTGTGCAGGCCCTGGCCATCCTCACCCAGGTCTTTCTTACCGGGCGTCTGGCCCGTCGGCTGGGTGTCGGTGTGTTGCTGGTTGCAGTGCCGCTGATAATGGCTGCCGGCTTCTTGTGGCTGGCACTGGCCCCGGTGTTCGCCCTGTTTGTGGTGGTGATGGTGGTGCGGCGGGCAGGTGAATACGCATTGGTGCGGCCAGGGCGGGAGATGCTGTTCACTGTGCTGTCCGCCGAGGACAAGTACAAAGCCAAGAACTTCATCGACACCGTGGTCTACCGTGGCGGCGATGCGCTGAGCGGCTGGGTCAAGCGTGCGCTGGACGTGATGGGCGAACACCCGCAATTGGCGATGCTCATCGGCGCGTTGCTTGCCGTGGGCTGGGGCGCGACAGGCGCTTGGCTGGGCCGCCGGCAGGCGCGCATGGATAGCCCGCCGCACCACTGACACGCGCACCAAATATGGCGATGCCGCTTATTTAACGCCACCGGTCCGAACCTCTCGTAATAAAGCGAATCTGCCGATATCGCCGAACTCCGAATCTGTGTACGGCATCTTGCCGTGCATTCCGAAGTCATATGAGGTTTGAACACCATGGCCACTAAAGACAACAGCCGCACCGGCAATCAACAAGGCAGCCAAGGCGGTAACAAGAACCCGGGCAATTTCGCCAATGACCGTGAAAAAGCCTCCGAAGCCGGTCGCAAAGGCGGCCAGTCCTCGGGCGGCAACATGCCCCACGACCGCGAGTCGGGCCACAAGGGCGGCCGTTCGTAACTGACCGAGGCGCAGTGCCGGGGCGACCTGGCACTGCAATTATCCAAGGGGGTACTCCATGCGCCTGACTCCACTGATCATCCTGATGGGTTCGCTGAGCTTGGTCGGCGGCTGTTTCGACCGCGACAATGACCACCCTGGTAAAGATTCCGACCCCAGTAAACCTTCGCTGCAGATGCAGCAACCTGATGCCAAGCCTGCACCGCAGCCTGCGCCCGACCCCGAGCCGATGCCGGGGCAGAAGCCGAGCCAGTAAGAAGACAAGGAGCACGGTATGACGGTGATGAACCGCAATACTGCAAGCGCTGCGCAAGTGGTCACCGAATCGACCAGCCTGCGACAACGCTACCAAGCGCTGCTCGCAGGCCAGGATGCTGGCAGCGGCTCATGGCTGGAGGAACAACTGGCGGGTGCCGCGAGCATGCCGGACGACTTGCCCGACACACCGGCCGAGTTGCCGGCCTGGAGCAAGAAGCATACCGCCGAGGTCGCCAAGGCCTACACCGTTTACCGGGCACAACGCCGTCAAGGTATGCCCCGGCGTTACTTTTCCAACCGCGCCCACGCATTGTGGTTCCTGCAACAGGTTGCGCCTACCAAGGCCGTGGATGGCGCCTGGCTACAGGGCACCCTGCATCACTGGCGCGATCCGCGTTACCACGGGCTGATTCGCACCTATCTGGAAGAGCTCGGCAACGGTGATCCACGCTGCAACCATGTGCTGATCTATCAGCGCCTGCTTGCTCGCCTGGGTTGCGTAGAGGCCATGCCCCTGGATGACACGCGGTATCTGCAAGGGGCCCTGCAACTTGCCCTGGGGCAGCACTGCGACACTCACCTGCCAGAGGTGGTTGGCTACAACCTCGGTTATGAGCAGCCACCGCTGCATCTGCTGATCACCACGTACGAGCTGGCCGAACTGGGCATCGACGGGCAGTATTTTCAGCTGCATGGGACCATCGACAATGCCGCCAGCGGCCACGCCCGCCTGGCAATTCAGGCGCTGAACCAGCTAAGCCCCGCGCATGATCCGCAGGCGTTCTACGCCAGGGCGCGCTTAGGCTACCGCCTGAATGACCGGGGTATCGCCACGCCAGACCTCATCCGCCAGTTCGACCTGCAAGGCGAACTGTTTGCAGCCCTTGAACGCAAGCGGGTCTATGGCCAATTGATGCATGCCGACCATTGCCGCCTGCAGCAGCGCACGATCAATCAATGGCTGGCCGAACCCGGCGCCATGCCCGCATTCGTTGCCGCATTACAGTCTCATGGCTGGATCCGCAGAGGGCAGCCGCCAGCGAACAGCCGCTGGTGGACGCTGATCGACGGGCCGACGGCGGCGATGTTCGGAGTTTTCAACGCCTATGAAAAACAGCTATGGCATGACTGGATCGCCGACGATTGGCAGCCGTCCATCCGCCGCGTATCACCTGGCAGTTGGGGGCTGCCTGAGGAGCCTGAAGATATACCCTATGACGCCTTGAATATGGACCCCAAGGCCTTGATCCAGAGGATGGCCGGCAACCGCCACGCCACCCCAGACGGATTGTGTGCCACGCGCGCCTACATGCGCGTAACCGGGCTGCGCCAGGAGGAACCGCGTTGATGATGCTCACTCACCGGCAAATCGAGGCAGACCAGGCGTTGCTACAACTGGGACAGCGCCTGCGCGCCGATGGATACCGCTTTACCTGCGTGACACCCGCCACCCACGCGCGTGTCAATGCCCGCGAGGGCTGCGGGCAGGCCAGCACCCTGCGCGATATATTCGGCTGGAGCCGACCTTTCGAGCCAGGTTTGCTGTCGGCAGATCAGTTACTGTTGCTCGAACGTGCGCAGGCGTTGGGTGCCCAGGGTGAACGGCTGATCAGCACGGTACGCTGGTCCAGCCTGGATGAATTTCTGTTGCTGCATTCGGCGTTTCCAACCGACGCCCGCGATGCCGTGTTCTTCGGCCCGGACAGTTACCGCTTTGCCCAGGTCATTCACGAGCACCTTCAGCACTGCCCCGCGCGGGTCGAGCATGCAGTGGATATCGGCTGTGGCAGCGGGGTGGGCGCCTTGCTGATTGCTCGCGCCGCCCAGCACGCTCAGGTCAGCGCCGTTGACATCAACCCCCTGGCGTTGCGCTATACGGCAATCAATGCAGCCTTGGCGGGTGTGAGTAACCTGTCGGTCGAGCCCAGCGACTTGCTGGACGGTATCAGCGGTACGTTCGACCTGATCGTTGCCAACCCGCCCTACATGCTTGACCCCAACGCCCGCATCTACCGTCACGGTGGCGGCGCGCTAGGCGTCGACCTGTCGCTACGTATCGTGGAGCAGGCTCGCGATCGGCTGAGCCGCCACGGTACGTTGCTGCTATACACAGGGGTGGCCATTGTCGAAGGCCGCGATGCCTTGCTCGAAGCCATCCGCCTGCGTCTGGCCGGTCCGGATTGGGCTTGGGTGTATCGGGAAATCGACCCCGACGTATTTGGCGAGCAACTGGCTGAACCAGGCTACGAACAGGTCGAGCGCATCGCCGCCGTGGCGCTCACCGTTACCCGCAGCCGCTGAGGCAGCATGATCCGGCCCTGTACGTTCGGCATCGAGGAAGAGTACCTACTGGTGAACCTGGGCTCGGGTCAGGTTCCGGCCACACCGTCACCCGCGGTGATGGGGCGCTGCCGTGAAGCACTGGGCCGCTATTTCGCCCAGGAAATGTTCCGCAGCCAGATCGAGCTGGCGTCGCCGGTGTTCACCAACCTGTATGAAGCACGTGAGTTTCTCCAGCGCAACCGTCAGCGGCTGCGCGTGGCATTGGCCGAAGAGGGGATGGGGCCATACGCTGCGGCAAGCCACCCCTGCGCCGCGTGGCTGCTGCAGAAGCCCGCGGCACAAGGGCACTATAAGCAGCTGTTCGACGACTACCGCCATGTGGCAAGGCGTAGCCTGCTCAATGGCCTGCATGTGCACGTTGGCGTGCCGCCAGCTTGTGACCGCATGCAACTGATCAACCGCCTTCTGCCCTGGTTACCGTTGTTACTGGCGTTGAGCACTTCGTCGCCCCTGTGGGCTGGCCAGCCTACCGGGTACTTGAGCTATCGCCGAGTGATCTGCGGTGAGTGGCCACACATGGGCTTGCCCGAAGCATTGCCCGACTGGGCCGCCTATGAGCGCTACCGTGCCCTGTTGCAGCGAACCGGTGCACTGGCTGCCGATGGCGACCTTTGGTGGGCACTCCGGCCTTCGCGGCGCTATCCGACAGTGGAGTTGCGCATCTGCGATGGCTGCCCGAATCTGGAAGACGTTCTGTGCATTGCAGCACTGTTTCGCCACCTGGTTGAACACAGCATTGCCTACCGCCATGACCCGCTACCCTGCAGCCGCGAATTGCGCTGGATCGCCCAGGAGAACTACTGGCGTGCCATGCGCCATGGGCGCCACGCACAATTCATAGGTTGTCACGAGCAGCAGCCGGTCACGGCGCAAGGCTGGCTCGCCCAACTGCAGGCCCAGATACCCATAGACAGCGCGGACGCCGAGCGCGCCTGCCAGCACGCCCTGCACGTGCTGCGCCATGGTACCCATGCCGATCAGCAATTGCGCTGCCTGGCACAGGCCAGGGCAGACGGGCTTGGCAAAGGGCAGGCGCTACGCGCCGTGGTGGCTGCCGGGACTTGCATTTAGCCCGGGTTGACCGACAATGGCCGCGCCCTTTGCAGCCACTCGGAAACACCTGCTCCATGATGCTTATCAAGCAATTCCCCGACATTTCCCTGAATGACACGCTGTTCGTCTTTGCGCTTGAGGCCGAGGCTGGCGATGTCTTTACCGAGGTGAACACCGTGTTCACCGGCATTGGCAAGGTCAATGCCGCAATCGCCCTGACCAAGGCGATCGCCACGCGCAGGCCCAAGCTTATCGTCAACCTGGGCTCGGCTGGCAGCCAGCGTCATGGCAAGGGCGAAGTCGTGTGCTGTAACCGCTTCGTACAACGCGACATGGATGTGACCGCGCTGGGCTTTGCCCGTTATGAAACACCCTTGTCCGACACCCCGGTGGTACTCGAACACGGGGCGGCAATACCCGGCCTGGCTGTGGAAACCTGTGGCAGCGGTGACAGCTTCGAGATCAACCATGGCGACGCGCCTTACGACGTGGTCGACATGGAAGCCTACGTGCTGGCATTGATCGCGCGGGGTGAAGGTATCCCGTTCGTGTGCCTTAAATACATTTCCGATGATGCCGGCAGCGAAGCCGCGGGGGATTGGGCGGTACAAGTGCACCTGGCGGCCGAAGCGTTCAAGCGGGTGCTGTTCAGCCAGGCGTGACGGTTGCCGCAGGGCAGGGCAGCTAAACCTTTGTCGCCCGACGCAGTCACTTCTGGTATCAGCAGGCAACCCTGGGAGCACCCTCATGGCTCGGGCAATCTGGAAAGGCGCCATCAGTTTTGGCCTTGTGCACATCCCCGTGGCACTCAATACCGCCGTGCGCACCGAGCGCGTGGACTTCGACTGGCTGGACAAGCGCAGCATGGAGCCGGTCGGCTACAAGCGGGTGAACAAGGTGACCGGCAAGGAAATCGACAAGGACAATATCGTCAAGGGCGTAGAGTTCGAGAAGGGCCGCTATGTGGTGATCAGTGAGGAGGAAATCCGCAAGGCCCGGCCCGAAACGACCCAGACGATCGACATCTTTTCCTTTGTGGAAGCGGGCGATATTCCGCTGCAGCATTTCGATACGCCGTACTACCTGACCCCGGACCGCCGTGGCGGCAAGGTGTATGCCTTGCTGCGCGAGACGCTGGAAAAGACCGGCAAGGTGGCACTGGCCACCGTGGTATTGCATACCCGGCAGCACTTGGCGCTGCTGCGGCCTCTGGACCATGCGCTGGTGATGATCACCTTGCGCTGGCCTGAAGAGGTGCGCGGGCTGGAAACGCTGGAGCTGGATGCCAGCGTGACCGACAGCAAGGTGGAGAAGCGTGAGCTGGAGATGGCCAAGCGCCTGGTAGAGGACATGAGCGGGCCCTGGAAGCCTGAGGATTATCATGACACCTTCCGCCAGACGATCATGGACCTGGTGGAAGAGAAGGCCAGCAAGGGCAAGATCGAGGCGGTGGAGAAGGGCGACACAGGGGCGGCCGAGAAAGGTGCGGACATCCTCGACCTGACCGAACTGCTCAAGCGCAGCCTGGGTGGCAAGAAACCGGTGAAGAAGACGCGAAAGGCTTCATGAACACGGCCAATGCCATTGAGTTCAAGACTGCGCCTGCAACCCAGCCAGGTAATCACCAAACCCCTCGCGGGCGCGGCTGTCACGTCGACTGCTGGTGGCCACACTATGCCTGGCGGTCCAGACGATCTGGGCGCCGCTGGCCTGTAGGTCGCTGACCAGCTGCACATCTTCATGCGCCGCGAGGGGCTGAAAGCCACCCACACGCTCATAGGCATCGGCACAAACCCCCAGGTTTGCGCCGTGCACATGCCGATGCCCTTCACACGCCTGGTAGCGGCTCTGGTACAGCTTGCGCAGCGCGGCTGTCTGCCAGGGTTGCCAGTACTCGACATGCACGGTGCCGCAAACCACCTCGGCGCTACAGGCCAGCTGCGACAGCAGCCAGTGCGCCGGGACCCGGCTGTCCGCATCGGTGCACGCCAGCCATGTGGCGCCACGCTCGACCATGTGCGCGGCCCCCACACGACGTGCCATGCCGACATTACCGGCATCCACCTCCAGCGTGTGTACACCGAAACGCCGCGCCACGGCGGCGCTGCCGTCGCTGCAGCGGTCCAGTACCACCAGCACTTCCACGTGCAGTCCCGCTTGCTGCGCCTGCCGGGCAGCCACCAGCACCGCCCGCAGGCATCGCCCAAGGCGGCGGGCTTCGTTATGTGCAGGGATGACAACGGCAATCATGGGCACGTCTCGTCGAGATCGACGACGCTTGGCTGGCATGACCAGTATTCCAGCAAAAAGTCCGCCTCCTCATGCCGAAACTGCTGATGCAACGGCAAATGTCGGGTCAATAGGCGGTGCACTTCGCGACCGTCCTGCGGGCAACCCGCGATAGGGTGCTTCCAGTGGCAGGCCAGCAGCGCACCGTCGTAGCTGAGGCTGGCCACCGATTGTTCGATCACCTGCAGCCAGTCGGTGGGATCAAGGTAGTAACCCACCTCGCTGAGCACGATCAGGTCAAAGCGGCCGCCGGGCCAGTCCCCCGGTAACCGGGCCCGTTCGACCGAGGCATTGTGCACGTGAGCCAGGCGTTCACGGGCCAGGCCTACGGCCGTCGGGTCCAGGTCCTGGCACAGCAGTTCGGCACAACGCTCGGCCAGCAGCGCGCTGAGCTCCCCATTTGCGCAAGCAGGCTCGAACACGCGCTGATAGCACTGGCGTGGCAGGCTGGCCATCACCAGCTCGCGTTTGCGCCTCTCGTACCAGCGGGTGC